>VIFX01000017.1:0-124455 GCA_006864685.1 Mycolicibacterium hodleri | reverse complement strand
CCCGCCACCTCCTCCCCCGTCCGCGTCGGAGATCGAGCGGGCGCCGGTGATCGTGCGTCAACCGTCACGGCCGACCAAGAAGCCCGAACAAAACGTCACCCGCTCGCCGATGAGCGTGAGTCCCCAAAAGCCCTCGCGGTGACCGAGTTCGACGCCGTCGCACGGTTCGCGGAGGCGCCGGTGGCGGTGCTGTCCACGGTCGCAGAGGACGGTGCACCGCATCTGGTTCCCATCGTCTTCACGGTGCGGACCGTCGGTGACGAGACGACGCTGTACACCGCGGTGGACGCCAAGCGGAAGTCGACGTGGCGCTTGCGCCGGCTCGCGAACATCGCCGCCAATCCCCGGGTGAGCCTGCTGGTCGACCACTACGACGACGACTGGGCGCAGCTGTGGTGGGTGCGCGCGGACGGGTTGGCGACGGTGCACGAGAGCGGCGAGCAGATGGCCGTCGGGTATGCCGCGTTGCGCGAGAAGTACACCCAGTACGAACGGGTGGCGCTCGACGGTCCGGTGGTCACCGTGGCGGTGACGCACTGGTCGTCGTGGCATGCCTGAACGCCGGTAGTCGAAAGTCTCGACGTGCCAGGGGCTGACGTGTCACTGTGATCGGATGGCACTACGCATCATTCAGTGGGGTACCGGCGCGGTGGGAAAGGAAGCGCTGGCGACGATCCTCGATCCGCGCTCCGGTCTCGAGTTGGTGGGCGTCAAGGTTCATTCCGCGGACAAGGACGGCGTCGACGCCGGCACCCTGATCGGTCGCGACCCCGTCGGCGTGCTTGCGACGACCGACCTCGACCGGGCGCTGGCCGTCGAGGCGGACTGCGTGGTGTACACCCCGAGGCTGACGTCGATCAGCGAGGTGTGCGCGATCCTGGCCAGTGGCAAGAACGTCGTGACGACGGCATTCCTGTTCCATCCCAATCGCATTCGGCTAAGGGACCGCGACCGCGTGCTGGCCGCCTGCCTGAAGGGCGGCACCAGTGTTCACGGTTGCGGGCTCAACCCGGGCAACCTCTCGGGTGCGCTGCCGCTGGCGCTGTCGGGTATGAGCCGCACCATCGACAAGCTGAAGCTCCAAGAGCGGGCGGACTGGTCGGTGTACGACAGCACGGCGATCACGTTCGACAACATGCGCTTCGGTCGGCCGGTCGACGAAATCTCCACGACGTCAAGCGACTTCCTGGCGTTCAACAGTTCGATCTTCGTCGAGCAGGTGTGGCTGTTGGCCGACGCGTTGCATTCCGGCATCGACGAGGTGACGGCGAACGTCGAGGCCGTCGCCGCCAAACACGATCACGAGATCTTCGATCACGTGTTGCGGGCGGGGACCACCGCGGGTCAGCGGTGGAACTGGGTGGGTCGCCGCGACGGTCGGCCACTTGTCGAGATCGAGACGTTGTGGACCGTCGGCAACGAATACCCCGGGCACTGGCCGAAACCCAGGGAGGGCTGGACGCTGACCATCGAGGGCGATCCCTCGATGCGGGCGCACTTCCTGTCGCTGGCGAGCTTCGAACGGGACGCCTCGATGCTGGAGCACGTCAACTCCGCGAACGTCGCCACCGCAATGCAGGTGCTCAACGCGATTCCGGCGGTCTGCGCGGCCGCGCCCGGTTTCGCCACCACGGCGACCCTTCCGCAGGTGCACAGCCTCATCGGCTTCGGCAACGGCTGACGGGCCCGCGGCTCGATCGGTGTGTCCCAGACCATGATTGGTCGGGAAAGGTGATCAACGCCGCACTCTTCCCGTCAGGCTTGCATCCCCACCAACCGGTTGGGACACTTCTGCCGTCGTACCGCTCCGGGGCCGACGGTCCGAAGGGAGCAGGTCATCCACTCGCCGCTGACCGCCTTGGAGCCCCGCTTCCGGCATTGGCGTCACGACCCTCCGGTCAAGACGTCGGCGACGGTGCTCTTCCTGATCGTCGGCGTCGTACTGGCGTTGGTGTGGTGCCAATTCCGCGGCGTGTTCTCCGACAACACCCAGCTGACACTGCTCTCCCCACGATCCGGCCTGTCGACTGACCCGGGGTCGAAGGTGACCTACAACGGCGTCGAGATCGGCCGCGTCGCGGCGGTCGACGCCGTGAACGTCGACGGGACGCCGATGGCAAGGTTGGCCCTGGACGTGGCGCGAGACGACGTCGGGCTGCTTCCTGCCAACGTCGACGCGGAGATCAAGGCCTCCACGGTGTTTGGCAACAAGTACGTTGCGCTGTCGACCCCCGCCAAGCCCGACGCGGCGCGGGTGAGCCCAGCCACCCCCATCCGGTCGACGAACACCAGCACCGAGTTCAACACCCTCTTCGAGACGGTGGTGGAGGTGGCCCACCACGTCGACCCCGTGAAGCTGAACCAAACGCTCACCGCGACCGCACAGGCGCTGAGCGGCTTGGGAAGCCGCTTCGGGGAGTCGATCGAAAACGGCAACGCGATCCTGGCCGACGTCAACCCGTTGCTGCCCAGGCTCCGCGAGGACAACCAGAGATTGGCCGACCTCGCCGACGTCTACTCCGCCAGTGCACCAGACCTATTCGACGGGTTGACGGGCGCGGTGGTCACGGCGGGCACGCTCAACGAGCGCAGCGGTGACCTCGACGCGGCCCTGATGTCGGCGGTCGGCTTCGGCAACACCGCCGCCGACGTCGTCGAGAAGGGCGCCCCGTACCTGGTCCGCGGAGTGGCCGACCTGGTGCCGACCAGTGCCCTACTCGACGAGTACAGCCCCGAATTGTTCTGCACCATCCGCAATTACCACGACGTCGAACCGGCGTTCTCGAAGTTCGGCGGCGGCAACGGCTACTCGTTGAACCTCCGCGACGAGCTCGTCGGCCCTGGCAACGCCTACGTCTACCCCGACAACCTGCCGCGCGTGAATGCGCGCGGCGGTCCCGAGGGCCGGCCGGGGTGCTGGCAGCCGGTGACCAGGGATCTGTGGCCGATGCCGTATCTGGTGATGGACACCGGGGCGTCCATCGCGCCGTACAACCACCTCGAGCTCGGGCAGCCGTTGGCCACCGAGACCGTCTGGGGACGCCAGATCGGCGAGTACACGATCAACCCCTGAGTCCCCGACGCCCCCAACGACGTCGACTAGAGCAGGCCGAGCAACTCCAGATCCGTGACGTACTTGACGATCACGTCGGACGAGATGTGCGGAATGTCCTTGTCCGGTCCGATCTTCGCTTCCTGCACGGCAGCCCGGAACCGGTCGGTCGGGGCGATCGACCCGTTCACCGGATGCTCCGGGGACTGGTAGTTGTGCAGCAGCGGCAGCAGTGAAGCGTTGCGCTGCTTCTCCGGCAGGCTCCGCAGCGTGGTCTCGAAGCGCTGCAGCCAGTCGCCGTAGTCCTCGACGCGGCGAATCGAATGGCCGGCCTCGACCAGCCAGTCGACGAACTCGTCCATGCCGATGCCGTCGTCATACGGGTTCATCACGTGATAGGTCTCGAAGCCGTCCTGAACGTGCACGCCCAGCGTCGAGATGGCCTCGGCGATGAACTCGACCGGCAGCCCGTCGTAGTGCGCCCGCTGGCGACCACCGTCGGCGCCCAGCTGGTAGAACGACTGCGGCGCAACGCCGGTCGCCACCAGGCTCAGCATCATGCGCGTGAACATGTCGGGCAGGTTGAGCTGACCGGCGTAGGTGGTGTCGGCCAGGATCATGTCGCAGCGGAACACCGACGCGGGTAGGCCGTAGTGCTCGTTGGCCTCGCGCAGCAGCACCTCGCCGCCCCACTTGCTGTTGCCGTATCCGTTGGCGTAGCCGTCGTCGACCACGCGGGTGGCGCTGACCACGCGGACGTCGGCATCCTCGGTGTTGTCGGCGGGGTTGATGCCCGCGCCGACGGCGATCGTGGACACGTAGACGAACGGCTTGATCTTCGTGGTGAGGGCGATGCGGATGAGCTCCGCGGTGCCGAGCACGTTCGGCGCGAACAGCTGGCTGTAGGGCAGGACGTGGTTGACCAGCGCCGCCGGGTCGACGATTAGGTCGACGGTGTCGGCCAACCGCTGCCAGGTGGCGTCGTCGAGGCCGAGGTTGGCCTCACCCTTGTCACCCGCGAGCACCTCGAGATGCTCGGCGGCCAGAGAGCGGTAGTGCTCCAACAGCTTTGGGTCGCCACTGTCGAACGTGGCGTCCAGCCGGGCGCGGGCCTCCGCGTCGGACTTGGCGCGGACGATGCAGATGACCTTGCCGTCGACCAGGTCCATCCGTTCCAGCCATTCCAGGGCGAGGTAGCGGCCGAGGAATCCCGTTGCGCCGGTGAGCAGCACGGTCCGCACCTCGGAGCTGGGGCCGGGGATCGACGTCGCGGCGGCGAGTGTTTCGGCGTCGACGAACTTGTCGAGGGTCAGGTCGGCGGCGCGCACCACGGTGGCGTCGCGACCGTGGATCGCGTCGTACGTCGGCCGCTTGCTGCCGCCGGCGCGCTCTGCCTCGACGTACGCGGCGATCGACGCAAGGTCGCTGGCCGGGCTGACGATCACGCCGACGGGAACGTCGACCCCGAAGATGTCGTGAAGCAGGTTGGCGAAGGTCAAGGCGGACAACGAGTCTCCGCCGAGGTCGGTGAACTGTGCGTCGGCCCGGACGTCGGAGGCGGCCGCACCGAGTAGCGCGCTCGCCGCCCGGCTGACGGTCTCGAGGACGGGCTGGTCGGCGCCGCTCTGGCGCAGTGCCCGCAGTTCGCCTTCCTGTCCGTCGGCCAGATCGGCGTACCGCTGCTCCAGCTCGGCGCCGTAGCGCTCCTTGAGCTTTGGCCAGGCCAGCTTGCGGATGCCGGTCAGCAGACCGTTCTCCACCGTGAAGGGAGTCGTCTCGACGAGGAAGTCGCGGGCAACTTCGTAGGACTGGAGTCCGGCCGTCTTGGCGGCCTCCTTCAGCGAGTCGGCGATCGCCGACTTCAGTTCGGTGGCGTCGTAACGTGATTGGGCGTCTTCGGTGGGAACCACCACGGCCAGCAGGTACGGCCGGGCGCTGTTGCCGTAGATGTAGATCTGGTGCACCAGCGGGCTGGCGGTGAAGGCGGCCTCCAGCTTGGAGACGGTGACGAATTCGCCCTGCGAGAGCTTCAAGACGTTGTTGCGCCGGTCGAGGTATTGGACCTTGTCGGGCCCGAGCTCGGCGACGATGTCACCGGTCTTGTAGTAGCCGTCGGCGTCGAATACCTGGGCGGTGACCTCGGGACGCTTGTAGTAGCCGGGGAAGACCTGCTCGGACTTGACCAGCAGCTCGCCGCGGGGGTGTGGCCGGTCGGTGCCGTAGTAGCCCAGCTCGGGCACGTCGACGAGCTTGTAGTCGATCACCGGTGGGCGCCGGATGACGCCGTCGACGAAGACCGCGCCCGCCTCGGTCGAGCCGTAGCCCTCCAGCACGTGCATGTCGAGGAAGTCCTCGACCCAGGTCTTCAGCTCGGGCGAGATGGGTGCGGACCCGGTCAGCGCGGTGACGAACCGGCCGCCGAGAAGGCTCTGCCTGAGCTCGTCGACCGTCGCGCCACGGTCGGTCTGGCTGAGGTACTCCTGATGGAGCATGTCCCAGATACGCGGGACGAAGCTGAGCTGCGTGGGCCTGGTCAGCGCCAGGTCCTCGAGGAAGGTGGACAGGTCGCTGCGGGCGGCGAAGTTGACGGTGCCACCGGCGGCCAGCGCGCCGTAGAGGATGCCGCGGCCCATCACGTGGCTCATCGGCAGGAAGGCGAGCGAGATGGCGGGAAGTACGCCCTGGTTGTCGTCCCAGTGGGTGTTGGCGACCGTGCGCCACATGTTGGCGACCTTGGACTCGGGGTAGATCGCGCCCTTCGGCGCCCCGGTGCTTCCCGAGGTGTAGACGAGAAGCGAGATGGGATCGTCGTCCGCTGCGGTCACGCCGCGGGGCGCGTCCAGTGTGCGGCCACGGGCCAGCACGTCGGCCATGGTCTCCACAACCACGGAGGTCCCTGCCAGGCGAGCCTTGGCGGCGTCGAGCGCCTCGCGCTGGTCGTCGACCTGCGGCTGGAAGTCGAACACGATCAGGCGGGCGGGTTCCTGCGCTGCGGCGAGGATGAGCTCGACGGCGTCGTCGAGGTAGTCGACGCTCGAGGCGACCACGACGGGTTCGGTCTCGGCGACGATCGGCTGCAGTTGCGCCTGGGGGGCGCTGGTCTGCAGCGGGACCGATACCGCGCCGAGTTGCGTGGTGGCGACGTCGATGACGGTGTAGTCGACGCTGGTGAAGCCGAGGATGGCGATGCGGTCACCGGCGTCGACCGGCTGGCTCCGCAGCGCGGCGGCGAAGGCCTGCACGCGCTCCCAGAGCTCGCCGTAGGTGACGGTTTCGAAGCGGGGCGCCAACTTGGCGGTGGTGCGGCCCGCTTCGGTGACGTATTCGACGGCGCGCTGGCCGAGGGCGGGCCGGTCGGCGTAGCCCTCCATGATCGTTCGGACGACGTCGGGCAGGCGTAGCTCGGGTTGACCGGCGGCCTCGCTGACGGCGTTGTCTGGCTTTGCGGCGGCGAACTGCTCGTCGTCGTTGTACAGGTTGGCGACGCGGCGCTCGAGGCGCGCTTCGCGGCTGTTGTTCGACATGGAAGACCCCTAGAAATATCTACGTTTATTCGATGAAGACTGCTTCGGCAGGCGCCCTTGCCTGACCCGATCGTTACAACGTTAGCAAAACTAAACATATGCCCCAAATGCCTGACCTGCCAGTTTCCTGTGAGCGAGGCCACTCACAGGGTTAGTCGTTATGCTGGCTAAGCAATCAATACGAGAGGTACACGATGACCCGCACGAACGAAGACACCTGGGATCTCGCCACCAGCGTGGGCGCTACTGCGACCCTGGTGGCGGCGGCCAGGGCCATCGCCACCCGCGACGGCATGATCGACGATCCGTTCGCCGAACCGCTGGTGCGCGCCGTCGGGGTCGACTTCATGACGCGCTGGGCCAGCGGCGAGCTGTCCTCCGCCGACGTGGACTCCGGTGGTACGAGCTGGGGCCTGGCGCAGATGCCAGCCGCGATGGCCGCAAGGACGCGCTACTTCGACCAGTTCTTCGCAGACGCCGCGGCCGCCGGCATCCGCCAGGCCGTGATCCTGGCCTCCGGCCTGGACGCCCGGGCCTACCGGCTGGACTGGCCCGCGGACATGACGGTGTACGAGATCGACCAGCCAGCCGTCATCGAGTTCAAGACGACGACGCTGGCCGGACTCGGCGCGGCGCCCAAGGCCGACCGTCGCACAGTGGCCGTCGACCTGCGTGACGACTGGCCGGCGGCACTCCAAGCCGCAGGGTTCGACGCCACCCAGCCGTCGGCGTGGATCGCCGAGGGCCTGTACGGCTACCTGCCCCCCGAGGCGCAGGACCGTCTGCTCGACGCCGTCACCGCGCTCAGCGCACCCGGCAGCCGGCTGGGCAGCGAGGCCGTCCCGAACACCGCCGACCTCAACTCCGAGGCAAACCGCGAGCGGATGCGCGAGTCGACCGACAAGATGCGCGAGCACGGCCTGGACCTCGACTTCACCGACCTCACCTTCGTGGGTGAGCGCAACGACGTCGGCGAGTACCTCGACGCCCGCGGCTGGTCGTCGGTCGGCACGCCCATGGGGCAGCTGTTGTCGTCCAACGGGTTCGACGCGATCCCCGAGGCCGAGGACGACGGTCCCACCATGAACGGCGTCACCTACTTCACCTCGACGCGGGACTAGTCAGGCGGCGCGGGCCGCCTCGATCTCCAGCTCGGCCGCATAGGCACCTTCGCCTCGCCCGAGCGAGAAGGTCGCGGCGGTCATCGCGCCGACCGCAAGGGCCAGCGCGATGAGCTGGAAACCGTCGACGTCGAGTTCCTCGCCGAGGAGGACCGCGCCGAGGCACACCGCGACGATGGGCTCGAGAACGAGCATCGCGGGCACCGACGTCTGAAGCGCTCCGGCGTGGAAGGCGGACTGCTGCAGCAGCGTCGCGATGATCCCCAGGGCAACCAGCAGATAGGGCGCGGGTGTGGCCAGCAACCCGAGGGCCCCGCGTTCGTTCATCAGGTGCATGACGTACTTGGTGACGACGGCGACCGCTCCGAACAGGACCCCGACACCGACGGCGAACAACACCGCCCTGCGCGCGCCCTCCATGCGTCGAGCAACCAGAATGCAGGCGGCGATGAGCACCACGCAGGCCACGGAGACGACGGCCGAAACCACCAGCGATGCCGGCCGATCCGGCGGACCTGGGCGCGCGAGCAGGACGAAGAATGCCAGCGACACCGTCAGCAGTGCCGCCCACAGCCATTCCCGACGGGTGACGCGGCGGCCGGCCAGCCGGGCGCTGAGCGGAAGGGCAAACAGCAACGCCGACACCAGAAGTGGCTGGACGACGATCAGCGAACCCTTTATCAGTGCGAGCGCCTGAAAGACGTAGCCCAAGACCGCCACCGACGTGCCCGCCCACCAGAGCGGTCGCCGCAGCAGGGTGGCAAACATGCGAGGGCTGACACTCTGATCGGCTGGCAGATCCATCGTGGCCCGCTGTCGCACGACGATGCCGATGGCCATGCACACGGCCGAGCACAGCGCGAAGAGGACGACCAGCCCATGGCCCAACAACGTCCTCGACACCCTTCATCGGCGATGCGACACACCTCGTAACTACACCGTAGAGGTGTAGCCAACCGGCTTCGACCCGAGCGCCCTCTTCAGCGCTCCGGCGCCAGCGCCGCCTCTCCCCCTGGGTACACATGTTCTTCGCGCTACGACGGTTTTCTACACCACGGTCGCGATCTGCCGGCCGCGCTCCATTTCCACAGCCGTGAGGCAGAAATCGGCACTCAGGCGCCAGCGCCGCCTCTTCCCCCGGGTGCATATCTTCTACGCGCTACGACGCTTTTCCGCACCACGGTCGCGATCTGCCGGCCGCGCCGCAGATTCGCAACCACGGTGTAGAAAACGGACATAGCGTCCCAAAGGCATGCCCGCCGGGAGACACCGACTTGCTAGCGTCGTTGCTCGTGAACCCCTGGCAGCAACCACCGCAGCCCTACGGGCAACAGCCGTACCCGTATTACCCGCAGCGCCCCGCCAGCTCGGGCACCGCGAGCACGTCGATGGTGCTCGGTCTGCTCCTCACGCTGTTCCAGGGATTGGCCGCCATCGGCTACCTCGCCTTCGCGGGCGTCGCCAGGCTGGCGGTGGCCGCGGCGCTGATCACCGGCACCATCCTGCTGATCCGACGACGTCACGCCGGCCGATGGGTCACCGCCGGTGCGGCAATCGCCGTGATCGTCCTCCAGATGGCTGACTACGGAGTGCGTTCGGGCGTACTCCCGACGAGCGGCTCGACCCGCCGCTGGCTCGACGAGGCCCGACTGCGCAGGGGCTACCCGCCGTACCCCACCTGATCACCGATCCACTGTCAGAACGCGATTCATGACGCACGATATGCACCATGGACATGGGCCTCGCGAACAAGATCGTCGTCGTCACCGGCGCAAGTAGGGGGATCGGGCTGGCCGTCAGCCAGGCATTCGTCGCCGCGGGGGCCTTCGTCGTCGCCGGCGCCAGGAACAACTCGCCCGAGCTCGGCGCGCTCGAGGACGCGGGTTCGGCCCTGTTCGTCGCCGCCGACCTCGCCACCGCCGAGGGTCCGCGGGCCTTGGTCGAGGCGGCCGCCGCGCGGGGTGGGGTCGACGTTCTGGTCAACAACACCGGGGCCGTGGCGACGCGGTTCGGCGGCATCCTGTCGGTCACCGACGAGGAATGGGACGCGGCACTGGCCGTGAACTTCATGTCCGCCGTACGCACCACGCGAGAGGCGTTGCCGCACATGCTGGCACGCGGCGGCGGCGCGGTGGTGATGATCGGATCGGTCAACGCGACGCTGCCCGAACCCAACATCGTCGACTACAGCGCCACCAAGGCCGCCTTGGCCAGCTACGCGAAGAGTCTGTCGAAGGAGTTCGGCCCCAAGGGAATTCGCGTCAACACGATCAGTCCCGGGCCGGTGTCGACCGATCTGTGGCTCGCCGACGGCGGGGTGGCGGCCCAGTTCGCCTCGGCCAGCGGCGCGACCGCCGACGACGTGGTCGCCTCCGTCTCCGCTGGTGCACCGACGGGCCGCTTCACCGCCCCGGGGGAAGTCGCCGACCTCGCCGTCTTCCTGGCCAGCAGTCGCTCCGGCAACACCACCGGCGCGGACGTCCGAGTCGACGGCGGTTACGTCGCCACGCTCTAGGGGGACCGATGTACGACCTCGAAGACACCATCCGTGCGCGGCGTTCGACCCGACTGTTCTTGCGGGACAAACCCGTTCCGAAGGAGTTGGTAATCGAAGCGCTCGACCTCGCCGTGCGGGCCCCGTCCAACTCCAACATCCAGCCGTGGCGGGTGGTGTTCAACTCCGGTCCGGCCCGCGACCGTCTGGTCGAAGCGCTTCTCGAGGAGGCAACCAAGGGCGACCCGAAGGTGCCGCCGCTGCCGGAGGAGTTCAGCCACTTCCGGCGCGACCTAGGCGCCATCCTCTACGGGACGATGGGCGTGCCGCGTCACGACGCCGCAGCGAGACGCATTGCGGTGTTGAGGAATTGGGAGTTCTTCCGGGCGCCGCTCGGGGCGGTCGTCTGCATGCACCGCGACCTGGACTACGTCGACGCGCTGGGGGTCGGCATGTTCCTGCAGACCTTCATGCTGGCGTTGACCGCACGGGGCATCGGCAGCTGCGTGCAGGTGTCGATCGCCGGTTATCCGGAGGTGATCCGCGAGCAGCTCGGCATCACCGAGGACATGCGAATCCTCTGCGGGGTGTCGATCGGCTATCCAGACCCGAGCTTCGCCGCCAACACCCTGGACGTGCCACGCAGTCCGCTCGCCGACAACGTCACGTTCCGCGAGACCTGAGCCCCTACTGGAGGCTCGCCAGGTTCTCCACCGACCGCTTGACGTCACCCTTGATCACCCGCGCGACCAGTGCGCCGACCGGCCCGTTGAGCACCGCGCCACTGAGATCGGCGACGAGGTGGAACGTCGTACCGGGGTCAGCGTCACTGATGTCGGTGCGCAACGAGATCTGAACCCCGCCGAACCCCTTGCCGCACATCTCGATGCGGTTGGGCTCGTCGTAGTTCGTCACCTCCCAGTGGATGGTGTTGCGGAAGCCCTTGACCTTGATCAACGACGACACCTTGGTGCCCTCCTCGATCACGTCGGGCACCGGACTGCGCCAGCCGCCGAAGATCGTCAGCCACTCGTCGAAGCGGCCGAGGTCGGACGCCAACTTCCACGCCTTGTCGGGAGAGAGCTTGGAGGTAACCGCTACGTCGACGCTCGCCATGCCTCACTTCTACCCGACCGCGGCCGGTTCTACCCGACCGGCGGGGCAGGCGGCGGTGGCGGCGGCGCAACGCCGACGCCGAGCACCCTGAGCAGATCGGGCTTCATCGCCTGCAGTTGAGCGCCCCAGTAACCCCAGCTGTGGGTGCCGTCGTTGGGGAAGTTGAACACGGCGTTGCGGCCGCCAAGGGCCAGGTACTGCTTCTGGAAGTCCTTGTTGGTGTTGATGGTGATGTTCTCCAGGAACTGCGCGCTGTACTGCACGCCGAAGTCGCCAGCCGAGTCCAGGTCCGACGTCCTGCCGTTGCCGCAGTACACCCAGATGGCGGTGTTGTTGGCCACCAGCGTCGGCAGGTTCACCATCGGGTCGTTGCGCCGCCAGGCCGGGTCACTCGACACGCCCCACATGTCGGTGGCGTTGTAACCACCCGCGTCCTTCATGGCGAAGCCGATCATCGTCGGCCACAGGCCCGCCGACGGATTGAGGAAGCCGGACAGCGACCCGGCGAAGATGAACTGCGACGGATAGTGCGCCGCCAGGTTCAGCGCGGCGCCACCCGACATCGACAGGCCGACCACGGCGTTGCCCGTCGGCGAGATGCCCTTGTTGGCGGCCAGGTACGCGGGCAGCTCCTGGGTCAGGAAGGTCTCCCACTTGTAGGTCGACGTGCCGTTGCTTCCCTTGGCCGGCTGGTACCAATCGCTGTAGAAGCTGGATTGGCCGCCGACGGGCATCACCAAGGACACCCCCGACTCGTAGAACCATTCGAACGCGGGGGTGTTGATGTCCCACCCGCTGAAGTCGTCCTGCGCGCGGAGACCGTCCAGGAGGTAGACCGCGTGCGGTCCGCCACCCTGAAACTGAACCAGGATGTTGCGGCCCATCGCCGCCGACGGCACCTGCAGCCCCTCGACCGGCAGCCCCGCCCGGGAGTACGCCGACGCCGTCGGCATCAGCCCGGCCCCGCCAAGCACGCCCGGCATCACCGCGACGACGAGTGCGCACACGGCGAGCCGTCGCGCCCATCCGCGTCGAAATCCACTACTGATCGTCGCCAACACGGCTGGATCCCATCTCCTAGAACAATCCGTCCTGCGCAAGCTAACAGCGCCGCCAACTGACGCCTTGCCGCCCACGCGCGGTGTAATCGGCTCGTTATCAACGTGTTCCGAGAACGACGACACCTCGAGACATGAGAGCCACCCGCGTGGGGACTGTGAGACATTGGCGAATAACCTGTGAATTGACTCGTGAGACATGCAATGTGTCGTATCCCACGGCAAACTCAGTGCACACACCAAAGGAGCCTGATCATGTCCGCTATTGGATCCCCCGCCCCGTCGTCGCCCGGACGCGTCGCGCGTCGCCTCACCGGTGGAGCGCTACTCGCCGGCGGGCTGATCGGCACCACGCTCTTCGGGGCGTTGCCGTCGGCGTTCGCCAACGAGGATCCGGCGCTGAACCCGCCCAACTGCTCGGCCGCCGACCTCGAGGGCGTCAGGGCCGGCGTCGACGCCGCGACCTCGGCATACCTGTTCACGCACCCCGACTACAACTGGTTCGTGACCAGTCTCGAAGGGCTGCCGAAGGACCAGGTGTCGACGCAGATGAAGGACTACCTGAACGTGCACCCGGACACGAAGAACGACATCACCGGAATCCGTCAGCCGCTGATGGACCTCAAGAACCGTTGCGGCGGCACGCCCTAACCGCTAGCCGACACCGGTCAGCAGGCTCGTCGCCCGCCACCACACCAGGGCGACGCACAACGCCACCAGCACCAGGGACGCCGCCACCTCGATCAGCACGCGGTGGGCCCGCGGCGCGTAGCCGTACAACGCGCCGAGAGCCGCACCGGTCAGCAAGCCACCGAGGTGGCCCTGCCAGCTGATCGACGGCACGACGAACGTGATGACCAGGTTCACCACGATCAGTCCGGCGATCCACCGCATGTCGAGGTTGAGCTTGCGGGAGAGCACCAGCGTGGCGGCGAACAGGCCGAAGATCGCGCCGGAGGCTCCCAGTGTCGGCACGTTGATCGGCGTCAACAGGAACACCACCACCGACCCGCCCAGCGCACTCAGCAAGTACAGGGCGACGAACCGGGTGCGGCCCAACCACCGTTCGAGTGGGGGGCCGATGACCCACAGTGCCCACATGTTGAACAGGATGTGGGTCGGCCCGTCGTGCAGGAACGCCGAGGTCAGCAGCCGATAGTATTCGTCGTACGCCACCACGCCCGCGGGCCAGAGGAACAGCGCCCGCTCCAGTCCCGGCACGACCATCTGTAGGACGAACATCACCACGTTGGCGGCGACCAGCGCGTACGTGACGACGGGCATGGCGCCGAGGTTGCGCTTGGGCTTGCGCACCGACTTCGCGCCCTCGTCCACACAGTTGGGGCACTGGTGCCCGACCGCCGCGGACCTCATGCAGTCCGGGCAGATGTATCGCTGGCACCGCGTGCAGCGGACGTAGGTGCCGCGGTCGGGATGCCGATAGCAACTCGGGGGTGCCGCGGGCGCGCTAGGTGTGCTCACGCCTCACAGTGTCCCAGCCCGTCAGAATCGCCACAGCGCCTCCTGGGTGGTACTGGCGATCAGCGCACCGGAACCGGAGTACATCGACCCGACGACGAGTCCGCGGGAGTCGCTGTTGTTGAGCGGCTCGACCTCGTAGCGGTGCCAGTCGTGCGGCACGAACGGGCGGTGGAACCACACCGCGTGGTCCAGGCTGGCCGCGAAGCCGGCCTCGAGGTCACCAGGAGCGTCGCGCGGCCGCGCCACCGGCACCGGCCCGAAGTCGGACATGAACGTCAGCGTGCAGGCCTGGACCAGCGCCGAATCCTCGATGCGGTCCCTGGTGCGGATCCAGAACGGTGGCACCGCGAAGGGCGTGTCGTCGCCGGGTGTGGTCCTCAGCTCGAAGCGGTCGGCGAAGCCCAAGTCGTGCGCCTTCGGCACGGCCGCCTCGAACTCGAGGCCCGGCGGCGACACGGGATGCCAGTCGGCGCCCGTCTCGGGCCGGTGGAACGACGCGATCATCTCGAGGATGGTCTTGCCGTTCTGCACGGCGGTGACCTGCCGGGTGTCGAACGAGCGGCCGTCCCTGGTTCGGACGACGTTCAATTCGACGTCGACGCCGTACTCCCCGCCGCGAACGAAGTACAGGTGCAGCGACTGCGGGTGCTTGTCGGGCTCGACGGTGGCCCCCGCGGCGGCCAGCGACTGGGCGGCGATCAACCCGCCGAAGAGGCGGGTGCCCGGACCGGCCGGGGGTTGCGGAGCGGTGAACACGTCGCCGTCACGCTCGAAGTCCAGCAGTCGGGCGATCCAGCTGGGTCGGTCGGTCTTGACACCTGTCATGGGTTGGTCAGCGTAGCGGGCCGCCGTGTCCAGGATTCCCGGCGTACCTGTCGAGCACGATGACGTAGGCCGCGACGACGGCCAGCGGCGCCACCAGCGGCACCCACGGAAGGGCGAGGGGAACGGTCGCGCCGAGCACGGTCACGGCGGACAGACCAAGCGCGGCCAGCACCGTCGGCACCGTCAGGGCCGTCGCGGCATCGGTGCCGTCGGCGTGCCGGACCACGAGGTACGCGGTGGCCGCCAGGCCTGCGATCGCCGCGACCACCGGCGACGGCTCCGAGAGGGCCAGCGCCCCGACGACGGCCACCACCGCGAGGGTCGCCGCGAGCCGAATCACCATGCCCGCCAACAGTGCGGCGACGGCCACCGCCGCCAGGACGAGCGCGGGCCCGCTGCTTGCCAGAGTGGCCGCGGCCACCATCAGCAGTCCGAAGGCCAGGGACAGCAGGCGAGTCACGTCATCTCCTCGCCGCTGCCCTCTTGCGGCGCCTCGGTACCAGCCCCATCACCTGGTCGAGGGTGCCGTCGGTCGACCATCCGACAACGTCCACGCCGATGGTCCGCATGTCCCGGTACATGAAAGCCCGTTGCATGGACCACATCCGGGCGATCAGCGGGTCGTCCAGGTCTTCGAAGGGCGCACCGTCGAGGACGTCGACGGCTACCACCACGTGGCCCCGGCGACAGAGGTCGATCAGCGCAAGGGCGAAGTCGGTGTCGAGCAGCGTCGAGAACGCCACGACGACCGCACCCGGCGGCATCGCGGCCCGCGGCGCCAGCGTGCCGGGGGTGGTCTCGTGGCCGTCCCCCGCGCCGAGGATCGCGTCGAGGACGCGGTAGAACTGGCGACGGCCGATGTCGGCGCTCAGCCAACGGGTGTGACCGCCAAGGGCGACGACGCCGGCCCGGTCGCCGTTGCGCAGCGCGCTCTGCACCACCTGGACGGCGCCACGCATCGTGCGCTCGGCGGCCTCGGTGGCGGGTCCCGGCGGCTGGTCGTAACCGTCGACGAGCACGACGACGTCGGTGGCGCGCTCGCTCAGCCGCTCGGTGACGTGCAGGCTGCCGCGGCGGGCGCTGACCGGCCAGTTGACGGTGCGCAGCTGGTCGCCAGGCACGTACGCACGGATGCCGCCGTATTCGACGCCCCTGCCGACGTGCCGGGTCAGGTGGGTTCCGAGGCGGTCCAGCAGTTCGGTCCTGGGCAGGGCCGTGGATTGTGCTGGCGCGACGGGAAATACGAACATCTCGGCGACCGTCACGGACCCCGCCGATGGCGATCCGGCGAGCAGGCCGCCCTTCCCGGTCACGTGCACCCGGACGGTCACCGGGTACCGGCCCCACCGAGGCGCCGACGCCACGATCTCCAACCGGCCCGACGGCAGGCGGGTCACCTCGAGGACTGCGCCATCGGCCACCTCGACCGTCAGGTCGTCGGCGTTCCCCCACACCTCGAGTCGGACCCGTTCGTTCTCGAAGCAGCGCACCAGGCCCGGCTCGGCGTGCACCTGAGCCGTCGGCAGCGGGCGCTGCCACCGAAGGGACACCAGCACACCGATCAGCGGGGCGGCGAACACCACGAGCTGCCACCGCGAACCGATCAGGGCCACCGCCAGCGCCACCGCCGCGCACGACGCCAGCGACAGCGCCAGTGGCGATGCCCGCCAACGCAATTCGACGTCGACCGAACGCCTCTCGATCACGTCGTCCCGCGGGTCCTCGGCACCGGCAGCCGACGCAGCAGTTCCTCCACCACGTCGCCAGTGCGCACCTGCCGAACCCACACCTCGGGGCGCAAGCTGATCCGGTGCGCCATGGCGGGCACGGCCAACGCCTTGACGTCCTCGGGGATCACGTAGTCCCTGCCAAGGAGCAGCGCCCTGGCGCGGGCCAGCTGGACGAGGTCCAATTCGGCGCGCGGGCTCGCACCGACGGCCACCTGGGGATGCTGGCGGCTGGCCGCCGCCAGCGACACCACGTACTGCAGCACGTCGTCGTGCACGGTGACCTGTTCGACCGACTCGCGCATGGCGAGAAGGTCTGTTGCGTCCACGATTTGGGCGACGGCAGGCTCGGCCGACCCGCGGTCCAGCCGGCGCCGCAGCATCGCGGCCTCGTCCCGCTCGGTCAGATAGCGCAGCTCCAACCGGATGGTGAACCTGTCGAGCTGCGCCTCGGGCAGCGGATAGGTGCCCTCGTATTCGATCGGGTTGTCGGTGGCCAGCACGATGAAGGGGTCGGGAAGGTGGTGGGTGATCCCGTCGACGCTCACCTGACGTTCGGCCATCGCCTCCAGCAGCGCGGCTTGCGTCTTGGGCGGTGTGCGGTTGATCTCGTCGGCCAGCAGGAGGTTGCTGAAGATCGGGCCGGGGCGGAACTCGAACCGCCCCGACTGCATGTCGTAGATCGTCGACCCCAGCAGGTCGGCAGGCAGCAGGTCGGGCGTGAACTGCACCCGGGTGAACTCCAGCCCGAGCGCCGCGGCGAAGCACCGCGCGATCAGCGTCTTGCCAAGGCCGGGAAGGTCTTCGATGAGGACGTGCCCGCGCGCCAGCAGCGCCGTCTGGATCAGTGTCAGCGCGGGCCGTCGGCCGACGACGACGCGCTGGATCTCGTCGAGCACCGCCTCGCAGCGGGCGGCGGTGGTGGTCACCGGCAAGCTCATATTCCCTCCAGTCGCCGCAGCACGTCGTCGAGCACCGCGCGGCCCGGTCCCGGTTCGTCGACGCCGGTGCGGGACACGTTGTCGGGATCCACCCACACCCACAGCTGCTCACCGAACAGCGCAACGGCGGTGGCCCGAAACACCCTCGGGTCCTTGCCCTTTCGTGCGCCGGTCGCGAGTTCGAACTGCCGCGCGAGCATGGGCCGCAGATACTTGTCCCAGTCCGAGCGGGTGGAGTCGGCGCGGGCGATCATGATCTCGGTCTTGGACCGCCAGCGGCGCAACGTCTCGGCCGGGTCGCGGGCGCGGGAGTCGTCGAACGCCGAGCCGGCGTCGCGCACCACCAACCAGCGCACCGTCAGCAGCGCGATCGTTGCGGCGGCCGCCCCCATCCACAGCGCGACGTGCCGGTCGGGATGCACGAGCGCCAGCAGCTGCACGCCGAGCACCACCACGATCGCGATGACCCCGATCCTTCTCACGCCCGGCTCCGAAGCTCGCCCAACACCTGGGTGAGGACCGTGACCGCCGCGTCGCGATGGCCCTCGTTCATGACGTGCGGGCTGAAGCGGGCCTCCTCGAAGAGGTCGACCAGCTGGGTGGCGCTGTCAGGGGCAAGGGCGTGATGGTCGACGGCGCGCGCGAGCACCTCCGATGCGGTGTCGAAGTCGCGCGGCGCGGCGTCGGGCAGCAGCGACAGCTGGCGTTCCATGGCGGCGTAGCACGCGATGATCGCCTTGCGTGGTTCCCGGCTGAGGTCCTCGACTTCGGCGAGTCCGACTTCTGCTGCGAGAGCCAAGGATTGGGATCCGGCGGCGCCGGCCGGGCCGGTCTGGTCGACGTCGGGAGCGCTCGCAGGCAGGGGACCACGTCGGCGGGCGGCGACGATCGTTCCGACCACCAGCACGACGACGAAGACGGCGGTCGCGGCGTAGAAGTAGCCGAGCAGGCCCGTCCCCTGGTCGGGTGGCAGCGGCGGGGTCGGCGGAGTCCCACCCCCATCAGTGGCGGGCTGGGCGGCGTCGCCCGCGGTCGGCGTCGCGCCCACGCCGTCGGCGTCGTCGTCCCCAAGACCCGTGCCCAGCCGGCTCAACAGCGTCGACAGCAGCAGCCAGCCGACGATCACCCCGAACGCGACCAGCGCGATCCGCCACGTCGGGCGCCCCCGCTCGCCGCGTAACCAGTCCGGTCTGCTCGCCACCCTGGGTGGGGTGACGGTGCGGTTCCGCAACCTGGCGACGACCGCAACCGCGACGACGGCGACCGAGGCCACCAGCAGCCCGACGACCACGGCCGACACGAGCGGGTTGTCCGTGGACGGCCGACGGGGGCCGAGTTCGGCCCCCGGGACGTATCCCCGCAGGGCGGCCGCGGCCACGAAGAGGAGCGTGACCAGCACGGTCACGGGCGCGATGCTGCGTGTCCTCCGCGCAGGCGGCACGTTCACGACGCTACAAGAACCCGACCGGCCCGCGCGGCGTTGCGCGAAGAACGTCAGACAGCCGACTCAACCGGGCTCAGGGCCGGATGACGGCGACGGCGAAGCCGTCCCACCCCTTGGTGCCGACGGTCTGGATCGCGGCGGTGTCCAGACGGGGGTGCTCACCCATCATCGCGAACATGTCGCGCACGGCCTGGGCCTGACGGTCGTCGGGCGCGGGGTCGAGCACCCGGCCGAAGCGGGCGATGTTGTCGACCACTAGCACCGCCCCGGGGGTGGCCAACTCGACTGCCCAGTTCACGTACGCCACGTTGTTCTCCTTGTCGGCGTCGACGAAGAACATGTCGAAGCGCTCACCCCGCTCGGCGAGCGTCGGCAACGTGTCCAGGGCGGCACCGACGAGGATCTCCACGCGGTCGTCGACCCCGGCGGCGGCCAGGTTCGCCCTGGCCACCTCGGCGTGCCGCGGTTCGTACTCAAGCGTGACGACGCGACCGTTCGCTCCGACGCCGCGGGCGAGGGCGATCGTGCTGTACCCGGCGAGGGTGCCGATCTCGAGCACGCGCGTGGCGTTGGCGATGGTCGCCAGCAGCGTCAGCAGTTTGGCGTGCTGGGCGGATACTTCGATGGCGGGCATCCCTGCGGCGACGGCACTTTCGCGAGCGGCGGCCAACACCGCGTCCTCGGTGTGCAACAACTTGCCGTACATCGCGTCGAGGGCTCGAGGGTCGGGTTCAGTCATGGCTGGCTACCGTACGCCTTCCTTGGCGTACGTCACCCGCAGCACGTGCCCCACCTCCGGGCCCATCACCGTCTCGGTCAACTCGCAGAAGGCGGCGACGAACTCGGGTCCGTGCGGCGGTTCGCATCGGCACAGGTGATGGGCCACCTCGTGCAGGACCACCAGCTCCCGCAGCGCCCACGTGCTCTGCCGGTCGGGCACCGCGATGGTCGCGACGCCGCCGTCGTACTCGTAGTGCGCGGCGGTGACCCCGCGACGGGCGCGGACCGTCAACGGTTCGGCGGCGGGCCATCGGGACCGCACCGACGGCAGGGCGAGCACGTCGTCCACGTAGTTCCGCACCGAGTCCGCCGAGGCGAACCGCGCCTCCGGCGGCAGGGTCAGCTGGGCGCCGAAGAAGTCGACGGCCCTGGTCCCCCGTTCGGCGGCGCGGTCGAACAACGTCCGCACGAACTGCTCGGCGGCGTAGACCTTGGAGCGCTGCGTGTCGCGCGGCACCTACCGGCCCAGGGGCTTTCGCGCCCCGGAGAGCTCGGTGCTCGGCCCGAGCCTGGCCCGTCGACCCGCCCTGTCCCCGGCCCGCCGGGCCGCCGACGAATAGCCCGCCGAGGCGCTGCTGGCCCGCCAGGTGCCGCGCGCCTTCGACGCCGCGCGGTAGAAGCTCTTCAGCTCGATGTCCTTGTTGCGCAACGCCACTGCCGTTCCCGGCTGCTGATCTCGGCCGGTGGTGGCGGACTGCCTGGCCTCTTCGCGCGCCTCGGCAAGCCGCTGCCCGACGCGGCCGCCGAACGCCAGGTGGAAGTTCAACCGGGCGGTGATCGTCGGGGTGGGCCGGTGTTCACCCGTCGCGATGTAGGCATCCGAAGCCTTGACCATCTGCACCACCAGGCTGGCGTACAACGCATGCGTCGCGTCGATGTCCTCGGCGAAACCGTAGGCGTAGACGAACGTCGAGTTGGACGCGACGTCGCACTTCACGTCGTTGGCCAAGGCGATCGCGACGAACAGCTGAACGTAGGTGCGCAGGCCCTTGCTGCCCGCCTCCCCGATGGTGATCGTGCGTTGAATCGGCGCCTGCGCCGCGGTGCGCGTCGCCGAATGCGCCCTTGCGACCGCCAGGTCGATCGACGTTGTCGTCGCGAGCCGCTGCGCGGCCGACATGAACGCCTCGGCTTCATGCGGGTTCTCGGTGTTCTCGGCTTGGCGCAGGAGGGCTGCGATGCGCGCCAGCATCTTGTCGTCACTCATGGCATCAAGCTATGGGACCAGTACGACTTTTCCGCGGGCGTGACCGGTCTGCAGATACCGGTGCGCCTCGGCCGCCTCGACGAGCGGAAACACCCGGTCGACGGTCACTTCGACCCGCCCCTGCGCCGCCAGCTCGACGAGTTCGGGCCTGGCGGCGTCGCGGATCGCCTGACCGCCTTCCGCCCCGGTCAGCACCGCTATTCCGAGTTCGCCCGCCCGTGCGAAACCGGCGATCGTGGCGATCCGGGAACGGTCCGCGACGAGCTCGACCGACGTGTCGAGGGCTTCGTCGGTGCCGACCAGGTCGAGCGCCGCGTCCACCGACCCGATCGCACGGACGCGGTCGGCGAGACCGTCGCCGTATGCGACCGGTTCCGCGCCGTATTTGCGCAGCTGATCGTGCCGAGCCGGGCTCGCGGTGGCGATGACGGTCGCTCCGTGCGCGACCGCGAGCTGCACCGCCATCAACCCCACCCCGCCGCTGGCGCCGTGGATGAGCACGGTGTCGCCCGTCCCCACCCGCGTGTTGGTCAACAGGTGCCACGCCGTCGCACCGGCCAAGACCAGGCCCGCCGCTTGCTCGAAGCTGAGGTTCTCCGGCTTGCGGCCCACGTCAGCGGCGTTCGCGATGACTTGGTCGGCGTAGCCGCCGTTGATGTTCGTGACGATTACCTCGTCGCCGACTGTCAGTGGTCCGGTGTATCCGGTGGCGCCCGGCGTGACCGCCGCGACGACACCCGCCACTTCGAGGCCGATCGGCATCGGCAATCTCGCCGGATCGTCGCCCATCTCGCCGCTGTACACCTTGGCGTCGAACGGGTTGGTGCCCGCCGCCCGCACGTCGACGAGCACCTGACCCTCGACGAGTTCGGGAAGCTCGATGTCTTGCAGCGCAAGGACTTCCGGCCCACCATAGGCCTCGGCAACCACAGTTCTCGTCATCGTCGAAGTCTAGCCACTACTTACCGACGAAGCCGTCCAGGGCGGTCACAAGCTGAGGCGACAGCGGATCCTTCTTCGAATAGTTGCCGACGTTGTCGGTTGGGTCGTCGCGCAGCACGTGGTTGACGCCCTTGAGCCGCACCACGGTCAGCGCGGTGTGGGCGAGCGCGTCGAACAACGGCTGCTCGGCGGGGCAGCTCGCCTGGCTGTCGGCGTCCGAACAGGTGGCCAGCACCGGCATGCCCGCAGGCAGGGCGGCCGCCGACACCAGCGGGTCGATCAGGTCGGCCTCGACGACCGCTCCGACGTTCTGGGGATTGAGGATCGCGCCGAGCCCCTCGGGCAACTTGGCGGGCGCGGTGCGCGTGGTCCGCGCCTGCACGACCGTGGCGTCCCACGTCGTCAGCACGGCGTCGGCCTGCTCGCGCGTCTTGGCGCCAGCCGCGACGTCGGCGTCGAGACCGGTCCTGACGCGTCCGGTGATGATGTCGAGGTAGCGACCCGCGAGCGGGGCAAAGAGCCCGAGCGAGTGGATCTTCGGTGCGTCTGGAGCCTTGTCGTTGGCCAGGGACATCGCGTGGACGGTGCCCTCGCCGAGCGCGTAGACCGAAAGCCGCGCCTTGTCGGTGCCCGGCAGGCCCGCGAGGTGGCGGACGGCGGCCTTGGCGCCCAGGTCGTAGACCGCACTGCCGACCTCGGCGGGCCGAAGCGCGTACGGTCCCAGCCCCGTCTTTCCGGTGCCCACCTTGTCGTAGCGCAGGGTCGCAATTCCCTTGCCGGACAGGTACTCCGCCAGCTGGCGCATGTTGCCGACCGGCCCGGCCACGGCGTTGTCGCCGTTGCGGTCGGTGTTTCCGCTCTCGGAGATCAGCAGCGCCGCGGGGCCGGGTGGGGCGTCGACCAGGTGCCGGTAGGTGCCGTAGATGGTCAGCCCGTCGGCGGTGAAGCTGACGTCGTCCTCGACCCAGCCCTGTCGTGGCGGCGGCGGCGCGGCGCCGTCGTTGCCGTCCGACGAGCAGCCGGCGACGAGGAACAGCGCGGCCAGCACCGCCAGGATCGTCTTCACAGTCGGACCTCGATCCAGGACACCACGTCGTCGAGTACCACCGCTTGCTCGGGTTCGTTGAAGACTTCGTGGTACAGCTCGGGGTACACCTTCAGGTTGACGTCGGACGAGCCGACGCATTCGACGAGGCGGCGGCTGCCTGCGACCGGAATCAGCTTGTCCTGACCGCCGTGCACGACGAGCAGCGGAGCCGTCAACGACGCCGCGCGCTGCGGCATGGTCTCGCCGACGCCGATCAGCGCCTTGGCGATCCCCGCGGGCAGCTTGCCGTGGTGCACCAGCGGGTCGGCCTCGTAGGCGGCGACGACATGGGGGTCGCGGGACACCGCGTCGGCGGGCAGCTCTTCCACCGGCAGCCCGGGCAGGACGCTGCCGAGCACCTTGGCCACGACGGTCATCACCGGCGACACCTCGTCCTGGGCGTAGACCGCGGGACCGGACAGCACCATCGCGGCGTAGTCGTCGGGATGCTCGACGCCGTAGGTGAAGACGACGCCGCCGCCCATGCTGTGGCCGAGCACCACGCGCTTGAGCCCAGGGTTGGCGGCCGTGGCGATGCCGACCAGGTGGTGGAAGTCGTCGGCGTACTCGGCGATGTTCTTCAGGTACACGCGCTTGCCGTCGGAGCGGCCGTGTCCGCGCAGGTCGAGGGCGTAGGTGAGCAGTCCGCCCTCGCCGAAGCGCTGCGCGACGTGGTCGTAGCGACGGGCGTGTTCGCCGAATCCGTGGCACAGGATCACCACGCCGAGCGGCTCGACCCCTGCCGATCCCCCGGTCGCTCCGCTCCTGCCCTCCGTGGGCGTCCACACGTCGTAGACGATCTTCGTGCCGCCGACACCGTCGAAGCTGCGTTCGCTGCGGGTTGTGGCCATCAGGGGAGACTAGCGGGCCTGGCTGAACGGTTCAGACGACGACGGTGTCGCTCGTCACACCCTCTGAGTAGGCTCGGGTTCGTGAGTGTGCTTGCCGAAACATTCGACTCCAAGGACGCCTTCCTCGCCGACGCCCAGCGCTACCGGCGGGAGCTGCTTGCCCACTGCTACCGGATGACGGGGTCGCTCCACGACGCCGAGGACTTGGTGCAGGAGACGTACCTTCGCGCGTGGAAGTCCTACGACGGATTCGAAGGCCGCTCGTCGATTCGCACCTGGCTCTACCGGATCGCCACCAACACGTGCCTCACCGCGCTCGACGGGCGTCAGCGTCGGCCGCTGCCCAGCGGCCTCGGCGCCCCCAACTCCGACCCGAACGCAGACATCGCCCAGCATCCCGAGGTCACCTGGCTGCAGCCGCTGCCGGATGCCCCCGACGAGCATCCGTCGGATCCTTCGGTCATCGTGGCGTCCCGCGATTCAGTCCGGTTGGCGTTCATCGCTGCGCTGCAACACCTTTCGGCCCGTCAGCGCGCCGTCCTGCTGTTGCGCGAGGTGTTGCAGTGGAAGGCCGCCGAGGTCGGCGAGGCGATCGGCGCCTCCACCGCTGCGGTCAACAGCCTGCTTCAGCGGGCCCGCGCCCAGCTCGACGAGATTCAACCAAGCCAGGACGACGACATCGCCGCGCCGGAGTCGCCCGAGGCGCAGGAGATGCTGGCGAAGTACGTCAACGCCTTCGAGACCTACGACATGGATCAGCTGGTGAAGCTGTTCACCGACGACGCGATCTTCGAGATGCCGCCCTTCGACGGCTGGTATCGGGGTCCGGCGGACATCGTCACCCTGTCGACGGTGCACTGCCCCGCACAGGGCGCCGGCGACATGCGCTTCGTCAGCACCACCGCCAACGGACAGCCCGCGGCGGCGCTGTACATGCTCAACCCCGAGACCGGCGCCCACGAGGCGTTTCAGCTGCACGTGCTGAGCGTGCAGGCCGGCGGGGTGTCACACGTGGTGGCGTTCCACGCGCAGGACGGCGAGCTGTTCGAGAAGTTCGGGCTGGCGCTCACGCTGTAGGCCGTCAGCCCGCCGGGATCACCGGCAGCGTGATGCTCGACGGGTGCGCGGCGTCGTGCAGGATCGTCTGCGTGGCCACGACGGTGTCGGCGCTCTGACCGAACGGCTCGCCGGTGTTGGGGTTCGGCGCGAACTGGGGGTAGTCGCTACTGGAGATCTCCACCCTGATCCGGTCCCCGGCGCGGTACTGGTAACTGGTCGGCCAGATCTGGATCCGATACCGGCTCGGCTGGTTGGGTGGCACGGGCGTCGGGTTGGACAGTGAATCGCGGAAGGACGTCCGCAGGATGCCGTCGTTGAGGTTGACGACCTCGCCGTCGGGCTTGACCACTGTCAGCTTGGCGGTGAAATCGGTGTCGGGAGCCGACGATTGGGCCCACAGGTCGACCGTCGCGGCCCCCGTCACCTCGGTGTCCCGCGGCAACGGCGAGCTGCTGTAGACCAGGACGTCGGATCGCTGTTCGACCGGGGTTTGGTCGTAGGGTCCCTGCGGTCCGGACTGCGCGCCACAGCAGGAGTGCCCACCCAGACTGGGCGCGGGGAAGCGCGGGTCGTAGGTGTAGACGTCGGGCGCCTCGGCGCCGGGGGCGGCGTCAAGCAACTCCCCCGTGCGGTCCTCCCCACCCGACCCGGACAGGTAGTACGTCGTCGGACGCGTTTGCGGCAGCGGCCAATTCGTCGCGGTCTTCCAGACGTTGGCGCCCATCAAGAAGTAGTCCACCCTGGGCGCGGCCGCCCATTCCTTGCCGTCGGCTCCCTTGTTGGAGCCCTTCAGAAAGTGGTCGTACCACTCGAGCATCAGCTCGTTGATCGGGCTGTTCGCGACCGCGCCGATCGACTTCAGCATCGGGGCAGGCTTTGAGTCGGGTCGGCCCCAGTCGACGTGGTCCCACGGGCCGATGATCAGGCGCTGGTTCGCGCGGGCGTCGGCGGTCGCGCCGTGGGCCACCATCCCGGCGAAGTTCTCCACGCCGCCGGCGAGGAAGGCGTCATACCAGCCCTCGAAGTGCATCACCGGCACGGTCACCGCCGGGTAGCGGTCGCGGATGCTGACCTGCTTCCAGAAGTCGTCCCTCGTCGAATGCCGGATCCAGTCGAAGTACCAGGGCGCCACCGCGGGGTTCCTCGGCTGCAACGGCGGTAGGTCCTTGAATGGCCGGAAGTCCAGCCAGCGGGTGGGATCCCTTACCGCAGAGGCGAGTTCGTGGACGGTCGCCTGGTCGCCGCGGTTCTGTGCGGCGGTGGTGGCGATCGACTCCATGGCCCACGGCAGCACGAAGGCGAGCCGGAACTCACCGCCCTCGTAGGTCCAGCCGTCGTAGTAGTCCGACGCGGTGTTCGCGGGCACGATCGTGACGAGGTGCGGTGGCGCGGTGACGGCGGCCAGCCACTGCGTCGCGCCGACGTAGGACGAGCCGTACATGCCGACCTTGCCGTTCGACCCCGGCAGGGCCGCCGCCCATTCGACGGAGTCGTAGCCGTCGGCCTGGTCGTGGGTGAACTCGCTGAACGTGCCGCCGGAGGCGCCCTGGCCGCGGATGTCTTGCACGACGACGAGGTAACAGTGCGAGGCGAACCAGTCCGGCGGCTGATACCGGGTGCCGGCCTGGGCGCCCTCCTTGCCGTACTGCGTGCGCATGAGAATCACCGGCACGGCGTCGGACGTCTTGGGCCGGTAGACGTCGGCGCGCAGGACGGTGCCGTCGCGCATCGTGGCGGGCACGTCGGGTTGCTTGGTCACCTCGCACGGCCCGCGTCCGGGATCGGGGGGCCACGGGCCGGCGGTGGTGCTCGCGTCCTGCGAGCACCCGCCGAGCACCAGGGTTACGGCGGCGGCGACGGCGGCCAAGCGAACCGCGACCGAGGGCACGTCCTCACGCTAGACCCGAATCCTGGGACCACCCGGTAGCGGCTACTTCGGGGGCATCCTGATGCCGCCGTCGACGCGAACCACCTCGGCGTTCATGTACGAATTGGTGATCAGCTCGACCACCATCGACGCCAACTCGTCGGGCTTTCCGAGGCGGTGCGGGAACAGCACGGACTGGCCGAGCTTGGCCTTGAACGCCTCCGAGTCCGGGCCCTCGCCGTAGATCGGGGTGTCGATCAGGCCGGGGGCGACGGTGTTGACGCGGATGCCGACGGCCGACAGGTCGCGGGCCACCGGCAGGGTCAGACCAACGACGCCACCCTTGGACGACGAGTACGCAGCCTGGCCGATCTGACCGTCGAACGCCGCGACGCTTGTCATGTTGACGATCGCGCCGCGTTCGCCGGTCTCGGTGGGCTCGTTGCGGCTCATCGCCGTGGCGGCCAGCCGGATGCAGTCGAAGGTGCCGACCAGGTTGATCGCGAGCACCTTCTTGTACACGTCGAGGTTGTGCGCCGAGGCGAACTCGCCGTCCTTGCCGATGGTGCGCTGGGCCCAGCCGATGCCTGCCGAGTTGACCAGGGCGCGCAGCGGGCCGAGGTCCGCGGCGGTGTTGACGGCGTCTTCGATCTGCGCGGTGTCGGTGACGTCGACGCTGACGAAAACGCCGCCGATCTCGTGCGCGAGTTCCTGTCCGCGCTCGGCGTTCAGGTCGGCGACGACGACGCGCGCACCCTTGGCGGCCAGCTGGCGGGCCGAGGCCGCGCCGATGCCCGACGCGCCACCGGTGACGATTGCACTTGCTCCGTTGATGTCCACGCAGGACAGATTAAGCAGACCCCCGCCCCAACCGTGACAGGACCTGCGACGTCCAGCTGTTCACCGCGCGCAGTTCGGCGGCATTCACGCCTGCGAACACCACGTCGTGGACGAACTCGACGTGCGCCGGCGCGGCGGTGTGCAGCGCCGCGCGGCCGGCGTCGGTCAGCTCGACGGTGGCGCCTCGTCGGTCGTCGTCGGCACCGCGACGGTCGACGAGTCCCCTGGTCCGCATGCGTCTGAGCTGGTGCGACAGCCTGCTCTGCTCCCAGCCGAGGCGCTCGCCGAGTTCGTTGACGCGGCACACCGCGAGCTCGTCGAGCGCGACGAGCACGTCGTAGTCGGCGAGCGAGAGTCCGCAGTCGCGCTGCAGCTGTCGGTTCATCTCGACCTGCAGCTGAGCGCTCATCGACAGGTAGTTACGCCACGCCCGCTGCTGCTCCTCGGAAAGCCACATGGAATATATGACACATCATCTAAGTTGTCGTGTCCAGTGCCGGCCACCTAGGCTGGCGACGACGCCCGAGGAGCTCTTCATGACCACGACCGACATCGTCGACGTCCGACGCGCACAGGATCGCTCCGCCACCAAGATCTCCTGGCTGGACTCCAAGCACTCCTTCTCGTTCGGCGGGAACTACGACCCGAACAACACCCACCACGGCCTGCTGCTGGTCAACAACGACGACGTCGTCAAGCCCGGCAGGGGCTTCGACACCCACCCGCACCGCGACATGGAGATCGTCACCTGGGTGCTGCGCGGATCGCTGGTCCACCAGGACTCCACGGGCCACTCGGGTGTGATCTATCCCGGTCTGGCGCAACGGATGTCAGCGGGCCGAGGCATCCTGCACTCCGAGAAGAACGACTCTTGGACGCTCACCGGCGACGCCACGCACGCCGACCCCGTCCACTTCGTCCAGATGTGGGTGGTGCCCGACGAATCCGGTATCACCCCCGGCTACCAGCAGCTCGAGATCGACGACGAGGCACTGCGCGGCAAGTTGGTGACCATCGCCTCCGGCATGCCCGAGCACGCCGCCGACGCCGCCATCACCATCAGCAACAAGTACGCCGCTCTGCGCGGCGCGCGGCTGGAGCCCGGTGACACCGTCGAGTTGCCGCAGGCGCCGTACCTGCACCTGTTCGTTCCTCGGGGCGAGGTCGTGCTCGAGGGCGCCGGACCACTGCACGAAGGCGACGCCGTGCGCTTCACGGCATCGGGCGGGCAGCGGATCACCGCGACCGAACCGTCGGAGATCCTGATCTGGGAGATGCATGCGAGTTTGTCTGCGGCATAAGGCTTTTGCCCTAGTCGGAGTCCTACTGCTGGCGGGGTGCTCGACGAGCGCCCCGCCGGCGTCGGAGACCACCACCGCCGAGAGCCAGGCGCCCAGCGCGGCCGGTCTCGACGAGGTGACGGTTCAGGTCCCCGGCGACCTCGCCGCCGAGCCGTTCGACGAACCGCGAAAGGCGTTGGTGCCCAAGGGGTGGACGATGTCGGTCTGGGCCAGGGTGCCCAAGCCGCGATTGGCGGTCTGGGCGCCGGACGGCGCCCTGCTGGTGTCGCTGCCCAGCGCCGGACAGGTGATCCGGGTCGAGCCCTCGGGGTTGGGTCCGCAGATGCAACTCCTGGTCAACGGCATGAACCAGCCCCACGGCCTGGCCTTCCAGGGCTCCACCCTCTTCATCGCCGAGAGCGATCAGGTCGACGCGTTCGCCTACGCCGGCGGCAAGGCCACTCCCGAACGCACCGTCGCCGCGGACCTTCCCGACGCGCGGAGCCCCGATCTCCGCGGCGCCTACTCTCACGCGCTGAAGAGCGTCGCGGTGGGACCCGATGGGGCCGTGTACTTTTCGATCGGTTCGACCGGAAACATCTCCGCAGAGGACCGCACCGCCAATCCGCAGCGGGCCACCGTGATGCGGGTTCCGCCGGGCGGTGGGCCCTTCGCGCCGTTTGCGACCGGCGTCCGCAACGGCACTGGACTGGCCGTCGCACCCGACGGCGCCGTGTGGACCGCGGTCAACAACCGCGACAACGTCGAGGTGCCCGACCAAGGACCGTCCTACGGCCAGGTGGTGCCCGACTACGTAGCCGAGAATCCGCCGGAATCCCTCGCCAAGCTGACCCCCGGCCGCGAATTGGGCTGGCCGTATTGCAATCCCGACGGCGGTCCGGCGAACCTGCCCCTCATCCGCGACGTGCAGACCAACGCCGACGGGTCGAAGCTCGACTGCGCGACCCTGCCGCCAATCGAGCAGAGCATGGGCGCACACTCCGCGCCGCTCGGAATGGCCTTCGTCGACGGCGCGCTGCCCGCGCCGTACGACAAGGGGGCGTTGGTCGGGGTGCACGGTTCGTGGAACCGGCAACCGCCCCGCGCGCCGGAGGTGTCCTTCTTTCCCTGGCAGAACGGCAACCTCGGCAACCAACAGACGCTCGTCGGCGGGTTCCAGGCCGCCGACGGGACGCGGTGGGGCCGACCCGTCGCCGCGGTGGTCGGTCCGGACGGAGCCGTGTACGTCACCGACGACGCGGCCGACGCCATCTATCGGGTGGCGCCCCCCGGTCGCTGAGACGTTGCTCCGAGGTCGGCCCGCAAACCCACGAATGGAATGACGGCAAACGGTCGTTGCCGAATCGTGCCTTCTGCGTAACCAAAGCCGACTGTGCGTCGGCTGTGATGGCAAGTACCTGCCGTCGAACAGTTCGTGGCAACCATCCGATTGGGGCCACCGTGCCTGGTACCACCGCGAACCTTCGACGGGTCATCGCCTCGGCGACGACGGTGGCGCTCGGTGCCGTCCTGGCGACCATGGCCACCGCCCCCGCCGCGCGGGCCGCGGACGGTCGCGAATTGCTCGCGTCCGCCATCGCCAACACGCGAGGCTCCTACCTCGTCTACAACTTCGGCGGCAACAACCCCGCTCCGATGCTCAACGCCGCAGGCAGCTGGTACGAGGTGGGCAGCGGCGGCCGCCTGATGATCATCAAGGCGGCGTCCCAGCGGCTGACGCCCCGGCTACTCGTCGACTCCCACCGCGGCTATCAGGCCCGCTGCGAATCGACGCCAGGGGCCCGCACCAGCGAGGGCCTGCTGCAAGCGTCGGAGACCTTCACCCCCATCCAGGCGTGGCAGGCGCTCGGCAAACCGACGATCGCGATCAACGCCAACTTCTTCGACGTGCGCAGCCAGCGGGGCGGCTCATGGAAGTCGACCGGATGCAGCTCACCGCTTGGGGCGTACTTCGACAACACCCGCGGCGGCGGGCCGGCCAATGCCGCGGTCACCGGCACCCTCGCCTACGCGGGCAAGCAAGCGCTCTCCGGCGGCGACGAGGTCTGGACCGCGTTGACGACGATGATCCTGCCCGTCGGCGGCGCCCCGTTCGTCGTGTCACCGCGTGCCGCCGACGACTACGACGCCGCCACCCCGGTCATCCAAGGGCTGGTGGACAAGGGCACCCGCTTCGTCGCAGTCAGCGGTCTTGGCCTGTTGGCTCCCGGGGCCACCGGTCAGATGAACGACAGCGGTCCCAGCGCCGCCCGCACGGCCATCGCCTACGCCAGGGACCGCGACGAGATGTACGTCTTCCAGGGCGGCAGCTACACACCCGACCAGATCCAGGACCTCTTCCGCGGACTGGGCAGCGACACCGCCATCCTGCTCGACGGCGGCGGCTCGTCGGCGATCGTGTTGCGCCGGGACACCGGCGGAATGTGGGCGGGCGCAGGAGTTCCCAAGGGCTCCTGCGACACGATGGCCGTGCTGTGCGACTCCCGCGAGCGTGCCCTGCCGAGCTGGCTCGCCTTCAGCTGATCAGTGGCAGCCGCAGGAGTTGCGGCGCCGGAAGTCGGTGGGGAACCTCACCGTCTCGGCGGGACGGTCGGGCTCGGCGATCCGGCGTAGAAGCAGGTCGACGCTGGCGGCGCCGATCTCGTCGGCCCGTTGGGCGGCGCAGGTCAAGCGCGGGAGAAACAGGTCAGCCCAGGGGAAGTCGTCGAACACGCCGAGCGCGATCCCCTCCGGCGGAACGATTCCGCGGGTGCGCAGCGCCTGCATGATCCCGATCGTCATCCGGTTGTTGCCGGAGAACAGGGCCGTCGGTGGATCGTCGAGATCCAACAGGCGGTGGGTGGCCCGCTCGGCCAGCTTCTCGTCGGAATGTCCCGGCTCGATCAACGCGGGGTCGTGGGGCAGGCCCGCGGCGTCGAGCGCGGCCCGGTACCCCGCGATGCGTTCCTCGGTCGTCGAACTCCCCGCTTGACCGGAGACCATTCCGACCCGACGATGCCCATGCTCGATCAGGTGCCCGACGACTTCGACTGTGGCGTAGTGGTTCTCGGTTCCAGCGAAATCGTAGCCGTCGGCCCCGCCACTGGTGTCGAAGCGGTCGACGAAGACGGTGGGCACGGATCGTTCCTGCAGGAATTCGACGGCCCGGCTCGGATCCGCCGACGGCTGCAACAACAAGCCGTCGACCTTGTGGGTTCCCAGGTTGAGCACCGACCGGTATTCCAGCTCCGCCTCGTCGCGGTGATCAGCCAGCAGCAAGCTGTATCCGCTTGCGACCGTTGCCCTTTCGATGGACGTGACGACCTCGTTGAAATAGGGGTTCATCACCGCCGACATGACCAGTCCGAAGGTCTGGGTTCGCCCGGAGCGCAGCGACGCCGCCGCCGAATTGCTCACGTAACCCAGGGTGGCGACCGCCTGCTCCACGCGCTCGCGGGTGGGGACGCTGACGAATCGGGTGCCGTTCAAGACGTGCGACACGGTGGCGACCGACACCCCGGCGAGCCGTGCGACGTCCTTGATGGTGGACAGGCGAACTTCTCCCCTCAGCCCCGAGTCGGGGGACACCGCACGGCATCCCCCGACTCGACTCGTTAGCCGCTGCTCGGACCGATCAGAACGGGAAGTCCTTCACGTTCTCGGGGGTGACGATGGTCGGCTCGCCCAACAGCACCGTGCCGTTCTCCCCGACGGTGAACTTGCCAAGACCGTCGACCTCGTAGGACGTCCCCTCCTTCGGCTCGATCTTGCACTGGGCGTACTGCTCCGCGGTGGCGAAGGTCAGCGTGCCGAGGTTCTGCACGTTCCACCACACGTCCTGCACGTTGCCGGTGTCGATGTACTGCTTGACCAGCGTCACCGGTCCGAGGCCGGAGATCTTCACCCGGCCAAGGTCACCGCTCTGCGACAGCGCCTCGGCCGCGGCGGGCAGGCCGATGCCTGCGGGGACGATGATGCCCTTGAGGTTCGGGTACGCCTGGACGAGTTCCTTGGCCTTCTGCGCGTTGACGTCGGCCTTCTCCTCGCCATACGCCACCGTGACGAGCTTCATCTTGGAGTACTTGGGATCGTTGGCCAGCTTGTCCTTGATGCTGGCGATCCAGGCGTTCTGGTTGACCGCCGTCTGGGTGGAGGACAGGATCGCGAACTCGCCCTCGCCGCCGATCATCCCGGCCAGCGACGCCAGCATCTGGTCGCCGATCTTGCTGGTGTCGGCCTGGTTCAGGAAGAACGCGCGGGAGTCGGGCGCAACGTCGGAGTCCCAGGAGATGACCTTGATGCCCGCCTGCTTCGCCTTGGCCAAGGCGGCCGACGCGCTGTTCAGGTCGCTGCCGGAGATAGCGATGACGTCGACCCCCTGGGAGATCAACTGGTTGACGAAGGGGATCTGCGCCGCGCCGGTCGCGTCGCTCGGCGAGGTGTAGATGACCGTCGACCCGTCCTTGGCGGCGGCGGCCTCGACGGCCTTCTGCACGGTCACCATGTAGGGGTCGGTGCCCAGCTTGGGAATGAGGCCGATCTTGATCGGACCCTCGACGCATTTGCCTGCGGCGCTGTTCGCACCGCCGTCGCCGGATCCGCCGCCGTCGGAAGCACAGGAGGTCAGCGTGAGCGTCAGCATTGCCGTCGCTCCAACCGCCAGGGTGAGGGCCGATCGATTCATGGGGAGTCCTTTCAAGGGGTGAGTACGGCGGCCACGGGTCGAGGCAACCGGCTGTCGAGGTGTGCGGGGTTGACGCGGGGTCACGTGGTGTCGGCCCCCAGCTGCGAGGCGGGGCGGCGACGCTCACGGACGGCGCCGAAGAAGCGTTGCGAGAGATTGGTGACCAGCAGCGACGCGATCAGCACGCCGCCGACCGCGATGCCCTGGGTGTAGCCGCTGACGTTCATCAGCTGAAGTGACTTGCGGAGCGCCAGAATCAGGATGCTGGCGAGCACGACGCCGGTGATGCGTCCCTTGCCTCCGAGCACGCTGACCCCGGCCAGGAACACGACCGTGATCACGTCGAGCTCGAGGCCCTGGGCGCCGTCCGGCGCGACCTGGCTGGTGATGCCCATGTAAATCATCCCGGCCAGGCCGGACACCACACCGGAGACGACGAACAAGACGAACCGGATGCGGGCGACCCGAATACCGCTGTAGCGGGCGGTTTCCGGGTTACCGCCGATGGCGTAGATGCGCCGTCCGACGGTGCTGCGGTGCAGGACGACCCCGAAGACGACGGCGAGCACCAGGAAGGGCACGATCGCCCAGGGGAGCACGAAGCCGGGAATGTTGTCGTTGCCGAGCACGGTGAAGAAATCCGGGAGCGGCGAGATCGGCGTCCCCCCGAGGAGGACGTAACACAGCCCGCGGAACAGGGCCAGGGTCCCGAGCGTCACCAGCAGGGCGGGCAGTCCCATCACGGCGACGAAGAAGCCGTTGACCGCACCGCAGAGCAGGCCCGTTACCAGGGCCGCCACGATGACCACCGGAACCGACTGTCCCGCTTCGATGGCCAGACCTGCGGCGACGGAGGAGAGCCCGGCGATGCTCGCCACGGAGATGTCGATGTCCCGAACGATCACCAGGAGGGCGAGCGGCAGCGCCATCAGCGCCGCGGGGGCGAAGGTGGCCAGGCCGGTGGAGATGCTGAAGGGCCTGGTGAAGCCCGGCACCAGCGTCGCCGCGGTCAGCAGGACCACGACGACCAGCACGAGGAGGATGAACTCCCAGGACCGGAGTTTGGCCGTCACGGTGCCCCACATCAGCGTGCTCCTCGGGTGCCGCGTCGCGAGAGCAGCGTGTCGATCAGGACGGTGAGCAGGATGGCGCCACCGAAGAAGGCCTGCAGGTAGGACGGATTGATCCTGGCCACCGTGATGGCGTTCTGGATGATGATCAGCGTGACGGTGCCGAGTAGGACGCCGAGGACGGTCCCGGCGCCGCCCCGCAGGGAGACCCCGCCGACCACGACCGAGGCGACCAGGGTCAGCTCCAACCCGTAGGCGAGCTGGCCGTCGACTGTGGCGAAGTGGGACGCCCACATCGCTCCCGCGAAGCCGGCCAGCGTGCCGGAGATGACGAAGGCGGCGAACGTGCGCGCCTGGGTCTTGATGCCGATCAGGTCGGCGCCGGCCGGATTCGAGCCGGTGGCGTAGATGTCGCGACCGAAGCGCGTGGTGCGCAGGAAGATTGCGAACAGGACGAACAGAGCCAGCCCGATGTACACCAGCAGGGAGACGCCGAAGAGCCGTCCCGCCGTCCAGGCCAGCCAGCCGGGTGGGACCATGCCCGACGAGATCTGCCTGCCGTTGGACAGGATGGCGTCGATCCCGCGGAAGATCGCCAGCGTTCCGAGCGTGACGACGATCGACGGCACCCGGCCGTAGGCGACGATCACACCGTTGAACGCTCCGCACGCGACCCCGACCCCGACGGCGATCAGGATGCCGACGACGACGGGTGCCTGCGGCTCGGAACTCATGAACCAGGCCGCGACGTAGGCGGACAACCCGATGACCGAACCTTGGGAGAGGTCGATGTTGCGGGTCAGCATCACCACCATCTGACCGAGGCACGCCACGCCGTACAGCGCGGTCGTCACCCCGAGGTCACCAATGTTGGAGGGGCTGACCAGGTTCGGGTTGATGAACCCCAGCGGCACCAGGATCGCGATCACCGCGGCGAGCAGCCCGACCTCGCGCCGGGCGACGACCTTGCGCCACCCCGACCGCCGGCCCTCGCCGACGCTCACCACCTCGGACTCCTCCCGGGCCTTGATGACCTCGAGGTCGGCGGTCGAGGTGGCACCGACCTTCCGCCCGGAGTCGAGCAGACCGGTGGCAGCCAACCCGATGTCGATCTGGTTGGCGTGCTCGGCGTCGAACTCCGCGGTGATCGTGCCCTGGTGCATGACGTAGATCCGGTCGCAGGTACCGAGCAGCTCAGGCATGTCAGACGAGATCATCAGGATGGCCAGACCCTGCTGCGCCAGCTCGGCGATGATGTGGTGGACCTCGGCCTTGGCCTGGATGTCGACGCCCTGGGTGGGTTCGTCCAGGATGAGCAACCGCGGGTTGGTCGCCAGCCACTTGGCCAGCACCACCTTCTGCTGATTGCCGCCGGAGAGGTTGCCGATGGGCTGGGCGTAGCTCCGGAACTTGAGCTGCATGCGCTGCAACGGGCCGTCCACCAGCGCGAACTCGGCGCGGTGCCGGATGAGACCGAAGCGCGACGCCTGGTCGATCACGGGCAGGGTCGCGTTGTCGAGGATCGAGAAGTCCTCGACGATGCTCTGTCCGCGGCGGTCCTCCGAGACGTAGGCGATGCCGTGCGCAAGGGCGGCCGCGGGCGATCCGATCCGCACCGCGTGCCCGTCCAGCTCGATCTCGCCGGCGGCGGGCTTGTCGATGCCGAAGACGGCCCTGGCGACTTCGGTGCGTCCCGCGCCGACGAGGCCGGCCAGTCCGACGATCTCGCCGGCGCGAACGTCGAGGCTCACGTCCGAGAAGTGTCCGGTCACACCGAGATTGGACAGCCGGAGGACGACGTCGCCGATGGTCGCGGATTTTGGCGGATAGATGTCGGTCAGCTCACGGCCAACCATCAGCTCGACGATCCGGTGCTGGTCGACGTCGGCGGTGACGAGGTCGGCGACCCATCGACCGTCCCGCATCACCGTGACCCGATCGGAGATGGCCACGATCTCTTCGAGCCGGTGGCCGACGAAGAGCATGGCCACCCCGCGCTCCTTGAGATCCTCGATGACCGAGAACAGCCGCTGCGTCTCGCCGATGGTCAGCGACGCCGTGGGTTCGTCGAGGATCAGGATGGTGGCGTCGAAGGCCAGTGCCTTCGCGATCTCCACCAGCTGCTGTTCGGAGGTGTTGAGTTCGCCGGTGGTCATCGCCGGGTCGACCCGCAGGCCGAGGACTTCCAGCCACCGGCGCGCCTCCTGGCTCATCCGGGCGTGGTCAAGGAGACCGAAGCGATTGGTGAGAGGCCTTCCGGCGTAGACGTTCTCGTAGATCGGCAGGTCCGGGAACAAGCCAGGGTGCTGGTGGACGACGGCGATGCCGAGGTGTTGCGCGTCGAGTGGGGTGCGTAGGTCGACGTCGACGCCGCTGACCCGAACTACGCCCTCGGTGGGGTGGTAGACCCCGCCAAGCATCTTGACGCAGGTGCTCTTTCCTGCTCCGTTCTCGCCGACCAGGGCCAGCACTTCGCCGGACCTGATTTGCAGGGACACGTCCCGAACGGCGTAGACGCTCTCGAAGCGCTTCGATGCTCCGACGAGCTCGGCTCTGATCCCACCTCGGTCGTCCACGGTCGCACCGCCGCCCGCTTCGTGGGCACGAGAGGTACTGCTCACTGGTCATCCTCATCTTCGAAGTGACGCCCCGGGCGTTGTGTGACTGACGCTAAAGCATGAAAATCGTTTACGTAAACGTTTTCGTAAGGTTGGTGCAGACGAAAAATCGCCGCCACCGAACGGTGGCGGCGACGTCCCGCGAGCGTCCCGGCGAGTCGGCTCGCCGTCAGCCGACCTCAGGCTGCCTTGTCGGCCGACCCGCCGTCCGACTGCGTCTTGTCCGACGCCGTCTTGTCCGATTGCGTCTTGTCCGCGCCGGTCTTCACGCCGGTCTTCACGCCAGCGCCATTCGGCTTCTCGGGCTTGGCGTGCTTCGGCGCGTTCGTCTTGCCCGTCTTGACACTGACGGATGGGGTCGAATCCCCTTCTGGCTTGGCATGTTTGGGGCCTGAAGCGGGCTTCGGGTCCTCGCTGGCGGCCGGGGTCTTGTCCGCGCCCGTCTTGTCGCCGGCATCCGGAGTCTTTTCGCCGGCATCGGGAGTCTTGTCCCCCGCCGCCGGCGTCGTGTCAGGAGTCTTGTCCCCGTCCGTTTCGTCACCGGGGGCCTCTTTACCCGGGGCCTCCTCGCCGGGCGTCTCCTCGCCGGCGGTCGGGGTCTTCTCGCCGGCCGCGGGGGTCGTTTCCCCACTGACCGTCGGCTTCTCGCCCGACTTCGAATCATGTTCAGGCGCAGCACCCTTCGGGGCTTCCCCACTCGAGGGCACGACGCTGAGCAGTTGCGCACTCGGGGACGGAACGTCTGCGGCCGCGGTCTTGGACAGGGCCGCCGTGGTGGTCTTGGCCGCGGACGGCGGGGTGATGAGATTCAACAGATTGTCGAGCAGGCCGCCCTTGCGCAGTGCGTCCAGGAGGTTGGACAGCACGTTGGGCGTGCCCGCAGTCGGGTTGGGACCGAGTTCCTTCTGGAATCCGGCCACCAACGCCTTGAAGGCGTCGTTCAGCACCAGGCCGGGGTCCAGCTTCGGGAAGGACATGAACGGCACCTCGGTGCCCGCATTGTCGAAGTCCCGGGTGTAGGTCCCGTCCTCGTTGCGAACGGTGTTGGCGTAGCCCACGTCGGTGAGGATCCGCAGCGCGGGCGCAAGGGCATTCGCCAGCCGCATCGGAATCTGCGCCAACGGGTGGAGCCCCACGACGTTGAGTACGTCGGACGTCAGGTACAGCGGCTCCAACATCGGCAACGTCGACGTGTGCAGCGTGAGATACAGGTTGATCGCCAGCGCCGAGTCGGGGTCGAGGGGATTGATTCCGCCGAGGGCGTCATTCACCCCCTTGAGGATCTGCCCGGTGAGACCGCCGAGGTCCAGGTCGAGTCCCCGCAGCATGTACGTCGGCGACAGACCCGCCGCCAGGTTGTTGGCGAGTGTGAAGGGATTGGGCCAGGAGGCCAGGTCCGACAACGGCTGATACTCGTAGGTGGCGTCGACCAGGACCGGCAACAGATTTGCATGGCCAAGTTCGACACCGGTTCCCAGGCCGGGAAGGCTGAACCCGTTGCCGTTGCTGGTGAACTCGGTCGTGGGGTTCACGGTGTTGATGCCGAAGACCGCGGCCAGTGCTCCAAATCGGGCGAGTGCGCCGCCGTCGGGGCGGGCCGGGTTGTTGATCAGGATCAGCGGCAGGACGGTGAGGCTGCCGAGGATCGGATCGGCACCGAAGACGTGGTCCAGACCACCGGGCTGCATGGAGAGGTCGGCGAGCACCTTTTCATACGCCATGGCCGCGGCGTACGCGCCGAACCCCATCCCGACGGTGGGGATGACTCGAACGTCGACCGCGTCGGGAATCTGATTGGTGATCAGGCCGAGCAGGTCGGTCAGGGGTTTGATCAGGGCGGCCGCCCCGGCGAGCGGACTGTTCTTCAGCTCGCCAAGGAGGAGGTCCAAGACACCGTCGACGCCAAGGCGGGCGTACGGGGTGTTGTTGATCTCGTCCGCCAGCGAGTTCGGCAGCGCAGGTACCCAGCCGAGGTCGACGCCGAGCATCTTCAAGGCGGCGAAGGCCGGCCCGGCCGTGACGAGGTTCAGCGGGACACCGTCGATGCCGTCGATCTTCAGCGCCTTCAGCAGTTGGATTACCAACGAAAGGTCGACCCCGGCGGCCTTGGGCAGGGCCGAAAGGTCGATGCCGTTGACGATGGCCCTGATGACCGCGTCGGAGAGCGCCTGACCGCGGTCGTAGATCGTCGTGCCGAGACCGCCGGTGATGTCGGAGACCTTGTCGTGCGTCGGCAGCAACTGGGTCGCGGCGGCCAAGTCGATGCTCTCCGCGCTGACACGCTTGGCCGGATCGGGCGGCGGTTGGACACCGACGGTCAGAGCCGTGGCCGTCGCTGTGGCGGCGCTGACGAGCGCCACGCTGAACTGCCGACGACTTCTGGTGCGGTGACTCCCTGCCATCTGACCTGTCCCTTCAATGCCCGGTGTGCGCTGCGACACAGCACGCTAACACTTACGTAGGCGGCAAAATGGAAATTGCTGACGGCCCCGTCGGTTGGCGCATCGGCTCCCTCGGACGCGACTTTTGCTGCCCTATCAGGCGATTTGCTGGCTGGTGCTTCCGCTGACTATTTGGCGGTGGGCAACCAAGCTGGGCTAGGCAAGTCAAAGGCTCGACAGGTGTCAACCGGTGCATTCGCCACTCCTGCGCCTTTTCGCGCACCTGACCTGCAGGATCCCGTTCCGCGGCGATGCCCGTCAGTGCGGTCAAGATCACCGCCGTCGACGACCCAGCAACGTCCCCGGCTATGTTGCGTTGCCGGCTGGCCCGAAGGCGAAGATCGCCGCGCTCGTCACGACGACCGTTGCGGCGAGGGCGATCACCGGCGCAACGGTCCACAGCGTCAACGTCGCACCGAGCACCGCGCCGCTGCACATGACGAGAATGACGCCGTACCGCAGCTTCTCCCGCTCGCCAGTTCCTCCGGCGAGCCTGCTGTCGAACCCGATGCCGACGACGGTCTGCGTCAACACCGTCGTACTGAGTTCCTGCACCCCGAACTGACGCGCGGTCGCGTTCTGGGTGCCGAACACGACGGCGAGCCCGGAGATCAGCACCAGTCGACCGCCGCCGGTGTACTGCAACACACCGGTACCGGCGAGCACCGAAAGGCTCACCAGCACGACGACTTCCAGCCCCAGTGCCACGACCAGCCAACGGCGGACCTTCGCGTCGAGATGCCGGGCCAACCGTCCACCGATCACCGCTCCGGCGACGAAGCTGGTGAACGCCACCACCGCGGCGAGCATGTCGACGCCGGAGTGCGGCACCAACCAGAAGCCAAGGAAGATGACGTTGCCCGTCATGTTGGCCACGAACACATGGCCGAGGATCAGCACGCTGACGGCGTCGACCAACCCCGTCGCAAAGGTGAGTAGCAGCAGCGCGGTGACCGTCAACCGTTGGGAGACAGGTGATTCGACGGCCATTGCGCCTCCGCGGCTACAGGCGTGGGGTCAGGTCCAGCTTCGTGACGGCGACCATCTGCGTAATCAGCCAGCGGTTGCCCTGCGGCTTCATGGTGAGCCGGTAGGACAGGTACCGCAAGGACGGGATGCCCTTGGTGACCGGACTCGTCGCCACCGAGTTGGTGTAGACGATGGCGGTGGCCTCGGTCGGCGTCAACGACTCCACCGCTGCGCCGAGGACCTGCGTGTTGTTGGTGACCTGGGCCTGCTTGTTCGGCGCGACGATCGCGTCGATGTAGCGCTTGTAGTCGGCCGCGAAGTCGCCGCCGAGGTACTTGGCGGAGCGCTCGGGCAGCTTGTCCATGTCGTCCGGCGTGTAGGTCCACAGGGTGGTGATGGCGCTGGCAGCGGTCTCGGCGATGACGAACTTCGTTTGCACCGCAGCCCGATCCGCGAGGTAGGGCTGGATTGCGGCGCCCGCAAAGGCAGCCGCGCCGACGAACAACACACCCGCAGCCACCGCGACGAGCTTGAGCGCCCGCCCCGCCGTGCGATGCGGAACGAGGACGACGTCTTCCGGCTCCTCGGCGTCGACGTCAGAGGCTTCGACATCAGGGGCTTCCACGTCAGAGGTTTCAGCAGCCTCCGCCTCCACGGCCACCGGATCGGCATCGGCCTTGCCGCGTTTCCACAGCGGACGACGGCGGCGCTTCGGCTCGGCGGGGACGACCTCTGCGACGTCCGGGATGTCGGACTCGTCGACCTCGTCGGCCTCCTCTGCCGCAACCTCCGCAGGCACCTCGGCCGCGGGCTCCGTGGCTTCCGGAGCCTCCACGGCTTCCGTCGTCTCGTCCGGCTGGTCGACCTGTTGCGCCTTCTGCCGCGGCAGCCGGTGGCGGTTGCGCCCCGCCTTGCCCTGCGGGACTGAGGCGGCGGCAGCGTCGGCGTTCAGATCACTTGAATCAGCTGACTGATCTTCCACTGCTGTCCCTCCTCGATAGTCGTCACGACCCAACGGGTTCCGCTCTCAATGGGCGTCTTGCCGTCGGGTCCGGTGGATTTCACGTTGGTCGCCACCAGGATGTCGGCGCTGCCGTTGTCGTTCCACCGCTGCACGCCGGCCTCTTGCACCACACCGGTGGTGGGTTCGGCCCGAGCGACCTGAATGACGATCTCGTTCAGCTTCTCCTTGAACGACTTTGCGAAGTCGCCGGTGCCCTGAGCAAGGATGCGGTCCGCATAGTCGTTGGCGTGGAAGGGATCCAACGAGGTGTACTCCGTCATGAAGCCGCGCACGTAGAACAGCGCGGACGCGTCCCTATCCTCGGTCCGCTTCACGCTCTCGTGGTCGACCACCATGAAGATGCTGCCCGCAATCGCGACGGCCGCCAGCACGAAGGCCAGGATCGCCGTCAACGGAAGGCCCCACCGCAGCGGTGTCTTGGTGGTGGCCGCGCCAGCCAAGAAGAAGTTCCGTTCGTTGGCGTCCAGCTTGCGCCGCGGGCTCATCGTCCAGACCCCTTCGGCGGTACCGGCTTTGGCGGTGGCGGCGGCGGTGGCGGTTGTTGCGGTGCGCCGTTCTGGCCCGTCAGCGGTTTCTTCAGAACGGTGAGAGCGGCGACCTGCCACCGGTCGTTCGTCTTGTCGAAGTCCGCCCGCACTGTGGCGGTGATGAACTTGAGGTTGTTCGGATCGGATCCGCGTTGCCCCTGCAAGGCCAGCAGCATCGCCGCCCGATCCTGCGTCACCGACAGCACCGCGCTGCTCACCGCCCAGTATTCGTTGTCGGTGACACCCGCCTTCTGGACGGCCTGCTGCTGCGCGACGAGTTGGGGCCGATATCCGTCGGTGGCAAGCCCCTGCGCCCGCGCGAAGTCGTCGACCACGGACTTGGTGCCGTAGCTCAGCAATTGCTCGACGATCCGTGGACCCTGCTCTGCGATCTCGGTGCGCGCGTGTTCGAGAGCTCGGTCCTGGCGGAACACCTGGAGATAGCCCAACCCGCCACCGGCCGCGCACAGCAGAGCCGCGGCCAGCAGCACGGAACCCGCGATCCGTCGCACGTCGCGGCCCGATGACTCGGCACCGTCGTCGACGACCCGAACCTCGGTGCGTAGCAACAGATCCGCGAACGTCCGATGCCGCTTGTCACCAAGTGGCCACAGCCAGCCGACGAACAGCGCGGCGGTGTCGAGCAGGTGAGCGAAGTCTCGCGCCAACAGTCGGACGCTGCCCACCGGCTGGCCAGTCGGCGTCGTGACGCGAATGCCCGCGACCGCGCGACCCATCGTCGCGCCGACCACCGACGGCAGCAGCCACCGGTTCACCAGCGTGGCGAGGACGGCGACCGCCATCGCTCCCATGAACACCCACCAGAGCCAGCCCCCGACGGGTGTGGTGTACGCCAGCAGCGCCATCGTCGTGACCACGGCGGCCCCCGGCAGGACGTCGAGCAGCAGGGCAGCGGCCCGCGCGGGCCACGACGCGAAGCGGACGACGTCGTCCGGCGCCGTCGTCGTCTCGGTGGATTCGTCGAGCACGGCCGTCACGAGGTGACCTGGTCCAGGCGGTTGATCTTGTAGGTGCCGTCGGCGGGCGCCATGTTCACCCGCAGCCGGTATCCCTGCTCCTGGTCGGCGGCTTGGGAGTTGGTCACCTTCACCCGGACCGCAACCAGCACGTCCACCGAACCGTCGTCGTTGTGCTTCTCGACGGCGCCGCGCATGTCGGACACCTGAACCGAGACGTTGGCCGCCTGATAGGCCTCGACGAGCATGCTGGCGAACAGGTTGGCCTGCACTCCGAAGTCGCCGGTGGCGCATTCGATGACCTTGGTCTGGCTGGCCGTCATCGCCGCGACGTCGGGCGCCTGGGTTGCCTCGACGCACTCCTTGGCCCGCTGCAACGCCATCGCGTCCTCGCGGGCGATGGCTTCGCTCTGATCGTGCGACTTGAGAGCGAGATACCCACCGACCCCAACGCCCGCGGTCAGGACGAGCAGGGCCAGACAGATCGCGACGAGCCACCCGCGGCCGAACCGCTCGGGTCGACGGGGCTGGTCTTGCTGAAGATCGGATTGTGCGTCGGACTCCACCGACGCGTCGGATTCGCTAGGGATGTCTTGGGGGTTCAGCCGGCTGGCGCCAGCATCTCCTTCCATCCGTTTTCTCCTGGATCACTTGAGTTGGTGACGGAGTACGTGACTCCGTCGGGTCCGACGACCTGACCGTTGGACGGCGTGTAAACCGCCGTCGGTCCTGCTGCCGGAGTGTAGACACACGGGTTGGGCTGCTGGCCACTGCAGGCGACGGTGCCCTGGCCAGGGGCCGTAAGCGGGTCGCTCATCGGTGACGGTGGCTTCGGCGGCAACTGATCGGCGGGCAACGGGTTGAGCCCGTTGTTGATCGTCGGTGCGGGCACCACGTAACCGGGCTTGACCGGCTGGTCGCAGCGCGCGCCAGCCGCGGGGCACGTCAGGATCTGGTTCGGATCCCCGTACCAGGGGTTGGTGCCCATCGGCTCGTACGGCGTGTTGCTGCGGCACTCCTCCGGCGTCGCCGCGCGCTTGCCGGGCACGTCCGCACACGGGTAGTTACGCGCACCACGGACGACGTTGCCCTGGAAGTCCTTCGGGATCTTGCAGTACAGCCCCTCGGGTAGCGGCTTCGTCGTCGTGTCGGCCGGGGAACGCCATTCCGCAGCGGGGAGGAAGCCGGTCAGACACGGCGGCGGCTGGTTGATCGACAGGCCGAAGTGCAGCAGGCCCTCGCCGGGGAAGATGGTGCCCGCCTGGGCAACCGTGGCTCCCTGCGGCAGGATCACCAAGGCTTGTTCGAGGCCCTTGTGATAGCGCTTGAGCATGTCGGTGACGATCGCGAGGTTCGCCAGGGTCTGCGGCAACGCCTCACGCACGTCGCCGAACACCGCGTTGAGCTGATCGGCCGTCGGGGCCGCCTGCTGCAAACCACTGCGCAACGCCTGATCCTGCTCGGCGGTCTGCGACGTGATGGTGTTCAGGTTCCTGGCCCACTGCGAGATCGCGTCACCCGAGTTGACCTGGCTCTCCAGGATCGGCGTCGAGTTGTTGATGATGTCGTTGACCGGGCCGAGGTTGTCCTTGAAGTCACTGGCGATCGCGGTGGTCGAGTCGACCAATCGCTGAAGCGCGGGACCAAGCCCACCGACGGCCTGAGACGTCTCGGTCAGCAGTGAGTCGATCTTCTCCTTCGGCAGCACCGCGAGGCCCTCGTTCGCGGCGTCGAGCGCCGGTCCGACCTCGCTGGGCACCGTGCCGTTCATGATCGTCGACCCGGGGGCCAGGTACTTGCCCGGCTGGTCGGCCGTCGACACCAGGTCCAGGTACTGCTCGCCGATCGCCGAGACGGAGTGCACGTTCGCCGTCGCGTCGGCCGGGATCTTGTACTTGCTGTCGATGCTCATGGTGGCCTCGACGCCCGTCGGGGTGGGCTTGACGTCGGTGACCTTGCCGATCTGGGTACCCAGGTAGGTCACGTTGGCCGTCGAGTAGAGGCCACCGGACCTGGGCAGTTGGGCCTTCAGCTCGTACTGCCCGATGCCAGCCACGCTGGGCAGCCGCAGGTAGTACCAGCCGAGGACCACCAACGCGATGATCGTCAGGATGGTGAAGATCACCAGCTGAATCTTGATGAAGCGGGTCAGCATCGCTCACTCACCTCTCTCGACCAGCGGTCCGCCCGGCGCGTTGTGCGGGTTCGGGGTGAAGCGCACGTCCGGGATCATCGTCGCCGGATCGCGGCCCCACGACTGTTCCAGAGCCCGCAGCATGCCCGACACACCGGTGCCGGAAAGCACACCGTTGTCGATCGCCGACAGCGTGAGGTCCACGTTGAGCGACACGTTGATGTAGTCGCCGCGAATGGCCTTCGGCACGTTCTCGATGCTGAATGGCGCCGTTCCGATCACCTTCAGCGCGCCGAGGAGGTACGGGGACGCCTTGCCCAACTGGACGAGCGGCCGCTGAAGATTCTTCAGGTTGGTCGTGATGTCCGGGTTGGCCTGCGACAGCGCGTCGTCGGTGGCCTTGCTGACCCGACCGAGGGCCGTGACCGCGTCGGCGAACAGGTCCCTGGTGTCGGCGAAGTGCTTGATCAGCGGCGGGAACTCGGTGAGGACGCGATCGAGGGTGTCGTTGCGCTGCGCCACGATGGCGAGCAACCGGTTCGTCGAGTCGATCGCGCGGGTGATGTCTTCGCGCTGGTTGTTCAGCTCGGCGGTGAAGGTGTCCAGACGGCCGAGGAACTCGCGGATCTGGTCACCGCGACCGGTCAGGATGTTGGCGACCTCGGTCTGGATGACCTCGAGGTTCGGGATGCCGCCGCCGGTGAGGATGGTGCCGATGCTGGCCAGCGTCCGCTCCGTGGTGGGGAACGCGCTCGCCCTGGAGAGCGGAATGGTGTCGCCGCTCTTCAACAGCGGACCGTCCGACTTCGTCGACGGCGCGTCGAGCTCGACGTGCTGCGAGCCGAGCAGTGACGTCTGACCGATCGCGGCGGTGGTGTCGGCGGGCAGCTTGAGCCCCGGCTCCACGTCGAGCGTCAGCGTCGCAACCCAGTTCTTCAGCTCGATCGCCCGCACGCTGCCGACGAAGACGTCGGCGACGCGGACACGGCTGTTGACGTTGAGCGCCAACGTGTCTGGCATCTGCACGTAGATGGTCATCGCGTTCGCGCCGGTGCCAGCGCCACCCGGCACGGGCACGTTCGCGATGCCCTTCCACCCGCACGACGTCAGGATCAGACCCGCGGCGAGCAGGGCTCCGCCGCGCTTGACGACGGTCCTCAAGTTACTCATCAGCCAGCTCCTGCTTCAGCGGGCAGCGGTGGTCCAGCCGGCGCGGGTGCGGCGGCTGGCGCCGCTCCGCCCGCCGGAGTGACGGCGCCAAGCGGATCGCCGGGGAGCACGCCCGGCGCCGGTGCCGGCGGCGGACCTGGCTGCGGATACCACGGCGGGGGCAGCGGACTGTTCTCGCCGTAGGCGTTCGGCGGTCCGGGCAGACGGCCGTCGTTGACGCCGAACGCAGGCGGCGCAGGCGGGGCGACGATGTCCGGTCCGCCCATGAGCTCGCTGAGCGACTCGGGGGTCAGCATGTTCTGCGTGAACGGCTGCACCTCGACGCCCTGCATGCCCGGTGCGACGGTCCAACCCGGCTCGTGGTTGCCGTGGGAGAACAGCGTGTCCCGCGAGAAGACGCCGGGCACGGTGGTGTCCTTGTAGCCAGGGGGCGGCTGCAGCCGCTGCTCGGAGTAGGCGATCTGCTTGGGCAGCGTCATCGCCGCGGTGATCTGGTTCAGCCCGAACGGCGGGTAGTTGAACTTCGTCGCGTCAAGGATCGGTGCCAGGTACTGCGCGCACAGCTCCGCGGAATCCTGGTAACCCAGCCGGCTGCCCGCCTGGATCGCGCTGCAGAGGAACTGCATCGGGTTCGCGTAGTTGTTGATGGTCGGCAGGCCGACGATGCCGCCGGCGTTGGGCGACGCGATGTTGACGATGTTGGCCGCCAGGTTGGGGTACACGTGCAGACCCGTCTCAAGGCCCTTGCGCGGCTCCGGCTGCAGGATCGCGTTGGTGACGTCGGCGAGGTTGTTGACGTCCTTGGTCAGCACGGTCGCGTTCTGGTCGAGGAAGCCGCGGGTGGTGCTCAACAGTTGGTTGAGGTCCTGGACCGCCGTCGCCACTTCACGATCGGTGTTGGTGAAGGAGTTGGTGAACTGCGCCAGGTTGTCGTTGAGCTCGACGAACTGCTGGTCGCTCTTGTAGAGCGCGTTGACGAACAGCGCCAAGCTCTTGATGACGCCGAAGAAGTCGCCGCGACCCTGGTTCAACGTGGTCAGCGCCTCGGACAGGTTGTTCAGCGTGGTGTTGATCTGCTCGCCCTTGCCGGCGAGACCGTCGGAGAACGATTCGATGACGTCGCCGAACGGGCCCTTGGGCTGTTCCTTCGTCGGCCCCAGATCGGTGAGGATGCGGTTGATCGAGTCGCGGAGTTCGTCGTACTCGACCGGCACCTGGGTGCGGTCCTGGGGAATCAGCGCGCCGCTCTCCATCACCGGGCCACCGGTGTAGGGCGGTGCCAGCTGAATCGTGCGCGACGCCACCAGGCTCGGGTTCAGGATGGACGCCGTGGCGTTCGCCGGGACCTTGTACTTCGACTCGTAGTTGAAGGTGACCCGCATCTTGTCGCCCGCAGGCTCGATCTTCTCGATCGTTCCGACCCGCACGCCCATGATCTGGACCTTGTCGCCGGGGTACAGCGCCAGCGTTTGCGGGAACTCGGCGACCACGGTGTTGTAGGTCAGCTTCTTGTACAGGTTGTAGCCAAGGAACGCGGCGACGATGACCGCGATGAGCACCACGGTGCCCACGATCAGGCTCGTCTTGGTCAGCGCGGGCAGTTTCATGTTTCGGACGTTGAAGATCGTCGACATCTCAGCCCCCTAACCTTGGGATCCGGGCGGAAGGAACGGCGGGTTGCCAGGCAGCGGTTCGCCACCGCTACCCACCTGGGGACCTGGTCCCGGAGGCGGGATCGGACCGACCAGCGCGGGCGGTGGCGGCGAGGTGCCGTCGCCCTGCAGCGATCCGGGCGCGATGTACGGATCCGACGGTTGTCCCGGGGTGACCGGAACGGTCCGCGCTCCCGGCGGACCCGGCGCGAACTCGGGCGCGGGGGTGCCCTGCACCGGCGGGGAGAACTCACCGGGGAACGCCGCGCTCGGGACGCCGGGTGCCGGCGGGGGAGCATTCGGGTTCGGCGGAGCGCCGAGCACGTCGGGCGGACCATAGTTGTTGGCGCCGTACGGGTTTGGACCAAACGGTCCGTTCTCGGCCGATGCGCACGGCAGCGGGTTGCCCGGCGTCGGGTAGTTGCCGGGGGCAGGTGCGTACGAGCAGGGCGAGCCGGCGATGACGGCCGGACCGGGGTTCTCCGGCGTGCCCTCCAGCGGGGTCGGTGCCGGCGGCGGGGCCCCGTTGGGCTGACGCTGTCCGTTCGGATCCGGGTACCGGAACGACGGCAGACCCGCGTTGCCCCAGAACTCCTCGGGGGCGATGCCGCGCTTCTTGAAGGCGGCGTCGACCCACGGCTGAAGGATCCAGTACGGGAGCAGGTTGACGAGCATCACCTTGAAGAACGGGCCCGACGCGATGGCCTCGGCCAGCGACGCGGTGAACTTGCTGAGCGAGGTCAGCGTGTCCGCGAGGTCGAACTTCCTGGCCACCAGCACGTCGCTGATGGTCTGCAGCTGGGTGAGCACCTTGTTCAGGTTGGGATTGTCGTCGATGAAACCCTTGACCTGCGTGGAGAATTCACCGACCCGCTCGAGCAACATGCTGACCGCGTAGGACCGCTCGTTGATGGCGGCGAGCAGGGTCTTCGCGTTGACCAACAGGTCGTTGATCTGGCCGCTGCGGCTGCCGAGCACGCCGGCGATCTTGTTGGCGTTGGCGAGCAGCGTCTTGATGTCCTCGTCGCGCTTGCCGATCGTGTCCGAGAATCGGGACACGCCGTCCAACGCCGCGCTCAGGTGCGGGTAGGTCTGGTCGATGGTCTCCGACAGCACGTTCAGCGACTTCTTGACCGACTCGGTGTCCCAGCCCGACGCCGCCTTGGTGACGTCGAAGAACGCGTCGTAGATCTGGTACGGCGTGGTGGTCTGGCCAAGCGGCAGAACGCCGTTGGCGCCGAGCGTCGTCGAACCCTTGGGCTGGAGCTCGAGGTTCTTGCGGCCGAGGATGGTGTCGGTGCGGATGTTGGCGCGGGAATCGGTGCCGACCTTCGTGCCGTCCAGGGTGAATCCTATGAGGACCTTGTCGCCCTCGATCTTCATCGACTGCACCTGGCCGACGTCGACTCCGGCGATGCGCACCTTGTCACCGGGGTTCAGTCCGCCGGTGTCGGTGAACTGCGCGTAGTAGTTCGGCTGCGCGAAGATCATCGGGACGCTGGCGAAGCTCTGCCCAACGCCGATGACGAGCACCAGGATGATGATGCCGACTATCCCGTTGCGGATCCGGTTGTTGCCTTCGATTGACCTCATTGCGGCGTGCACCTACCCGATGGCTGAGACCAGACCTTGACCGTACGGACCGGGCCACCCGGCTGGAGACCGTTCAACTTGAGGGTGACGTCGCACGCGTAGAAGTTGAAGAAGTCGCCGTAGATGCCACCCGCGCGGCCGATGATCTTGAGGGCGGCGGGAATCTTGATCAGCGTGTCGTTCAACTGTTCCTTCTGGTCGACCAGCGGCTGCTGAAGGATTTCGAGGTTCGTCACCGTCTTCTGCAGCAGCGGCCGGTTGTCGCCGAGCAGATCGGCGACCGAGCCTGCCGCGTCGCTGATGTCGGCGACCGACGCGGCGATCGGATCGGCACGGTTCTTCAGCCCGGTGACCAGGGTCTCGAAGTTCTTGACCGTCTCGTCGAACTGCTGCTGGTGCTTGACCGTGGTGGCGAGCACGGTGTTGAGGTTCTTGACCACCTCGCCGATCGCCTGGTCGCGGTCGGCCAGGGCCGACGTCAGGGACGCGGTCTGGTCGAGGATGTCGTTGATGGTGCCGCCCTGGCCCTGGAAGATCGTGATGATCGACTGGGCGATGTTGTTCACCTTGTCGGGATCGAGCGCCCGGAACAGCGGCCGGAACCCGCCGATGAGTGCGTCGAGGTCGAGTGCGGGTTCGGTCCTGCTGTCCGGGATGGTTCCGCCGGCGGGGAGCTTGGTGTTGTCGTCGCCCCGCTTCAGCTCGAGGTAGCGGTCACCGATGAGGTTCAGGTAGCGAATCGAGGCGGTCGTGCCCTGGAACAGCTGCAAGGACCGGTCGACGTCGAAGTGGACCTCGACTTCGTTGCCGCCGTTGATCAGCTGGACCTCGGAGACCTTGCCGACCTCGACGCCCGACGCGCGGACGAACTGGCCGGAGCGCAGGCCACTGGCGTTCTTGAAGATCGCGGTGTAGCCCGTGGTCCGGTCGAACCGCAGCTGGCCGAACACCACGATGATGAGCGCGGTGAACAGCAGCAGCACCAGGGAGAGTGCGCCGAGCTTGATCGCTGTACCGGTGATTCTCATGGGTTGATCGTGTTCTCCCCGATTTGGCGTCCCCAGACGTACTCAATGGCGATGGGCTGACCGAGTTCGATGTGGTTGTAGGGAGCGATACTGGCGCCGGTGTCCATCACCAGGTACGGCATGGGCCACAGGTCGCGGGTAACGGGTTGCCAGCAGCCGGGCCTGCCCTCGGGGCCGCCGTGGGCGTTCACCCGCGGCAGGTTGTCCGGGTACACGTACGGGTTGCCTGGGAACAGGATCTGGGAGTGGGTGTTCAGCGAGTAGCCGTTGCCGCCGAGCGACGAGGCGATCTTCGGCTCGACGTCGTGGTAGTTGCGGATCGTGCAGAACAGCATGGGGCTGTACTCGTCGAGCAGGGCGCTGGTGGGCACCAGGTCGGCCGAGCTGCGCACCAGGTAGGGGCCCGCCTTCTCGAACACCTCGCCGCCGGTGTTGCCGAACCCGACCGCTGCCATCAGGGTCTGGTCGACGGTGCCCTGCAGTTCGTTGAGCGTCTTCGCCGTCGTGACGGCGTTCTTCAACCCGTCGAAGAAGTCGGGGGACGCGTCGGCGTAGATGTCGGCCAGGTCGGCGAGGCGCTGGTTGTCCTGCCGCAGCCGCGGCAGCAGCGGGTTGACGTCGGCGAGGATCGCGTTGCCGTTCTCGATCGACTGGCCGAACCGCTCGCCCAGTCCGTCGAGGGCTTGGGCGGCCGCCGTCAGCGTCTGGTTGAGCTTGATGGGGTCGACCTTCTGGGTCACCTGGACGACGGTCTCGAACAGCGTGTTGAACTCGGTGGTGACGCCGGAGACCTGGATCGGCTTCGACGGGACCAGGCGGTCCGGTGACGGCTTGGCAGGCGACGAGAAGGCGATGTACTTGTTGCCGAAGACGGTGGTCGCCTTGATCTGGGCGTCCACGTTCGACGGGATCAGCTTGGTGAACTGCTTGTCGACGTCGAGGCTGACCTCGGCCATCGGCTCGCCGTTCTGGTTGATCGCGGAGACGCCGGACACGCGGCCGATCTCCACCCCGTTGAAGGTGACCTTCGAGCCGGGGTCCATGGACAGCCCCGAACGCGACGAGATCAGGGTCAGCTTCTCGGGGTCACTCCAGCCGCCGCGGAACTGCGTCCAGATCAGTGCGACCACGATGGCGACGATGATCAGCAGAATCACGCCGGCCACCTTGTACGGGGGCGTCCGCGGCTCGTTGACCGGAGACTTCGTCTGGCCTGGTGCGGTCATCGGCTACACCGTCAGGTTGAAGTTGGCGTCGGTGCCGTACAGCGCCAACGATGCGAACAGGACGACGAGCACGATCGCGATCAGCGAGGCGCGCATCGAGCGGCCGACGGCTTCGCCGACGCCGACCGGGCCGCCGCTGGCGTAGAAGCCGTAGTAGCAGTGGTTGAGCATCACGATGACGGAGATGATGATCGCCTGCACGAAGGACCAGGCGACGTCGTCGGGCCGAAGGAACGTGCGGAAGTAGTGCTCGTAGGTGCCGGTCGACTGGCCGTAGAACAGCGTCGTCGTGATCTGTGCCGACAGGAACGACATGATGATCGCCATCGCGTACAGCGGGATGATGACGACGAAGCCGGCCATGATGCGCGTCGACACCAGGTACGAGATCGACTTGATGCCCATGACCTCGAGGGCGTCGATTTCCTCGCTGATGCGCATCGCGCCCAGTTCGGCGGTCGCGCCTGCGCCGACCGTGGCGGCCAGCGCCTGACCGGCGACGACCGGGGCGGCGATGCGGACGTTGACCAGGGCGGCGAAGAAGCCGGTGAAGGCCTCGACGCCGATGTTGCCCAGCGACGCGAAGCCCTGGATGGCGATCAGTGAGCCACCCGAGAGGGTGACGAAGCCGACGATGGCGACGGTGCCACCGATGACGGCCATGGCGCCGGTGCCCATGCCGATCTCGGCGACCAGCCGCAGCATTTCCTTGCGGTAGAACCTGAACGCGTGGCCGATCGAGCCGACCGCGGTGACGACGAACCAGGCGATGTGGCCGACGCTGTCGAGGAACCGCCCCGGCGACTTGGCCAGTCGTTCGCCGCCCGCGATGGCGCGGGGGAAGCGCGACCTGAGAACTGCAGAGGTAGACATGTCAGCGCCCCGTTCCGAATCGAACGCCAATCGTGGTCATGATGACGTTGACCGCGAAGAGCGCGATCACGCAGAGCACCAGCGTCTCGTTGACCGCGGTGCCGACGCCCTTGGCGCCGCCGGAGACGGTGAGACCGCGGTAGCAGCCGACCAGGCCGGCGATCATGCCGAAGATGAGCGCCTTGATCACGGAGATCAGGACCTCGGGGAGCCCGGTCACCAGGGTGAGGGTCGAGACGTAGGCGCCTGCCGAGATGTTCTGGATGTAGACGCCGAAGACGAATCCGCCGACCAGACCGATGGTGATCACGGCGCCGTTGAGGAGGAAGGCGACGAACGTCGAGGCGATCACGCGCGGGACGACGAGGCGGTGGATCGGGTCGATGCCCAGCACCTCGAGTGCGTCGATCTCCTCGCGGATGGTGCGGGCGCCGATGTCGGCGCAGATCGCGGTGGAGCCGGCGCCGGCTACGACGAGCACGGTTACCAGCGGACCCAGCTGGGTAACCGCTCCGAGCGCGGCCCCGGCACCGGAGATGTCGGCGGCACCGAACTCGGCGAGAAGGATGTTGAGGGTAAAGATGATGAGCACCGTCAGCGGGATGGCGACCGCGATGGTGGGCAGGAATGCGACCCTCATCAGGAACCAGCCCTGGAGGATGAACTCACGCCACTGGAACGGGCTGCGGAAGAGCGCCTTGCCGGTCAGCACGCACATCTTGACGAAGCCGCCGACGGCCTCGAGGCCTGGCCGAACCTGGTCGCGGACGTAGTCGACGAACCCCGGCGTCTGTGCCGTCACCGAAGGACCTGGCCACGGTTGTCGTGGCGCAACGGCAGAAGGTGTCGCACGCCCCCTCCTTGCCCAAGCTTCGTGTCTGTGATCACAGTCTCCCTACTCGTGGGTAGTAAGGCGGACCACAGGAGAGTACCCGATGAATTCGGCGGGGTGCACCGCATCGGCCGGATTGTCATCGAGCTGGCTGGCAAACTCGTCATCATGGGTCAGCCTTTCGTCGCGTCGGCTGAAACCGTTGAGACAGAAGAACTTTCGCCAGCGTCAATCAGGTCGCCCTTACCGAAGCGCGCCCTCAGTTCCGTCTTGAGGACCTTACCGGCCGGGTTGCGTGGCAGTGCGTCGACGACCTCGATGGCCCGCGGATGCTTGTACCGCGCGAGCTTTTCGGCGAGGAATTCCTGGACGTTCTCGAGCGTGAGTTCCACCGTCGACGCCAGGATGGCCACCGGAACCTCGCCCCACTTGGGGTGCGGACGACCGATCACCGCCGCCTCACCGATCGACGGGTGCGCGGCCAGAGCGTTCTCCACCTCGGCGCAATAGATGTTCTCGCCGCCAGAGATGATCATGTCCTTCTTGCGGTCGACCACCCACACGTAGCCCTCGTCGTCCTGGCGAACCAGATCACCGGAGTGGAACCATCCGCCGGCAAAGGCCTCCGCGGTGGCCTTCGGGTTGTTCCAGTAACCGGCCATCAGCGTCGGCGCCCGATAGACGATCTCGCCGACCTGGCCGACCGGAACGTCGTTCATGTCCTCGTCGACGACGCGCGCCGACACCGTCGGGATGACCTTGCCGACCGAGCCCAACTTCCTGATGGCGTCCTCGCCGAGCAGCATGCAGGTCACCGGCGACATCTCGGTTTGGCCGAAGGCGGCCAGGATCTGGGTGCCGGGGAAGGTGTCGGCCATGTCGTGCAGCAGGGTGTCCGACGCCGGGGCGGCGCCCCACGAAAGAGTGCGCAGGACCACCTTCCGGGGTCGGGCCCGCTGGGCGGCGCACACCGCCTGCCACTGCGCGGGTACCAGAAAGATGCCGGTGACGAGCTCGGCCTCGAGGACGTCGAGCAGCGCACCGGGGTCGAAGGCGCCGACGGGGTAGATCACCGTCGGCCGTCCGAGCAGCAGGCCGGTGATGAGGTTCCCGATGCCCGCGATGTGGAACAGCGGGACGCCGATGAAGCCGACGTCGTTGTTCAGGTCCGCGCCGCTGGTGAACAGGTGCGTCATCGCCTGGCCAGAGAGGTTGACGTGGGTGAGCACCGCACCCTTGGGACGCCCGGTGGTGCCCGAGGTGTACATGATCAGGGCGGGTGAGTCGTTGGGGATGTCCACCGGTTCGGGGGCGGCACCCTCTTCGTCCAACAGGTCGTCGTACCCGAGGACGCCGTCTTCGGTGGACCCGCCCGCCACGACGACGTCGGCCAGCGTCGAGTCGAGGTCTCGGACCGCGGTGGCGACCGAGGCCAGGACCGGCTCGGTGACGACGACGCGCGCCTCGCAGTCGCCGACGAGGAACGCGATCTCCGGCGGCGTCATGCGGAAGTTCACGGGCACGGCGATGGCGCCGAGGAGATTGATCGCCAACACCGACTCGACGAACTCGGCGCGGTTGAGCATGAGGATCAGGACGCGGTCACCGAAGGCGACGCCGCGGCGGCTCAGCGCCCCGGCGAGGGCGGTGACGCGTCGGTCCAGTTCGCCCCACGTGGTGGTCTGCCCGAGGAACCGCAAGGCCGTCGCGTCCGGTTGCATCAGGGCGTGACGCGCGAGCTGGGTGGTCCAGTTCTGCCGACGGGCCAGGTAGGGCTGCTGGACGAGCAGCCGATCCGGCGCTGGCATGTCGGTCAACGGCTGGGCTCCCTGAGTGCGTGCGCAGGTTGCGCGGCGTTGATATTTGATCAAACATGGTGTTGCCCCGGTCACACTATGGCCTCGGTGGCTCGTGGACAAGCCCGGACGGCGGGCACCGACGGCGGGGGAACCGATGAAGGCACGAGTACCGTGAGCGCACCTGCCAGGCCGCGCCGCGAACAGCTCTCCGACGAGGTCGCCGGGCACCTCCGGATCCGCATCATGTCCGGCGCGCTACGGCCTGGTGCCTTCATCCGCCTCGACGAGACGGCCGCCGAACTCGGGGTGAGCATCACCCCCGTCCGCGAAGCCCTGCGGACGTTGCGCGGCGAGGGCATGGTCCAGCTCGAACCGCATCGCGGGCACGTGGTCTCGCCGTTCACCCGTGACGACATCGAGGACATCTTCTGGTTGCAGGCCGTGATCGCCGGTCAGCTCGCCAGGTCGGCCGCCGAACGCATCACCGAAGAGGAGATCGACGAGCTCGAGCGGCTCGCCGACGTCGTGGCCGACGCCATCGGCCGACAGGACACCGCCGAGGTGGTGGACGCGGAGTTCGCCTTCCATCGGACGTTCAACCGGGCGTCGGGGCGGATCAAGCTGGCGTGGTTCATGCTGCACGTCGCCAAGTACCTGCCACCTCACATCTACGCCAACGATCCGCAGTGGGGCCATCATGCGGTCGCGAACCGTCGCGCGCTGATCGCCGCCCTTCGGCGTCGTGACGTCGACGTGGTGGTTCAGGTGACGGACGCGCAGTTCACCGACGGAGCGCGGCGACTCACCGCGCGGTTGGACGAATTGGGACTCTGGACGTAGTCGCTAGGCGGACAGCGTCTCGGCGCGCTTCTTGAGGTTGTCGGCCAGGTGGTCGAGTGCGTCGTTGACCATCCTCTTCACCATCGGCTTGGGCACGGGCATCGTCGTCTCGACGTCGAGGTCGACGGTCAGCAGCGTGGTCGGCCCCATCGCGACGACGGAGAACAGCTGCTCCTGCTTGGAGAAGAGGTCACCCTGCTGCATGACGGTCTGGATCTGACTGTCGCCCGGGTAGTAGACGGCTTGGATGTAGGAGATGTCGAAGCCGTTGACGGAGGCGTCGAGCCGCAACTGGCTGGGCCGGCTGTCGTCGTACCGGGCCAGCACCCAGACGCCCTTCACTTCTTCATTCCACTGGGGGTAGGACTCGAAGTCCGCGACGATCGCGAGGATCGATTCTGCGGAGGCCTCGACCTCGAGGGTCTTGCTCACGAGTGGCATCGGGCGAGCATATTCAGGTGGTGACAGCGGTTTCCAGCTGGGTGCGGAGCGCCTCGGGGATCGGGACGGGTCGACGACTGACCCGGTCGACGTACACGTGAACCCAATGCCCAACGGCGGCAACCGGTTTCACGTCGTCGACAGTCTCAGGCAGGGCGAACACCGCGAGGCGATAGGTGACGCTGCTGGTACCGAGCCGGGTGACGGCCAACCCGACGACCAGGGGGTCGGGGAACTGAAGTTCGGCGAAGTAGCGGCACCCGGATTCGGCGACGACACCAAGCGCCGGCGCCGTCAGCGGGTCGTGACCAGTGCTCGTGCCAAGCCACGCGTTGATCGCAGTGTCGAACAACGCGTAGTACACCGCGTTGTTGAGGTGGCCGAACATGTCGTTGTCGGTCCACCTGGTCAGCACCGGCCAGTGCACGGGAAAGTCGCGTGAGGTCAGGTCTCGCTCGTCTCGCTGGTCGATGCTCACCCCAGGAGTGTCTCAGTGGGGGCAAGCTGGTCGGTGTGAAGATCCGTGGAGCCGTGCTCGACCGCATCGGAGCGCCTCAGCGCTACGCCGAGTCCAAGCCGTTGACCATTACCGAACTCGAACTCGCCCCGCCCGGCGACACCGAGCTGCTGGTCCGCATCGAAGCCGCCGGGCTGTGCCACTCCGACCTGTCGGTGGTCAACGGCTCCCGCGTGCGTCCGGTGCCGATGCTGCTTGGCCACGAGGCGGCGGGCGTCGTCGAACAGGTGGGCGCGGGCGTCGGCGACCTCGCCGTCGGACAACGCGTCGTGATGACGTTCCTGCCGCGGTGCGGCGAGTGCGCGGCCTGCGACACCGACGGGCTCGCGCCGTGCATCCCCGGCAGCGCCGCGAACGGGGCGGGAGTGCTGCTGGCCGGTGGCACGCGACTGTCCGCCGACGAGGGTCCGGTGCTGCACCACCTCGGCGTCTCGGCCTTCGCGACGCATGCCGTCGTCGACCGGCGGTCCGTCGTGCCGGTGGACCACGACGTTCCGCCGGTGGTGGCGTCCCTGCTGGGCTGCGCGGTGCTCACCGGCGGCGGCGCGGTTCTCAACGCGGGTCAGCCGCGGCCGGGTGACACGGTCGCGATCGTCGGCATGGGCGGTGTCGGCATGGCCGCGCTGCTGACTGCCCTTGCGCACGACGACGTCGAGGTGATCGCCGTCGACCAACTGCCGGAGAAGCTGGCGCGGGCCACCGCCCTCGGCGCGCACACCGCCGTCACGCCGGAGGAGGCACGGGATCTGAAGGCGCGCATCGTGATCGAGGCGGCCGGACATCCCGCCGCACTGGAGACGGCGATCGCCCTGACGGCCCCCGGTGGGCGCACCGTGACGGTCGGGCTCCCCCACCCGGACGCTCGAATCAGCGTCGCCCCACTGGGTTTCGTCGCCGAGGGCCGGTCCCTGATCGGCAGCTATCTGGGTTCCGCGGTACCGGCGCGGGACATTCCCCGTTTCGTCGCGCTGTGGCGGGAGGGCCGGCTTCCCGTCGAGTCACTGGTGTCGTCGACCATCGAACTCGACCGGATCAACGAGGGGATGGACGAACTGGCCGACGGGCTTGCTGTGCGTCAGATCGTCGAGTTCGACGGCTAGTTCCGCGACCACTTGTCAACGTCCCGTCAACTTGTATGATGAGTTCACAACTTGTCATACAACTGATGGGATCTCGATGTCCGACCGCATCCGCCACCTGAAGCTCTCGCACGTCGTGCTTCCCCTCGCCACCCCCGTCAGCGACGCGAAGGTGCTCACCGGTCGACAGAAGCCCCTGACCGAAACCGTGCTGCTGTTCGTCGAGGTCGTGACCGAACAAGGCTTCGAGGGAATGGGTTTCAGCTATTCGAAGCGCGCCGGGGGGCCTGCGCAATACGCCCACCTTTCGGAGATCGCCGACGTTGCCATCGGCCAGGACCCCTCCGACGTCGACCGCATCTACCAGTCGCTGCTGTGGGCCGGGGCATCGGTGGGACGCTCGGGCGTCGCGTCACAGGCCATCGCCGCACTCGACGTCGCCCTCTGGGACCTGAAGGCGCGACGCGCACAGCTACCATTGGCCAAACTCATTGGTTCGCACCGTGATTCGTGCCGGGTGTACAACACCTCCGGCGGGTTCCTGCAGGCGTCGCTCGACGAGATGAAGGAAAAGGCGACCGCATCCCTGGAGGCGGGGATCGGCGGCATCAAGATCAAGGTCGGGCAGCCGGACTGGCGCAAGGATCTCGACCGCGTCACGGCAATGCGCGAACACCTCGGCGACACCCCGTTGATGGTGGACGCCAACCAGCAGTGGGACCGGGCCAGGGCGCGCCGAATGTGCCGTGAACTAGAGGCTTTCGACCTGGTGTGGGTCGAGGAGCCGCTCGACGCCTGGGACGCCGTTGGCCACGCCGACCTCAGCCACGTCTTCGACACGCCCATTGCCACCGGCGAGATGCTGACGTCCGTGCCGGAGCACATGGCGCTGATCGACGCGGGATACCGCGGCATCGTGCAACCCGACGCACCGCGGATCGGCGGTATCACCCCGTTCCTGCGCTTCGCGACCCTCGCTGCGAACGCCGGGTTGGCGCTCGCCCCGCACTACGCCATGGAGATCCACCTGCACCTGGCCGCCGCATATCCCACCGAGCCGTGGGTCGAGCACTTCGAGTGGCTGAACCCGTTGTTCAACGAGCGCATCGACATCCACGACGGCCGCATGTGGCTGCCGGAACGACCGGGCCTCGGATTCTCGCTCAGTGACGAGATGCGGGCCCGTACGGTCGAGACCGCGTCGTTCGGCCAGGCGTGACCACGACTCTGGCGCAGAAGGTCGTCGCCGGCCTCAAGGACAAGATCTTCTCCGGTGACCTTCCGCCCGGCCACAAACTGCCGTCGGAAGCCGAACTCATCGACGAGTTCGGCGTGTCTCGGACCGTCATCCGCGAAGCGGTGACGCGGCTGAGGGCCGAGGGATTAGTCGAAACCTTCCAGGGCCGTGGATCGTTCGTGCTCGCCGTTCCCGAACCCACCTCGTTCACCGTCGAGTCGGCCGCCATCCGCACGCAGCACGACGTCCTCGACATGGTGGACTTCCGCAGCGGCGTCGAGTGCGAGGCCGCGGCCCTGGCTGCCACGCGCATGACGGCCGACGCCCGCGCGACCGTCGACGCCGCGCTCACGGCGTTCGTCTCCGCGGCCCCGGAGCATGCCGTCGAGGCGGACTTCCTCTTCCACCGCGCGGTGGCGGCCGCCAGCGGGAACCGCTTCTACCTCGATCTGCTCGACTCGCTGGGTCCGATGATGATCATGCTGGCCCGGACTCGCCTCGGCGACGCCCACTCGTTGACCGATGCGACGCACGTCGAGCGGGTGCGCCGCGAGCACGACGACATTGCGGCAGCCGTCGTCGCCGGTGACGCCGACTTGGCAAGGGCGGCAATGCGAGTGCACCTCGGCAATACGCGAAGGCGGCTCACCGTAGCGCGGTGATCCCGCGTCAGACTCCCAGTTTGTCCGTCTGCGTTGCCTTTTGGTCGGACGTGCGCGCCGCGGCACGCGAATTGCGGACGTGCCGAACCATGGGCAGCACGATCAGCAGGACGAAGATGCCGAGGATCACCCCGGAGATCGGCCTGGTGACGAAACCCGTTGGGTCACCGCCGAAGATCAGCAACGACCTGCGCGTGCTCGACTCGATGATCGAACCGAGGACGAAGGCCAACACCATCGGCCCTGGATCGAAACCCGCCTTCTTCATCAGGTAGCCGACGATGCCGAAGGCCACCATCAGGAAGATGTCGAACGTCGAGTTGTTGATCGTGTAGACGCCGAGAAGAGTGATCAGCGCGGTGATCGGAGCCAGGATCGCCGGTCGCACGCGCAGGATCCGCACGAACACTCCCACCAGCGGGACCGACAAGATCAGCAGCAGGATGTTGCCGATGTACATCGAGTTGATGACGCCCCAAAACACGTCGGGGTGTTCGGTGACCAGCTGCGGCCCTGGCGAGACGCCAAGAATCAACAGAGCGCCGAACAACATCGCCATGGTGGCGTTGGCGGGAAGGCCGATGGTCAGCAGGGGGATGAACGACGATGTGGCGGCGGCGTTGTTCGCGGTCTCGGGGGCGGCCACGCCTTCGATGGCGCCGCGGCCGAACCGCTCCGGCGTCTTCGAGCGTCGCTTCTCCGTCGCGTAGGCCACGATCGACGACAGGACCGCGCCGCCGCCCGGCAGAACGCCGAGCACGAACCCGATCACGGAACCGCGGCCGATGGCGCCGGAGGACTGCTTGAGGTCCGCCCGGGACGGCCACACGTTGCCCACCTTGGCAGGCACGTGCTTCTTGCCGTGACGCTGTTCGAGGTTGTAGAGGATCTCCCCGACGCCGAACAGTCCCATCGCCACGACGACGAAGTCGATTCCGTCGGCGAGCTGAAGGCTGTCGAACGTGAAACGTGATGCGCCGCTGAAGCTGTCACGTCCGACGGTGGCGAGCAGCAGGCCGAGCGCACCGGCGATCATCGCCTTGAGCTTGTTGCCGCTGCCGATCGTGGCGACCAGCAGCACGCCGAGCAGAGCCAGCGCCGCGTACTCCGGCGGCCCGAAGTCCAGTGCCACTTCGGCGACGATCGGCGCGAGCAGCGTCAGCCCGACGATCGAGATCGTGGCTCCGACGAAGGAACCGATCGCGGCGATGCCCAACGCCGTTCCCGCCCTGCCCTGCTTGGCAAGTGCGAAACCGTCGAACACGGTGACCACCGAGGACGCCTCACCCGGTAGCCGGAGCAGCACCGAGGTGATCGTTCCGCCGTACTGGGCGCCGTAGTAGATCCCCGCCAGCATGATGATCGCCGACACCGGGTCGATCGTGTAGGTGATCGGCAGCAGGATGGCAATGGTGGCGGCTGGCCCGAGCCCAGGCAGAACGCCGATGACCATGCCGATCAGGACACCGATGAGGCAGTAAAGCAGGTTGTGCGGCTCGATGACGAGCGCGAAGCCGTCGAGGAAGGCGTTGAAGTCCATGACTGATTCCGATCAGAAGGAGATCAAGTGGGGCAACGGAATTCGCAGCCCGTAGAGGAACAGAAGGTAGAACGCCGCGACGGTCACAACGCTGATCACGATGGTGTTGCGCCAGCTCTCACCGCCAAGGAACTTCAGCCAGATCACGCACAGGATGAGGGCCGGAATCTCGAAGCCGGTGAGCGGCATCAGCAGCCCGAAGGCGACGAAGGTGACGGCCCCGACCACCGGCAAAACACTCTTACGGGTGAACGCCTCCGCGTCGGTCAGTCCGCGTCCCACCACGAGCAGGACTGCCGACAGCACCGCGATGAGGACACTGACGAGGAACGGCCATAGGCCGGGGCCTGGTTCGCGAAGTGACCCCAGGCCGTAGTTGAAGGCAAGCAGCGCGCCGCCGACGCCGACAGCCAACCCGACCAGGGAGCCGACGACCTGGTAGGCCGGTCCGCCCGACGGCGGGCGCTCCTCTTCCAGTTCCTGCGCGACCTCGGCCTCGATCTCGGCGAGGATGTCCGTGGTGTGCGGGTGCGGTGGCGGCTCGTTGGCGTCGGGCGCGCCGACCTTTGCGGCCTCGTTCACGATCTAGGCCTTCTTGCCGAGATCGATGCCGTACTCCTTGACCAGGTCGGCGTAGCGCTGCTGGTCCTTCTTGAGCTGCTCGAGCACCTCTTCTCCCGACATCTCCATCGGGGTCAGGCTGTTCTGCTTGTTGAAGTCCTTGTAACCCTGCGTCGCGAAGGTGGTCTTCATGCCTTCGGCGATCGTGTCCCGAACGTCCTGCGGGGTGCCCTTCGGGACGGTCATGAATCGGTACTGAGTGACCTCGACGTCGAGGCCTTGCTCCTTGGCGGTGGGGACGTCCGGGAGGTACTCGATGCGGTTGGGTCCGAAGACGGCCAGCGCGGTCAGCTTGCCGGACTGGATGTTCTCGATGCCCTCGCCGACCTGGATGCTGGCCACGTCGACCTGGTTGCCGAGGACGGCGGCGAGTGCTGGCGCACCGCCGTCGAACGGCACGGCCTGGGACTCGACGCCGCTGGTCTTGAACAGCAACGCGGCAGACAACTGAGCGCCGGTCCCGACGCCGGTCGTCCCGTACCGGATGACCTTGCCTGCCTTCCGTAGGTCGTCGAGGCTGCGTAGGCCGCTCGCCGGGCTGGTGACGAGGACGTAGTCGTCGCGGGAGACGCCCTGAACGATGTCGAAGTCGTCGATGTTGGTGACCTCGTCGGGTGCGACCGCCAGCGGGGTGATGGCGAACAGCGAGGCGTTCTGGATCGCGATCTTCTTGCCGTCCGGCTTGGCCCCGGCGATTTCGGCAGCGGCGAGCGCACCGTTGGCGCCTTCCCGGTTGATCACCGGGAACGACGCAGAGAGCGTGTCGCTGAGCCCCTTGGAGACCGCCCGGCTGATCAGGTCGCTCGACCCACCCGCCGAGGCGCCGACGTACATCTCGACCGTGCCGGAGGGATACTTGCCACCGGAGTCCCCTGCCGTGCCGCTCTGCACGCCCGAGCAGCTGGTCAGGGTGAGACAGGTGGCGGTGGCCAAAGCCAGGCCAGCCAGGAAGGTACGCATGACAATCACTCCTCGTTGTGTGATCCATGCCGCCACGGCATGAATGAGTGGCGGTCGTCACTACAACTTAAGAGTCGGTCGCGATACCTGTCCAACGCCTAAAAGGCATCGGTCGATGCCGATTTGGCATTTATTGTTTAGAACCAGCCGTCGCGCATCTCGAGCGTCGTGCGGTCCAGACTTTCCAGCAGGTCGAGCTGCGGCGCCGTCCTCGGCAGCTCGTAATGGAAGAAGTATCTGGCCGCCTGGCGCTTGCCGTCATAGAAGTCCCCCGACTGACCGCCGGCGACGACGAACTGCTCGAGCCAAATCCACGCCATCACGACGTGCCCGAACGCCTCCAGGTAGATCGCGCTGTTGGCCAGCGTCGCCGCGGCGTCGTCGACGGCGTACATCGCGGCCGTCACCTCGACGACCCGCTGCCACGACGCGTTCAGCGATGCGGCGAGCTCAGCGGCTTCCCCGCCAGCGGCGGCGGCCTGCTCGACGGTCGCCGTCACGGCCTTGCCGAGCTCGGCAAGGCTGGCTCCCCCGCGCTGGGTTACCTTGCGGCCCAACAGGTCCAGGCTCTGAATGCCGTGGGTGCCCTCGTGGATCGGGTTCAGCCGGTTGTCCCGGTAGTGCTGCTCGACGTCGTACTCGCGGGTGTAGCCGTAGCCACCGTGCACCTGAATGGCCAGGCTGTTCGCTTCCAGACACCACTGCGACGGCCAGCTCTTCGCGACCGGGACCAGGATGTCGAGCAGATCCGTCACCTGCTGGCCCTCCTCGGCGGACTCCGCGGTGCGCTGCAGGTCGACCAGCTTGGTGCAATACAGCCCAAGCGCCAGCCCACCCTCGACATACGCCTTCTGCGCCAACAGCATTCGCTTGACGTCGGCATGCTCGACGATCGGCACCTGCGGCGTCGTTGGGTCCTTGACCACCCGGCCCTGCGTCCGTTCGCGGGCGTACTCGACGGACTTGAGGTAGCCGGTGTAGCCCAGCGACACCGCGCCCATCCCGACGGCGAGGCGGGCCTCGTTCATCATGTGGAACATGTACATCAGCCCGCGGTGCGGCTCGCCGACGAGGTAGCCCACGGCACCGGCGTCACCGTCGGGCGTGTGCACGCCCTCGCCGAAGTTGAGCACCGTGTTGCTGAGACCGCGTTGTCCCATCTTGTGATTCAGCCCGGCCACGGTGACGTCGTTGCGCTCCCCGACCGAGCCGTCCGCGCCGACGAGGTACTTCGGCACGATGAACAGCGAGATGCCCTTGGTGCCAGCCGGTCCGCCGGGGATCTTCGCCAGCACCAGGTTGACGATGTTGTCGTTGAGTTCGTGCTCGGCCCCCGATATCCACATCTTCGAACCGAACAGCCGATAGGTGCCGTCGGCCCGAGGCTCCGCGCGGGTCGAGATGTCGGCCAGCGACGATCCCGCCTGTGTCTCCGACAGCGCCATCGTGCCCGTGAACCGGCCGGCGAGCATCGGCTTGACGAACGTCTCGATCTGCTCGGCGTCGCCGAACTTCGCGATGAGGTTGGCATTGGCAACCGTCAGCATCAGGTAGCCGGAGGTGCTGACGTTCGCCGCCGAGACGTACGCGAACCCTGCCTGGGCCACACACACGGGAAGCTGTGCACCGCCGAGCGATTCGTCCATGCTGGCCCCGACCAGGTCGGCCTGGGCGAAGGCGGCGATGGCCTCCTTGACCTCTCCGATGACGGTGACGTGCTGGCCGTCGAACGTCGGCTCGTTCGCGTCGCTCTTCTTGTTGTGCGGGGCGAAGTACTTCTCGGCCAACTCCTCGCTGAGGTCCAGGACGCCGTCGAACGTATCGCGGGAATGCTCGGCGAAGCGGTGCCGCTTGGTCAGCTCGTCGACGCGCAGCCACTCGTAGAGCAGGAAGTCGAGATCGCGACGGGACAGCAGGGTGGACTTCATCGTTCTCCCCTACGCCGTGCCGGGCACGTCGATGCCGAGGGGCGCCTCGGCGCGGACCGCTTCGTCACGGATCAGGCCGCGAAGCAGGGCGGTGCTGAACTCGACTGCGATCTCCTGCGCGGTGCGGCGCCCCTGCGGTCGCAGCCAGCGGTAGGACCCGAGCGTCATGCCGATGTAGCCGAGCGCCAGCACGTGGGAGTCGCACTCGTAGAACTCGCCGCTGGCGATGCCGCGGTCGATGACGTCGCGGACGTGTTCGTAGACCGACGACTCGGCCTTGCGGATGTAGGCCACCTGCTCCTCGGTGAACCACTCGGTGATGTACGGCGCCTCTTGGAAGTACACGGCGCCACGCTCGATGTCGCTGGCGATGCCGACCAATAGCCGGCGGGTGAAGTGGTAGATCATCTCGCGCGCCGAGGCCGAGGGGTCGTCGTGCAGGGCGCCGACGGTGAAGTCGGCGGCACTCTTGCAGATGTCGAACAAAATCAGCGACTTGCTGGCGTAATAGTGGTACACGGTGGCCTTGTTGAGACCCACCGCGTCGGCGACGTCGTCCATCCGGGTGCCGTGGTAACCGCGCGCCGCGAACAGCTTGGTGGCGACGGCAAGCAGTTCCTCTCGACGGGTCAGGCCGTTGGGCGAGGATTCGGTGGTGGACATGGCGACTCACTCTACGTAGGCCGGGGCTCCACCCGGGGTACCAATCAACTGGTTGGCCAGTCTAGAGAATCACCCGTATCCACTGTTCGGCGCGGCTCAATCCGGGCTAGACTTTGCTCAAAGTCGGCCCGCTATGGAGGTAATGATGGATCCGAATCCTGACTACGACATCAGCGACGAAGCCGAGTACTTCTTCAACTTCATCCCGTGGGGCCTGCGCGGCGTGTACCCGCCCCCGGCGTACCCCCCGGTCTAAGCCGCCGCGGCCTTTACGGCGCGGCCGACTTCGGCGCGCAGCCGCGTGTACTCCGGCGAGCGCCTCAGCTCGTCGGGATCCACTCCCGTGCGCGGCAGCTCGACGGGAAGGTCGAGGGCTACCTGACCTGGCCTTCTGGTCAGCACCACGATCCGGGAACCCAAGAACGCCGCCTCGTCGGCACTGTGGGTGACGAACACCGTCGTCCGACCCGTCTCCGCGCTCACCTGGCGGACGTCCTCCTGAAGCCGTTCCCTGGTCAGTGCGTCGAGCGCCGCGAACGGTTCGTCGAGCAAGAAGAGCGGTGTCTCGGCCGCCAGCGCCCTCGCGATCGCCACCCGCTGTTGCTGGCCACCGCTGATCTCCCAGATCTTGCGATCCGCTGTGCCCTCCAGACCGACCCGCTGCAGGAGTTGGTCGCGCCGCTCGGCCCGCCGCTCCCGCGGCACCTTGGCGTACTTCAGGGCGAGGTCGACGTTGCCGGCGACCGTGCGCCACGGGAACAGCCGCGGCTGTTGGAACACCACACCCGCAGTCACCCCGGGTGTCGGCACCTCACCGGAGACCTGCACCCGGCCGGCGGTCGGTTCCTCGAAGCCGGCGATGAGCCGCAGCAGAGTGCTCTTGCCGCACCCCGACGCTCCGACCAACACCAGGAACGCCCCGGGTTCGACGTCGAGGTTCACCGGGCCGAGGGCGGTCACGTCGCCGTAGCGATGTGCGAGATTCTCGATCCGCACACCACCGCGGACGTCACTGACTGAGGGCTGCTCACTGACTGAGGGCACCGGGCAGTCCCTTGGTGTAGATCGCGTCCTGGAACGTCTTCAGCGGCGCCGCGGCCGGGATCTGTTTCTGCTCGGCTAGGAACTGTGACGCGCTCTCCAGGTTCGCCGCGATGTTGCCCGGCTTCCCCTCGGACCCGAGCCACTCCGCGGAGGACACCTGGTCGGGTGTGAGGTAGACGCCTTGCTTCAGTTGTCCCTCAACGGCTTTCGGATCCAGTCCAATCTCTGCGGCGATGGCCTTGGCCGCGGCGGTCGGGTCGTCCTTGATGGTCGTGAGCGCACGCGCTTCCTGCTTGCGCCAGACGTCGACGACCTCGGGATGCGCGTCGGCGAACTCGTCGGCCACCGCGGAGAGGTCGAGCGTCGGCTTGCCGTCCTTGGCCAGTTGGCGGCTGGTGATCAGATCCTTGCCGGTCTTGCGCAGATCGTCGAGGGTCGGCAGCCAGGTGTAGGCCGCGTCGATGTCCCCACGATCCCAGGCCGCCAGGATCGCCTGGGGCTGAAGGTCGACGAGCTGAACGTCGTTGGCGGACAGGTTGTTCTGCGCCAGCGCTGCGAGCAGGCTGTAGTGCGCGGTGGACGCGAATGGCGTGCCGACGCGCTTGCCCTTGAGGTCGGGAAAAGTGTTGACGCCACTGCCGTTGCGCGCCACCAGCGCCTCGTTGTCGCCTGCGACGTCGAGCACGAAGGCGATCTTGTAGGGGATGTTCAGCGGCGCGGACAGACCCCGGGCGACGGGGCTCGACCCCAGTGCGCCGAAGTCGAGTTCCTTGGCGATGAACGCGGTGTTCACGTCGGCGCCCGAGTCGAACTTCGTCCACTTGATGTTGTAGTCGGGCAGCGCCTCTTCGAGCCACTTGTTGTTCTTGACGATCAGGTCGCCGCTCGGAAAGGACTGGTAGCCAATGCGAATGGTCGGCTTGCTGGCGTCCTGCCCGGAGTGGTCCACCGAGCAGCCGGCGAGCGCCAGCGTGGTGACCACCGCCGCGGTGACGAGTGCTTTGAGCTTCATATCTTTCCTCTCCAGGGGACGGCACGCCGCTCTACGGCGCGAAGTAGACCGTCGATGATCAGGCCCGAGAATCCGATCGCGAAGATGCCGACCAGTACCACGGGGGTGTTGTTGTAGTTGCTCGCGTCCTTGACCAGGCCGCCGATACCGGGAATGCCGTTGAACAACTCGGCGGCGACCACCGACGAGTAGGCCATGCCGACGGCCAGCCGAATGCCGGTGAACGTCTCCGGCAGCGCCGATGGAACGACGACGTCACGCACGACCTGCAACCGGGTGGCACCTAGCGCTCGCGCCGCCTCGGTCAACCCGACGGGCGCGGCGACGACCGCGGCGGTGGTGGCGACGGCGGCGGGCGGAAGGGCGGCGAGCGCGAGCAGCGTGATCTTCGGCGCCTCGTCGATGCCGAGCCAGATGACCAGCAGAAAGAAGTAGGCCAGCGGGGGTAGCGCCCGCAGGAAGGTCAGCCATGGCTCGAGGACGCTGCGCACCCAGCCGACGGACCCCATGACCAGGCCGAGTGCGACGCCGAGTCCGACGCCGATCACGACGCCGACGAACACCCGCCGCAGCGTCATGTACAGGTGCTCCCACAGCAGGTAGCCGGCGTAGCCGCGGGTGCCGTCGTGGGTGGTCGAGACGTCGACGAAAGCCTTCCAGACCGTGCTCGGGTACGGCACGAAGGTCTGGTTCCACAGCCCGGCGGCCGCGACGAGCTGCCACCCGATGCCGAAGACGACGACCGACAGCAGGGGCAAGGCGGCCCTGGTCAGCCTGCCGCGCCATTTGTTGGCCGGCGTGCGCGCCGGTGGCGAGTCGACGTGCGACTCGTCGGGGGTGATGTCTACGAAGACAGACACGATTCCTACGACTTTCTGCGAGGCTGGGCTGGACGGAACGCGTTCAGCGACAGCAGGTGTCAACAGAAGGTGTCGCAGTCATCCGCTGTGTCTACCTGTTCGCACTCAGCGGGTACACAGCTGCGCTCGTGGAGAGTTTTAGTCCGGCCTACCGGTTGGTAGCCAAAGGGCGTAGGGTGGAACGCGTCCAGTAAGGACATCCCCGTTTAGTGCAAAGCGGGCACGAAGCCCCGCGGCACTGCTGAGAAGCGGCCTGACTCGTAGAGACTCCTGCGAGAGGATGCACTCAAACTTTCCCCGCGTGGCTACGGCAAATTGCCGGTTCCGTCTTCGACGGATCGGGCTCGACGCGGCACGAAGACGTTTTCCTCTTAGTGCCTGCGCTGCGCTCACGGACGCCTGTTAGGGGGTCCAACAGTGGGAAACCATTGCTGCACAACGGAAATTACTGCCGGTGACGTCATCGAGGTGATGTTCGCGTGACCGTACAACTTGAACGCCCAGCCGCGAACGTCCACGAGGTCGACGAGTACGCCGACGTCATGGAGATGTTCCACACCCTGGGCGGCGCAGTCGACGTCGACCGTCGCCGCGAAGCCATCTTCAAGCGTTGCCTCCCCCTGGCTGACCGCATTGCGCGCCACTACGGGGGCCGCGGCGAGGACATCGAAGACCTGACTCAGGTCGCCAGGTTGGGCCTGGTCAAGGCCGTCAACCGGTTCGATCCGACGAAGGGCTCGCATTTCGTGGCCTTCGCCGTGCCGACGATGATGGGCGAGGTGCGCAGGCACTTCCGCGATCACGGTTGGTCGATGCACGTCCCGCGTCGCCTCAAGGACCGGCACGGTCACATCACCAGGGCGACAATGGAATTGACGCAAACCCTGGGCCGGGCACCCACTGCCGGACAGTTGGCCGAGCTGCTCGACATGACCCGCGAGGACATCGTCGACAGCATGTTGGCCGCCGAGGCGTACCGCGTGCACTCAATCGACGCGCCCGTCTCGAGTGGCGATTCGGCACCGCGGATGGTGTCGGACACGGTCGGCGAAATCGACTTCGAATTCGACCGCATCACCGACAAGGAGACCGTCCGACCGCTGCTGGCAGCCTTGCCCGAGCGGGAGCGCACCGTGCTCTACCTGCGCTTCTTCGAGTCCATGACTCAGAGTCAGATCGCCGAACGCATCGGGGTGTCCCAGATGCACGTGTCCAGAATTCTGGAGAAGACCCTTCGGGAGCTGCGCAACCAGTTGTAGGTCCCGCTCCGATGAGGCCCCTTCCTGGCATCCGGGGAGGGGCCTCGCCCGTGCGTCCCCGAGCTAGTGCCGAATGCCGTTGAGCCGCAACATGACTCTGCCGCCCACGGCGGTCAACCACGCCACCGCTTGCCGCCTGCGCAGCTCGAAGGCGGTCGGCGGGACGGGCGGTGGGATCACCACCAACGCGTCAGCCGACGCCGTGAAGCCGGGCGCCACCGGCGTGTGCACCTCGCAGTAGGCCTCACCGCACTTGCCGCAGTTGACCTCGTAGCGCAACGAATTGGGACCGGACTCGACGAAGGTGTAGTCGGCGACCGCCACACATCGCGGACACCGTGCGAGTCCACGTTCGACCACCACGCTCATGACAGCCATCGTGGGGCCATGTCGCCGGGATTGCACCAGGCCCGTTGATCTCGATGCGGGATCGGTGCCCAACCGAGATACCCAGCCTGCTGCGGGATGATGGCGCCATGACTGAGGTGCGCGGACGGATGTGGGTGCGGGGCGAACCAGCGGACGGCTTCACCTTTTCGGCCATCTCGGACTGCCTCACCTCGGAGGACACCCTGGTCTGGGCCGACATCTACGACCCCGACCACGACACGCTCACGGCCTTGGCCGAGGAGCTGAAGCTGAACATGTGGGCGGTCGAGGACGCGACGGCACCGAACGAACGCACCAAGGCCACCGTCTACCGCACCCACACGTTCTTCACGGTGTACGCGATCCAGATGCTGACGGCCGTCGGCGATTCGACGTCGACGCTGGTCAAGCACCGCATCTCGGCGTTCGTGCTGCCCCGCGGGCTCATCACGGTGCGCCTGCCTCCGGTCGCGGGCGACGACCCTGGCTTCGGCATGGACGAGGTGTCCCAGCGGTTCGACGAGCTCGGCGGCCAGCAGTACGGCGTCGGGGCGCTGGTGCACGGCCTGCTCGACGTCGTGGTGGACGGGCACTTCGACGCGGTGCAGGACCTGGACGACGGCATTGAGTCCCTGGAAGACGAGTTGTTCGACGAGGACGGACCAAAGCGTGGGTTGCAGCGGCGCACCTTCCGTTACCGCAAGGACCTGGTCGAGCTGCGTCGGGTGGTCTTGCCCATGCGCGAGGTCGTCAGCGCCATCAAGAGTCGACGGCTGGATGCGAAGACCTCCCCCGAGCTCAACCCGCTCTACGACGATCTGTACGACCACGTGCTGCGGGCGTCGGAGTGGACCGAGTCGCTTCGTGACATGGTCACGACGGTGTTCGAGACGAACCTCTCGCTGCAAGACGCCCGGCTGAACACCGTGATGAAGAAGCTCACCGGCTGGGCGGCGATCATCGCCGTTCCGACGGCGATCACCGGCTTCTACGGGCAAAACGTCGAGTACCCGGGTCTGAACACCGTCGCGGGTTTCGTCGTCAGCTCCGCACTGATCGTGTTGCTGGTGGCCGTGCTGTACGTGATGTTCCGCAAGCGCGACTGGCTCTAGCGCGCAGAGGTGTGCGCACATCCCGGTTGAGCAAATGCGAGACTCTTCGGATGCAGATCGGGATTCCGCGCGAGTCTCACGCGGGTGAGACGCGTGTCGCCGCCACACCGCAGACCGTAGGAGCGCTCCTCAAACTGGGCTACTCCGTCGTCGTCGAGTCCGGCGCGGGGGATGCCTCCAGCTTCTCCGACGCCGCCTACCTCGAGGCGGGCGCCGATGTCGGCGATCCCTGGGCCGCGCAGGTAGTCCTCAAGGTCAACGCACCCAACGACGCCGAGATCGCCGCGCTGGCCGACCACGCCACACTGGTCAGCCTGATCTCACCGGCGCTCAATCCCGAGCTGGTCGAGAAGCTCTCGGCCCGCCCGATCACTGTGCTCGCCATGGACGCGGTGCCCCGCATCTCCCGGGCCCAGTCGCTGGACGTGCTGTCGTCGATGGCCAACATCGCCGGGTACCGGGCCGTCGTCGAGTCCGCGCACGCCTTCGGCCGGTTCTTCACCGGTCAGGTGACCGCGGCCGGCAAGGTGCCCCCGGCCAAGGTGCTCGTCGTCGGCGCGGGCGTGGCCGGGCTGGCCGCGATCGGCGCCGCAGGCAGCATGGGCGCCATCGTGCGGGCCACCGACCCGCGGCCCGAGGTCGCCGACCAGGTCAAGTCCCTCGGCGGGGAGTACCTGTACGTGGACAAGGAGGCCGCCGAGGTCTCGGCCACGGGCTACGCCAAGGAGATGGGCGACGACTACAAGGTCCGCGAGGCGGCGCTGTACGCCGAACAGGCCGGCGACGTCGACATCATCATCACCACCGCACTGATCCCCGGCCGCCCGGCGCCCCGCATCATCACCGCCGAGATGGTCGCCTCGATGAAACCCGGCAGCGTCATCGTCGACATGGCCGCGGCCAACGGCGGCAACGTCGAGGGCACCGTCAAGGATCAAGCCATCGTCACCGACAACGGCGTGACGATCATCGGCTACACCGATCTCGCCGGGCGGCTGCCCGCGACGGCGTCCCAGCTGTACGGCACCAACCTGGTCAACCTGCTCAAGCTGCTCACCCCCGAGAAGGATGGCGAACTTCGACTGGATTTCGAGGATGTGGTCCAGCGGTCGGTGACCGTGGTGCGCGACGGCGAAACCACCTGGCCACCACCACCGGTGCAGGTGTCCGCCGCGCCTGCGGCCGCCGCCGCGGCGCCCGTCGCGGCGAAGCCGGTCAAGGAGCCGATGACGGCAGGTCGCCGCATTGGCATCACGTTCGCTGCGGCCGCGGTGCTGTTCGTGCTGATCGCACTGTCCCCGGCCGCGCTGCAGGTGCACCTGACGGTCTTCGCGTTGGCCATCGTGATCGGCTACTACGTCATCGGGCATGTCCACCACGCCCTGCACACGCCGCTGATGTCGGTGACCAATGCGATCTCCGGGATCATCGTCGTCGGCGCGCTGCTGCAGATCGGCCACGGCGACGTGGTCGTCACATCGCTGGCGACGGTCGCGATCCTGCTCGCCAGCATCAACGTCTTCGGTGGCTTCGCGGTGACGCGTCGCATGCTGGCCATGTTCTCGAGGAGCTGACCCATGTTCACGCTGGAAACGGCCGCCACCGCGGCCTACGTCGTCGCGGCCTTGCTCTTCATCATGGCCCTGGCCGGGTTGTCGAAGCACGAAACGTCGCGCTCAGGCAACAGCTTCGGCATGGCAGGCATGGCGGTCGCGCTGATCGCCACCATCGCCCTGGCCATCAGCCGCCACATCGAGACGCTGGGCATCGCCCTGTTGGTCGGTGCGATGGCGATCGGTGCCGCGATCGGGCTGTGGCGCGCCCGCGTCGTGGAGATGACCGGCATGCCCGAGCTGATCGCGCTGCTGCACAGCTTCGTCGGCCTGGCCGCGGTGCTGGTCGGCTGGAACGGCTACCTGCACGTAGAGGGTGACCTCTCGGGCGCCGAAGCCGCGGTCCTGGACGGTCAGAACCTGCTCGGCATCCACTCCGCCGAGGTCTTCATCGGCGTGTTCATCGGCGCGGTGACGTTCACCGGGTCGATCGTCGCCAACCTCAAGCTCTCCGCACGCATCAAGTCCACGCCGTTGATGCTGCCCGGCAAGAACTTTCTGAACATCGGCGCGCTTGTGTTGTTCTTCGCGCTCACCGTGTGGTTCGTCATCAGCCCGGCGCTGTGGCTGCTCATCGTCGTCACCGTGTTGGCCCTGCTGCTCGGCTGGCACCTGGTGGCCTCCATCGGCGGCGGCGACATGCCCGTGGTGGTGTCGATGCTCAACAGCTACTCGGGCTGGGCGGCCGCAGCGTCGGGCTTCCTGCTGTCCAACGACCTGCTGATCGTCACCGGCGCGCTCGTCGGCTCCTCCGGTGCCTACCTGTCCTACATCATGTGCAAGGCGATGAACCGGTCCTTCATCTCCGTCATCGCCGGCGGCTTCGGCATCGAAGCCGGCCCCGCAGAAGACAAGGACTACGGCGAGCACCGCGAGATCACCGCCGACGGCGCCGCCGAACTGTTGAGTTCGGCGAGCTCGGTCATCATCACCCCCGGCTACGGCATGGCCGTCGCCCAAGCCCAGTACGGCGTCGCCGACCTGACCCGCAAGCTGCGCGAGCGCGGCGTCACCGTCCGATTCGGCATCCACCCCGTCGCGGGCCGCCTCCCCGGCCACATGAACGTGCTGCTCGCCGAGGCCAAGGTGCCCTACGACATCGTGCTCGAAATGGACGAGATCAACGACGACTTCGACGACACCTCCGTGGTGCTCGTCATCGGCGCCAACGACACCGTCAACCCCGCAGCCGCCGACGATCCCAGCAGCCCGATCGCCGGCATGCCGGTGCTCACGGTGTGGAACGCCCACAACGTCATCGTGTTCAAACGCTCCATGGCCTCGGGCTACGCCGGCGTGCAGAACCCGCTGTTCTTCCGCGAGAACACCCAGATGCTGTTCGGCGACGCCAAGGACCGCGTGGACGCGATCAACGCCGCGCTGTAGCCCGTGACCCGCGTGCCCGCGTGGTCGATGCCGCTGTTCTTCGTCGTCGGTGCGGTGTCGCAGTACATCGGTGCCGCCGTCGGGGTGTTCCTGTTCGAGACGACCGATCCGGCGGCGGTGGCGTGGCTTCGCGCGGCGGCTGCCGCTGTGGCGCTGCTGGCGTGGCGACGGCCGTGGCGGACGCGCTGGACCCGTCGCTCGATCGCCGCGGCGGGCGGTTTCGGAATGGTCACCGTCGCGATGAACGTCGCGTTCTTCGAGGCGATCGACCGGATCCCCCTCGGTACGGCAGTGGCGATCGAGTTCATCGGTCCGGTGGCGGTGGCCGTGCTGGGATCACGGCGGGTCCGGGACCTGGTCGCCATTGTCTTGGCGGGCGTCGGCGTCGTCCTGGTGGCGGGAGCACAACTCGGCGTCGACCCGGCGGGCGTCGGCTTCGCGCTGCTGGCCGCTGCGCTGTGGGCCGGGTACATCCTGGTCGGCAAGCGGGTCGCCGACGCCGGCTCGGGCCTGGACTCGCTCGCCGTCGGGATGGCCGTCGCCGCCGTGGTGCTCGCCGCGCCCCTGTTGTCTCACCAGCTGGTCGACGACGCCTCGGTGTTCTCCGATCCCCGCGTTTGGGCGCTGGGGGCCGCGGTCGGCGTGCTGTCGACCGCTGTGCCGTACGGCCTCGACCAGGTGGTGCTGCGGCGGATGGGCCGGGCCCGCTTCGCGCTGCTGCTGGCACTGCTGCCTGCGACGGCCGCCGTCGTCGGTGCCGTCGCGCTGGCGCAGCGGCCGACGATCGCCGAAGTCGCCGGGATCGCGCTGGTGATGGCGGCGCTGGTGGTCAGCGCGGAACGCGGCGATACAGTTGGCCGGTCAAAGAACTAGGAGATGCAACCATGCCGGTCGACCGCCTGCTCCCCTCCGACGAGGCCGCCGAACTCATCGCCCTGACCCGCGACGTCGCCGACAAGCTCCTTGACCCAATCGTCGACGAGCACGAGCGCACCGAGACCTATCCCGACGGCGTCTTCGCCCAACTCGGCGCAGCCGGGCTGCTGAGCCTGCCGCAGCCCGAGGAGTGGGGTGGTGGTGGACAGCCCTACGAGGTCTACCTCCAGGTGCTCGAGGAGATCGCCGCCCGCTGGGCAGCCGTCGCCGTCGCCGTCAGCGTGCACAGCCTGTCGTCGCACCCGTTGCTCACGTTCGGCACCGACGAGCAGAAGCAGCGCTGGCTCCCAGACATGCTGTCCGGCAATCGAATCGGCGCGTACAGCCTGTCAGAACCGCAGGCCGGATCGGATGCTGCCGCGCTGCGGTGCGCGGCGATCCCCACCGACGGAGGCTACGCCCTGAACGGAACCAAGTCGTGGATCACCCACGGTGGAATCGCGGACTTTTACACGCTGTTCGCGCGGACCGGTGACGGCTCGAAGGGCATTTCGTGCTTCCTGGTGCCAGGTGACCTGCCCGGGCTGAGCTTCGGCAAGCCCGAGGAAAAGATGGGCCTCGCCGCCATCCCGACGACGACGGCGTTCTACGACAACGCCGTCGTCGACTCCGACCGCCGCATCGGCGCCGAGGGCCAGGGGCTGCAGATCGCGTTCAGCGCGCTCGACGCCGGCCGGCTGGGCATCGCGGCGGTGGCAACGGGGATCGCGCAGGCCGCGTTGCATGACGCGTGCCGGTATGCCAACGAGCGAACCACGTTCGGCCGCAAGATCATCGACCATCAGGGCCTCGGCTTCCTGCTCGCCGACATGGCCGCAGCGGTCGGAAGTGCCAGGGCCACCTACCTGGACGCCGCTCGACGCCGCGACCTTGGCCAGCCGTACTCGACGCAGGCCAGTGTGGCGAAGCTGGTGGCCACCGACGCGGCGATGAAGGTCACCACCGACGCCGTGCAGGTCTTCGGCGGTGCCGGGTACACCCGCGACTACCGCGTCGAGCGCTACATGCGCGAAGCCAAGATCACCCAGATCTTCGAGGGCACCAACCAAATTCAGCGCCTGGTCATTGCGCGCAGCCTCACAACGTAGGTCTCCCCGAAAGGGGGTAGACCTGAAGTATGACGAGTAACCCGGCCATCCTGCTGTACGACGGCACGTGCGGTTTCTGCGACGGCGCCGTGCAGTTCATCCTGCGGGTGGACCGACGCAACGAGATGCGGTTCGCCGCGCTCGAGAGCGACTTCGGTGCTGCGGTGCTGCAGCGCCATCCGGAGTTGGCGGGCGTCGACTCGGTCGTTTACGTCGAGAACCCGGAGACCCCCGACGAGCGCGTCACGGTGCGCTCGGAGGCGGCTCTTCACGTGGCGCAGTACCTCGGCGGTCCGTGGCAGGCGCTCGGGACGGTGGCTCGGGTGGTTCCGGCGCCCGTCCGCGATGGGCTCTACGACCGCTTCGCGGCCATTCGCTACCGGGTGTTCGGCAGGGTGGATTCGTGCGCGCTGCCCGCGCCCGAGGTACGCGCGCGCTTCATCGCCTGACTCATCGGATTGACCGGCGGCGCTTGGTGTTTCGGAGTTATCCACAGGCCCTTCCTTTAGGCCTTTCGCCCGTAGGCTCACCCGAGTAGATTCGAATGTATGTTCGATTCACTGGTGGCCACCACGGCCGATACCTCAGGTGCCGGTGCGGTCGAGGCGTGGCAGCGGGTGGAATCCGCCGCCTGCGCGCGTCGCGTGGCGGCGATGGCCGGCATGTTCCAGGCGGCCCATGCCGCCGACGGCTCCGGGGAGCGGGACCTATGGTGCACCGACACCTGGGACGCCGTCGCCGCCCACATCGGGGCCGCCCAGCGCATCACCCACCACGCAGCCTCCAACCAACTGCTGATCGCCGTCGCGCTGCACGAACGCTTCCCGTTGGTAGCCGCGGTGTTCGCCGAAGGGCTCATCACCTACCAACTGGTGAAGACCGTGGTGCAGCGCGGCGCCCTGGTCGTCGACCTCGACGCCCTGCACGAACTCGACCGACTGCTGGCCGAGGCGCTCAGTAATCGAGAGCCCATGTCGGTGGCGACCCTGGAGAAGACCGTTGACGCGTTCGTCGCCCAGGTCGACCCCCAAGCGGTGCACCGCACCGAGACCCGGGCGCGGGGGCGGTCGGTGGACGTCGGGGACGATGACGACGGGAGCGGGATGGCCACGGTGTTCGCCACCCTCTTCGCCCACGACGCGAAGGCCTTCGACGCCCGCATCGACGCCCTGGCCGAGACCGTCTGCCCGGCAGACCCCCGAACCAAGGATCAGCGCCGCGCCGACGCCATCGGAGCCCTGGCCCACGGCAACGACCGCCTTGCCTGCCTCTGCGAGAGCCCCGACTGCCCGGCCGGTGAGAACCCACGATCCACGGGTGTGGTCGTCTGCGTGATCACGAGCGCGGACACCCTCGACGAACGGCCCACACCGCCGCCCACACCACCCTCGCCCGCGCCTCCGCCCACCACTCCGGACACCGAGGACGTTGAGCAGTCCGCAGACGTGAACGAGCCTGCCACAGTGGACAGCTCAAACGAATGCACGGCCCTCGACGGCGAACCGCCGGCCATGTTCGCCAAGCCGCTGCACGAGCTGACCCTCACCGAAGCCCTCACCCCCACCCCAGGTCGCGTGGCCAGCCTCCGGCCCGCAGCCCTGATGGGTGGACAGTTCCTACCCGGGGCGATCGCCTGCCGCTCCGCAGTCGGCGCCACCATCACCCGGATCGTCCACCCCGGACAAGCCCCACCAGAACCCCGATACCGACCGTCGAAAAAGCTCGCCGACTTCGTCCGCTGCCGCGACCTGACATGCCGCTTCCCCGGCTGCAAGGCGCCCGCCACGAATTGCGACGTGGATCATACGATTCCGTGGCCCTACGGGCCGACCGCGGCGTCCAACCTGAAATGTCTATGCCGAAGACACCACTTGCTGAAAACGTTCTGGGGCGGCCAAAGCGGTTGGCGCGATGTGCAACTCGACGACGGCACCATCGTGTGGACCGCACCCGACGGGCGGCAATACATCACCACCCCGGGTAGCCGCCTACTGTTCCCGGAACTCAGCGAGCCCACCAAAACCGTTCAGACGAGCGGTGTTCCGGTGAGTCACCCGGCTGGTCTGACCATGCCCCGCCGCAAGACCACCCGCGCCCAAGACCGCGCCAGCCGCATCCAGCGTGAACGCGAACTCAACGAGGCGAGATGACCGGCGCCCCGTCGAGGTCGGCGAAGAAGTCCTCGAGCTTCGCGACAAGGTAGGCGCTGAGCTCCTCGGGTGTGGCGCTCATGCGGGCCTTCACGTCTCGGGAGTCCTCGTCGGCGAGCACCTCGAACGCACCCCTCACCACACCGTCGTAGGCCTGCTCCACCACGCTCGCGGCGCTCACCTTCGGCATGTCGAACCGGGCCGACATGGCCGTGTCGACCATCCCGACGATGACCCCCGTCACTGTGGTGCCGGCCGGGGCCAGCTCGCTGCGGAGCGCATTCGTCGCCGACCACATGGCGGCCTTGGACGCCGCGTAGGCCGTGGGCAGCGGAAGCCACGCCGCCAGCGACAACACGTTGAGCAATCCGCCGCCGCCGTTGGCAGCGAGCACCGGTGCAAATGCCTTCGCGACGCGCAGGTTCCCGAAGTAGTTGGTCTCGAAGATGCGCCGGGTCATTTCCTCGTCGCCGGTCGCGACCGACACGTCGTCGGCGGGCGAAATGGCCGCGTTGTTCACCACGAGGTCGACGTCCGACGCGACCTCGGCTGCGCTGGCCACCGACGCCGGATCGGTCAGATCGAGCGCCAACGCCACGATGCGCTCGTCGCCCCACTCCCTCGGAGTACGCGCCGTGGCGTAGACCTTCGTTGCGCCACGCTCGAGGGCCTGCCGCACGAACTGCTCACCGAGACCGCCATTCGCGCCGGTCACCAACACCGTTCGTCCGTCGAGTCGCTCTGCCATCGTCACTCCTGCGGTAAAGTCATGCACTAAGTGGGGTCATTCCCCACTTCGATTATGTGGGGAGACTCCCCACTTACGCAAGGGGGTCTGTCCGTGGCCACGCAGACGTCTCGGCCGCTGCGCGCCGACGCTCAGCGCAATCGCGACGCAATCCTCAGTGCCGCGCTTGCGATCTTCGACGCCGAGGGGATCAACGCGCCCATCGACTGCATCGCCACGACCGCCGGCGTCGGCAATGCCACCCTGTATCGGAACTTTCCCACCCGGAACGACCTGCTGGCCGCGGTGATCGAGAAGAGCATCGTCGAAATCATCGATGGCTCAGCCGAATTGGAGCAGGAGATGTCGGCCGACGATGCGCTACGCGAATGGCTTCAACGCGTCGCGTGGCAACTCCGCATCTGGAACGACCTGCCAACCTGCATCGCCACGTCGATCGAGGACGACACATCACCGGTGCAGGACGTCACCGCGCGCCTGACCGATCGCACCCGACACTTCCTCGACCGCGCCAAGGCCGAGGGGGCGGCCTCGGCCGACGTCACCGCAGACGAACTCTTCGAACTCGTCACCGCCATCTCGTGGGCCATCGACCGGTTCGGCGACGACCCGCAGCGCGCCCGCGCCCGGGTTGCGCTGGCAACGGCCGGGGCGTTCAAAGGCCGCTAGGCGTCGAAATCCTCCGGCGGCGACGTCACCGTCACCACGGTGCCGCGGCCCACGCCCGAATCGATAGACATCGCACCGCCCATCGCGTCGAACCGGGCCTGCAGCGACGCCAGCCCGATATGCCCCTCGGCGACGCGCTGGTCGACGATCGACGGCTCGAAGCCCGCTCCGTCGTCGGCCACCGTGAGCACCACGCGGTCCCCCTTGCGGAACATGCGGATGGTGACCTCGTGCGCACCGGCATGCTTGTGCACGTTGGCGAGCAACTCGCGCGCCGCCCGGTACAGCAGCGGCTGCGAGACGGGCTTGCCGACGTCCTCCAGCTCTGCGTCGACGACCACGTCGCCTCGACTCTCGTGCTGGCGCACCAGTTCCCGCACTCCCGGCGTCAAACCCAGCTGGGCCAGCACCTGAGGATGCAGCGCCGTTACCGTCGACCGCAGGCCCGCCGCGGTGTCGTTGAGCGCCGCGTACACCATGTCCAACGCGGGGTCTGGCATCCGGTCGCGCACCTCGTCGAGCTCGAGACGAGCGGCGAGCAGCGTCTGCAGCGGACCGTCGTGCAAGTGCTCGGCGAGCTCCCGGTTGGTCCGCTCGTCGGCCTGCATGGACTCGGCCACCAACCTGCGGCGCACGTCCAGCAGCGCCGCCACCCTGGCCGCGCGCCGAGTCAGCACGAAGCACAGCGCGGTCGTGGCCACCGCCAGCCAGACCAGGAAGCCGACCTGGAGATAGACCACGTCGGGCAATCCCACGTGGTCGTCGCGCTTCGAGTAGACGATCCACGCCCCCAAATAGCATGCCGCCGTGCTGATCCCGAGGACACCGGTGAACACCGGCCGGTCGCCGAACGCTACCGACAGCGGAAGCAGGAAGAACACCGGGAGCAGCGCCGCCGTCGCCCCGCCGGACACCACGCACAGCGCCACCACCGCGAGCACGTCGACTCCGGTGGACAACCTGCCACCCCACGTCGGCACCGGTCCGCGGAACACCGCCACCGCCCACAGCACAGCGGCGATCGAGTACGCGCCGAGGATCGCCGCGTAGACCTCGGGCAGCCAGCTGTCGACCTCCCAGATCCACACCAGGAAGCCGATCAGACCGATCAGCGGAAGGCGCAAGAGCGCCGAGACGCGGACGGGTTCGGCGGCGAAGTAGTCGACGAGCTGCCGGGACGCGCGGTCCACGGCTACTCCAGCAGTCCGCGGCGCATCGCCTCGGCGACAACGGAGCCCCGGTCGCTCACACCGAGCTTCTCGTACAGCCGCTGCACGTGGGTCTTCACAGTCGACGGGGCCAGGAACATCTCCTTGGCCATCGCGGGGATGGTCTGCCCACCTGCGATGTAGCCGAGCACCTCACGCTCGCGGGCGCTGAGGGTGGGGGCGCTGGACTCGTTGCGACGCTGGATCTCACCGACCAACCCGGCGGCCAGATTCGGGGCGACGACGTCGTGGCCCTTGGCACAGCTCAGCACCGCGGCGACCAGCTCGGCGCGGCTGGACTCCTTGGAGATGAATCCGGCCGCGCCCTCCTGCAACGCGTTGTAGACGATCGCCGACTCGTCGTGCGCGGAGATCAGCAGCACCCGGGTCGGCAACTGGTCGCGGCGCACCGCAGCGGCCACCTGGGCGCCGTCCAGACCGGGCATCCGGTAGTCCAGCAGCGCGACCCGAGGCCCGTGCTCGCGGATCAGGGCAAGGGCGGCCACACCGTCGTCCGCCTCGGCGACCACGTCGATCGACCCGCTGGCGCTCAGTGCCCTGACCACTCCGTCGCGGAACAGCGGGTGGTCGTCACCCACCACCACGCGCACCTTCTCAGCCGTCACGCCGCCAGCTTCGCATGAAGGCTCAGCCGCCGCTTCCGGATTCGGCCTCGGTGGCGCGCGTCCGCCCGGCCAGGCCGATCAATTCTTCATGCAGCTCGAACCACACCGTGTGATACGAGTCGACCATCGGGCGGGTCAACCAGGACATGTCACCGTCGCGCGCCCGCCACAGGGCGGCGTCGAGGCGATCCGCGTACGTGCCGAGCCGGGCGACCAGCTCGCCCGCCGCGGCGATCACCGGCACCACCTCGCGGTGCAGTTCGGCGAGGCGGTCGAGGACGGCGGTCACCTCGTCGGGTCCCGCCGCGTCCCTCGTCAGCTGCCACTGCGAGATCAGGGGTTTGACGCCGCCGTTGACGACGAGGAACCGTTCGTACACGCGGTTCGCTGCGTCGTGGTCGACGACGGCGCGCTCGTCGGCCAGCAGTTCGACCAGCCGGACCCGGCCCGCGTCGGTCAGCCGGACCATCGGGGCGTCGACCAGCAGTCCGGCCGCGACGCAATCCTCGACGGGACCCGTCAGCTCGGCCCGGCCGACCCGGCCCTTGAGCCGGACCGTCTGCAGGAGGGCCAGCTCGTCGGCGTCGTTCACCGGCGTGCCGACCGGGCGGCCCGATGCATGGCCTGCAGATCGCCGACGACGTCGGGGACCGCCGCGCGGACGATGTCGGTGAACCTCGACAGTTCTGGGCTGAGCACCGACTCCGACAGAGCGGACTCGCCGGCCCGCACCTCGCCAGCGTCGCCGTCGACGGTGATGGTCAACCCCGCCAGCGACGCGGTCAGCCCCACTCCGCAGCCGACCACCGCCGGAATGCCGAGTTCGCGCGCGACGATGGCGGCGTGGCTGCTGGCGCCGCCCACCTCGGTGACGACCCCGTTGGCCGCCATGATTCCGGCGACGTCGTCCGGGCTGGTCGTCGGGCGCACCAGGATGACGTCATGGCCCGCGTCGGCCGCGGCGATGGCGTCGTCGCTGGTCGTGCAGACCAGGCCGGACGCGATTCCCGGGCACGCGGCGGCGCCGGTCGCCAACGGCGGCCCACTCGGGGCCGATCGCACCGCCAGGATCGTCGCGAGCTGCTCGGGCGTCACCCGCTCGATCACCTCGGCGTCGTCGACCAGACCTTCGTCGCGGAAGGTCAGCGCCAGCCGCAGGGCCGCCCGTGGCGAGCGCTGCGCCACCCGGGACTGCAACAGCCACAGCTTGCCCGCCTCGACGGTGAACTCGACGTCCTGCACGTCGGCGCCGAGCTTCTCGAGACGGGCGCCGGCGTCGACCAGCTCGTCGTAGGCGGCGGGAAGCCGGTCCCGCATCGCCGACAGGGGTTCGCAGTCACTGGTGCCCGACACCACGTCGTCACCCTGGGCGGCGGGGAGCCACTCTCCAAACGGGGTCGACGCCCCGGTGGCCGGGTCGCGCGTGAACAACACCCCGGTGCCCGACTGGGCGTCGAGATTGCCGAAGACCATGGCCTGCAACAGGATTGCGATGCCACCCCGTTCGAGTCCGCGGTGCGCGCGGTAGGCGTCGACCCGGCTGGACGACCACGACGACGCGACCGCCTCGACGGCGCCGCGCAACTGCGCCAGCGGTTGACCGGGCGCCTCGACCCCCACCGCGCGCCGATAGCCGCGTCGGAAGCGCTCGCGGGTGTCCTCGGCGAACGCCACCGAATACTCCTTGCCAAGCGCCTCGACGACGGCGTCGTCGACGCCGACGTTCAGGACGGTCTCGAGCATGCCGGGCATCGACGTGTCCCCGCTGCTGCGGACCGACAGCAGCAGCGTTCGCGGGCCGGCACCGAACGTCCGCCCGGTGCGTTCCTCCAGCACCTTCAGCCCGTCGAGCACGTCCTGCCACAGGTGGTCTACCAGTGCGGCGGGATCGTCGTCGCTCCAATCAGAGGTCACGCAGAACGCAGGAGGTACGGGCAGACCCAGCGAAGCCATCGCGGCGACCGCGCGACCCTTGCCGCCTACGGCCCGCCGCGCGGCGTCACCCAGCTCGCCGTCCAACGGGACTGCGTGCCGGCTACCTGCGCCGATCGTCATCGCGTGACCACTCATCTCGCCTAGTCATCTCGAAGGGAACGCCCGAGTGTATGCACGTGCGGGTTACCCGACGTCACTGGAAGGAACACAATGAACGGTCACGGTTCGCCCTGCACCGCCGCAGGCTTCTAGGCTCATCCAACGAACACGTCGTACCGAATACTTGTGGGTTGCTGTACAGACAGTGGTCCAGACAGGGGTTTCACACCGTATGGCCGATCAACTCGCCAATGCCACCGAGGCGCTCCGTCGGGCTCTCGTCCAGAACGACCGGCTGAAGACCCAGAACCGGGCCCTTCTCGAGCGCTCAGGCGAACCGATCGCCGTCGTGGGCATGTCGTGCCGGTTCCCCGGCGGCGTGAACTCCCCCGAAGACCTGTGGAACATGGTCGCAGAGGGCCGCGACGTGGCCACCGAGCTACCCGATGACCGCGGCTGGGACGTTGCCAGCCTGTACGACCCCGACCCCGACGCACCAGGAAAGTCGTACGCGCGCGCGGGCAGCTTCGTCACCGACGTCGCCGACTTCGACGCCGGCTTCTTCGGGATCGCGCCAAGCGAAGCCCTCGCCATGGACCCCCAGCAACGCATGCTCCTCGAGCTGTCGTGGGAGGCACTCGAACGCGCCGGAGTCGACCCGACCTCGCTGCGGGGCAGCGCGACGGGCGTGTTCGCTGGCGTCATCGCCGGCGGTTACGGCATGTCGAACGACAGCATCGAGGGTTACCGGCTGACTGGCATGACGTCGAGTGTGACGTCCGGTCGGGTGGCCTACGTGCTGGGCCTCGAGGGTCCGGCCGTGTCCATCGACACCGCGTGCTCCTCGTCGCTGGTGGCACTGCACATGGCGGTGCAGGCCCTGCGTCTCGGCGAGTGCGACATGGCCCTGGCCGGCGGCGTCACCGTCAACGCCACCCCCACGATCTTCGTCGAGTTCAGTCGCCACCGCGGGCTGGCGGCCGACGGCCGTTGCAAGCCCTACGCCGGAGCGGCCGACGGCGTCGGCTGGGCCGAGGGCGGCGGCGTGCTCGTCGTCGAGCGGCTCTCCGACGCGCAGCGACTCGGCCACCCGGTGCTCGCCGTGGTCCGCGGCTCGGCGGTCAACCAGGACGGCGCGTCGAACGGCCTGACGGCGCCGAACGGGCCGTCGCAGCAGCGCGTCGTGCGCGCAGCACTCGCCAACTCCGGCCTGACGGCCGCCCAGGTCGACGTGGTCGAAGGCCACGGCACCGGCACCCCGCTCGGTGATCCCATCGAGGCGCAGGCGTTGCTGGGCACCTACGGCCAGGACCGGACGCAGCCGCTGTGGCTGGGCTCGGTGAAGTCCAACATGGGCCACACCCAGGCCGCAGCGGGTGTCGCGGGCGTCATCAAGATGATCATGTCGATGCAGCACGAGACGCTGCCCGTGACCCTGCACGTCGACGAGCCGAGCCCGCACGTCGACTGGACCATGGGTGCGGTCTCCCTGCTGACCGAGGCACAGCCGTGGCCAGCCAGCGCCACCCCGCGCCGCGCAGGCATCTCGTCGTTCGGCATCAGTGGCACCAACGCTCACGTCATCGTCGAGTCGGCGCCACCGGTGGAGGCCGAGCTCGAGGCGGCTCCCACACCCGGGGTGCTGCCCTGGGTGCTGTCCGCGAAGTCCGCGACCGCCCTGCGCGGGCAGGCCACGCGACTGACCGACCACCTCGCCACTCACGCCGACCTCGACGACCGCGACGTCGCATGGACGCTGGCGGGACGGACGTCCTTCGAGCACCGCGCCGTCGTCCTCGGCACCGACCGCGACCAGCTGCTCGCCGGCCTCTCGGAGGTGGCGTCCGACGCCGACATCACGCGGGTGATCCGTGGCACGGCCACTCCCGTCGGCAAGGTCGCCTTCGTCTTCCCAGGGCAGGGCAGCCAGTGGATCGGGATGGGCATCGAGTTGATGTCCGCCTCAACGGTTTTCGCCGACAAGCTGACTGCGTGCTCGGAAGCGCTCGCCGAGTTCGTTGACTGGTCGCTGCTCGACGTGCTGCGCGGGGAGCCCGGTGCCCCCGGTTTGGACCGCGTCGACGTCGTGCAGCCCGCGCTGTTCGCCGTCATGGTGTCGCTTGCCGAGCTGTGGCGTTCGGTCGGCGTCACCCCCGACGCCGTCATCGGCCACTCGCAGGGTGAGATCGCCGCCGCCCACGTCGCGGGCGCGCTGTCGCTGCGCGACGCCGCCAAGGTCGTCGCCCTGCGCAGCAAGCTGCTTGTCGAGCTGTCCGGGTCGGCAGGCATGGTGTCGCTCGCCTGCGGTGTCGACCGCGCGCGAGAGCTGTTGTCGGGCTTGGGCATCGGGGCCGAGCGTGCCGGCATCGCCGTGATCAACGGTCGCTCCGCCGTCGTGGTATCCGGTGAGACGTCCGCGCTGGACGCCCTGGTGGCGCAGTGCGAGGCTCTGGAGATCCGCGCCCGCCGCATCGACGTCGACTACGCGTCGCATTCGGCTCAGGTCGAGGCCATCGACGGTCGACTACAGGACGCCCTCGCGGGCCTGGCACCCACGTCGACGCGTACCGCGTTCTTCTCCACCGTCACCGGCGATCTGGTCGACACCGCCACCCTCGACGCCGACTACTGGTACCGCAACATCCGCCAGACGGTGCAGTTCGACCAGGCCGTCAGGGCCGCGGCCGCCCACGGCTACCGGGCGTTCGTCGAGACCAGCCCGCACCCGGCGCTCATCGCGGGCATCGAGGACACCGTTCGCGACTGCACCGACGCCGCAACCGATCCCGTCGTCGTACCGACCCTGGGCCGGGACGAGGGCGGCTGGGACCGCTTCCTCACGTCGGCCGCGCAGGCGTTCACGTCGGGCATCTCGGTGGACTGGCGCGCGACGTGCGACGGCGGTCGCCTCGTCGAGCTGCCCACCTACGCCTTCGACCGTCGCCGCTTCTGGCTGTCCGGTGGCGGCAGCGGAGCCTCGGACGCCACGGGCTTCGGACTCAACGGCGCGGCGCACGCGCTGCTCGGTGCCGTCGTCGAGGTGCCGGACACCGGTCAGGTCGTGCTGACCGGCCGGCTCGCGGTGGCGACGCAACCGTGGTTGGCCGATCACGCCGTCGGCGGTGTAATCCTCTTCCCCGGTGCGGGATTCGTGGAGCTCGTCATCCGCGCCGGCGACGAGGTGGGTTGCGGGACAGTCGAGGAACTGACCCTGCAGGCGCCACTGGTGGTGTCGCCGTCCGGAGTCCAGATCCGCGTCCTGGTCGGGGCTGCCGAGGAGTCCGGATCCCGCACGGTGTCCGTCTTCTCCCATCCCGACGACCCCGAAGCGCCCTGGCTGCTGCACGCCGAGGCCGTCGTCGGATCCGCCGAGCAGGCGCCGACGGCCGACCTGTCGGCGTGGCCGCCCGCCGGCGCGGTGGCCACCGACGTCAGCGACGCCTACGAGACGCTCGCCGCGCGCGGTTACGAATACGGCCCGGCCTTCCGCGCCCTTACCGCGATGTGGCGCCGCGGCGACGAGGTGTTCGCCGAGGTCACCATTCCGCAGGACGTCCAGTCGGGAGACTTCGGCGTCCACCCGGTGCTACTGGACGCCTCGATGCACGCCATCGCGCTGGCAGTCGAGGATCACGAACTCGCCCTGCCCTTCTCGTGGCAGCAGGTTGCCCTGCACGCCGCAGGGGCGTCGTCGGTCCGCGCGAGAATCGCTCCGGTAGGCCCGAATTCGGTGTCGATCGACCTGGCCGACGGATTGGGCTTGCCCGTCCTGTCGGTGGGCTCGATGACCACCCGCCCCGTCAGCGCCGAGCAACTGGCGCTCGTCGGCCAGGCCAGCGCCGACGGCGAACTGTTCGAGGTGGAATGGTCCGCGGTCCCCGCGCCCGAGGCGTCCACGCCAGTCGAGGCCGTCGTCTACGAATCCTCCTCGGTGGCAGACGATTCCGCCGACACCGCGACCGCGGTGCATGCCACGGTGCATCGCGCGCTGGAGCGCCTGCAGTCGTGGTTGGCCGAGCCGTCCGCCGCCACGTTGGTCGTCGTCACGCACGGCGCGATCGCCCTGCCTGGTGAGGACGTCACCGACCTGGCCGGCTCCGCAGTGTGGGGCTTGGTCCGCGCCGCCCAGACCGAGAACCCCGGTCGCATCGTGCTGGTCGACGCGACCGGCAACCCGGACGTCGCCGTCGACGTTCCCTCCGTGCTCGCCGTCGGCGAACCGCAGGTCGTCCTGCGGAACGGCGTGTTCCACGTCGCCCGTGTCGTGCGTAGCCGCGGCGTCGACGCGGTGCTGCAGCCCCCGACCTCGGGCAAGCCGTGGCGGCTCGGCATCGCCACCGCGGGCACGTTCGACAACCTGGCGCTCGAAGAGGTTCCGAACTCCCACGAACCGTTGCGCGCAGGACACATTCGCGTCGAGATGAACGCCGTCGCGGCCAACTTCCGCGACGTGATGATCACCCTCGGCATGTTCACCCACGACGCGCTGCTCGGCAGCGAGGGCGCCGGCGTGGTGGTCGACGTCGGCGACGGCGTCACCGACTTCGCCGTCGGCGACCGGGTGATGGGACTGTTCCCCGAGGGCACCGGCACGCTGGTGCAGGCCGACGCCCGACTCGTCGCACCCATCCCCACCGGCTGGACCGACGCCGAGGCCGCGGCCACCCTGGTCGTCTTCACCACGGCGTACTACGGCCTGCGGGAACTGGCCGACGTACAGCCCGGACAGTCGATCCTGATCCACGCCGCCACCGGTGGCGTCGGCCTGGCCGCCGTCCAGCTGGCCAGGCACTGGGGACTGGACGTCTTCACCACCGCCAGCCAGCCCAAGTGGAACACGTTGCGGGCGCTGGGCTTCGACGACGACCACATCGGCGACTCCCGCTCCCTTGGCTTCGAGCAGAAGTTCGCCGAGGTCACCGGGGGCCGCGGCTTCGACGTCGTGCTCGACTCGCTGGCCGGTGACTTCGTCGACGCGTCGCTGCGGCTGCTCCCCCGCGGCGGCTCGTTCCTGGAGATGGGCAAGACCGACATCCGCGACGCCGACACCGTCGCCGCCGCCCACCCCGGCGTCCGCTACCGCGCCTTCGACCTCTTCGAACCGGGTCGCCCGCGGATGCACGAGTACATCGTCGAGCTGTCCAGGATGTTCGAAGAGGGCATCCTGACGCCACTTCCGGTGACCACGTGGGACATCCGGCGCGCGCCCGCCGCCCTGCGGCACCTGAGCCAGGCCCGCCACGTCGGCAAGATCGTGATGACCATGCCCGACGCATGGACCCGCGGCACCGTGCTGATCACCGGCGGCACCGGCATGGCCGGCTCCTCGGTGGCCCGCCACGTCGTCACCAATCACGGTGTGCGACAGCTGGTCCTGCTGTCCCGCCGCGGACCCGACGCCCCCGGCGCCGCCGAGTTGCTGACCGAGCTGACCGCCACGGGTGCGAACGTTCGCGTGCTCGCCGCCGACGCCGCCGACCGCGCCGAACTGCAGACGGTCCTCGACGGCCTCGACCAGCCGCTGTCGGCGATCGTGCACGCCGCCGGCGTCCTCGACGACGCCGTCGTGGGATCGCTGACCCCCGAGCGCGTCGACCCCGTGCTGCGCGCCAAGGTCGACGCGGCGTGGAACCTGCACGAGCTGAGCCGCCAGACGAATGTCGCTGCCTTCGTGATGTTCTCGTCGATGGCCGGTGTCGTGGGTTCGGCCGGGCAGGCCAACTACTGCGCCGCCAACACCTTCCTCGACGCCCTGTCGGCGCACCGCCGCGTCCACGGGCTGCCCGCCACCTCGCTGGCGTGGGGTCTGTGGGAGCAGGCCAGCGACATGACCGGGCACCTCGCCGACGCCGACCTCAGCAGGTTGGGCCGCGACGGCATCCTCGCGATGTCGACCGGCGACGCGATGACGCTGTTCGACTCGGCCCTGGTGGTGGGTGAGCCGCTGCTCGCACCCGTGCGGATCGACCGTGCGGCGTTGCGCGCCAGGTCGGCCGAAGGTCTTCTGCCGCCGATGTTCGCGCAGCTGGCCAACACCTCGGCCCGCCGGCGCGTCGACGACTCGCTGGTCGCCGCCAAGTCGAAGTCCGCTCTTGCACAACGCCTGCACGGGTTGACCGAACAGGCACAGCAGGCGTTGATCCTCGACCTGCTGCGGTCGCACATGTCCGCCGTCCTTGGCAACACCGAGCCGGAGGCCATCACCGCCGAGCTGGCGTTCTCCGATCACGGCTTCGACTCGCTGACCGCCGTCGAGCTGCGCAACCGGCTGAAGACGGCGACGGGACTGGCCCTTTCGCCGACCCTGATCTTCGACTATCCGACCCCGTTGGCCTTGGCCGGTTACATCCGCCAGGAGCTCGCAGGCGCACCGCAGGAGGTCGCCGCGATCGCGTCGAGCGCGTCGGTCGCCGACGAGCCGATCGCGATCGTCGGCATGTCCTGCCGCTACCCCGGCGGCGTCGACTCGCCAGAGGCGTTGTGGGACATGGTCGCCGCCGGTCGTGACGTCCTCACCGACTTCCCGACCGACCGTGGCTGGGACCTCGCCGATCTCTTCAGCGCCGATCCCGACGCACCAGGCAAGTCCTACGCCAAGACCGGTGGCTTCATCGACAACGCGGCCGACTTCGATCCCGGCTTCTTCGGTGTCTCCCCGACCGAGGCGCTGGCCATGGACCCGCAGCAGCGGTTGTTCCTCGAGCTGGCGTGGGAGAGCCTTGAGCGCGGCGGCATCGACCCGGCGTCGTTGCGCGGCAGCGCCACCGGCGTCTTCGCAGGCGTGTACGCCCAGGGCTACGGCGTCGGTGCCGAGGGTGCGGAGGGCTTCCGGTTGACCGGTCAGGCCTCCAGCGTCGCGTCGGGCCGGGTGTCCTACGTGCTCGGCCTCGAGGGCCCGGCCGTGTCGATCGACACCGCGTGCTCGTCGTCGTTGGTCGCCCTGCACATGGCCGTTCAGGCGCTTCGCACCGGTGAGTGCGACCTCGCGCTCGCCGGCGGCGTCACCGTCAACGCGGCACCGGACATCTTCGTGGAGTTCAGCAGGCAGCGCGGCCTGTCGTCCGACGGCCGCTGCAAGTCGTTCGCCGGTGCGGCGGACGGCACCGGATTCGCCGACGGCGGCGGCATTCTCGTCGTCGAGCGGCTGGCCGACGCCCAGCGCAACGGCCACCAGGTGCTCGCCTTGGTCCGCGGCTCGGCCATCAACCAGGACGGTGCGTCCAACGGGCTCACCGCGCCGAACGGGCCGTCGCAGCAGCGCGTCCTGCGCTCGGCGCTGGCCAACGCCGGGCTGACCGCGGCCGACGTCGACGTCGTCGAGGCACACGGCACCGGCACCACGCTCGGTGATCCGATCGAGGCACAGGCGCTGCTGGCCACCTACGGCCAGGACCGTCGCCACCCGTTGTGGATCGGCTCGGTGAAGTCGAACATGGGTCACTCTCAGGCCGCGGCGGGCGTCGCGGGAATCATCAAGATGGTGCAGTCGATGCGGCACGAGCAGTTGCCTGCCACGCTGCACGTCGATGAGCCGACGCCGCACGTCGACTGGACCATGGGTTCGGTCGCCCTGCTGACCGAGGCACAGCCGTGGCCCGAGAACGGCTCACCGCGCCGGGCCGGGGTGTCGTCGTTCGGCATCAGCGGCACCAACGCGCACGTCATCATCGAGCAGGCCCCGCCGTCGGCGGCCTCCGTCGTCGAGACACGTCGGCCGGCCGTCGTGCCCTGGGCGTTGTCCGCGAAGACTCCTGAGGCCCTTGCCGATCAGGCCCGCCGCCTCGCCGGTCACCTCGGCGCCCACCCGGATCTCGACGCTCTCGACGTCGGCTGGACGCTCGGCGGCCGGACGTCGTTCCCCCATCGGGCGGTCATGCTCGGCGCCGACCGCGACGAACTGCTGGCGGAGCTGACGGCTCTTGCCGACGACCAGCCGGGCGCGGGCACCGTCCGCGGCCGCGCCACCGGATCCGGCAAGACGGCGTTCGTGTTCCCGGGTCAGGGCGCGCAGGCGCTCGGCATGGGCCGCGAGCTGCACGCCGAATTCCCGGTCTTCGCCGCGGCATTCGACGCCGTGACCACCGAACTGGACCGCCACCTGCTGCGGCCGATCCGCGACGTCATGTGGGGAAGCAATGCGGCCGTGCTGGATTCGACGGAGTACGCGCAGCCCGCGCTGTTCACCGTCGAGGTGGCGATGTTCCGGCTGCTCGAATCGTGGGGCATCGAGCCCGACTACGTGCTTGGCCACTCGATCGGCGAACTGACCGCGGCGCACGTCGCCGGGGTGCTGTCGCTGGAGAACGCGGCCGCCCTGGTGGCCGCGCGCGGCAGGCTCATGCAGCGGCTGCCAGAAGGCGGCGCAATGGTGGCCATCGCGACGAGCGAAGCCAAGATGCGGCCCCTGCTGCGTGACGGCGTCGGCATCGCGGCGGTCAACGGACCCGACTCCGTCGTCATCTCCGGTCCCGAGGACGCCGTCCTGGCCATCGCCGAGGAGGCCAAGGCCACGGGCTGCCGGGTGCATCAACTGGCGGTGTCGCATGCCTTCCACTCGACGCTGATGGAACCGATGCTGCTGGAGTTCAACACCGTCGCCGGCGGAATGTCGTTGGCGGAGCCGAGGATTCCGATCGTCTCCAACGTGACCGGCGAGCTGGCGGGCCAGGACTTCGCGACCGCGCCGTACTGGGCCAGCCACATCCTCGAAGCGGTCCGCTTCGACGACAGCGCCCGGTTCCTCGCGGCGGCGGGCGTCACCCGCTTCGTCGAGGTGGGACCGGCCAGCGGCCTGACCGCGACGATCGCGATGTCGCTTGCCGAATCCGAGCCGGTCACGGTCTCGACGCTGAAGAAGGACGCCCCCGAGCCCAAGACCCTGGTCACCGCGCTGGCCGAGCTGTCGGTCTCCGGCGTCGAGGTGGACTGGCAGGCGGCGTGCACCGGCGGTCGACTGCTCGACCTGCCGACCTATGCCTTCCAGCGGCGACGCTTCTGGCTGACCAGCGGCGGATCCGGCTCGACCGACGCAACCGGCCTTGGCCTCGGCCGTACCGACCACGCGCTCCTTGGCGCGGTCGTCGAATCGCCCGAGACCGGCGGCGTGGTGCTGACCGGTCGCCTGTCCACGTCGACCCAGCCGTGGCTGGCCGACCACGCGGTCGCCGGCGTCGTGCTGTTCCCCGGCGCCGGGTTCGTCGAGCTGGCCATCCGGGCGGGCGACGAGGTCGGCTGCAATGTCGTCGACGAGCTGATGCTGCACGCGCCGCTGGTGCTGCCCGCCGAGGGCGTCGCCGTGCAGGTCGTGGTCAGCCAGGCCGACGAGGCCGGCGGTCGCGTCGTGTCGATCTTCTCGCGTGCGCAGCAGGATTCGGCACAGTGGATCCTCAACGCCGAGGGTGAGCTTGGCGTCGCGTCGTCGGCCCCCGGTTCCGATCTGTCCATCTGGCCGCCGGTCGGGGCACGTGAGGTCGACGTGGCGGACGCCTACGCCGAGCTCTCGGCTCGGGGTTACGAATACGGTCCGGCGTTCCGCGGCCTCAAGGCGATGTGGCGCAGGGGCGACGAGGTGTTCGCCGAGGTGTCCATCCCGCAGGAGTTGCAGGCCAACGGCTTTGGCGTGCACCCGGTGTTGCTCGACGGCGCGCTGCATGCAGTGGTGATGAGCCGCGAGGACAACGAGGGCGAGATGGCCCTGCCGTTCTCCTGGCAGAAGGTGTCGCTGCACGCGTCGGGGGCGTCGGCGGTCCGCGCGCGCCTCGCACCCAACGGGACCAGCTCGATGTCGATCGACCTGGCCGACGGGCTCGGCCTTCCGGTGCTGTCGGTCGAGGCGATGGTGGCCCGACCGGTGACGGCCCAGCAGTTGGCCGCCGCGGTCGGTGGCACCGGCGGCGGAGAGCTGTTCGAGGTGGTGTGGTCGGCGGCGACCCCCGCCGAGCAGGTGGACTCCGACGCCGAGGTCGTGGTGTTCGAATCTGTTCCCGCGACAAGCGAATCCGATGAACTGGCCGGCGTGTACGGCGCGACGCACGTCGCGCTCGAGCGGCTGCAGTCCTGGCTCGCCGAGAGCTCGGAGGCCAGCCCACCGTCCACCCTGGTGGTGACCACCCGCGGTGCCGTCGCCATGCCCGGTGAAGACGTGACCGACCTGGCCGGTGCCGCGGTGTGGGGTCTGGTGCGCGCTGCACAGACCGAGCACCCGGGCCGCGTCGTCCTGGTCGACACCGACTCCGACCACGTGGACCCGGCGCCCCTGGTGGCGCTCGGCGAACCGCAGGTCGTCATCCGCGACGGTGTCCTGCATACCGCGCGGGTGCTGCCGAGCCGCGCCGCGGAGTCGCTGCTGACTCCCCCGGCCGACAACGCGCCGTGGCGGCTCACCGTCGCCGAATCGGGCACGTTCGACGACCTGAGCCTGCAGCCGATCCCGGAAGCCGACGAGCCGCTGGAGGCGGGCCGCATCCGGGTCGCCGTGCGCGCCATCGGCGCCAACTTCCGCGACGTCATGATCGCCCTCGGTTTGTACCCGGGCGGCGGTTCCATGGGCATCGAGGCGGCGGGCATCGTCGTCGAGGTCGCCCCTGGCGTGACCGAGGTGTCCGTCGGCGACCGGGTCATGGGCCTGTTCCCCGAGGGCACCGGCACCATGGCTACCACCGACGCCCGCGTCGTGCTGCCCATCCCCGCGGACTGGGGATACGCGCAGGGCGCCGGCTTCACGGTCGGCTTCGCGACGGCGTTCTTCGCGCTGCGCGGGCTGGCCGACGTGCAACCGGGGCAGTCGGTGCTGATCCACGCGGGCACCGGTGGCGTCGGCATGGCCGCGGTGCAACTGGCCAGGCACTGGGGCCTCGAGGTGTTCGCCACCGCGAGCAAGCCGAAGTGGGACACGTTGCGGGCCATGGGCTTCGACGACGACCACATCGGTGACTCCCGCACCCTGGACTTCGAGCAGAAGTTCCTCGCCGTCACCGGCGGGCGCGGGGTCGACGTGGTGCTCGACTCGCTCTCGGGTGACTTCGTCGACGCGTCGCTGCGGCTGCTGCCGCGCGGCGGGTCCTTCCTGGAGATGGGCAAGACCGACATCCGCGACGCCGACACGGTCGCCGCCGCCCACCCCGGCGTGCGCTACCGCGCGTTCGACCTCTTCGAGGCCGGCGCCGACGGCGTGAGCAAGATCCTGACGGGCGTCGCGGAGCTGAGCGACGCGGGAGTGCTTCGCCCCCTGCCGATCTCGACGTGGGACGTGCGACGGGCACCGGCGGCGCTGCGGCACCTCAGCCAGGCCCGCCACATCGGCAAGGTCGTGTTGACCATGCCGGACGCCTGGGCGAGCGGCACCGTGCTGATCACCGGCGGCACCGGCATGGCGGGCGCCTCGGTGGCCCGCCACGTCGTCGCCACCCACGGCGTGCGGCACCTGGTGCTGCTCTCGCGTCGCGGACCGGACGCTCCCGGCGCTGCCGAGTTGGTCTCCGAACTGACCGACGCGGGTGCCCACGTTCAGGTGGTCGCCGCGGACGCTGCCGACCGGGACGCGCTCGCCAAGGCCCTGGCAGGCATCGACCACCAGCACGCGCTGTCGGCGGTCATCCACACCGCGGGCGTCATCGACGACGCGGTGTTGACGTCGCTGACTCCGGAGCGGGTGGACGCGGTGCTGCGGGCCAAGGTCGACGCGGCGTGGAACCTGCACGAGCTCACCCGCGACCACGACCTGTCGGCGTTCGTGATGTTCTCGTCGATGGCGGGTCTGGTCGGCGCGTCCGGGCAGGCGAACTACTCGGCGGCCAACGCCTATCTCGACGCCCTGGCCGCGCATCGGCGGGCCAACGGCCTGCCGGCGATGTCGCTGGGCTGGGGGCTGTGGGAGCAGGCCAGCGGCATGACGGGCCACCTTCAGGACGTCGACCTCGCTCGCCTCAACCGCGACGGCATCCTGGCGCTGGCGCTCGACGACGCGCTTGCGCTGTTCGACGAGGCGCTGACCGTCGACGAGCCGTTCCTGGTGCCCGCGCGGATCGACCGGGTGGCGCTGCGGACCAAGTCGTCGGCGGGCACGCTGCCGCCGATGTTCGTCGAGCTGATCTCGGGTCCGGCCCGCCGCCAGGTGGGCGACTCGCTGGCCGCGGCGCAGTCGCGTTCGGCTCTGTCGCAACGCCTTTCGGGGCTGCCGACCGACGAGCAGTTCGACCTGCTGCTGGACCTGGTGCGGTCGCACATGGCCACGGTGCTGGGGCTGCCCAATCCGCAGTCGATCGCACCGGACCTGGCGTTCCAGGATCACGGCTTCGACTCGCTCACCGCGGTCGAGCTGCGCAACCGGTTGAAGGCGGCGACGGGGCTGACGCTCTCGCCGACGCTGATCTTCGACTATCCGAACCCGGCGGCGATCGCGGAGTACTTCCGCACCCAGCTCGTCGGTGAGGATCAGCAGGGCCCCGCGACCAACTCGGTCGACGAGGAGCTGCAGCGCGTCGTGGCCACCATCCCAATCAAGCGGCTGCGGCAGGCCGGCGTGCTCGACATGCTGCTCAACCTCGCCGCGCAGGGCAGCGGTGCGGACACCGCCGAGGCGGCCACGTCGAACGAGCCGGATCGCACCCAGGACATCGCCGACATGGACCTTCAGGATCTGCTGGCGGCGTTCAGCGACGACGATGCTGGCTAGGCCTCGATGAGGATCGTCGTCGGAGGCGCCGACGGCGCGATCGGACGCGGGGTGTCGGCGCGACTGGTCAGCCTTGGTCACGACGTCGTCGGCATCGGTGCGCGACGGCCCGAGAGTTGGTCGGGCGCGGTCGAGTTCGTGACGTCGACCGACTACGCGGCCGATGCGGTCAAGGGTGCCGACGCGGTGCTGCGGTGCGGAGGTACCTCCATCGCGCCGCACTACTCCGTGGAGCACTCCGGTGGGAACGCGATCGTCGTCAGGACGGCACTGGTGTTGGGCCGACACGTCGACGACGCCGTGCTGCGCCGGTTCACGGGTGCAGTCGTGTTCGACGACGGTTCCGCCGACCGACCCTTGCAGGTGGTGCACGCCCACGACGTCGAGCGGGTGTTGGTGCGGGCCCTGCTCGAGTCCGACCTGCCCGCCGGCCGGGTCGACGTCGCCGCCGCAGGACACACCACCCTGCGCGCGATCGCCGCGGCCGTCGGCAGGCGCGTCGTCAAAGTCCCGGGGCCGCTTGGTCGCATCGTCGCCGGACCGAAGGTGACGGCGCCGACCATGGACACCACCGGCATGCGCGACTGGGGATTCACCCCCACCTTCGACGTGGCGCAGGCGATCGAGGACTTCGCGCTCGCGTGCCGGGGCCGGATCGCCGTGGCCGGCACCGTCCACGACATCCCGTGGCGGCTCCCCCGCGTGCTGCAGATCCCGGCGGTCGACGCGCCAGCCGCCGACGGCATCGAGCCGGTGCCCGCGGGTCCCGGCGACGTCACCGGCGAGTTCGACACCCCGATCGATCCCCGTTTTCCCGCATTCATCGCCACCAACCTGTCCGAGGCGCTCGCCGGACCGTTCTCCCCGTCGTCGGCGTCGGTGACGGTGCTCGGAACGCGCGCGGCCGGGCTGGTGATCTCCGAACGACTGCGCCCCGGCGGGGCCGTCCAGCGCGAGATGTCGGTGCGGACCACCGGCGTGTTCGGACACCGCCTGTACGCGGGCATCACCACCGGACACTTCATGGCGCACACCGTGCCGTTCATCGACCCCGCGCTGGTGCTCTCCGGGTTCTTCGGCCACACCGAGGACGGCCTCGAGCTGTTCGGCGAACACCTGCCGCCGGTCGAACCCCGCGGCCTCGTCCGCCAACTCCGCGGCGGGTTGACCTTCGCCAATTGCCTGGTCGGCCTGTCCGCCGGGTCCCACGGCGACACCAAGGCCTTCGCCGCCGACGTCCAGCGCCTCGAGGCGGCCGCCACTGACCCCGCCACCCTCGACGACGACCGGCTGCGCGAGCTGATCTTGCTTGGCCGCGACCACGTCGTGCACGGGTGGGTGCTCTCGTCGGCGTCGATCCTGCTGTGCGCCGGCTACGGCGTGGTGATGCGGCTGCTCTGCGGGCGCGACGTGATGCCCGCGGCGGGCGACGAGCTGGTCAGCGCACAGGCACTCAGCGCGGTTCACCGGCTCGCTGCCGCGGCGCGGCGTGATCCCGTCGCCGCCCGGCTGCTGTCCGAACCGGAGACCGACGCCGCGGCGCTCGCCGCGCAGGCGCCGGCGTTCTCGGCCGCGCTGAACACGGAGCTGGCCCTCATCGGCCACCGCGGCCCCGGCGAGGTCGAGATGCGGTCGGCCACCTACGCCGACGACCCCGACCTGCTCATTCGCATGGTGACCAAGGCGCTGACGGCGCTTCCCCGCGAGCTGCCCCGCCTGCCTGCGGTGCCACTGCGCGCGCGGCCCGTCGCGGTGGCCGCGGCCAGCCAGCTCCGCGAGCGGGAAGTCCGCCGCGACCGCATGGTGCGTGCGATCTGGGTGCTCAGGAGACTGCTGCGCGAGCAGGGTCGGCGGATGGTCGACGCGGGCGAGCTGGGAGCCGTCGACGACGTGTTCTACCTGCTGGTCGACGAGCTGGACGCGCCGCCGCCGGACCTGGCAGGCATCGTCGCCCGCCGACGTGCCGAGCAGGCGACGTTGCAGGGGCTGGTACCGCCGGAGGCGTTCAGTGGCCGCTGGACCCCGACGGAGGCCGCGACCACGGCGTTCCAGGGCGGCGAGGTGCTGCACGGCATCGGCGTGTCCGGGGGCAGTGCCCGCGGGCGGGTCCGCGTCGTGCACGCCGAGACGATCGACGACCTGCAGCCCGGCGAAGTCCTCGTCGCCAAGGTCACCGACGTGGGCTACACGCCGGCCTTCGCCTACGCCGCGGCCGTCGTCACCGAACTGGGCGGACCGACGTCACACGCCGCGATCGTGGCACGCGAGTTCGGGGTGCCGTGCGTGGTCAACGCACGCGGCGCGACCGCGCGGCTCGTCACCGGAACCGTCGTCGAGGTGGACGGAGCGACGGGCGAGGTCACCGTCCTGGGAGCCTGACTCGACGAACGGAGCCGCCCCGGCGGCGACAATAGACACGTGTCATATCGTGACTGTCATGGACTTCGCGAGGTCGGACAAGGCACAGGACTACCACCAACGGCTCACCGACTTCATGGTCGAGCACGTGTTCCCGGCCGAGCACTCCTACGACCAGTACCGCCTGGAGGCCGGGCGCGACGACCACACCGTGCCCCCGGTGGTCGAGGAGCTCAAGAAGCTCGCCCGCGACCGCGGCCTGTGGAACCTGTTCCTGCCGTCGGAGTCGGGCCTGACCAACCTGGAGTACTCGCCGTTGGCGGAGCTGTCCGGCTGGAGCATGGAGCTGGCCCCCGAGGCGCTCAACTGCGCCGCACCCGACACCGGCAACATGGAGACCCTGCACCTCTTCGCCACCCCGGAGCAGAGCAAGCAGTGGCTCGAACCGCTTCTCAACGGTGAGATCCGCAGCGCCTTCGCGATGACCGAGCCCGCGGTGGCCTCCAGCGACGCCCGCAACATCGAAACCACGATGCTGCGCGACGGTGGCGACTACGTCATCAACGGCCGCAAGTGGTGGACCTCCGGCGCCAACGACCCGCGCTGCAAGATCCTCATCGTCATGGGCCGCACCAACCCCGACGCCGCGTCACATCAGCAGCAGTCGATGATCCTGGTGCCCATCGACACCCCCGGCGTGGAGATCGTCCGCTCGCTGCCGGTCTTCGGCTGGCAGGACCAGCACGGCCACGCCGAAGTCGTCTTCGACAACGTGCGGGTGCCGGTGAGCAACCTGCTCGGCGAGGAGGGCGGCGGCTTCGCCATCGCCCAGGCCCGCCTCGGTCCAGGCCGGATTCACCACTGCATGCGGGCGATCGGGGTGGCCGAGCGCGCGCTGGCCCTGATGGTCGACCGGGTCAACACGCGCATCGCGTTCGGCAAGCCGCTGGCCGAGCAGGGCGTCGTCCAGCAGCAGGTGGCCTTGTCGCGCAACGAGATCGACCAAGCCAGGCTGCTGTGCGAGAAGGCCGCGTGGACGATCGACAAGCACGGCAACAAGGAGGCCCGCAACCAGGTCGCCATGATCAAGGCCGTCGCCCCGCAGATGGCGTGCAACGTGCTTGACCGCGCCATCCAGGTGCACGGCGCCGCAGGCATCAGCGACGACTTCCCGCTCGCCCGACTGTACGGCTGGCACCGCGCGATGCGGTTGTTCGACGGGCCCGACGAGGTGCACATGCGCACCATCGCCAGGGCCGAACTCGGCAAGGAGAAGAGCGCACTCGCGGCGGCGGTGACGTCGTAGTGGCCTCCTCGGGCAGCGAGCTCTCGGGCGCCTGGAACTTCCGCGACGTCGCCGAGGAGACCGGAATCCGGCCGGGTCGCCTGTTCCGTTCCAGCGAGTTGAGCCGCCTCGACGATTCGGGCCGGGATGCGTTGGCGCGCTTCGGCATCGGCGACGTCGCCGATCTGCGATCCCAACGTGAGGTCGAGCGGCGAGGGCCTGGCCTGGTTCCCGACGGCGTGGCGGTGCACCTCCTGCCGTTCCACGAGCTGGCTGCCGACCAGGCCGACGCGCCTCACGAGAGCGCGTTCGAGAAGATGATGACGGCCAAGCCTGATGACGAGGACGTCGCCGTCGCCGCCGCGCGGTTCATGACTGAGGAGTACGAGCGCTTTCCGTCGTTGCCCGGCGCACAGACCGCCGTACGCGAGGTGATCTCCCTGCTCGCCGACGAACGGCCCGTCATCGCGCACTGCTTCGCGGGCAAGGATCGAACCGGCTTCACCGTCGCACTGGTGCTGGAAACCGTTGGGGTGCAACGCGATGCCATCGTCGCGGACTTCCTGCGCAGCAACGCGGCGGTACCCGATCTGCGTGAGCGCATCCTCGAGTCGGTGCGCAACCGCGCCGAGGAGACGACGACGCCGGAGATCGTGACGTTCGCCGAGGCGCGGCTCAACGAAGAGGTGCTCGGTGTGCGCGAGGAGTACCTCGATGCGGCCAAGCGCGCCATCGACGCCGAGTACGGTTCGACGGCAGGGTATCTCGAGTCGCTCGGCGTGACGTCCGATCAGGTGACGCGGCTCCGCCAGGCGCTGGTCACCTAGCTCTGGGGCACCTCGACGTCGGACATCAGCACGCGAACGCCGCCTGTGGACAACTCGCCCAAGGCCTGGAAGAAGGCGCCGGCCTCCGGCGTGGTGACGGCGAGGCAGGCGGCGTCGTAGTCCGGGTAGTAGAGGTCGATCATCCGGTAGGCCGGCGTCGGCGAGCCGTCCTCCTTCGGCCACACCTTCGACGCCTCGAAGCGGGTGTGACCGGGGATGGCGCGGGCGGCATTCAATTGCCGTTCTTCGTAGGCACTTTCGAAGGCGTCGGGGTCGGTCGGGTTGTCGTAGATGACCGTGATCTTGGTTTCGGACATGGCAATCCTTCGTCTCAGCCGCGGACGGCGGTGTTGTCGATCCCGCCGGAGACGATCTTAGGGCTCCCCGAGTGGAAAGTGACGCGGTTCCCGATGCCGCCGAGCGTCGGCACGTGTTACCCGGTTAACGGACCGGCGCGCGCGGCCAAAGCCCACGCGCCGAAGATGAGCGACCACTGGCCGATGACTCCGATCAGCGCCAACCACGAGCCGACTCGGCTGCGCGCCAGCTGGATGAGTCCGAGCCCGGAGAACAACCCCGCGGGCGCCATCGAGCCAAGCACCAACCATTGGGCATAGCCAATCCACTTCTCGTCACCGCACGTCTGATACGCGCAATCGTCGATGCTCATTGGCAGGGCGACAGTGCTGATCACCAGGGCGAACACACCGGCGGCCTGGGCTAGAAGAAGCACGCCGAAGGTGGCGACGTCTGCGATTCTGAGTCCGCGCGGGGGCGGAGGGGGCGCGGCGGGCGGACCCTCAGACAAGCAACACCCCGACCACCCACACCATCGTCGCGACCAGGGCGCCAGCCAGCTCGACGCCCACCGACAGCGCGACGCCCTTGATCGCGTGCACCGTCGACGCCCACGCCAGCCGCGAGTTGCCCCGCAGCGTCAGCTCGGCGAGGAAGACCCCGAGCACGAAGCCGACGACCAACCCGACGACCGGGATCACGAAGAACCCGACGACGCCGAGGACGGCGCCCGTGAACAGGCTGAAGGTGCGGACGTCGGCACTGCGCATCCGCTTCATCGGCCACAGGTACTTCACCAGCAACGCCGCGGCCAGCACCAGTGTCGCCACGCCGAGGGTCACCCACGCGACCGTCGTCCCCTCGACGTACGCCCACACCGCGATGGCCCCGAAGATCAAGATGCTTCCCGGTAACAACGGCACCAGGATTCCCACCAGGCCGACCGCGATCACCACCGCAACGAGCAGGGTTTCGACGCCGTTCATACAACGAGTTTGGCAGCAAGTTCTAAGAAGTCCCCGGCCACGACGTCGAACTCGCCCTCCTCCACCTTCGGCGGCGGGCGACCCGGACCCCGCTCCAGCGGCCTCGCCACGTAACCCGTCATCAGACCGGCGTCGCGCGCCGCCCGCAGATCGCTCGGATGCGCCGCCACCAGCATCAGCTCACCGGGCGCAACGTCTAGCAGGTCTGCGCAGCCTAGGTAGGCCTCGCGGTCCGGCTTGTAGTGGTGGAACAGCTCCGCGGAAATCACGCAGTCCCACGGCAACCCGGCCCGCTTCGCCATGTTCGTCAGCAAGGACAGGTTGCCGTTCGACAGCGTGGTGATGACGAAGTTCTGCTTCAGCCGGGTCAGCCCGGCCACCGAATCGGGCCACGGGTCGAGTCGGTGCCACGCCAGATTCAGGTCGGTGACGTCGGCATCGGGCACGTCCCCGAGGCCCGCGGCGTCGAGCAGGTCGTCGAGGATCAGTCGATGGAGCGCGTCGATCTTCAACCACGGCAGCTCGCCGGTGCGCACCCGGTCCATCGCCTCCGGGTACCCAGCCCGCCAGGCGTCGGCGAACGCCGGCCAATCCTGGGCGATCCCATGCCGCTCGCCGAACATCTCGAGTTCGCCGATGATGCTGCTACGCCAGTCGACGACCGTCCCGAAGACGTCGAAGGCAAGTGCGCGTGGCAACCTCACGGTTCGAGCACCACCTTGCCCCGCACCCCGCCGCTGGCCAGGCTCTCCAACGCCGCCCGGCCGTCGGACAGTGGGTAGCGCACCGGCGGCGGCGGTCGCAGTCCCGCCTCGACCAACTTCCCGAGCCCGGCACCGATCTCCGCTTGTGCGCCCGGCGTGCGATTGATGAACTCGCCCAAGCCAACTCCCACGACGCTGACGTTGCGCAGCAGCAGCCGGTTCACCTTCACCGTCGGAATGCCGCCGCCGGACGCGAAGCCTACGACCAGCAGCCGTCCCTCGGTGGCCAGCACGCGGATCGCGTCGTCGAAGGCGCTTCCGCCCACCGGGTCGACGACGAGGTCGACGCCACGCCCGTCGGTGTGCTCGCGAACGGCCTGCGCCCACCCGTCGGTCAGCGGCAGCACCACGTCGGCGCCCAGCGACTCCACGAACTCCGTGGCGCCCGGCCGGTGCACCATCGCGATCACCTTGGCGCCCAGCGCCTTTGCGATCTGGATGGCCGCCGTACCGACGCCACCCGCCGAGCCGAACACCAGCACCGTCTCACCGGCCATCAGCCCGCCACGACGCACCAGCCCGAAGTACATCGTGTAGTAGTTGCCAAGCAGGCACACCGCCGCGCCGTCGTCGAGGTCGTCGGGGGTGGGCAGCACGCTGGACGGCGCGAGCGCCACCCGCTCGGCCCAGGCACCGAGCATGCTCAACCCCGTAACCCGTTGTCCCACGGCAAAACCCGAGTCGGCCGGCGCCGAGCGGACGACTCCGGCCACCTCGGTGCCGGGAACGAACGGCGGGTCGAGCTTGAGCTGGTACTCCCCCTTGATCAGGAGAAGGTCGGGGAAACTGACCCCGGCCGCACCGACGTCGACGACGACGGAACCATCGGAAGGCTCGGCCGGGTCTGGTACGTCGGTGTAGACCAGCCCCTCTGGACCGGAAAGGCTCTGCGCAACAAGCGCCTTCACCAGATCAGCCGAGCTTGAAGCTGGCCGACTGCGCCGCCGACAGGTCGGTGATCTCGGCCCACTTGCCCGCCACGTCGTCGACCGACGGGACGCTGCCGAAGGTGACGCCGTCGTTCTGGAACAGTGCGGTGCGCTGCACCTTGCCGCCGCCGACGATGAAGATCGAGTCGGTGTCGGGCACTTCCTCGGTGCACAGGTAGGCCACCACGGGCGCGACGTACTCGGGCGTCAGCTTCTCGAACACCTCGGGCGGCAGGATGTCCTGCGTCATCCGGGTGGCGGCGATCGGCGCGACGGCGTTGGCCTTGATGTTGTACTTCGCGCCTTCCTGGGCCAGCGTGTTGATCAGGCCAACAAGGCCCAGCTTGGCAGCGCCGTAATTGGCCTGACCGAAGTTGCCGAACAGACCGCTCGTCGACGTCGCGACCACGACACGGCCAAAGCTCTGCTCACGGAAGTGCGGCCACGCCGCGCGCAGCACGTTGTATCCGCCGTAGAGGTGCACCTTGAGAACGGCGTCCCAGTTCTCGAAGGTCATCTTGTGGAAGGTGCCGTCGCGCAGGATGCCCGCGTTGCTGACCACACCGTGCACGGCGCCAAACTCGTCGATCGCCGTCTTGATGATGTTCTCGGCGCCCTCGGTCTCGGCGACGGAGTCGTAGTTCGCGACCGCCCGACCGCCGGCTTCCTTGATCTCGGCGACCACCTGGTCGGCCATGGCCGATCCGGCACCGGATCCGTCGCGGGCTCCACCCAGGTCGTTGACCACGACGCTGGCGCCTTCACGGGCGAGGGTCAGGGCGTACTCCCGCCCAAGTCCACCACCGGCTCCGGTGACGACGATGACGCGATCCTGCACTCCGGGCATGTGTTCCTCTTCTCTCGGTCTTCGGTGACGCGCGCTAGAAGAGCTTGCGCGCCAGCTTCCACGCCTTCTCTGTATACGGCGGGTAGATGATGGCGGTTAAGTCGGGTCGGGTCGGCTTGGTAAGCACCGACTTGCGGTGGCTGAACTCCTCGAAGCCGAACTTGCCGTGGTAGGCGCCCATCCCCGACGGTCCGACGCCGCCGAACGGCAGCTTGGCGGTGGTGAACTGGAACAGCAAGTGGTTGACCAGCATGCCGCCCGCCGACACCTCCTTGATGACCCGCTCCCGCACGCCCTTGCTCTTGGTGAACAGGTAGGCGGCCAGCGGCTTGGGTCGGGCGTTGACGAATTCGATTGCCTCGTCCAGTGATTGGACGGTGACGATCGGCAGGATGGGGCCGAATATCTCGTCGGTCATCAGCGGCTCGTCCAGTCCCGGGTCGACGACGACGGTCGGCTGGATCTCGATGGCCGCCGCGTTCGAACCGCCACCGAAGGCGATGGTGCCCGTGGTGGCAGCGAGTGCGGCGGTCAACCTGTCGAAGTGCCGGTCGTTGACGATGCGCTTGCCGGAACTGCCCGCTTCGAAGGTGGCGACGGCCTCGCCGAGCTTGGCGACGAGCTCGTCGCGGATCGTGGCGTCGGCCAGGACGTAGTCCGGCGCGATGCAGATCTGGCCGGAGTTGATCAGCTTGGTCCACGCGATGCGCTTGGCGGCGACGGCGATGTCCGCGTCGGCCGCGACGATCACCGGGCTCTTGCCGCCGAGTTCGAGGATGACCGGGGTCAGGTGTTTGGCCGCGCCTTCGTAGACCCTGCGGCCGATCTCAGTGCCTCCGGTGAAGCACAACTTGTCGAAGCCCAGGGCGATGAGCTCCTGGCTCACCGCGCCGTCGCCCTCGACGACGGCGATGGCGTCGGGGTCCAGGTAGCGCGGGATCAGCTCGGCCATCAGCGCCGAGGATGCCGGCGAGACCTCCGACGGCTTGAGCACGACGGCATTGCCAGCGGCGATGGCTCCCACGGCAGGCCCAAGCGTCAGGGCAAACGGAAAGTTCCACGCGCCGATGATCAGCACGGTTCCGTAGGGCTCGTGCTCCACCCAGCCGCGGCCGGGCAGCTGCGCGAATTCCAGCAGACGCTGCTTGCGTTTGGTCCACTTGCCGACGTTCTTGGCGGCGTCAGTGGCTTCGCCGACGGTGCTGGCGATGTCGGCCAGCCACGCCTCGAACGGCTTGCGGCCCAAATCCTTCTCGAGGGCGGCGGCGATGGCGGTCTCGTTGTCCGTCATCAGCTTGACAAGGCCCTCGAGCTGCCGCTTGCGCCACGCGACGTCGCGGGTGCGGCCGGTGGCGAACGTCTTGCGGAGCCGGGCGACGGTGGCCGCCACGTCGACCGCGTCGGGGCGCGAGCTGGGCGGGGCGGTCGCTTCGGTGGTCACCCGGCTGATCCTAACCAACCGCCCGGTTGGCGGACAGGCTTCGGTCAGTGCCGCTCGCCGACGACGAACTCGGAGAACGCCGACCCGTCGGCGTCGTCCGGCAGAACCCAGCGGCCGAGACGTTGCATCTCGGTCTGCGACGTCACCGCCGACGCCGTCCACCCGTGACCGTCGAGCCACTCGGCGACGTCTGCCCGATCCTCGTCGTGATACATCAGGTCTCCGACGTCGATGGCGTCCTCGATGCCGAACTGCGCAGAGATCTTCCGGAACCGTTCGCGCATCAACTCGCGCCGATCTTGGGCCTGCACCCCGACGGTCTCCACGGCCACCCGACTTCCCGGAGCGCTCAATTCGGTGACCTGAGCGAACAACTGATTTTGTGCCTCCGCGGGCAGATACATCAGCAATCCCTCGGCCAACCATGCCGTGGGCAGCGACGCGTCGAACCCGGCAGCGGACAGTGCGGCTGGCCAGTCATGCCTCAGGTCGACGGGCACCTCGTGCAGCAGCGCCGACGGTTCGACGCCGTGTTCGGCCAGGGTGGCCGCCTTGTATTCAAGCACCTTGGGCTGGTCGATCTCGAAGACGGTCGTCCCGTCGGGCCACTCGAGTCGGTAGGCCCGCGAGTCGAGCCCAGAGGCCAGGATGACGACCTGCCGGATGCCGGCAGCTACCGCGTCTGCGAAGAACGCGTCGAAGAAATGCGTCCGTACCGCCTGGTAGTTGCCCATGTGCTCGAGGATCGTGGCCGACTCGGGGTCGGTATCGGCCACCTTGGCGGCGAAGGAGTCGTCGAGCATGAACTCCCATATCCCGGTCCCCGCACCGGCCACCAGGATCTTCGCGTACGGGTCGCGGATCAGCGGTGTATCGCGCTCGGTCTCACCGGCCCGGGCGGCGGCCACCATCACCGCGGTGGAACCCACGCTGGTGGCGATGTCCCAGGTGTCGTCGTGTGCGCGCAATGAGCTCATCGCGCCATGCTAGCCAGAAAGTTAGTAGTGCTATGCGGCGGTGCCGTTGCGACCCGAATGCACCTTCGCGGACGGCCTGCCGAGTTACTCTGCGATCTTCCAGAGTTTGTTCGCCAGCAGCAACTCGAGCTTGTCGACGATGTTGCCGAGCTCGTCGTGGCCGCCGACGTAGCCGGCATAGAAACCCATGCCCCACATCACGGCCACCAGCATCTCGACCAACGTCGGGACATCGGTATCCGTGGTGAGCTCGCCACTCTGAAGGGCCTCGGTAACCGCCCAGGTCACGTACGCCCTGGAGGTCTTCAAAGAGTTGTGTTCGTCGCGGCTCAGCTCGGGGTGGCGCTGGGACTCCAGCACCGATGTGACCAGGAAGGCAGCCGCGGATCGGTCCCGGGAATCAGCCTGCATGGCCGCCGAGAAGAACGCCGACAGACGCTTCAACAGTGACGTCTGCCCGTCGGCCTTGGCCATGCCGGCGGCGACGACCATCTCGTTGGTCTTCTCCACCACCTCTGCGTACAAGACGCGCTTGCTGGCGAAGTAATGGTTGATCGCTGGGCGGGTCAGATCCGCACGTATCGCGATCGCCTGAAACGTCGCTGCGTCATAACCGAGTTCGCTAAAAACTTCGCGGGCCGCTCGCACGATGCGCTCACGGGTCTCCGCCGCCTTCGCTGCAGGCGGGCGGCCAGGGCCTCGGGTCGCGGTATACGGCACGGTCAAATTGTGCCACACCTAAATTGACAGGCCCACGCCAATTGGTTGCGGAACCGTAAGAGTGCGTAATTCAGCAAACCATCTCGGCCGTCAATCGGCCTGTGATGACCATTTCTTACGGAAGTCCGACATAGCTGGGTGGGCCCTGGCCTGGGGCGAAGGGGGTCAGCACCTCCAACTATGGTTCTCATCCATGGCGGGCGCGGTGACTCGGGAGTCCTACTTCGAGACCGGGCTCGACGTGCTTGCCGACCTCGGGTACGGCGGCCTCAAACTGGCCGGCGTCTGCAATCGTCTCGGCGTCACGACCGGCTCGTTCTACCACTACTTCCCGAGCTGGTCGGCCTACACGAGGGAGCTCATCGGCCACTGGCTGCAGCGCCGCATCGACGGCATGGCCGTGGCATACGCCGAGCCCAACGCCCGACGACGCATCGACACGATCATCAAGCACGCCCTGGCGCTGCCCCACGGCGCCGAGGCGGCGATCCGGGTCTGGAGCTCGCTCGACCAGGACGTACTAGCGGTGCAGACCGAGGTCGACAGGCGCCGATTCGACGTGATGTTCGACGCGGCGTTCGAGATTCTCGGGCACGCGAATCAGGCGCAGGTCTTCGCCTCGTGGAGCATGTACTTGCTGATCGGGTACGAGCAGGCCACGCTGCCGCGCGACACCGTCGGCCTGCGGTGGGTGGCCGAGCAGATGCTGGACGCGTTGGACTCCGGGCGGTTCGCCTCCGTGCCCGACGACTGAGGCAGCGGACTACCTTGGGCACATGCTGAACCCGGCCCTTCTCTGGCGCCGGGCAGTCGATCGGATCAAACGGCGGGACCCCGAGCACGACGCAGCACGACGGGCGGTGCGCGCGGCGCTGGTGTTGCCGTTGGCCGCCGCGACGGGTTTTGCCCTCGGAAGCGGTTCGCAGACACCGTTGTTCGCGATCTTCGGTTCGGTCGCCCTCTTGATCACCGTCGACTTCCCCGGCAACCGGCCGGCGCGGGCGTTGGCGTACGGCGGCCTCGGCGTCAACGGCGCCATCCTCATCACGCTCGGCACGCTGGTGGCGCCCCTTCCGTGGGTCGCGGTCCTGACGATGTTCGTCATCGCCGTGATCGTGACGTTCTCGGGCGTTCTCAGCGAGACCTTCGCCGCAGGCCAGCGCTCGACGCTGATGCTCTTCGTGCTGCCGGCGTGCACGCCTATCGGTCCGGTTCCGGAGCGCCTGTTCGGTTGGCTCATCGCGCTCTCGCTCGCCGTGCCGGCCGCGCTGTTCCTGCTTCCGCCCCGCCACCACGACGACCTCCGGCGTCACGCCGCCCTGGTGTGCCGGACGCTGGCCGACCGGCTCGACGGCGACGCCACCGACGACGACGTGTCGACGGCGATGGGCGCACTGCGGGCCAATTTCCTCGGCGCCGACTATCGACCGGTCGGCCTCACCGCGGGTAGCCGCGCGCTGGTGCGCGTGGTCGACGACCTGCAGTGGCTGGCGGACCGCGTCACCGACACCAGCGGAGAGCTGCTGGCCGAGATGAGGGATCCCGTCGTCCGGGTGCTGCGCGAAAGCGCCCTGGTACTCAGCACGCCGGTCGCCGAACGCGACAGCCACCGCGCCAACCTGTCCGAGGCGCTGGCCGTCCAGAGGCTGATCGCCCAAAGCCGCTATCGCGACGACATCATCGAGATCCTCGCCGAACCGAACGACGCCACCGCGATCGGAGTCGGCCGAAAGCTGCTGACGCGCAGAACCATTTCCGGGTGCGTCGGCACGACCGGACGGGTCATCGGCATCGCCGCGGCGGCCGATGCCCGCCCCGTGTGGGCCAGGGTGCTCGGACGCAGACTTCCGGAGGCCGGGGCGGCCGAGCGGCTGCTGTCGGAGTCTCAGGCGCTGACGTCGCTGCCAGGCGGGTTCCTGGCCACGCGCGCCGTCGTCGTCCGCAACAGCATCCGCACCGGCCTCGGGCTCGCACTCGCGGTGGCCGTCACCCACGTCTTTCCCGTCCAGCACGGCTTCTGGGTAGTGCTCGGCGCCATGTCGGTGCTGCGCAGCAGCGCGCTGACGACGGGCACCCGGGTGGTGCGCGCCGTCGTCGGGACGACGATCGGCTTCCTCCTCGGCGTGGCGTTCATCGAGCTGATGGGCGTGGACCCGGTCGTGCTGTGGTTGGCGCTGCCCGTCGTCGCCTTCGGTTCGGCGTACGTCCCGGAGGTCGCCTCGTTCGTCGCGGGCCAGGCGATGTTCACGATGATGGTGCTGATCATCTTCAACGTCATCAGTCCCAGCGGTTGGCAGGTGGGCCTGCTGCGGGTCGAGGACGTCGTCGTCGGCGCCATGGTGGGCGCGGTGGTGTCACTGCTGTTGTGGCCGCGCGGTGCGGCGTCCAGGGTGTCCCGCTCGGTCGACGCGTCCATCGCGGCGGGCGCCACGTTCCTCACCGTCGCGGTGAAGCGGGTGACGCGCGGCGCGTCGGAATCGGCTGACGACAAGGTCTTCTCGTTGAGCCACGCGGCCATGTCGGCGTCGCGAACACTGGATGACGCCGTCCGCCAATACCTTTCGGAGAGCGGCGGGTCGACGGACCGGCGCGCCCCGGCGATTCGGGCAGTCAACCGCGCCGTCCGGGTGCGCACCGCCGCCGAGTTGATCGCCGACGTGGTGCCGCCGCCGATCACCGCCTATCCCCGGGTGCGCGAGGTGCTCGAGCTGCACACCTCGGTGATCCGGGAGCGCCTGCACGGTCGGCGGCCGGTGCACGACCTCGGCCCGATCGGCGACGACTTCGTGCTTGCCCTGCGCGCCGAGGCCGGCAGCGACGACCTGTCGATCAGGGCGGCGCTACCGCTCGTCACCGTCGCGGCGAACCTCGGCGAGCTGGAACTGCTATACCCGGAGCCGGTGCACCCTGCCGCCCTGCGGAGCGGTTAGCGCCCGCCGCGGTGCGGCATCAGGGCATTCGGCGGGATGGCGCCGAACTTGCCTGCGTTGAAGTCCTCGAGAGCCTCGATCACCTCGGCCTTGGTGTTCATCACGAACGGGCCGTAGTGGAAGACCGGTTCGCGAATGGGCTTGCCACCCAACAGCAGAACCTCCATCGCGGGGTTGCGCGCATCCTGGCTGGAACGCGCCGACACGGAGATCCGGTCACCGGGCCCCATCACCGCGAGCTGGCCCTGCCGGATCGGGTTTCCGACCGGGCCGACGGCACCTTCGCCCGCCAGCACGTAGACCAGGGCGTTGAAGTCGCGGTTCCACGGCACGTCGAGGCGGGCGCCGGGCTGAATCGTGGCGTGCGCCAGCGTGATCGGGGTGTAGGTCGAACCTGGTCCCTGCTGAGCGTCGATCTCGCCTGCGATGATCCGGAGCAGCGCTCCACCGTCGTCGGAGGACAGCAGTTTGACCTCGCCGCCTTCGATGGACTGGTAGCGCGGCGCGGCGAACTTGTCCTTGCGGGGCAGGTTGACCCACAGCTGAATGCCGTGGAACGTGCCACCGCTCTCGACCAGCTCGGCAGGCGGCGTCTCGATGTGGAGGACGCCTGCGCCTGCGGTCATCCACTGGGTGGCGCCGTCGGTGATGAGCCCGCCGCCGCCGTGCGAATCCTGGTGGGCGAAGCGGCCGTCGATGATGTAGGTGACGGTCTCGAAGCCGCGGTGTGGGTGCCAGTCGGTGCCCTTGGGCTCGCCCGGTTCGTATTCGACCTCACCCATCTGGTCCATGTGGACGAACGGGTCGAGGGCAGCGGCGCTGACGCCGGCGAAGGCGCGGACGACGGGGAATCCCTCGCCCTCGTACCCCTTGGGGCCGGTGGTGATGGAGCGCACGGGGCGTTCGGTATCTGATGCGGCGGGTCCCGCGACGCGGGGCAGGGTCAAGGTGTCGGCGGTGATGGCGGGCACGGGTACCTCCTAGTGGAAATGTACCCAATACAACCGGACCGCGGTCCGATTATTCCGTCGCGCGCCGCCGCGAGCAGTCCGCAAGCGGCTCCAATGAACGGCCCTCGTTCACGCCATTTCAGGGCCCTATGTGTCTGCTCGCGAGCGGGGGTCAGGCCAGCACGGCGCTCGCCGCGGCCCGGGCGTCCGCGGCGGTGGCGGTGTCCAGCGCGGCGGCGGCCGCCTCCTGGCACTGCGCGAGCGTGACCTGGGCCAGCTTCGCGCCGACGGCGCTGACCGCCGCGGCGGCCGCCGACAGCGACGAGACGCCAAGGCCCACCAGAACACAGGCCAGATACGGATCGGCGGCGGCCTCACCGCAGACGCCGACGGGCTTGCCGACCGCCACTCCGGCCTTGGCCGCCATGGCGACCAGCGCCAGCACGGCGGGCTGCCACGGGTCGGTCAGGGTGGCCAGCTCGGCCGACATCCGGTCGGCGGCCATCGTGTACTGGGTCAGGTCGTTGGTCCCGATCGACAGGAAGTCGACGTGCTCGAGGATGCGATCGGCGAGCAGCGCGGCCGCGGGCACCTCGATCATCACGCCTGGAACCAAGCCGTGGGCGCGCGTCTCGTCGGCGAACGCCTTGGCCTCGGCCGGGGTGGCGATCATCGGCGCCATCACCCACGGCGCGCCGCCGGTGTTCTTGGCCGCGGCGGCGATGCCCTCGAGTTGCCTGGTCAGGATGCCGGGGTTGCCGTCGGCGATGCGGATGCCCCGCACGCCGAGCGCAGGGTTGGCCTCGTCGGGGTGGCCGACGAACTTCAGCGGCTTGTCCGAACCCGCGTCGAGGGTGCGGATGACGACCTTCTGCCCGGGGAACGCGTCGAGCACCTCTCCGTAGATCTGCGCCTGCTCGTCCACCGACGGTTCGGTCGAGCGGTTGAGGAAGCACAGCTCGGTGCGGAACAGCCCGACACCCTCGGCCGGGGTGTCCCGCGCCGCGCGCGCCGCGGCGCCGTCCTGGACGTTGGCCAGGATCGCGACGACGTGCCCGTCTGCGGTGGCGCCGGGGCCGCTCCAGCTCTTGGCTAGGTCGGCTTCACCCCTGGCGACGGCGACGGCCTGGGCCGCCTCGGCCTCGTCGGGTGCCACTGTGACGGTGCCGACCGTGCCGTCGACCATCACCATGGTGCCCGCGGCGACGGAGTCGAGGCCGTCGACGGCGACCACGCAGGGGATGCCGAGTTGGCGGGCGATGATCGCGGTGTGGCTGGTGGGCCCGCCGAGCGTGGTGGCGAGTGCGACGACCAGTGAGGCGTCCAGGCCGGCGGTGTCGACGGGAGCGAGGTCCTCGGCGCAAAGGATCGACGGCACCTCGGGCACCGGGACGCCGGGTTCGGGCAGCCCGTTGAGTTCGGCGATGACGCGGTCGCGGATGTCGCGCAGATCGGTCACCCGCTCGGCCATCAGCCCGCCCAGCTGGGTGAACATGGTGACGAACTGTTCGACGGCGCCGGTCACCGCGCCGACGGCCTGGTTGCCCTGCCCGATCCGCTTCTCGGTGGCGGCGATCCACGCCCGGTCCTGGGCCAGCTGGGCCGTCGTCGCCAGCACCTCCGAGGCGGCACCCGAGGCGTTCGCCGCGCGTTCGCGCAAACGGTCGGCCACGGCGGCGGCGGCCGCGGTGAACCGGGCCACCTCACCGGGACGCCGGGACTCCTCGAGATCGGCGCTGGTCGACGCGGTGTCGACCGTCGGCCGCGAGCCCGGCCTGATCACCGGTGCGTATTGCACGCCACCGACCGCGGGGATGCCACGAAGGACGGTTCCGGCGGGCGGCTGCGAGACGTCCGCGGGGTGCAGTGATACGGGAGACGATGTGGCGCTCATGTGAACTAGATTACAACAAACCGTTGACAAGTCAACACATTCAGGGGTAAAACCAACTATATCAACATTCCAAACATGCATAACCCACAAAAACGGAGAGTCATGTACGCCGAAGAGCGCCAACAAGCGATCGCCGCATTGGTGATCAGCCAGGGTCGCGCCTCGGTCACCGAACTCGCGCAAACCTACGACGTGACGACCGAGACCGTGCGCCGGGACCTGGCCGTACTCGACCGGGCCGGCGTTCTGCGGCGCGTCCACGGTGGCGCCGTCCCTACCCGGGCGCTACACCTCGTCGAACCCGGCGTCGGCGAGCGGGAAACCACCCGCGCCGACTACAAGGACGCCATCGCGGAGGCCGCCGCCGAATTCTTCCCCCTCAACGGCGCAAGCGTGCTGCTCGACGCGGGCACCACGACCGCCCGCATCGCCAACCAGCTGCCCACCGACCGCGACCTGGTCGTCGTGACCAACTCGGTGCCCATCGCCGCCCGGCTGGCGTCGATGCCGACGGTCTCGCTGCAGCTGCTCGGCGGTCGCGTCAGGGGTGTCACCCAGGCCGCCGTCGGCGAACAGACCCTGCGGGTGCTCGACAACCTCCGCGTCGACATCGCGTTCATCGGCACCAACGGCATCAGCGCCAGACACGGACTGTCCACCCCCGACAGCGAGGAGGCCGCCGTGAAACGCGCCATGGTCGCGTGCGCCAACTACGTCGTCGTAGCCGCCGACTCGACGAAGGTGGGCCGCGAAGACTTCGTCAGCTTCGCGCCGATCTCCAGCGTCGACACCCTCATCACCGACGCCGAGATCTCCGACGCCGACCGTCGGACCCTCACCGACGAAGGCGTCGAAGTCATCACGACGGGAGCCCCCGAATGATCGTCACCGTCACCCCCAACCCCAGCATCGACCGCACCGTGTCACTGGGCGCAACGCTCACCCGCGGCGCCGTGCACCGCGTCACCTCGGCCACCAGCGAGCCAGGCGGCAAGGGCGTCAACGTCGCCCGGGCGTTGGCCCTCGCGGGCCTCGACGCCATCGCCGTCCTCCCCACCTCCGACGACGACCCCATGGTGGCCGCCCTGCGCGCAGCGGGTGTCGCCTTCCGCAGCGTCCCCGTCGGCGGGGTCGTGCGGACCAATCTGGCGATCACCGAGGCCGACGGCACCACCACCAAGCTCAACGAGCCCGGCGCACCGCTCGACGCCGACGCCCTGGACGCGCTGACCCGCGCCGTCCTCGCCCACGCCGAAACCGCCTCGTGGATAGTGCTTTCCGGGTCACTGCCGCCCGGCGTTCCCGACGAGTGGTACGCCGACGTGGTCGCACGGCTGGCGTCGGCACCCTGCCACGTCGCGGTCGACACCTCCGAGCGTCCGCTCGACGCGCTCGCCGCCGGCTTCGGCACCGCGGCACCGGACCTCATCAAGCCCAACGCCGAAGAACTGGCCGGCCTGGTCGGCGCATCGCCCGAGGAACTGGAAAGCGCTGCCGCCCAAGGTGATCCGGCACCGGTGATCCTTGCCGCCAACCAGCTCATCGAACGCGGCGCCAAGACGATCCTCGTCACGCTGGGGGCAGCGGGCGCCGTCCTGGTCGACCCGACCGGCAGTTGGATGGCCGCCCCGCCACCCATCACCCCGCGTAGCACCGTCGGCGCAGGCGACTCGTCGTTGGCCGGCTACGTGCGCGCCGCAGTCGGTGGTGCCGAGCCACCTCGTCGCCTCCAGATGGCCGTCGCCTACGGCAGTGCCGCAGCGGCGTTGCCCGGTTCCGCCCTACCCGCCCCGTCGCAGGTCGACCTGGACGCCGTCCGGGTATACGCCATCACACCCGCCGCCATCCGCCCCTAACCAACCCGACTCACACCAGAGGAAAGAGAACCATGTCCATCATCACCACTGACCTCGTCGCCATCGACGTCGACGCGGGCGGCGACAAGGAGGCCGTGATCGGCCTGCTCGCCGCGCGTCTCGCCGATGCCGGACGTTCCTCCGACGGTGCGGGCCTCGTCGCCGCAGCCATGGCCCGGGAAGCCCAGTCCGCCACCGGCCTTCCTGGCGGCATCGCGATCCCCCACTGCCGTTCCCCCTACGTCGACCAGGCCACTATCGGCTTCGCGCGGCTCTCGCCCGCCGTGGACTTCGGCGCACCCGACGGTCCCGCCGACCTCGCCTTCCTGATCGCGGCTCCCGACTCCGGCGGCGCCGAGCACATGAAACTGCTGTCAAGTCTCGCAAGGGCATTGGTGCGCAAGGAGTTCGTCGCGTCGCTGCGGGCAGCCGCGTCGGCCGAAGAAGTCGTCGCACTGGTCGAGGGTGTGGTGAACCCGGCACCGGCAGCAGCCACGCCCGCCGCCGCGCCGGCAGCTGCAGCCGCGCCCGCCGAGTCGAAGAAGACCACGACGCTGATCGCGATCACCGCCTGCCCCACCGGCATTGCGCACACCTACATGGCCGCCGACTCGCTGGCGCTGGCCGCCAAGGAAGCCGGCGTGACGATGCACGTCGAGACGCAGGGCTCCTCGGGCAGCACGCCGGTGGCAGCGGAGATCATCGCCGCCGCCGACACCGTCATCTTCGCCACCGACGTGGGCGTCAAGGACCGCAGCCGCTTCGCCGGCAAGCCCGTCATCGCCTCCGGCGTCAAGCGCGCCATCAACGAACCCGCCAAGATGGTGGCCGAAGCAGTCGCCGCCGCAAGCGATCCCAACGCCGCGCGCGTCGAGGGCACCGCCGGCGGAGCGGGGTCGTCAACCACTCCGTCCGCCGCGGGCGGCGTCGGCTGGGGCACCCGCACCCGCCAGATCCTGCTCACCGGCGTCAGCTACATGATTCCGTTCGTCGCCGCGGGCGGTCTGCTGATCGCGCTGGGCTTCCTGTTCGCCGGATACGACATCGCGAACAAACCCGAGGGCGCGACGCAGTCGCTGGGCAACATCATCGCCAGCACCAACTCGCTGACCAATCTGCCCGACGGCGGCTTCATCCAGTACCTCGGCGCCGTGCTGTTCACCCTCGGCGGCTTGGCGTTCGGCTTCCTGGTACCCGCCCTCGCCGGCTACATCTCCTTCGCCATCGCCGACCGACCCGGCATCGCACCAGGTTTCACCGCAGGCGCGGTGGCGGTCTTCGTCGGCGGCGGCTTCATCGGCGGCATCGTCGGCGGTCTGATCGCCGGCTTCACCGCACTGTGGATCAGCAAGATCACCGTCCCCAAGGCCATGCGCGGCCTCATGCCGGTCGTGATCATCCCGCTGGGCGCTTCGCTGGTCGTCGGCCTGCTGATGTTCCTGCTCCTCGGCCGTCCGCTGGCCGCCATCACCTCGGGCCTGACGAGTTGGCTCGGCGGTCTGTCCGGCAGCTCGGTGATCCTTCTCGGCGTCATCCTCGGCCTGATGATGTGCTTCGACCTGGGCGGGCCGGTCAACAAGGCGGCCTACGCCTTCGCCACCGCGGGGCTCAACGTCGCCGATCCGTCGTCGCTGCGCATCATGGCTGCGGTCATGGCCGCCGGCATGGTGCCGCCGCTGGCGATGGCGCTCGCCTCAACCGTGCGTCCGAAGCTGTTCACCGAGCCGGAGCGCGAGAACGGCCGAGCCGCATGGCTTCTCGGTGCCTCGTTCATCTCCGAGGGCGCCATCCCGTTCGCCGCGGCCGACCCGCTTCGCGTCATCCCGTCGATGATGGCCGGCGGCGCGGTCACCGGTGCGCTCATCATGGCCTTCGACGTGACGCTGAAGGCACCCCACGGCGGCATCTTCGTGTTCTTCGCGATCGGCAACCTCCTCTGGTTCCTGGTCGCCCTGGCACTAGGAACCGTCGTCGCCGCCGCCGCGGTTGTCACGGCCAAGCAGTTCGCCAAGAAGGTGGACGCCGATACCGCCCCCGAACTCGTCGCCGCCTGACATTCTCGAACCCACCGCAAAAGGAGATTCACCATGCCCGCCAAGACCGTAATCGTCGGTTCGTCGATCGGCCTGCACGCTCGCCCCGCGGCGATCATCGCCGAAGCCGTCGTCAACGCCGGCGCTGAAGTCACCCTGTCGCTGGACGGCGGTGAGCCTGTGGACGCCGGCTCGGCGCTGATGATCATGACCCTCGGGGCCGGCAACGGCGCCGAGGTGACGGTTGCCTCCGACGACGAGGCCGCGCTGAGCACCGTCGCGGAGCTCATCCAGAAGGATCTCGACGCCTAGATAGACCAGCAGTTTCTACTCAGGGGAGGCGCCACCAGCGCCTCCCCTGAGCTCGTCAAGAATGGTGCATGGCGCACTCCTACCGCATCGTAGGATTGCCTACGTGCGCGTGCTCGTAGGGCTTGACGTGAGGGAATACGCCGTCCACGGGGCGGCAACTGCTTTGCTATCGGGGTCTCAGCGTCAGCTGGGGCTGGTCGGGGAACGAAGGGGTGACTCTTGACGCGTCGCATCGTCATGCTCGTCGCCGTGCTGTTCCTGACGGTGTTCACCGCGCCTCCGGCGATCGCGATCGAGCCGCCCGCCATCGACCCGACGGCCCTGCCACCCGACGAGACCGGCCCCGATACGCCGACCGAGCTACGTCGCGTCTGCTCGAGCCCGACCGTCTTCCCCGGCGCCAACTTCGCGGACAAGCCCTGGGCCAACGACTACCTCCGGATCGCCGATGCGCAGAAGTTCGCCACCGGCGCCGGGGTGACCGTCGCCGTCATCGACACCGGGGTGAACGGTTCCGCCCGCGTGCCTGCCCTGCCCGGCGGCGACTTCGTCGACAAGGCCGGCGACGGCATGAACGACTGCGACTCCCACGGCACCCTGACCGCGTCGATCATCGCCGGCCGTCCCTCGCCGACCGACGGCTTCATCGGCGTCGCACCCGACGCCCGGCTCCTGTCCCTGCGCCAGACGTCGGACAACTACCAGCCGGTGGGCGCCCGGCAAGACCCCAACGACCCCAACACGACCCCGACTGCTGGCTCGCTGCGCAGCCTCGCCCGCTCGATCGTGCACGCCGCCAACCTCGGCGCCCAGGTGATCAACATCAGTGAAGCCGCGTGCTACAAGATCACCCGGCCGATCGACGAGAAGAGCCTCGGCGCAGCAATCGAATACGCGGTCAACGCCAAGGGCGCCGTCATCATCGTCGCGGCTGGCAACACCGGCCAAGAGTGCTCGCAGAATCCGCCGCCGGACGCCTCGACGCCCGCGGACCCGCGCGGGTGGAAGCAAGTTCAGACCATCGTCTCGCCGGCCTGGTATTCACCGCTGGTGCTGACCGTCGGCGGCATCGGCCAAACCGGCCAGCCCAGCACCTTCTCCATGTCAGGCCCGTGGCTCGGCGCGGCGGCACCCGCGGAGAACATCATCGCGCTCGGGTACGACGGCAATCCCGTCAACGCGTTGCAGGGCCAGGACGGCCCGATTCCCATCAACGGAACCTCGTTCGCCGCGGCGTACGTGTCGGGCCTGGCCGCGATGCTCCGCCAGCGCTTTCCCGACCTGACCCCGGCCCAGATCATGTACCGGATCACCGCCACGTCGCGGCATCCCGGCGGCGGCGTCGACAACTACGTCGGTGCCGGCGTGATCGATCCGGTGGCCGCGTTGACGTGGGACGTCCCACCCGGCCCGAAGTCGGTGTCCTACAAGGTGCAGGAGATTCCGGCGCCGGTGTACATCCCGCCACCCGACCGCGGCCCCATCACGATGGTGGTCGTGACGGGTGTCAGCCTGGCGGTGGCACTCGGAATCCTCGCTCTCGCAAGGCGGGCACTGAGGCGCCGATGAAGAACCTGCTGTCGATCTTCGGTCTGCGCATCACCACGGGACACCTGCTCTGGGCCGCCGTCCTGATACCCGCGTGCGTGGTGTTCTTCGTCCACATCCACCTGATGTGGTTGGCGATCACGTTGGCCGTGCTGATCGCGATCGCCACGACGCTCACCGTGCGCGGCCGTCGTGTGACGGGCTGGATCGCAGCAGTGTTCTCGTGGCGGCGCCGGCACGTGGTGGCGCCTGACGCGCCGTCTGCGGCGGCCGTCGGTGCGACCGTCATCCCGGGTGACCACGTCGCGGTGCGCTGGCAGGACGACCACCTCATCTCGATCATCGAGCTCGTCCCGCGACCGTTCACTCCGACCGTGATCGTGACCGGCGAGGCGTTCACCGACGACGTGCTGGACACCCAACTCGTCGAGAAGCTCATCGCCACGTATTGCCCCGATCTGGAGGCAGACGTCGTCTCCGCCGGGTACCGGGTCGGACGGACGGCTCCCGCGAGCCTCGTCGCGCTCTACGACCAGGTGGTCGGGCCGTATCCGGCGCCGGCCAACCGGCGCACCTGGATCGTGTTGCGCGCGCTCCCCGAGGAGACCCGCAGGTCCGCACTGCGCCGTGACGTCGGCGTCGCGGGGCTCGCCAGCTACCTGGTGGCCTCGACCACCCGCATCGCAGATCACCTGTCCAGCAACGGGATCGACGCCCGGTGTGGTCGCAGCTTCGAGGACTTCGACCGCGCCACCGAGATCAGCTTCGAACGCGAGGCGTGGTCGCTGATCAAGGGGCGCAGCACCTTTACCGCCGCCTACACCGCGCCCGGCGGTCCGGACGTGTGGTGGTCGGCGCGGGCGGATCACACCATCACCCGGGTGCGGGTGCGCCCCGGCACGGCCCCGACGACGACGGTCCTGCTGACGACGTTGGCGGAACCGACGACGCCACGCGGGTTTTCGTGCCTCTTCGGTGGCCAGCGCGCGGCGCTGTACGGGGAGAGCCCGACAACCGATCGCCACTACGAACTGCCGATCGGCTCGGCGGGCGTGCTGGTCGGCGAGACGGCCGACCGCTACCCGGTGTACATGCCGTTCGACGACGTCGACGTCAGCATCAACCTGGGTGACGCGCGACTGTTCACCCAATTCGTGATTCGCTCGGCCGCCGCGGGCGCCGTCATCACCCTGGGTCCGCAGTTCCGCGAGTTCGCCGGGCTCATCAACGCTCGGGTGGGCACGGTCGCGAAGATCGTCTGGCCCAACTCGACGACGTATCTGGGGCCGCACCCCGGCGTCGGACGAGTCGTGTTGCGGCACAACTTCATCGACACGCCACGCCATCGCCAGCTTCCGATCCGGTTGATCAACCCGCGTGAGGAAAGCCGCTACCAGATGGCGCTTGAGCCATGACACTTCAATTGCTGGACCCACGTGCGGGCGGGTGTGAGGAGGACTGATGGGCGACGGCATCAAGGTCGACACGGGAGACCTGCGCGCGAAGGCAAGACAAGTCGCGAACGTCGAGTTCGCCGACGCCGAGGGACTGTCGTCGGGTCTCCAGGCACCGGATAGCTTGCCCCACACCAAGCGGAACATCGAACACCTTCAGGCCAACGCCGACTACCTGGCCAAGAATCAGGCGTTCGCGAAGACCGAGCAGCAACGACTGGCCGACACGTTGAACTCGGTCGCCAAGGCGTACGACGACTTCGACGAGGCAGCGCGGCGCAGCATCGACAGCGGCGGGCCCGCACCAGCACCGGTCGTTCCGGCAGGTAGCGGCACTCCCGAACCGAAGGCCCCGGGCGACTTGCCGTCACCGTCGAGGTCCAGCAGCGGGAGCAACCTCTTCATCGACCTTGCCCAGGACGCACTCGGGAGTGGCGACCACGGTGCATCCCTCGAAGAGGCACGCAACAAGTGGGACGCCAACGGCGTCGCTCTGCAGAAGGCGGGGGCGACCTTCATCGCGCCCATCGTCAACTGGGAGGGCGATGCCGCCGACGAGGCGTACGGCAAGTTCTTCAACTACGGCAACTGGATCACCCAACTCGGCCAGAAATGGCAGGCGTTGGCGCGGGAGGCGCAGAAGGTGTGGGACGCCCACCTCGCCGCGGTAGGCCAGCACAACCCGGTCTACGAGCAGTACAAGTCGTTGGAAGACAACATGACCACGGCCAACCAGAACGACAACATGGCTGCGATGGAGAAGCTGGTCAAACAGTCCGAGGACATCCAGGACGAATACACCACGAAAGCTGCGGTCGAACGCGTCACGGTGGACAACCCGCCTCCGCCGGTTGGCACGCCGTCGGCAGCGGTGACGGCGAACGGCGACCCCAGACAGCTGCCGTCCGACTGGGACAAGACACATCCCGGCCAAGGCCCCGGGGCGCCGTCCGCCGGAGGTGGCGGCGGTGGACAGCCGCCCGGAGGTTCGCCGACGACGCCGCAGTCCCCGTCGCAGGGGGTGTCGCCGATGTCGGCCGAAAAAGGCGCCGGCGAGCCCTCGGGCGGGCAGGGCCCGGGGTCAGGTGGCGGATCACCGTCCGGCGGCGGCTCGCCCTCGGGCGGATCGCCTGGTGGGGGCACGCCCGGCGGCGGACCGGAGGACACGCCGTTCCTGCCCGACGATCCCGGTCTACGTCCGGCTGCAGCCGAAGCAGGTGGTGGCGCAGGCGGTGGTTCCGGTGGCGGCGCGGGTGGCGGAGCAGGCTCAATGCCGTTGCAGCCCAGCGTTGCCGGGGTCTCGGTCGGACCGGGCCCGGCGGGAGCCGGCGGTGTGGGCGCTGCCCCGGCGGCAGGTGGAGCCGGTGGCGGGATGGGCGGCGGAATGGGTGGAGGTATGGGCGGCCACGGCGGCCAGGCCCAGGGCGGCAAGGAAAAGAAGCGGACCCCCGGGCTGTCCCCCGACGAGGAGCTCTACGTCGAGGACCGCGAGTACACGCAGGGCATCATCGGTGATCGGAAGCGCAGGACCGTTCAGGATCCCAGGGACTCCAAGTGACCGAGGACATGCACCCGCAGGTGGCGGCGGTGCTGAAGCAGGCGCAGCGCCTGCAATCGCTGATGGACGAGCAGCTGAGCAAGATGGCGGGCGAGACGTTCACCGCCACCGACGAGGCTAGGACCGTCGAGGTCACGCTGAACGGGCATCACTGGCTGACCGACGTCTTCATCGAAGAGGGGTTGTTGCGGCTCGGCGCCGACACGGTCGCCGCGCGCGTCAACGAAGCGTTGCAGAACGCCGGGGCGACCGCGTCCGCGTCGATCGAAGCCGACCGGGAGCGCATCGATTCCGCGGTTGCCGAGATCACCTCCGACATCAACGACGCCAACCGTTAGCGCCGGGAGCACGTGCGATGGATCGGATTCGGCCGCGCGGGACGCGGGGCATTTTGGTGCGCGGGGTAGCAAGGCTTTCGGCTTACGGTGAAGGCGTGTGCGGTTCGATGGTGCGCGGCGTGACCGGTGAGTGTTGTGGGGGTGCGGCATGTACGGGGTAGTCGAAGGAACGCGCGGATGAGCACGCCTTCTCACGACGGGTGGCCGTCGCCGCCGGGGGATTCCACGTCCGGCGATCAGGGGCAGCCGTACGGCCAGCCCTTCGACCCGACGGTGTCCAGCCCGAAGCAGCAACCCCCACCGCCCGGCTGGGAACAGGGCACGTGGACCCAGCACGGTGGTACGAAGACCACCGACGGCAACGGACGGTGGCTGCTGTTCGGCATCGGGGTGCTGGTGGTCTTCATCGTCGCGGCGGCCGTCGCATTCCTGGTTCTCTAGGTATGCGCTCATGAGCTCGCCGCCACAAGGTGAAGGATGGCGGCCGGGCGACCCGCACGGATCTGGGCCGCCCTGGCAGCAGGGCCCGTTTCTACATCCACCCGGACCGCCGCCGCCGACAGGCAACGGCGTGAAGTGGCTCCTCGGCGCGGTCGCCGTGCTGTTGGTGATCGCAATAGCCGTGGGCATCGCGGTGATCGTGATGAGCCGTGGCGGGGATTCAAGACCATCTGCGTCGCCGACTGGTGTGCCAAGCGACATCGCTAGTGCGAATGACACGGGGCCGGTCAGCATCATCACAAACGAGCCGACATGCGCCACGTTCGTGGGCATCAACAACAGCCTCGCAGACTTACAGACGCAAGGCTGGGGCGCGCAGCGAAAGGCGCTCGGACCTGCCTCAGAATGGACGCCGGAGCAACGTTCGCGGGTTGAGGCCGTTGCCACCGGGATGCGGAATGCGGCCAATCAGTCGGTTGCCCTCGCCAAACAGACGCCGCATCGCGTCGTCCGGGAGCTTTACGAGCAATTCATCGCCAACGGACGCGCATACGCAGACAGCGTTCGCGACTACGTTCCCGCCGACGATGGTCTCGCCTCCGCCAACGTGAATGCTAGCTCGGCGATAATCGGGATCTGCAACACAATTACATTCGGCTCATCTAATCGCGGATTGGGCGTCGATCCGGCGGCATCGCCGACCACGATAGCGGCGCCACAAGACCCACAGAAATCGCTGCCCTTTATTACTGAGCCCACTTCGACATGCTCGGAATGGGTTTCTCGCCTAGACAATTTTAACTCTGAAACGACCGCGTGGGCAGACGCAGACCCAAGCGTTCCAGCTTCCGAATGGACGCCGGAGAGACGAACGCTTGAGGTCGCCACTCGGCCGCTGCTGACGGCATACGCGAATGATGCGCAGGCTGCTGGGCGAGAAAGCGGAAACCCTGCATTCGAAGACTTCGCACTCTCTTCCGCACTCTATCTTCGCACCTACCTCACTGTCGCGGACAACTACACGGGCATTGATGGCTGGTTGAGTTACACAGGGTTCAAGTTTGCGAATCTCGTTTCCGGAGCATGCCGTGCCGCGGCGGGGTAAGTAGCCGAGCCCGCCC
>VIFX01000179.1:0-401 GCA_006864685.1 Mycolicibacterium hodleri | reverse complement strand
GATCAGGTCGAACACCGTCTCCGCGGTGGAGTGCGGCTCCGTCTCCAGTGCCGCCAGGATCGCAACGCGTCCCGAGGTGGCGCGCAGCGACGCGGCCCGCAACTCCTGCTTGTGCCTGGTGACGGCATCCACCACGTCCATGCACGCAGCTTAGCATGACCTAAACAACACTATGAGTGAATCACTATATTGACTAGATCAAAACAAGGGGTAGGGTCGGACATGTCGATCGGGCCGGACGGTCCGAGTTAGAGGAGGAATGATGACCATCACCAACCACGACGTACTCGCCGGGGAGTTCGTCGCAACGTCGGCGCTCGCCGCCGATCTTCAGGCCGTTCTCGTCGGATTGCTCGACGTACAGAACCAGGCCAAGCAGGCGCACTGGACGGTGGTGGGAC
>VIFX01000178.1:0-404 GCA_006864685.1 Mycolicibacterium hodleri | reverse complement strand
GTTGTTGACGACGAAGTCGACGCGCCCGAAGGCGTCCTGGCATTGCTGGACCAGCGCCGCGGCGGTGGATTCCACCTCGATCCCGCCGACGACGTAGCGCACCGACTCGCCATCGGGGTCCAACGTCGTGGCCGCCGCGCGGCACGCCTCCTCGTCTCTGCCGCTGATCACCACTCTTGCGCCCTGGTCGAGCAGGGCGCGGGCAAAGGCGAAACCCAGGCCGCGGGTGGAACCCGTGACGATGGCGTTGACGCCGTGCAGCGCACCCATCGAGTCGTCACTCATGGTGACGGCGCGTACAACGCGTGCCACACGATCGAGGCCAGGCTCGCGGCGTGCCGGTGGAGATCCTTCTTCGCCGCGGGTCGCACCTGTTGGTAGAGACCCCGTTCCATCATCCACAC
>VIFX01000177.1:0-405 GCA_006864685.1 Mycolicibacterium hodleri | reverse complement strand
CCGTAGGCCTGCCGATAGCGGTCGCACTCCCGGTAGGCGGCGCACTCCTCGGTGACGGCGAAGTCGAAGCCGACGTCGTGGCGGCCCTTCTCGACCGCTTCGGCGGCGTTCTTCTGGCCGATCGCCAGCCCGTGGTCGTGAGCCATGGCTGCATAGGATCGGGCCAGCTCGATGGCGCCCGCGGCGTCGATGGCGGGGAAGCGGGTGAAGGTGTCGAGGTTGTCGATCTCGACGGCATCGAAACCCCTTGTCGCGCAATCGGAGAGCACCGGACCGAGCACGTCGATGATCATCTTGCGCTGCGGCGCGGTCGACGGGTCGAGCACGTACTCGTCGGGCCAATCCGGATCACTGACGGGCGCGCCGCCCGCATCGCGAAGCACCGCGGACCCATGGTCCCGCAAC
>VIFX01000176.1:0-406 GCA_006864685.1 Mycolicibacterium hodleri | reverse complement strand
TCATGGGCCTGTGCCAGATCCTGCGAGACGGCGTCATCCCGCCGAACCGGAGCCTGGACTGCGTCGACGAGGAAATGGCACACGCGTCCCACTTCGTGTGGGTGCGCGAAACCTTGGAGATGCGAGACGCATTCCCGATGAAGGCGGGTCTGATCACCAGCCTCGGCTTCGGGCACGTATCGGGTCTGGTTGCGCTGGTTCACCCGCAGGCGTTCATAGCTGCGCTGAACCCGGAGCAGCGCGAGGACTACCGGCTGCGCGCGAACAACCGCGTGCTGGAGGGTCAGCGACGGTTGGCCTCGGCCATCGCCGGTGGGCCTGCCATGTACGAGAAGCCGGCCGACCGCCGCTTCAACCACGATGCGCCGGAGAAGCGTCAGGAAGCGAACATGCTGCTCGATTCCGA
>VIFX01000175.1:0-407 GCA_006864685.1 Mycolicibacterium hodleri | reverse complement strand
GCCTCGGCACGCCTGCGCTGCTCGATACGGACGGTGCAACGGCTCAGATCCGGCCCGACCGAGGTGGCACGAACCTCGACCGACGATCGCCGGATGCCGTCCTTGTCCTCGTACTCACTCGTATAGAGATGGCCGACCACGACGACGGGATCGCCCTTGACCAGTGCCCCACCGACGCCAGTGACCAGGCGCCCCCAGCAGTTCACGTTGACGAACAGGGAGTTGCCCGCTTCCCAGGTGCCCTCGGCGGTCCGGCGGCGCGAGTTGCTCGCGACGCGGAACTTGAAGACTTGTTGATCTCCGACGCGGCGGAGAATCGGGTCGGTGACGATGGTGCCTGCCATGGCGAACGGTGTCTCGAACATTGTGGTTTCCCTTCATCGGTTCTTCCCTTGGCAGCTCGTGTC
>VIFX01000174.1:0-410 GCA_006864685.1 Mycolicibacterium hodleri | reverse complement strand
TGGCAGGCAAGGTGTTCACCGGCGACGAGGATCCGGTGCCGCACGCCCACGTCACCACGACGACGACTCACAAGTCGCTTCGCGGCCCGCGCGGCGGTCTGGTGTTGGCGACCGAGGAGTACTCCGCTGCCGTCGACAAGGGCTGCCCGATGGTGCTCGGCGGCCCGCTGTCGCACGTCATGGCCGCCAAGGCCGTCGCGTTCGCCGAGGCCCGTCAGCCGTCGTTCCAGGAGTACGCGCAGCGCATCGCCGACAACGCGAAGGCACTGGCCGACGGTTTCCTCTCCCGCGGCGCACGGCTGGTCACCGGCGGCACCGACAACCACATCGTGCTGCTCGACGTCACCTCGTTCGGACTCACCGGCAGGCAGGCGGAGTCGGCGCTGCTCGACGCGGGCATCGTCACCAAC
>VIFX01000173.1:0-411 GCA_006864685.1 Mycolicibacterium hodleri | reverse complement strand
GACTTCGACTGCGGAATCGGACCGTCACCCGCGCCGCAGTCGTACGCTGGCCAGCATGAGCCGCGACGTGTTCGACGACAAGCTGTTGGCCTTGATCTGCGGCAACTCCCTCGGCGTGCTTGCTACCGTCAAACGGGACGGCAGGCCGCAGCTGTCGAACGTCTCGTATCACTTCGACGCGCGGGAGCTGACCTTTTCGGTGTCGATCACCGAGCCGCGCGCCAAGACCCGAAACCTGCGCCGTGACCCTCGGGCGTCGATTCACGTCAGTTCCGACGACGGCTGGGCGTATGCGGTCGCGGAGGGCGATGCGCACCTGACCCCGCCCGCGGCCGACCCGAACGACGACACCGTCGAGGGGTTGATTGCGTTGTACCGCAGCATCGCTGGCAAGGATCATCCGGACTGGGA
>VIFX01000172.1:0-411 GCA_006864685.1 Mycolicibacterium hodleri | reverse complement strand
ACCTTGCCGGGCATGATGCTCGAACCCGCCTGCACCGCAGGAAGATTGATCTCTCCGAAGCCGGCGCGAGGCCCTGATGACAACAGCCGCAGGTCATTGCAGATCTTCGACAGCTTGACCGCTGTCCGCTTCAGCACGCCGGAGAGCTGCACGAACGCACCGACGTCCTGAGTGGCCTCGACGAGATTCGACGCGGTCACCAGTGGAAGTTCGGTGATGACACACAGCTCTTCGCAGGCCAGTTTCGCGTAGTCCAGGTGGGCATTGAGACCGGTGCCGATCGCGGTGCCCCCGAGGTTGATCTCGGCGATCAGGACGAGGGCCTCCCCCAGCCGGTCCGCGTCCTCGCCGACCATGACGGCGTAAGTGCCGAATTCCTGACCCAAGGTCATCGGGACCGCGTCCTGGAGT
>VIFX01000171.1:0-415 GCA_006864685.1 Mycolicibacterium hodleri | reverse complement strand
GATCCTGGCCCCTTGAGGGGGAGTGTCGCTCGCCACGTCGACCCCGAGGGTGGCGTGCGTAGCCGTGCCGGTGGCGAGGAGTTGGTTGGCGACGCGAAGCGCCTGCTCGACGGGTATCGCGAAGCCGAGTCCGATCGATCCGCCGGGGCCGTTGATGTAGTCTCCGCCGGTCGTCGCCGAGGCGGCATTGACACCGATCAGCGCTCCGCTCGAGTCCACCAGTGCACCACCGGAATTGCCGGGGTTGATGGCGGCATCGGTCTGGATGGCGTCGAGCACCGTGTTCTGATTCTGTGCGTCACCGCCCGCGGCGACGGGACGGTTCAAGGCGCTGACGATGCCGGTGGTGACGGTGCCCTCCAGCCCAAGCGGCGACCCGATGGCCACGACGTCCTGGCCGACGCGGAGGTTCCCC
>VIFX01000170.1:0-415 GCA_006864685.1 Mycolicibacterium hodleri | reverse complement strand
GATCGCGACTGCTTTCAGCGCAATTCCGCTCTGGCTCGGTACCAGAAATATTGAGGTGATCCTCATCCTGCTGGCACTGCTTCCTGGCATCGCTGTGAACGTGTCGACGGGCGTCTGCACATCGACCTTATCTGCACTGGGCCGACCCGCCATCACTGCGGTAGTCACAGTTGCAGCCGGCCTTTTTCAACTCGCACTTACCGTAACTATGACTTACTTCTTTGGCTTTCCTGGACTGGCCATTGCGTTTGCAGTCGGCGTCCCCACAGCAAAAATTGTCGGACTCTGGAAAATGCAAGCGCGGATCCACATCCCATTAAGGATGTATATCGAAGGCGCGCGAGGGCCCTATACCGTTGCACTACTGTCTGCTGCGCTGGTATTTCCTGTTGACCTAATCACCGCTCCCCATGAC
>VIFX01000016.1:0-126871 GCA_006864685.1 Mycolicibacterium hodleri | reverse complement strand
AACCAGTCAAAACTGGCAAATAAAACAAAACCACCTTATGCAGCAGGAAGACGGGAAGTCCCCCACCAAGATGGCCAAAAACAACAAACAAAAACCACCAAACACACTATTGAGTTCTCAAACAACAGACCAGATTCTTGCGAAGTTCCCCGTTTCGGGGCAACCCTGCCAGCTTAAACTATCTGAGCCAGAGAGTCAAACTTCTCTGTCCCCCGTACTGGGGCAACTCGATTAGATTAGGACTTCCGCCGTAGCGAAGTCAAATCCGCTGGTCAGAGGCTTGGCGTCGCTGCACCGGCCTCTTGGACTAGCTTACGCGCTCGATCTCCGCACCCAAACTGACCAGGTTTTCCACGAACAGTGGGTAGCCGCGATCGATGTGGAACACGTCGTGCACCTCGGTGTCCCCATCTGCGACGAGTCCAGCCAGCACCAGGCCGGCGCCCGCTCGAATGTCCGAGGCCCACACCGGTGCACTCGACAGCTGCGGAATGCCTCGGACCACCGCATGGTGGCCGTCGGTCCGCGCGTCGGCGCCAAGCCGGATCATCTCCTCCACGAAACGGAACCGAGCCTCGAACACGTTCTCGGTGATCATCGACGTCCCGTCGGCGATGCACGCCAGACCGATCGCCATGGGCTGAAGATCGGTCGGGAACCCAGGGAACGGCAGCGTCGCCATGTTGACCGCCTTTGGCCGCTCGTACTGCACGATGCGGAACCCGTTGTCGTGCTGGGTGACCGTGGCACCCGCGTCGTGCAGCTTGTGCAGCACCAACTGCAGATGCGCAGGGTCGACCCCCGTCACCGAGATGTCGCCCCTGGTCATTGCCGCCGCTATCCCCCAGGTGGCCGCGACGATGCGGTCGCCGATCACGCGGTGTTCGGTGGGATGCAGCCGGTCCACCCCGGTGATGGTCATCGTCGACGAACCCGCCCCGGATATCTGGGCGCCCATCTGGTTGAGCATCGTGCAGAGGTCGACGACGTCGGGTTCACGTGCTGCGTTGTGGATCGTCGTGACCCCCTCGGCGAGGACGGCCGCCATCAGGATGTTCTCGGTGGCACCCACCGAGGGAAACTCCAATTGGATCTCGGCGCCCCGAAGATGGTCGGCCTCCGCCACCACGCAGCCATGCTCGATGTTGCATCGCGCACCGAGTTGGCGCAGACCGGCCTGGTGCATGTCGAGGGGCCGCGATCCGATCGCGTCACCCCCCGGAAGAGCCACCTTCGCCTTCTTGCACCTCCCGACCAACGGGCCGAGAACGCACACCGACGCGCGGAACTGGCGTACCGCCGCGAAGTCGGCGTCGTACTTCAGCTCGTCCGGCGAGGTGATCCGGACCGTGTCGCCGTCGATGTCGACCGTGGCGCCAAGACCTCTGAGCACTTCGGCCATCAGGGGGACGTCGAGAATGTCGGGCGAATTCGTGATCGTGCTGGTGCCCTCTGCCAACAGGGCCGCGGCCATCAGTTTCAGGACGCTGTTCTTGGCACCACCCACGGCAACTTCGCCCGCCAACCGGGTACCTCCGGTCACTACGAATCGCTCGCTCACGCGGCCAGTCTAAGCAGCGCAGACCAGCGAGAGCCGTTTCCGCCAATCAGCCCGGGTACGGTTTCGACATGGGAGTTCACCTGACCCGCATCTACACCCGAACCGGCGACGACGGATCGACCGGGCTGAGCGACTTCAGCAGGGTGTCCAAGAACGACCCCCGTCTCGAGGCATACGCCGACTGCGACGAGGCGAACGCCGCGATAGGCGTCGCCGTCTCGTTGGGCGCTCCCGACGAACGGGTCCTGGCCGTCTTGCGCCAGGTCCAGAACGACCTCTTCGACGCGGGCGCGGACCTGTCGACGCCGGTGGTCGAGAACCCGGAGTACCCGCCGCTGCGGATCACGCAGGACTACGTCGACCGACTCGAATCGTGGTGCGACGAGTTCAACGAGCCGCTACCCGCTCTGAATTCGTTCATTCTGCCGGGCGGCACTCCCCTGTCGGCACTGCTCCATGTGGCGCGGACCGTCGCGCGACGGGCGGAGCGGACCGCGTGGCGGGCGGTCGACGCCCACGGCGATTCGATCAGCCCACTACCGGCGAAGTACTTGAATCGGCTGTCGGACTTGTTGTTCATCCTGTGCCGAGTGGCCAATCCCGACGGCGACGTGCTGTGGCAGCCGGGTGGACCGAAGGCCTAACTCTGCCGCCGGCGAGCGCGCGGGGACGGGCGCGACTCGAGCCATGACGTGAACGCGGTCAACGCGCCACGGTCCAGGGCGATCTCGTAGCCCCTTCGACTCTCCGGACCGGTGTCGCGGAGTTCGAGCACGACGATCTCGGCGCTCATGATGTCGAATTCGTCGCCACGCGGCGCACGTCGTGAGACCACTTCGATGCCGCGTCGCGACAGGCGACGGTCGGGCCACCACCGCAGGCTCGACAGCCGATAGAAGCCGGCCTCGCCGCCGCGGTAGCGCACCACTCCGTGCCGCCAGCCGTGCCCGCCAACGGCGGGAACGTCGCGCAGGATGGCGGCAGAACCGCCCACCTGACGCAACTTCCAGAGCCGGTACGACAGCGCGAGCACGACCAGTAACAACACGCCGATCAGCGCGACCATGGTGATCATGGACGCGCTCATCGCGAAATCAGTCGAGCTCGCCGAGGGCGCGCAACCGCGCCCTACCCCACGCTGCCGTGCGCTCGTCGTCGGACTCGGCGTCCTGCTTGGCTTCGTCGGCGTTGATCTCCGACTCCAACTGCGCGTTCTCGACCAAGATCCGGACGGCTTCGTCGGTTACGGAGAGAAACCCTCCGTCGACCGCGATGCGAAGGTCGTCCTCGCCCTCCCGCTCGACGCGCACCATGGCGTCGTCGACCAGCTGGGCTACCAGCGGGATGTGCCGAGGCAGGATGCCGATCTCGCCGGCCGTGGTGCGGGTGAACACGAACGTCGCATCCCCCGACCACAACTCGCGCTCGACGGCCACGATCTCGACGTGAATTTCAGTAGCCATCGGTCACCACCTTTCGGCTCGGATCGATCGTCACAGCTTGGCGCCGAAGGTCTCGGCCTTCTTGGCCAAGTCGTCGAGCCCGCCGATGAGGAAGAACGCCTGCTCGGGCAGGTGGTCGAACTCACCCTTGGTCAGCTTGTCGAAGGCCTCGATGGTCTCCTTCAGCGGCACGGTCGAACCCGGCTGGCCGGTGAACTGCTCGGCCGCCATCATGTTCTGGCTCAGGAAGCGCTCGATGCGACGGGCCCGGTTGACCAACTGCTTGTCCTCTTCGGACAGTTCGTCGACACCGAGGATCGCGATGATGTCCTGAAGATCCTTGTAGCGCTGCAGAACTCGGATGACTTCCTGCGCGACCCGGTAGTGCTCGTCGCCGACCACGGCCGGGTCGAGGATGGTCGAGCTGGAGGCCAGCGGGTCCACCGCGGGGAAGATGCCCTTGGAGAACACCGCACGGGAAAGTTCCGTGGTGGCGTCCAAGTGGGCGAACGTCGTCGCCGGTGCCGGGTCGGTGTAGTCGTCGGCGGGCACGTACACGGCCTGCATCGAGGTGATGGAGTGACCACGGGTCGAGGTGATGCGCTCCTGCAGCTCGCCCATCTCGTCGGCCAGCGTCGGCTGGTAACCCACCGCCGACGGCATGCGGCCGAGCAGCGTCGAGACCTCGGAACCGGCCTGCGTGAACCGGAAGATGTTGTCGATGAACAACAGCACGTCCTGGTTCTGCTCATCGCGGAAGTACTCCGCCATGGTCAGCGCCGACAGGGCGACGCGCATACGCGTGCCTGGCGGCTCGTCCATCTGGCCGAACACCAAGGCGGTGTCCTTGAGGACGTCGGCGTCGGCGAGCTCGACCCAGAGGTCGTTGCCCTCACGGGTGCGCTCCCCCACGCCGGCGAACACGGACGTACCACCGAAGTTACGGGCAATGCGGTTGATCATCTCCTGGATGAGCACCGTCTTGCCGACGCCGGCACCACCGAAGAGGGCGATCTTGCCACCACGCACGTACGGCGTGAGCAGGTCGACGACCTTCAGACCGGTCTCGAGCATTTCGGTCCGCGGCTCGAGCTCGGAGAATGGCGGCGGCTTGCGGTGGATCGACCAGTGGTCGAAGTCTTCGCCGTAGCCGGGCTCGTCGAGGCAGTCGCCGAGGGCGTTGAACACGTGGCCCTTGACGCCGTCGCCGACGGGCACCGAGATCGACTTGCCCGTGTCGGTGACCTCGACGCCGCGAACGAGACCGTCGGTGGGCTGCATCGAGATGGTGCGCACCAGGTTGTCGCCGAGGTGCTGCGCAACCTCGAGCGTCAGCGTCTTGGCCATCTGCTCGTAGGTGATCTCGGCGTGCAGCGCGTTGAACAGCTCGGGCACCGAGCCACGCGGGAATTCGATGTCGACGACCGGGCCGGTGATGCGGACCACGCGACCAGCGGTCTTGGAATCTTCTGCGGTGGCAGTCATTGTCTCTTCGCTTCTCTTCGCTTCCGGGTGTGGGGTATCGGGGCTACTTGGCGTCGGCGAGCGCGTTGGCGCCACCGACGATCTCGCTGATTTCCTGGGTGATCTGGGCCTGGCGCTCGCGGTTGGCCTCCAGCGTCAACGCCTTGATCAGATCGTCGGCGTTGTCGGTGGCCGACTTCATCGCCCGGCGACGCGACGCGGATTCCGATGCCGCGGCCTCCAGCAGCGCCGAGTACACGCGGGTGGCGATGTAGCGCGGCAACAGTGCGTCGAACAGGTTCTCGGCATTTGGCTCGAAGGAGAACAACGTGTGCGGACCGTCGTCCTCCTGCTCGCCGACGTACTCGATCACCATCGGAGCGATCCGCAGCGCGACGGCCGACTGCGAGAGCATTGACTTGAACTGCGTGAAGACGATGTGGATTTCGTCGACACCCAGAATCCCGTCGTCGCCCGCGTTCTCGTCGTCGTCGTCGACGCCGGCCATGAAGGCTGCGACGAGGACGTCGGCAATTTCGCGGGCCTGCTCGTAGGTCGGCCGCTCGGAGAAGCCGGTCCAGGAGTCCTTCACCTCACGCTGACGGAAGCTGTAGTAGCCCAGCGCCTTTCGGCCCACCGCATAGATCACGGGAGTCTTGCCCTCGTCCCGCAACAGCGCGAAGAGCTCTTCGGACTGCCGCAGCACGTTGGCGTTGTAGGCCCCGCAGAGCCCCCGGTCGGAGGACACGACGAGCACAGCGGCGCGCTTGGGCGACTCCCGCTCGACGAGCAACGGGTGGTCCAGTGCACTGGCGCCCGCGAGCTCGGTGAGCATGTTGGTGATTTCGTCGGAGTACGGCCGAGCTGCCTGAACGCGCGCCTGCGCCTTGGCAATACGCGACGTGGCGATCAGCTCCTGGGCCTTGGTGATCTTCTTGATCGACCCGGCGGAGCGGATGCGCCCGCGTAGCTCGCGCAGTGTGGCTGCCATGTCTCCTACCTACTTCTTCTTCGGCGCCGGCTTGCGGACCTTGACCGATTCCTTCTCGACGTCTTCTTCGTCCATCGCCTCGGTCTCGGCCTCGTTGACGGCGACGGAGCTGCCGTCGGTGGCGGCGAACCCCTTCTTGAATTCGTTGACGATGCCGGTCAGCTTCTCCTGGGCATCCTCGGGGAACTTCTTGGTCTCCCGGATGTCATTGAAGATGCCGTCATGGCTGGCCTTGACGTGCTCGAGGAACTCGGACTCGAAGCGCTGCACGTCCTCGACCGGCACCGAGTCCAGGTGGCCCTTGGTGCCGAGGAAGATCGCGATGACCTGCTGCTCGACCGACAGTGGGCTGTACTGGGGCTGCTTGAGCAGCTCAACCAGCCGGCTGCCGCGCTCGAGCTGAGCCTTCGACGTCGGGTCCAGGTCGGACGCGAACGCCGCGAAGGACTCCAGCTCGCGGTACTGCGAGAGGTCCAGTCGCAACGAGCCCGCGACCTCCTTCATGCCCTTGATCTGTGCGGCACCACCAACGCGCGACACCGACACACCGACGTTGATGGCCGGTCGCACGCCCTGGTTGAACAGGTCGGACTCCAGGAAGCACTGGCCGTCGGTGATCGAGATGACGTTGGTCGGGATGAACGCCGAGATGTCGTTGGCCTTGGTCTCGATGACCGGAAGCCCGGTCATCGACCCGCCACCCAGCTCGTCGGACAGCTTGGCGCACCGCTCCAGCAGACGGGAGTGGAGGTAGAAGACGTCGCCGGGGAACGCTTCACGGCCCGGCGGGCGACGCAGCAGCAGCGAGATGGCGCGGTAGGCGTCGGCCTGCTTGGACAGGTCGTCGAAGACGATGAGGACGTGCTTGCCGTCGTACATCCAGTGCTGGCCGATGGCCGAACCGGTGTAGGGCGCAAGCCACTTGAAGCCGGCGGGATCCGACGCCGGGGACGCCACGATGGTGGTGTACTCCATCGCGCCGCCCTCTTCGAGGGCGCGCTTGACGCTGGCGATCGTGGTGCCCTTCTGGCCGATCGCGACGTACACGCAACGGACCTGCTGCTTCGGGTCGCCGGTCGCCCAAGCTTCACGCTGGTTGAGGATCGTGTCGACGCAGACCGCGGTCTTGCCGGTCTTGCGGTCGCCGATGATCAGCTGACGCTGGCCACGGCCGATGGGGGTCATCGCGTCGATGGCCTTGATGCCGGTCTGCAACGGCTCCTCGACGCCCTGACGCTGAACCACCGAGGGCGCCTGCAGTTCCAGCGCGCGACGGATGTCGGTGTCGATGTCGCCCTGGCCGTCGATGGGCTGGCCCAGAGGGTTCACCACGCGACCGAGGAATCCGTCGCCGACGGGTACCGAGAGCACCTCGCCGGTGCGCTTGACCTGCTGGCCCTGTTCGATCTTCTCGAAGTCGCCGAGGATGACCGCACCGATGCTGTGCTCGTCGAGGTTCAGTGCGACACCGAGAACCCCGCCGGGGAACTCGAGGAGTTCCTGGGTCATGACCGAGGGCAGGCCCTCGACGTGGGCGATGCCGTCACCGGCGTCGATGACTGTGCCGATCTCTTCGCGCTCGGTGTCGGCGGAGAACGAGGACACGTACTCCTCGACGGCACCTTCGATGTCAGCAGCGGAGATTGTCAACTCTGCCATGTTCTTGGTCTTCCTACCTTTTGGATTGGATTGTGGGTCAGTCGGGCAGCTGGGTCTGAGCGGCCGCCAGCCGGGATGCGATGGAACCGTCGATCACTTCGTCGCCGACGGTGATCGAGAGGCCACCGAGCACCTCGGGATCGACGTTCAGCTGGACCGCAACCGGGTGGCCGTAGATCCGGGTCAGCAGTTCGGCGAGCCGGTCGCGCTGGGCGTCGGTCAGCTCGGCGGCCGCGTTGACGTGGGCGACGACTTCGCCACGACGGGCCACGGCCAGCTCGGCCAGGTCCACCACGGCTTCGTCGGCACGTTCGCCGCGCAGCTGGCCGATGGTCTGCTTGAGCAGAGCCGCGGCCGTACCGTCGACGCCCGATCCCCCGACCACCTTGTCCAACAGGGCGAGTCGGCCGTCCAGCGGAGTCGTGTAGTCGCTGAGAAGCGCGGTCAGGCGCGGCTCGGAGTCCAACACCCGGCCGAACCGGAACAGCTGCTCTTCGACCTCGTCGACCTGGTTCTCGAGCTCGGCACGCTTGAGGAGCGCGAGCCGGGCCAGGTGTTCGATGCCGTCGACGAAGTCCGCCGCGGCCGACCAGCGCTGGGACACGGCGGTCCGCAGCAACTGGAGCGTGTGCTCGTCGACCTTGTTCGAGAACAACCGGTCGGTCAGACGCACCTTCGCGTCGGAGTCGTCGTTGTGCTCGGTGAGGTGCCTGGTGAGGGTCGGCTCGGCGACGAGCACTCCCACCACTCCGGTGAGTTCGTCGGCGACGGTGGTCAGACCCGCCGCATCCAGATTGCCGGCGACGTCGTCGAACGCCTTTGTGAGCTCCTCGAAGGCGGCCCGGCTGGCGGCACGAAGCCGAGCCGTGACGCCCGTTTCGATCGTCACCGAAGACGGCGCCATCTGGTCGAGCTCGTCGAGGAAGCGGTCGACCGTGGCCGCCTGGGCGGCGGGATCGGCCACGTGCGCCCGAACCAGCGCGTCGGCCTTGTCGACCGACTCCTGGCCCAATCCCTGCCGCAGCTGCCTGATCAACTGCTGCCGCATGAGCTGAACTTGTTGCGCGCCTTGAGCCTTCAGCCGCTCGGCTTCGACGACCGCCTGCTCTTCGAGCTGGCTTGCGATGCGCTCCGAATCCTGCCGAGCCTCGTCGGTCACCTTGGACGCCTGCGCCTTGGCGTCTTTGAGCGCCTTGGCATGCATGGCGTCGGCGTCGGCGAGTTTCATTGCCGCCTCGGCACTCTCGGCGAGCGCGGTGCGGACGGCGTCCTGCTGCTTCTGCATCAACGTCTTCACCGGCGGCACGACGAAGCGCCACAGGATGTACACGATGACCGCGAAACCGATCAGCTGACCGATGAATGTCGACATTTAGCGGCTCCCGCCTGAGTTGACGTCAACGCCGAGGATGCGGTTCGCCAACGTGGCGGACAGGCCGTCCACCGACGTTTCGAGGGCAGACTGCGTCGACGAACGCTGTTCGGAGAGCTGTGTATCCGCTTCGCGCACGGTGTCCGCAACCTCTCCGCTGGCCTCGGCCCGCTTCTCGTCGATCACCTGGCGGCCCGCGGTCCGGGCCTCGTCACGGATCGACGACGCCTCGGTCCGAGCGCCCGCCATTGCCTCGTCGTAGTCGGCTTGCGCCGCCGCGACCTGCTCGGCCGACTTGCGGCTGTCTGCGGCGGTCTTGGCCAGCATCGCCTCTCGCTCGGAGAGAACCTTGCTGATCGGTGGCACAACCCATTTCGTGATCACGCCGAGCACGATCAAGAAGATGATCAGAATGACGAAGAAGGTGCCGTTGGGGATCAGGAAGTTATTACCCCCGCCACCCTCTTCTTCCGCTGCCTGGCTGGCCGCCAGGATGTGGATGCCGTCCGCCAGGACAGTCGAACCGAGTTCACCCATGCCGACGGACTACGACAGACCCGGCGTGGCGAAGACGAACAGCGCCATGAACGCCAGGTTGATGAAGTACGCGGCCTCCACGAGACCGACGGTGATGAAGAACGGCGTGAACAGGCGGCCCTGCGCCTCGGGCTGCCGGGCGATGCCGGAGATCAGTGCGTTACCGGCAATACCGTCGCCGATACCCGCGCCGATGGCGCCGCCACCCATGATCAGTCCACCGCCGATGAGAGCACCGGCCGTGATGAGGGCGTTTGGATCCATTCCTTTTTCCTCCTTGTGAGCTGGTGGGTGTCCACCAGGACTGCTGGTCTTACTGGATCGAGCTGGCTTCTAGTGGTGCGCTTTCTCGTTCTCGTCTTCGTGGTCGTGATCGAGCTCCATCGACTGGCTGAAGTACAAGATCGTCAGCAGCGCGAAGATGAAGGCCTGAATCAGACCGACGAACAGGTCGAACGTCTTCCAGATGGCATTGGGTGCCCATTGGATGTACCAGGGGAACATCGCGATGAGCGCCACGAGGATGCCACCGGCGAAGATGTTGCCAAAGAGTCGCAGTGCCAACGAGATCGGCTTGGCCAGCTCTTCGATGATGTTGATGGGCGCCATCAGCGTGACGTGGCCCTTGACCAACTTCTTGGCGTGGCCCCAGGCGCCGCGACGCCAGATGCCGGCCGCGTTGTAGCAGATGAAGACGAACGCGGCGAGGGCCAGCACGTAGTTGATGTCGGAGGCGGGCGCCTTGATCAGTTCGCCCGCGGCACCGTCGGAACCGCCGTACTGCACCGGCAGGACCGCGAGCCAGTTCGACACCAGGATGAACACGAAGATGGTGACGGCGAGCGGCAGCACGAACGGCGCGATCTTCATGCCGATCGCGGCCTCGACCTGCTGGCGCATCTGGATGGTGATGGCCTCGAAGAACAGTTGCACTCCGCCGGGCACGCCGGTCGAGGTCACCTTGGACTTGAGGAAGAAGGCCAGCGCGATGACGATGACGGCGGCGATCACCGTGGAGATGATGGTGTCGCCGTTGAAGGTCATGCCCAGGAACTGGAATACGTATTCGTGGGTTCCGACGTGAATCGGGGCTCCACCCTCGGCGGCGAGGAAGGTCTCATTCATTGCCGTCTGCTCAATCCTTCGATTCCGGTGCGGGCGTTTCTGCGACGTCTAGTCCGCTGGAGCGGATCTTCTTCATGACGGGGATGCTGGTGCTCATCACGAGCACGGCTTGGAAGATTGCGAGCCCGAAGAGCACCGCGAGGCCGTCGTGCTTTCTGAACACGATGGCGACGGTCAATCCGATGGCGGTGATGAAGAACAGCCGCATGGCCGAGTTGACGGCCATCTTCTTCTTCAGCGGATGGTCTTCTGCGGTGATCGACTCGACGGCACGTCGGACCATCAGCGCGTTGAGCAAACCGAGGACGAGGCCGAGGCCGAAGAAGACTCCGAAGAAGATGTGGCCGAGGAATCCCGAGGCCAAGAGGGCCACTCCGGTGAGCGCCACGCAAACGATCAGCAGTCGCATCGGCCGGAACGCCACGGATGGGAACACCAACGGCGCGTCCTGCGCTGGCGTCGTCACTGACTCACCTCAATCCACGCTCTCACGGAAGCTGTCCCCTTTGACAAACAATGACCCGGCGCGTGCCCGACGAGCGTATCGGAGGGCTGTTATCGCGCTGGAATCACCCAAGGGGTAGCTCCCTTTGTCGGTCGTACGTCGGCACCGAACGGCTCTTTCAAACCGCCGGGCCGGGCCGGCAACCCGCGAGGTCTTTCGGGTTATGCAGGCAACTTACCACATGGTAGGCACCCCTAAACGGGCCCTACTACTTTGCGTCGTATTGCTCAGTCTGATAACTGGCTGGGAACTTCTCGGCTCCTGCGAAGCAGTGGGATGAGGGTGATGACGACGGCGACGACGATGGCCGCGAGCATCACCGCGCCGGTGTATCGCGGGTCGAAGAAGATCGTGCTGGCGGCGCCCAGCGCGACGATGCCGACCCACATGTAGATCAGCAGGACCACGCGTCGGTGGGAGTGCCCGATCTGCAGCAGCCGGTGGTGCAGATGCATCTTGTCCGGTGTCGTGAAGTGCACGCCGGCCCGGGTGCGGCGCACGATCGCCAGCAGGGTGTCGAGCGCGGGGACGAACAGCACCGCGACCACCAGGAGGAACGGGGAAAGCAACGCAAAGACGTCGCGCGCCCCGTAGGCCGTCTGCGAGATCGGCCCTGCCGCGGTGGTCGACGCGGCGGCCAGCATCAGACCGATCAGCATCGAACCCGAGTCGCCCATGAAGATCTTGGCGGGGTGAAAGTTGTGCGGCAGGAACCCGAGGCACGCACCCGCCAACACCACAGAGATCATCGCCGGGGGGTAGAACAGCACGTCGCCGCCGTGGTCGCGCAGCAGACCGATGGAGAAGATGCAGATCGCCGCTGCGGTGATCAGACCCAACCCGGCGGCGAGACCGTCCAGCCCGTCGATGAAGTTCATGGCGTTCACGATCGACACCGTCAGCGCGAGCGTCAGCAGGATCGACGTGACCTGGTCCAGCACGATGGTTCCGACGCCGCCGAACGGGATGTACAGCACGCTCCACGCCACACCCATGGTGACCAGCACGCTGGCAGCGGTGATCTGGCCGGCGAACTTGGTCAGCGAGTCCAGCCCCCAGCGGTCGTCGATGAGGCCGACCAGCATGATCAGCCCGCCGGCGACCACGACCGCGGGCATACCCGTCGAGTAGACGAAGCCGCGGTTCAGCGCGGGCAGCTGCGAGGCCAACAGCACCGCGGCGGCCACGCCGACGTACATCGCCAGGCCGCCCATCCGCGGGGTCGGCTGTACGTGGACGTCGCGCTGGCGCGGGTAGGCGACCGCCCCGAGGCGGGTGGCCAGGGTGCGCACCCAGCCGGTGGCGAAGTACGTGACGATCGCGGCGGTGAGCCCGACGAGAGCCAGTTCCCGCAACGGGACGCCGGCACCGCGGTCCGACAACGCGAGCAGGCCATCCACGCGGTGAAATGTACTGGACCTACCTGAGACCTAGGTCGACGTCGCGTCCGTCAGCGTCTCCGCGTCGACTCCGAGGACCGTCGCGATGGCCGCCGACGAGACGGGGCCCTCGCGCAGAATGCGGGGTTGAGCACCGGTCAGGTCGACGATCGTCGAGGCAGCTCCGTTGGCGGACGGACCGGCTTCCAGGTAGACCTCGACCAGGTCACCCAGCTGTTCGCGGGCGTCGGCCGCCGTGACGGCGGCGGGCCGGCCGGAGATGTTGGCACTCGAGACCGCCATGGGGCCGACCTCACGGAGCAGGTCGATCGCCACCGGATGCAGTGGCATCCGCAACATGACGGTGCCCTGCGCGTCGCCGAGGTCCCACTGAAGCGACGGCGCCTGCTGCACGACCAAGCTGAGCGCCCCCGGCCAGAACGCACGGATGAGTTCTCTCGCCGACTCGGGCACCGAGTACACCAACCCGTCGATGGTGTGCCAGGACCCGACGAGGACGGGGACGGGCATGTCGCGGCCGCGGCCCTTGGCGGCCAGCAGAGCGGCAACCGCGGCCCCGTCGAACGCGTCGGCGCCGATGCCGTAGACGGTGTCGGTGGGCATTACCACGAGGCGGCCGCCCTTGAGCGCGCTGATCGCGGACGCGATGCCGGCGGGTCGTTGGGTCTCGTCCGCGCAGTCGAATACCTCACTCATGATCCCTAGCCTGAACCCTTCCTCGTTGCAGTGACGAACCGGGGGCGACCGGCAAGGTCCCGACGCGACGTCACGTCGGTGAAGGCACCGGAGCGCTCGAAGAGGGCGACGGTCGCCGCCGCGGTGTCGTCGTCGTGCTCGACGCCGATGCAGGCACCGGGGCGCAGCAGCCGCGCGGCCAGGGTGACGATCGGCCCGATCACCCGCATTCCGTCGGGACCGCCGAACAGCGCGTGGGCCGGATCGTGTTCGGCCACTTCGGGATCCAGCTCGGCGCCGTCGGGGATGTACGGGGGGTTCGAGACAAGCAGGTCGACGGTGCCGTCGCGCTCGCTCAGCAACCCGGGACTGGTGACGTCGGCCTCGACGAGCTCGACGTCACGGCCTGCACAGTTGCGCCGGGCGTACGACAGCGCCTCTGGCGAGTCCTCGACGGCGACGACGTGGGCGTCGGGTGTCCCGTCGGCCAGTGCGGCGGCCAACGCTCCCGATCCGGTGCAGAGGTCCACGATCACCGGCGACTGCGGAAGTCGTTGCTTGAGAGCCCATTCCAGCAACGCCTCGGTCTCCGGTCGCGGGATGAAGACACCGGGCCCCACCGCGAGCAGCAGCGGGCCGAAGGCCGCGGTGGCGGTGAGGTGTTGCAGGGGAATCCGGCGGGCCCTGGCGTCGACCAGCGTGCGGTAGCCGTCGTAGAAGTCGTCGTCGGGATCGTGGAACCGCAGCACGCCGCGGTTCACACCCGCGACGTGCGCGGCGAGGAGTTCGGCGTCGACGTGTGCGCTGTCGATTCCTGCCTGCGCTAGCGTGCGTGCCGCATCGTCGATGGCCCGCCGCAGGCGCGTCATGTCTCCTGCAGCCTGGCTTGTCTGTCGGCGGCGGCCAAGGCGTCGAACATCGCGTCGAGGTCCCCGTCGAGGACCTGGTCGAGGTTGTGCGCCTTGAACCCCACGCGGTGGTCGGTGATCCGGTTCTCGGGGTAGTTGTAGGTCCGGATGCGTTCGCTGCGGTCGACGGTGCGGATCTGGCTTGCGCGGTCGGCCGACGCGTCGGCGGAGGCCTGCTCCTCGGCGAGTGCCTGAAGGCGGGCGGCGAGCACGACCATTGCGCGGGCCTTGTTCTGCAGCTGCGACCGTTCGTTCTGACACGTGACGACGATGTTGGTCGGCAGGTGCGTGATGCGGACCGCGGAGTCGGTGGTGTTGACGCCCTGACCGCCCTTGCCCGAGGACCGGTAGACGTCGATGCGCAGGTCGGATTCGTCGATCTGGACGGCGGCGACGTCCTCGGGCTCGGGGTACACCAGCACCCCGGCCGCGGAGGTGTGCACTCGACCCTGGGACTCGGTGACGGGAACCCGCTGCACGCGATGAACGCCGCCCTCGAACTTCAACCGGGACCAGACGCCGTCGAGGGCGTCACCCTTGCTGGCGATTTGGAGGGTGGCGTCCTTGTAGCCTCCGAGATCGGAGAACGTCTCGTCGAGCACGGTGACGTTCCAGCCGTGCCGCTCGGCGTAACGGATGTACATGCGGGCGAGATCGGCGGCGAACAGTGCCGATTCCTCGCCGCCCTCCCCCGACTTCACTTCCATCACGACGTCGTCGGCATCATGCGGGTCGCGGGGGGCCAGCAAATCACTGAGCTGCTGTTCGAGTTCGGCGACGCGCGTGGTCAGTTCGGGCACCTCGGCGGCGAAGGACGCGTCCTCGGTCGCGAGCTCCTTGGCGGCATCGAGGTCACCGCGGGCGGTTTCCAGTTTGCGGTGGGTGGACACGATCGGCGCCAACTGCGCGAACCGGCGGCCTACCCTGCGGGCGGCACCGGCGTCGGCGTGCAGCGCCGGGTCCGAGAGTTGAGTTTCGAGGTCGGCGTGCTCGGCGAGGAGCGCGTCGACCCTCGTCGCCGAATCGGTGGCCGCCATCGTGCCTTCTCCCTTTCAAACCGTGACCGGAAACGCAATCGGCGCCCGATCCCGTCGACGAATGCGACAGGACGGGCGCCGATAGGACAGCTACTTGTCGGCTTCGACCTTCTCAGCGGCGCCAGCGCGCTTTCCGTAGCGCTTCTCGAAGCGTGCGACGCGGCCGCCGCTGTCGAGAATCTTCTGCTTGCCGGTGTAGAAGGGGTGGCACTGGGAGCAGACCTCGACCACGATGTGGCCGCTCTCCTTGGTGCTACGCGTCTGGAAGCTGTTTCCACAGCCACAGACCACGTTGGTCTCTACGTAGTTGGGGTGAATACCCGATTTCATGTTGGTCCTCTTCTATCGTTGGCCGCCGGGTCGCCCGAGATCCTGACCTGATCTCGAACGTGAACCGGAACCGAGGGGTCGACGGACGATTATGCCAGGTCAGCCGTCAGAGTCATAAACGCACGCATACCGGGGCATATTCCGCCGAGCTCAGCGGTCCGCAGGGACCACCTGGTCGAAGCGGGTGCGGTCCCGGCGCCACAGCACGCGATCCGTCGGGTCGACGCCGAGGGCGACCAGCTCGCGCTTGAGGATCTTGTTGGTCGCCGTGGTCGGGAGGTCGTCGGCGATCCAGACGTAGCGGGGCCAGGCCTTCGGCGACATGTCGCGCTGAGCGCCGAGGAATTCGGTGAACTCCGCAGGCGTCAGGTCGGCGTCGTCGCGAAGTACCAGTGCGGCCATCACCTGGTCACCGACGTACTCGTCGGGCACCGGGTATACGGCGACGCGACTGATGGCGTTGAGCCGCAACAGTATTCGCTCGATGGGGGCGGTCGTCAGATTCTCTCCGTCGACCCGCATCCAGTCGCCCGTGCGGCCCGCGAGGTAGATCCAGCCGTCGGCGTCGCGGTAGGCGAGGTCCCCGGACCAGTACATGCCGTGGCGCAGCCGCTGATCCGTCGCCCCGGGATCGTTGTAGTACCCGCGGAAGAGTCCGCTGCCGCTGGTGTTGACCAACTCCCCCGTCGCCTCGTCGGCGTTGGCCAGCGCCCCGGTCTCGTCGAATCGGGCGACGGCGCACTCGGTGAGCGTGTCCGGGTCGTAGACGGCCACCCCGGGAAAGCCCTGGCCGATGGACCCCGGCGGGCAGCCGTCGGGCCGGGTGATGATCACGGCGGTCTCCGTCGACCCGAAGCCGTCCCACACCTCGCAGCCGAACCGGCGGCCGAATTCCTCGATGTCGCGGTCGGCTGCCTCGTTGCCGAAGGCGATTCGCAGCGTGTTGTCGTGGTCGTCGGGTTGCTCGGCCGTCGCCAAGATGTAGGCCAGTGGCTTGCCGACGTAGTTCATGTAGGTGGCCCCGTGCCGGCGCACGTCGGGCAGGAAGCGCGACGCGGAGAACGCGGCGGGGACCATGGCGGCGCCCGCGCCGAGCGCCACGCTCCATCCCGCGTAGACGGCGTTGGAGTGGAACAGCGGCATGGCCAGGTAGCAGACGTCGGATTCGTCGAGGCCGTATCTCTGCACCAGGGCGCTGCCTGCGAAGAGCACCATCGCGTGGGGCACCTCGACGGCCTTGGGCTCACCGCTGGTCCCCGAAGTGAAGATCATCATGAAGGTGTCGTCGGCGCCGACTTCGCGGTGCGGCACCAGCGGTGGTGCGGCATGGAGCCGCTCGGCCCACTCCTCGGCGCCCGTGTCGACGACGGTGATGCCGGGCAGGTCGAGTCCGTCGAGCAGGTGGCGGTGCTCGGGGTCGGTGAGCAACAGTTGGCAGTCGACGCGGGCGACGTCGCGGGCGATTGCCTCGCCGCGCCGGGTGGTGTTGACGCCGCACAGGACGTAGCCGCCAAGGCCGGCGGCGGCCAGCGCAGTCAGCATGCCGGGGGTGTTGCCCATGAGGACGCCGACGTGCAGGGGCCGCGACGGGTCTGCCGCGGCGATGACGGCCGAGGCGTGTTCGCTCGCCTCGGCGATGTGCTGCCGCCAGGTCCACGACGCGTCACCGTGCTTGACGGCGACCGTGTCGAGGTCGGCCCTCGTCCGGAGCAGCTGCTGGAGTGTGTCCGCCATCGCTGGCTACCTCGATCCGTGAGTGAACAGAAACTGCGAAGTGTCTACTGACGACCAGCGACAACGGTACCGTCTGGCAACGGGCAGAATGCACAGATCCACCCATCACGCTGAAACGAACAGGAGCCCGCCGTTGACGAGCGCCACCGCACCCCGGCCGGCGGCCAAGACCGTGCGGGACAGGCTGATCGACGCGGCCGAGGTGTGTCTGCGCGCCAAGGGGATTCGGTCGACGACGGTGTCCGAGGTGGCCGAGGTCGCCGGCGTCTCACGGGGCTGGCTCTACCGGCACTTCCCCGACAAGAACGCGTTGCTCGGAGCGGCGATCGTGCGACTCAACGAGGCGTACTGGTCGGACTCGCATGCGATGTTGGAGCAGATCGACGGCCTCGACGAACAGATCGCGGCGGGCATCCGGCACGGGCGCACCGCCTACGCCGACCCGGGCGCCATCCTGATGAAGCTCCGACTGGAGGAGCCAGAGGAGTTCGCGGCGTGTGCGGGAGCGGGCGTTCAGGGGCTGGTTCCGGACCTGGGCGAGTTCTGGTCCAGATATCTCGTCGTCGCCAAGGAACGTGGCGAGATCCACCCGGACACCGACGTCGCCGAGGCCTCGGAATGGGTTGCCCGCGCACTGCTTTCGTTGGCGACCGTGCCGGGGCGACAACTCGACCCCACCGACCACGACGCGGTGCTGACCCACGTCCGCCGCTACGTCATGCCCGGCCTGCGCCAGGATCCGGCACTGGCCTAGAAACGCGGAGAGCCCCCGACCATGGTCGGGGGCTCTCGCGTACTAGCTGTTCTTAGTCGTTGTCGGTTCCCGGCGTGTTCTTGGAAACCTGGACGAGGAACTCGTAGTTGTTCTTCGTCTTGCGCAGCTGGCTCATCAGCAGGTCGATGGCCTGGTGCGAGTCGAGTCCCGACAGCACCCGGCGCAGCTTGTGCACGACGGCGAATTCGTCGGTGGACAGCAGCAGTTCGTCCTTGCGGGTGTTCGACGGGTTGACGTCCACCGCGGGGAAGACCCGGCGCTCGGCGATCTTGCGGTCGAGCTTGAGCTCGGCGTTGCCGGTCCCCTTGAACTCTTCGTAGATCACCGTGTCACCCATCGAACCGGTCTCGACCAGCGCCGTGGCGATGATCGTCAGCGAGCCACCGTCTTCGATGTTGCGGGCCGCGCCGAGGAAGCGCTTCGGCGGGTACAGCGCCGTGGAGTCGACGCCACCGGACAGGATCCGGCCGGAGGCGGGCGACGCGTTGTTGTACGCGCGGCCGAGTCGGGTGATGGAGTCGAGCAATACGACGACGTCCTTGCCCTGCTCGACGAGGCGCTTGGCGCGCTCGATGGCCAGCTCCGCGACCGCGGTGTGGTCTGACGGCGGCCGGTCGAAGGTGGAGGCAATGACCTCACCCTTAACCGAACGCTGCATGTCGGTGACCTCTTCAGGTCGCTCGTCGACCAGCACCACCATCAGGTGGCACTCGGGGTTGTTGACGGTGATCGCGTTGGCGATGCTCTGCAGCACCATCGTCTTACCGGCCTTGGGCGGCGAGACGATCAGCGCGCGCTGCCCCTTGCCGATCGGCATGATCAGGTCGATGACGCGGGTGGTCAACAGTTCGGACTTGGTCTCGAGACGCAGACGCTGGTTCGGGTAGAGCGGCGTCAGCTTCTGGAAGTCGGGACGGTTCCTGGCGTCCTCGACGGGGCCGCCGTTGACCGAGTCCAGCCGCACCAGCGGGTTGAACTTCTGCCGCGGGTTCTGGCTGTTGCTGTTGGCGCCGCCTTCACCTTCGCGGGCCACGCGGACGGCGCCGATGATGGCGTCGCCGCGGCGCAGACCGTTCTTGCGGACCATGTTCATCGAGACGTACACGTCGTTGGTGCCCGCCAGGTACCCCGAGGTGCGGACGAACGCGTAGTTGTCGAGCACGTCGAGGATGCCCGCGACGGGCTGGACGACGTCGTCTTCGCGCAGTTCGGTGTCGCGGTCGTTGTTGCCGCCGCCGCCCTGGGTGTCGCCACGCTCGCCACGACGCCTGCGGTCACGGAACCGGCGACCACGCCTGCCGCCGCGACCTTCGTCGTCATCGTCGTCGAGGTTGTTGTTCGCGTTGTTGTTGTTATTGCTGTTCGCGTTGTTGTTGCCGCGGTTGTTGGCGTTGTCGTTGCGGTTGTTGCCACCGTCGTTGCGGTTGTTCTGCCGCTCGCCGCCGCCGTCGTTGCGGTTGTTGCCGCCCTCGTTGCGGTTGTTCTGCCGCTCGCCGCCGCCGTCGTTGCGGTTGTTGCCGCCATCGTTGCGGTTGCCCTGACGTTCGCCGCTGTTCTGGCGCTCGTTGGTACGCGGAGCCTCGGCCTGGACGGCGTCCTTCTTGTCGGTCTCGTCGGCCTTGGGCGCCTTCTCGGCACCCTTGTCGGGCTTGTCCGCGGGCGCTGCCTCGGGGGCGGCCTTCTGCTCGGTTACGGCCTTCGCTTCGGGAGCCTTGTCCTGCGTCTCGACCTTCGCGGTCTGCTCGCCGGATTCCTGGGGCTCGACGGCTGCGCCGGCACTGCGCGACGCACCGCGACGCTCGCGGCGGGCGCGGACGGGCCGCTCGGGTGCGTCACCAGCGGCGACGTCGGCCGCGGGGGAAGCCTCGGCAACCGGGGTGGTCGGCTCGGCGGCCGCCTTGGCCGGAGCCGCGGCGGCGCTGGCACCGTTGTTGTCACCGCGGTGCTCGCGAATGGCGGCAATGAGCTCGCTCTTGCGCATGCCCGAGGAACCCTTGATGCCAAGCTGGCCCGCAAGGGCACGGAGGTCGGGGAGCACCATCGCGGTCAGGGCGGTGGGGCGGTCGCCCGAGGCCACGACTGTCGTCGCCTTCGTAGGCGCAGCCGAAACCGCTTCCGAGATGGGTGAATTCACGGGATTCGACAGTTCGACGCCGTCGCTACTGCCTTCAGCCGTGATGAGGTCCGTATCAGACACGGATTTCCTTTCTTTCCCTCGCTGATCCGATTCTGCGAGGGTTCGTCGCATTTCAGCTGATCCGCTAAATGCCGGCTACCGAATGCCTTATGTCCCACAATTGCCTGTGCGCAAACCATTGACATGCAACGGTGATCGCCGGGATTCTCCGCCATGCGGGGAAACGTCATCCACGAGAAGGATTGGTAGTCGTCCTAGTGTAGGCGCAGGCACAGAAGGTGCGATTGCTGGACGAAAGCGAGAATAACCCGCATCGCCTCGGGAAGCAAGAAACACCCTGATTCCCGTGTGGCGCCTGTCAACTATTCGGTCGCGGTTGCGACGCGGACGTCGCCACCGACCGCTTGGGCGGTGGCCCAGCGAACACCCTGGCCAACTGCCATCTCCCCCACGGCGAAACCGTGGGCGACGCCGTACTGGACGGCCTCGGCCGGCAGTTCCGGCTCGGTGCTGAACGCGATCACCGCAGGCCCGGCACCCGAAAGCACCGCTGCCACCCCACAACGGCGCAGGATCGAAAGATATTCCGCCGAGGCGGGCAGTGCCGCCGCCCGTTGCGGCTGGTGCAGGCGATCCTCGGTGGCGGCCATCAGCAGGTCGGGGCGTTCGGTGAGGGCCACCACCATCAACGCCGCCCTGCTCAGGTTGAACCGGGCGTCGACGTGACTGACGTGGTCCGGCAGCACCGCGCGCGTCTCGGCGGTCGACGACCGAATCTGGGGCACGGCGGGGAACAGATGGATGTCGGGATGCAGGCTCAACCGCGCGGCGGCGTACCGCGTCAGCGGCCCGTCGCCCTCGGTCCACGACACCACGGCGCCACCGAGGACCGCCGCCGACGCGTTGTCCGGGTGCCCTTCGAACTCCGACGACAGCTGGACCAGCTCGTCATCCGACAGCGTCGGCGAATCAGTGTGCGCGACAAGACCGTTGGCTGCCGCCAAGCCGCCGACGACGGCCGCGGCCGACGATCCGAGTCCACGCGAATGCGGAATTGCGTTGCGCGACCTCACGATCAAGCCGTCGGCGCACACACCCGCCGCCTGAAGACCCCGTTCGATGGCACGCACCACCAGGTGGGTGGAGTCCAGCGGAACCTGTCCCGCGCCTTCGCCGTCGACCTCGATGCGAATCCCGGATTCCGTTGTCTCGACGTAGATTTCGTCGTAGAGACTCAACGCGAGCCCGAGGCTGTCGAAGCCGGGGCCGAGGTTGGCGCTGGACGCGGCCACCACGGAGGTGGCCGCCAGCCCGGCGGGGAGGGTCTGCTTCACCGATGCGCCATTCGTCCTAGGCCAGCCCGAGCTCGGCCGCGACCGCGATGGGGTCGACGGCGATCGCGGTGACGGGCGGCAGCTCCTTGAGCGCGGTGTCGGGATCCTTCAATCCGTTTCCGGTGACGGTGCACACCACGGTGGAGCCCTTCTCGACCCAGCCGTCGTCGATCGACTTGAGCAGACCGGCGATGCTGGCCGCCGACGCGGGCTCGACGAACACCCCTTCGCTGCGGGCGACGAGGTGGTACGCGGCGAGGATCTCCATGTCCGTCGCGGCCAGGAAGCGGCCGTTGGAGTTCTGCTGCGCCGCGACGGCGGAATCCCACGACGCCGGCGAGCCGATGCGGATGGCCGTGGCGATGGTCTCCGGGTTGAGCACCGGCTCCCCCGACACCAGCGGTGCGGCGCCGGCGGCCTGGGTGCCGAGCATCCGGGGCAGCTTCTGCGCCAGCCCGTCGCGGTGGTACTCGGTGTAGCCCTTCCAGTACGCGGTGATGTTTCCCGCGTTGCCGACGGGCAGGGCGTGCACGTCGGGGGCCTCGCCGAGGGCGTCGACGATCTCGAACGCCGCCGTCTTCTGTCCCTCGATGCGGTACGGGTTGACGGAGTTCACCAGCGACACCGCCGGGAAGTCGGCGGTCAGCTTGCGGGCCAGCTCGAGGCAGTCGTCGAAGTTGCCGTCGATCTGAATGATCTTGGCGCCGTGCATGACCGCCTGGGCGAGCTTGCCCATCGCGATCTTGCCCTGCGGGATCAGCACGGCGCAGGTGATGCCAGCGCGCGCGGCATAGGCGGCGGCCGAGGCGGACGTGTTGCCGGTCGACGCGCACAGCACGGCCTTCTGGCCCCTGGCCACCGCCTCGGTGACGGCCATCGTCATGCCGCGGTCCTTGAACGAACCGGTCGGGTTGAGTCCCTCGACCTTCAGGTACACCTTGCAGCCGGTCATCTCGGAGAGCTGCGTGGCGTCGATGAGCGGAGTGCCACCCTCGAGCAGGGTGATCGGGGTCCACCCGGCCTCGACCGGGAGCCGGTCACGGTAGGCGTTGATCAGTCCTGGCCACGGTCGGTGCACTGGGGTCTGCGCGGTACCCATCCCCGTCGCTTCGCTCGCCCCGTTACTCATTCGTTGGTTCCTTCCAGGCGCAGCACGCTGTTGATGCTCGACACGACGTCGAGATCGGCTAGGGCGTCAACCGTTTCAGACAGCGCGGCGTCGGTCGCACGGTGGGTGACGACGACGATGCGCGCGCCGCACCGTTGACCACCCTCGTCGACCATGCCCTCCTGGCGGACCTCGGCGATGCTCACCTCGCGCTTGCCGAACTCCGCGGCGACCGACGACAGCACGCCGGGCCGATCGGCCACGTTCATGCTCACGTAGTAGCGGGTCGGGATGAAACCGATGGGCGCGATGGGCAATTCGGCGTACTTGGACTCGCGTGGCCCTCGGCCGCCGTGAACCCGGTTGCGCGCGGCCATGACGAGGTCGCCCATGACGGCCGACGCCGTCGGCGCACCGCCGGCACCCTGGCCGTAGAACATCAGCCGCCCGGCGGCCTCCGCCTCGACGACGACGGCGTTGAACGCCCCGCTGACCGACGCCAACGGATGCTGCAGCGGCACCAGCGCGGGGTACACGCGTGCCGAGACACGCTGCTGCCCTTCGTCGTTGATGATGCGCTCACAGATGGCGAGCAGTTTGATCGTGCAGCCGAGCGCCCTGGCGGACTCGAAGTCGGCCGAGGTGACCTTGGTGATGCCCTCGCGGTAGACGTCGTCGGCGGTCACCCGGGTGTGGAACGCGATGGACGCGAGGATCGCGGCCTTGGCCGCCGCGTCGAATCCCTCGACGTCGGCGGTCGGATCCGCCTCGGCGTACCCGAGCGCGCTCGCGTCGGCCAGCGCCGACGAGTAGTCCGCGCCGGTCTCGTCCATCGCCGAGAGGATGTAGTTGGTGGTGCCGTTGACGATTCCGGCGACGCGCAGCACGGTGTCGCCGGCGAGCGACTGGGTGAGCGGGCGGATGACCGGGATGGCGCCGGCCACCGCGGCCTCGAAGTACAGGTCGGCGTGGGCGGCCTCGGCGGCCTGGGCCAGCTCGCCGGTCGACACCGCCATCAGCGCCTTGTTGGCCGTGACGACCGACTTGCCGCGCTCGAGCGCGGCGAGGATCGCCTTGCGGGCTGGTTCGACGGGACCCATCAGTTCGACGACGATGTCCACGTCGTCACGGGAGACCAGTGCGTCGACGTCGTCGGTGAGCATCCCGACGGGGACTCCCCGGTCGTCGCTCACCCGCCGCACGCCGATGCCACGCAATTCCAGCGGGGCACCGATCCTGGCGGCGAGATCGGCCGCGCTCGCCTCGATGATGCGCACCACCTCGCTGCCGACGTTGCCCAGCCCCAAAACCGCTACGCCGACCGGCTTTACGCCGTTGTTGTCCACCATTAGTTGCCTACCTCCAAGCTCAAGAGATCCTCCACCGTCTCGCGGCGCAGAATCAGACGCGACACTCCGTCGCGCACCGCCACCACGGCCGGACGGCCGAGCAGGTTGTACCGGCTCGACATCGAATAGCAATACGCCCCGGTGGCGGCGACCCCGATCAGGTCACCGGGCGCGACGTCGTCGGACACCCAGGTGTCGCGGACGACGATGTCACCGCTCTCGCAGTGCTTTCCGACAATGCGGGTCAGGGCGGGAGCCCCGTCGCTGACCCGGGACACCAGGCGGGCGTCGTACTCGGCCCCGTACAGCGAGGTCCGAATGTTGTCGCTCATCCCGCCGTCGACGCTGACGTAGCGCCGGTGCGCCGTCTGGCTGACGGCGACGTCCTTGACCGTGCCCACCTCGTAGAGCGTCACGGTGCCGGGACCGGCGATGGCGCGGCCCGGTTCCACGACGAGTTTCGGCGCTGGCAGGCCGACGGCGGCGGATTCGTTGACGACGATGGCGCCGATCTTGGCGGCCAGGTCTTCCATCGGGGGCGGGTCGTCCTGCGGCAGGTACGAGATGCCCAGTCCCCCACCGAGGTCGACGATGGACATCTGCGCGGTCTTCTCGACGCCGAACTCGGCGACCACGTCGCGGAGCAATCCGATGACGCGGTGGGCGGCGAGTTCGAAACCGGCCACGTCGAAGATCTGCGAGCCGATGTGGCTGTGCAGGCCGACGAGACGCAGGTGGTCCGCGGCGAACACCCGACGGATTGCGTCCATCGCCGCACCGCTGGCCAGCGAGAGGCCGAACTTCTGGTCCTCGTGCGCGGTGGAGATGAACTCGTGGGTGTGCGCCTCGACACCCACGGTGACGCGCACCAGAACGTCCTGCAGCACACCCGCCTCACCGGCGATGGCGTCGAGGCGGTCGATCTCGGTCAACGAGTCGAGGACGACGTGCTCTATTCCCGCCTTGACGGCCATCTCGAGCTCGGCGACGGACTTGTTGTTGCCGTGCAGGGCGATTCGCTCGGGTGGGAAGTTCGCGTTGAGCGCGACGGCGAGCTCTCCCCCGCTGGCCACGTCGAGGGACAGGCCCTCTTGGTCGATCCAGCGGGCGATCTCGCTGCACAGGAACGCCTTGGCGGCGTAGCGAACGTGCTCACCCCCGCCGAAGGCCGACGAGATGTCCCGACAGCGGGAGCGGAAGTCGTCCTCGTCGATGACGAACAGCGGGGTGCCGTATTCGGCGGCCAGCTGGGTGACGGGCACACCGGCGATGGTCACCTCGCCGTCCGGGTTGCGAACAGCGTTGCGCGGCCACACGTTTGGCGCCAACGCCAGCATCTCGCCGGCGGACGTCGGAACTGCGGGCGCGTTGCCGTGGCGGGTGTCCTCGGCGTGGCGGGGACCAGCGGGATGGGCCATCACATGCGCTCCGGCGCACTGACGCCAAGGATCTGCAGACCGTTGGCGATCACTTGGCGGGTGGCCTGGCACAGCGCGAGCCGGGCCGCGTGCAGATCGGTCGGCTCCTCGTCGCCCTGCGGCAGCACGCGGCACGAATCGTAGAACCGGTGGTAGTCACCCGCGAGGTCTTCGAGGTAGCGGCACACCCGGTGCGGTTCCCGCAGCGAGGCCGCGGTCTGCAGCACGCGCGGGAACTCGCCGATGCTGCGCATCAGCTTGCCCTCGCGGTCGTGGGTGAGCAGTTCGAGGTGTGCGGTGCTTGCGGCGAGGCCGAGGTCGGCGGCGCTGCGAGCCAGGGCGGACAGCCGGGCGTGCGCGTATTGCACGTAGTAGACCGGGTTTTCGCTCGACGCGCTCGACCACAGGGCGAGGTCGATGTCGATGGGGCTGTCGACGGAACTGCGGATCAGGACGTACCGGGCGGCGTCCACGCCGATGGCCTCGACGAGATCGTCGAGGGTGATGACGGTGCCTGCGCGCTTGCTCATCCGCATGGGCTGGCCGTCGCGCACCAGGTTGACCATCTGCCCGATGAGCACCTCGACGGTGGCCGGGTCGTCGCCGAGGGCGGCCGCGGCGGCCTTGAGCCGGGCGATGTAGCCGTGGTGGTCGGCGCCGAGCATGTAGATGCAGAGGTCGAAGCCGCGCTGCCGCTTGTCCAGGTAGTAGGCGAGGTCGCCGGCGACGTAGGCGGGGTTGCCGTCGCTCTTGATGACGACGCGGTCCTTGTCGTCACCGAAGTCGGTGGTGCGCAACCAGGTTGCGCCGTCCTTCTCGTAGATGTTGCCGGTCTCGCGGAGCTTGGCGATGGCCTGGTCGACCCGGCCCGAGGTGTGCATCGAGTCTTCGTGGGTGTAGATGTCGAAGTCGGTGCCGAAGTCGTGCAGCGACTTCTTGATGTGGGTGAACATCAGGTCGACGCCGATCGACCGGAAGGTCTCCAGGATCTGGTCTTCGGGCCGGCTCAGCACGTCGGGCTCGGCGGCAACGACCTGCTGGGCAATCTCGGCGATGTAGCCGCCGGCGTAGCCGTCCTCGGGGGTGGGCTCGCCCTTGGCCGAGGCGATGAGCGACTTGGCGAACCGGTCGATCTGGGTGCCGTGGTCGTTGAAGTAGTACTCCCGGACCACTTCGGCGCCCTGGGTGGACAACAGCCGGCCCAACGCGTCGCCGACCGCGGCCCAGCGGGTGCCGCCGATGTGGATCGGGCCGGTGGGATTGGCGGAGACGAACTCGAGGTTGACCTTCTCGCCTGCGAGCTCGGACGAGCCGCCGTATGCCGCGCCGGCGGCGATGACGTTCTCCACCACCACACCCTGGGCGGAGGCCTCGATGCGCAGGTTGACGAAGCCGGGTCCCGCGACGTCGGCGCCGGCGATGCCGTCGGTGCCCGCGAGCGCCTCGGCCAGCCAACCGGCCAACTCCCGGGGGTTGACACCGACCTTCTTGGCCACCTGAAGCGACAGGTTGGTGGCGTAATCGCCGTGCTCGGGGTTGCGCGGGCGCTCGACGACGACCGTCTCCGGCAGGGCGGCGGCGTCGAGCCCATGCTCGGCCAATACCGCCGCGGCGGTGGTCTTGAGCAGCTCGGCCAGATCGGCTGGGGTCACGGGGGACCATCCTATGGTCTGGGGTGGTTTCTCCCCGAATCCTTTACTCGCAGGTGCGCGGGCCACCCGGGCGGCGATCAAGCCGTCGGCCATGCGTTAGGCTGTGCAAGCCCAATCGGCGCTGCTGGTTCAGCATGCGCCCCCGTAGCTCAGGGGATAGAGCGTCCGCCTCCGGAGCGGAAGGCCGCAGGTTCGAATCCTGCCGGGGGCACCACGCCAGAGACAACGCTTAGCTGCGGCTGTGGATCTGTTCCCCGCGCTATCCGACGGCGCTCAACCATCGGCATCATCGCTGGACAAGCGCAACCGTAACCCGAGTCGTCTCGTGCCGGCTGATCTGAGTTGATGCGATTCCAAACGTATCCGGCTTCATCTTCGAATCGAATGCCGATTCCTAAACGCAAGCCGGACCGCGTTGCCCTGTAGGCAACGGAAGTCGATCCGCCCGGCCCCAAGGACGGCGGCCATTCGGACTGAATTTGCCCAATCATTGCTTGCCCAATAGCGGCATTCACCTGCGGCGTGATCTGTCGCGCCATCGCCTGTTTCACTTGGTCGGCCATCGACGGTTGTCCGTAATACATGCCCATCGCGCCGCCCATGCCCAACTGTTGCTGTTGGCGAAGCAAGCCCGGCAACGGACCGGAACTCACGACTCCGCCCATGCCGCCGCTGATCGCATCCGAGATGATCTGTTTCATCGCACCAGAAATGTCGAGTTGGCCGGTCGCCTTGCGCACTCCATCGGCGACTTCGACGTCTTGGTCGTCCTAGGCCGTGACGACAGCTCGGAGAGCGTTAATCACCCCGGTGCTGGCGTTCTGGATATGTGCAAGCCAGATGTTTTCTCCGAATCGGTCCCCGCTCCCGATCTCTGCAACGATCTTGCGGGCCTGTGCTGCGACCCGGTCATCCTCGGCGCGCTGTAGCGCGGCCATCCATCTGGTCGCTGTAACGATTCCGATCCTGTAGCGCTTGCTTCTCGCGGTCGTCGCGCTCGCGACGGGCCCTCCGCGGTTCACGCCACACCGCGACGTAGAGCGCGATCAACACGCCGACCGTTGTCGAAGTCGACGTCCTGATTTGCAGCCACGCAGGAATCTGATTCACGTTCACTCGCTTAGATTCGTTCGAACCTCCCGACCCAAACGATAGGTAGGCAATCCGACAGATCCGTCAGCCCGCAGGTAGCATCGTTCGACCGAATCAGTGGAGCGCAAGGGCGGGCACGTGCAGCACACGTTTGCGGAATGGTATGAACCAGATGACTCCACGCTGAGGCGCATGCTCAGGACCGGCACAATTGCCCTCGATACGAACGTCCTACTCGATCTATACCGCACCGGAAGTGATCAGCGCACGCAGATTCTGGATGTTTTCGAACAGTCAGAGATACGGCCAAGAGTGTGGATTCCGTACCAAGTCGGCCTCGAATATCAACGAAAGCGCCTCGAGGTCGCCAAGCAACATCAACCGCAGTACGAAAAAGTTCGTTCAGACGTCGCCAAACTAGCTTCGACGCTTGAAGCGGCAATCTCCGGAATCCGCGACACTGAAATTCAGAAGTCAATCAAAGATGTAATCACCGAAAAACTGACCGCCCCGACCCAAGAAATTATTAACCATCTTGACATTCTTGAGCAACAGCACGTTATTGCCTACGAACAAATCCGCGGTGACGACCCATTGCGAGTTCGAATCGACAAGATACTCGCCGACGCGAACCAGGTCGGCCCGAAGCCTGACGCGACATCTCTAGAAGATCGAATAAAGCTCGCTGAGAGTCGCTACGAAAACAAAACTCCACCCGGCTACCTTGACGACGGCAAGCCAGACAATCCGAAGGGCGACGCGCTGATCTGGTTCGAGATACTCGACCATGCCGCAAGTAGTGACCGGCCACTCATTTTCATTACGTCCGACATAAAAGCGGATTGGTATCGAAGAGAAGGCGGGCATACAATCGGTCCTCGAACGGAATTGAGGTCCGAATTCGCGACGCGCTCCAAGCATCTATACCATCAAGTTCGTCTATCAACGTTCCTTCATTTGGCAAGGACATACCTTAATGCCACCATCAGCGGAGAAACAATCGACAGCGTTGTGGCACTGGATGAAGAACGCCGCATAGCGCGCGAGCGGGAGCGCGACCAAATGCGACTGAAGCGATTCCGGCGGACCACTACTCACCGCGAACTCAGCCTCGCCTTGAGTCTATTCGAGACCGGTTCGCGAGAGTATCGATACCTTCAGGATGGACTAGATATTATTGACGGTGTTCGGGAATATGATCGCCTAGTGGTCAATCGTGCACTGATGACCCTCGATCGGGCAGCGGCGGAAAAACGGCACGGATCCAATTTCATGGACCCGCCGGCCACGCCCATGAAATATCGACATCACATTCGTGAGCTTTTACATTCCATCGGCTCACTGGACGACGAAGAACTCGCCATCATCAATGAGGTTGCTCAGACAATGGACCCGCAGAAGTTAATCGAGTTCCTGGAGGCATATCAGAAACTGCGAAAACATAGCGACGGATTTCGGCTTACTTTCACAGAAGGCGGCCAGCTTCAGATTGACCATCGAGAAGAACCCATCGAGGACCAAAACAACGGATAAATCTCCGGGGCGGTAACTCTCCGGTCGACGTTCTTGAGAGCCGGTCGCCCGCCATCGACGTCAGTAGGAAACGCGGCGACCGGCGCAGAACCCAACGTAAAGGCGATAAAAGCCGCGCTGCGGCTTGAGTTCGATGTCTGCGCGGAAACCGGCATAGTGCGCTCCAGGGCCTACTCGACCAGTGCTGATATTCCGTGAGCCTCGGACCACCTTCGACGGGACGCCGCGCTCACCCCTGGCTGACCGCGGAACTGGTCGACGTGACCTAGCCCCTACGGCTGCGCTTGTAGCTGCGACGCTTCGCCATCGGTCGGCGTTTCTTCAAGCGGCCAGACGTGGCCCGTGGCTGGCGTTTGACATTCGACTTCTTCGCCATGCTGCACGTCCTCTCGATCTGATCGGTTACCCCGCGCCGTGTCATAGCCCCACCCTCGCGGATCAGTCCGACATATGCGGGTCGCGCAGGACCGCCATGCGGCCAATTCGACGTGACAGGAGCACATCAGGCCGCGCCACCAGAGCGTGAAGACGCGAGGTAACCCGGCACGTGCTCAAACTGCCGGGAACAAGCCGTCACCGCAGCTAGGAGGGTTGACTGTCGCCAGTGTTGACGACGGTCGAAAAGTAGGCCAGAAGCGACGGTGAAAAGTAGGCCACGCGGTCGTGGCTATTGTGCCGTGTTGTCGGCTCTGGCGGAGGGCAAGGTGTCGATTCCGGTGTCCTTGAGCCGATAGCTGGAGCCTTTGAGGGTCAGGACGTCGGCGTGGTGCACGATGCGGTCGATCATCGCTGCGGCCACCACTTGGTCTCCGAACACGTCGCCCCAGCGGGCGAAGGGCAGGTTCGAGGTCAGGATCAGTGAGGCGTGTTCGTAGCGGCTGGAGACCAGTTGGAAGAACAGGTTCGCGGCGTCTTGCTCGAAGGGGATGTAGCCGACTTCGTCGACGACGAGCAGGCCGATGCGCCGCAGCTTGGCTAGCTCGGTGGGCAGCCGGCCGGCGTTGTGGGCGGCCTTGAGGCGGGCGACCCAGTCCACGGCGGTGGCGAACGCGATGCGGTGTCCGGTTTGGGCGGCCTTGACCGCCAAGCCGATGGCGAGGTGGGTCTTGCCGGTTCCGGGTGGCCCGAGGAGTACGACGTTGGAGGCCTTGGCCAGGAACGCCCCGGTGCCCAGGTGGGCGATCATGTCCCGGTTCAGCGTTGGTTGGTGGTCGAAGTTGAAGTCCTCCAACGACTTCCGGGTCGGGAAACCGGCGGATCGGATGCGGGTCGCCGCACCGGAGGCTTCGCGGGCTGAGACCTCCCGAGACAGGACCGCCGCCAGATACTCTTCGTGAGTCCAGCCGGCGTCGCGGGCTTGTTCAGCCAGCCGGGCGGCGGACTCGCGGATGCGTGGCGCCTTGAGGGCTTGGGCGTAGTGCAGGACGGCCTTCATCGGATCTTCGGCCATGCTCACGCCACCTCACCATCGGAAGTGACTGCGGCAGTGGTGAAGTCAACACCGAACGCCCGGTCGTAGTCCGCCAGATCCCGCACCAGCTGATCACCCGGCACCGGCAGTGGACCGGTTTGGAACTGTCGTCGCAACGCCGCAGCAGCCTGCACGTGGGCGGGATCGGTCAGGATTTGTCGCGCCGCCCAGCAGCGGTCATGAACTGCCAGCAGGCGTTCTGATCGGGCCACGGTCACCTGGTTCAGGGTGGTGGTCACGTCGACGAGTTGGCCGATCGCACCCGGGTCGACGGAGTAGTCATTGCCGCCCACCCGCACGTAGTAGTCGCGTCCCAGACGCACCGACGTCCTCGTCTCGGTGACCGGGGGCACCGGCGGCAGAGCCAGCATCTTGACTCGATCGGGATCGAGGAAGTCGATGGGCCGACCATCGAGAACCCGGACCCGACGGGAATTGGCGATCGGCAGCCATTGTCCTAGTTGGTCATTGAAGTCATGCGGTGAGCCGAAGCTGCGGCCGGGCAGGAATGAAGTTTCCAGATAGCGGTTGGCTCGCTCCACGATGCCCTTGGATTCGGGGTCATAGGGTTTGAGTTGCAGCAGCCGCGACCCGAGGGTGCCCATCATCGCGGTGACCGGGTCGGTCAACCGGCCGCGACGTCCGATCCCGGCCTCGTTGTCCCACCACAGCTCATGGGGTACCGCGGCGAAGTTGGTCGAGAGCAGCTGCCACATCCCGGCCACCAGATCCATGGTCTGGCGCGAGGGCAGCATCACCGCGGCGATGAACCGGGAGAACGCCGCGACCATCACCAGAACCGGCAGCATCGCCTCCTGCCCGAACCCGACCGGAATCTTCGGTGCGGGAAACCAGAGGTCGCACTGGATCGCCCGCCCTGGTGGATGCTCGAGGCGGTCGACCGGATCGGCAGGTTGGTACTCCGGGCGGATCGCCCGGACTCGTTCCCGGAACCAGGAGATCGACCCGGTCCATCCGACTCGCTCAGCGAGCACCGTCGCCGGCATCCCGGGATAGGCCGTCAACAGCGCTCGGATCCGCGGCTCGACCTCGTCGATTGCCGACGGGGTGGAGGCACGCTGATACTTCGGTGGACCGTCGCTGGCCAGCGCGCCGGCCACGGTGTCACGCGCAATACCGAGTTGCCGTGCGATGGCCCGCTGCGACAAACCCTCGCTGCGGTGAAGATGCCGGATCAGAGCCCAGTCTTCCAAGGAGATCACCCGTCCAATCTGATTGGGTGGCCTACTTTTCAACCGTCGCGACTGGCCGGATTTTCAGCCGTCGCCAACAGCCAGTTCATCATTGGTTCAGCAATGGACTATTTGATGCCCATCGAATAGTTTGTGCAAGGACTTAATTCAATGACTTACGCCCTGACACGCCCTTCGCGCTAGTCGGGAATACGGCATCGGGGAAAAGCTGGTCGAAGGAGTCCTTGAAAAGGTTCTGCATGCCCCCGTAGCAGACAAGGGGTGCGCAGCCGCGCTGAACTCTATAGCGATTCACGATGATTGTCGTGTAGGTATTCAAAGCAAGTAGATATTTCCCCAGCATCTGCTTGGTGATCACAACCTGGTCGCCGATCTCAAAACCGAGAGAGGGCGCCTGTTTGAGAAGTTTCGCATCCGCCTTCCCACCGTTGTGTGCCAACACATTTCGGACTTGCTGGGCTTCCATCAGCGCCGAGGCTAGGTCGGATGGAACGGTTCCACCTAACCCACCCAAGGCCAACTGCGATTCATACTTTCCATTGCCGCCAGCATCGAGTTTGTCGTGGATTGATGCGAGCACTTTGTCAATGATGTGCTCAAAGCGTTGACCCTCGTCGGCATCGGCCAGTTGTTCGGCTCTACGCTTAGCCTTATTGAACACAGGGTTGGACAACATTTCTGGTCGTGACCGAAGCCCCGCCTTTGCCGCATCCACGACGTAGGCCTCGAAAGACCCCCAACATCCCAACAGTGCGAGCACGTTCAGCGTTTGATGCTTGCTCTCAATGTTGCGCTCGGCCACGTCATAGGTCTTACAGGCGTTGAACCCACCCAACAGCTTATTGATATGGCCCCAGTCAGGATTCTTGGTCGATTCGACTACGTAGAGAAAGGCCCACGGCACCGCGGCGGTGAGCGCAAGCGTCTCGTTAAATAGGTCCAGCCATGAGTCGAAAGCCTCGCCCATGCCAGAGTCGATACACGACCTGTCCTCGCTCATGTACTCATTTTCGCATCAAGGGTCTTTCGGATTTCACTGGCGAAGATCGCCAGATCACCGGTGGTTTCCATGACGACAGCCCTTCGCGCCTCTCTCGCGCGCGACGTGGGCCACGAACCGCTACCACGTTGCGAATGTTCTGCAACCTGAACTTCAAGTCGTCAAAGTTCCGAACCCTCCTCTTGTCATTCCAGTATTGACATGTCACTACCGACATGTGAGCCTGGAGTGGACCGACCATTCCCGGGGAGCAATCCATGCCGACACTTCCGTGGGCCATACCGAGGCCGCGCCCAGCCCTCACCACCAACCCGACCGTGATGGCCTCCAAATTCCAATTGCAAGACCGCCGCGACGTGCCCGCGTTCTTCCTCGCTGCACTGAGGATTCGCCGCCAGATGCTCAATTCACCTGGAGCGTTGGGGGTTTCGTTGATCGCCAAGCCTCTCAAGGGCACCTTCTTCACGCTCTCCGCCTGGGAGAGCCGTGAACACCTGGAGGCGGCCGTCGTCGGCCACCCCCACGTCGAGACGATGAAGCGCTTCTCTCCACGCACGGCGCAATCGCTGTTCGCGTTCTGGACGCCCGCAACCGACAGTCGCCCCACGTGGCAGGAGGCCCATCGCCGGCTCGACGAGGAAGCCGCCAAGACCGACCACCGCTGACCCACCGCACCACTCCACCCGCCGAATCTCACACAACTGGTGTTGCAATGTGACGTTCGGTGATACTTTCGCTTGACGGCGAGAGAACGGAAGGGGTGAGAGTGATGGCGCAGTCAACGAAGATCAGCAGCCACGTCCACCGGCGCTCCGAGATCGTGGCGTTCGTGAAGTCCCGCGGCGGCGCCCGGATCGACGAGCTTGCCGACCGATTCGGCGTCAGCACGATGACCATTCACCGCGACCTCGACCAGCTCGACTCCCAGGGCATGCTCCGCAAGGTCCGCTCCGGCGCCGAGGCACCGCCCAGCGAGGCCTTCGAGCGCAGCGTCGAGATGCGCCGGGGGCTGAACGTCACCGAGAAGGACGCGATCGCCCAGGCTGGCTACCAGTGGGCCGCCCAGCGGGTCGACATGCAAGCCGTCGCCGTCGACGACAGCACCACCGCCCTGCACGTGCTGCCCGCCCTGCGCGCCCACCTGCCGCTGACCGTCGTGACCAACTTCCTGCCCGCCATCAACGAACTGTCCACGGACCCCGACGTCCGGCTCAACGCCGTCGGCGGCGACTACGTGCCCGACTTCTCGTCCTTCGTCGGCCCGCAATCAGTCCGCACGCTGCGCGACATGCACTACGACGTCCTCTTCATGTCGGTGCCCGCCGTGTCCCGCGGCATGTGCTTCCACCCGTCGAGCGCCGCCGCCGACCTCAAGCGCGCCTTCATCGAAAGTGCCGAGCTCAGCGTCCTTCTCGTCGACCACACCAAGTTCACCCGACGGGCCGTCCACCGCATCTGCGATCTGGAGGAGTTCGACGCCGTCGTCGTCGACGACGGTCTCGAACCCGACGACGTGCAACGGCTCGAGGACGCCGGCGCCAACGTGATCGTGGCGCTCCGGTCAGGTCCCGCACCGACGTTCGACGAGGTGCTGCCGTGAACTCGCCGCTGGTCATCGCCGTGGACTGCTCGACGACGGCAGCCAAGGCCATCGTCGTCGACCGCACCGGACGCGTCGTCGGCGACGGCGCCCACCCCCTCGCCACCGCCAGCCCCGCACCCCACTGGTTCGAGCAGAACGCCGCCGACTGGTGGACGGCCACCGATCACGCCGTACGCCAGGCCCTCACCGACGTCGACGATCTCGGGTCCGTCGCGGCGATCTGCGTGACCCACCAGCGCGAGAGCTTCGTCTGCCTCGACGCCGACGGCGAACCCCTGCGGCCGGCCATCCTCTGGATGGACGGCCGGGCGCACGCCGAGGCGCGGCGCTACGGCACCGAGCGCGTCGAATTGCTCTGCGGCAAGCCAGCCGACATCACGCCGGGCCTCTACAAACTGCTCTGGCTGCGTGACCACGAGCCCGAAACCCTTTCTCGCAGCGCCCACATCGCCGACGTGCACACCTATCTGGTGCACGCCATGACCGGCCGCTGGACGTCGAGCACCGCCTCAGTCGACCCACTCGCACTGCTCGACCAGGCGACCGGCGACTACGCCGACGAGCTGCTCGAGCTCGCGGGGGTTCGCCGCGACCAGCTCCCCGACCTCGTCCCCACCGGCACGTCGCTGGGACCGCTGCGCCCAGAGGTCGCCGACGGGTGGGGCCTCGCCGGGAGCGTGCCGGTGATCGCCGGCACCGGAGACGGTCAAACCGCCGGAATCGGCCTTGGTGTCACCGATCCCGGCAGCGCCTACCTCGTCCTCGGCACGGCCGTGGTGATCGGCAGCGAGACCACCGCGTACCTGCCGGCGCGGGCCTACCGCTCGATGATCTCGGCGACGCCGGGACACACCACCGTCGAGACGTTCAGCTCGTCGGGCACCTATCTGTCGACGTGGTTCCGCCAGCAGTTCGGCGACCCGGACCTGGCCGGCGCCCCGGATCCTGCGCTCGAACGCGACGCCGCCGCACTGCCCGTCGGCAGCGAACGACTGCTGACCCTGCCGTATTGGAACGCCGCGCAGACACCGCACTGGGACAGTCAGGCCTCCGGGGTGACGCTGGGCTGGCAGGGCTGCCACACCCGCGCGCACTTCTACCGATCGCTGCTCGAGGGCATCGCCTTCGAATTGCGCATGCAGCTCGACGGTTTGGAGACCGCGCGCGGTGAACGCGTCGAGGTGCTCCGAGCCATGGGTGGCGGTGCCCGCAGCGCGCTCTGGACGCAGATCCTCGCCGACGTCTTCGACCGACCGCTGGAAGTCCGCGCCGCCGGTGAGGTCAGCGCGCTCGGCGCGGCCGCCATCGCGCTGACCGCCATCGGCGAGTACGCCTCATTGCCCGAGGCGGCGGCCGCGCTGGCCACCACCGACGCCGTCGTGGAACCCCGCCCCTGGGCCGCCGCGGCGTACGCCGACCTGCGGTCGATCTACGAGCGCCTCTACTCCACCACCCGAGACCTGCTTCACGACCTGCACGACCTATCGCTAGGAGACCACCGATGAGAGCGGCCATGTTCTACGGGCCAGGGGACCTTCGGTTCGAGGACGTCGCGTCCACCGAACCCGCACCGGGTGAGGTGCTGGTGGAGGTCCGTGCGGCCGCCACCTGCGGCACCGACCTGAAGTCCTACCGGCGCGGCCACCCGAAGCTGTTTCCCACCCTGCCAGCGCGTTTCGGCCACGAGTTCGCGGGCGTCATCACCGCCGTCGGGGACGGCGTCGACAAGTTCGCCGTCGGCGACCGCGTGACCGCCGCCAACACCGTGCCGTGCGGGTACTGCTGGGCGTGCGTCCGCAACCGCGAGAGCCTGTGCGAGAACCTCGAATTCCTCAACGGCGCGTTCGCCGAAGAGGTGCTCATCCCCGCCGCCATCGTCGCGCGCAACACCTACAAGCTGCCCGACGACCTCGACTTCGCCGACGCCGCCCCGCTGGAGCCGCTGGCCACCGTCGTGCACGGAATGGCCGAGACCGGAATCGAATTGGGCGACACCGTGGTGGTCCACGGTGCGGGCCCCATCGGCCTGATGTTCGTGCGGCTCTCCACGCTGCGGGGTGCCAACGTCATCTCCGTCGACCAATCCCCCTGGCGCCTCGAGCAGGCGAAGCTGGCCGGTGCCGTCGACGTGATCGACCTGTCCGACGTGCCGGACTTCGAGGACCGCGTCGCGCTGATCAAGTCCCGCACGCCGCACGGCCGCGGCGCCGACGTCGGCATCGAAGCGGTCGGCCTTCCCCAGGTCTGGGAGCAGACCGTGCGGACCCTGCGCCCGGGTGCGACCGCCGTGCTGTTCGGCGGAACGCCCAAGGGCGCACCGTTCTCCGTCGACTCGAGTGCGATGCACTACGAGGAGTACACGCTCAAGGGCGTCTTCCACCACACGCCGAATTACGTGCGCACCGCGGTCGAACTGCTGGCGAGCCGCAAGGTCGACGGCTCGATGCTCGTCACCGAACGCCGCCCGCTGGACCAGTTGGTGCCGAGCCTGGAGGACATGGCTGCCGGTCGCGGTTCGAAGTACATCCTCGAGCCATGAGCCTTCGACTGGAATCCGAACGGCGTCAGGTCGTCGACGCCTGCCTGTCCCTGAGCCGCTCCGGCTTGGTGGTCGGCACCGCGGGCAACGTCTCGATCCGGGTCGACGACCTGGTCGTCATCTCCCCCAGTGGTGTTGACTACGAAGCGATGTCGCCGCGCGACGTGGGCATCCACGACCTCGACGGTCGACCGGTCGACGCGGTGCTGCAGCCGTCGAGCGAGCTCGCCCTGCACCTGGCCGTCTACCGGGAGTTGGGCCACACTGCCGTCGTTCACACCCACGGGCCGGCGTCGACCGCGCTGTCCACCGTCGTCGACGAAGTGCCTGCGTCGCACTACTATTCGGCCCTCTTCGGCGGCGCGGTCCGGGTGGCGCCGTACGCGACGTTCGGCACCTCGCAGCTGGCCGACAACGTCACCGCGGCGCTGCGTGACCGCACGGCTGCTCTGATGGGCAACCACGGCGCCGTCCTAGTCGGGGCTGCGCTGCCCAAGGTGCTGAGCTTGGTGGCGTACCTCGAGTACATCTGTGACGTCCAGCTGCGGGCGATGGCCAGCGGCGCACCCGTACGGGTTCTCTCCGACGAAGAGATCGCCGAGGTCGGCCGCCGGCTCGCGGGCTACGGACAGGAGTCCGCGTCCACCTAGCCCACGGTCACCGCCCGCAACCTCTGGTGGGTCCCCGCGTACGGATCAGACTGCGGCAGCAGTGACTTCGCGATCTTGGTGACCGCGCTGTAGTTGACGTCGACGACGTTGGCCAACGGTGACTGACAAAGCTGGCTGCACACTTGGTAGGCGTCCATCGGGCCGAGGCCGTACAGCTCGGTCAGCCAGCGCACCATCTCCACTTGCGAACAGCGCCAGGCGTCTTCGAGCGGGCGCGCGGAGCCGACGGTCAGCAGGGCGTCGTCGTGTTCGAGGCGGGGCCATGCGGGTGCGCCGCCCTTGATCAGGTCGACGACGATCGTCACGTTCATCGCGCCCTCGAGCGCGGTGCCGCACGTCTCTCCCTCGCCCTGCCGGTAGTGGCCGTCGCCGACGGAGAACAACGCGCCGTCGACGTTGACGCCGAGGTAGACCGTGGTCCCGGCCCGCAGTTCGGGGGTGTCCATGTTGCCCCCGAAGTAGTCGGGCACCAGCGTGGTGCGCACCTCACGGAGCGCCGGTGCGACGCCGACGGTGCCCAGCATGGGTGCCAGTGGCATCGTCATGGTGAAGTCGGTTTCGTGGGCGACGAACGTGGCTTGCCCTGCGGCCCTGTCGATCTGGTAGATCCAGGTGAGTTCCGGCAGTGGCGGCTGCAGTCCGGCGGTCCGGTCGGTTCCGGTCAGTGCGCCGAACAGCGGGATGGTGGTGGACGCCGCCCAGTCGCGGGCGGGTTCCAGCGACACCACGTGCAGGGCGAGGGTGTCCCCCGGTTCGGCGCCGGTGACGTAGAACGGACCGGTTTGGGGGTTGAGCTCCTTCGGGTTGAGCACCTCGCTCGGCTTGTCGGCGCTGGAGGTGACGCGACCGGCGAAGGCGTCCTCGGTCCACAGCTTCAGCACCGTCCCGGGCGCCACCTCCATCACGGGCTCCGCCCCTCCGAACGTCCAGACGTACTGCTCCGGGGTCGGCGTGAACTCAACGGTCGCCATGCGCAGCTCCTACGAACGGTGCGGTCGAATCGTGGCGTGCGGTGCGCGGCAACATCACCGCGAAGCCCGCGGCGATGACCGACCACAGAATCGCCTGTGTCAGCAGAGAGTCGATCCTGAAGTCGCTCAACACCTCTGCCGGGAACCCGGGGTACACGATCTCGCCGTCGGATCCCTCCATCGGGCCGGGCACCTCGTGGAACGACGGCATCAGTGCGGTCACCGTCGCCGTCGCCGCCAAGTACCCTGCCGTCGCGGCGATGCCGGACTGCCAGCCACCGAGCCGGGGAGCCAATCGCAGCGCGGCTGACGCAGCGGTCGCCGCCAGCACCACCGAGACGACGACGATCACCAGGTATGCGGTGGTCCGGTCGCCGATGGTGTCCTCGACGCCGACTCCTGGCGGGTTCGGCGGGTACGCCAACGCCGGGATCACCGTTATTGACACGAACGCGGCGACGGCGAGCAGTGCCGCGGCAGCCCGGGCGTCGACCCGAACCCCGCGCCGGTGCAGCACTGCCATCAGGACGCTGAAGGCCACCGCGAACAACGCGCCCATCACCAGTCCGAACACCAGGGTGCCAACGCCCGCGCCGACGTTCTCCTGCAGTGCCCTGGTGAAGACCTCGTGCTCGTGGCCGTGTTCACCGGTCAGGGCCGCCTCGGCATGAGAACGGCCCTCCTCGTAGCCGATGGCCCGGTCGATCAGCGGCGAGATTTCGAGGCGGGCGTAGGCGAACGACGCGAGTCCGGCGACCAGCCCCGACGCCACGCCTGTTCCGATGTACTTCTTCTCCATGTCGAATCCCGTTCAGTGGCAGGGGAAGCCCAGCAGGTGCCGGGCGTCGTGGACGAACTCGTGGACGTGGGTGTCGGCGCCGAACACCGACACCGCGCCCTGGTCGTAGCCGAGGAAGTAGTAGGCGATCACCGCGAGCACCGTCGTGCCGGTGAGCCACAGCGCGGTTCCGACCACCGTGCTGTCCGGGGTGTCGACGGCGCCGCTCCAACGTGCCACCGATTCGTGGGAAGCAGTCATCTCGAGGTCCTCCTGAGGAATTAGTTCCGCATCGCAACTATTGCGCGCTGCAGCGAGTCTGGGTCAGCACTCGGCCGCCGTCAACCCGAAACCAGTCCTGAGGCGACATGCGAAATCTGTTCTTAACAAGGAGCATCCGGTCGTGTAAACCCTGCGTTACGACTGGTCGCAGGGTTTGCGCTCCGTCCCGAGGATGGGTTTAGTTGCTCAGTGGAAGTATTTTCACGCTGAACTAAAGATCGGAGACGAACCGACATGCACGGTCCGCACGACGTCGGAGGCCGCGACGGTCTCGGCCCCATCGCCACCGAATTCCTCAAGCCAGGAATCCCGGACTGGCGCTACCCCTTCGAAGGCCGGATGCACGCGGTCACCGCGATGGCCATCGCGAAGGGCGCGTTCAACCTCGACGAGCAGCGCCACGGCATCGAGCTGATGAAGTGGAGCGACTACACCGACTCCACCTACTACGCCCACTGGTTGTTCTCGGTGGAGAAGCTGCTCAACGACAAGGGATACATCAGCCACGACGAGATCGACACGCGGATGGCCGAACTCGGAGCTCCGAGCATGACGCCACACCCCGAGAAGCCGGCGACCCTCTCCCCCTTCGCCGAGAAGATGGTCGACGTGCTGTGGAAGGGCACCCCGCACGACCTGCCCGCCGAGGCTCCGCCGGTCTACGACGTCGGCGCAACGGTCCGGGTGCGAAACATCCACGACACCAAGCACAACCGCTTGCCCGGGTACCTCAACCGCGCCAGCGGAGTGATCGCCAAGCAGTACGGCGCCTTCCACGATCCGGCCGCCAGCGCGCACCAACAGACCGACGTCCCCCACCAGCTCTACATGGTCCGGTTCACCTCGACCGAAATCTGGGGCGACGGCGCCGTCGAGGAATTCGATCTGTACGCCGACCTGTTCGAGGACTACCTCGAACCCGCCAACTAGTCCCACCCCAAAAAACCGAACACGACAAGGAGATCTGACGATGGACTGGCTTTCACTACCCGACGTCGAGGCACGGGTGAACGCATTGGAGTCACTGATGGTCGAGAAGGGCTTGGCCGAGCACGAAGCCGTCGACGCCGTGGTGGCGTCCTTCGAGAACGACATGGGGCCCGTCAACGGCGCCAAGGTCGTCGTCAGGGCGTGGACCGACCCTGAGTACAAGGAGTGGCTGCTGCGCGACGCCACCGCCGCCATCGCCGACATGGGCTTCACCGGCTTGCAGACCGAGCACATGGTGGCCGTGGAGAACACCGCGGAGCGCCACAACGTCGTGGTCTGCACGCTGTGTTCCTGCTACCCCTGGACACTGCTCGGCATTCCGCCGGCGTGGTTCAAGTACCCGCAGTACCGCGCCAGGGTGGTCAAGGAACCCCGCAGCGTCCTGGCCGAATTCGGCGTCGAACTGCCCGACGACGTCAAGATCGACGTGTGGGACAGCAGCGCCGAGATTCGGTACCTGGTGATCCCCCAACGCCCCGCGGGCACCGAGGACATGACGGCCGACGACCTGATGTCGCTGATCAGCCGCGACTCCATGGTCGGCACCGCACTCGTCGGGGCGGGGGCCTAGATGACCGCCGCCACGATCGACCTCACCGGCTTCGACGACTGGGACGGCGCCTCGGCCCTCCCGAGGTCCAACGGCGAACTCGTCTTCGACGCGCCATGGCAGGGCCGACTGTTCGGCCTCGTCGTCCACCTCTGCACGGCAGGCGCATTCGAATGGGACGAGTTCAAGGAACATCTGATCGCGGTGATCGACGAGTCGGGGCTGACCGACGTCTGCGATCCGGCGGTGTACTACCGCCAGTTCGGCGAGGCGTTCTGTCGACTCGCGGCCACCAAGCAGTTCTTCGACGCGACGGCGCTCGACGAGCGGACCGTGACCGAGGCGGCGCTGCTTGCGCACGACGACCACGATCACGACCACGACCACGACCACCCGCATCACCACTAGGAGCACCGAGATGAGCAAGGTCACCGCGCTGTCCATCAGCGTCGGAATCTTTGGCGCGCTGTCCACCTGGCTGACCGCGACGGTATGGCTGCTTCCGGTCTGGGTGCTGTTCCTGGCATGGGCGTCGTTCTTCTTCGTCGGATCCGGGCCCGCCGGCCTGGTGAAGAGCGTCGCCTGCAACTGGGCGGGCATCCTCATCGCCACGTGCACACTGATGGCGGTCAGTGCCACCACCAGCGCCGTCCTGCTGGCCGTCGCGGTCGGAATCGGAAGTCTGACAATGGTTCAGGTGTCCCGACTTCCGTGGCTGTCGGCCACCCCTGCCATCGTGTTCGGGTTCGCGATGACGGTCGGCACGATCGCCGCCACCGGAAACGGCATCCTCACGGCGGGGGTGTCCAACCCGGCCCTGATCGCCGCCGTGACCGCACTGGTGGGTGCCACGTTCGGGATCGCATCGGAGTGGGGGGCGTCCGTCGTCGCGAAGGTGGGTGGCGCCCGCGTCGTGCAGTCCGGCGGCCAGCCGGCATGAATGCCGCTTACCCCACCGCCGGATATGCTGGCCGAAAACATGATTCGGACATGACGACCGCATCAAGAGGAGGGGCCGTGCCCATCACGACGAGCGTGGACAGCGTCTCCGAGGTTCTGTTCCGGGCAGGACGCTGGTGGACCGAGGCATTCTCGACCAGCCTGCTCGACGCGGACATCGCGAGCATCGAGGGCTGGCGGGTGCTCGGTGTGCTGCGCGGCGGTGACGGGTTCACCATGAGCGACATCGCCGCGGCGATGTCGGTGGCCCCGCCGACGTTGACGCGCATCGTGGACAAGTTGGTCGACGGCGGGTTCGTCGTGCGTCGCGTCGACGCGATGGACCGCCGCCGGGTGTTGGTGTACCTGTCGTCGAAGGGAAAGACGAAGGTACGCAAACTGGCTCGCCAGGAGGCGTCGCTGAAGACCGCCCTGGCCGACGAGTTCGGCGAGGACACGGCCGCTGCGCTTCTGCGCACGCTGGCTCGGGTGGCAGAACTACCGGTTCCCGGCCGCTAACACCCACGAAATGCCCCGGTAACCAAGGGCATTCACGATCGGTACCCACGCAAGAGTGGACGGAGGTGGGACGTGTTCGGAAAGCCTTCCGTCGGCCCGGTCCGAGAAACCCTCGACGTCGCGCTCGTGGTGCCCCAAAGCGGGTCCGCCGGGATCTACGGGCCGTCGTGCGAGGCTTGCGCCGAACTCGCGATCGCCGACGTGAACGCCCGCGCGGGACTGCTGGGGCGCCGGATCCGACTGGTCCCGGTGGACGGCAGCCGGGCGCCGGCGGCCGTAGCGGCCGAGATCGCCGCGCTGCTCGAGCTCGGCGCAATCGACGCGGTCACCGGATGGCACATCTCGCCGGTGCGCCAGGCCGTCGCGAGGGTCACCGCGAACCGGGTGCCCTACGTGTACGGACCGCTGTACGAGGGCGGCGAGCGCACGCCGGGGCTGTTCCTCACCGGCGAGACCCCGTCGCGCCAACTCCTGCCCGCGATGGACTGGATGAACACCGAGTTCGGGGTCGACCGGTGGGTCGTCATCGGCAACGACTACGTCTGGCCAAGGGAGACGGGCACGGCCGCGCGCCTGCACGCCCAGGCCCGGGGGCGTCCCCTGGTCGGCGAGCTCTACCTACCGCTGGGCACGTCCGACTTCAGCGCCGCCATCCGGCAGGTCGAGACCACCGGAGCATCGGGAGTGCTGCTCCTGTTGGTCGGAGGTGACGGCGTCGAGTTCAACCGGCAGTTCGCGGCCTCCGGCATGGCCGCCGCGGTGCCCCGACTCAGCCCGCACGTCGAAGAGAACATGCTGATGGCCAGCGGCTCCGAAAGCAACGAGGGCCTGTTCGCATCCGCGGGGTACTTCGAAGCGCTCAACACGACGGCGAGCATGGACTTCGCCGAGCGCTACTACTCGCGCTTCGGACCGGCTGCGCCCGCACTGAACAGCATCGGCGAATCCTGCTACGAGGCGCTGACCTTGCTCATCACGCTGGCAACCCGGGCTGGATCGCTCGGCGTTCCCGAGCTCACCGCCGCCGCAGAGAACCTGACCTACGTCAGCCCGCGGGGCGAAGTCAGCATGCGCGGCAACCAGATGTCACAGGACATCTACGTCGCCGAAGCCGTCGGGATGGACTTCGAGGTCCGTCAGCGGATCTCGGCCGCTTAGCCCTTCGCACCCCCACGTGCAGATTTGGCAAATGAAGTCCTATGAGGATCCATCACGGGTACGCGTTTGCCATCCGAGCACTGCCACGACGACCGATGGCCCTCTGATCAGGTAATCATGCCCGTGGCGTCGGCCGTCGTGCCGGGTGGACGTTTCAGCGCTCCGGCAACATCTCTTTGCGACGACATTGACGCTGCCCAAAAATGCATACCAATGGTAGGTTCTAGCAATCGTCACGAAAAACGGGGCGAAAGTATGTTTTCCCAGCCGGGGGGAACCGCCGTGACACTGCTACCGCTGGCACCCGTCGCGGACGTCGACCTCGCGCCGGCCGGCCCGGCCCATGCCGCCCGCGTGCTGGTTCCCCGAATCGTCAGCGCCGTCGCGCGCCGCGCTGCGTTCCTCCGCCGAGCCGCCACGCGTATGCCGTTGGTCAGCCAGGTGAGCGACCGTCGGTACCAGCGGCGCCTGACCAAGCATGCGAGCCAGCTGCCCCTCCCCTCTGCCGGTCAGCTCAAGGTGCTCGTCGCCCTGAACGACGCCGGGGTCGCGGTCCGTCCGGCCGACCTGCCGGCGGAAGTCGTCGACTCCGCCGACAGGCTCGTCGAGCTACTGCGCCGCAAGAACGTCGACGAGCCGTGCGTCAAGGCCACCCCACGCGAGCTCGCCGTCGACCCCACCCTCTTCACGTGGGGGCTGTCCGACCACCTTCTGGATCTCGCCGAATGCCACATCGGTCTGCCGGTGCGCTATCTCGGCATGGAGGTCAAGCGCGAACTGGTCCAGTCGGCGGCCGGTCGCAATCACGAGGTCGTGCGTCGCTGGCACCTCGACCACGAAGACCGCCGAATCTTCAAGGTCATCGTCTATCTCAGCGACGTCGACGCCGGCGCCGGACCCTTCGGCTACATCCACCAGGCCCACAGCGCCACGATCCGCGGTTCGCGAGGCCTCGACCTCCGGGGTGTACCGGACGACGAAATGCACGACGTGGTGCCGCGTCACCAGTGGGCCCAGGTCACCGGACCCCGGATGACGTCTGTTCTGGTCGACACCGGGCAGGTGTTCCACCGCGTCTTTCCCCCGACCGAGACCGAGCGGTATTCGGTGACGTTCGCGTACTCCAGCAGGTCGCCGTACTACGCGTACTCCCGGCTGATGCTGCCGCGGCGCGCCATCGAGCAAGTGCGGGAACGTCTTTCACCCCGGCAGTGGGACGCACTGTGCGTTGGCCGCACCCGGCGGTCCCGCGCCGCCTGAGGCTCGGCGTCAGGCAAAGTCCTTGGCGACGTCGGCGACGCGACGCAGCTGGTCGATGTCCGAGCTCGTCGGGATGAGGTGAATCTCGTCGGTCCCGATCGCCTCGAACGTGCGCAGCACGTCGTGCAACTCGTCCTCACCACCCGCCCAGCCCGTCGTCGGTGCCATGGCGTCGACGAATTCGGCCGGGATCCAGTTCATGTAGCGCCGCAGATGCCGGTGCATCTGAGCACGCGGACCGTCACCCTCCCCCATCGCGAACCAAAACGACGTCGCCAGATGGGGTTTCGGCTTGCCCGCCTCACTCCACGCGGTGCGCGCGACGTCGAACAATTCGTTCTGCTTGGTGACGTCGAGGTCGAGCGTCGTCCCCGCCATCCCGTCGGCCCACGTCGCCGCGCTTCGCACGGTCTTGGGTCCGATGGTTCCGACCATCAGCGGGGGGCCGCCCGGCTGCACAGGCGAAGGGCCAACCGGCAGTACGGATTCGGTGACCTTCTCCCCCGCCCACACCCGCTTCATGATCGCGACGCGCTCCGCCATGCCGCGCATCGTCTGGCTCGCCATGTCGGCACCGACCGCGTCGTAGTCCTCCTGACGGCCGCCGACGCCGATACCAACGGTCAGGCGTCCCCCGCTCAGCATGTCGCCGGTGGCGAGACCCTTGGCGAGCATCACGGGGTCGTGCAGCTGCGGGACGATGACCGTCGTCACCAGGCGGACTCGGTCGGTCCACGCGGCGAGAGCCCCGAGCAGCGTCAGCGAGTCGGGATTGCCGAAGGCGATGCGCTCACCCCAACACAGTGAGCTGAACGGGCCGTCGTCGACGACGCGCGCCCACTCCTTCAGCACGGCGGCGTCGAGGTCGGGTTCCATCACCGGCAGCGTCATTCCGATTTGCACGACCGGATTGTGGCACGCGGACACGCCGCGCCGAGGCGGACTTCAGTGAGCCATTCCCGCAATCCTCAGCAGTTCCGGACGGCGAAGCACCATGCCGACCCACATCAGCACGCCGAGGTAGACGGCGAACAGGGTGGCGCTGAACAGCGGGGCCTCCACCCGCATGTTCGCGGTGACCGCTCCGCCGAGATACGCCGTGATGCCAAGCGCCCCGAGCACCGCGGTGCGCGGGACCGCGTAGGCCACGACGCACACCGTGAGCACGACGCCCATGACGAGCGCCTGGTCGGCCGGGAATCCGAGCGCCTCGGTACCCTCCTTGACCTGCGACACACCGGCGAGCTTGCCCGCGGCGTCGACGGCGAGGAAGGCCCCGACCAGGACGCTGATGACGACGCCGATCTTGGCGCCGAGCCGGGACGTGGTCCTGGTGGTGGTGTGGGCGGCGGTGTCCATGTTCACGGTGGGCTCCTCGTCGTGGATCGATCGGTACCGGGGCAGACACCCCGCGGGGACGAAACTCATCGCGCACCGCAGGCGGGGGTTAACCCCCGCGGAGGTCTCGGGAAAACGCCATACCCGCTGGGCCCCGCAACTCCCTAGGTTTAGGGCATGGTTTCAACGACCCTCGACATGCCGGTTCCCCTCCAGGACCACGACCCAGTCCCCGTTCGTCGGATCGGCGTCGTCCCGTCGGCCTCGATGCTGACCGGCGGTGCATTGGGCCTCGTCTGGTTCTGGATTCCCCTGACGATCTGGATCATCGCGATCTCGTCGATACCCTCGGTCGTCGGATTCTTCGCCGCCGGCGTCGTATTCGTCTACCTCGTTCGCGGCGTCGACCGGGTGGAACGCATCCGCAGCGAGGCGGTGTTCGGCTTCGGCATCCCGGTTCCACCGCGCCGCACCTCGCCGTACGACGGCTTTCAGCGGTGGGCCCACCAACTGTGGCTCGACGTCAGCAGCGCACGGTTTTGGAAGATCGTCGCGCACCACTACCTGCGGATGACCTACGACATCCTCGCGTCTCTACTTGCGTTGGCGCTGTTGACATTCGCCATCACCGGCCCCGCGCTGGCGTCGGCGGTCAACCGTAGTGACCTCAACGCCGACTTCTGGTTCATTTCGCCGCCGCTGGCCTGGGTTCTGGCCGTCGTCGCGTTGGTTGCCGCCGTTGCCATCGTCGTCTTCGCCCCCGTCGTCGACGCCGCCGTCGACCGTTGGCTGTTGCCGCCGTCGCCGACTGCCGCACTTCAACACGAGGTGAGCGCACTCACCCATGCACGTCGCGGCGCGGTCTCCTCGGCCCAAACCGAACGGCACCGCATCGAGCGCGATCTCCACGACAGCGTGCAGCCCCGGCTGGTGTCACTGGCGATGACGATCGGTCTGGCCCAAACCAAGCTCGACACCGATCTGCCGCAGGCCAAGATACTCATCGGCGAGGCACACGACGACGCCAAGAGTGCACTCGTCGAATTGCGCAACGTCGTGCGCGGCATCGCACCGACCATCCTCCCCGACCGGGGCCTGGACGCCGCGCTGTCCTCAGTGGTGCAACGAATCGAAACATCTGGCGTACCAACGTCGTTGAACGTCGACCTACCACGCCGACTTCCCGACGAGGTGGAGTCGTGTGCGTACTTCGTCGTCGCCGAGGCGCTGACCAACGTGGCCAAACACGCACGCGCCACCCAGGCCGTCGTCACCGTCCGATTCGACGAGGCGACCAACGCGCTCTTCGTCTCGGTCTACGACGACGGCGTGGGCGGTGCAACCGTCACCGACGACGACGACGCGACGGGGCTGCGCGGTCTCGGCGAGCGCGTCACGGCTGCGCGCGGCACCTTCGAGGTGTCCAGCCCGGTCACCGGTTCCACCATCGTGACGGCGGTGCTGCCATGCGGATCGTGATCGCCGAGGACTCCGCGCTCCTGCGGGCGGGCATCGAACGCATCCTGACCGACGCTGGCCACGAGGTGGTCGCCGGGGTGTCCGATGCCACCGACCTGTTGCGCATCGTCAACGAACTCCAACCCGACCTTGCGATCCTCGACGTCCGCATGCCACCGACGTTCACCGACGAAGGCATCCGCGCCGCGGCGTTGTTGCGCAGCCAGAACCCCGAATCGCCGGTACTCGTCCTCTCTCACTACGTCGAGGAGCGCTACGCCTCCGACCTGATCGCCTCGGACACCAGGGGATTCGGCTATCTGCTCAAGGACCGCGTCGCCGACGTGCCGTCGTTCCTCGACACCGTCGAGGTCGTCGGCGGTGGCGGCACGGTGCTCGACCCCGAGGTGGTCTCCCAGATCCTCGTCCGGTCCCGGCAGCGTTCCACCCTCGACGCGCTCACGCCCCGCGAACTCGAGGTGCTCCAACTGATGGCGGAGGGCCGGGCCAACTCCGCGATTGCGGGCTCGCTTCACGTCTCGGTGGGCTCGGCCGAGAAGCACATCGCCTCGATCTTCACCAAGTTGAACCTGACTCCCGACGAGAGCGAAAACCGCCGCGTCCTCGCCGTCCTCCGCTACCTCGAATCCTGAACCCCTGAAAGGCCTTTGACCATGACCACCATCGCTCCCCCGTCGGCTCCGCCACCGCTCACCCCTGGCAACCGCACCGCGTTGCGCGTCATGCTGGTCATCGCCGCGGCGGTCCTGGTCGTCGGCAGTGTCGCGGGCCTCGGCGTCGCGGCCTGGGGACTAAACTCGCTGCGAGCGACCAACGACGCAAAGGACCTCCCCGGCACCATGCGGTCGCTCGTGATCGACGCGTCCGACGTGTCGGTCCACGTGAAGTCCGATTCGAAGGTCACCACGCCCCGCGCCGAGCTGCGCACGGTGGGCTCCTCGAGTCGGGCTCAGCAGCGCCTGAACGTGACCACCGACGCCGGTCAGACGCAGATCCGCATCACCCGAGACGCCGGCCGCGTCGTCGGCTTCGGGTCGAGTGATCTGACGGTGACCCTGCCGCCGTCGCTGGCGGCCGGCCTGTTCGTCACCACCCAGCAGAACGACGGCACGCTGACCGTCGACGCCGACCTGAACAGGTTGGTCGCCCGCAGCTCCGACGGCGACGTCTTGCTCAACGGGGCGGTGCACGTCGTCGACGTCTCGGCACGCGACGGTGACATCGCCTCCAGGAAGCCACTTTCCGTAAGCGAGTCCTTCGTCGTCGACGCCGCAGACGGTGACGTCGCCGTGACTTTCGCCGAACCCGCCCCACGCAAGATCACCGCCACCACACGCGACGGTGACGTCGCGCTCACGCTGCCCGCGACGGGGCCCTACCTTGTCGAGACCCGCTCCGAATACGCCACCTCGGTCGAGGTCCCGGAGACGACGGATCCCGCGCGGGCCGTCTCGGAGGTGACGGTGCGGTCCGACAACGGCAGCATCGCGATCGACACCCGCCGACGCGGGTGAGGCCCGGCTTCATGTGAACCGGCTATGAATCCGCTGAAGGTTGGTGGACGGCTGGGCACAATGACCTCATGACGTCAGCGGAGGTAGACCACGCAGGGCCGCGTCGCGCCATCCTCGGGAAACTCCCACGGATGCACCGCGCCGACGGTTCGAACCTCCGGACCCTCCTGGTCGACGACGAACGCGCACTGACGAACCTCATCCGGATGGCCCTGCGGTACGAGGGCTGGGACGTCGACGTCGCGCACGACGCCGCGGAGGCGATGGAGAAATTTCGCACGGACCCACCCGACGTGGTGGTACTCGACATCATGCTGCCGGACCGAGACGGCTTCGCCGTCCTCGAGGAGATCCGCGGTAACCCGGGCTACACCCCCATCCTGTTCCTCACGGCGCGCGACTCGGTGCACGACCGGGTGACGGGGCTGACGGCGGGTGGCGACGACTACATGACGAAGCCGTTCAACCTCGAAGAACTCGTCGCACGGCTGAGGGGTCTCATTCGCAGGTCGGCGCAAATGGCCCCCGCTGCCGAGGAAACGCTCCAGGTGGGCGACCTGTTCCTCGACAGCGCTGGCCACTGCGTGACGCGGGCTGGACAATCGATTTCGTTGTCCTCCACGGAGTTCGAGCTGCTGCGCTACCTCATGCGGCATGCCCGCCGGGCAGTCGGCAGGCAGGAGATCCTCGATCGGGTGTGGAACTACGACTTTGGCGGCAAGTCGAGCATCGTCGACCTCTACGTCTCGTACCTGAGGAAGAAGGTCGACGCCGGGCACCCGCCGTTGATCCACACCGTCCGTGGCGTCGGCTACGTTCTGCGGGCCGACGGGTGAGCGCACCACGGGCGTTGAGGTGGCGCACGTGGTCGTTGCGCAAGCAGCTCGTGGTCGGTGTCTCTGCGGTGGTGACAACCGTGCTGATCGCCGTGGGGACGATGTCGGTCCTGACGTTGCGAGCATCGGTGACGGGCATCATCGACTCGCAATTGGCCTCTGCCGCTGACGGTTTCACCTATTCGGTGACCAAGTATCGATCCAGCGCGCTGCCAACCGGCGAACTGCCGGCGCCGCGTTCGATGAAACCCCTGAGTCAGGTGGTCGGACAGGCGCCAGGCAACGTGGTACTACTCGTGCGCGACGGCCAGGTCGTCGATTCGGCATTGTTCGGCGACGGTGACGCGGGACCCGTCCCCGCCGACGCCATCGCCGAACTCGCACGCGAATCCTGGGCCGGCGAGAAGTCGGAGACGACTTGGCTACCCGGGCTTGGCCTCTACCGGATGGTGGGCCGCCCCGGCGGCGAGGGTGAGCTTCTGGTCACCGGCGCTTCGCTGCGACCGGCGAGCGAGGCGACGAGTCGGGAGACCGTCATCGTGGGTGCCCTGACGGCGCTGGCGCTACTGGTCACCGCGCTCAGCACGCTCGTGGTCGTCCGGGGTGCCCTGCGCCCGCTGGGACGGGTCGCGAACACCGCCGCCGAGGTGGCCGCGTTGCCACTGAATCGCGACCAGTACGCGATCTCTCCGCGAGTTCCCCTGTCCGACACGGATTCCAGGACGGAGGTGGGACTGGTCGGCGACACGCTCAACCGGCTGCTCGACCACGTCGAGCGGGCGTTGACGGAAGTCGCGGCCTCCGATCGCCGAATGCGGCAGTTCATCACAGACGCCAGCCATGAACTGCGGACGCCGTTGGCCGCGATCCAGGGGTACGCGGAACTGACCCGTCAGGACAGTGCCGTACTCCCGGAGACCACGGAGTACTCGCTCGCGCGGATCGAGTCGGAGTCGGCACGGATGAATTCGTTGGTCTCGGACCTGCTGCTGCTCGCACGCCTCGACGAGGGGCAGGACTTGGAGTCCACTGACGTGGACCTGGCTGACATCTTGGTCAACGCCGTCAACGACGCAGCCGTCTCCGCTCCCTCACACGAGTGGGTGGTAGACGTCCCCGATCATCCGGTCTGGGTGCGTGGCGACCGCGCCAAATTACATCAGGCCGTGGCGAACATCTTGTCGAACGCTCGAATCCACACGCCGGGCGGAACCATGGTCACCGCGACGCTCGCAACCGTCGACGCTTCTGCGCAGGCAACACTGACCGTCACCGACGACGGACCCGGAATCGACGCAGCGATGCTGCCACATCTCTTCGAGCGGTTCGTGCGCGCCGACAAGTCGCGATCGCGACAGGCGGGCAACTCGTTCGGGCTCGGGCTCGCGATCACGTCGGCGATCGTCGAGGCGCATCTGGGGTCGATCGTCGCCGAGTCCTCCGACGGTCGGACAGCGTTCACGATGCTGCTGCCGGTGAGCGCAGACGTGCTTGCGCTGAGCAGCTGACCGCGCTCAACACACCAGGTCTACGTGCATCGTCTTGGAGATGACGGTGACCGCGGGCGACGAGCCACCCCGCGAATCCATCGTCGAGTACGTCTGCCCCGGATGAACGGATTCGACGGTGCACGACGAGAGCTGGCCGGTGCCAACGCGATTCACGATGACGTGGTATCCGCCAGCCTCCAGTGTCCGTACCGTGTCCTCGACCCGTGACGGCCCACTGGGCGCGGCGCTGGCAACTCCGGCGGAGGCGAGCGCCGCTGCGGCGAGGACGGTGGCTGTGAAAATCGTTGCGCGATGGGTGTTCACGGTATGTCTCCCTCATTGGCCGGGAGCCCGACGCTCCCTGATGCCATAACGCTATGAGCTCGACGACGTCGGGCCCATGGCGTTTTCCGGAGACCTGGACGGGGGTTAACCCCCCGGGGTCGTCACACCAGCGATGCCATGATGTCGGCGACCGACCCGGTGGCAGCCTTCTGAAAACCGGTGCCCGCCCAGATGTTTGCGCCGTGGGGATCACCGGCGCGAACCGACGCCGCCCGTACCGGGCTGGTCAAGTGATGAATCTCGGGGTAGCCAAGCGGTGCCTGCGCGTCGTGTTCGTCGACGAACCGATTGCGAAGCCCACGCGCGTACCGCCCCGAGAAGCACCTCGTGACAACCGTTTCGGTGAACTGAGGGTCACGCAGAGCCGCGCGGTGCACCGGGCTGCTTCCCGATTCGTCGGCCAGCAGGAACGCCGTGCCCAGTTGCGCCGCGACCGCTCCCGACACGAAGACGTCGGCGAGGTCGACCGCCGTCATCAGACCTCCCGCCGCGATCACGGGAACGTCGAGCGCGATGGTCGTCGAACGCACCAACTGGTCGAGCGGCTGGGTCGCCGGGGACGCCGCGGGATCGAGCGTGCCGCGGTGCCCGCCCGCCGCGGGACCCTGAGCCGCCACGGCGTCGACGCCGCAGGCGACGGCACGCTCGGCCTCCGCGAGCGTGGTGACAGTGGCGACGGTGGTGATGCCCGCGTCGCGCAGGCGGGCACACTCCTGCGGCGACGGCAGCCCGAAGGTGAAGGACACCACCTCCGGTTTGAGGTCCGTCACGACGTCGAGCTTCGCCGACCAGTGGTCGTCGTCGAATCGCGCCTCCCCGAGACGGGCGCCGTACCGCTTCGACTCGCCGCCCAACGCCTTGGCGTACTCCTGAATCGCCGTGGGTCGGGCCGCGCTCGACTGCACGACGAACAGGTTCACCCCCAGCGGCCCCGTCGTCAGCTGGCGCGCCGCGGCGATGCGCTCGGCCAGCACCTCGGCGTTGAGGTAACCGGCGGCCAGGAAGCCGAGCCCACCGGCGTTGGATCCCGCCGCGGCGAGCTCGGGTGTCGTTGGCCCGCCCGCCATGGGAGCGACGATGACCGGCTTGTCGAGGGAACGGACGTCGAAACTCATGGCTACATCCTGCAACGTCGCCCCGGCGCACCCAAGGTGGTTCACTGGATTGACATGTCCATCAGTTTCAACCACACCGTCGTGGCCGCCAGGAACCGCGAAGAGTCGGCGACCTACTTCACCGACGTCTTCGGGTTGGCGCCCGCCAAGGAATTCGGGCCCTTCCTCGTCGTCACGGTCGAGCACGGCGTCAGCCTCGACTTCGCCAAGGTGCCCGACGACCAGGAGATCCACCCGCAGCACTACGCGTTCCTGGTCGACGACGCCGACTTCGACGCCATCTACGACCGCATTCTGCAGCGCGGACAACAGCATTGGGCCGACCCGCGCGGCACCAAACCGGGCGAGATCAACCACCACGACGGCGGCCGGGGCGTGTACTTCCAGGATCCGGCGGGGCACTACCTCGAGATCATCACCCGGCCGTACGGCTCCGGTGGCTGACGCCCCTCAGCCGTGACCGCGTTCTTCTTCCTGGCCCACGTACTCGCCGGCGAGGGCCGCGACGTGCCCGGGCAGATCACCCGTCGCGACGTCGGCGAGGCTGGTCTCCTCCAACACCGACCGCATGCTGGCGCGTAGCGCACGCCAGACGTCGGTCAGCGCCACGGTCGGCCCCGAATACGGCAGATCGCCAAGACCGATGTCGCGGACGCTGGCCAAGGGGCCGTCGATGCAGCGGAGCACATCGGCGATGCTGATCTCGGCCGCCGGCTTGGCCAGCGCGTAGCCACCGTCGCGGCCGCGGTGGCTGCGGACCAATCGGTCGGTGCGCAGATCGGACAGGATGTCGACGAGGAACTGCGGCGGGATGCCCTGGGCCTTGGCCAGATCGTCGGTCTTGACCAGGACGCCGTCGGCGACCGTGGCCAGCTGCACCATCGCCCGGACGGCGTATTCCGCCTTGGCCGACATCCGCATGCAGCGAATCATGCCATCGACCTGGCTGCGAATCCCGAGCTGGGCAATTTCCCGGGTCGCTTCGCTCCTGCCCTCCGAATGGTCCACCATCGACACATGACTACCCGCGTCGCCTGCTGCCAGATCCCGTTGCACGTCGGCGACACCACCGGCAACCTGACCACCGCGACGGCCGCGATCGAGGAGGCGGCCCGCGACGGTGCGCAGATCGTGGTGCTGCCGGAACTCGCCTCGTCGGGGTACGTGTTCGCCGACCGGGCCGAGCTCGAGTCACTCGCCGAGACCCGCGACGGGCCGGCGATCACCGCGTGGGCCAATCTCGCCGAGGCGTTCAATCTGACCATCGTCGCCGGCTTTCCGGAGGCCGCGGGCGACAAGGTCTACAACAGCGCTGCCGTCGTCGACCCGAGCGGGTTGCGCGGCGTCTACCGCAAGGCACACCTGTGGGACACCGAAAACCGGGTGTTCGACCGCGCCGACGACCTGCCGCTGGTGCTGGACACCGACCACGGCCGCCTCGGCGTGATGGTGTGCTACGACGTCGAGTTCCCCGAGTGGGTGCGCGCGGTGGCCCTGCAGGGCGCGGATCTGCTGTGCGCGCCGGTGAACTGGCCGCTGCTCCCCCGCCCCGTCGGCGAGCGGCCCACCGAGCAGGTGCGCGCACTCGCGGGCGCGGGCATGAACCGGATGGCGACCGCCGTGTGCGACCGCGCGGGTACCGAACGCGGCCAGGACTGGATCGGCGGCAGCGTGATCGTCGACGCGGACGGCTACCCGCTGGCGATCGCCGACTACGGCACACCCGGCCGGATCACCGCCGACGTCGACCTCGCCGAATCGCGGATCAAGCAATTCAACGACAACAACGACGTCCACGGCGACCGGCGGACCGACCTCTACCGCCGCGTGGGGCTACTGGACTGAGCGCTGGGCCAACGCCAGGACCGACGCCGGCACCGGGATGCCCTCGGTGAGGTCGGGAGCGGACAACGGTTCCCCGTAGGTCACGGACATCGGCACGACGCCGGCCCAGGCGTCCCCCGCGACGTCCTCGTCGGGGTCCTCTGGCCAGCCGGCGCTGACCTTCAACGACCAATTGTCCTCGCCGATAGGCATTTTCAATACCAGCGTTGCGGCGATCTCCTTGCGGGTGCTTGGCCGCAACTCGGCGACCCGACCGGGAATGAAGCCGTCGGTGAGAACTTCAAGAAGGCTTGCCTTGTCGTCGCCGGAGACCTGCTCGAAGACGCCGAACAGCGCGGCGCTGCGATACCGGAACGACGACTCGAATGCGCTGCGCGCCACGACGACGCCGTCCAACATGGTGACCGACACCGCCGCGGGCACTCCCGTCGACAACGCCCTGAGCCACGGCGACCCCGTCGAACCGTGGATCACCAGATCGGTGCCGACCCGGGCGTATCCGATCGGAAAGATCACCGGGTGGCCGTCGCGCACCAAGGCGACGGTGGCCAGCGGCGTGCTGTCCAGGAGGGCTTCGAGCGCGCTGCGCGACTCGTCCTGATATTCGTTGAGCCGAGTGACTCGGGTCGAGGGCTGGGTCATTTGATCATCATCGACTGCGACTGCCCCAAATGACGCATGAACCGTCGCCCAGTGGGCACATCGCCTTCATGACCGTCGACCGAAGCACTGGCGCAGCACTTCCCAGCAAGGCACCGTTTCTGTTGCTGGGCCTCGGCCTAGGCGGCTTCGTCGACGGCATCGTCCTGCACGAAATCCTGCAGTGGCATCACATGATCAGCAGTGTCCCCGGGAGTCCGACGACGACGCTCGCCGGACTGGAGGCCAACGTGGTCGCCGACGGGTTCTTCCACGTCGGCACATGGCTCTTGGTGACGGGCGGATCCGTGATGACGGTAATTGCTTGGCGACAGGGCCGTTTGGCGCCGAACTGGCCCTTCCACACCGGACTGCTGTTGACCGGCTGGGGCGTGTTCAACGTGGTGGAGGGCGTCGTCGACCACATGCTGTTGGAGGTGCACCACGTGCGCGACGACCTAGGCGGCCCGGTGTCCTGGGACATCGGATTCCTGGTGTTCGGGGCGTTGCTGACCGCGGGCGGCTGGGCGCTCCATCGCCGGGGCGCAAGGCCACTTGCGACGAACGCCAGCTAGTCCTCCGGACCGCTGCTCGCGGGGCTTGCCGACGCTGCGCTGTCCTGCTTGGCGCTCTGGTCTTCGCGTGCGTTGGACTGGACCGTGGTTGACCGGGACGGAGCGGCCGGAGGCGCGGCGGCAGACGGCGCCTTGTCGCGAGCGGCTCGTTCTGGACGCTCGTGGCTTCCCGGCGCGTCGTCGGTCGAGGCGCTCGACGTCGTCGAATCCTTGGTGCTCTCCGTTGCCGTGGTTTCCGGGGTTGATTCGGGAACGCTGAGGTCACCTGCCGCCGGCACCTCGACCTCGGGGGTGGTCGAAATGGGTTCTGAGACGGTCGGTTCCGTCACCAACGGCTCGGCGACCAACGACGGCTCGACGGCACTGGGCTTCGCGTCGGCGGTCGGCTTCGGCCCCGCCGATTCCGTGATCGCGGTGGGGTGAACCGCCGCATCGGCCCCTGCCACATCCGTCGCGTCGAGCTGAATCTTCGCGCCGCCCTTCGCGGTCACACCGACCTGAGCCGGCGACTCATCGTCGAGACCCGTACTGAGCGCCACCCGCTGCGACAACGGCGCCGCCTTGGCGACTGCCGGTCGGGTGAACGACCCGAGGAAGTTCGTGATGGCCGTGACGACGGCGTTGACGAACAAGCGCGTGGACTGGTTGAACTGCTTGACCAACTGCTGCACGAACGCCACGAAGGCCGTCAGCGGGTTGGCGGGTTTCGTCGGACCCACCGGGTCGAACGTTTGATTCGGGTGGGCCAGAATCCACTCGGCCAGCACTTCGGCCGCCGGCTTTCGCACCCAGTTGCCGTCGGCGTCGAGCGTGTAGACGCCGTAGTTCTCCTCCGGATCGTCACTGCCTGGATTGGAGTCGACTGTCGTGTAGACGTAGGCCGGCCCCGCCCACGACTGCATGCTCCACGTCGCGAGGAAGTCCTGGATGTAAGCCGCTTGGTGCTCGTAGGAGACTCTCGACGTCGCCAGGCCGTATTCGGTGGCCCAGATCCTCTTGGTGATGGGATCTCCGTTGGCGTCCAACAGTGGCTGCCCGCCAGGTCCGGTGACGTAGTCACCGTTGCTGGCCATCAGCGCAACCATCGCCAGCGCTTGATCGAGCGCATAACCGTCGGGGGTTCCCTCGGAAAAGGGAGTGGTCTCCTGGTACGGGTGGTAGGCCAGCGCGTCGAAGTAGCCCTTCGCGCCTGCGGCGTACATGCCGTCGAGGAACTCGACCGGACTCAGCGCACTGCCATCGTCGTACGTCGGCGTGTGGCCGAGTCCCGCTGCGACGACCGTTGCCGTGGGGTCGATGTCCTTCAGAGCGGGATAGACCGCCTTGAGCAGCTCGGCGTATGCGGCCGGATCAATCGGATCGTAGAAGCCGACGTAGTTGGGCTCGTTCCAGATTTCATAGGCCGACACCGTGGAGCCGTATCTGGTGGCGACGGCAGACGCGAAGGCCGTGAAGTCCTCGGGATCGGGATGAGCCGCCCCGGGCTTGTATTGGTCGTCGGGGTCCACCCAGGCGGGGGTGGTGTTCATCTCGGCCAAGACGCCCATGTCCCGCTCCGCGGCGAGGGACATGATGACGTCCATCGCTCTCCAGTCGTATTCGCCCTTGGTCGTTTCCACGTACTTCCACGGCACGTACACCCGGATGTTGTCGACGCCGAGTGCCTGCATTTGGTCCAGATGCTGGGCAACTCGAACGGGGTCGATCGTGTCGGTCGGGTCCCTCAGAAAGTAGAGGTTCGAATCTGCAAGGCCGACAGTCGAACCGGACACGGTGATCTCGGCGCCGGGCTGGTAGTCGTAGGCGGCCAGGCGCGGCGGCTGGGGCACGAACAGATTGCTGACGTAAGCGCACGTCAGCGCAACCGGAAGAACGGCGACGACGGTCTTCGTTGCCATCGTTCGAAGTACGGTGCTGTGGCGATTGCTCATTGGACCCCCCACTGTTGCGGTGCGACGCCGCGCGGGCCAGTTTCAGCAAATATCGCGACCGTCATTTACGACAGCTCGCAAGGTACCAGAAGATTTGCTGCGCCTGACGGCATTCGTTCAGCGAAGGGTGGGACCTCGACGTGCAATGTCAGTCGGGAATGCCCGAACCGTCGCGGACCACCACGGCGAACAGGTCTGAGAGCGCGGCCAGGCTTGCCGACTGGAGGGTGGACGCCGTCACCGGTTCGCCGCCGACTCCGGGCAGCGATCGCGTGGCGGTCGCGGCGGCCACCACCGTCGGCGCGTAGCCGGCGTTGAATGCGCCGCGGGCGGTCGAGTTCACGCACATGTGCGTCATGAAGCCGGCGATCACCAGATTGCTGGCGCCGACGGCCTTCAACTTGTCGTCGAAGTCGGTCTCCACGAACGAGTTTGGATACTGCTTCGTCACGACGGCTTCACCGTCACGTGGGGCGACGCGCGTGACGATGGCGCCGCTCTCCCCCTCGATGTCGTAGAGCGACCCGGGGCCGTCGGAGTGCTGGACGTGGATGATCGGGATGCCGGCCGACCGCGCGCGATCGAGCAGGGCCGCTGCTTCGTCCAGCGCCGCCTGCACGCCCTCGAGCTCCATGACGCCCTGGGTGTAGGTGTTCTGGCAGTCGATCAGCACCAGGGTCGACTCGGCAAGGGGTGCCGGCGTCGATGGGAGTTCGGACAGCGTGCGCAGGGTGGGATTGCTCATCGCATCAACCTACCGACCGTGGGGGTTATGTACGCCGATCGTCGATATTTCGTACGTAAGGCCCACGCTCGGCGGTCAGGCGGTGGTTACCGCCAATACCGCGTCGGCCAACTCCGGACGGCAGACGATCAAGTCGGGCAGCAGCACGTCGGCCTGGTTGTACTGCAGCGGTGATCCGTCCAGACGCGACGTGAACAGGCCGGCCGCTCGGGCCACCGCGACCGGTGCGGCCGAATCCCACTCATACTGACCGCCGGCGTGCACGTAGGCGTCCGCCACACCCTGTACGACCGCCGCCACTTTGGCTCCCGCCGAGCCCATTTCGACCAACGTGCCGTTCAACGCTTCCCGCACCGCGAGCGCGATCGCCGGCGGGCGAGTCCTGGACACGATCACCCGCGGCGGACCGGGCGAGGCAGCGGGTGACGGAACGTTCGGCGTCGCCAAGGTGACACCTTGCGCGGGCAAGGCGACCGCGCCGGCGACCAGTTCGCCGGACTGCCACAGCGCCACGTGCACCGCCCAGTCCTCACGACCGAGCTCGCCGAATTCCCGGGTTCCGTCGAGGGGGTCGACGATCCAGACCCGATCGGCAGTGAGGCGCGTGGAGTTGGCGCGCTCCTCGGCGGTCGCCTCCTCGGACAGCACAGCGTCGTCGGGTCGCTCGGCCGCCAGCGCCGTCATCAGAAAGGCATGGGCACGCTTGTCCCCGGCGTCCTTCCGTTCGGCGGCGGTGGCGTCGGCCAGCTCTGCTCGCACACCGAGGAGCAGCTCACCCGCCTCGGTCGCCAGGCGCGCCGCCACCTCGTGATCGGCGTCAATCCCCCGGTCGCTCCGCTCCTGCCCGCCGGTGGGGCTCACTTCTTCGCGTCGATCATGTCGATGACGTACTGCGCCAGTTCCGTGACTTCGCAGTCCGGCGTGAGGCGCAGATCCGGGTTCTTGGGCCGCTGATACGGGCTGTCGATTCCGGTGAAGTGCGTGATCTCGCCGCGTCGGGCCTTGGCGTAGAGGCCCTTGGGGTCTCGACGTTCGCAATCCTGCAGCGGGGTGTCGCAGAAGACCTCGAAGAAGTCGTAACCCTGATCTTCGTGAACCTTGCGGGCGAGCGCTCGGTGTTCCTCGAGCGGGCTGATCGCAGGCACCAGCACGATCTGTCCGGAGTCGGCCAGCAGCGTGGCGATGTGTGCCAGCCGTCGCAGGTTCTCGGCACGGTCGGCCATCGTGAAGCCGAGGTCGGCGTTGAGCCCGTGGCGCAGGTTGTCACCGTCGAGAACGTAGGCGGGACGCCCACTTTCGAGCAGCTTCTGTTCGACCAGCATGGCGACCGACGACTTTCCGGAACCGGAGAGCCCCGTGAACCACACCGTGCTCCCCCTCGACAACCGGTCGTCCGCGGTGACGAGATTCTGATGGCGGACCGCATTCGGGGTGGCCGTGCGGGTCGCCGCTGGGGTGGTGTCGCGGACCATGCCCGCGGCCACCGTGCCGTTGGTGTCGGGGTCGATCAGGATGAACGACCCGATGGCGGCGTTGCGGGCGTACTCGTCGAGCAGCAGCGGTACCTGCGTCCGCAGGGTCACGCGGCCGAGTTCGTTGATCTTCAACGCCGTTGCGCTCTTGTCGCGGTGCAGCGTGTTGACGTCGAGCCGGTAGTCCAGCGCCGTCACCCTGGCGCGCGTCGTCCGGGTCGTGTGCTTGATGACGTAGTCACGGCCGGGTTCGAGCGCCGCGTCGTCGGACATCCAACACACCGTCGCGTCGAAGTCCTGCGTGACGTGCGGCTGGTTGTTGGGCCGGGCGATCATGTCGCCGCGCGAGATGTCGATGTCGTCGGCCAGGCTGATCGACACCGCCATCGAGGCGAACGCCTCGTCGAGAGGCCCTGCGGGACCCTCGATTTCGGTGATGCGACTGGTCTTCCCAGCCGGGAGCACCACGACCTCGTCGCCCGTGCGCATCACGCCGCTGGCGATGGTGCCCGCGTAGCTGCGGTGGTCGGCGTGCTCGCGGGTCTGCGGCCGGATCACGTACTGCACGGGGAACCGGACGTCGACCAGGTTGCGGTCACCGGCGATGTACACCTCTTCGAGGTGCGACAGCAGGGCCGGACCCTCGTACCAGGGCGACGCGTCGGACTTGGTGACCACGTTGTCGCCGTTGAGTGCCGACAGCGGAATGGTCGTGACGTCCTGCACGTCGAGGCGTGCGGCGAACTCGTGGAAGTCGTCGCGGATCTTTTCGAACCGCTCCTGGCTCCAGTCGACCAGGTCCATCTTGTTGACCGCCAACACGATGTGCTGAATGCCGAGCAAGGACGCCAGGAATGCGTGCCGCCGCGACTGCTCGAGCAGCCCGTGCCGCGCGTCGACCAACACGATGACCAGCTGCGCGGTCGAGGCACCCGTGACCATGTTGCGGGTGTACTGCACGTGGCCCGGGGTGTCGGCGATGATGAATTTCCGCTTGGCCGTGGCGAAGTAGCGGTACGCGACGTCGATGGTGATGCCCTGTTCCCGCTCGGCGCGCAGGCCGTCGGTCACCAGGGCGAGGTCGGTGTAGTCGTGACCGCGCTCCTTCGAGGTGCGCTCCACAGAGGCCAACTGGTCCTCCATGACGGCCTTGCTGTCGAACAGCAGCCTGCCGATGAGGGTGGACTTTCCGTCGTCGACCGAACCAGCCGTGGCAAGCCTTAGCAACGTTGCCATCAGAAATACCCCTCGCGCTTACGGTCTTCCATCCCCGCCTCGGAGATGCGGTCGTCGGCGCGCGTCGCGCCGCGTTCGGTCAGCCGCGAGACGGCGGTCTCGGCGATCACCTCGGAGACCGTGCGCGCGGTGGACTCCACGCAACCGGTGCACGTGACGTCGCCGACCGTGCGGAAGCGCACGACCTTCTCGATCACCTTTTCGTCCTTGCGGGGCTGCAGGTACTTGTGCACCGCCAACAGCATTCCGTCGCGTTCGAAGACTTCACGTTCGTGCGCGTAGTAGATCGACGGCAGCGTGATCTTCTCGGCCCCGATGTAGGACCAGATGTCGAACTCGGTCCAGTTGGAGATCGGGAAGGCACGAATGTGCTCACCCTTGTGGTGGCGCCCGTTGTACAGATTCCAGAGCTCAGGGCGCTGCGCCTTGGGGTCCCACTGGCCGAACTCGTCGCGGAAGCTGAACACCCGTTCCTTGGCCCGGGCCTTCTCCTCGTCGCGACGAGCGCCACCGAAGGCGGCGTCGAACTTGTTCTCCCGGATGGCCCTCAGCAGCGTGAAGGTCTGCATCGGGTTGCGCGACGGGATGGTCTCGACGACCCGTCCGGCGTCGATGTCGTCCTGCACCTTGGCGACGACCAGGCGGACGCCGGACTTCTCGACCAGTTCGTCCCGAACGGCCAGCACTTCGTCGAAGTTGTGGCCGGTGTCGACGTGCATCACGGGAAACGGCAACCGGCCGGGCCGGAAAGCCTTGAGCGCCAGGTGAAGCATGACGATCGAGTCCTTGCCGCCAGAGAACAGCAGGACCGGCTTCTCGAGCTCGGCGGCGACCTCACGAATGATGTGAATCGCCTCGGCCTCCAGCGACCGCAAATGGCTGAGCTCGTACTTGCCCGCCGTCCGGTCGAGCTCCTGCGCCGCGGTCACTCCTTCACCATTAAGTTGGTGAAGTTAACCAGAATTACAATCATGCCCAGGAATGTAACCGGCGGCGGCGCGGCATGTCAACGATTCCGCCGGTCAGCCCACCGTCGTCGGCGCGTCCGATGCCTTGACCAAGCGCGCCTCCGGCCGCACCGGCACCCCGTCCACCAGGAACCACCGGAACGCCAGGTTGCCGAGCGGGTAGTCCAGGGTGGTCAGCGAGTTCGGATGGGCCGTCACACCCTTGGACAGCACTATCGTGACCGAACCGTCCGCGTTAGGCACCGCGGTGTGGCCGTTGATCGAACTGCGCGCGTCGGCCACGCCGGGGGTGGCCATGAACCGGTTCCACACCACCAGATTCCAGAACCGGCAGGCGGGTGGCCGATGAGTGATCACCAGCGCCTCGTCGTCGGCGAGCACGAAGCTGCCATACGAGTAGCAGGAGTCGCGGGCAGACCACCCGAAGTTTGCGTCGAACACCTGATAGGGCTCAGCGAATTCGTTTGCCGCATGCGCCGTTTCGTGTCCGAGGCTGCGGGCGTCGTCGTTTCGCATGCCAACGGCCAGCGGCACGATCGCGAACATCGTCCGCATCCAGGCGGCACTGGCCCGCAGCGCCGCCGCGGTTTCGGCATCGCCGTGCCGGAAGCTGTCGGGCTCGTCGAGTGCCTCGATGCGCCACTCGACCGGTCGGCCGGTCCGCGGGTCGGCCTGATAGTCACGCGTCATCAACACCGCCGCGTCCGGCGTCGGCCCGATCTCGAAGGAGAAGTTTCCGTCGGCGTCCAATTCGAGCTCGTCGTCGCGGACCAGTGCGACGATCTTGTCCGACCAGGCGCCCGGCGACGGCTCGTTGTAGGCGGTCACCGAGAAGTACACGCTGTCACCACGATTGCCGCTGATTCGGTAGCGCCGGGTCGGGTCGACCGGGCACATGAGGTAGTAGGCGTCGGTGTTGTCGCCGCCCCATCGACGGTCGGGCCGAACAGGCGTGTTGATCTCCACCCAGGTGGGTCGGCTGGGGTCGGCAAACAGATAGGTGTCGAACGCGACGCCGAGCGTCGTCGCCAACATGCGGTACCCGTCGGCGACGTGCCGGTCGTCGGTGACGGCGCGATCGCCGACGAGGAACGAGGCGTCGAGACCACCCAGCGTCTCCAAGAGCTCGCGCCAGGCGGTGGTCGACTCGTGTGTGGTCATGTGCTGATGCCTCTCGTGATGAGGGTGGCGGTTCGGTCCACCCATGCGTCGTCGAGCGCAGGCCCATGGGTGAGCAGCGCGAAGAAGGTGATGCCGGCGACGGCTTCGACGAGCTCGTCCGCCGAGGCGTCCGGCCGGACTTCACCGCGCGCGACGGCGTCCGCGAGCCGGTCCGCCAAACCCTGGGACAGGATTCCCGAGAAGCGTTGCAGCAGAGCGGTATGCAGGGTGGGATCGGCGGCAAGCTCGCCGACCAGTCCGGTGAGTGCAGCCCCGGCCGCGGGGGTGGTCAGCAGGTCGGCGCTGCGTCGGACCATGGCGCGGACGTCGCCCGCCAGGGACCCGGTGTCGGGCAGTTCGGTGGCCTCGCCGAGCGGGAAGACCGCCTCGTGGACCAGGTGCGCCTTGCTGGGCCAGCGTCGGTAGATGGCCGGCTTGCTGGTGCCCGCCCGCCGTGCGATCGCGTCGACCGACAGCTCGGCGTAGCCCGTCTCCCCGAGGAGCGCCACCGTGGCCTCGAGCACGGCCCCGACGATGCGTGGGTCGCGAGGGCGGCCAAATTCCGTCGTCATTACGGAACTGACAGTAACATAAGTCGCTGTGACCGACACCACAGTCCATCTCGACGACCTCGCGGAGCCGCGATTCACCGCCGACGCCGATCAGCTGCGCGACATGATCGCGTCCCTGGCGCCCGACTGCCCCCTCGACTCGGATGCCCTGCACGCCAAGGCGATCGCCGACACCGGACTCGACGACTTCGGCGCCGACGACTACCGGGAGCGGCTCGAGGTCTACCTGGCCGACGTCCGCGACGTCGACGGCCTCACCGGAGTGGGCGTCGTCAACTTCTACGGCCAGTTGCTGCAGGTGCTGAAGAACCGGCTGCTGCTGACCGATCTACTGTCGCGGCACCCCGAGATCCACGACGTCGAGTTGGAACCACCCGTCGTCATCGTGGGCCTCCCCCGCACGGGGACGACACATCTGCACAACCTGCTGGGAGCCGGCCCGACCTTCCGGACGTTGCCGTATTGGGAAGGCGTCGAACCCTTTCCGTTGGCGTCGGAGGCCGGCATCGAGCCGGACCCGCGGCGCAGCCGGATGGACATGGCCGTCGAGGTGATGAACCTCGTCATGCCGCACTTCCCCCTCATGCACGAGATGACCACGGACCACGTGCACGAAGAGATTCAGCTGCTCGCCAACGACGTCTCCACCATGCTGATGGAGACCCTGTGCGACGCGCCGCGCTGGCGCGACCACTACCTGTCGCACGACCAGACACCGCACTACGAATACCTGGCCACCCAACTCAAGGCGCTGCAGTTCCTGCGCGGCGGGCGGCGGTGGCTGCTGAAGTCGCCGCAGCACCTCGAGCAGTTGACCGTGTTGGACAAGGTGTTCCCTGGCGCCGTCGTCGTGTGCACGCACCGCGATCCCCTGCCGGTGGTGCTGTCGATGATCGCGATGGTGACCTATTCGGCACGCATGCACCGCAGCCGGGTGCCCGTCGAACGCATTGCGGCGTCGTGGGTCGACCGGCTCGACTCGATGCTGTCGGTGTTCATGCGCGACCGTGACACCATCGGACCCGACCGCTCGGTCGACGTGCGCTTCGACGACTTCATGGCCGACGAACTCGGCGTCACCGAACGGATCTACGCCCTGGCCGGCGAGCCGGTAACCGACGTCGCGCGGGCCGCGATGACGGAGTATCTCGCTGGCCACCAACGCAATCGACTCGGACGGGTGGCGACGTCATGCGAGATGTTCGGGCTTGACGAGTCGAACGTCCGCGAGCGCTTCGCGCCGTACGCCGAGCGCTTCCTGTCCTGACGACTCGGCACACGTCGACGGCAGGACGCTAGAGCGTGACCTCGGTCAGCTTGCCCGTCGCCACGTCGAAGACGAAGCCACGCAACGACTCGTGCTTGGTGACGAACGGGCTGGCCTCGATGCGGCGCAACGACTGCCGCACGTCCTCGTCGACGTCGGCGAATGCCTCGGCCGCCCACTCCGGCTTGAGGCCCGTCTCGTCCTGGATCTGCTGCTTGAACACGTCGTCGGTGAACGTCAGCATGCCGCAGTCGGTGTGGTGGATCAGGATGATCTCGCGCGTGCCGAGCAGTCGCTGGCTGATCGCCAGCGAGCGGATCTCGTCATCGGTCACCACACCGCCCGCATTGCGGATGACGTGCGCTTCGCCCTCCGCCAGGCCGAGGACCCGGTACACGTCGAGGCGGGCGTCCATGCAGGCCACCACCGCGACGTGCTTGCTGGGCGGCAGTGGCAGCGGGCCGCTGAACTGAGCGGCGTACGTCTCGTTGTTCTTCAGGTACTCGTCGGTCACGGACACTGGGACCTCCTATGCGGGCAGACGGCAGCCATGACGATAGCTGCCGACTGCCCGGATGTGGAGGTTCAGGATCGCGGTGATTGCAGGTCGTAGACCGTCGCACCGTCGACTTCGGTCTTGGTGAACGTCTTTTCGACCCACGCGGTGATGTCCCCAGCCGCGCCGGCGCGATGCCCGAAGGGTCCACCGCGGCCCGAGTCGGCCAGGAAGTACCGCACCTGTCCGTCGGCGACGTACTGCTGGAACTGCGCCAGCGTCGGTGACGGGTCGCCGCCGGCGAACCCGCCGATGGACATCAGCGACGTGCCGGTCTTGAGCTCCAGATCGCTGACCGACATCGAGCCGATACCCGCTGCGGCCCAACGATTGTCCGCACTCTTGAGAAGCGCCTCCAACTGTGGGCCGTCGGCGCGTCCCGGCATGCCGGGACCACCCTTGCCGGGGCCGCCGAAGCCGAAGCCACCCGCCTTCTGCGGGCCCGACATCGTGCCGGGACCGTTGTGCGCGCTCGCCGCGTTGTAGATCGAGAACGCCGCCGAGCCACCGAGTCCGACGACGACCGTCGCCGCGACGACGGCCACGGTGGCCTTGCCAAGACGGTGGGCCCGGACGACGAGCAGCAGCGCCAGCACCACCGAACCGACGAGCACGGCCCATCGGATCGCCGGCCACCACTCGGGAGTCCGGTTCAGCAGCACGAAGGACCACACCCCGGTGGCGAGCAGCATCACCGCGAGGACGACGCGGGGAAGCCACGATTCGCGCCGCGCGACGAGCTGCGCGACGCCGATGCCCACCAGCGCGGCGACCGCGGGTGCGAGCGCGACGTTGTAGTACGGGTGCACGGTGCCCGCCATGAAGCTGAACACCACACCGGTCACCAGAAGCCAACCGCCCCAGAGCAACAGGCCGGCCCGGACCCGGTCAGTCCGCGGCGCCCGCAGGGTAAGCCAGAGTCCCGCGACCAAACCGATGAGCGCCGCGGGCAGCAGCCACGACGCCTCGGCACCCATCGACGCGCCGAACAATCGGCCGATGCCAGGGTCGCCGCCGAAGAACAGGTTCATGCCGCCACCACCAGGACCGTGGCCCGGTCCTGGGCCTCCGCCGCCGGGGCCGCCACCCTCGTTTCCTGCGATGCGTTCGATGCCGTTGTAGCCAAAGGCCAACTGCAGCAAGCTGTTGTCGGTCGACCCGGCGATGTAGGGCCGGGAATCGGCGGGCCACACGCTGACCAGCGCGATGTACCAGCCGGCCGACAGGATCATCGTCGCGCCGCCGACGAGCAACGCGCCCAACCGCTTCCACACCCCGAACGGCGCCGCGACCAGCACGGCCACCGCGAGGCCTGGCACGACGAGGAAGGCCTGCAGCATCTTCGTCAGGAAGGCGAAGCCGATCGCACACCCCGTCCACGCCATCCACATCGTCATCCGGCGTACGGTGTCCGCTTCGACCGCCCGCACCGTGCAGTACGCCGCGACGATCAGCAACAGCACCAGCAGCGCGTCCGGGTTGTTGTAGCGGAACATCAGTGTCGCCACCGGTGTCAGCGCCAACACCAGGCCGGCGATCAGGCCCGCGGACGGCCCGCTGGTGCGCTTCACGGTGAGGTACAGCATCGCAACGGCGCCGACGCCCATCAACGCCTCGGGCAGCAGCATCGTGAACTCGTTGAAGCCGAACAGCCTGCCCGACAAGCCCATAACCCACATCGCGGCGGGCGGCTTGTCCACCGTGATCGAATTGCCGGCGTCCATCGAGCCGAACAACCACGCCTTCCAATCCTGGGTGCCAGCTTGGGCGGCGGCGGCGTAGTAGCTGTTGGCCCAGCCCGACGAGCCGAGGCCCCACAGGTAGAGCACACCGGTGCCCACCAGCAGCGCCCAGAACGCGGGACGCGTCCAGCGCGGATCGGCCGGAGCCGATTCGTGGACGACGGCGTCCGGTTGGACGTCTTCGGCAGTGAGTGTCACGGTGAATCCTCGTTGTCAGTGGGTCAGTGCGTCCGGCGGGGGTGAAACACCCAGCCGCGCAACAGGACGAAGCGGACGGCGGTGGCCAACAGATTGGCCAGCACCAGCACGGAGAGTTCGAGCATGCGATGGGGTTGGTCGACGAAGGCGTGCAGGCCTGCCAACGCGCCGCTGGTGATCGCCAGGGCGATGCCGAAGACGATGAGCCCCTCGACGTGGTGTCGGGCCGCCTTCGTCGCGCCGGCGACGCCGAACGTGAAGCGGCGGTTGGCCGCGGTGTTGGCGATCGCCGTCACCAACAGCGCGACGAAGTTGGCGACCTGGGCCCCGATCAACGGATGCAGCACCATGAACAACAGCAGGTAGGCCACGGTCGACAGCACGCCGACCGCACCGAACCGCACCACCTGGCGGAACAGCGAATTGGGCGCGGCAGCCGCCGACTGCGACGGAGCCAGTTGCGCCGCAATGGCATTCACGGGGATCGAACCGCTGGCGAAACCTCGCAGCAGCCGGCCGACGCCCTTCAGGTCCGCGGTGGCCGTCGCGATGATGTCCACCCGACTGTCGGGGTCGTCGACCCAGTCGACCGGAACCTCGTGGATGCGCAGGCCGCTGCGCTCGGCCAGCACCAGCAGTTCGGTGTCGAAGAACCAGCCGGTGTCGGCCACGTGCGGCAGCAACCGGTGCGCGACGTCGGCGCGGATCGCCTTGAAGCCACACTGGGCGTCGGAGAACCGGGCGTGCAGCGTCGACCTCAGGATCAGGTTGTAGCAGCGCGAGATGAACTCGCGCTTGGGGCCGCGCACGACGCGTGACCCGCGACCGAGCCGCGTGCCGATCGACAGATCCGAGTGACCGGAGATGAGCGGGGCGACGAGCGGGCTGACCGCTGCCAGGTCCGTCGACAGGTCGACGTCCATGTAGGCCAGCACCATGGCGTCGGATTGCGACCAGACGTGGTGCAGTGCGCGGCCGCGGCCCTTCTCCTCCAACCGCACCGCGCGGACGCCGTCGAGTTCCTCCGCCAACTCCGCGGCGATGCGGGGGGTGTCGTCGACGCTGGCGTTGTCGGCGATGGTGATCCGCACCTGGTACGGGAAACTCTCGCTCAGGTAGCGGTGCAGCCTGCGCACCGAGTCGGCGAGCGCGGCTTGCTCGTTGTAGACCGGGATCACGACGTCGAGCACCGGAACGCCGAGCCGGCGGGCCTCCTGCGCGGCATTCGGCCGCGATCCGAACGCCGTGGCCCTGGGAACCATCGCGACCTCCGTGAGGTCGGCTTCCTGAATGTCCGTCATGTCTCCATCGTCGTTCGGCTGCTCGTGGTGACTGTTTGCGCGAGCTATGCGTCGGCTATGAGTGATTGGGCACCTCGGTCAGGTCGTAGAGGACGACGCCGTCGACCGTCATCGGCGTGTAGTGCGCCTCGACCCATTCGCCGATGTCCGCGGCTTCGCGACTGCCAGTCGTGCCGCGTCCCACCGGCATGCCGAACATCGAGTGCGCGCGAAGGAAGTAGTGGATTCGACCGTCGGCGACGTCGCGTTGGAACTCGGCGAGCGTCGGGGCGGGGTCGGTGCCGTTGAACCCTCCGACGGCCATCACCGGGGCATCGGCGGCCAACTGGTAGCCCGCCGCGTTGCTCGAACCCACCACGGCGGCCGTCCACCGAAAACCGTCGGCGCCGTCGGACAGCAGAGCCGTCAGCCCCGGTCCTGGCTTGGGAATGTCGAGGAAGCCACCGCCGGGACCCCCGGGACCGCCGAACGAACCGTGGGCGCGCGCCGGCCCGACCGACGGAATCGCTCCGGAGTGTGGGGTGGCGACCGTGGCAAGCGCATAGGCGGTCGGTGCGGCAAGGCAGGCCAGGACGGCAAGCGCGGCCACGCCGCTGGCGACACGACGCGGGAGCCGGCTCACGACCAGAAGCAGTACCGCGGCGGCGACGCCTGCGACGGCGACCGCCGTGCCGAGCCAGGGCAGCCAATCGTGGCGACGAGCGAGCAGCACCGCGGCGAGGACGGCCGTCACCAGAACGGTGCCAGCCATCGCGACGGCGGAGCGCACGTCGGACCTGTTGCGCCACAGCAACACTGCACCGATCCCGATGCTCCCGCCGATCGCGGGCGCGAGGGCGACCGTGTAGTACTGGTGCAGGATGCCGTTGGCGTAGCTGAAGACCACGGCGGTGACCACCAACCAGCCGCCCCAGATGATCAGGCCCGCCCGTGCCGGATCGGTCCGGGGAGCACGGCGCGTGATGATCACCCCGGCGGCGAGACAGATGACCGCGGCGGGGATCAGCCAGGCGCTGTAGGTGCCCATCGAGGTGCCGAACAACCTGCCCCAGCCGACGTCGAAGTTCATGTTGCCCAGGCCGCCGGTCTCCTCGCCGGTGAGCCTGCCGATTCCGTTGTAGCCCAACGCCAGTTCGACGATGCTGTCGTCCTGCGACCCACCGATGTACGGGCGTGAGGACGCCGGCCACAGCTCGACGAGCAGCAGGTACCAGCCGCCGCTGACCACCATCGCCGCGACCGCAGCGGCCGACCTGATCAACCGCGTGCGCAGTGGCACGGCCGCGGCGACGAGGTAGGCGATGCCGAGGGCCGGCAGCACCAGGAAGGCCTGCATCATCTTGGCCAGAAATCCGACGCCGACCGCCACCCCGGCGGCAATCATCCACCAGCGGTTGGCATCCCGCTCACAGGCGCGTTGCACGCAGTACGCGGCGGCCACCAGCGCGAGCACCAGAAGGGAATCGGGGTTGTTGAACCGGAACATCAGCGCCGCGACGGGTGTCAGCGCGAACACCGCACCGGCGAGCAACGCGGCCGACGGACCGGCCGCCCGGCGGACCGCGGCGTACAGCAGCGCGACCGCAGCCACTCCCTCCAGCGCCTGCGGCACCAACACGCTCCACGAGTTGAGCCCGAACAGCCGGACCGACACGTCCATCACCCACAGCGCGGCGGGCGTCTTGTCGACGGTGATCGCGTTTCCCGCGTCACTGGAGCCGAACAGCATCGCCGTCCAGTTCTCCGCGCCCGCCTGCACGGCCGCCGAGTAGAAGCCGTTGGCCCACTCGTTGACTGACAGGTTCCACAGATACAGCATCGCCGTGGTCACCAGCAGGACTCCGAGAGCCACCCGCTCACCGACCGTGAGGCGCTGACGGCGCAGGTCGTCGGGTTCGGTGGCGCCGTCGTCGGCGTGCGCAGGGCGCGTGAGAACGGCAGTCACTCCATCGATCTTCGGTGAGGCGGCTATGCGGGTGATTGGTTCGGCCTGTGCGTCGGCTGTGAACTGTCGGTGGGGACGGGGAGGCGGACGACGAATTCCGTTCGGCCGGGCTCGCTTCGGACCTCGATCGTCCCGTCGTGCGCCTTGACCACGGCTGCGACGATGGCAAGGCCGAGACCGGTGCTGCCGCTCGCCGCCGGGGCTCCGGTGCGCCGCGACCGCGACGAGTCGCCCCTCGCGAACCTCTCGAAGATTTCCGGCAGCAAATCGGCGGCGATTCCTGGGCCGTCGTCGGCCACGGTCAGCACCGCCGTGCCACCCTCCTGGGACAGTGACGTGGTGACCACGGTTCCCGCGGGAGTGTGAATCCTGGCGTTGGCCAGAAGGTTGACCAGCACCTGCTGCAGCCGCGCCTCGTCACCGACCACGACGACCGGCTCCTCGGGAAGGTCGAGCGCCCAGTCATGGTCGAGACCCGCAATGTGGGCGTCGCTCACCGCGTCGACGACGAGCCTCGTCACGTCGACCGGTTCCCGCACCAAGGCCCGCCCCGAGTCAAGCCGGGCTAGCAGCAGCAAGTCCTCGACGAGGTGCGTCATGCGTCCGGTCTCGGACTCCACCCGACTCATCGCATGGGCGACGTCGGCGGGCAGCTCGTGGCTCTTTCGTTGCGCCAGTTCGGTATAGCCGCGGATCGCGGCGAGCGGAGTGCGCAACTCGTGGCTTGCGTCGGCGACGAACTGACGCACGCGCGTCTCGCTGGCATGGCGCGCGGACAACGCCCCGGCGACGCGGTCGAGCATCGTGTTCAGCGCCGTCCCGAGCTGACCCACCTCGGTGTTCACGCCCTTCGGGTCGACCTCGACGATGCGACTGGGCAGGTTGACCTCACCCTTGTCGAGCTCGAGGGTCGCGACGTCTCGCGCGGCGGAGGTGACCCTCGACAGCGGCGCCAGCTGCCGCCGGATGACGAGCAGACCGGCGGTCGCGGCGCCGATCAGTGCGATCACCGCGAGGATGCAGAACATCCCGACGACCCACAGCAAGGTGTCGTCCACGACGGCGGTCGGCAATCCCGTCACGATCGTTTCGTCACCGTGGCGGGCATGCAGCGCAATCACCCGATACCGACCCAGGCCGTTGAGTTCGATCGTGACCGGAGTGCGGGTCGGCGGCACCTTCGCCAGCGCCGCGGCCGCGGCGGCGCTGATCTCCGCCCGGCCTCCGTCGCTGGTGATGACGCCGGCGTCGACCGCCCCGGACGGGGACACGACAGCTCCCACGGTCTGCGTGGCCTGCCCTGGCGCGTTCAGAAAGCCGGGGCCTGGGCCCGCCTCCGGGTCGAAGAAGCGATAGCGGGACGGAAAGGAGTCACGCTCCCGGCTCGAGTCCTCCGCCGAATCGGGGGGCGGTCGAAACATCGGCGGCGGGAGCTCGAAGATGGCCGCCGACCGCTTCCCCGCCTCGACCACTTGATTGTCGAGCTGACGCACCAGAAAGCGTTGCAGCGCAAACTCGGTCGCGAGACCGATGCTCGCACACACCGCCGCGAGCAACACCACCTGCGTGAGCAGCAGTCGCATGCGGAGCGACCACGTGCGCGGCGACAGGATCCGACTGTGCGACGCCGAGTCGCCAGCGTCCCGACTCATCGCGGTGGCTTGAGCACGTACCCGGCGCCGCGCAACGTGTGAATCATCGGCTCACGGCCGCTGTCGATCTTCTTGCGGAGGTACGACACGTACAACTCGACGATGTTGGAGCGGCCGCCGAAGTCGTAGCTCCACACCCTGTCGAGGATCTGGGCCTTGCTGAGAACCCGCTTGGCGTTGCGCATCATGAACCGCAACAGCTCGAACTCGGTGGCCGTCAACGTAATCGGCTCCCCCGCGCGGGTGACCTCGTGGCTGTCCTCGTCGAGCACCAGGTCGCCGACCACGATCTGGGCGCCACCCGTCTCGTCGGCCACCCCGGTGCGCCTGAGCAGCGCTCGCAGCCGCAGCACGACCTCTTCGAGGCTGAACGGTTTGGTGACGTAGTCGTCGCCGCCGGCGGTCAGGCCTGCGATGCGGTCCTCGACCGAGTCCTTCGCCGTCAACAGCAACAGCGGGAGCCCGGGAATCTGAGCGCGCAGCTCGTGCAACACGTCGAGCCCGCTCATGTCGGGCAGCATCACGTCCAGCACGACGACGTCGGGCGGGTTCTCTCGAGCCAACGCGATCGCCGTCTCTCCGTCGCCTGCCGTCGAGATGTCCCAGCCCTCATAGCGCAGCGCCATCGACACGAGTTCGGCGAGCACCGGCTCGTCGTCGACCACCAGCACGTTGATCGGCTTGCCGTCGGACCTGCGCATGACTAGCCGCGCGGGATCGGCATGTTCGCGGTCGGCGCCGTTCATGGTGGTCATCGTCCTCATTGTCGGCCGGTGCGATGGGCACGTCCTGTGCCAACCCTATGCGCGAGCTGTGAAACAGGCCGCACAGCTGGCGCATAGCTTGAACCGGCAGAGTGGCTCTGGTGAACACCTGGGGCATGCGCAAGACGATCGGCGCCGTTGCGGTGGCGGCCGCCGTGGCAGGAGTCGGAGGAGCGGCCATCGCCGCCGCCACCGAGACCGGATACCACCCGAACTCCGGAGGGTTCGGCGGGTTCGGCGGACCGGCGGGCCCACCGCCCGCGGCCCATCACACCAGTTCCGACCCACTCTCGCTGCACGGCGAGTACGTGGTCGCCGACGACGGCGCATTCGAAACCCGGATCACCCAAACCGGCAAGATCACCGCGATTTCACCGACGTCGGTCACCGCCCGCAGCGCCGACGGCTTCAGTCAGACCTACGTCATCCACGAAGTCGAGGGTGCCAGCGCGCCACCGTTCGCCGTCGGTGACCCGGTCGTCATCACCGCCACGCGAAAAGGGGAGACCGCCACGGTGTCCACCATGGGGCCTCCCCTGTCGCCAGGTATCTGAGCGCTTAGAGCGCGTCGTCCTGCTCCGGCGGCAGTTCCGCGGGTCCTTCGATCTCGGGCACCGCGGACGACGTCGTCGGCGTGGTCGGCGCCGCCGTCTCCGTCGTGGTTTCGCCGATCGTGGCTTCCTCGGTGGGCACGGGGCCCGGGGTCGCCGGCTCCGCCGAGCTCGACGTGGCCACGGTCAACGCGCCGCCGGCAATCAACGCACCTGCACCGATGCTCGCTGCCATTACCTTCAGACTCTTGTTGCTCATCTTGGCCCTCCCAGTTGGGCTGTTCGAAGTTCGTCGGGGGTCTCGCTGACCCCGCTGTTCCCTGGGTAACCGAAGCCGACGCGCACCAAACACGAAGCGCATTCCCAGTCAAGACTTCCGTGAGCCGGAGGACGGCAATCGGGCGTTCATCTCCTACCCTGTGGCCATGCAGTTTCCGACGGGCGCGTCATGACGCGTTTCCTCGCCCGCCGGGCACTGAACTACGTCGTGCTCCTGACCCTGGCGTCATTCCTGACCTTCGCGCTGGCGTCGTGGTCGTTCAAACCGCTCGACAGCCTCGAAGGCCGTAACCCCAGGCCGCCTCAGTCCGTCATCGACGCCAAGGCGGCCGAGCTCTCCCTCGACAAGCCGATCCCCCTGCGATACGTCCACTGGGTGTCCGACGCGGCGCACGGCGACTTCGGCACCACCGTCGCGGGACAACCGGTATCCGACGAGCTGTGGCGGCGCATCGGCGTCAGCCTGCGGCTGGTGTTCCTCGGCTCGGTGCTCGGCACCCTGATCGGGGTGGTGGTCGGAGCGTGGGGCGCCGTTCGGCAATACCGCGTGTCCGACCGCGTGATCACGGTGCTGTCGCTGCTGTTGATCAGCATGCCCACGTTCGTCGTCGCGAACCTGTTGATCCTCGGGGCGTTGCGCGCCAACACGGCACTGGGGTTCAACCTGTTCGAGTACACCGGTGAGACGTCCGGCACGACGGCCGGTGGCGCCTGGGGCCAGTTCGTCGACCGCCTCCAGCACCTCGTCCTCCCGACCGCCACGCTGGCGCTGTTCTCCATCGCCGGTTTCAGTCGCTATCAACGCAACGCCATGCTCGACGTGTTGGGCCAGGACTTCATCCGCACGGCCCGCGCCAAGGGGCTGACTCGACGGCAGGCCCTGTTCAAACACGGCCTGCGCACCGCCCTGATCCCGATGGCCACCCTGTTCGCCTACGGCGTCGGCGGATTGGTCACCGGCGCCGTGTTCGTCGAGAAGATCTTCGGCTGGCATGGCATGGGCGAGTGGGTGGTTCAGGGCATCGCCACTCAGGACACCAACATCGTCGCCGCGATCACGGTCTTCACGGGAGCCACCATTCTGCTTGCCGGCCTGCTGTCCGACGTCATCTACGCGGCGCTGGACCCGAGGGTGAGGGTGGCCTGAAATGACCGAACCGGCCACGACGGAAGCGTCGTCGACTGCGCAATCAGGCATGGACGCAGGCGCATTCGCCTCCCGACGCACGCTGACGACGCACCGCTTCCTCGCCAACCGCCTCGCCGTGGCGGCCCTTGCCGTCCTGACGTTGATGCTCGTCGGCTGTTACGCGCTCCCGCCGTTCCTGCCCTGGAGCTACACCGATCTGGACTTCCTCGCACTGCAACAACCGCCAAGTCCCAGCCACTGGTTCGGCACCAACGGCCTTGGCCAGGACCTGCTGGCTCAGACGCTGCGCGGCATGCAGAAGTCCCTGTTGATCGGTGTCTGCGTGGCGTTTCTCTCCACGATCATCGCGGCCACCGTCGGCGCGGTCGCCGGCTACTTCGGCGGCTGGCGAGACCGCACGGCGATGTGGGTGGTCGACCTACTCCTGGTGGTGCCGAGCTTCATCCTCATCGCCATCGTCACCCCACGCCTGGGGCAGTCGGGCCGGATCATTTCGCTGATCCTGCTGCTGGCGGCGTTCAGCTGGATGATCAGCGCGCGCATCGTGCGCGGGATGACGATGAGCCTTCGCGAGCGCGAATTCGTCACCGCGGCAAGGTACATGGGCGTGTCGAACTGGCGGATCATCGTGCGCCACGTGCTGCCGAACGTCGCATCCATCCTCATCATCGACACCACGCTCAACGTGGGCGTCGCGATCCTCGCCGAGACCGGACTGTCGTTCCTCGGTTTCGGCATCCAGCCGCCCGACGTGTCGTTGGGAACGCTGATCGCCGACGGCACCCCCTCGGTGACGACGTTCCCGTGGGTGTTCCTGTTTCCGGCAGGCATCCTGGTGCTGATCGTGCTGTGCGCCAACGTCATCGGCGACGGACTGCGGGACGCGATCGACCCGAGTGCGAAACCCCGTCGGCGGCGGCGCAAATGACCGAACTACTCCAGGTGACGGACCTGCGCGTCGGCTTCACCACCGACGCCGAAGACGTCGCGGCCGTGCGCGGCATGACGTTCGACGTCAGACCGCGCGAGGTCGTCGCGCTCGTCGGCGAATCCGGCGCGGGCAAGTCGGCGACGGCGATGGCGGTCGTCGGACTGCTTCCGGAGTATGCGCAGGTCTCCGGATCGGTGCGCCTGCAGGGTGACGAACTCATCGGGCTCGACGACCAACGGATGTCACGCATTCGGGGCCGGGTCGTCGGCACCGTCTTCCAAGACCCGATGTCGGCGCTGACCCCCGTCTACCCCGTCGGCGAGCAGATCGCCGAAGCACTTCGCGTGCACCAGCGCGGCATTGGCCGCGCGGCCGCCGCGACACGGGCCGTCGAGTTGCTCGAACTGGTGGGGATATCGCAGCCCGAACGTCGCGCCAAGTCCTTCCCCCACGAGTTGTCCGGCGGTGAGCGGCAACGCGTGGTGATCGCGATTGCGATCGCCAACGACCCGGACCTCATCATCTGCGACGAACCGACGACGGCGCTCGACGTCACGGTCCAAGCCCAGATCCTCGACGTGCTGCGCACCGCCCGCGACGTGACGGGCGCAGGCGTGCTGATCATCACCCACGACCTTGGCGTGGTCTCGGAGTTCGCCGACCGCGCGCTGGTGATGTACGCGGGCAGGGCCGTGGAGACGGCACCGGTGGCCGACCTGGCCCGCAGCCGGGTCATGCCGTACACCGTCGGACTGTTGGGTTCGGTGCCCCGCCTCGACGCCGCGCAGGGATCGCGGCTGGTGCCGATTCCCGGTGCGCCACCGTCGATGGCGGCGCTCCCCCCTGGCTGCCCGTTCGCGCCGCGGTGTCCGATGGTCGTCGACGACTGCCTCTCCGCCGAACCCGAGCTCGTCTCCGTCGCCCCCGACCACACGGCGGCGTGCATCCGCACCGAGGACGTCGCAGGCCGCTCGGCCGCCGACGTCTACGGCGTCTCGACGGCACCGGTCGACGCGGAGGCCGACCCCGACGCACCCGTCGTGCTCCGCGTCGAGAATCTCGTCAAGACGTTCACCCTCACCAAGGGCTCGGTGTTCCGACGGCGGATCGGCGAGGTGCGGGCCGTCGACGGCATCAGCTTCGAACTGCGTCAGGGCCAAACCCTTGGCATCGTCGGCGAATCCGGGTCCGGCAAGTCGACCACGTTGCACCAGGTACTGGAACTCACTGCGCCACAGGGTGGTTCCATCGAAGTCCTCGGTCAGGACGTCGCCACCCTTGACCGGCAATCGCGGCGGGCCCTCCGGGGCGATCTGCAGGTGGTGTTCCAGGATCCCGTCGCCTCCCTCGATCCACGACTGCCCGTCTTCGACGCGTTGGCGGAACCGTTGACCGCCAACGGCTTCGACAAGAAGCACGTCGACGAACGCGTCGCCGAGTTGCTGAGCACCGTCGGGCTACGACGCGAGGACGCCGGCAGGTACCCCGCCGAATTCTCCGGCGGCCAGAAGCAGCGCATCGGCATCGCCCGCGCGTTGGCGCTGCAACCGAAGATCCTGGCGCTCGACGAACCGGTGTCCGCCCTGGACGTTTCGATCCAGGCGGGCATCGTCAACCTGCTGCTGGATCTGCAGGAGAAGTTCGGATTGTCGTATCTCTTCGTCTCACACGACCTGTCGGTGGTGAAGCACCTCGCCGACCGGCTGGTGGTGATGTTCAACGGGTCGATCGTCGAGTCCGGCGACGCCGCCGAGATCTTCGCGCACCCGCGGCACGAGTACACCCGACAGTTGCTGGCCGCCGTCCCGCAGCCGTGAGCGGTTAGAGTCTGTCCCATGCAGATCCGACGCCTCGCCAGCGCACTTCTCGTCGCCGGACTCGTGCTCACCGCGTGCTCCGGTGGCAGCCAAGAGGCGCCGTCCGCGGGCGGCAAGGCCGAGATCGGCAGCACCAACGACATGAATCCGCAGGATCCCACGTCGTTGCAGGAGGGTGGCAACCTGCGCATCCCGTTGACGAACTTCCCGGACAACTTCAACACGATGCACATCAACGGCCCCACCGCGGATGCCGCCGCGATCTCGCGGGCGACGATGCCGCGAGCGTTCCGGATCGCCGCCGACGGCACTGCGTCGGTCAACACCGACTACTTCACCAACGTCGAGCTGACCGGCACCAACCCACAGGTCGTGACGTACACGATCAACCCCAAGGCGGTATGGAGCGACGGCGCGCCAATTACCTGGGAAGACATCAAGTCCCAGGTCGAGGCCACCAGCGGCAAGAACAAGGACTTCGCGATTTCAGCGCCCGGCGGCAGCGATCGGGTTGCGTCGGTGACACGGGGAGTCGACGACCGGCAGGCGATCATGACGTTCGCCAAGCCCTATGCCGAGTGGAAGGGCATGCTCGCGGGCAACACCGTCCTTTCGCCCAAGAGCGTGACCGCCACGCCGGAAGCCTTCAACACCGCTCAGCTGACCGGCCCCGGCCCGTCGGCGGGGCCCTTCATCGTGACGGCGCTCGACCGCACCGCGCAGCGAATCACCCTGAGCCGCAACCCGAAGTGGTGGGGAACGCCGCCACGCCTCGACACCATCACGTTCCTGGTTCTCGACGACGCAGCCCGCTTGCCCGCGCTGCAGAACAACGCCATCGACGCCACGGGGCTCGCGTCACTGGACGACGTGACGATCGCCAAGCGCACCGCCGGCGTCTCGATCCGGCGGGCACCGAGTACCAGCTGGTATCACTTCACCTTCAACGGCGCGCCAGGATCCATCCTGGCCGACAAGGCGCTGCGGAACGCTATTTCCAAGGGCATCGACCGTCAGACCATCGCCAACGTGGCCCAGCGCGGACTCGCCGACAACCCGGCACCGCTGAACAACCACGTCTACGTGGCGGGGCAGAAGGGCTACCAGGACAACAGCGGCGTCGTGGCGTTCGACCCCGAGGCGGCGAAGAAGGAGCTCGACGACCTCGGGTGGCGGATGAACGGCCAGTTCCGCGAGAAGGACGGCAAGCAGCTCGTCATCCGCGACATGTTCTACGACGCGCAGAGCACGCGCCAGGTGGCGCAGATCGCCCAGAACAGCCTCGCGCAGATCGGCGTCAACCTCGACCTGCAGGCCAAGGGCGGCAGCGGGTTCTTCACCAACTACGTCACCGTCGGCAACTTCGACATCGCCCAGTTCAGCTGGGTGGCCGACGCCTTCCCGCTGTCCGGCCTCCCGCAGATCTACGCGTCGGACGGCGAAAGCAACTTCGGCAAGATCGGCAGTCCAGAGATCGACGCCAAGATCGAACAGACGCTCTCGGAACTCGATCCCGACAAGGCACGCGCTCTGGCCAACGAGGTGGACGAACTGGTCTGGGCCGAGGGCGCCAGCCTGCCGCTGTTCCAGTCGGCCGGAAACATTGCGGTGCGCAGCAATTTGGCCAACTTCGGCGCGGCCGGACTGGCCGACGTCGACTACACCGCGATCGGCTTCATGAAGTCGTGACGTTGCGGACCGCACGCGGTACCGCCGACGGCACCACCGACTCCGCGACCGAGGCCGCTGTGATCAGCCGCTTGAGCAGACGAACGCTGAGCAGGCTCGGCACGGCGTCCAGTTCGGCTGACCGACTTGGCAATTCGGACATCTCGCCGGCGTAGACGGCCGCCACGATGTCGAGCGCAGAACGCTCCTTGGTGTCGATGATGCTGTGCCCCGTGGTGGGCATTTCGACCAGCACCGAGTCTGGAATCAAGTCGGCTATCCGGCACGCCACCACCCGCGGCGTCGTCAAGTCCCGACCGCCGGAGATGACCACCGTGGGCCACGTGAAGCCCGGCATCGCGGAAATCAGATCGTAGGGCTCCGCGACGAAATCCACTTCTCCGGTGGCCATTTCGCGCAGCGCCACGGCCGGGTCGAGGGGCTTGCCGTCAGGCACCGCGCCGTAGTTGAGCTCTCGGTAGCCAATTCGGCCGACCAGGTCCGGCTCGTTGTGGAACGGTGTCTTGCGCTCGACGATCAGGCGCGTGCCGAGTCCGACGGCACCCCACACCCAGTCCTGGCCCTTCAGCAGCAGGTCGAGCTGGCGGCCCAGCAGCTCGGGGCCGCCGAGCCCGTACATGTCGGCGGCAAGCTGGGTGGCGGCCGGGGTCAGCATGTCGTCGGCGACCAGCTGGTGCACCTTGTCGGCGAGTTCGGCGGTCTCCTCGTCGACGCCGTCCCACAGGACCTGGCGGACGGCCGTGCGGACCTCGTCGACGTCGTCGGCCGACAGCAGCGGAGAGTCGAGGATCATCGCGTGGATCCGGTCGGGGTGCCGGACGCCGAGCCCAGCCGCCAGGTACGTGCCATACGACGTTCCGTAGACCACGGCCTTGTCGACCTCGGCGTGGTCGAGGACCGCGGCAAGGTCACCGACGACCGCTTCGATCGTCAACGCCTCGAGCGGTAGGTCGGAGCCCGAGTCGTCGTGCCGAGACATCCCGACGCCGCGATGCTCCACCATGATCACGTCGAGGCCGTCGGCAACCGCGTGTTTGCGCAGGCTGCGGTACAGCGCGATCGACGCCGCACCCGGTCCACCGGGAATGAACAGCAGCGGGTGATCCGACCGCTCCCCCATCCGCACGTAGAACAGGTCGAACTCGTCGGGCCCACCGTCGAGGACGGGCCTGCGCACCGAGGTCACCCCCGGCAAGGCGGCCAGCCTGTCCTGGATTCGCCGGCGCCCGGCATTCATGGTCATCGATCACCATTGTGCCCCTGGCGGGTGAGTCTTAGGTTCGGGGTGAGCCAAAGCAGTGTCGCGGGGTGCGGCGTTCCGTAGAAACGTTGTCATGACCACCGTCGAGAACAACCCCCGCATCCTCCCCGGCTCACCTCAGTGGGACGAGCTTCTCGGCCGCATTGCGGCAGGGGCCAAGGACCGAGACCTGAACGACGAGAACCCCTTTGACCAAGTAGCCGCACTCAAGCGCGCCGGCTTCGGCACCCTGCGGCTGCCGCACGAGCTGGGCGGCGCGGGACTCACTGTGCCTCAGCTGTTTTCCGCAGTGATCGACGTCGCACGCGCCGATCCCGTTGTGGCACATATCTTCCGAACGCACTTCTGGTTCACCGAGGAACGGCTGCGCACGGCCGGTGATCCCGCGTCGCTGCAATGGCTGCGCAAGGTCGCCGACGGCCAACTCTTCGGCAACGCGTTCAGCGAAAAGGGTTCCAACGCCGTCGGCAGCCTGGTGTTCAACACGCGGCTGCTGCCCGATCCGACGGGTGGCTACCGCCTCGAAGGCGAGAAGTTCTACAGCACCGGCACGCTGTTCTCGGACTACCTGACCGTCACCGCCACCACCGATCACGACTCCGTGGCCACCGTCGTGGTGCCCGCCGATCGCACCGGGGTCAAGTTGATCGACGACTGGGACGGCTTCGGTCAACGGCGTACCGGCACGGGGACCACGGTCTTCAAGAACGTGGCGGTTACCACCGACGAGATCCTCGCCGATTCGCCGTATGACGCCGAAGCGGTGCCGTCGGTTCAGTACGCCTCGCTACAGCTCTTCATCCATGCGGTGGTGGCCGGCATCCTTGCCGGCGTCGTGGACGACGGGGTCACGCTGCTGCGTTCACGCGACCGCAGCTTCAGCCATGCCCCCACCGAGAGGCCCACCGACGACCCGCTCCTACAGCGGCTGCTCGGCGAACTGGCCAGCACGGCGTACGTCGCGAAGGCCGCGGTTCTCGACGCCGCAGAGGCCATCGCGCTGGCGACCACCTCCGCCGCGACGACCCCCGACGGCAACCCCGACGCCAAGTTGGCTCAGGACGCCCAGATCAAGGTCGCGCAGGTGAAGGTCCACCTGGACGCCATCGCCCCGGAGGCCGCGACGCGGCTGTTGGAGCTCGGCGGGGCCAGTGCCGCGAGCCGGCAGAAGGGGCTGGACCGGCACTGGCGCAACATCCGCACCATCACGCTTCACAACCCGGTGGCCTACAAGGCCGTCGCGATCGGAGCGAACCTGCTGCACGACACCCCGCTGCCCGCCAACGCCTACTTCTAATACGCGATTTCGGCGTGATCGGTCGCGGTCATCGCAACTGAACACGCCGAAATCGCGGGGAACGAGAACCCATGACACGTCAACTCCACCTGGGCGGATTTCAGATCGCCTCCCAGGTCACGCACTCCCACGCCGCGTGGCGCCATCCCGGCAGCGACACCGCGTTCACCACACCCGAGTACTACCACCGCATCGGGCGGATCCTCGAACGTGGCAAGTTCGACTTCGTCTTCTTCGCCGACCTGCTGGCCGCGCCGGCCCGGTTCGGTGACGACGTCACCGAACCACTGCGACGCGGAACGCAGGCCACCGCGACGCTGGACCCGTCGATCGTGGCCGCCAGCATCGCGGCCGTGACGTCGAAGCTGGGCATCGCAATCACCAAGTCCGCCACCTACTTTCACCCATACGAGCTGGCGCGCATCTTTGCCAGCCTCGACCACGTCAGCAGCGGCAGGGTGGCGTGGAACATCGTCACGTCGCTGACCCAGAGCGAGGCCCAGAACTTCGGCTACGACGAGCACCTCGGCCATGACTACCGGTACGAACGCGCCGAGGAGTTCGTCCGCACCGCCCTGGAACTGTGGTCGAGCTGGGACGCCGACGCACTGGTGCTCGACAAGGAGGGCGGGGTGTTCGCCGACCCGGACAAGGTCCGACGCGTGGACCACGACGGTGAGTACTTCCGCACCCGTGGACCACTGAACGTGCCCCGTTCACCGCAGGGCCGCCCGGTGCTGATCCAAGCCGGGTCGTCGCCCACCGGCAGGGACTTCGCCGCGCGGTGGGCCGAGGCGATCTTCGAGATCGACCCGACCCCCGAAGGCCGAAAGGCCTACTACGACGACATCAAGAGTCGCGCCTCGGACTACGGCCGCGATCCCGACGGTGTGCTGATCTTTCCGGCGTTCATCCCGTTCATCGGGGAGACGGAGTCCATCGCCAGGGAGAAGCAGGCCTTCCACAACGAACTCGCCGACCCGATCTCGGGACTGATCACCCTGTCGGTGCACACCGACCACGACTTCTCGCGGTACGACCTCGACGCGCCCGTGGAGGACATCGCCGTCAGCGGCACCCAGGGCCTCTTCGACACCGCTCGTCGGGTGGCCAACCGCGACAACCTCACCCTGCGCGACATCGGCAAGTGGTACGCGCAGGGCGTGCTGCTGCCTCAGTTCGTCGGCACGGCCACGCAGGTCGCCGACCAGATCGAGGAGTCGTTCACCGCCGGTGAGGCCGACGGGTTCATGGTCTCGGCGGCCCAGTCACCGGGCACCTTCAACGACTTCGTCGACTCGGTGGTGCCGGAACTGCAGCGGCGCAAGCTGTTCCGCGAGCAGTACACCGGCAACACCCTGCGCGACCACCTCGGGCTGCCTGCGGCGACATTCGAGTCACCCCGGCGGCGGAACGTCTCGGTGGCGAGCTAGGCGCTCAGCTCAAGGTGGCGGGCATCGACGATCCCGGCGTACCGCTCGGGGCTGCACGTCAGGACGATGACCTGGCCGTCGCCGCCGACGGCGTCGAACACCTCGGCCATCCTGGCCAGTCGGTTCGGGTCGCTGAAGCCGAGGGCGTCGTCGATGACCACCGGGACGCCGTCTTCCTTGGCGACCAGCGCGGCGCTGGCCAAGCGGGCGACGATGCCCAGCTGTTCCTTGGCGCCGCCGGACAATGAGTCGAACGGCACCGTGCAACCGGCCAGGGTGCGGCTGAGAATGCGCAGGTCGGCGTCGATCTCGACTTCGAAGTCCGAGCCGAACACGATGCGGCCGAGCCGCTCGACCTCACTCCGGAACGGGTCGACGTAGCGCTGTCGCGACTCGTCGCGGTGGCGCGTCATCACCGACTGCAGCAGCTGAGCTGCCCCCGCCCTGCGCAGGATCCGGTCGTGCTCGGTCGCCGCGTGCTCGCACTCGGTCTCCGCCTCGTCCAGTCGGCCCTTGCGGCCCTCGGACCCGTACACCCGCAGCTGTGCCGCCACCTCACGAAGGTCACCGGTCACCGCGGCATGCTGCTCCTCGAGTGCGGCCGCTCTCCGCTCGGCGTCCGCGAGTTCCGCCGCCACCGCCGCCGGACCCGCGTCGGCGAGCTCGGCCTCGATCGCCAGCACACCAGCCGCCACCCCCCGCGCACGCTCGGCGTCGGCCTCGGCCTGGATCACCAGCTGGTCGTCGGACTGCGAGTCACGCTGTCGAGCAAGGCGTTCAGTTGCGGCGGCCACCTCGTCGCGGGCGGTGTCCAACTTCGATCGAAGCACCGTCGCCGCCCCCGCGACGCGCATCGCCTGCGAGGCAGCCGTCGTCGCGGCCTCCCGGAGCGCCTCCTCGTCGGCTCGCGCCGAACGGTACGCCTCGGTCGCCGTCTCGAGCTCGGCCCGCACGTCGTCGACGCCGGGGTCGGCGTCGGGATGTTCCACCAGCGCCTCGGTCAGCGCGACCAGGCGGGCGCGTAGGTCGGCAACCGAATCCTCGCCGATCAGCGCGTCGCCGGTCGCCGACAACCGGTCCACCCGTCCCAGCAGCTCGCGCCGCTTGGCGTCGAGCACCCGCGCCGCCGCGACGTCGGCAACGCCGGCCTCGTCCAACAGTGCGGCCAGCATTTCCCGGGCCTTGTCGAGCCTGCCCTGCGAATCTGCCGCGGGCGCACCGGGAATCAGCCGGACCGTCACCACGCCCGGCAGTTCGACCGCGGCCGACGTCGTCACGTTCTGGGTCCAGGTGACGCCAGGCGACAGCTCCACCGGTTGCCCGTCGACCATGACCTGGATGTCGACCGCCGCGTCGAGTTCGACACGCGCTGAAGCCAATTCGGCCTGGAAGGCGGCACGTTCGGTGGCCAATGCGGCCATCTCGACGTCCCGCATCACGTCGTCGGTCAGGGTGATCTGAGCCAGCTCCGCCTCGACGCCGGCCAACTCCCTGGCGACGGCGTCGATCTTGCCGAGCTTGCCATCGAGCCTCGCCGCCTCGCTGCGGCGAGCGACCCGCTCGGCGGTGCGGCGCACGGCCTCCACGCGGGCCAAGCGTTCCGCGGCGGCGACGCGCGCGGCCTCGGCAGCTGCGGCGGCCGCGACGGCGGTGTCGTTGGCGGCAACCTCGTCGTCGGCGGCGGCCGTCACGGCCGTCTCGAGGGCGGTGATGGTGGCGGTCCGCTCCGTCAGTTCGGCACGGAGGCGGCGCCTCTCGCCGAGCGCGGCCTCCGATGCCGCGCGAGCCATCTCGGCGGGTTCGGCGAGTGCACGGGCGTGGGTCAGCCGGTCCTCGAGTTGCTTGACCGCAGCAGCCGCGGTCCTGGCGGCCTTCAGCCGCGCATCGGACTGCACGCGATCGCGAGCGACGCGATCCCGTTCCTCGGACAGCTTGGCATGCCTGACGACGGCCTCGTCCACCTCGCCGACCGCGGCGTGACACTGTTCGACGGCCTGGCGGGCGTCGCGCAGTCGGGTGACCGCCGCCGCCAGCGGACCCGTCGCGCGGCCCGTCGTGGTGAAGTACTGCCGGAACTCCGCGTCGATGCGGTCGACGAGCAACGGCTCAGACCCCGACAGCGTGACCGCCTGGCCGGCCGCGGCGTCGAGTGCGCGAGCCAACGCGTCGCACCCCGAAAGGTCAACCGACGCAGTCGATCCCGATTGGAGGACGCGCTGCGCCTGCCACAGCTCGGTGTCGACGGTCTCGGCGAGGATCGCGAGCACGCGCTCGTGCGCCTCGTCGCCGGTGAGCTGCTCACGCTGCGGCGCCGACACGGTCAGCCGGGTCTCCGGCTTCTTGTGGAACCGCTTGAAGTACTCGAAGCGGTAGGGGCCCGTGGAGATGACGGCCGTGATCTCGGCGCCCTCGTCGGCGTGCGTCGGCTTGACCTGCTTGACCTCCTTCTTGGTCGAGCGGTCCTTGGCCTCCAGCAGCAAGTCGAGCGCCTCGATCATCGACGACTTGCCGATCTCGTTGGCGCCGGACACGACGACGACACCGCGGTCGGGAAATTCGATGTCGCGGTGGGCGACACCGCGATAGTTGCGCAGGACGAGGCGGTGCAACTTCATGCCGCGTTCCCCCGATCGGTGAGACGCAGCAGCAGCGCCAACGCCGCCCTGGCGTGGTCGGCCTGCGCGCCGTCGGTGCGTGCGGTCGCCACCAACTCGTCGACCGCGGCGGCCGCGAAGCCACCGATGCCAAGGTCGTCGAACTCTCCGTCGGCGGGCATGACCGCGAGGTCGGTTTCCTTGTCCCACGTCGCGAGTGCGGCGAACAACCGGGCGTACTTGTCCAGGCAGGCGTCGAGCGCCGCCTTGTCGGTCACCGTCAACGTGCCCGTCAACGCGATCTGCACCACCGTGCGTTCCTTGTCGGGCAGCTGATCGAGGTTGATGTCCACGTCGACGACTTCCCTTGCGGTGTCGACGGAATGGCGCAGCGTGACGAACTTCCACCGGCCGACCCTGCGGCTCTCGACCTTCACCGGGTGAGCGGGGTCCTGCTCGTCGACGTCGACCACCAGGACGTGACCGGGATCGGGCTCGATGTGGTCGTAGTTGGTGACCTCTTGGGACCCCGAGTACCAGATCCGGCCCGTCGACCCGACCTGGGTACGGGAATGCTTGTCGCCGAGGGCGACGTAGTGCACGGCCCCCCGGTCGAGTGCCGCTTCGACGGTGGCCAGCCGGATCAGGGCCGGCTTGTCGCGGTCCGGCTCGAAGAGATCCATGCCGCCGTGCCCGACGACGATGCGGGTCACCCCGTCGGGGGTCAGACCCTCGAGCACCTCACCGAGGAGATCGGTCGTCGGCTTCTTGGAACGCCAAGGCGCCGCGACGATTTCGAGACCAGGACGCACCTCGAACGTTCCGGCGTGGTCCAGCACGACGACGTTGTCCGGCCGTTCCGCGGCGAACAGGGCGCTGGTGTAGACCGACGACGCGTCGAGCGGATCATGGTTGCCGGGAAGCAGATACACCGGCACGCCGATGGCGCGCATGGCCTCCAGCGACTGGCTGACGTCGCGCGGCGCAAGCTGGTTGTGCTCGAAGACGTCACCGGCCACGACGACGAACTCCGCGCCCGTCTCCTTCGCGACGGCACCGAGGCTGGCGACGGCGTCACGGCGCGCGGCCGAATATCGCGGCTGCGCCTCGCCGTTCAAGAAGTGGCGGGTCATCCCGAGCTGCCAGTCGGCAGTGTGCAGGAAGCGCATCCGGACTCCTCAGCTCTCTACTCGTGGGCCGTCGTTTTGACGGGCATGGCGAGTGTAGGTCCGCGCTCCGACAAGTCAGCGGACCTCGGTCGGCATGTGGGTAACGTGATGTCGATGACGACACCCGCACGCACCCTGGTGCTGCTCCGGCACGCGAAGTCCGACTATCCCGACGGGGTCGCCGACCACGAGCGTCCACTCGCTCCGCGGGGCATCAGGGAGGCCGCCCTGGCCGGTGATTGGATCAGGGCCAACGTCGGGAAGGTCGACGCCGTGCTGTGCTCGACGGCCACCCGCACGCGCGAGACGTTGGCGCGCACCGGGATCGATGCCGACATCAGCTTCGAGGACTCGCTCTACGACTCCCGTCCCGGCACGGTGGTCGACCTCGTCAACGGCGTCGATGACGGGGTCGAGACGCTGCTGGTGGTCGGCCACGAACCCACGACGTCGTCACTCGCGTTCGCCCTCGCCGGCCCCGGGTCCGACGCCGACGCGCTCCAACGGATGACGCAGAAGTACCCGACGTCGGCGATCGCGGTCCTGACGACCCAGCTGCCATGGGCCCAGCTCGAACTAGGCGGCTCGACGCTGGTCGACTTCCACGTGCCGCGCTAACCCTAGTTGTTGGTGTTGAGCGTCAGCTCCATCAACTTGATCGCCATGCCGCACGCGTCGATGCCGGGCACCTGCGGGTTGACCCACCACCCGACCACGCCCGCCGCGTCGCTTGCCACGCCGCACGCGCCGCTGGCGTCGTTGGGCTTCATCACGATCGACTGCACGCCGGCGACCGATCGGCTCTCCACCTGATACTTCAGGAAGTCGGCGACCTTGCGCTCGTTGTCCAGGCTGCCCTGCTCGAACCAGAACCGGGTGATGTCGATCAGCCCGGCGGGATTGAGGGCCTGCCAGCGGCACAGCGCGCCGACGAACGTGCTCTGGATGTCCAGCGGATCGGCGCCGACGGTCTTGGCGAGGACGTCGGTGGTCAGGACGTCGCACTCCTTGAGCAGGTTGGGATAGGTCTTGGCGGAGTTGTCGTTGCGGGGGTTGTTGCCACCGGACCCCGCCTTGACCGCCTGGCCGGACACGTCGCGGGAACAGCCGACGAGCATCGTCACCGTGGCCAGGATGGCGACCAGCGCGGCCATCACGCGGCGAGTGGCGCTCACTTCGAGTTCACGATCGACTGGCGGGTGAGTTCCTTGGCGACGTCGCAGGCGTCGGGGAAGGGCTTCTCGGTGAAGTTGACCGACCACTCGATGAAGTCGTCGTCGAACTGGATGCCGATCTCGCACAGCGAGGTGCCCAGCGTCGGGTCGGCGTTCATGGCGATGAACCCGTCATGGCCTTCGATGTTGATGTCCTCCACGCTGCTGCGCGACAGTTCCTCGGTCTTGCGCTCGCGGCCGATTGGGCTGCCCCGGTACCAGTTGAAGGAGAAGTGGGGTCCGAGGATGCCGCCGCCGAGCAGCCACTGACATCCCACGGACGTCTTGGACGTGTTGACCAGTCCGTTGACCTTGGTCAGCTGCGCCATCGACTCGTCGGTGATGCCGCCACACTCGGGAAACATCGCTCCGTGCTTGGCGTCGGCGGCCGGCGCTGGGGCCGACGACCCGTCCGGACCGGTCGGCTGGTCCGAGCTGCCGGAGCACGCCGCAACCAGCGGAATCACGGCGGCGGCAAGCACCGTCAACGCCTTCATGTTGCGGTGGCCGCGTCTTCCCGTCACGCCCGACACTGTAGCGGCAGCCTCGGGCCACAACCACCGACATGCCGACTGACCAGGAGTTTTCTAAGGAAATCCACGGGTGTGGGCGCGCGCAGGGAGGTGTGCGACAGTTGCGGAATGCTCTGGGCGTTGCTGCGAAGGTACGCGGGGCCGTACCGCGGGCCGGTCGCCGTCGTCGGCGGACTCCAAATGGTCAGCACGCTGGCGTCGTTGTACCTGCCGACGATCAACGCCGCGATCATCGACGACGGCGTCGCCAAGGGTGACACCACCACCATCGTCGAACTCGGCGCGATGATGCTCGGAGTCACCGCCCTCCAGGTGCTCTGCGCGATCGGCGCCGTCTACTTCGGTTCGCGGGTCGGCATGGGGTTCGGCCGCGATCTGCGATCGGCGATGTTCCACCACGTCACCGGCCTGTCCGCCGAGGAGACCGCCCGCTTCGGCGCGCCCACCCTGCTGACCCGCACGACCAACGACGTCCAGCAGATCCAGGTGCTCCTGCAGATGACGTGCACCATGCTGATCGCCGCGCCGATCATGTGCATCGGCGGCATCGCCATGGCCATCCATCAGAACGCCGGCCTGTCGTGGCTGTTGATGATCAGCGTGCCGCTGCTCGGGTTGTCCAACTACTGGATCGTCACCAAGCTGCTGCCGATCTTCCGCCGCATGCAACACCAGATCGACGGCATCAACCGCGTGATGCGCGAACAGCTCGCCGGTATCCGAGTGATCCGCGCGTTCGCCAGGGAGCCGTTCGAGCGCACCAGATTTGGCGAGGCCAACGAGGCCCTCGCCGACACCGCGATGACGGTCGGCCGCCTGCAGGCCCTGATGTTGCCGTTCACCACGTTGGTGATCAACGTGTCCAGCGTCGCGCTTATCTGGTTCGGCGGGATGCGCATCGACTCGGGCGAGATGCAGGTCGGCTCGCTGATCGCGTTCCTGTCCTACTTCATGCAGATTCTGATGGCCGTCCTGATGGCCACGATCCTGTTGGTGATGTTGCCGCGCGCGTCGGTGTGCGCCGAGCGCATCACCGAGGTGCTCGCGACCGCGCCCGCGATCACCAGCCCGGAGACGCCCACGACCCCGGCCGTCGCGCGGGGCGCCGTCGAGATCTCCAATGCGACCTTCCGCTATCCGGGCGCCGACCGTCCTGTGCTGCAGGGGGTTTCCCTGGTGGCCCGGCCAGGAACCACGACGGCCGTGGTGGGGTCGACGGGCTCCGGCAAGTCAACGCTGATCTCGCTGATCTGCCGGCTGTTCGACGTCACCGAGGGCTCCGTCGCCGTCGACGGGGTCGACGTGAGGGACTACGACGTCGAGGCGCTGTGGTCGACGATCGGACTCGTCCCCCAACGCGGCTATCTGTTCTCCGGGACGGTCGCCGAGAACCTGCGCTACGGCAAGGCCGACGCGACCGACGACGAGATGTGGGCCGCGCTGCGGGTCGCGTCGGCCGACTCCTTCGTCGCGGCGCACGCCGACGGGTTGGAGATGCGTGTTGCCCAGGGCGGCATCAACTTCTCCGGCGGACAGCGGCAACGGCTCGCGATCGCGCGCGCGGTCATCCGCCGCCCGGCGGTCTACCTGTTCGACGACGCCTTCTCCGCCCTCGACGTGCACACCGACGCGCGAGTCCGAGCCGCTCTCGCAGAGGTCTCCGCCGACGCGACGGTCGTGATCGTCTCGCAGCGCATCTCGACGGTGGTCGACGCCGACCAGATCGTCGTGATCGACGACGGCACCGTCGTCGGCGTCGGCACGCATGACTCTCTTCTCGTCGACTGCCCCGTGTACGCGGAATTCGCGGATTCCCAGGCGATCTCCGGAGTGGTGCGATGACCGGACCGGTGGGCCGCCAGCTCAGGGCCGCCGCCACCGAAGCACCCACTCAGCGCCCCAAGGACTTCAGGGGGTCCGCGGTGCGGCTCCTGAGGAGGCTTACCCCGCAACGAATTCCGACCGCCATCGTGCTGCTGCTCGGCGTCGTCGGAATCGGAATCGGGGTGGTCGGACCGCTGATCCTTGGTCATGCCACCGACCTGCTGTTCAGTGGGGTCATCGGCCGCCGACTGCCCGCCGGCCTCACCAAGGAGCAGGCGATCGAGGCGGCGAGGGCGCGCGGCGACGGCACGTTCGCCGACCTGCTGTCCGGCATGAACGCGGTGCCGGGGCAGGGCGTCGACTTCGCCGCCGTCGGCCGGACGTTGTCGCTGGCGCTCGCGCTGTATCTGGTTGCCGCCCTGATGATCTGGATCCAGGCGCGGCTGCTCAACGTGATCATCCAGCGGACGATGGTTGCGGTGCGCTCCGACGTCGAAGACAAGGTGCACCGCCTGCCGCTGTCGTACTTCGATTCGCGCCAACGCGGTGAAGTGCTGAGCCGGGTCACCAATGACGTCGACAACATTCAGTCGTCGTTGTCGATGACGATCAGCCAGCTGCTGACGTCGATGCTGACCGTCGTCGCGGTACTGGTGATGATGCTGACCATCTCGCCGCTGCTCGCCTTGATCACGGTGTTGACGGTGCCGTTGTCGTTGTGGGCGACGCGCACCATCGCCCGTCGCAGCCGGGACCAGTTCATCGCGCAGTGGCGAAACACCGGGCGTCTCAACGCCCACGTCGAGGAGACCTACAGCGGGTTCACCGTCGTCAAGACCTTCGGCCACCGCGCGATCGCCGAGGAGAAGTTCCGCGAACTGAACGCCGAGGTGTACCAGGCCAGCTTCGGCGCCCAGTTCCTCTCCGGCCTGGTGTCCCCCGCGACGACGTTCGTCGGCAACCTCAGCTACGTGGCCGTCGCCGTCGTCGGCGGACTGCAGGTGGCGACCGGCCAGATCTCGCTCGGAAGCATCCAGGCCTTCATCCAGTACGTCCGCCAGTTCAACCAGCCGCTGACGCAGGTGGCGTCGATGTACAACACACTGCAGTCCGGAATTGCCAGCGCCGAGCGGGTTTTCGACCTGCTCGACACCGACGAGCAGACGCCGGACCCGACGGACTCCTCACCTGAACGGCCCGGACCGGGGCGCGTGGTGTTCGAACACGTCGGGTTCGAGTACCGGCCTGGGACCCCGATCATCGAGGACCTGTCCCTGGTGGCCGAACCCGGCAGCACCGTGGCGATCGTCGGCCCCACCGGCGCAGGCAAGACGACGCTGGTGAACCTGTTGATGCGGTTCTACGAGGTGGACTCCGGCCGCATCACGATCGACGGCGTCGACGTCACCGCGATGAGCCGCCACGCCCTGCGGTCCAGCATCGGCATGGTGCTTCAGGACACTTGGCTGTTCGGCGGCACCATCTACGACAACATCGCCTACGGTCGCCCCGACGCCGACGAGGAGCAGGTGATCGAGGCCGCGAAGGCCGCGCACGTCGACCGGTTCGTCGCGACGCTGCCGAAGGGGTATCAGACCTGGATCACCGACGACGGCGGCAACATCAGCGCCGGCGAGAAGCAGCTGATCACCATTGCCAGGGCGATCCTGGCGCAGCCGAGCCTGCTGATCCTCGACGAAGCCACCAGTTCCGTCGACACCCGCACCGAGCTGCTGATCCAGCAGGCCACCGCCGAACTCCGCCGCGACCGGACGAGTTTCATCATCGCGCACCGCCTTTCGACGATCCGCGACGCCGACGTCATCCTGGTGATGGAGGCGGGGCGGATCGTCGAGCGGGGCACTCACGACGAGTTGATCGCCCGCCACGGCGAGTACTGGTCGATGACCCAAGCCTGACCAGCGCGGTTTCGGCGCGCAAATCCGCGCTCACCGCGGTCGAGCGCGCCGAAATCGCGAGGGGGGTTAGAGCTTGGGGCCCTCGGCGCGGAGGTCGTCGACCGTGGTCATCGCGTCACGCAGCTTGCCGAGCCATTCGTCGGCGTGCTCGCCGACGAGTCGGACCGACCAGACCAGCGCATCGGAGCGCGACCGTGCGACCCCTGCGTCGACCAGGGTGTCGAGCACCTGGCGCTCGGGCTGCCGCAGGCGCGTCATGACCGGTACCGCGATGTGCGTGAACAGGATTCGTTCGGAGCCCACTTCCACTCCCCAGGCCACCTTGCGGCCGTAGCGGTGCTCGGCCTCGTCGGCGATCCGCATGCGCTCCGAACGGGTCTCCTCCCGGAAGCGCGCGGCGCGACCGGAGGCACGGGCGTCGCTCTCCTCGCCGTCGGCGACGGGAAGCTTGCCGATGACGGTGATCTCTTCACGGTCGACGACGACCGTGGGGTCACCCGAGAACCAGCCCTCGGGAAGGCGTCCGGCGACCCAGTCGGGGGCGTCGGTGGCGTCGGGCTGTTGGGACTGTTGCCAGCCGCCGGAGCGGCCGCGGTGATGTTGTTTCATGATTACATGATTACGTTGTTACAGCTGTAACGGGGCAGAATCCTCCCAGGGCGAACGGGGACGGCGTCAGCGCAGCTTGCGCGCGACCGCCACGCCACCGCCGACCACCAGCGCGAGCAGGAGCAGAATCCCCCACCCTGCGCCGGCCAGAAGCCACACCGCGACGACCGCGACGATTCCCGGCGAGGCGAGGAAGAGAACCATTCCGGGGTGTTGCTTGACGACCTCGATGGCGCTGCGGGCACGCGCCGGGTCGATCTCCTTGGACATCTACCCAGCATGCCAGGACGGCGGCCCTCGAACGGTGGGAGTTGGCCTAGGGTCGGGACAAGAGGCGTTGACAGAGGCGTCGACATCGAACCGAGGAGTGACACGGTGACTGGACCCGGACAAGGAAGCTGGCAGCCCGACCCCGAGGGCCGCTACGACTACCGGTGGTGGGACGGCCAGGGATGGTCCGATCAGGTGTCGCACCAGGGCCAGGCTGGTCGGGCGCCGTTGGGCGGCGCACCCTCGCCGCAAGCCCAGGCTCAGGTGCAGGACCAGGCCCCGCAGGCGTCGGTGTACGACCCCGGCCAGTCGGTCGGCGGCGACGGATTCGAGGGCATCACCGGCGACCTCGTCGACGGCCGGTTCAGCGAGAAGGAGTCCAAGCCGATCGCCAACCAGAACGCGAAGCTGCTTCGCGTTCGCCTCGGCGAGCCGTTCATGGCGCGGCAGGGCTCGATGGTCGCCTACCAGGGCAACGTCGACTTCTCCTTCGAAGGTGGCGGCGCGTCGAAGTTCATCAAGAAGGCGCTGACCGGTGAGGGCGTCCCGCTCATGCGATGCCAGGGGCAGGGCGACGTGTTCCTCGCCGAACTCGCCCACGACGTACACCTGTTGAACCTGAACAACTCTGGTCTGTCGATCAGCGGCAAGAACGTGCTGGCGTTCTCCTCGAGCCTGCAGTGGAACATCGAGCGGGTGAAGGGCGGCAGCATGGCCACGGGTGGGCTGTTCAACACCACCCTGCGCGGCACCGGCTGGGTGGCACTGACCACCGACGGCCCCCCGGTGGTGCTGAACGCCGCCGAGGCTCCGACCTTTGCCGACACCAACGCCGTCGTCGCCTGGTCGGCGAACCTGCAGACCCAGTTGAAGGCGAGCTTCAAGGCGGGCGCACTGATCGGCCGCGGCTCCGGCGAGGCGGTCCAGGTCTCGTTCCACGGCCAGGGCTTCGTGATCGTGCAGCCCTCGGAGGGCATTCAGATCCCGACGGCGTGACGCGCGTGTGGGGAACCGAGGTCCGGATGAGCACGTACGGCGGCCACCCGGGCCTGGTCTACGACAGAACGCCGAACAGCTTCTCCGAGTTGATGGCCGGCACCGAGGTGTGGACCGACAGGACGTTCCTGGTCCACGGTGAGCGCCGTGTCACCTTCGCCGGTTTCCGGGCCGCCGCCCAGGCAGCCAGGGTCCATCTGGCGGACCTCGGCATCCGGCCCGGTGACCGAGTGCTGGTCTTCGGCTACAACAGCCCCGAGTGGGTCGTCGCACTGTGGGCGCTGTGGCTCGAGGGCGCGGTGCCGGTGCTGGCCAACCGGTGGTGGAGCGGTGCCGAAATCGATCACGCCGTAAGCGTTCTCGCTCCGAGGCACGTACTCGCCGACACCACGCTCGACGTGCCGGTGCCGGTCAGCCCGCTCGACCAGCTGCGCGCAGTGTTCGACGGACCGAGGGTAGAAGCCTCCCCCGCCGTCGAATCCGACGGCGACGTGGCGGCGCTGGTCCTGTTCACCTCCGGCAGCTCCGGCATGCCGAAAGCCGTTGAGCTGTCCCGCCGTTCGGTGATCTACAACCAGCACGACATCATGCAGCGCACCGGCCGGCTACCCCACCTGCTCGACGACGACTCGGTTCAGGTCGTCAGCCTGGCGACGACGCCGATGTTTCACGTCGGCGGGTTGTCGAGCCTGCTGACTCACTTTCTGACCGGCGGCAAGATCGTCATGACCGAAGGCAGGTTCGACGCGGGACGAATCCTGGCACTGATCGAGCGCGAACGCATCCAGGTGTGGGGAGCGGTGCCCACCATGGCAATTCGCGTCCTCGAACATCCCGACTTCGCGTCTCGTGACCTGTCGAGCCTGAAGTCCTGGCCGTTGGGCGGGGCGCCGGTCACCACCGCCCTGCTGGATCGAATCCGCACCAAGCTGCCGAAGCTGCGCGAGCGGGGCCTGAGCAACACCTGGGGCATGACCGAAGCCGGTGGATTCCTCACCGTCGCCGACGCCCGCGATCTGGCGACTCACCCCGGGACGGTGGGACGGCCCTACCCCGTCGTCGAGATCCGGATCGCGAACCCCGACGCCGACGGCGTCGGGGAGGTGCTGGCCCGCTCACCCACGGTGATGAACGGCTACGTCGGCGCCTCGCCGGAACAAGCGGCCGAGACCGTCGACGCCGAGGGCTGGCTGCACTCCGGCGACCTCGGGCACCTCACCGAGGACGGCTATCTGTTCATCGACGGCAGGAGCAAGGACGTCGTCATCCGGGGTGGCGAGAACATCGCCTGCCCGCATGTCGAGGCGGCGATCGCGACCCATCCCCACGTCGTCGAGGTGGCCGCGCTCGGCATACCCCACCCCGACCTCGGCGAGGAGTTGGTGGCGGTGGTCGTCCACCAGGCTGACGCCGCACCGCCGACGGCCGACGAGCTGGCCGGCCACGTCTCGGGCGTCCTGTCCTACTTCGCCATCCCGACGCGCTGGGAGATTCGCGCGCAGCCGCTGCCGACGCTGGCCGGGGAGAAGGTCGACAAGAAGTCACTGGCCGCGTCGTTCGCCACCGGTGACTGACGCCTCGATTACCCATACCCCCTATGGGTATATAGTGGCGGCATGAGCGTCTTGTTGGAAGTACACGGCATGAGCTGCGCGCACTGCGTCGCATCCATCACCTCGGCGGTGTCCCCGCTGCCAGGGGTGACCGCCGTCGACGTGGCGTTGGAGGCCGGCACCGTACGAGTCGACGGCACCCCCGACGTGGCCGTCGTCAGCGCGGCAATCGAGGACGCCGGGTACGACGTCACGACACCATGAGCACCGTCACCCTCGCCGTCGAGGGCATGACGTGCGCCTCGTGCGCGGCGCGAATCGAGAAGCGGCTGAACAAGATCGACGGTGTGCGCGCGAGCGTCAACTACGCGACCGAACAGGCCGCCGTGGACTTCGACGACGGCGTGACCACCGACGAGCTGGTGGCCGCCGTCCGCGCCACCGGATACAGCGCGACGGTGGACCGCCCAGAACGCAACGACGACGAGTACCGGCGCCGGCTCGTCGTCTCCGCCGTCCTGAGCGTGCCGGTGGTCGTCGTGTCGATGGTGACGGCCTGGCAATTCGTCGGGTGGCAGTGGTTCGCGCTCGCGCTGGCGACACCCGTCGTCACCTGGGGCGCGTGGCCGTTTCACCGGGCTGCGATCGTCAACCTGCGCCACGGCGCAACGACGATGGACACCCTGGTCTCGATCGGCGTGCTCGCCTCCTATCTGTGGTCGGCCCAGCAGGTCGTCGCGGGCGACGTGCACCACCAGCTGTACCTCGAGGTGGCCTCCGTCGTCACCACGTTCATCCTCGCCGGTCGCCACTTCGAGACCAGGGCCAAGACCCGCTCCGGTGCCGCACTGAAGGCACTGCTGGACATGGGCGCCAAGGACGTCGCGGTCATCCAAGGAACCCGCGAGGAGCGCATTCCCGTTGACCGCTTGGTGGTCGGCGACGTCTTCGTGGTGCGCCCCGGCGAGAAGGTGGCCGCCGACGGCATGGTCGTCAGCGGCGCATCGGCAGTCGACGCCTCGATGCTCACCGGCGAGTCGGTGCCGGTCGACGTGGCCGTCGGCGACCAGGTGACCGGTGCCACGATCAACGTCGGCGGACTGCTCCACGTCAGGACGACCCGCGTGGGCGCCGACACCCAGCTGGCCCGGATGGCTCGCCTGGTCGAGGAGGCCCAGAGCGGCAAGGCCGACGTGCAGAGGCTGGCCGACCGCATCTCCGCGATCTTCGTGCCCATCGTGATCGCCGTTGCCGCAGCGACGTTCGCCGGCTGGCTGCTGGCAGGCAGCTCGTCGGCCGCCGCGCTGACCGCCGCCGTCGCCGTCCTGATCATCGCCTGCCCCTGCGCGCTGGGGCTGGCGACCCCGACGGCGCTCCTGGTCGGGACCGGTCGCGGCGCCCAGCTCGGCATCCTGATCAAGGGACCGCAGGTGCTCGAGTCCACCCGGCGCGTCGACGCCATCGTGCTCGACAAGACGGGCACGGTGACGACGGGCCGGATGAGCGTCGTCGACGTCGTTGGCGACGACGAAGTCCTTCGGCTCGCAGGCGCTCTCGAGAACGCCTCCGAGCATCCGATCGGCCGCGCCGTCGCCGCCCGAGCGGCCGCCGCCGGCGCGCTACCCCCGGTCGACGACTTCACCAACCACGGCGGCAAGGGCGTCGTCGAGGGCCGGACCGTGTCAGCCGGACGCCTGACGTGGCTGCGCGACGAGCGCGAGCTGGTGCCGCCCGCCGATCTCGTCACGGTTGCCACCGACGCCGAATCCCTCGGTCGCACGCCGGTGTGGATCGCCGTCGACGACGAGATCCGCGCCGTCATCGTGGTCGCCGACACCGTGAAGGACTCTGCCGCAGAGGCGATCCGCGACCTGCGCCGCCTCGGACTGACACCGATCCTGTTGACCGGCGACAACGAGCGCGCGGCGCGGGCGGTCGCGGCAGAAGTCGGGATCGACGCCGTGATCGCCGAGGTGCTGCCCGCCGACAAGGTCGACCACGTCAAGCGGCTGCAGTCAGAGGGCCGGGTCGTCGCCATGGTCGGCGACGGCGTGAACGACGCGGCGGCCCTCGCGCAAGCCGATCTCGGGTTGGCGATGGGCACCGGCACCGACGTCGCGATCGAGGCGTCGGACCTGACGCTCGTCACCGGAGACCTTCGGGCCGCCGCCGACGCCATCCGGCTCTCGCGCGCCACCCTGCGCACCATCAAGGGCAACCTGTTCTGGGCGTTCGCCTACAACGTCGCGGCCATTCCGCTGGCCGCCCTGGGGTTGCTCAATCCGATGATCGCCAGCGCCGCAATGGCTTTCAGCTCGGTGTTCGTGGTGAGCAACAGCCTGCGGCTGCGGCGGTTCACCCCGTCCCGCCAGCCCGGCGGGCTCGGAACAGCTTCACTTCGTCCTTGATGTTCTTGAGGCGCCGCGCGCCCGCGAAGGACCAGTCGAACTGGCCGGACTCGCCGATGGCCTCGCGGGTGGACTCCGACACCAGAACCGCGCCCGGCCGCGACGCCCCCGTCACCCTGCTGGCAAGGTTCACCGAGCTGCCGAACCAGTCACCCGCCCGACTGACCGCCATCCCGGTGGCCAACCCCACCCGCAGCCGCGGAAAGTCCTCGTCGGCCTCGGTGGCGTCCAGCAGATTCAGAACGGCGTCGAGCATCGCGACGGGATCGCTGCTGACGAGCATCACCTCGTCGCCGATGCTCTTGACGTAGCGAACCGGGGGCTCCGCGACCTCGCGCGCCACGTCGACCAACCGGTGCGCGAGCTTCTCCAGGTCCTCGGGCGGAACGGCCTCCCCCAGCCGGGTGAAGCCGACGAGGTCGGCGAACGCGATCGTGACCAGCCGGGCACCAGGAAGCGGAACTCCTTCCGCCCGTTCGGTATTGGTGACTGCTTCGGTCTCCATGATGTGAAGGAGCTGCAGCCGCAGAGCGTCCTCGACCATCGGCCCGAGCAGCGGCGCCACCTGCGCCACCAGTGCCTCGGTGGCCTTCGCGGTGTCGAGCTCGGTGGCGCCGGGTTTCAGCACGGCGGCCAAAGCGGCGTACCGCATCACCTCCGCCGCTCGAGTCAATCCCTCGGCGAGCACCTGCAAGATGAGCACCACCTGATCGGCGGTGATTCCGACGTCGAGGAACTTCCGCGCATTGGCGAAGGCGTCGCCGTCGAACCTCGGAAACACGACGGCATCCGGGTCCTCCACCCGCGGTAGGCCGACGGCCCGCATCATCCGTTCCAGCAAGTCCAGATCGAGGCCGGCGTCCTCGCTGATCTGACGGGCCGACACCAGCGTCCCGTCGTCTCCCATGGCACCGCGGGTGGCCAGCAGCATCGGTGCGAACGACTCGCGAATCCGGGCGGCGGTGTAGCCCTTCGAGATGAGCCACTCGACGAGCTCGGCCCGTTCGGTCCGCGCCGTCCCCTCCAACCCGTCCAGCAGGCCGGCTGCTTCCAGGTCCCCTAGGTCCTCCACCGGGTCAACGTATCCGACGGCATCCTGGCCGCGATGAGTTCCGGCTCGCAGACTCGTCCATACCGTTGACCGCTGTTCGAGGAGGACGCCATGACCACGCCAACCGGCCACCCACCCGTCGTCGACCTGGCCACCTGGCAGGCCGCCCGCGACGAGCTGCTGGTCCGCGAGAAGGCCCACACCCGGGAAGGCGACGCCATCGCCGCCGCCCGCCGCCGGCTGCCGATGGTGGAGTTCGACGGCAAGGTCACGGTCGTCGGAGCCGCGGGCCCCGTCCCGTTCCTCGAATTGTTCGACGGCCGAGACGAACTCGTCGTCTACAAGCACATGTGGCATGACGGCGCACCGCACCAGGGGCAGTGCGGCGGCTGCACCACCACGGCCTGGCACGTCAAGGACGCCGTCTACCTCAACGCCCGCGGCGTCTCGTACGCCGTCCTGACCGAAGGCGCGTGGGACGAGGTCGCGCCCTACCTGGAGTTCATGGGTTACACCGAGCCCTGGTACTCGGTGCGCGGCGTGGACGGCCCGGCCGGCGGCCCGATGGGGTACCTCACCTCCTACCTGCGCCTCGGCGACCGCACCTTCCTCACCTATGCCACGACCGCCAGGGGCAACGAACGGGTGAACGGCTCGATGGGCCTGCTCGACATGACCCCATACGGTCGCGGCGAGGACTGGGAGGACAACCCCGACGGCTGGCCAGAGGGACGGCACTCGTGCTGGTCCTGGTGCGCGGACGCCGACGGGAACCCCACCTGGGGGCCGACCAGCCGGCCGGTGCCGCAATGGACACGACCCGGCGCCACGCCGGTGACGACTCTCGGGCGGCGCGCCGACGACTGACCATCGTTCTCTGCGAAGATCGCAGGAATGACCGAACCACTGCGCGAAGGCCTTCCACCCGTCATCGGCGACGACGCCAGGGTGCTCATTCTTGGCTCGTTCCCCAGTGAACGGTCACTCGTCGCGGGCGAGTACTACGCCAACCGACGCAACCAGTTCTGGCAACTGATGGCCGGCCTCTTCGACGTCGGCGTCGACCTCCCGTACCAGCAGCGGATCGACGCGCTGACGGGTCACGGCGTCGCGCTGTGGGACGTCGTCCACCGATGCCGCCGGGTCGGCAGCATGGACGCCAAGATCGACAGGGCGACGCTGGAAGTCAACGACTTCGGACCGCTGTTCGGCGGGCACCCGGGCATCCAGCGGATCTTCGTCAACGGGTTGACCGCATTCGAACTGTTCGAGGCTCACGTCGAGTCCGAACTACCCGCCGTGCGGTTGCCGTCGAGCAGCGGGGCGTTGCCGATGTCGTTTGCCGACAAGCTGGAGAGGTGGCGCGAGGCCGCCTGACGACGGGCGCGCGTGGCAACCGCGTCGCTAACCTCGACGGCGGTATAGTCGGGCGTCTACGCTTGAGTTCGTTGGCTTCAGTTAACTCGCAGCCAATGTGAAGTCACCGGGTAGAGGAATCGGGCCCATGCCGATTGCAGTGCAGTTCGACCAGCCAGTTGGCGGCCGAATTCCACGCGCCCTGGTGTACGGCGGCACCGTCAACGTCACCTCCCCGTCGCCCACGTCCGTGGCGTTCGCCATGTTCGCCAGGGAGTTGATCGGCGACGCCTTCGGCGGCCGGAATCCCGAGTTGGCCCGGTTCGACCTTCTCCCCGCCGACCACGCCGCGATCCTCCGCTCGCTCACCCCACGGTTCATCCAACACCCCGAGTCCAGACGCTTCGTCCAGTCGCTGGTGACGGAGCGCGGCGGCGACCCCGAGACCACCTACGTCAGCGTGCCCCGGCTTCGCGCGTGCACCGGCGACGAGCACCTCGTCGCCGGGCTCGACGCGTGGCGACCGCGCCGCGACACGTGGTGCGCCGCTCCCCTGGCACAGCTCAACCACTGGATGCCGGTCTACGAGATCGCCGACGGCGACGGCATCGCCCTTCACCTGGAGTACTTCAGCCAGGCGGTCGCAAACGACTCCGCCGGCTACGACCACGCCGTGGGAACGTCGGCGCCCCTTCCCGGCCCGACCGAGACCGTGAATCCGTTCTCGGCCAGTACCTTCGTGACTCCCGTCGGGGGCATGCTGCAGTTCTCCGGTCAGCACCTGTACTGCAGCGTCCCGAACGACAGTGACCGGACCCGCTTCTCGATCGACTTCGCGACCGTCGACGTCGGCGACATCAGGGCCGGCCTCGGCGCCCGCAACGTCGACTGCCGCTGCACCGGATCGTCGATTCGCGACTTCGTCCGCGCTGCCGACTTCGCGCCGATGCCCGAGGACGTGGTCGCCATGCTCGACGACCGCCCCGAGACCGTCCACCTGCCCCCGGCCCAGCCCGTCCTCACCGAGACATTCACGAAGGCCTGACGGCCGGCCACTACGGTGGCCTCATGCCCTGCGTGTTCTGTGCCATCGTCGCCGGTGACGCACCGGCCATCCGCGTCTACGAGGACGACGAGTACCTCGCCATCCTCGACATCCGGCCCATCGTCCGCGGGCACGTGCTCGTCATCCCCAAGGCGCACACGGTGGACCTGACCGACACTCCGCCGGACACGGTCGCCGCCATGATGCAGATCGGCCAGCGCATCGCCAAGGCGGCGCGCGCCTCGGAGCTGCACGCCGACGGCAACAACGTCGTCGTCAACGACGGGAAGGCGGCGTTCCAGAGCGTCTTCCACATCCACCTGCACGTCACGCCACGCAAGACCGGCGACAAGCTCTCCTTCGCCAAGGGATTGGTGATCCGGCGCGATCCCGATCGCGAGGAGACGGCACGCATCCTGCGCGACGCGCTGGCCGCCCTAAAGCCCTAAAGCCCTAAAGCCCTAAGAACTTCCGCGCGTTGCGTTCGAGGGTGGCGTCGTCGATGCCTGCGGCGTGCGGCAACTCGAGAGGCTGCGGCAGACCCATGTCGAACGGATAGTCGCTGCCGCACATCAGGTGCGTGGGATCGGACTGCGCGCGCAGCAGCTCGAGGGCCGCCGCATCGTGGGTCAGGGTGTCGAACCACAACGCGGCAAAACCCTCACGCGGGGATTGCGTCTCCGCACTGCGGACGTCGGCCCGCTGCTTCCAGCCGTGCTCCCAGCGTCCCACCAGCGCCGGCGCGCAGCCGCCGCCGTGCAGCATGCAGATGCGCAGGTCGGGCAGCGCCTCGAGCACCCCACCGAGCACGAGAGACGCTGCGGCCGTGGTGGTTTCGACGGGGTTGCCGATCAGGTTCACCAGGTAGTACGACGACCACTCCGGCCGCGGCAACTGCATCGGGTGCACCAGCACCGCGAGGTCGAGTTCGGAGGCGATGGTCAACAGGTCGCGCATCGGTGCCACGTCGAACGACGTCGAACCGAGCAGTGGCGGTACCGCGATCCCGCGGATCACGCCGCTGGCCGCGATCTGATTCATCTGCGCGCGTGCCGAATCGACGTCGTGCAGCGACACCAACCCCAGCCCCAGCAGCCGATCACCGCTGTCGCGGCACGCAGCGGCCAGTGCGTCGTTGAACCGGCCGACGTAGTCGTCGACTCCAGGGTCGTCGGCGACGGGAAAGGCGAACGGCGGCGCCGAGAGCACCCGGGTGCCGAGCCCGGCCGCGTCGGTGTCGGCGATCACCCGGCGCGGATCGGTCATGGCCTCGGTCTCGATGTACAGCGGCAACTCGCCGAGGAACATCTGACCTTCGCGGCCGTGGAGCGGGGGCAGCGGCGAACCGGGCGGGAGGGGGAACAGGTCCTCCGGCAGCCAGTGCGCGTGGATGTCGACGGGACCGGTTGTCATGCTGCTGCCTCCAATGTTTCGAACCGCGCCAGCACTTCAGCCTGCAAGACGGCGACGGCGGGATCGGACGCCCGCCGCGGGCGCGGCAGGTCTACGTCGATGACCTCGTGGACCCGACCGCCGGGCGCGAGCACCACGATACGGTCCGACAGCTGTACGGCTTCGGTGACGTCGTGGGTCACGAACATCACGGTCCGGCGGGACTCCAGCCAGATTCGCTCCAGATGTTCCCGGAGCGTGCGCGAGGTCATGGCGTCGAGGTGCGAGAACGGCTCGTCCATGAGCAGCACGTCGGGTTCGACGGCGAACGCGCGGGCGATACCGATGCGTTGCTGCTGACCACCGGACAGCTGCGACGGGTACCGGTCGGCGCAGTGACTCAGACCGACGAGGTCGAGATAGTGCCTCGCGCGTTCCTCCCACCCCTTGCGCTCGTGCTGGACGAACCCGAGATTCTCGATCACGGTGCGCCACGGCAGCAGCCGGGGATCCTGAAACACGTAGCCCACCTTCGCCTCTCGTTCGCCCGATCGCAGGCTCACGGTTCCGGAGGTCTGGGTCTCGATCCCCGAGACGATGTTGAGCAGTGTCGTCTTGCCGCTGCCCGACGGGCCGACGACCGAGACGAAGGTGTCGCCCGAGATGGTCAGGTCGACACCGTCGATGACACGGGTGGTGGCACCCTTGCGGTCGTGAAACTCCTTGACGAGTCGTTGAATCTCTATGGAGGCCATGGCTTTTCTCGCTTTCTTGGTGAGGTATCGAGGAATCAAGCGCGCGTCATGCCGAACGCCAACGGGTGACGTAACGCTCAGCGGGGCCGAGGATCAACAAGTCGGCGACGACGAGCAGAAGGATGAAGACCAGCACCCAGGCGAAGAAGCCGTCGAGCTGGTTGGCGTCGTACCAGTACCGAGAGCGCCACCCGACGCCGGACGTCGCGCCGAACCACTCCGCGAGCAAGAGGCCGTTCCAGGCACTCATGATCGCGAACCGGATCGCGGCCACCGTCGAGCCAGCGACTGCCGGTGCGACGATCTGCCGCAACACCTTTGCCCGCGGTACCCCGAACGACCGTGCCATCAGGACCAGATCTGCCGGTACCGCCCTGGTCGCCTTGGCGATGTTGACCACCACGAAGGGCAGACCCGACAGAAAGACCGTGACGACGGGGGTCAGCCACCCGAAGCCGAACCACATCGTGGTCAGCAGCGCCCAAATCACGGCGGGGATGGCGAGGGCCGCGGCGTTGACGTCGGAGAGGGCGAGGTCGGCCCACTTCGACAGACCCATCCACACCCCGACCGCGGCGCCGACCACCAGCGCGAGCACCAGGCCGAGGGCGAAGCGGTTCATGCTGATCGCGAGATTGCCCCATAGCTGGCCGATGGCGGCCTCGGAGATGAGGCTGTCGACGGTCTGCGCCGGCGACGGGATCCGGTTGCCGAACACGACGGCGAGCTGCCACGCGCCGAGGATCGTGAGCAGGGCGGCGCCGACGGCTGCCAGCGACGTCGACTGCCCGCGGAGCTGGCGGCGCCAGGCGGGCGCCGGGGACGAGAGTGCCTGGGTGATCACGAGATGTCCTTCCGCCATGCGAAGAAGCGGTTCTCGAGGTAGGCGAGTCCGCGTTCGATGAGGATCATGGCGACGATGAAGAGCGTGGTCCACGCCAGCATGTCGTCGACTTGGAATTCCTGGTAGGCCTTGCGGATCATGAAGCCGACGCCGTCGCTGGCACCGAACACCTCGGTGAGTGCCTCGACCTTCCAGGCCATCGCGAATCCGTAACGCACGCCGGCGAAGACGAAGGTCACCAGCGCCGGCAGGTAGAGGTGGCGCAGCACGTCGCGCCGGTTGCGCCCGAAGGCCCGGCACATCGCCAGCAGGTTGCCGTCGACCGACCGCACCCCCTCGGCGACGTTCATCGCGATGAACGGCAGCGCGACGAGGGCTGAGACCACGATCGGTCCGCCCGCACCGACGCCGAAGATCAGCAGGCCGAAGACCGCGTACGTCAGACCCGGCATGTTGCCGAGGACGAACAGCGGCAACGAGAAGTACGAGGACATGAATTGGCTTCGGCCCATGAAGAATCCGATCACCAGGCCGAAGACCATGGCGATGACGAATCCCGCCGCGATCTTGCCGATGCTGGAGGCGAAGTTGGTAAACGCCTCCCCCGACAGCGTGATCGCGACGACGCGCTCGAAGACACCGAGCGGTCGCGGGAGGATCGGGTCGTCTATCCAAGCGGCCACGGCGGCCCAGGCGGCGATCGCGACGACGAGGGCGATGCCGGAGACAAGCCACCTCCGCGGTCCCGTCGGCGCCGGCCGCGTCGCCACCGGGGCCGGTTCCCGCGGCGCCGGATCGGCGTCCGGCGGCGTGATCATCTGCGTCACTTCGCAACTCCTTCGGTGGGCAGAAACTTCGGGTCGGCTTCGTCGTCACCGATGACGCCGGTCTCACGCATCAGGTCGAAGACGGAACTCTCGTCGTCGGCCCACTTCTGGTCGAAGCGCACGTCGTCGACCACCCAGTCGTGTTGGGTGACGTAGTCCTTCATGAACGCGATGTCCTCCGGCGTGTCGACGGCGAAGTGCTGTGGGTAGCGCTCGACCATCTCGTCGCGGTGCTGCTGCCACTCGGAAAGTCCACGCGTCCACAGGTCGAGGAACGCCGACACCTCTCCGGGATGGTCGTCGACCCAGTCCTTGCGGGCGACGAAGACGTTGCCCATCGGGCCGTCGTGGCCGGGGGCCTCGAGTTCGGCAAAGACTTCGGCCGACGACTTACCGTCGTACAGTGGGCGGACCGTGCCCTCGCGGAGGTCCCGCGCCGACAGGTCGGGATAGCAGATGCAGGCGTCGATCTCGCCGCGCGCCAACAGGTTCGACAGGTTCTGGATGTCGGCGACCACGATCTCGTAGTCGTCGGCGAGGTTTACGTCGTGCATCTTCTTGAGCAGCGCGCTCCACACCAGGGTGCCCGAGACCGTCGTGAACACCCCGAGGCGCTTACCCTTCATGTCCGCCAACGTCTCGGCGGGGTCGTCGGCGCGCACCATGATGCGGCTGCGCTCGGAGTTGTAGCGGCCGATGATCGTGGTCTCCCGCTGGGTCTGCTGCTCGAGGCCGGGGACCTCGAACGACGCCGTCGAGATGATGTCGGCGTGGCCGCCGGCGAAGAGGCCGAACTCGTCCCACGTTGCGCTGCTCTCCACCTCGTACCCGGTGTCGCGCTGCCACTGGTCGACGATCCCGGTCTCGTTCATGTAGTCCCAGATCGGATCCGGCGCGAACGTGAAGCGGATGACGCCGTCGCGCGCCGCCCTGGATGAAGCTGGGCCACCCAATCCCGCGGCACATCCTGCTGTCATGGCGACCACTGCCGCGGCGATCACCGCCGTCGCGCTGCGAGCCATCCGAGTTCTCCGGCGCACGCGAACCTCCTAGATCTCCATGTGACGGCTGTCACCGTCAGAGATCACCATGCGCGAGCGGACCAGCCGGCGACAATGTCTGGCGACACATACTCGAGCGCTTCCCTGTGGCGTCGCCGACATCCTGACCGTGGCATGCGTCGCAGGACTTGGATGACAGACTGGGGCCCATGAGCACCATTCCCGTCTGGGAGCGCTACCTCGGCATTCCGCTTCTCAAGGTCCACGATGCGATCTATCGCAAGACCAACGGCTGGGTCGGGCACAAGATCCCAGGGCAGGCACCGATCCTGCTGCTGCACACCGTCGGCGCCAAGACGGGCATCGCGCGCACCAACGCGCTGAGCTACGCCCTAGACGGCGGGTCCTACCACGTCGTCGCGTCCAAGGGCGGTGACCCGAAGGCTCCCGGGTGGTACTTCAACCTGAAGGCGAATCCGAAGGTCGAAATCAACGTCGGCCCCAAGCGGATGCCCGCAACGGCACGCATCATCGGGGCCGACGACCCGGACTACGCCCGGCTGTGGAAGTTGGTCAACGACAACAACTCCCAGCGCTACGACGGGTATCAGAAGCGCACGAAGCGACCGATCCCCATCATCGCGCTGACGCCGAACTAGAAGAGCTCCTTGGCGAGCAGTTCCAACGTCTGGTCGCGGGCCGGTGCGAGCCGGGGGTCGACGCCACGGAACGCCGAGCCGACCGGGTTGACCATCACCTCGTCGACGCCGAAGTGGGCGGCGAGCTCGCGGATCTGAGCGGCTGCCTCCGTCGGAGAGCCGACGACCGCACGTTCCAGGCCGGCGTCCACGATGGCCTCCTGCTGGAAGCTGAGCTCGACTTGGCGGGCGTCCTCGACGAGGTCGAGCGCGCGCAGCGGTTGGCCCGTGCGCAGGAACGCCATCATGTGCAGATTCGGCAGCATCAAGTCCATGGCCTCCTCGCGGGTGGGCGCGACCGACGCGTTGACCGTCATGAACGTGACGGGCTCCGCGGCGAGGTCACTGGGCCGGAACTCGGAGCGGTAGGTGGCGAGCGCCTCCTCGGTGCCCTGCCCGGAGAAGTGGTGGGCGAACACATACGGCAGGCCCTTCGCGGCGGCCAGGTGCGCCGAGTACAGCGACGATCCGAGCAGCCACAGCCGCGGTTCGCTGGCGGCCGCGGGCGTCGCCTTGAGGACGTAGTTCTGGTCGAGCAGGCCCCTGCTGCGCACCGCCACCTTGACGCCGGTGGTGCTCATCAGCGCGGCCACGTCGTCGAGGTACTGGGGAAAGTTCTCGATGTCGCTGTCATCACGGCCGGCGGCGCCACGGAGCGCCATCGAGGTCACGGGATCCGAGCCGGGAGCCCGCCCGATGCCCAGATCGATGCGGCCGGGCGCGGCGCCCTCCAGCAGCGCGAACTGCTCGGCGACGGCGAGCGGCGCGTGGTTGGGCAGCATCACCCCGCCGGAACCAAGCCGCAGCTGCGTGGTCTGGGCCGCGAGGTAGGCCAACACCACGGGCGGGCTGGTCGCCGCGACGGCGGGCATGTTGTGGTGCTCGGCCACCCAGTAGCGCGTATAGCCCAGCTCATCGGCGGTCTTGGCGAGGTGAACCGTCGCCGCCAACGCATCGGAGGTGGTCTGGTCGCTGCGGACCGGGACGAGGTCTAGTACCGAAAGTCGCACGCTTCATTCAACCGCCGGGTCGCCGGGATCGTTCCCCGTCGGGCGATTTCGGCGCGTTCAACCGCGGTGGGCGCGGATTAGCGCGCCGAAACCACGGTCTTGGCGGTGGTGAACACGTCGTCGACCATGGCGGGGGTGAGCCGACCGGTGAAGGTGTTCTGCTGGCTCGGGTGAAAGCAGCCGATCAGCGCGACGTCGCCCAGCGTCGCGACCGCCAGGTGGCCGAACTTGGGTAGCGGCCGGGGCAGCGTCGCACCGCCGGCGCGGACCATGTCCAACGCCACCTTCCACGCGAACCCGCCGAGTGCAACGATCGCGCGCACGCCGGGCCGCACCAGCCGCCACTCGGCGTCCAGCCATGGGGCGCACGTCGCACGTTCCTCCGGCGTCGGAGCGTTGTCCGGTGGTGCACATCGAACGGGCGCCACCATCCGGGTGTCGATCAGCGTCAAACCGTCCGCGGCGTCGACGCTCAGCGGCGAGCTCGCCAGGCCGGCGCGGTAGAGCGCGGCGAACAGGAAGTCGCCGCTGCGGTCACCGGTGAACACCCGGCCCGTCCGGTTGGCGCCGTTGGCGGCGGGCGCGAGCCCCACGATCAGGATCGACGGCGTAGTCGAACCGAAACCGGGCACCGGCCGGCCCCAGTACGGCTCGTCGGCGAAGGACCGACGCTTCTCGACGGCCACCTTCTCCCGCCAGGCGACCAGCCGTGGGCAGGCCCGGCACACGCTGACCTCCGCGTCGAGGTCGCCGACCCTACGAGCACCCTTGGCCAACGTCCGCACCCGCGCCGGCGTCGTCGCCACGGCGGTGTCGGGCCAGGCGGGATCACCCGGCCAGCCGGTCCCGGCAGGCACCGGCGAGTCGAAGAGCTCGCCGGTCCGCGGATGCGCCAGTCTCACCCCCTCACTGTGCACGTGCGGAAAATGCGTTCGCGGATCGGGCTGACCCGCTGTTAGATTCAGCCGCGATAACCCATGATCAACACCACCCGGCGCCCCCTCTTACTGATCTTCTTCGCGGCACTGACCGCCGGGGCGGGCAACGGTATCTCCCTCGTCGCATTTCCGTGGTTGGTGTTGCAGCGCAACGGTTCTGCGGTCGACGCCTCGATCGTGGCCATGGCAGGAACGTTGCCGCTGCTGGTCGCCACCCTGATGGCAGGGGCGGCGGTCGACTACCTGGGACGCCGGCGGGTGTCGATGATCTCCGACGCGCTGTCCGCCGTGTCGGTCGCCGCGGTCCCGGTGATCGCGCTGACGTTCGGCGCCGACGCGATCAACGTGACGGTGCTGGCCGCGCTGGCCGCACTCGGCGCGTTCTTCGACCCGGCCGGCATGACCGCTCGCGAGACCATGCTGCCCGAGGCGGCCGAGCGGGCCGGGTGGACGCTCGACCGCGCCAACGGCGTGTACGAGGCGGTGTTCAACCTGGCCTACATCGTCGGACCCGGCGTCGGCGGTCTCCTGATCACCACCCTGGGTGGCGTCGACACCATGTGGGTGACGGCGGGCGCCTTCGTGCTGTCCATCTCGGCCGTTGCGGTGCTGCGCCTGGAGGGCGCAGGCGTCCCGAACCGGGAGCACATGCCCGCGGTGTGGGCGGGTGTCGTCGAGGGGCTGAAGTTCGTCTGGCACACCCCGGTGCTGCGCACGCTGGCGTTCGTCGACCTCACCGCCACCGGCCTGTACATGCCGATGGAGAGCGTGCTGTTTCCCAAGTACTTCACCGACCGCAGCGAGCCCGCGCAGCTGGGGTGGGTGCTGGTGGCGCTGAGCGTTGGCGGACTGGTCGGTGCGCTCGGCTATGCCGCGATGTCGAAGTACTCCAACCGACGGACGATCATGCTCGTCGCGCTGCTGGTGCTCGGGGTGGCGATGACCGTCATCGCCTTCCTGCCGCCGCTGCCGGTGATCCTGGTGCTCTGCGCCGTCGTGGGGTTCGTCTACGGGCCGATTGCCCCGATCTACAACTACGTGATGCAGACCCAGGCGCCCGCGCACCTGCGCGGCCGGGTGGTCGGAGTGATGGGCTCGCTGGCCTACGCGGCGGGCCCGCTCGGGCTGATCGTCGCCGGTCCGCTCGCCGACACCGCGGGCCTGCACGTGACGTTCCTCGCCTTGTCGCTGCCGATGCTGCTGCTCGGATTGGCGGCGATCTTCCTGCCTGCGCTGCGCCACCTGGACCGTGACCCGGATCGACCTGTTTGCGATTGACCAGTTGGGGTAACCCGAAGTCGCATGTGACGTACGCCACAATCGAGGTCAGCCGTGTACCAGCAAGTTCTCGATCCGATCGCCAACTCAATCGCGTGGAGCGCGGTGGTGGCAGCCATCCCGCTGCTACTGCTGTTCGTTCTGCTCGGCGCGCTCAAGATGACGGCCTGGGTGGCGTCGCTGATCTCGCTGGCGGTGTCGCTGGCAATCGCGATCGTCGTCTACGGCATGCCCGTCGGTCAGGCGTTGCTCGCCGGCACCGAGGGCGCGGCGTTCGGCTTCTTCCCGATCCTGTGGATCGTCATCAACGCCATCTGGGTGTACCAGATGACCGTCGAGACCGGTCATTTCGACGTCCTGCGACGCTCGTTCGCCAGCGTCAGCGACGACCAACGCGTTCAGGCGATCATCATCGCCTTCTCGTTTGGCGCGCTGATGGAGGCGCTCGCCGGCTTCGGCACTCCCGTCGCGGTGACCTCGGTGATGTTGATGGCGCTGGGCTTTCAGCCGATGAAGGCCGCGGTGCTCGCCCTGGTCGCGAACACGGCGCCGGTCGCCTTCGGCGCGATGGCCACCCCGATCATCACCCTCGGCAGGGTCACCGAACTTCCGGTCGACACGCTCGGCGCCATGATCGGCCGCCAGACGCCGCTGCTGGCCCTGTTCGTGCCGCTGGCCCTGGTGGCAATCGTTGACGGTCGGCGCGGCCTCCGCCAGACCTGGCTCGTCGCGCTGGTCTGCGGCATCGTGTTCGCCGCCGCGCAGTACGCCACCTCCAACTTCGTGTCCGTGCCGCTGGCCGACGTGGTGGCGGCCCTGGCGTCGGCGGCCGCGGTGGTCGCCATGGTGCGGGTCCGGCGTCCGTCCCGCACCGCCGACGTCACCGCGCGGGTCGGCGCGTCGGGGACGGCAGACGGGCCGGATGACGGGCCTGAGGACCGGCCCGACGATGCCGACGTCACCGATTCCAGGGCCGACGTCGTCAAGGCGTACGCGCCCTACGGCATCATCATCGCCGTCTTCGTCGTCTGCCAGATCAGCGTCGTGAAGAAGCTGCTGGACCGTGCCACGATCACCTTCAACTGGCCCGGCCTCGACGTGGTGGACGCCGACGGTGACCCGCTGAGCCTCGCGAAGTTCTCCCTCAACCTGCTCACCACGCCAGGCACCCAGATGCTGGTTGCCGGCGTGCTGACCATGGTCGCGCTACGGCTCTCGGTCCCAAGGGCCGTCAAGGCCTATGGGGCAACACTGCACCAGTTGCGGTGGGCGATTCTCACGGTCATGTTGGTGCTGGCGCTGGCCTTCGTGATGAACGTGTCCGGCCAGACCATCACCCTCGGCACCTGGATGGCGGGGGCGGGCACGGCGTTCGCGCTGCTGTCGCCGATCCTTGGCTGGCTGGGCGTCGCGGTGACCGGCTCCGACACGTCCGCGAACTCGTTGTTCGGTGCCCTGCAGGTCACCGCCGCGAACCAAGCCGGGCTCTCCGAGGTCCTGATGGCCGCCTCGAACAGTTCCGGCGGCGTGCTCGGCAAGATGATCTCCCCGCAGAACCTGGCCATCGCCGCGGCGGCGGTGGGGCTCAACGGCAAGGAAGGCGAGATCTTCCGCAGAGTGGTCCTCTGGAGTCTCGGCTTCCTCCTCGTCCTCTGTGCGTTGTCCGCGCTGCAGGCCTCGCCCGTCTTGTCGTGGATGGTGCCGTGAGACTCGTAGCATCGAACCCGTGAGCGCTGACATGCTGGCTGACCTGATCGCCGAACTGCCCGAAGGCACCGTAGTCGTCGACCCCGACATCGTGGCGTCCTACCGGCAGGACCGCGCCGCCGACCCGAAGGCGGGCACCGCCATGGCGGTCGTCCGGCCTCGCCGCACCGAAGAGGTGCAAGCCGTAATGCGTTGGGCCACCGCCCATCGCGTACCGGTGGTCCCCCGCGGCGCAGGCACCGGCCTTTCCGGAGGCGCGACGGCCCTGGACGGCGGCATCGTGCTGTCGACCGAACGCATGCGCGACATCACCGTCGACCCCGTGACGCGAACCGCGGTCACGCAGCCGGGACTGTTCAACGCCGAGGTGAAGAAGGCCGTCGCCGAGTACGGCCTCTGGTATCCGCCAGACCCGTCGTCGTACGAGATCTGCAGCATCGGCGGCAACATCGCCACCAACGCCGGCGGACTCTGCTGCGTAAAGTACGGCGTCACAACCGATTACGTCCTCGGCATGCAGGTGGTACTGGCCGACGGCACCGCCGTCCGGCTAGGCGGACCCCGCCTCAAGGACGTCGCGGGCCTGAGCCTGACCAAGTTGTTCGTGGGCAGCGAGGGCACGCTCGGCATCGTCACCGAGGTGACGCTCAAGCTGCTACCCACCCAGCATCGCGGCTGCACCGTCGTCGCGTCGTTCGACGACGTCGCCGCCGCCGCCGACGCGGTGGTCACCATCACCGGCAAGATTCGGCCGTCGATGCTGGAGTTCATGGACAAGGTCGCCATCAACGCCGTCGAGGACAAGCTGAAGATGGGGCTGAACCGCGACGCCGCGGCGATGATGGTCGCCGCGTCCGACGACCGAGGTCCCGCCGGCTCGGAGGACGCCGAGTACATGGCGCGGGTGTTCACCGAAGCCGGTGCGACGGAGGTGTATTCGACGTCCGACCCCGACGAGGGCGACGCCTTCGTGGCGGCGCGGCGCTTCGCGATCCCGGCGGTCGAGGCGAAGGGGTCGCTGCTGCTGGAGGACGTCGGCGTACCGCTACCTGCGCTGGCCGACCTGGTGGCTGGTGTCGAGAAGCTCGCCGAGCAGCACCAGCTGATGATCTCGGTGATCGCGCATGCTGGTGACGGCAACACCCATCCCTTGATCGTGTTCGACCCGTCCAACGCCGACGAGGCCGCCCGCGCACAGACCGCCTTCGGGGAGATCATGGACCTCGCCGTGGGGCTGGGCGGCACCATCACCGGGGAGCACGGCGTCGGCAGGTTGAAGCGGCCGTGGCTGGCCGGCTACCTCGGCCCAGAGGCGATGGAGCTCAACCGTCGCATCAAGAAGGCCCTCGACCCCGACGACATCCTCAACCCGGGCGCCGCCCTCTAGCTCGCCGGAGCCTCCACCGGATCACGGCGAGGCCACGGCTGTGGCAGCGGACGCTTGCGCACGTGCAGCGGCCACCAGAACCACTTGCCAAGCAGCGCTGCCAGCGACGGCGTCATCAGCGAGCGCACCACCAGGGTGTCGAAGAGCAACCCAAGGCCGATGGTGGTGCCGACCTGGCCGATGACCCTTAGCTCGCTCACCGACATCGCGATCATGGTGAACGCGAACACCAGACCCGCCGAGGTGACCACCGATCCCGTGCCTGCCATGGACCGGATGATGCCGGTGTTCAGCCCGGCGTGGAGCTCCTCCTTCATCCGGGAGACCAGCAGCAGGTTGTAGTCGGCACCAACAGCCAGCAGGACGATCACCGACATCGGCAGCACCATCCAGTGCAGCGGGAGCCCGATCACGTGCTGCCACAGCAGGACCGAAAGCCCAAAGGACGCACCGAGACTCAGCAGCACGGTGCCGACGATCACGGCTGCCGCCACCACCGCCCTCGTGAGCAGCACCATGATGAGGAAGATCAGGATCAGTGCCGCGACAGCCGCGATGAGGAGGTCGTAGTCCGCGCCCTGCTGCATGTCCACGTAGGTGGCCGCGCTGCCGCCGACGTACACGGTCGAACCCTCCAGCGGAGTGCCCTTGATGGCATCCACCGCGGCGACCCGCAGCGGTTCGATGTGCGAGGTGCCCTCCTCCGTCAACGGGTCACCCTGGTGAAACACCGTGAAGCGCACCGCATGTCCGTCGGGTGAGAGGAACAGCTTGATGCCCCGCTGGAAGTCGGCGGTCTGGAACGCCTCCGGCGGCAGGTAGAAGGTGTCGTCGTTGCGCGCGGCGTCGAAGGCCTGGCCCATCGCAGTCGAGTTCTGCTGCAGGGCGATGTTCTGGTCCTGTTGGGCCTTCTGTGCCTGGTACTGGTTGAGCAGATACTGCTTCTGGTTCTTCAAGGTTTGGATCATTGCCGGCATCACCGCCGCCATCTGCGGGGTCAGTTCGGCCATCCGGTTCAGATCCGGCACGATGTCCTGGAAGTCGTCGGACATCTTGCCGATGCCGTCGAGGCTGTCGAATATCGAGCGCAGCGACCAGCACAACGGGATGTCGAAGCAGTGCGGCTCCCAGTAGAAGTAGTTGCGCATCGGCCGGAAGGTGTCGTCGAAGTCGGCGAGGTGGTCGCGGACGTCCTTGATGTCGTCCGACGTGTTGGCCATCTTGGCCGCCATCCTTTGCGTGACGTCGGCCAGCTGCAGCGTGATGTCGTAGAGCTTCTGCTGCGAGTCGATGGAGGTCTGCATCTCTTCGGCCTGCTTGAGCGTGTTGGCCAGCACGGTCTGCTGATAGTCGTTGTTCATCAGCTGACCGTTGCCACTTTGGCTGACGTTGTAGGCGAGCGACGCGTGTTCGATGGGCTTGCCGTCGGGCCGGGTGATCGTCTGCACCTGCGCGATCCCGTGCACGTGCACCATGGCCTTGGCGATCTTGTCGATGATCAGGAAGTCCGCCGGGTTGCGCAGGTCGTGATCGGCCTGCACCATCACCAACTCCGGATTCATCTTGGCTTCGGAGAAGTGCCGATTGGCGGCGGCGTAGCCGACGTTGGCCGGGATGTCCGCGGGCAGGAAGTTTCGGTCGTTGTAGGTGGTGTGATAGCCGGGCAGCGTCAGCAGGCCGACGAGCGCCAGGACGACGGCGATGATCAGCACGCCGCCGGGCCAGCGGACGGTGGCCGCTCCGACGCGGCGCCAGCCCCGGGACTTGGCCTTGCCCTTGGGTTCCAGTACCTTTCCGAACCGCGTCACCAGTGAGATGACCGCCGGTCCGAGGGTCAGCGCCGCGGCCACCACGATCGTCATGCCGACCGACAGCGGAAAGCCCATGGTCTGGAAGTACGGCAACCGGGTGAAGTGCAGGCACAGCGTGGCCCCGGCGATGGTCATGCCCGATGCCAACACGACGTGCGCCGTGCCGTGGAACATGGTGTAGTACGCCGACTCTCGGTCCTCGCCGGCTCTCCTGGCCTCCTGGTAGCGGCCGATCAGGAAGATCGCGTAGTCGGTAGCCGCGGCAATCGCCAGCGTCACCACCATGTTCGTCGCGAAGGTCGTCAGCTTGAACACGTCGTAGAAGCCGAGGAAGGCGACGATGCCGCGCGCCGAGAGAAGGCCGACGACCACCATCGACATGGTGATCAGCACCGTGACGACGGATCGGTAGACGAGCAGCAGCATGACGATGATGACGGCGAACGTCAGACCCTCGATCATCTTCATGCTGGCGTCACCGACGGCATTCTGATCCGTCGTCGTCGCGGCCGCACCCGTCACGTACGCCTTGACGCCCGGCGGCGCGGGCTCGGTACTCACGATGTGCCGCACCGCTTCCACCGACTCGTTGGCCAGCGCCTCGCCCTGATCGCCGGAGACGTACACCTGTACGTAGGCCGCCTTGCCGTCGACGCTCTGCGCACCGGCGGCGGTCAGGGTGTCACCCCAGAAGTCCTGGACGTGCTGCACGTGCGTGGTGTCCGCGCGCAGCTTGCGGACCATCGAGTCGTAGAACGTGTGCGCGTCGGCGCCAAGGGGATCCTCGCCCTCGAGCACCACCATCAACGAGCTGTTGGTCTTGTATTCGTCGAACACCTCACCGACGCGTTTGGTCGCGATCAGCGCGGGCGCATCCTGCGGGCTCATCGACACTGCCCGCAGCTTTCCCACGTCTTCGAGTTGCGGGACGACGGTGTTCAACAGCGCGACGATGGCGATCCACCCCAGAACGATCGGAATCGCAAAGGCCCGCAGGAACCTCGGCAGCCAGGGCCGGGGCCGAGCGGCGTGGCGCGCGGTCGGGATCGCGTCCGTGGGCGCGTCGTCGACGGCGTCCTGGCCGCCCGACCTCTTGAAGATGGTCATGCGGCCTTCACCAGGCAGTACGTCGCGGAGTTCACGCCCTCGGCCGTCCTTTCGTCCTTCACCACGTGGTCCACGGTGACTCTGCAGCTGATGGTTTGGCCGTTGCTCTGAGCGAGGAGGTTGGGCATGACGGACGGCACCGTGGTCGTGAGCGTCAGGGTCCACGGCAGGGGCACCTCACCGGTGCGCTGTGGCACGCCGCTGAGGTCGGCGTAGTTGATGGTGGCGGTCGAGCCGGACCCGAATACCTCGTAGGTCACCACCTTCGGGTTGAACGACTCGGCGGTGTCGGAACCCACGGGCGTCACCACCGCGCCGTGGGAGCCGAAGACCGACCGGAAGTGCGAGACGCTCACCGCGCCAACGGCTATCGCAACGACGACCAGCAGCGGCAACCACGTCCGTCTCAGCACCGCGATCAAGAGTCGAGCCTTTCCAGGGGAACCCCGACCAGTCGGAGCCGGCCATGTAGCTAGTCAACCTAAACGGATAAGTGGATAAGGTCAATCCACTTATGGCGGCCGTCACTTAGACTCTCGACCGTGACCGACGGCATGCAACCCCGCCGACCGCTTCGCAAGGACGCGGAGCGAAATCGACGCCGGGTACTCGACGGCGCGCGCGCCCTCTTCGCCGAGCGAGGCTTGGAGGCGACCCTCAACGACGTGGCCCACCATGCCAACGTCGGGGTGGGCACCGTCTACCGACGGTTCGCCACCAAGAAGGAACTGCTGGAGGCCATCTTCGAAGACGGCATCGAACAGATCGCCGGCATCGCGGAAACCGCTTCACGGCAAGAACATTCGTGGGACGGCTTCGTATACTTCGTCGAGCGCACCTGCGAACTGACCGCCACCGACCGCGGCTTGCGGGAGATGCTCTACAGCAAGGCCTACGGCGGCTATCGAGTGGAACGAGCCCGCGTGCGGCTCGATCCGCTCGTCTCCGCCCTGATGGAACGAGCCAGGCGCGACGGACATCTGCGGCCCGGGGTCGGATCGAGCGACATGCCGATCGTCAGCTTGCTGGCCGGCGCAGTGGTCGAGTGGGCCGGGCACGTCGAGCCGCAACTGTGGCGTCGGTACGTCGCGCTGCTGCTCGACGGCATGCGCGCGCACCCGGGTCAACCACCGGTCGACGTCGCCGCCCTGGACGACGAGCAGATGGACGAAGCCATGCGGGGCTGGCACCCGGCGGGCTGACGACGCGCTCACGGGTTGACATTAATATCGAATTGTCGTATCCATGAGACATGTCGACAGTGATGTCTCACCCCCAGGTGCGGTTCGAGCTCGCGACGGCGGCCACCTGGCCCAACCCCTGGCCCATGTACCGGTCGTTGCGGGACCACGACCCGGTGCACCACGTGATCCCCGACGACGCGCCGGATCACGACTACTACGTGCTGTCCCGGCACGCCGACGTCTTCGCCGCCGCCCGCGACCACCAGACGTTCTCCTCGGCCAAGGGTTTGACGGTCAACTACGGCGAGCTGGAACTGCTTGGCCTGGCGGACAACCCGCCATTGGTGATGCAGGATCCCCCCGCGCACACCGAGTTTCGCAAGCTGGTCTCCCGCGGGTTCACGCCGCGGCAGGTGGAATCCGTCGAACCGGCGGTGCGCCGGTACGTGCGGGAGCGGGTGGAACGCATCCGCGCCAACGGCGGCGGCGACGTCGTGGCCGAACTGTTCAAGCCGCTGCCCTCGATGGTGGTCGCCCACTACCTCGGGGTGCCCGAGGCCGACCGCGACAGATTCGACGGGTGGACCGAGGCGATCGTCGCCGCCAACACCGCCGACGATGGCATCGGCGGAGCGCTGGACACGCTCGGGGAGATGACGGAGTACTTCGCCGCCCTCGTCGAGCACCGTCGGACCGCACCCGGTGACGACACCGTGTCTCACCTGGTTGCTGCTGGAGTCGGCGCCGACGGCGACGTCTCGGGCCTCCTGTCGATCCTGGCGTTTACCTTCACGATGGTCACCGGCGGCAACGACACCACCACCGGCATGCTCGGCGGTTCGGTACAGCTGTTGCATCAACGGCCCGACCAACGCCGGCTTCTCGTCGAGAACCCTTCGCTGATAAGCGATTCCGTCGACGAATTCCTGCGATTGACCTCGCCCGTCCAACTGCTGGGCCGCACCGTGACCCGCGACGTGACCATCGGCGACACCACCATTCCGGAGGGCCGGCGCGCGATGCTGCTCTACGGTTCCGGCAACCGCGACGACCGCCAGTACGGTCCCGACGCCGAAGACCTCGACGTGACCCGCAAGCCCAGAAACATCCTCACCTTCAGCCACGGCGCGCACCACTGCCTCGGTGCCGCCGCCGCCCGCATGCAGTCGCGCGTCGCCCTGGAGGAGCTCCTGTCGCACATCCCCGACTTCGAGGTCGACGAGGACCACATCGTCTGGGCTGGAGGCAGTTACGTGCGCCGGCCGCTGTCGATGCCATTTCGGGTCAGCTAGCATGGCCGACTGGCTTGGCGAGCGACGCGTCGAGGCCGCCGCCGACCGGATTCTCGACGCGGCCGAGACGTTGTTCACCCGTCACGGCGCCGCGAACGTCGCCATGAACGACGTCGCCACGGCGGCGGGGTGTTCACGCGCAACGCTGTACCGCTACTTCGAGAACCGCGACGCCCTTCACACCGCCTACGTGCACCGTGAGGCACACCGCGTGTTCCGCGAACTGGGTGACCGCATCGCGGGGATCGCCGATCCTCGTGAACGGTTGCTCGAGGCCGTCCTGGCGGCGCTGAGCAGCGTTCGCGAAAGCCCTTCTCTGTCAGCATGGTTCGTCACCACCGAGCGACCGATCGGCGGCGAGATGGCCGACCGCTCCGAGGTGATCGAGGCCATGGCCACGTCGTTCCTCGGGCCGCTGGGCGCCGACGACGTCGAGGCGCGCGCCCGCTGGCTGGTGCGAGTGATGATCTCGCTGTTGACGTTTCCCGGTCGTGACCCCGCCGACGAACGACTGATGCTCGAAGAGTTCGTGCTTCCCGTCGTCGCCGGTGACGACAGCCGGGTCCGCTGACCTACTGCCTGGCCATCGCCACCCGAAACCGCTCGTCGGGGTCGATGTAGTGATCGGCATCCTTCGCGTCTTCGCCAAGATCGATGCGCACCCAGTCGACCTTGCCGCTGAACCGACTGGTGTGGGCGGTGTAGTCCGGGCTGACGGTGGTCCCCGTCTCGCGGCCGACGTCGGTGGTCTCGTCGGCTGAAAAGATGAAGCCCTGTGTCCGAGCGACGCGCCCGCTACCAACTTCCCTACCGTCGTAGTAGAGAACCACGTTGCCGCCCTTGCCCATTCCGCCACCGTCGTAGTCGAACTCCATCCGCACCTGGGTGGTGCCAACGGGAACCGGCTCCGTCGCCTCGATCTCGTAGGACTCGATGCCAAGCACGTTGTAGTAAAACTTGGCCCGACCACCCGTGGTGTACAGACTCCATCCTCCGAACCGACCGCCCTGGGCGATGATGACGCCTTCGGCACCGCCCGCGGGCACGTCGACTTCGGAGGTGACGGCGAACGATTTGTTCTTGACGTCGACGACGCTGTTCTCCGACAGCCGGCCCATGTTCCCGAACAACAGTTGACTGTTGCCCTTGATCAACGACGGTCGGCCCGCCGAGGCGGGGTTGATCCGCTCGATCTGGCGGTCGTCGAGCGGCAACACGTTGTACTTGACCGCTTCGATCAGCCACAGCCGTTGCAGCTCGTGCAACTTTTCCGGGTGTTCCTTCGACAGGTCGTTGGCTTGCGTCCAGTCCACGTTGCCGTCGTAGAGCTCCCACACGTCGTCGTCGAAGGCAGGCATCACCGCGCCTCCCATCGCCCACGGGGTGCGGTGCTTGGTCACCGCACTCCAGCCCTTGTGGTAAATGCCTCGGTTGCAGAACATTTCGAAGTACTGCGTCTGGTGCCGCTCGTCGGCGTCGCCGTCGTCGAAGCTGTAGAGCATGCTCGTACCCTCGTACGGACTCTGCATCACACCGTTGACCATCGTCGGCGCGGGGATGCCCGCCGCCTCCAGGATCGTCGGCGCCAGGTCGATCACGTGACTGAACTGGTTGCGGTGCCCGCCCTTGTCCTGAATTCCCCTGGGCCAGTGCACGATCGTGCCATTGCGGGTGCCGCCCCAGTGCGACGCCACCTGCTTGGTCCACTGATAGGGCGAATCCATCGCCCACGCCCACCCGACGGCGTAATGGCCGTATGAGCCCTCGCCGCCGAACTCGTCGATCTTCGACGCCAGGAACTCGGGGGTCTCGATCTCGGCCATCCCGTTGAAGTTCGCCATCTCGTTGAAGGCCCCCTGTAGCGTGCCCTCGGCCGACGCCCCGTTGTCCCCGATGATGAGGTAGACCAGCGTGTCGTCGAGCACTGGGCCGAGTGAGTCGAGCAGACGACCGACGTGATGATCTGTGTGCTCCATGAAGGCGGCGTACACCTCCATCTGGCGTTCCAACGCCGGCTTGAGCGCGAGGTCCATGTCGTCCCACGCCGGGATCTCCGCGTCCCGCGGCGTCAGCACGGCATCGGGTCCGATGACCCCGAGTTCCTTCTGCCGCTCGAAGGTGATCTCGCGCTGGCGATCCCAGCCGTGGGCGAACTTGCCCCGATACTTCTCGATCCACTCCGGTGGCACATGATGCGGGGCGTGCGTGGCGCCCGGCGCGAAGTACATGAAGAACGGTTTGTCGGGCAGGAGCGCCTTCTGCTGTCGCGCCCAGTTGATGGCCTTGTCGGTCAGATCCTCGGTCAGGTGGTAGCCCTCGGCCGCGGTCTTCGGCGGTTCGATCGGGGTCGTGCCCTCATACAGCGCCGGGTCCCATTGATTGTTCTCCCCGCCGATGAAGCCGTAGAAGTACTCGAAACCGCCGCCGCCCGTCGGCCACGCGGTGAACGGGCCTGCCGGGCTCGTCTGCCACACCGGCACTTCGTGGCACTTGCCGAACTGCGCCGTCGCATACCCGTTCAACTTGAGTGTCAACGCCACCGGAGCCTTGGTGTTCGGCAGCACCGAGGTGTATCCCGGTGCCGCCGTGGCTGTTTCGGTGATGTTTCCCATGCCCACCGAGTGATGGTTGCGACCAGTGAGCAGCGCCTGACGAGTCGGCGAACACAGCGCCGTGGTGTGGAAACGGTTGTACTTCAGGCCGTTCGACGCCAGTTTCTCGAAGTTCGGTGTTCGACAGGGGCCACCGAAGGCGCTGCTGGCGCCGAATCCGACGTCGTCGATGAGGATGACGAGCACGTTGGGGGCGCCGTCAGGGGGACGGACGTCGCGGATCGGCGGGTAGCTGGTGTCCGGATCCTTGGCGTCATATGTCGTCAGCCCGACGTGGGGAACGTCGGGGATGGGAAGAATGTCACGCCGAACGTGCGCCTGATCCCTAGCACTCACTGGGCCATCCGATCGCCAAAGGAACCGCCGCGCTGCCGCGACGGGCCACAGCCTATGCGCCAGCCGGCCGCCCCGTGGGACATTTCTCGTGGATGTTGATCTTGACCCGAGCCGGCGTCAGCCAGCCCAGTAGGCCTGCGCCTTGACGGCCTTGCGCGGTATCCCGTAGTTCTCCCGGAGGACCTTGGCGATCGCCCGGGTGGTGCGGTTGTCACAGGCCACCCAGCCGAAGTGGTCCTGCGCCGTGAAGGCCGACGACCGGACGGCCTCGACCAACGCCTCACCGCCGTTCTTGCGGTCGATCCACGTGACGTCGCCCCCGGCGACGGGCAGGTCGCGGTCGTCGTCGTGGGAGGACTCGAGGAAGACCTTGGCGGGCACGTCGATGCCACCCCCCGTCGCTTCGCTCGCCCGGCCAATGGCGTCGAGCAGCGAGTTGATCGCAGGCAACGACGCCGCGTCACCCACGACGACGTAGCCGGCAGGCGCGGGTTCCGGGAGGGTGAAGTTGCTTCCGAGCACGGTGACCTCGAGGGTGTCGCCGGGTTTGGCGGTCCTGGCCCAGGCCGTCGCCAGTCCGTCGTGCATGGCGAAGTCGACGTCCAGCGTCCCGGCCTCGGGATCGGGGTTGACCAGCGTGTAGCCGCGCTGATGGGACTTGTTTCCGTCGGGGAACCAGCCGCGGACCCACATCGTCGGATGGATCGGGCGCTCGGCGAGCAGCTCCTTGCCGAGGAAGTGCAGGCGCAGGTAGTTCGGGGTCACCTCGGTGCGGCCGGTGACCGTCAGGGCGTAATCGCCTCCGCGCCAGAGCTTTACGAGCGCACCGGTGAATCCGCGGGATGGTTTGTGTTCGGCCATGACGCCTCCAATCGACTTAGGTAACCCTAACTCAACTGTGGCGGTGGGCGGTGGGCTACGTCCGCACCCGGGTCACGCGGTGCAGCAGCCACGCCAGCGGCACGGTGACGATCATCGTGACCACGAACAGCCACCACATGGAGCCGGTGTAGATCGGGAAGCGAAGGATTTCGACCATCACCAGTTCCATGGTGACGAGGTGAATCAGGAAGATCTCGTAGGAGATCTCGCCAAGGAAGACCATCGGTCGGCTGGCCATGAACTGCTGGTACCACCCTCGCGCGCCGTCCGGCCCGCGCAGCGCCAGCGGAGCCACCACCAGGGTCGAGATGACCGCGTAGAACACCGTCTTGACCAAGCCCTCCCGAAGCTCGGCGGGCGACGTCGTCGGCGCCCCGGCGATCGGAGTCGACGCGATCAGATAGCAGGCAATCGCCAGCGGTATGCAGATCACCGCGTACGCGCGCACGCCGAGGGGCAGGAGCGCCGCGAGCAGCATGCCGCCGAGGAACCACGTCAGATACGTCGGCAGCCACAGCGGCGCACCGTCGGGTAGGACGTCGGTGGTGTGCACCAGCGTCAACCAGGCCGGGCTGACGAACGCCAACGCCACCAGACCGAGGATCAGGCGCACCGGATGCCACTGTCTGCGGCACACCACCACCAGCAGCAGATAGGCCAGGAACGGCAGGGCGACGTAGAACGCCGCCTCCACCGCGAGGCTCCACATCTGCGTAAGCCCTTGGTGCAAGTACGAATACAGATAGTCGTCGGTGTAGATCTGCGTCAGAGTCAGGTTGCGAAACAACCCCATCCACGTGTGGCCGGGATTCGGCCCAGCGGTGCGGAAGTGATACACCAGGTACGCCGCGAGCACCGTGACGACGTAGGCGGGCATGATGCGCCGGACCCGATGCCACGCGTAGCGGCTGACCGACGGCGACGGACGACCGTCGGCGGCCGCCCGCACCCACGGCGCGAACAGCAGGAAGCCGGACAGGACGAAGAAGATCGGTACGCCAATCTCCATGCGGGAGTAGATCAATCCCACATAACCGTGGGTGTACTTGCCCGTCGTGTAAGCGGCATGGGTCAACATCACGAGTATCGCGGCGACCGCGCGAACGCCCGTTAGTGAGGCGACTCTGCCCCGGCTTGCCGACTCGAGGCCGCCAACGTCAGTGTCGCGCTCCGTCACTTCGGCTTGTGGTGGTGACTCGGACCCTCTCGACCTGGACGATCTTGTTTGAGATCGATGAGAACACCCGAAATCCGGGTGTTCGCGAGCTTCTTCAAAGTTTCATTGGACAGCTTGGCAGGCAACTCGACCGTCGAATGGTCCATCTTGATGGTGATGTGGCCGAAGTCGCTGCGGTGCAACCCACCCTCGTTGGCGATCGCGCCGACGATGGAACCCGGCCCGACCTTGTGCCGCTTGCCGACCGCGATGCGGTAGGTCGCGAGGTCACTTCGGACGTTGTCGCGCCGCTTGCGCGGGCCGCCCTCACCGCCCGCGTCGCGGTCCGGGCGCTCGCGGCGCTTCTCGGGCGGCGGCTCCGTCATCAGGAACTCACCACCACCGCGACTCTGCACGGCAAGGGCCGCGGCGATCTCCGCCGTCGGCACGTCGTGGTCGCGCTCGTAGTCCTCGATCAGCTTGCGGAACAACTCGATCCCCGGTGCGTTCAGCGCCTCGGTGATCGCTTCGCGGAACTTCTCAACGCGCTTGTCGTTGACGTCGTCGACCGACGGGAGCTGAGACTCGACGAGCTTCTGTCGGGACACCCGCTCGATGGAGTTGAGCAGGTGCTTCTCGCGGGGTGTGACGAACAGCACCGCCGCGCCAGAGCGTCCGGCCCGACCCGTGCGCCCGATGCGGTGCACGTAGGACTCCGGATCGTGCGGGATGTCGTAGTTGAGGACGTGGGAGATGCGCTCCACGTCCAGACCACGCGCCGCCACGTCGGTGGCGATCAGGATGTCGATCGTCCCGTCCTTGAGCTGAGAAATGGTGCGCTCACGGACGGCCTGGGCGATGTCACCGTTGATGGCCGCGGCGGAGAAGCCCCTGGCGCGAAGCTTCTCGGCGACCTCTTCGGTGGCCTGCTTGGTGCGGACGAACACGATCATCGCCTCGAACGGCTCGACCTCGAGCAGTCGGGTGAGCGCATCCATCTTCCGCGGTCCGGCCACCTGGATGTAGCGCTGCGAGATGTTCTCCGCGGTCGCCGTCTTCGACTTCACGGTGACCTGTACGGGGTCGTGCAGGTACTTGGAGGTGATCTTGCGGATCGCGGGCGGCATGGTGGCCGAGAACAGCGCCACCTGCTTGTATTCGGGGGTGTCGGCGAGGATCCGCTCGACGTCCTCGGCGAAGCCCATCTGCAGCATCTCGTCGGCCTCGTCGAGCACCATGTAATCCAGGTGCGAGACATCCAGGCTGCCCTTCTCCAGGTGGTCGATCACCCGGCCCGGGGTGCCGACGACGACCTGCGCGCCGCGCTTGAGGCCGGCCAGCTGCGGACCGTAGGACGAGCCGCCGTATACCGGAAGCACGTTCACCGGCAGGTGCGCTCCGTAGCGGCTGAAAGCCTCCGCGACCTGCAGTGCAAGCTCGCGCGTTGGAGCCAGCACCAAGGCTTGCGTGGTGCGGCTGGTCGTGTCGATCCGCGACAGGATGGGGATCGCGAACGCGGCGGTCTTGCCGGTGCCGGTCTGTGCGAGTCCGACCACGTCGGAGCCGGCCATCATGGCCGGAATCGTCGCGGCCTGGATGGCCGACGGCGACTCGTAGCCGACGTCGGCGAGGGCCCGCAGCACCGCCGGGTGAATCTGCAGGTCAGCAAAGGTTATGTCGGCGCTCGTCGCGTCGGAGTCTTCAGAGCTCATCGAGGTGGCAGTCTACGGGTAAATGCCGCTCCCTCCCTCATGTCGTCGCGGCTTCGACACTCCGAGCCGGTACGGTGGCGCAGCGTGAAGGGACCAGTGAGGGTGCATCGGTGGTTCGCAGTCCTGGCCGCGGTGGCGACACTGGCCGGCTGCGGGGCGAGCGATTCAACCGTGTCCAAGACCCCGGAGGCCACCGTCGCCCCGGCGCAGACGGCCCCTCCCGC
>VIFX01000169.1:0-416 GCA_006864685.1 Mycolicibacterium hodleri | reverse complement strand
GTCCAATAACCGATGGCTCGACCATGCGTCGCGTGCCGAGCCCGAATCCGACGCAACGCCACTGCTCAAGGACCTCGGGTACGGCGGAAGCAAATCCGCGATTCTGCTCGGAACCGCGAAGACCGAGTCAGATTCGATCAAGGCCGTGCTACTGCAGGGCTATGCGAAGATACCGGACTGCTCCTATACCGACTTCGGAGCCAGTGTGCTGCAGGCGAACTCGGCCGGTTGGGTCGTGAGCGTCGTGGTGTTGGCCGGATAGCCGAGCGCCAATGAGACATCCCAGCATGATCATCTCCGTGTCGAAGGGAGCCACATGAAGCGGACGGCGACGATGGCAGTCGCGGTACTCGGGGGGCTCGCGACGGTGATGTGCGCCCCGGCGGCGTACGCCGAGGACGTGGTCACCTACGAGA
>VIFX01000168.1:0-416 GCA_006864685.1 Mycolicibacterium hodleri | reverse complement strand
GTGGAATGCAGCACGATGTCGGCGCCGAGCAGCAGCGGCTGCTGCAGGGCGGGCGAGGCGAACGTGTTGTCCACCAACACCTTGACGCCCGAGGAAGATCCGATCTGGACGATCCCGGCGATGTCGGCCACGGTGAGCAGCGGGTTGGTGGGCGTCTCCACCCAGATCAACCGGGTGCGCGGGGTCAGCGCCGAGCGCACCGCATCAAGGTCGCTCAGCGGCACCGGCGTGTGGGTGATGTTCCACTGCGAGAACACCTTGTCGATGAGCCGGAACGTGCCGCCGTAGGCGTCGTCGGGAATCACCACGTGGTCGCCGGGCCGCAGCACCGCGCGCAGCGCACAGTCGGTGGCGGCCATGCCCGAGGCGAAAGCCCGCCCGTAGGTGGCTTCCTCGACTGCCGCCAGCGCCGATTC
>VIFX01000167.1:0-419 GCA_006864685.1 Mycolicibacterium hodleri | reverse complement strand
TGTTCGGTGGTGCCACCGGCATTGACGGCCGAGTTCTTCACCCCGATGCCACCGAAACTCACGATCAGCTCGGTGTTCTCGGCGATGACGTCCCACGAGGTGGAGCGCTGGAAGAGGTCGTCGTGTGTGCCGACCACGCGCGGCATGATGACACCGGTGGCGCCGCGGGTGGCTCGAAAGCGGCCCTGGCCCCACCACCAAACGCGGGTCCGACGAGTTCGTCGCGGTGTCGTGGGACGAGCTCACCGAACTGCTCGCCGACGAGCTGCGGCGCATCGTCGATACCCATGGCAACGAGGCCATCTACGGCGGCTCCTACGGATGGGCCAGCGCGGGGCGTTTCCACCACGCCCAGAGCCAGGTGCACCGCTTCCTCAAAATGCTTGGCGGATATACCTTTTCACGACATTCATACAGTC
>VIFX01000166.1:0-421 GCA_006864685.1 Mycolicibacterium hodleri | reverse complement strand
GATCATGTAGGCCTGATAAGCGTAGCACATCAGGCAATTTTGCTTTTGTCATCTGTCTTCATCGTTATCCTGTCACGACGCCGCGATAAACAATTCACGCAGCTGATGCAACTGGTCACGAATTTGCGCCGCTTCTTCGAACTCCAGATTCTGCGCGTGTTGCATCATCAACCCTTCCAGTTCATGGATTTTCTGCTGCAGCGCTTTAGGCGACATATCCATCGGCACATTATCCTGCTCAACAATCGGGCGCGATTTTCCTCTGCCCTTCGCTTTGGTTTTGGCAATGTTCTGCCCCAGCGCCAGGATATCGACCACTTTCTTGTTCAAGCCTTGCGGCGTAATGCCGTGTTCTTCGTTGTACTTCTGCTGTTTCTCGCGGCGACGTTCGGTTTCGCCAATCGCTTTCGCCATTGATGGG
>VIFX01000165.1:0-421 GCA_006864685.1 Mycolicibacterium hodleri | reverse complement strand
GGCGATCCCAACCTCGCATCCTGGTGACGCGTTCATTCAGCTCAGGCGAATGGATAGTTCTAGCGTGCCGTCAAGGCACTAAGCTGACCTCGGCAGCCGGTTCGTCGGATACGTCAGCTTGTTGTAGCCCTGCAGGTGTCCGGTCAGGATATGCGACCTCGCCAATGACTGCGCGATCCAGTTTCGCCTCCAGGCCTTCATCGACTCGCCCGTCACGCAGCCCGATGGTCTTCTCGACCACGAAGACCACGAGAAGCGCCGACGGGAGACCGAACGCCAGGAAAACGATAACTCCGTACAATTGATGTCCGATGTTGATCGAGGCGTGCTGGAAGGCATACTCACCCTGGGTAATTCCAAAGTAGCCAGCCTGCTTGACGCCACCTGCCAACACCGCGGTCATCAAAGCGCTGTAGATGCC
>VIFX01000164.1:0-421 GCA_006864685.1 Mycolicibacterium hodleri | reverse complement strand
CAGTCACGGTACGAGTCTGCATCGCAGCACCTTACGGACGCAGGAATACTGGTCCCAACACCGCGTCGCTGCACGTGCGGCACGACGCCATCCGAGGGGGACGCCTGAGAACCGCACGCCGCGTCGTTGCCGCCTATCTAGGCATCGGCCTCCTTCTCGCTGCGACCGCAGCCCTTGTCGTCCGCTTCACGCCGATCCCGACTCACGGCGTGCTCTACCTGGTCATCGCCGCGCCGTACCTGATGCTCGCCGCACCCGTCGCCGCCGTCGTGCTGGCCTGGGCACGGCGCTGGGTCCTGTCGGCCACGGCCGTCGTGCTGACCCTGGTGCTGGTCCTCATCCAGCTGCCGTGGTTCAGAGGTGTCACCCCCGCCCCGGGCTCGGTCACCGTCCGAACGATGACGATCAACATGCTCTACGG
>VIFX01000163.1:0-421 GCA_006864685.1 Mycolicibacterium hodleri | reverse complement strand
GGATACCAATTCTGAACAGGCAAATTCCAATTGCGCGTTGACGACGACCACGTCGAAGTCATCCTGGGCGGCCAGTTCGTCGCGTGCTGTGGCGAGCCTTCGCTCTCTCACCTCGGGGCTTTCCGTCCCGCGACCCACCAGCCGGGACTCCAGCGCCTCCCAACTGGGAGGCGCCAGGAACACCGTGAGGGCCTCGGGCATCGCGGCCTTGACGGCTCGCGCGCCAGCAAGGTCTACCTCGATGAGCACCGGAAATCCGGCGCGGGCTGCGGCTCTGACGGGTTCGGCGGGCGTTCCCGAGCGGTGCAGACCGCGGTGGATGTCGGCCCACTCGAGGAGCGCACCGTCATCGATCAACTGCTGGAATTGCTCGGCGGTGACGAAGGTGTAGTCCACTCCGTCGACTTCGCCAGGGCGTGGC
>VIFX01000162.1:0-421 GCA_006864685.1 Mycolicibacterium hodleri | reverse complement strand
CATAGCGGCCGGCGAAGCGTCGCGGCGTGCTCATGGCCGCGTCGTGTTCGGCGTCTGCTGCGGTGATCCCACTCGACGATCCTGACACGCGTCGTGCCGCGCCTCTCGCCATTGGCGACTACTCACCTCGGTGGTTCCAATGACGTGATGCGCCGCCGTACCTCGTCGAGCAGATCGGGGACGGTGGCGTAGTCATCTGGCTGGATCTGGTCACCGAAGATCACGTGCACGGTATGACCGAAGACCGGGAACTTCTTGTCAACGGGCAGAACGTGATTGGCGTTGACGATGCGGACCGGGATGATCGGCACACCCGTCCGCTTCGACAGCACCGCCACGCCGGGCCGGTACGGGGCCGACTCGCCAGGGAGCACGCACTTCTGTTCGGGAAAGATCCCGACCAGCGCACCGTCCTCCAGGG
>VIFX01000161.1:0-422 GCA_006864685.1 Mycolicibacterium hodleri | reverse complement strand
AGAAAAGATATTGATGAGCTGAAAGCGTTCTTTAAACTGATCTTTCAAATCCATAATTTGCTCGGCAAACATGGTTTGTTTCCATGAGCGATTGCCATAGAGCAAGGTAAATTTAGCTTCAGGTTGTTCAAACAAAACTTGCTTAACAATTGATAAAATCGGAGTAATACCACTGCCCGCAGCAACACCTAAATAGTTTTGTCCGCCGATCTTGGCTGCTTTTTGAAAAAACACACCTTGTGGTGGCATGACTTCAAGTACATCGCCCACTTTCAAATGGTCATTTGCCCAGTTTGAAAATTGCCCTTGATCAATTTTTTTAACCGCAATGCTGATGTCTTCTTTACCCGCATAGCTACAAATTGAATAACAACGGCGGATTTCACCAGCTTCAGTTAAGTGGCGAATGGTTAAGTGTTGAC
>VIFX01000160.1:0-423 GCA_006864685.1 Mycolicibacterium hodleri | reverse complement strand
TGATTCAGGAGCAGGACGGCATCAAATTCCTGTGCCCGGTCCCCTGCTATGACCGGCACTTTGCCATCACCTAGACCATGGGCATCGAGATGATCCCGATACCCATGCTGCAGGATGGGCCCGACGTCGATCTGATCGAAGAACTGGTTGCCGTCGACCCAGCCATCAAGGGGATGTGGACGGTACCGGTCTTCGGCAACCCTTCGGGCGTCACCTATTCCTGGGAAACGGTTCGCCGACTCGTCCAGATGCGGACGGCGGCACCTGACTTCCGCTTGTTCTGGGACAACGCGTATGCGGTGCATACCCTGACGCTGGATTTCCCGCGCCAGGTCGACGTGCTCGCGCTGGCCGCCAAGGCCGGCAACCCCAACCGCCCCTACGTCTTCGCGTCCACCTCGAAGATCCCCTTCGCCGGCGGCG
>VIFX01000015.1:0-137499 GCA_006864685.1 Mycolicibacterium hodleri | reverse complement strand
TCCTGGGGGTGCGGCGGGAGGGGCGCGGTGCCTCGTCGTCCATCGGGTCGGCGTCGAGCGCTACCGAGTCCGCCGCGGCGGCGCGGGCCGCGCGGGCCTCTGCGCTACGGGTGCTGCGGGTGCTGCGACGTGACTTGCCGGCCAGCGCGGTGGCGGCCGCCGCCACGTCGGGAGCCTCGGTGGTCGGCTCGGGGTCCGTGGCGACGACGCGGCGTGCCGCTGCCCCCAGATACCAGCGGACCATGCCGATGACGAGCACTGTCGCGGAGGTGAAGAACATCAGTGGGAATCGCTCGATCAGCGGGTACCCGCAGTTGATCAGCGTGTCCTTGATGCCGGTGAACGTGCTGCCGTGGAACACGAAGTAGGCGAAGGGCACGGCGACGAACAGGATGAGCGGAGGTTGGATGACCGCGGTGAAGACGCCCGACTGTTGGACCGCGAGCACGGCGGCCAGGCAGCCGAGCACGTAGCACGCGGCGAAGACGCCTCCGAGGGCCTTGTCGCCGGCTCCCGCGTCGAACGCGATGCCGATCGCAGTGAGGGTGGCTGCCACGATCGCGGCTCCCCACCAGGGGATTCCGGGGACATGGGGCAGCGCCGATCGATGGTCGGCGGCCACCGCCGACCGTCCGCGCACTCCTGACACACGTCGACCGTACCGGCAATCGCGACGAGTGCAGGAACAGCGCGCGCTGGCGCGCCCACGGGCCGAGGTCGGTCGACGCCTAGACTGTTCAACCCGTGGGCCTCAACCTTGGAATCGTCGGACTTCCCAACGTCGGAAAGTCGACGCTGTTCAACGCGCTGACACGCAATGACGTGCTTGCCGCGAACTACCCGTTCGCCACCATCGAACCGAACGAGGGTGTCGTCGCGCTGCCGGATCCGCGGCTCGACAAACTCGCCGAGATCTTCGGCTCGGAGAAGACCGTGCCGGCGCCGGTCACGTTCGTGGACATCGCCGGCATCGTCAAGGGAGCCTCCGAAGGGGCCGGCCTGGGGAACAAGTTCCTGGCCAACATCCGCGAATGCGACGCCATCTGTCAGGTGGTCCGGGTGTTCGCCGACGACGACGTCGTCCACGTCGACGGCAGGGTCGACCCCAAGTCCGACATCGAGGTCATCGAGACCGAGCTGATCCTGGCCGACCTCCAGACGTTGGAGAAGGCGGTGCCGCGGCTGGAGAAGGAAGCGCGCAACAACAAGGACCGCAAGCCGGTGCACGAGGCCGCGGTGGCCGCACAGGCGACGCTCGACGGCGGCACCACGCTGTTCGCCTCCGGCGTCGACACCGTGCCGCTGCGCGAGCTGAACCTGATGACCACCAAGCCGTTCCTGTACGTGTTCAACGCCGACGAGTCGGTGCTGACCGACGACGCGAAGAAGGCCGAGCTGCGCGCGTTGGTGGCGCCCGCCGACGCGGTGTTCCTCGACGCGAAGATCGAAGCCGAACTGCAAGAGCTCGACGACGAGTCGGCCGCCGAGTTGCTGGAGTCCATCGGTCAGACCGAGAAGGGCCTGGATGCGTTGGCGCGCGCCGGTTTCCACACGCTCAAGCTGCAGACGTATCTGACCGCCGGCCCCAAGGAATCGCGGGCGTGGACGATCCACCGGGGCGACACCGCGCCCAAGGCGGCCGGCGTCATCCACACCGACTTCGAGAAGGGCTTCATCAAGGCCGAGATCGTGTCCTTCGAAGACCTGGTCGCCGCGGGATCGATGGCCGCGGCGAAGTCGGCGGGCAAGGTGCGGATCGAAGGCAAGGACTACGTGATGGTCGACGGCGACGTGGTGGAGTTCCGGTTCAACGTCTGACGATCGCTCATCGAAGTGCTGCACCAGGCAGAATTCGTGTCGCTCTGGATCCGGCATGCTCGACACGCCGCCCTCGTCGTAGTCATGCCAGTTCTGATTCCGGGCCGCCTTGGCTGCGCGTCGACGCATTCCCATCGCGCTAAATTCTGTACATGACGACGCTCCCGTTGGCTGAAGTCCGCGCGAATCTGTCGAGGCTCGTCGATGAAGCCATGCGTACTCATCAGCGGATCGAGGTCACCCGACAGGGACGTCGTGCAGCGGTGATCCTCAGTGCCGAGGACTACGACTCGATCATGGAGACCCTGGCCATACTCAGCGATCAGGAATTGATGCGCGAGGTTCGGGATGCTGACTGTGCGGCCGAACGTGGCGAAATCTTCACCCTCGAAGAGGTGACTGAGGAGATGCGCGCCGCGGGGCGGCTGCCTCGGTGACGTATCGCATCGAACTGACCGGTGCTGCGAAACGAGCACTGACCGACGTGCTTCCCAAGGCGGGGCCATTGCATGTTGGGAGTTCATTCGAGGGCCCTTGGCAGAGAACCCGCACCTCGTCGGCAAGGCGCTGCGCGGCCAGTTGGAGGGGCGATACTCGGCGCGGCGGGGCGAATTTCGGGTTGTCTACCAAGTTTTTGACGACCGAATCGTGGTGCGCGTCATCGGCATCGCACATCGCCGTGACGTTTATCGGTAACGCGATTTGATAGAAGTTCTAGTTCAACGTCTAGCAGCAAGGGTGAGGTGACGGGCGTGGATGCGCTGACCATCGGCGACGTTCGAGCGGCTTCTCACCGGATCGCCGGTTCAGTGCGGCGGGTGGCGATCGCGCGCGACGATTCGGCGCACCTGGCGCTCGAATTCCTGCAGCACACGGGCACGTTCAAAGCCCGCGGCGCGCAGAACTTCATCCGGGCCCACCTCGAATCAGGGGCGCTCCCAGAAGCGGGAATCACGATCGCCTCGGGTGGCAACGCGGGACTCGCGTGTGCGTGGGCCGCGGCGCAGCACGGAACAACCGCAACCGTCTTCGTCCCCGCGAGCGCGCCTCGGGTGAAGGTCGACCGGCTGCGTGCGTATGGCGCCGACGTCCGCATGGAGGGCGCCGACTACGGGGACGCCCTGGCCGCGTGCAACGACTTCGCGGCGCGCACCGGCGCTCTGGTCTCGCACGCCTACGATCACCCGCTCATCGCGGCTGGCGCCGGGACACTCATGGAAGAGATCCACGACCAGCTTCCTGACGTCGACGTCGTGGTGGTGGCCGTCGGCGGCGGTGGCCTGTTCGCCGGGGTCGCCACCGTCGCCCAGCACTACGGCATCGCAACGGTGGCCGTGGAGCCGGAGGGATCCCGTGCGCTGAACGCGGCCGTCGAGAAGGGGCACCTCGTCGACGTTCCCGTCGACTCCGTCGCGGCAGATTCACTGGGCGCTCGCCGGGCCACGTCCCTGGCCCTTCACGCCGCCCGGCACGAGACCGTTCACAGCATCTGTGTGGCCGACGCCGACATCGTCCGTGCTCGCCAAAACCTTTGGGAGAACAACCGAATCGTCGTCGAGCACGGAGCAGCCACGGCGCTGGCGGGGTTGCGCAGTCCGGAGATCGCCAGCTTCGTGGAAGGCAAGACGACGTGTGTGGTTCTGTGCGGGGCGAACACCAATCCAGCCGACGTTTCCGCGGAGGAGGTCACGGCGGGGTGAGCCGCGTGCTGGGATCCGCGTGAACGCATAGATCGGCCGGGGTTGACGGATATCGTCCTCATTTGGAGGATTGATGTCGCGTCGGGTGGTCTGGTACGGGATGGCTGCGGTGTTTCCTGCAGCCTTCGCTGCAGCGAGTGTGGGCCCATTTCGATGCGGACTGTATGGGTGCATGGGAGGGTCCAGTCCCACCCTCCACACCTTCTTGTTGGGAGCTGCTGTCGGTGCGGGGATTGGTCTCGTGGCAATGGCACTGATCGACGTCGCCGTCAACGGTCGCTACTTTCTCACGAATCGGGCCGAGGCAAAGGCACAGCGCTTGCGGGATGCGAGTCCGACTGGACCCAATCCGCGCGATGTTCGCCGCAGCCCGCCCAGTGAAGGGTGACGCGGTGGGGGTACGAACCATGACGGGAAGGTGACCAACCGATGAAAGACCACGACCTGCTCGATATCTACCGCAATTACCTTGCGTGCCTCAATGATCGACGATGGTCGGCACTCGGTGAGTACGTCGCCGACGACGTCGTGCACAACGGACGCGCTCTCGGGCTGAGCGGCTATCGCGCGATGTTGGAGTCGGACACGCACGTGATTCCCGACCTCGAGTTCGTCCCGGAAATCCTGCTCGCCGACGACCGCGTCGTGTCCTGCCGACTCTTCTTCCAGTGCACTCCAGAGCACGAGTTCCTCGGCTTCGAGCCGACGGGACAACGGGTGTCGTTCGCCGAGCACGTGTTCTACCGGTTCGACGGCGGACGGATCAGCGAAGTCCACTCGCTCGTCGACCGAGAAACCATCCGTCAGCAGGGCTTTCGCGAACGGGCCTGACGCCCAGAACTCATCGATACCGCACGACGTCATCGTCGACAGGTCGTGCGCGTAGTCCCGCTTGTACGCCCGGGGTTGCCAGTCGGCGGTGTGGTACTTCGCCTTCGCACGAACGGGACGTCACCCGGAACCCCACAGGTTCGGCCCGGAAGGATGAGCGAGTACATTATCTGCGTATGAATGCAAGTACGGGTGGATGCCGTCGTCGGCTGCCCGACGACCAGGTGGGCCTCGTCGTCGAAGTGTTCCGGATGCTCGCCGACGCGACCCGCGTACAGGTGCTCTGGGCGCTGGTGGACCACGAGATGTCGGTCAACGAACTCGCCGAGCACGTCGGCAAACCGGCGCCGTCGGTGTCGCAGCACTTGGCCAAGCTACGAATGGCGCGGCTGGTTCGCCCCCGCCGCGACGGAACCACGATCTATTACAGCTTGGAGAACGAGCACGTCGCACAGCTGGTCACCGACGCGGTGTTCAACGCCGAGCATTCGGGACCGGGCGTCCCCGGGCACCACGCGGTGGCCGCCGAATTACGCGCGCTACATCCCGAATCCGCGTCGCCTCGGGCTGGGAACGCGTGATGGCCCACCAACCGATCACCACGCGCGACCACCATCACGACCACGATCACCACCACCACGACGGCTGGGGCGGGTCGTTCGGCTCCGCCGTTCGCGACGTGTTCGCACCACACAGCCACGACGCCGCCGACAGCATCGACGACGCGCTGGAGTCCAGCGCCGCCGGGATTAGAGCGGTCAAGATCAGCCTGCTGACCCTCGGTGCGACGGCCGTGGCCCAGATCGTCATAGTCGCCGTCTCCGGGTCAGTCGCGTTGTTGGCGGACACCATTCACAACTTCTCCGACGCGCTGACCGCGATCCCGCTGTGGATCGCGTTCGCAATGGGCACGAAGGCCGCTACCCGGCGCTACACATACGGCTTCGGCCGTGCCGAGGATCTGGCCGGGCTGTTCGTCGTGGCCATGATCGCAGTCTCTGCCGTCGTCGCCGGGATCGAATCGATCCGCCGTCTGGTCGACCCCGTCCCCGTCGAGCACGTGGGGTGGGTGGCGGTGGCCGGCCTGGTCGGCTTCGTCGGCAACGAAGTCGTTGCGGTGTACCGGATTCGGGTCGGTCGGCGGATCGGATCGGCGGCCCTGGTGGCCGACGGCCTGCACGCCCGCACCGACGGGTTCACCTCGCTGGCCGTGCTCCTCGGCGCGGGTGCGGTCGCCCTCGGCTTTCCACTGGCCGATCCGATCATCGGGCTGGTCATCACGGTGGCGATCCTGGCGGTACTGCGCACCGCGGCGCGCGACGTCTTCCGTCGCCTCATGGACGGGGTCGACCCGACCTACGTCGACGCGGCCGAGGCCGCCCTGGCGGCGGAACCCGGCGTCACCGGGGTGCGCAGCGTGAAGATGCGGTGGCTGGGGCATACGCTGCACGTCGACGCCGAACTCGACGTGGATCCGACCATCGGGCTGTCCGATGCCCATCGCATCGCCCACGACGCCGAACACGCACTCACGCATGCGGTTCCGCGCCTGACATCCGCGCTCGTCCACGCCTACCCCGAAGACGTCAGGAGCAAGTGACCTCTACCGTGGACCGTCCGGCAGTGGGGGAGTTGATCGTCGTCTCCGGGTTGCCCGGCGTCGGAAAGACCGCAGTGGCCACCGAGATCGCAAGACGGATCTGTGGGGTGCATCTGTCCGTCGACCCGGTCGAAGACGCGCTGTTGAGCTGCGGTCTAGAACCCGGTTGGAATCTGGGCGTCGGGGCCTACGAGGCCGTGGCGTCGATGGCCGCTGCGAACGTGGCCTTGGGCAATACCGTCGTGGTGGACGCCGTCAACGACAGCGACGCGGCCCGCGACACGTGGCGCAGGGTCACCGGGTCGGTGACGTTCGTGGTGCTCGTCGTCTCGGACCCGGATGAGCACCGACGACGTCTGGAAGGCCGGCATCGCGGATTCACTCGCGTTCCGGAGCCGTCGTGGTCGAAGGTGTGCGGCCGCGCCACGAACTACGCGCCGTGGAGTGGTGAGTACGTGGAAGTCGACACCTGCGGCCTCACGGTTGCGGACGTCTGCGATCGACTCGAAATGAAAGCACCTGCAGCACAGCGCACGTAGGCGGCGGCGGGGTCGTCGTACCGACCGGGCCGCCGCCTCTCACGTGCGTCAGAACGGCAGGTCTACCTGTCCATTGGTGGTGTTGAGCTCGTCGTGGTTGGAGTCCACGTAGCCCAGGTGGGACGGTTCCTGCGGCTCGGTGCCGTAGGGCACCAGCGGGTCGGCGCCTTCACCGCTCGCGGTCACCGTCACGGAGCTGGTGGCCGGTACCGGTAGGGGCGCGGCGTTGGCGGCGGGGGCGAGGGCGACGACGCTGCCGATTGCGATGGCGGCCAGTCCCGGGATGACGTAGGTGAACGGTGTCTTCATGATGGCTCCTGGTGTGGGTCGGTCTGTTTGACATCTCCAATACTGCTGCGCGACGCCATCCACGTCGTCGCTGCTGACACCCATTCCGTATTGCAGCTAGCCGGAAGATTGACCCCGAGGTGTGGCTCTGCCGTGACCTGGGCGGGACCCCGATGGGGCAGGGTCGTCGGCATGACCGCTGTCGAGGTGATCGTCTTGGTCGCCGCGATCCTTTGGATCGTCGTGGTCGTCGCGGCCCTCGTCGTCGGAATCCGCGTGACCCTCAAGCTGCGCGCGCGGCGGCGACGGATCGAACGGCTGGTCTACGTTCTGCGATTGCCGTCATCCTTGGTGCCCGGGTCGATGAACGAAATCACGAAGATCATCGTGAGCAGCGTGAAGATGGCCAGGGCGGAGAGAAGATCGCCCCATTGGAATGGGTAGAGGGTTCCGTCGATCGACAGCACCAGCACTGTCTCGATGACGCCGAACACCAAGAAGAACACGCCGAACAGCAGCCGAGAGATCCTCTGGTGCAACGCGCTTCGCCGTAGTTCGACCATCAGGGTGAGTAGCAGCAGGGGCAGGATCTGCGAGAGTGTGGAGGCGGTTGCGCCGTCCATCACGACGATCTGAACGGCGCCGGTGTTGCCCATCGGTCGCACGCTAGCAGCCCGCACGCCACGTGTCGGTGATGTGCGAAGTCGGTAGTGTCGATCGCAGTCGGTTGGGTACACCAACCGCCGTACGGATTCGACCCAACCGCAGACGAGGCGACCATGACGAACTTCGAGCACGAGCTACCGGAAGCCGACGTAGCAGAGCAGCAGATGCCCGTCGACTCCGCCGACGAACCGTCGTTGGACGTCGACTACCTGCAGGACCGCAGCGATGCCGAGGCGGACCCGGCGGATCTCGCGGAGCAGGCAGTCGACGTCCCGATGCCCGACGACGACCGCGCCTAGCCGAAGGCGCGCGCGTACTGAGGTGGGTGCGAGAGCGTGGCCCCGAGTTCGTCGGCGGCCTGCCGAATCCAGCTGGGGTTCCGAAGGAGCACCCGGGCCAGGAACACGGCGTCGGCGTCGCCGTCGGCGATGATCGAGTCGGCCTGCTCGGCCTCGGTGATCAGTCCCACTGCGGCGGTGGGGATTTCGATCTCCTTGCGCACCCGGGCGGAGAACGGGACCTGGTAGCTGGGTCCGACGACGATCTTCGCGTCCGGTGCGGAGCCACCGCTGGAGACGTCCATCAGGTCGACGCCAAGGGTCTTGAGCCGCGCCGCGAGTTCGAGCGTCTCGTCGACCGTCCACCCCGGGCGCTCGTCGTCGGTGTCACCACCGAGCCAGTCGGTGGCTGAGACACGGAAGAACAGCGGCAGCTCCTCGGGCCACGCCTGACGCACGGCTGTGGTGACCTCGAGCGCGAAGCGCAGGCGGTTCTCCAGTGAGCCGCCGTACTGGTCGGTGCGGGCGTTGGAGTGCGGGGAGAGGAACTGGTGGATCAAATACCCATGTGCCCCATGCAGTTCCAGGACCTTGAAGCCCGCATCGGCTGCTCGGCGTGCCGACTCGGCGAACGACTGGACGAGTGAACCGATCTCGTCGACGCTCAGCTCGGCCGGCTTTTCCAACCGGCCGAACGGCAACGTGCTCGCGCTCACGGTCTGCCACGACTCGGGCGCTCGGTTCTCGTCTGGCCAGGGCCGCCCGGTCGAACCCTTGCGGCCGGCGTGAACCAGCTGGATGCCCGGCACGGAACCCTGCGCCGAGACGAAGTCGGTGATCCGCCGAAATGCCATGGCCTGACGGTCGTTCCACAGCCCGGTGTCGTAGACGCTGCTACGCCCCTGCGGATGTATCGAGGTGGCCTCGACCATGACCAGGGCGGCTCCCGCGGCGGCCCGTGAACCCAGGTGCTGCAGGTGCCAGTCCGACGGCGACCCGACGTCCTCGCCGTCCGTTGCCGCGGCGAACTGCATCATCGGCGACATCCAGGCCCGGTGGGCGAAGGTCACCTCGCGCAGCACGAGCGGTGTGAAGAGATGGGGCATGATGTTTCCTACTTTCGACCGGCGGTCAGCGGAAGCGGTGCGTTGGCACTGTCGAGGTGCTCGACGGTGCTGAAGATCAGCTCGGTCTCGCCGATGTTCTCGATGTCGTGCAACAGATATTCTCCCGGGCCGAAGTGGAAGTGGCGGGTCTCACCGGCATCGTAGGACACCTCGCGCACGGTCCCGTCGAAGGTGTGTTGCCTGCTGCGGCCGGCGTTGATCGCGGTCCAGAAGTAGTCCAGCACGTGCCGGTGGGCGTGCCAGCGCTCGCCGGGGGCCAGTCGGATCTCCCACACGCGCACCCGGTCGTTCTCGCTGAGGAGGCGTGATCCGACCTCGCCGTCGTGGGAGTGTTCGGTGAATTCGGTCTTGAGCCATTCGGGCCAGCTGTCGAAGTTCGTCGAGATGAGTTCGCCGGCCAGGGGCAGGTCGGACAGGAAGCTGCTGTCGGTCATGTTGTCATCCTTCATGTTTGGGGGTTGGTTTACTTGCCGGGGCCGTAGAGCCCGAAGCGCAGGTCGGGATCGCCCGGAGTCCAGGTGTTGCTGAACTGCGAACGCTCGCCCATCGCCACGACGCGGCGCAGCAGGGCGTCGCTCATCTGGAGTTGGGCGGGCTCCCACTTCACCAGTGCGGCGGAGACGTCACCGCCGGCGTCGGCGAGTGCGGCGGCCAGCGCCCACCCGTCGGCCGCGGCCTTGGCCGTTCCCGCCGCGGCGTGCGGACGGGCCGCGCAGGCGGCGTCACCGATGAGCGCCACCCGACCCATGGCCATTCGGGCCGACCGGCTGTCGGAAACGACCTGTAGATACGGGGTTTTGGTGGCCCGGATGACGTTCGCGATCGCCGGTGCCATGCGCTCGGAGGCCGTCTGCTTCATCTCGTCGACGTAGCGGTCCTGCACCTGGCCCGGATGCACGGACACGGAGCCGGCGAAACCGCGCTTGTCGATCAACATCTCGGTCAGGTCGGGCCCGGCGGGCACGTTGCGGTACCAGACGTAGTTCATCAGCCGGTCTTCGATGCTGAGGCTGTTCTCGCCGGGGATCGGGTACATCGTGATGTGCGAGTTGGGGATCACCTGATAGGTGATGGCGTCCTGCAGGACTTCCCGCGTCGCGGCGTCGAGGTCGCGGAGCGCGACGGTGCCGCGCCACCCGACGTATCCCGAGTAGTGCAGCCCGGATTCGGGGTCGAACCGTTCGCGCGCCACCGAGGTGACGCCGTCGGCGAAGACCACCAGGTCGGCGGATTCCCGCCTGCCGCTGACGAAGCGGACGGTGACGCCGTCCTCGTGTTCGCTGAAGCCGCAGGCATATTCGCCGTAGTGGTAGCGCTCGGTGCCGAAGTCGGCCAGCAGTGCGCGGTAGAACGTGCCCCACGAGGTGTAGGTCCATGTGCACTCCTCGCGGTACTCCACGTCACCCTCCGGGGTGAGGTATTGAACCGCGGAGGTCGAAGTGCTGAGGTCGGCGAGGTTCTGCGTGCTGCGTTCGGTGAACCAGCGCACCGTGTCCGGCTGGAGGACGATGCCGCTGCCCCGGCCGTCCAGCGCGGTGGGGGTCCGCTCGTAGACGTCGACGGTGAATCCCAAGTCGCGCAGCAGCAGTGCGGCGGTGAGCCCGCCGATCGATCCGCCGACGACGATGGCCCTCGAGTTGGAGTAGTCGGTCATGATGCGCTCTTCTCGGTGGATTGAAGGGGTTGTGAGGGAATGGCGTCGACTGGCAGGGCGTCCCCGCGGGTCTCCTTGCAGAACGCCAGGCCGACGACGGCGATGAGGCCGAAGGCGGCCACCACCGCGGTGGCGACGCCGAGGTTGCCGCCGAACCACGAGGTGGCGATGGCGCCTGCGGCGAGCGGCCCGAGCGCGGTGACGTAACGGCCCACGCTGTTGCACACCGCAAGTGCGGTGGCGCGGACGCTCGGCGGGAACAGCTCGGGGGCGTAGATGAACGTCCCGGACAGTGCGCCGAACAGGCCGAAGCCGAGAAGTGGCATGACGAACAGGTATTCGGTGTAGCCACGGTCGAACGGGAAGGTCCACGCCACGGTCACGGCAGAGACGCCGAAGCTGACGAGGAAGGCCTTGCGTCGGCCGATCGCATCGGCGAGGAAGCCCCAGGAGGCGTAGCCCACGATGCCGCCGGCGTTGAACAGCATGGCTGCGGTGGCCACCCGGTGGTCGGCCAGGCCGGTCGGCAGGTTCTCGGCCGCGGTGAGCTGGCGGATGATCTGTGGGTACCAGGTTGACACGCTCCAGAAGGTGATGAGCGCCCCGGACGCGAGGGCCGTGCAGATCAGCATCGGGCGCCGGAACGGCGGTACCAGCAGCCTGCGCAAGACGAACTGGTCGGCAGCGGTACTGGTGCCGTTGGTCTTTCGTTCCCGGCGTGCGGTCAGGTGGGCGTTGATCTCGGGGGGTTCCGGCACGTAGCGGCGGATGAACCACACCACCAGCGCGGGCAGGCCGGCCAGTGCCAGCATCAGTCGCCAGCCGTGGCTGCCCCACAGGGCGTAGGCGGCGGCGGCCGCGAAGAAGCCGGCGGCGTAGCCCGACATCATGATTCCGCCTGCGCGGGCGCGGTAGCGGTTGCGCCAGGTCTCGGCGATCAGTGCGGCGCCGACGGGTGCCTCCACTCCTGAGCCCAATCCCGCGATGAAGCGCAGGATTCCGAGCTGCCACCAGGTGTCGGCGAAGGCCGCCAACGCGCTGAATACGGCGTAGGTGAGAATGCCCAGGGACAACACCCGGGTGCGGCCGAAGTAGTCGGCCAGGACGCCGAACAGGATGCCGCCCGTCGCCCATCCGATCAGGAACAGGGCGACGGTCATGCCGCCGTAGTAGCCGATCGTGGCGGGGCCGGCCTGCAGCCCGCTGTTGGGGAGCAGCTCGCTCATCGCCGGTCCGAGGACCAGGATGTAGAGGCTGCCGGCGAAGCCGTCGAGACCCCAGCCGAGGGTGGTGCCCGCGAGGACGAGCCACTGTGTGCGGGTGATCTCCTTGCGCCACCCCGCCGGTGGTGCGGTACTGGAAGTCATGCGGATTCCTTTCGTGCGACGAGTGATTCGAGGGTGGATCAGTTCAACCGGCCGGTTTCCCCACCGCCGTACCAATCGACGTGATCGGCGGCGGTGCGGACGACGACGGTCTTGATCCAGGAGAAGTCGTCGAACGACTCGGACCCGGCGTCCTTGCCGAGACCCGATTCCTTCACTCCGCCCCAGGGCAGGGACGGCTCGAGGCGATGGTGATCGTTGACCCAGACCATGCCCGCCACGATGGCCGACGCGACGCGGTGGGCGCGACCGACGTCGGTGGTCCACACTCCGGCGCCGAGGCCGTAGCGGTTGTCGTTGGCCATCCGCACGGCCTCGTCCTCGTCGTCGAACGGGATGACGACGGCGACCGGACCGAAGATCTCCTCCATGGCGACGGTGTTGGCCATGGTGGCGTCGGCGATTACGGTCGGCTCGAGGAAGTATCCGTCGCGCAACGCTTCTGGCAGTTCGGGCACACCGCCGCCTGCGGCCAGCTGGGCGCCTTCGTCGACGCCGGTCTGGATCAGGGCCTGCACCTTGTCTCGTTGGCGGGCGCTGATCAGCGGGCCCAGCTGGGTGTCGGCGTCGGTGGGATCGCCGATGCGGATGGCGCGGGCGCGTGCCGACAGGGCGGCGACGAACTCGTCGTACACGTTGCGCTGCACCAGGAATCGCGATCCGGCGACACAGGATTGGCCCGCGGCGACGAAGGCGGAGAACGCGGCTCCCTCGGCGGCGACCACGGGGTCGACGTCGTCGAACACTATGACGGGGGTCTTGCCGCCGAGTTCGGCGGTGACCCTGGCGAACCGGGATGCCGTGGCGATCGCCGCCGCGCGGCCGGCCTCGGTGCCGCCGGTCAGCGTGATCTTGGCGACGTCGGGGTGCTGGGTGAGCCGGGCGCCGGCCTCTCTGGCGCCGGTGACGACGTTGACCACGCCGTCGGGCAGGCCGGCCTCGGCCATGATGTCGGCCAGCACCAGGGTGGTCAACGGCGTCAACTCCGACGGCTTGACCACGACGGTGTTGCCGTTGGCCAGGGCGGCGGACACGCTGCGGGCCAGGATGAGCAGGGGATGGTTGAACGGGGTGATGATGCCGCAGACGCCGAGCGGGCGACGCTCCTGATAGGTCAGGTACGGGCCGTCGCCTGGCAGGACCGCCTGGCGCTGAGCTGCCAGCAGTCCCGCGTTGTAGCGGAACCACTCCGGCACCCGGGACAACTGCGCGCGGGTCTCGGTGATCGGCCGTCCGTTGTTCTTGGCCTCCAGCGTGTAGAGCCGGTCGGCGTTGGCCTCGATCGCGTCGGCGATGCGCAGCAGCAGGCGGGCCCGCTGGCTGCGAACCAGGGCGGGCCACGGACCACTCTCGAATGCCGCCCTCGCCTTGGCGACGGCCGCGTCGACGCCGGCAGCGCCGTGTTCGGCGACCGTCTCGATGACGGCGCCGGTGGCGGGGTTGAGGATGTCGCGAACGCCCTCGTCGGAGGAGGCTTCGCGGAGGGCTGAGCCGGTGACGGTGTTGGTCATGGATATGAGTGTCGTCACAGTCCACGTGACCCTCAATGTCGACCAAGACATCATTCGGCCAATGCTGTGTGCTTCAGAACACTCACATGGGATGCTGGTCCGCATGGCGGTGGATGCGGGGCGGCGGCCGGCGGCCGAGCTGGTCACGTGGTTGAGCGCGCTGCGCGAGCTGAGTTCGGCGTCGACCTCGGCTGGTGACCTCCGTCAGGTCCTCGACCTCGTCGCCGACACGGCGAGATCGCTTCTGGGATACGACTTTTGCGGCGTCCTGACGCCGGACACGGCCGGCGAGGCCCTCGTCATCATGGGGTGGAGCGGATTGTCGGACGAGTACGTGAGCCGCGTCAACTCGGATCGGCCGGTCCGGCTCGACAGTGGCTCACCGTCGAGCCAAGCCTTCGAAACCGGCCAGCCCGTGGCCATCCGCGACATCGACGCCGAAGCCGAGTTCACGCCGTGGGGTGGCGTCGCCCGCGAGCAGGGGTACCGCGCGATCATCTGCGTGCCGCTCGTCGCCGGTGACCAGATCCTTGGCACCCTCAACGGGTACTACGCGCCCGTCCACACGTTCACCAGCAGCGAGGTGGAACGGCTGACCCTGTTGGCCAACCACGCCGCGATCGCGCTGACGTCGGCCAGCAGGCTCGAACAGCTGCGCCAACTCAACGAGTCACTGCGCGAACAACGCGACGCCCTGACCCGCTCCGAGCAGATCCACGAGCGCCTGCTGTCGGTGACGTTGAGGTCGGGCGGTCTCAGTGGCATCGCCGCGGTGGTCGCGGAGCTGATCGGGCGCGCGGTGCTCATCGACGACGCCCGCAATGTCGTCCTCGCCACCGCCGGTGACGCCGCCGAGCTGCCTGACGACGACTGGCGCGCCAGGGCCGTCGTCGACGGGTCGGTGGCCTCGGCCCCGGTGCTGCTCGACGGTCTCGACGGTTCGGCGTACTTCGTCTCCGTCGCCCGGCTGGGTGACGACGCCGTGGCCCGAATCTGGTTCCCCCGTGGGGAATCCGCGCTCGACCCGGTCGGCGTGCGCGCCGTCGAGCACGCGTCGATCGTGATCTCACTCGAGCTGTTACGCATCCGGACCGCCGCCGAGGTGGAGCACCGATTGCGCGGCGAGCTGCTGGCAGAGTTGTTCAGCAGCGGGCCAAGCGTTTCCGAGCAGCTGGCACAGCGCGCCCAGCGGTTGGGCCACGACCCGACGCGACCCCACGTCGTCGTGGTTGGCGCACTGGGCTCGGCGGACGAGCCCGCCGACAGCAGGCTCTACCAACGGTCGCTGACGCTCGTCGCCGAACTCGCCCACTCGCGGCGGCCGCGGCCGCTGACCGCGATGCATCGCGGCAACGTCGTCACGCTGTGGCCGGTCGACGGTCAACCCGGGGACGACGCGGCCGAATTGATCCGCCGGGCAATGGGTTCGGTGTCCCGGTCGGCCGACGCGACGGTGGCGGTTTCGGCGCCGGGGGAGCACGGCTACGGCGAGGCGTACCGCATGGCGAAGGGAGCGCTGGACATCGCCATGCGCGCCGGGCGGACCAACACCGTTGTGCGACTGGAGGAGCTGGGCGTGCTCGGCCTGCTGCTACAACTCGAGGACTCCACGCAGTTGGTCGCCTTCGCGGGGCGCACGCTGGGTCCACTGCTCGACTACGACGCCGTCCACCGCACCGACCTCGTCCAGACGCTGCGCACCCACTTCGCCTGCAAGCTCGACCGGAGCCGGACGGCCGGTGCCCTGCACATCCATCCGAACACCGTCACCCAGCGGCTTCGCCGCATCGAACAGCTCTGCAGCGTCGACCTCGCGGACCCGGCGGTCGCGTTGCAGTTCAGTGCCGCGCTGACGGTGCTGGACGTGGCGAGCGTGTAGTCGGGCACACGCCTTTTGGTGAAGCTATGTGTTCGCTGACATTGCCGCGCGGCCCCGCGCCGACGAGGCTGGCACCATGACCACTGCCGCCACCCACTCGTTCACGGCGGCGATCGTCGGCGGGTCCGTCGGCGGACTCGCGGCCGCCCACGAACTGCGGTCCATTGGCGCCGACGTCACCGTCTACGAGCGGTCGGTCGACCGCACCCAGCCGCGCGGCGCAGGCATCGTCATGCAGGCCGAGGTCGAATCGCTGCTGTCCCGTCTCGGGGTCTCGGTTCCGTCGGTCAGCGTGCAGCTGCAGGAACGTCAGCAACTGCACCGCGACGGCCGGATCGGCCGCTACGAGGCGCCGCAGTGGATGACGGCGTGGGACACCCTGTACACCACGCTGCGGGCGCCGCTCGGCGACGTCTGTTACCGCCTTGGCAGCGAGCTCCACGATCTGAGCGTCGAAAGTGACGGTGTCACCGCAACATTCGCCGACGGCCACCGCACGACGACCGACCTCCTGATCGGGGCGGACGGCGTCGGGTCCACCACGCGCAGCCTGCTTCGACTTCCTGGAGACATCGCCTACGCCGGCTACGTCGCGTGGCGTGGACTCGAGCCGGAGGCGGACCTCCCCGGGCACTTGGTCGACCTACTTGCCGAGCGGTTCACCTCATTCGGCGCGCCCGGCATGCAGATGCTCTGCTACCTGGTTCCCGGTGCGAACGGCGAGCTGGAGCGCGGCTCGCGGCGCGTCAACTGGGTCTGGTACGTCAACACCGCCGAGAGCAGCCTCGGACGGTTGCTCACCGGCACGTCCGGTCGGCGCTACGACAACTTCCTGCCACCGGGGGAGCTGACGGCGGAGAACCTGACCGAGGTGACCGCACTGGCCGAACGGACGCTGCCCGGCCCCTTCGTCGAGCTGATCGGGCAGTCGCACGTCTTCATGCAACCGGTGTTCGACCTGCCGCCGTCGCGGATGGTCGCCGACCGCGTGATGCTCCTCGGCGACGCGGCGGGAACCGTGCGCCCGCACACCGCCTCCGGCACGTCCAAGGCGCTCGGCGATGCCGCGGCTCTGGCGCGTGCCCTCCACGGCTGGACGCCGCCCGCGGGCCTGCCCCAGCAGCGGCTCGGCTCCTGGGAGGCGCACCGGCTCGCCCACCTCGAGTCGGTGGCGCGGTCGGGCATGCGATTGGCCGCCCAGTCACTACTCGGCCCAGCCGGTCCCGATCATTCGGCATGCGTCGATACCCGCTAGCGGGTATTCCTGTTGGGGGCCAGCAGCGTCGACGTGAACTGTGTTGAGAGGCGAGGGTGATGACATGACGTCGACCGCGGACGCGACGGGAATCATCGGGGCGCCGATGAACCGAGTCGAGGGCATCGAGAAGGTGACCGGCCACGCGACCTACACCGCGGACGTCGTCGTCCCGGGAATTACCTACGCCGTGCTGGTGCAATCGGAGATCCCGCACGGCACCGTCACCGACGACTCGCTGCGGGCCAGCACCGAACGCGCCCTCGCGGCGCCGGGGGTGCTGCACGTCCTGACGCCGCTGAATTGTCCTGCGCTGCATGCCCCGCCACGGCAGATGAGCGACGACCTACCCCTGGAGCGGCGGCCGCCGCTGTCCGATCTCACCGTGCAACACGTCGGGCAACACATGGCGCTGGTCGTCGCCGACACGCTGGAGAACGCCACCGCCGCGGCGTCGTCGTTCGAACTGGCCTACGAGACCGCCCCACCACAGCTCAGCGCGCGCGAAGTGCTCGACGATGGGGCAGGCGCCGGGGACCGGGACGGTGAGGGTGAAGGGGCCGTCCGCCACGGCGTCTACCAGCCGGACCACTTCGTCAAACTCGACGAGGAGAAGCTGCAGGACAGCCGTGGCGCCGCCGACGAACCGACCGGGGCCGCAAGGGTTTCGGCCACCTACACCACACCGCTGAACACGCACTATCCGATCGAGCTGTCGGCGACGATCGCCCAGTGGGACGACGACGTCCTCACCGTCCACGACACCACCCGCTGGATCACCGGGGAGCGGATGGCGTTGGCCGCCTATCTCGGCATCCCCGAGGCCAAGATCCGCATCCTGTCCCCACTCGTCGGCGGCGCGTTCGGCTCGAAGAGCTTCCTTTGGATGCACGTCGCGCTGTGCGCCGTCGCCGCGCGCGAAGTCGGGCGTCCCGTCAAGCTGGTGCTGACCCGCGACCAGATGTTCTCCTCGACCGGCCACCGCCCCCGAACCGAGCAGCACCTGTCCCTGGTCGCCGACGACGCGGCGCACATCCTGAGCACCGAGCAGCACACCCTGACCGAGACCTCCACCGTCGCGCACTTTTGCGAGCCCGTCGGCCTGTCGGCCCGGTTCCTCTACGACTCGCCACGGCTGGTCGTCTCCCACACCGTCGCCCGGATCAACTACCCCACACCGTGTTTCATGAGAGGACCGGGCGAGGCGCCGGGCCTGTTCGCCCTCGAAGTCGCGATGGACGAGCTGGCCTACGCCTCGAACGTCGACCCGATGGAACTCCGTCTACGCAACGACACCGACCACGACCAGGCCAGCGGCAAGGCGTGGTCGGGCAAGCATCTGCGCGAGTGCTACCTGCAGGGCGCCGAGCGCTTCGGCTGGGGCGAACGGCCGATGGTCCCTCGGTCGCTGCACCGTGACGGTCTCCAAGTGGGCTGGGGGATGGCCACCGCCACCTACCCCGGTCGACGCATGCCGGCGAGCTGCCGCGTCACCACCGACGCCTCCGGCACGGTGCGGTTCGCGTCTGCCACTCACGAAGTCGGCACCGGCGTTCGCACGGTGATGACGCAGGTGGCCGCCGAGGCCGCGGGCCTCGACGTCGGAAGAGTCGGCTTCGACTCGGGCGACTCGCTGTTCCCCGACGCGCCCTACAGCGGGGCCTCTCAGACGACGGCCACCGTCGGCTCGGCGGTGCATCAGGCCGCCACCGAGTGGCGAAAGCGGTTGGACGACATGGGTGGTCAGCTGGATCGCCTCACCCCCGGTCAACTCAAGACCCTGAACTTCACCACGACCAGCGAGGGCGCGGCCGACGGTGGTCCGACGTCCCAGTCCTTCGGTGCGCACTTCTGCGAGGTCACGGTCGACGAGGAGATCGGTCGGGTGTCGGTGACTCGCTGGGTCGCGATGATGGACTGCGGCCGGGTGCTCAACCCGAAGCTGGCCCGCAACCAGGTGATGGGCGGCATCACCTTTGGGCTCGGCATGGCACTGCTCGAGCAGGTGCCCTACGACGCGCACACCGCGCAGCTCATCGGCGAGTACTACCTGCCCACCCATGCCGACCGGCCGGAGTTCGACATCGGCTTCGTCGACGTTCCCGACTACGGCCTCGACCCGGTCGGGGTGCGGGGGATCGGCGAGATCGGCACCTGCGGTGTGCCCGCGGCGATTTCGAATGCGATCTTCCACGCCACCGGCAAGCGGCTGCGCAACCTGCCGATCACTCTCGAGAACCTGATGAAGCCGTTCGACGACGAATCCGACCCCGGAGGCACCCCATGAGAGACGTCACGCTCAGCGTCAACGGGGAGTCGCGCACCGTGGCCGCCGACGTCCGGTCGACGCTGCTCGACCTGCTCCGCGAGACGTTGCACCTCACCGGCACCAAGAAGGGCTGCGACCACGGCCTCTGCGGCGCCTGCACCGTCGCCGTCGACGGAGAGCGGGTCGTCAGCTGCCTGACCCTCGCGGCGTCGGTCGACGGCAGTGAAGTTCTCACCGTCGAGGGCATCGCCGACGGCGACCAATTGCATCCGCTGCAGCAGGCGTTCGTCGACTGCGACGGTTTTCAATGCGGCTTCTGCACCTCGGGCCAGATCTCGTCGGCGCACGCCATGCTTCACGAACACGCCAGAGGCGACCTGTCGACCGCCTCGTTCGAGGCGGGCCGCGCCACCGTGTGCCACGGTCCGAAGGTGTTGTCCGACGACGAGATTCGCGAACGCATGGCAGGCAACATCTGTCGCTGCGGGGCCTACGCCAACATCGTCGAGGCCATCGCGGGCTTGGCGAAGGAGCAGAAGTGAAGACCTTCGAGTTCGAGCACGCGACCACCGTCGAGGGCGCCGTCGACCGCGTCGTCGCGACGGGCGGGAAGTACTACGCCGGCGGGACCAACCTGCTTGACCTGATGAAGGGTGGCGTCGAAGCGCCGACGGCGCTCGTCGACGTCCGGCGGCTTGGGCTGCGAGACGTCACCGCCACCGAATCGGGCGGCGTCCTGATCGGGTCGGGCGTCACCAACAGCGCGCTGGCCAACCACCCGTTAATCCGATCCCGGTATCCCGTTCTGTCGCAAGCGATCCTGTCGGGTGCGACGACCCAGCTACGCAACATGGCGACCGCCGGCGGCAACCTGATGCAGCGGACCCGGTGCCCGTACTTCATGGAAACCGCCTTCGCGCAATGCAACAAGCGCAATCCCGGCTCGGGATGCGCGGCCAAGGACGGCTTCAACCGCGAACACGCACTCTTCGGGGCCAGCGAGTCCTGCGTCGCGATCCACCCGTCCGACATGGCCGTCGCGCTGGCCATCCTCGACGCGACCGTCCACGTGCACGGACCCGACGGCCGGCGAGACGTGCCCATCGCGGAGTTCTTCCGACTGCCCGGTGACGAGCCGCAGCGCGACAACACCCTGCGCACGGCGGAGTTCATCGTCGGCATCGAGCTGCCACCGTCGCCGTTCGCCGAGCACTCCTGGTATCTCAAGGTCCGCGACCGGCACAGCTACGCCTTCGCGTTGGTGTCCGTCGCAGCCGGATTGCGCGTCGAGGACGGGGTCATCAGCGCCGCCGCCGTGGCATTGGGCGGGGTCGCCCCGATGCCGTGGCGCGTGGCCGAGGCCGAAGCCGGGCTGATCGGTCAGCCGCCGACCGTCGCCGTCTTCCGGGCCGCCGCGGAGCGGATCATGGCGGGGGCTCAGCCGTTGGGCCAGAACGGGTTCAAGGTCGACCTTGGCAAGCACTCGGTGGTGCGCGCGATGTCGACGGCCCTGCGCGTCACCTGAGGTCGCCGACGGTCTTGTCGCGATTGGCGTCCTTGCCGCAAAACTCGAGTGTGGCCGCGACCCGCGTCATGACGTCGGAGGTGGAGGCGTTGCGGCCGTTGCGAGCCTTGAGGAGATTCGCGATGGTGGCGCTGCGGGTGTCCTGAGTCATGCCGGTGAAGTCGTGGCACGTCGTGGATTCGTCGCCGATCCCCGCGCAACCCGCGAGCGCGACACCAATGGCGGCCAACACCGCGACGGTTCGGTACATGCCTCGACGCTACGGTACCCAGCTGTGGCTCAGAGGACGACCGAGATCTCGTCGCTCAGGTCGTAGCCCGGGGCAAGGGGAAGGGTGTCACCGCTCCAGAACTTGCCGGGGTCGAACCAGTTGGTGTCCTTGTCCGTCGCCAGCAGCCCCATCTCCTGATAGGTGACGGCGACGGTCTCGGCGCAGTAGGCGGTCTCCAGCCCCACCTTGCGGCGTTCCTCCCGCTTGCGGCCGGTGAGCTTCACAACCCGGTCGTCCAGGATCGGAATCCCCTTGGTCCAGTCGTGCAACGTGGGCACCCGGCCGCGGAACCACCGCGCCGTGAGCTTGGCGGTGGTCGGGAAGGCGGTGCCGTCCATCCGGGCGATGACGCGCAGTAGGTCGTCTTCCTGCTGGCGGGTGGCGTACGGCGTCATCTGCCGCAACCAGCACCGCTGACCGTAGGTGAGCATCCACCGCTCGACGGCCTGGCGCAGATCGTTGAGCTGAACACCGCGGTGGTGGCCGCCGCTCCAGAGGCATTCCAGCTTGTCGCCGAGTTCGGCGTGCCAGATGAGCGGCGGTAGGTCGTCGATCGCCACCGTCATTCCGACGTGGTTCACCGGGGCGTTGGTCATGGTCTGGATGGCGCGGTCGGGGCCGGAGGCGCCGCGGAACAGCCAAATGTCGCCGGTTCGCGTTTCGGCCAATGCGCGTTCGAGCGTCACCGTATTCGCGTTCACCATGGCAGCTTAGGCAGACTGTGGCGATGCGAGGCATCTGGAAGTGGATCGGGTTGGCCGGTGTCGCCGGAGTCATGGCGGGCGGCGCGTTGGTCGCGCGGGATCAGCGCAAGCGAAATGCCTACACGCCAGACGACATCCGGGCGAAGCTGCACCAGCGACTGGCGGAGTCCGGCTCCAGGGAGTAGCCGCTTTAGGTCGCCACCGCATACAGCCGGTGAATGCCGTTGAATCCCTTCAGTTCGACGTCCCTGCCCTCGTCGACTGTGACGTCGTCGCCAAGGGCGTCGCGCACGGACTCGCTGATCAGTATTTCGCCGCCGTCCGCCGCCGCGGCGACTCTGGCCGCCATCGCCACGTTGCGGCCGAACAGGTCGTCGCCGCGGCGCACCGACTTGCCGGCGTGAATACCGATGCGCACCCGAATTCCGTTGGGCCGCTTGGCAAGGTCGCGCTGTAGATCCATGCTGCACCAGACCGCCTGCTCGGGTCGCGCGAAGGCGATCATGAACCCGTCGCCCTGGCTCTTGACGACGTAACCGGAGTGGCGTTTGACCAGGCGGCTCACCGTCTTGTCGTGCCGGTCGATGAGGCGGACCCAGGCGCGGTCGCCGATGCGTTCGTTGAGCGCCGTCGACCCCTCGATGTCGGAGAACACGATGGCGACCCGTCCGTTCGGGGCCAGCCGGGCCAGGTCGGGGCGTTCGACGGCCGCCCAGTCGGCGAGGTCCTCGATGTTGGATCGGACGGCCGCGCCGAAACCCTCCTTGCGGAAGATGTTCGCGGTCTGCCAGACGGTCTTGACGGCTTCGCGTCCGCCGGATACGAGGTTGGTCCGGGTGTCGAGCCGACGCTGCAGCTCACCCAGTTCCTCGTCGCGCTTCTTGACCCGCTGCCACAGCACGGCGATGGCGCAGGCCTCGGCGGCGGCCACGGCGAGCAGCAGGTAGATCGCGATCATCGGTAGCGACACCGGTTGATTATCAATGCCGGCCATCCGTGCCGACCGTAGGCCCTAGGGCGGACTTTGCCACCCCTGATCGCCGTAGGGCCCACACTCGGCGGCGAGCTATGCCAAGCCTGCCGTCACCGTCGCCAAGTCGAAGTAGTCCCGCCACGCGGCGATGCGCCCGTCGCGGACTTCGAATGTGCCCATCACGGGAAGCTCGACCCGCCCGCCGTTCGTCCGTCGCATCACGTCGGTGCGTTCGTTCATCACGAGATTGCCGTCGGCGACCTGCCGATGAACGACGAAGTCGATACCCTCCATACCGTCGAGCATCATCGGGAGCAGGTCCCGGATCGCCGGCAGACCTTCGGCCGGCGCCATCGGAATGTTGTGGTACACCGCATCTTCGGTGAAGTAGCTCAGGATGGTCTCGAGATCCGGATTGGCCCAGAGGGCGCAGAACTCGGTGACCAGCTCGGCGGGTTCGGTTGTCATGCTTCGATGAAACGTGCTGCGAACGAGAAAGGCAACCGCCTGACAGCCGCCGGCGCCTCGACCACAGTGTTGGTATGACGACATCGAAGCGAGCTCTCATCCCCACCTTCGCCGCCTTGCGGTTCACCACCGGCGCGGCCGCCTGGCTGGCTCCGAACAAGACCGCACGCCTGCTCGGGCTGGGCTCTAAACACCAGCAGCCCTTCACCACTCAGCTGTTCGGGTCGCGCGAATTGACGCTGGCCTTGGCCATCACCGACTCGGCTTCACCGCAGCTGCGTCACCGGGCGCTGCAACTCGGGCTGCTCGTCGACGCGTTGGACGTGGTCGCCGCGGTCGGCGGCATCCGTCGTGGCACCCTGCCGACCAGGGCTGCGGTGCTCACCGGCGGCGGAGCCGCGCTGTTCGCCGGATTGGGCGTCGCCGCACTCACCAACCCTCGGCGAGACCGAGCTCGGCCCTGATTGCCGCGGTCATCACGTCGAGCGGTACCGACGTCGCCCGCTCGAACATCCGTACCTCGTCGTCGGCCTGATCGGTCAAATACTCGTTGTCGGGATCGAGGATCACCTGGTGGGCGCAACTGACCACTAGCACCGCGGTGCGTAACACCAGCAGCGGCCAGATTGCGTCGACCTCGGCGCCGCTCAGCGGGCGGATCGCGTGAAAGGCCTTGAGACCGGGAAGAATCGACGTGGGGTCGGCGCCCGGATGTCTCAGCACCGAGGACAGCGTGATCGCGATCTCCGATACTGCCCAGGTGTCCGACAGGTCGCCGAAGTCGATGATGCCATCCGGAAGGCCGGTGCTCGCCGTGACGACGTTGGCGTCGGTCAGGTCGAGGTGCACCGCTTGGCGCGGAAGTGCTTCTGCCAGAGGTGCGATCCGAGACCAGGCCGCGGCGGCGGCGGTGGTGAGGCGATCACGTGCCGCAGGATCGGTGACGTGCCCGACGAGGGTGGTGACGACGTCGTGGGCGTAGCGGAGGTCCCACTGCAGCGCGCGGTCGAGGCCGGGATGGCGAAAGTCCCTCAGCGCGCGGCTGAGTCGGCCCGCCAGCTCGCCCATGCCCGCGACGACGGTTGGCGCCAGGTGGCCCTTGTCGAACAACGTGCCGCCAGAAAGGAACCGCAGGAGCCGGACGTGGGCGGTGCCGTCGATCAGGTCGGTGACGGTCGTCGACGACTCACCCGCGAGGTTTGGCAGCGGCACCGCCACCCGCAGGGTCGGCTCGGCCGCGGCGATGGCTGCGGCCCCCGCGTCCTGCGCGGCCAGTTCGGTTGCGGTGAAGGCCGGGTTGGCGATCTTCAGAACACCGAGCACCCGATCGTCGCCGTCGTAGACCAAGAAGTTCTTGTCCTGGTTGCTGCCAAGGGATCCCACCCGTGCGGTCAGACCGTAGTGGGTCGACAACAGCTGCGTGGCCTGAGCATCGGTCACCTGCGGAGCCGGCAGCTCCGGCTGCTCGAGGAAGTCGAAGCCCGCGACGCGGGGTCCGGCGCTCACCGGTTGACGAACTCGACGACGGCCTCGGTGAAGGCGTCGTTGTCGTCGCCCGCAGCGGTATGTCCGGCGTCGGACAGCTCGACGAACTCCGCGCGCGGCACCTTGGTGAGGAAGTCCTGCACGCCCTCGGGGCTGACCACGTCGGACAACTTGCCGCGGATCAGCAGGATGGGGATCCGCAGGTCGATCGCGGCCTGCTCGAGCATGTCCATTCGGACGAACGGGTCGTCGGCCGGCTTGGTGAGAAACGCCGGATCCCAGTGCCAGTACCACCGTCCGTCGCGCAGCCGCAGGTTCTTCTTCAAGCCTTCGGGGCTGCGCGGCTTGGCGCGATGCGGCAGGTAGGCGGAAACCGCCTCGGCCGCCTGCTCGAGTGAATCGAAACCGTCGACCCCACTGAACATGAAGTCACGGATGCGGGCGCTGCCGTCCTTCTCGAACCGCGGCACGACGTCGACCAACACCAACTTGGTGATGACCTCGGGACCGGCCTCGTGTGCGGCGAGGATGCCCGTCAGCCCGCCCATGCTGGCGCCGATCAGCACGGTGGGGCGGCCGATCTGGTCGATCACCCGCAACGTGTCGGCGCCGAGCGAATCGACGGAGTAGTTCGCGGTGGGTGAGCGGTCACTGTCGCCGTGTCCGCGGCTGTCGAGCGCGACGACGTGGAATCCGCGGTCGGCGAGGACCTGCCCGGTGTTCTTCCACGAGTACCTGTTCTGGCCGCCGCCGTGCAGCATCAGAATGGCGGGCCGCTCGCCGGAGGTGTCCGCGCCCCTGTTCCACTCGTCGGCGACCAGGGCGAGGTCGTCCGCGCCGCGGAACTCCACCGTCGTCAATGAGCTTCTCGCCTCGCCACTGGACATCCCCGCACGTTACCCAGGTCGGAATTGGCGTCCGACGTGGGCCGCAGGACGGTGATGACTTTTGCTCACGGCGTCGGTCAACATCGGTGAACTCATCCCAACAGGAGGTCAACTCTCATGCCGACGATCACACCCGCGCTGTGGTTCGACGACGATCTCGAGGAGGCCGCGGCCTTCTACACGTCGGTGTTCCCCAACTCGTTCGTCGAGGGCTTCACCCGCTACACCGATGCGGGCCCGGGGACACCCGGTCAGGTCGTCGCCGGCACGTTCGTGCTCGAGGGAAAGCGCTTCGTCGGCATCAACGGCGGTCCGCAGTTTCCGTTCACCGAGGCGGTGTCGTTCGAGGTGCGGTGCGCCGACCAGGACGAGGTCGACTACTACTGGAACCGGCTGGTCGACGGGGGCGTCGAGTCGCAATGCGGGTGGCTGAAGGACCGCTTCGGGTTGAGCTGGCAGATCGTTCCCGAGCGGCTGTTCGAACTGCTCGGGGACTCCGACCCGGCCCGCGCCGCCGCCGCGACCAGGGCGATGCTCGGCATGCGGCGGATCGTCGTCGCGGAGCTCGAAGACGCCGTGCGCGACGTCTGACCAGCGGTCGCCAGATTGCGGGCGACCCATGCCACGTACCGTGAATTCGATCGCACGGGTCGACGTGAAGGAGCGAGCATGGCAAGCGACACCAAGGCAGAACCGCGCTGGCTCGACGTCCCGACCCCCGACGTGCACCTGAGAGCGCTGTCGTGGGGGCCGGACGACGCCCCGATTGCCCTGTGCCTGCACGGCTTTCCCGACACCGCGCACGGCTGGCGCAAGGTGGCGCCCAAGCTCGTCGACGCGGGGTGGCGCGTCGTCGCCCCGTTCATGCGCGGGTACGCCCCGTCCTCGACGTCGACCGACGGGAGTTATCACGTCGGCGCCCTGATGGACGACGCGCTGCGCGTGCTCGAGGCAGCCGGCCCGACCGGTCGCGACGTGCTCGTCGGACACGACTGGGGAGCGATCGCGGGTTCCGGCCTGGCGGCCATGCCCGACAGCCCGTTCCGCAAGGCCGTCATCATGTCGGTGCCGCCCGCTGGGGCCTTCCGGCCGTTAGGTCAGGTGCCCGATGCGGGCAGGCTGGCCGCTCAGCTCCCTCGTCAGCTGCTGCGGAGCTGGTACATCATGTTCTTCCAATTGCCCTTTCTCCCAGAGCGTTCCGCGTCGTGGGTGGTGCCCCGCCTGTGGCGGCAATGGTCACCGTCCTATGCCGCCGACGAGGACGTGGCGCTGGTGCTCGACGCGATCGGTGCGCCCGACAATTGGCGGGCTGCCCTCGGCTACTACCGGGCGACCATCCGCGGCAGCAAGCCGCCGCCGCGCTACGCCGATCTGCACGACCACTGGCTGTCACCGCTTCGGCTGCCGACGCTCTACCTGCACGGCTCTGACGACGGTTGCGCCTCGGCGGACTACACGCGGTGGGTGGAGCCCTCACTGCCGGCGGGTAGCCGGGCCGAGATCGTCGACGGCGGAGGACACTTCATGCAACTGGACCGACCGGACGACGTGGCGCGCCGCATCGTCGACTTCATCGGAGCAGGGACTAGCGCTTCTTGAGGGCCGGGTGGCTGCGCGCCAGGATGGGCAGCAGCAGCCGACGCGGCAGAATCTTGTAGGCCGCGGCGCCAACCCTGTTGAACACGCCGGGGACGATGACCGTCGCTCCCGAGGCCAACCCGTCCACCGCGGTAGACGCGACCTCGGCGGCGCTGACCCACATAGCCTTCGGCAGCGCCGCCTCGGCGTCGGCATCGGAAATGCCTGCGGCAGCACCAAATTCGGTCTTCACCGGACCGGGACACAACGCCGCCGCGACGACGCCGGTGCCGTTGAGTTCCTGACCGAGGGCTTGGGTGTAGGACAACACGAACGCCTTGGCGGCGCCGTAGGCGGCCTGCCCCGGCAGCGGCCCAAACGCCCCTACCGACGCGACGTTGAGCACCGCGCCGCTGCCGCGGGACACCATGGCTGGCACGAAGCGGCTGCACAGGTCGACGACGGCGGCGACGTCGACCTCGACGAGGTTGAGCTCCGCCGCCGGATCCGACGTCGCGACCGGGCCGGACGTGCTGAGGCCGGCGTTGTTGACAAGGACGTCGACGACCAGTCCCAGCTCGGCGACCCGGCCGGGAAGGGCGGCGCGCTCGTCGGCCTTGGAGAGGTCGGCGGCGAGCACGTCGGCGGCCGAGCCGAGCGACGCGGCGAGGGCCTGCAGCTTGTCGGCGCGCCGAGCGACCAGCACCACGTGGCGGCCACGCCCGACGAATTCCTTGGCCAATTCCGCGCCGATGCCGGATGAGGCGCCGGTGACGAGCACGGTCCCGTCGGCGCTTGCCACTGGAAGCATGACCGCAGCCTAGCCTTGGGCGCATGACGCAGGAGCGGCTGACGCCGATCGACGCGCAAACCTTCTGGCTGGCGGGCAAGATTCCGAACGACACCTTCCTGCTCTTCGGATTCGACGGAGGGCCCGCCGACGTGGAGCGGACGCTCGACGACCTCGCGGCCCGCGCCCGCACCAGCCCAGAGCTGTCGGTACGCGTCGACGACGGCGGCTCGTGGGGGTATCCGACCTGGGTGCCCCGCGACGTCGACCGGTCGCAGTTCGTGGTGCACGACCTCGAGCGGCCGACCTGGGCGGGCTGCCTGGCCGCGGTCGGTGCGCTGGTCGACGAGCAACTGGATGCCGCGCAGATCGCATGGCGGTTGCACGTGTTCACCGACGTCGACGGGGTTCCGGGCGTGGACCGTCCAGGAACCGTTGTGGTGCTGCAGGTCTCGCACGCGCTGGGTGGCGGTGGGCGCACGTCGGCGCACGCGGCGCTGATGTTCGGCAGGGCCGACGTCCACGTGCCCGAGATCCATCCACCGGGCACCGGACCAATCAGCCTGCCGGTGGCGGGATTTCGTGCCGCCCGGGCACACCGCAGGCTGACGGCCGACGTCGAGGCCGGGGTGGTGCCCGCGCAGGCGGAGCTCCGCCCGCTGCTGCGCACCAACGACCGACCCGCCGGGCCGCGGAGCCTGCGCACCGTCGTCCGGCAGCGCTCCGAGCTGGCTGGCGCGACGGTGACGGTGGCGACCCTGTCCGCGGTGTCCGCCGCACTCGCCGCACGACTGCGGGCGCTCGGCGACGACCCGTCGGCGCTCGGTGCCGAGGTGCCGATGACCAAGCCGCCACCGCGCCTGGCCTACAACCACTTCGGCAACGTCGGCGTGGGCCTGTATCCGAATCTGACGGCGCACGACCGGATCACGAGAATCGCCGCCGACCTGGCCGCCAGGCGGTTGCGCGCCGCCCACCCGGCGATGCGCGCTGCCGATCTGGCGTTCGCCGCGACGCCCGCACGGTTGTTGCGTTGGGGGATGGGCGCATTCGACCCGGACGTTCGGCCCGCCGCGGTGACGGGCAACACCGTGGTGTCGAGTGTGAACTGCGGTGCCGCGGACTTCTCCTTCGGCGGGGCGCCCGTCAGGATGGCCACCGCCTTCGCGGGGCTGTCGCCGATGATGGGGCTGACCCACGTCATCGCCGGCGTCGGCGGCACCGTGACGATCGGCGTGCACGCCGCCGAGTCGGCCCTGGGTGGGCCCGACGGAATGGACGCCTACGTGGCCGGGCTGGAAGCCGCGCTGTCGGCGGGCTAACCGCGCAGGGCGGCGATGCCGACGTCGAGCGCGGCTTCGAGGTAGCCGATGTCTCCGGTGCTCATCAGCACCAGCACCCCGCCCTGGATGCCGGCCAACAGCGCCGCCGCGGCACGCGAAGGGTCGACGCCCGCGTCGATCTTGCCCTGCGCCTGCATGGCCCGCACGCCCACTTCGATCTCCGAGCGCCACCGGTCGATCAGGGTCGACGTCACGGCCTGCGCGCCTGGTGTGCGACCGATCTCCGACATCACGGTCGACAGGGGGCAGAGTTGACCCTGCCTGCGGTAGCGCTCGACGACGGCGTCGCGCCACCGTTGCCACGCCGCCCACGACACGAGTTGGCCGAGGTGCGGCTGCTGGTCGCTGAGCACGCGCGCCGCCTCCAGTTCGGCGACGGCAAGCAGCAGTTGGTCCTTGCCGCGGGGAAAGTAGTGGAACAGTTGGCTCTTCGACGTCCCGGTGTGGGCCATGACGTCCTCGAGCGTGGTGGCGACCGCGCCGCGAATCCGGATCTCGGCGGCCGCACCGTCGACGATCCGCTGCCGCGTCGCGCGGCCCTTCGGAGTGAGTCTGCGGACGTCGGAATCCGCCGTCACCGCCGCGCCATTTGGACTCACGGGTCCAAACTTTACGCCACGCGCCGCGGGAAAGTGGCCCGATGTATCTAGAACACGTTCTAGTCTTGCCGGCATGGGATTTCTCAAGCCCGACCTACCGGTGGTCGACTTCGCCGAATGGAGCAAGGGCACCCGCGCGGAGAGAATCCGACCGCTGGCCCGCCACTGGGCCGAGGTGGGGTTCGGCACGCCGGTGGTGCTGCACCTGTTCTACGTCGTCAAGATCCTGCTGTACGTGCTGGCCGGAGCGCTGTTCGCGCTGGCCACCTCCGGGATCGACGGCCTCACCAACGTGACCGCCTGGTACGACGAGCCGATCGTGTTCCAGAAGGTCGTGCTGTTCACGATGCTGTTCGAGGTGGTCGGGCTCGGGTGTGGCTTCGGACCGCTCAACAACCGGTTCTTCCCGCCGATGGGCTCGATCCTGTACTGGCTGCGGCCGGGGACGATCCGGCTGCCACCGTGGCCGACGCGCATTCCGCTGACCCGCGGCACGGCCCGCACCCCGTTCGACGCGCTGCTCTACGGCGCGCTGCTGGTGGTGCTCGCCGTCGCTCTCTTCTCGGACGGCACCGGGCCGATCCCCGTCCTCGACACCACCGTCGGGGTGCTGCCGATGTGGCAGATCTGGACGATTCTCGGGCTCCTCGCCGTCGCCGGCCTGCGCGACAAGGTGATCTTCCTGGCCGCCCGCGGCGAGGTGTACGCGTCCTTCACGGTGGCGTTCCTCTTCGGCGGCGTCGACATGATCATCGCCGCCAAGCTGGTGTGCTTGGTCATCTGGATCGGCGCGGCGACCTCCAAGCTCAACAAGCACTTCCCGTTCGTCATCTCGACGATGATGTCCAACAGCCCGCTGGTGCGGACCAAGGCCTTCAAGCGCGCATTCTTCGAGCGGTTCCCCGACGACCTTCGGCCAGGGCGGATCTCGCGGATCGTGGCCCACTTCAGCACCGCCGTCGAGGGGCTGGTGCCGCTGGTCCTGTTCTTCACCCACGGCGGCTGGCCGACGGCCATCGCGGCGGCGGTGATGCTGATCTTCCACTTCGGCATCCTGTCTGCGATCCCGATGGGCGTGCCGCTGGAGTGGAACGTCTTCATGATGTTCAGCGTGCTGGCGCTGTTCGTCGGCCACGCGAACATCGGCCTCGGTGACCTCACCAGCCCGCTGCCCGTCGTGCTGTTGGCCGTCGTCGCAGGCACCGTGGTGATCGGAAACCTGTTCCCGCGCAAGGTGTCCTTCCTGCCAGGCATGCGCTACTACGCCGGCAACTGGGACACCACCCAGTGGTGCATGAAGCCCTCGGCCGAGGAGAAGATCAGGGCCGGGCTGGTCGCGATCGCCAGCATGCCGCAGTCACAGGTGGAGCGCATCTACGGCAGTCCCGAGCAGGCTCTGGTCATGCTGCACTCCGGGTACGCGTTCCGGGCGATGAACACTCACGGCCGGGCGCTGTTCACCCTGGTGCACCGGGCGATGGCCGACGGCGACGAGGCCGACTACGTCGTCACCGAGGGGGAGCGGCTGTGCAGCACCGCGATCGGCTGGAACTTCGGCGACGGGCACATGCACAACGAGCAGCTGATCGCGGCGATGCAGGAGCGCTGCGGATTCGAACCGGGCGAGGTGCGGGTGGTGCTGCTCGACGCCCAGCCCATCCACCAGCAGCGGCAGGCCTACCGGCTGGTCGACGCGGCGACCGGTGAATTCGAACGCGGCTTCGTGCGGGTCGCCGACATGGTCACGCGTCAGCCGTGGGCCGACGACGTTCCCGTCCACGTGACGTGGTCGGCGAACTCCACTACTGCATGACGTCGCGGACCTTGACGTCCTCGAGGCCCTGCAGCAGCAGGTTTCGAGCGGTGTCGAGGTGCTTGCGCCAGTGGGTCTCCGCGCCTGCGCCGTCGCCTGCGCGCAGCAGCGTCATCAGCCGCCGATAGGACCGGGTCAGCTTGTCGTAGTCGGCCTTGGACACCTCGCGGTGCTCCTTGATGGCGAATGCCGTGTGGCGCACGGTGATCTCGTGCAGCATCCCGGCAATGATCGTCAGGGTCGCGTTGCCAGAGAGTTCCACCATGCGACGGTGGAACTCGCCGGTGGCCTCCGCCAACCGGCCCGACTCCCAGCCCGCGGGGATGTCGTCGGCGAGCATGGCGTCGAGTTCGTCGAGCGCGGTGGGTGAGGCGGTCTCGGCGAGGAGTCGCACGGCGAGCGGCTCGATGCCAGACCGCGCGACGAGCACGTCGGCGATGGTGGCGCCCGACAGTTCGAGCAGCAGGCCCGCCGGCCGCGCGACGATCTCCGGGCCTGGCACGCGTACGCGCGCACCCGTGCGGGAGCCCCGTCGCACCTCGACCAGTCGTTCGGATTCGAGCACCCGCACCGCTTCGCGAAGCGTCGGCCTGCTGACGCCGAAGTGCGTCATCAGCTCGGCCTCGTTGGGCAGGAAGTCGCCCTCTTTGAGCTGGCCGTCGACCACCATGCGACGCAGCGTCCCGGCGACCAGTTCGGCGGTCTTGGGGGAGCGGATGGTCGTGCCGCCGCGCGGCGCGACGGCGTCTGGCCCCATCATGGGTGCCAAAGGCGTGTTGCGAGCCACGAGTTCTCCGAGCTGTATTCGGTCGGTTGTTCAACTCAGTAAACCATGTAGGGCAAATTTGGCCCGGTCACGCAACCTCGCGTCCACCAACCAGTAGGTTGACCTAGTAAACCTACTCATCTACCTTCGGAGCTATCGCCTCATCGCGCGAACTGCTCGATCACACCACGTCAAAGGAGATGTCCATGGCCGAAGCCGTCATCGTAGAAGCGGTCCGATCACCAGTCGGAAAGCGCAACGGCGGGCTTTCCGGCGTTCACCCCGGTGAGCTGTCGGCGCAGGTCCTCAACGGTCTCGTCCAGCGGGCAGGGGTCGACCCGGCTCTGGTCGACGACGTCATCTGGGGCTGCGTCATGCAGGCGGGCGAGCAGGCGCTCGACATCGCAAGGACCGCGGTGCTGACGGCCGGCTGGCCCGAGACCGTTCCCGGCGTGACCGTCGACCGGCAGTGCGGTTCCAGTCAGCAGTCGGTGCACTTCGCCGCCGCGGGCGTCGTGGCAGGGCACTATGACATCGTCGTCGCCGGCGGTGTCGAGTCGATGTCGCGCACCCCGATGGGTGCCTCGCTGGCCAACGGCGGCCATCCCTACCCCGAGGCCTTCCGCGCCCGCTACACCCAGACCCCGAACCAAGGCGTCGGCGCCGAGATGATCGCCGAGCAGTGGGGCTTCGACCGCACCGCGCTCGACCAGTTCTCCCTCGGATCACACGAAAAGGCCGCCACCGCGCAGGATTCCGGGGCGTTCGACGACCAGATCGTGGCGATCAAGGACCAGGACGGGAACACCGTGCTGAAGGACGAAGGCATCCGCCGAGGCGGCACCATCGAGAAGATGGCGGGAATCAAGCCGGCGTTCAAGGAAGACGGAGTCATCCACGCGGGCAACGCTTCCCAGATCTCCGACGGCTCGGCAGCGCTGCTGTTCATGTCGGCCGAGAAGGCCAAGGAACTGGGCCTCAAGCCGCTGGCCAAGGTGCACACCGCCGTGCTGGCGGGCGCCGACCCGGTCATCATGCTCACCGCCCCGATCCCGGCCACGCAGAAGGCGCTCAAGCGCTCGGGTCTGTCGGTCGACCAGATCGGCGTGTTCGAGGTGAACGAGGCATTCGCGCCCGTTCCGCTGGCCTGGCTCAAGGACATCGGGGCCGACGAGAAGCGGTTGAACCCCAACGGCGGCGCGATCGCGCTTGGTCACCCCCTCGGCGGCTCCGGTGCGCGCATCATGACGACGATGCTCTACCACATGCGGGACAACGGAATTCAGTACGGCCTGCAGACCATGTGCGAGGGCGGCGGCCAGGCCAACGCGACGATTCTCGAGCTGCTGTGAGCGAAGGCGCCACCGTTCAAGCCGTCCTCACCGAGCGGCGCGGCAACGTCCTGCTCATCACGCTGAACCGGCCCGAGGCGCGCAACGCCGTCAACGCCGCCGTCAGCACGGGGCTCGGCGACGCGCTTCACGAGGCTCAGCACGACCCCGAGGTCCGCGCCATCGTCGTCACGGGCGCCGGCCAGTCGTTCTGCGCCGGCGCCGATCTCAAGGCGATCTCGCGGCGGGAGAACATCTTTCATCCCGAGCACGCCGAGTGGGGCTTCGCCGGGTTCGTGCAGCACGTCGTCGACAAACCGGTGATCGCCGCGGTGAACGGCACCGCGCTCGGTGGCGGCACCGAACTGGCGTTGGCCAGTGACCTCGTCGTCGCCGAGGAGCGCACCACGTTCGGATTGCCAGAAGTCAAGCGCGGCTTGATCGCAGCGGCGGGCGGCGTGTTCCGCATCGTCGAGCAGCTGCCGCGCAAGGTCGCGATGGAACTGGTGTTCACCGGTGAGCCGATGTCCTCGGCCGACGCACTGAAGTGGGGTCTGGTCAACCAGGTGGTACCCGACGGCACCGTCGTCGACGCCGCCCTGGCCCTCGCCGAGCGCATCACCGTCAACGCTCCGCTCGCCGTCTGGGCGAGCAAGCGGGTGGCTGCCGGCATCGACGACGGGGTCATCACCGCCGACGAAGCCGGCTGGACGAGGACCATGCGCGAGATGGGCACGGTCCTGCGTTCCCAGGACGCCAGGGAAGGGCCACTGGCATTCGCCGAGAAGAGGCAGCCCGTATGGCAAGCGAAGTAGGAGAAACACGATGAAGCGGTTGATCTTTCAGGAAGAACACGAGCAGTTGCGGGCGACGGCGCGCCAGTTCCTCGAGAAGGAATGCGCGCCCTACGCCGAGAAGTGGGACAGCGAGCGCATCGTCGACCGGGAGGCCTACGTCGCCGCGGGCAAGTACGGGCTGATCGGGTTCAACATGCCCGAGAAGTTCGGTGGCGGCGGCGTCGACGACTTCCGGTTCAACGCGGTCATCGTCGAGGAGTTCACCAAATACGGCCTCCCGTCACCCGGGCTAAGTCTGCAGAACGACATCGTCGGCCCCTACTTCGCCAACCTCGCCACCGAGGAGCAGCAGGAGCGGTGGCTGCCGGGGTACATCACCGGTGAGCTCATCGGTGCGGTCGCCATGACGGAACCCGGTGCGGGCAGCGACCTTGCGGGCATCAAGACCACCGCGGTCCGCGACGGGGACGACTGGATCCTCAACGGCTCCAAGACGTTCATCTCCGCGGGCATCAACTCCGACCTCGTCGTCGTGGTGGCCCGGACCGATCCCGACGCCGGTCACAAGGGCTTCTCGCTGCTGGTCGTCGAACGCGGCATGGAGGGCTTCACCCGCGGTCGCAAGCTCGACAAGATGGGTCAGCACTTCGCCGACACGGCCGAGCTGAACTTCGAGAACGTGCGCGTCCCGAATGCCAATCTGCTTGGCAAGGAGGGCCGCGGCTTCTATCACCTGATGACCAACCTGCCGTCCGAGCGACTGTCGATCGCGATCGCCGGCGTCGCCGGTGCCCGCGCGACGTTCAACGACACGCTGGCATACGTCAAGGACCGCAAGGCCTTTGGTCAGCCGATCGGCAGCTTCCAGCACAACAAGTTCGTGATGGCGGAGATGGACACCGAGCTGGAGATCGCCGAGTCGTACGTCGACCGGTGCCTGCAGGCAGTCGTCGACGGCGAGCTGACTGCCGTCGAGGCGTCCAAGGCCAAGTGGTGGTGCACCGAGCTGGGCAAGCGCGTCGTCGACCACTGCGTGCAACTGCACGGTGGCTACGGCTACATGAACGAGTACAAGGTGGCCCGCGACTACGTCGACGTCCGCATCCAGACCATCTACGGCGGCACCACGGAGATCATGAAGGAGATCATCGGCAAGGATCTCGGCCTCTAACCGTTCCCCCAAGACAACTTCGGCGCGTTTCCGTTCAATGGCGAACGGAAACGCGCCGAAGTCGCGTAAGCGGGTGGGTCAGCCTGCGGCCGGCGCGGGGGCCGGTTCGGTTGTCTCGGTCGACGTCGGGGTGCTGGTCGGAGTGAGCGGCTTGCCCGTGCCGTTGAACGACGTCGTCGGGGTGACGGGCGCCGGCGGGGAGTTCGGATCCAGAACCGTGTCCAGGATGTAGATCCTGGCGTTGGCGGCCTGGATGCCACCGCAGATCACCTTGGCGGTGTCGTTGACCTTGATGTCGCCGTCCTTGCCGGTGACCTTGACCTCGGCGCCCTCCTGGGTGGGACGCTGGCCGGCCACGTCAGCGGGGCCGAGCAGGCCGAGGAACGCGTGGTAGTAGTCCAGCTTGCTCAGCGCGGTCGGGTCGGCCTTGATGGCCTCGAGCGCGGCGGGATCGAGCTTTGCGAAGGCGTCGTTGTTCGGCGCGAACACCACGTACGGGCCGTTCTCCAGAACGGGCACGACGTTGACGGCGGGGTTCAGTCCGCCGTTGATCGCCGAGGTGAAGGTGCTCAGCGACGGGATCGCGGCGAGCACCTGACCGACGGGGAGCTTGGCCAGGCTCTCCTTGGTGGCACCACTCGGCGCCAGCTCGGCGCGGACCGGATCGCAGTTGCCCTGCCAGTCCGGCAGCGGCTTGGCGTCGGCGGTCGCCGTCGGCGGCGGATCTGCCTGCGCGTTGATCGCCAGCGGCAGCGACACGGCGATCGCGGCGACTGCGGCGGACATTCCAATGGCTCGGCTGGTGCGAGTCTTCACTATTTCGGCTCCTCAACGTGTCTGATCGCGTCGCCTTAGAGCCCGACTCTCGTGGCGACGCCAACCGAAGCGTAAGGGCTCAGATCACGAATCGGCAAAGTCAGAGTCCGACGCGACCGGCTCCGGGCCCGTGCTGACCTGCTGTTTCCGCACGCTGAGACACAGCAGCGCAGCCACGGCACACAGCCCAGAAGCGAGGTAGAACGCCAGGTCGTAGTCGCCCCGCAGATCGCGCAGCCACCCGGCGCCCGCCGCGGCGACAGCGGCCCCCAGCTGGTGCGAGGCGAACACCCAGCCGAACACCACCGGTGTGCGGGCGCCGAAGTAGCGCCGGCACAGCACGATGGTCGGCGGCACCGTCGCCACCCAGTCCAGCCCGTAGAAGATGACGAACACCCACGTACTCGGCTCGGCGTGCGGCGAAAGCAGCGACGGCAGGAGCAGCAGCGAGACGCCCCGGCCCAGGTAGTAGACGACGAGCAGCAGTCGCGGATCCACGCGGTCGGTCAGCCACCCCGAGAAGATCGTCCCCGCGACGTCGAGGATGCCGATCGTCGCGAGCAGCCCGGCCGCCACGGTGGTCGGCATGCCGTGGTCGTTGGCGGCCGGGATGAAGTGGGTGCCGATGAGACCGTTGGTCGTCATCCCGCAGATGGCGAAGCTGCCGGCGAGCAGCCAGAACGCCGGCACCCGCAGCCCGATCCGCAACCCGTCGAACGCCGCGCGAAAACTTCCCGCCGGCACGACCGCGGGCACTTCCTCAGTTGCCCCGTAAGCAAGGAGCCCGACGTCCCTCGGGTAGTTCCTCATGAACACCAGCACCAGCGGGACGACGCTCAGCGCCGCGGCGGCCACGATGATCGACGCCCACCGCCAACCGTGACGGGTGGTCACCTCGGCGACGACCGGCAGGAAGATCAGCTGCCCGGTCGCGCTCGCCGCGGTGAGTACGCCGGTGACCAGGCCGCGCCGATGCTCGAACCAGCGCGTCGCGACGGTCGCCACGAAGCCCATCGAGATGGATCCGGTCCCCACGCCGACCAGGACGCCCCACAGCAGCACCAGCTGCCAGCTCGCCGTCATCGTCACCGACAACGCCGACCCCGCCGAAACCAGGAGCAGGGCCACCGTGAGGACCGGCCGGACTCCGAAGCGGTCCATCAGCGCGGCGGCGAACGGCGCGGTCAGCCCGAACAGCGTCATGTTGACCGACATCGCCAACCCGACCGTGCCGTGTGACCAGCCGAACTCGTGGTGCAGCGGGTTCATCATCACGCCGGGCACCGAACGGAAGCCGGCGGCGCCCAGGATGGCGACGAAGCTGACCGCGGCGATCACCCAGGCCCAGTGCAGGCCGGGTCGGCGTTCGACGTCGGGTTTGGCGATTGTCACCAGCACACGATGGCGTCCACCGAACGAATCCGCCAGTGGCATGAATGACATGACTCGTCAAAAACGTGCCAAACTCGAGGGATGCACCGCGTGGCCGTCCTGCTCCTCCCGCCCGTCGTCGGCTTCGACGCGGCGATCGCCCCGCTGCTGTTCGGTGAGGCCGCCGACGACGACGGGCAACCGCTCTACGACGTCGTGGTGTGCGGCCTCGACACCGACCCGGTCGCGACGATCCACGGCTTCGGCATGGTGCCCGCCGCTGGTCCGGAAGCGCTGGCGACCGCCGACACCGTCGTCGTCCCCGGCACGAAGTTCCCCTCGGCGCGCGACGACGGCGTCCTGACCCCTGCCGCGCGGGCCGCGTTCGACTCGATCCGGCCCGGGACCCGGATGGTGTCCATCTGCACCGGCGCCTTCGTCCTCGCGGCGGCCGGCCTCCTCGACGGTCGCCGCGCCACCACGCACTGGAAGTACGCCCCCGAGCTGCGCGGCATGTTTCCCAGGGTGGCCGTCGACGAGAACGTCCTCTTCGTCGACGACGGCGACGTGCTGACCTCCGCCGGGCTGGCGGCGGGAATCGACCTGTGCCTCCACGTGATTCGCTCCGACCACGGCGCTCAGGTCGCCAACGCGGTCGCCCGACACTGCGTCGTGCCGCCGTGGCGGGAGGGTGGGCAGGCGCAGTTCATCGATCGGCACCTGCCGGTGCAGGACGACGCGACCACCGCGTCGACGCGGGCGTGGGCGTTGGCGAACCTCGGCGAGGACCTGACCGTCGAACGGCTGGCCAGGCACGCCCACATGAGCCCGCGCACCTTCAACCGCCGCTTCCGCGAGGAGACGGGTCAGGCGCCAGGAGCGTGGATCCGCAACCGACGGGTCGACCACGCCCGCGAACTCCTGGAGTCCGGCGACCTGACCGTCGACGAGGTCGCCCGCCTCGCCGGGCTGGGAACCGGCGGCAATCTGCGCCACCAACTGCGCCGCGGGCTGGGGATGTCCCCGTCGAGTTATCGCAAGGTGTTCCAGGGCGCCTGAACCCCCGCGGCTAGGATTTCCGCCATGCCAGAGCCGCTGATCCTCACCGTCAACGGCCATGCGCCGAACCTGCACCCGCAATCGTGGGTGGCGCCGAATGCCACCGTCGTCGGTCACGTGACGGCGGGACCGAAGGCGAGCATCTGGTACGGCGCCGTCCTGCGTGCCGAGTTCGAACCGATCGAGATCGGCGAGGGCTCCAACCTGCAGGACAACGTGACGGTCCACGTCGACCCCGGGTTTCCGGCCACCATCGGTGCCGGGGTCAGCGTCGGGCACAACGCCGTTCTGCACGGCTGCACCGTCGAGGACGGCTGCCTGATCGGGATGGGTGCGGTGGTCCTGAACGGAGCCCGGATCGGCGCCGGCTCCCTGGTGGCCGCGGGCGCGGTGGTCGGCCAGGGCGCGGTGATCCCGCCCGGCTCGTTGGTCGCCGGCGTGCCCGGCAAGGTCAAGCGCGAACTCAGCGACGACGAGCTCGCGCACAATCGCCTCAACGCGCAGGTCTACGAGCATTTGAGTGACGTCCACCGCACTGCGGTGGAATAGCATTCGCGCGGGTACGTACCTACGGTGAAACCCATGCGCACACTCGTCACCGGGGCGACCGGCTACATCGGCTCCCGGCTGGTCGCCGCGCTACTCGGCGACGGGCACGAGGTGATCGTGGCCAGCCGCAATCCCGAGCGGCTTGGGGACTTCGGCTGGATCGACGACGTCACCCCTGTGATTCTCGACGCCGCCGACCCGGACTCCGCGGCCAGCGCCTTCGGGGTCGCCGGACCGGTCGACGTCGCCTACTACCTGGTGCACGGCATCGGGCAACCCGGCTATCGCAATGCCGACAACGCAGCGGCCGCCACCTTCGCGCACGCCGCGAAGGACGCGGGTGTGAAGCGCATCGTCTACCTCGGTGGCTTCGTGCCCGACGGCGACGGCCTCTCCGAGCACCTCGCCGGTCGCGCCGAAGTCGCCGAGGCGCTGACCGTCGACGGCGGGCCGGAAGTGGTGTGGCTGGGTGCTGCCATCATCATCGGCGCGGGGTCGACCTCGTTCGAAATGCTGCGCGCCGTCGGCGACCGCTTCCTGCTGATCCCCATGCCGCCATGGGCGAACAATCCGCTTGACCCGATCTCGATCAGCGACGTGCTGTACTACCTCGTCGCGGCGGCGGACTCCGAGCGGGTGCCGCCCGGGTCCTACGACATCAAGGGTCCGGAGACGACGACCTACGGCGACCTGCTGCTGACCTACGCGCGCGTGTCCGGGCTGTGGCGCAGCGGGGTGCCCGTGCCCGACGTCAACATGGACTTGGTGTCGCAGGTCGCCGCGCTGTTCGTCCCGGTGCCGCACGCGTTGGCCGCGGATCTCGTTCAGTCCCTTGACTATCCGATGACGGCGTCCAACGACGGGCTGACCGGGTTGGTGCCCGATCCGCCGGGCGGCCAGGTCGGCATCGAAGACGCGATCCGGTTGTCCCTGTCGGGCCACGGTCGACGGCCCGTCGACCGACTGGCCGACCCGCACCACCTCGCCGACACCGATCCCGACTGGGCAGGCGGCGACGTCACCCGCATCCGCAGCCTCGCGTCGATGGTCACCCCGTCGGTCGCACACCCCGCACTCGGCCTGCTCTGCGCCATCCCAGGGCCCGTCGCCGGCTGGGTGCGAACCGGCCTGGACACCGTGATTGGACTCGCCCCGAAGGGATTGTCGTGATCGGATTCTTCTCCGACATCGGTGCGATCGCGGCCACCCCGGCCGCGCCCCACGACGAGTCGCCAACCCTGGTCCGACGGCGGCGCGTCGTCGTGGTCGTCGTGCTGATCATCGGTGCGTCGCTGCTCGGGACCTCGTTGCGCACCACGCCGGGCGAAACCGTGTTCTACGTGCTGACGCTGGCCCTGGCCGCGGTGTGGGCCGTCGGTGCCCGGCTGTCGGGGCCGCTGCACCTCGGCTGCGTGACGTTCCGCGGCAAGCTCCGGCGGCCGGTCTTCACCGGTGCCGGCGTCGGCATAGCGCTCGGCCTGGTATTCATCGTCGGCGGGTTGGTGTGCCGCGAGATAGGCCCGGTGCGCGACTACATCGTCGCGGTGCTGGACTACGCCAACTACGGCTCGCTGTGGCTGGTCGTGCTGATCACCGTGATCAACGGCGTCGCCGAGGAGATGTTCTTCCGAGGCGCGTTGTACAGCTCGCTCGGCCGGTTCCATCCCGAGATCGTCTCGACGATCGTCTACGCCCTCGCGGTCTCGGCGGCCGGCAACCCGATGCTGGGCTTCGCGGGCATCATCCTCGGAGCGGTGTGCGCCTACGAACGCCGAATCACCGGCGGCGTGCTCGCGCCCATGCTGACCCACTTCTTCTGGGGTCTCGTCATGGTGCTCGCACTGCCGCCGATGTTCGGCGTCTGACGCGCTATCTGAGCGGGTTCTCGATCTCGTCGCGGGGCATCTTGGCCGCCACGATCGCGATCGCGGCGAGTAGAACCGGCACCACGCCTGCGGCGACGAAGATCGTCTCCATCGACACCACCTTCGACAACGGGCCCGCGATCGCGAACGACACGGGCATGAACGCCAGCGAGACGAAGAAGTCCAGGCTCGACACCCGGCCCAGCATCTCCCTCGGCACCCGCCGCTGCAGAAGCGTTCCCCAGATCACGCTGCCTGCACCGTCGGTCACGCCGACGACGAACGTCGCCAGTGCCATCAACGGGAACGACGACGTCGCCCCGACGATCACCAGTGGCAGCGAGCCCGCGCCCCACATCACCATCATCACCGTCAGGTAGCGGCGCGGCAGCCGGCCCGACGACACCGCCAGCGCACCGATCGCGCTGCCGATCCCGAAGGCCGCCAGGATGAAGCCGTACATCCGCGCACCGTCGGCGAACCGGTTCTGTGCGATGAAGGGCAGCAGCACCTCGATCGGACCGAGAACCACCAGCACGAACACGCTGGCGAAGAGCACCGTCCACAGCAGCCACGGGGTGCGCACCATGAACCGGACCCCGTCCCGCATGTCGCGGAGCACGTGCGTACGTTCCCGATCACCGCGCGCGGCAACGGGTTTGGGTGGCCGAGTGGCCACCAGCAGGATCAGGCCGACCGCGAACAGCGCGGCAACGGTGAACGCCCCAAGGGCGGGGAACGTCACACCGACCAGAACACCTGCCACCGCCGGTCCGACGGCGCGCTGGAACACCGGCCGCACCACGCCCTCGACACCGTTGGCGGCCAGCAGCTGGTCCGCAGGCAGGATGCGCGGCAGCATGGCGCTGTAGGCCGGGAAGAAGAACGCTGCGGCGATGCCGAGCGCGCCGGCGGCGACGGCCATCTGCCAAATCCTCAGCAATCCAAGCGAACTCAGCGTTGCGACCGTCAGGACGGCGGCGGTGTTGACCGCCTCGACGGCGATGATGATGCTGCGCTGGTTGAGTCGATCGGCCGCGATGCCGCCGACGAGGACGAACGCGACCAGGCCGGTGCCAAGGCATGTGGCCACCAGGGACAGCGACGCGGGATCGTTGTCGAGGGCGATCACCTGCATCGCCATCACGACGGCCCACATGCCCTCGGCGAAGATCGAGATGGACAGCGCGCCGATCAGCAGGCGGTACTCGCGAAACCGGAACGGCGCGAGCACGCGCCAGCCACCGGTGCCCGGCTGGTCGACGTCCACGTGCGTACTCACGCACATGATGGTGGCCGACCGACCCCCGCCGCGTCGAATGGTTATCGGCGTCGACTGCTCATCCCCAGGGGGCGGGCGCCACCCGGTCTGGAACTCGTTATCACCGGCGATATCACTCGATCAGTGATATCGCCGGTGATAGAGACTTCGAGAGCGGGTCCCCGCCCGGAATCGCGACCGTCAGTCGTCGGTGAAGGTGGCCGGCCGCCGCTGCTGAAACGCCTTGGCACCCTCGCGGAAGTCGTGTGACGACAGCAGCGCCAACTGCCCATCGGTCTCACGATCGAGGGCGCCCTCGAGCTCGTCGAGCGTGGCGGCGTTGACGGCGGCCTTGGTCTTGCGAAGGGCGACCGCGGGCCCGGACTTCAGCTTCTCGATCACCGCGTTCGCCTCGGCCTCCAGGTCGTCGGCGTCGTGCACCGAGCTGACCAGTCCCGCGGCGAATGCGTCTGCGGCGGAAAGGCGTTCGGCCAACAGTGCCATCCGCATCGCTCGGGCCCGGCCGATCGACGCGGCAACCAGCGCTGAGGCGCCGCCGTCGGGCATGAGCCCAATCTTGGTGAACGCCAACAGAAAGTAGGCCTTCTCGGAGGCCAGGACCACGTCGGCCGCGATCGCCAACGACACCCCGACGCCGGCGGCGGGGCCCTGCACGACCGACACCACCGGCTTCGGCAGCCCGACGATGGCGCGGACGGCGCGGTTGGCAGCCGCCAGCGTGTCGGCCCCGTCGGCGATGGGGTTGGTCTGATCCTCGACGCTCAGGCCGGCGCCGGAGCTGAAGCCGCGCCCTGCGCCGCCGAGGCGGACGACCCGCACGGCGGGATCGGTGGCCGCGCGCTCCATCGTGTCGGCGATGGTCTCCAGCATGGCGGCCGTCAGCGAGTTGAGGCTGTCGGGCCGGTTGAGCGTCACCACGAGGACCCCGTCGTGCAGGTTCACGGTGAGATCGTCGATGCCGGTGTAGGACTCGGTATTGGTCATGCCCGCCTCTGGTTGAGCGAGCGCGAGGCCCGCGATCGGTCGACTTGGTTATACAAGTAAGCTATGTCGCGGTCAACTGGGTCGAACTGCTGGAGGGTGTCAACGATGACTGGACCACTGCACGGATTGCGGGTCGTCGAGCTCGCGGGCATCGGCCCCGGGCCGCACGCGGCGATGATCCTTGGCGATCTCGGCGCCGACGTGGTGCGCGTCGAACGGCCAGGCAAGGGTGGCGCCGTGCCCGTCGGCGGTCGCGACTCGATGCTGCGCAACCGCCGTTCGGTCGCCGCCGATCTGAAGAGCGACGAAGGCCGTGAACTGGTGATGCGGCTGATCGCGAAGGCCGACGTGCTGATCGAGGGATACCGCCCCGGCGTGACCGAACGCCTCGGCCTCGGCCCGGAGGACTGCGCCAAGGTCAACGAACGTCTGATCTACGGCCGTATGACGGGCTGGGGCCAGACCGGGCCGCGCGCGCAGCAGGCCGGCCACGACATCAACTACATCTCGCTCAACGGCGTGCTGCACGCGATCGGCCGCAAGGGCGAGCGGCCCGTCCCGCCCCTGAACCTCGCCGGCGACTTTGGCGGCGGGTCGATGTTCCTCATCGTCGGCATCCTCTCCGCGCTGTGGGAACGACAGACCTCCGGCAAGGGGCAGGTCGTCGACGCTGCCATGGTCGACGGTTCCAGCGTGCTGGCGCAGATGATGTGGAGCTTTCGCGCCAGCGGAATGTGGAGCGACGAGCGCGGCGTCAACATGCTCGACACCGGTGCGCCGTTCTACGACACCTACGAAACCGCCGACGGCAAGTACGTCGCCGTCGGAGCCATCGAGCCGCAGTTCTATGCCCAGCTGCTCGAGGGGCTCGGGCTGGCCGACGCCGACCTACCCGGCCAGCACGACGCGTCGCGCGCCGAGGAATTGCGGGCGACCTTCACCGAGGCATTCCTGCGTCACGACCGGGATCACTGGGCATCGGTGTTCAACGGCACCGACGCGTGCGTCACCCCCGTTCTGAGCTTCGCCGAGGTGGAGACCGAACCGCACATCACCGAACGCGGCACCTTCTTCCATGATGTTTCGGCTGACGGCGACAACCTCGAGCCGGCGCCCGCGCCACGGTTCTCCCGCAGCGTGCCGCCGACGCCTACCCCGCCCGGCGAGAAGGGCGTGGACACCGACGCCGTCCTGCGCGACTGGGTATAGTCCCAACCAACCAGTCGGTTGAAATAACGAAGGGAATCGATCAGTGCAGATCAAGGATTCGGTAGCGGTCGTCACGGGTGGTGCGTCGGGCTTGGGCCTGGCAACCGTGAAGAGACTGTTGGACGCCGGCGGCAGTGTCGTGGTCATCGACCTCAAGGGTGAGGAAGTGGTCGCCGAGCTGGGGGAGCGCGCCAAGTTCGTCGCCGCGAACGTCACCGACGAGGACGCGGTGGCCAAGGCGCTCGACGTCGCCGAGTCGATGGGTCCGCTGCGCATCAACGTCAACTGCGCCGGCATCGGCAACGCGGTCAAGACGGTGAGCAAGAACGGTCCGTTCCCGCTCGACGGGTTCCGCAAGGTCGTCGAGGTCAACCTGATCGGCACGTTCAACGTGATCCGGTTGGCCGCCGAGCGGATCGCCAAGACCGAACCCCTTGGTGAGGAGCGCGGCGTCATCGTCAACACCGCGTCGGTGGCGGCGTTCGACGGTCAGATCGGGCAGGCGGCCTACTCGGCGTCCAAGGGTGGCGTGGTCGGGATGACCCTGCCGATCGCCCGCGACCTGTCCCGCGAACTGATCCGCGTCTGCACCATCGCGCCGGGTCTGTTCAAGACCCCGCTGCTGGGTTCGCTGCCCGAGGAGGCGCAGCGCTCGCTTGGCCAGCAGGTGCCGCATCCCGCGCGGCTCGGCGATCCCGACGAGTATGGCGCGCTGGCGCAGCACATCGTGGAGAACCCGATGCTCAACGGAGAGGTCATCCGGTTGGACGGGGCAATCCGGATGGCTCCGCGATGAGCATTCGGACGAAGTTCACCGAGGTCTTCGGTGTCGAGCATCCGATCGCCCAGGGCGGCATGCAGTGGGTCGGCCGCGCGGAACTGGTTGCCGCGGTTGCCAATGCGGGCGGGCTGGGGTTCATCACCGCGCTGACGCAGCCCACCCCGGCGGACTTGGCGCGCGAGATCGCCAAGACCCGGGAGTTGACCGACAAGCCGTTCGGGGTGAACCTGACGATCCTCCCGTCGATCACCCCGCCGCCTTACGACGAGTATCGCCAGGTCATCGTCGACGAGGGCGTCAAGATCGTGGAGACCGCCGGTTCCAACCCGGCGCCGCACCTGCCGATGTTCCACGACAACGGCATCAAGGTGCTGCACAAGTGCACCTCGGTGCGGCACGCGGTCAAGGCGCAGAGCCTCGGGGTGGACGGCATCAGCATCGACGGGTTCGAGTGCGCCGGTCACCCGGGCGAGGACGACGTGCCCGGGTTGGTGTTGATTCCGGCGGCGGCCAAGCAGATCGAGATTCCGATGATCGCCTCGGGCGGTTTCGGGGATGCTCGCGGTCTGGTGGCGGCGTTGGCGTTGGGTGCTGACGGGGTCAACATGGGCACGCGGTTCATGTGCACCGTCGAGTCGTGCATTCATCAGAACGTGAAGGATGCGATCGTCGCCGGCGACGAGCGTGGCACCGAGTTGATCTTCCGCAGCCTGCACAACACCGCCCGCGTCGCGAGCAACGTGGTCTCGCGGGAAGTGGTGGAGATTCTCAAGGGCGGCGGCCAGTTCGAAGACGTCAAGGATCTGGTGGCCGGGGTGCGCGGTCGCAAGGTGTTCGAAGACGGTGACGTCGACGCGGGCATCTGGACCGCGGGCACCGTGATGGGGTTGATCGACGACATCCCCACGTGCGCGGAGTTGATCTCGCGCATCGTCGCAGAGGCCGAAGACATCATCACCGCGCGACTGGGCGGCATGATGTCCGCTCCCGTCGCAGCTGCCGTCTGAGCCCTAGACGCACGAGAGCCGCCGACCAGTGGTCGGCGGCTCTTCGCGTGTCTGCGTGGCGGGGCGTCTAGACGGCCTCGGCGAGATCCGGGAACTGCTCGGCAGTCACTCCCTCGATGAGGAAGTCCCCGTGGTACAGGGCCTCGAAGTCAACCTTGATGACGTTGGCGTTGCTCTCGTCGATCCACATGTACTGAACAGTAACTTCGAGTATTGAGAGAACTCTGAGCCCTGGTTCTGAAAATGGTGGCAATTGTTACCGGGAAGTAGGTTCGGCGCAGTCGCGGGCATCGCCGGGAACGCAAGAAGCCGCCGACGAGTACGTCGGCGGCTTCTTGCACGCCATGGGCATACCGCGACCACGTCGGCACCCAAAGGTGCGCACGACCGGTCAGCTCGTCGTCGAACGCGGGTGATCCCCGCGTTCGGTCAGACGGCTTGGGCTAGGTCGGGGAACTGCTCGGAGCAGTCACCCTCGACGAGGAAGTCCCCGTGATAGAAGGCCTCGAAGTCAACCTTGATGACATCTGCGCTGGTGTCGTCGATCCACATGTACTGGACAGTAACCATCACTATTAAGAGTTCTTTGAGTCACGATTCGGAAAACCCTGGCAATTGTTACCCCGAAGTAGGGTTCTAGGGCGTCGGAGTGCTCAGGTGGAGCGGGTTGACGCCGTTCAGCAGCACCCAGGTCGTGACGGCCGCGGCCACTGCCACCAGGAACAACGGGATCGTCACGGCTCCCGGCCACCGCGGCCGGCCGAACACTCGCGCGTCGACGGACCAGCCGCCGGCGCCCACGAACAGCAGGGCCGCCGCGGCAAACGCCACCAAGAACGGCACGTTGAAGGGATCCGACCACACCGCGGCGGCGGACACGTTGACGGCCCAGGCGTCGATCATCGCCGCGAGGATGCCGCACGAGGCCAACGGGGTCAGCAGGCCCAGCAGCAGGGCCGCGCCGCCGGCGATCTCGGTGGCCGTCACCAGATAGGCGGCGAACGTCGGCGACTTCCAGCCACCGCTCTCCATGAATTGGACGGTGCTGGGGAAGTCGACCGCCTTGAGGACTCCGCCGTGCACCATCGTGGCGCCGACGGAGAGTCGGAGGATGAGAACGCCGAGGTCGTGTAGGGCGGAGGGGTTCGAGGTGCGCCGTTTGATCACGTCCGTGGTCGCCATGGCGACCACCTTAGGGGGGCGTTGAACGATCCGCCCCGCTCCGTCGTGCCATGAGGGGAGAGGCGTTGACCGCTCCAAGTTAACGTTGATAAGTTATCGCCGCTACTACCGGAAGGGGCGGACGTGCTGCACCGAATCGCACAGGCGGCAATCGCCGCGCCGAGACGCATCCTGATCGGCGCCGCGCTGGTCATGGTGGCCGCGGCGATCTTCGGCATCCCCGTCGCCAAGAGCCTTTCGGCCGGCGGCTTCCAGGACCCGAACGCGGAATCGTCGCAGGCCGGCCGGCTGCTCACGGACAAGTTCGGTCAGGGCGACATGCAGATGCTGCTCACCGTGACCGCGCCCGGTGGCATCAAGAGCCCGCAGGCGACCAGGGTGGCCGACGACGTCCTCGAACGACTGAAGCAGTCGCCGCACGTCGCCGACGTCACCTCCGCGTGGACCGTCCCCCCAGCCGCCGCCGCGGACCTCACCAGCAAGGACGGCACCGCCGGCCTGATCGTCGCCGGCATCACCGGCGGCGAGAACGACGCCCAGAAGTACGCCAGCGACCTGTCCGACGCCGTCACCCAGGACCGCGACGGCGTCACCGTGCGCTCCGGTGGCCTCGCCATCGTCAACGCCCAGATCACCTCGCAGACCGAACGCGACCTGCTGCTGATGGAATCGATCGCCATCCCGCTGAGCTTCCTCGTGCTGGTGTGGGTGTTCGGCGGGCTGGTCGCGGCCGCCCTGCCCATGATCGTCGGTGGCCTGGCGATCGTCGGGTCGATGTCGGTGCTGCGGCTCATCACGCTCGGCACCGACGTGTCGATCTTCGCCCTCAACCTCTCGACGGCCCTCGGGCTTGCGCTGGCCATCGACTACACGCTGCTGATCCTGAGCCGCTACCGCGACGAACTCGCCGAGGGGGTACCGCGCGACAAGGCTCTGATCCGGACCATGTCGACCGCCGGCCGCACGGTGCTGTTCTCCGCCACCACGGTCGCGCTCTCCATGGCCGCGATGCTGATGTTCCCCATGTACTTCCTGAAGTCCTTCGCCTACGCGGGTGTCGCCACGGTCGCGTTCGCCGCCGCAGCCGCGGTGATCGTCACGCCCGCGGCGATCTGGCTGCTCGGCGACCGGCTCGACGGCCTCGACGTGCGCCGCCCGCTGCGACGGCTCACCCGCCGCGCCGAGCCCGCGCCGAAACCCGTCGACCGGATCTTCTGGTACCGCTCCACCAAGGCGGTCATGCGCAACGCGATCCCCATCGGGCTGGCCGTCGTGGTGCTGCTGCTGGCGCTCGGCGCACCGTTCCTCAGCGTCCGGTGGGGTTTCCCCGACGACCGGGTGCTGCCGTCCTCGGCATCCGCGCATCAGGTGGGCGACCAACTCCGCGACGACTTCGCCGACGACTCGTCCACCGCGGTGACCGTCGTCATCCCCGACGCCGACGGTCTGTCACCGGCTGCGCTCGGACGGTACGCCGCCGACCTGTCCAAGGTCTCCGACGTGACGTCGGTGTCCGCCCCGGTGGGGACGTTCGTCGGCGGCGCACGGGTCGGCCCGCCGTCCGCCCCGACGGGAGTGGCCGACGGCAGCGCCTTCCTCACAGTCGACGGCACCGCGCCACTGTTCTCCGACGCCTCCGAGGCGCAGCTCGACGAACTGCACGGCGTGGCGGGACCCGACGGCCGCGGCGTCGTCCTCGGGGGTGTCGCCCAGATCAACCGCGACAGCGTCGAGGCGATCACGACGCGGCTGCCATGGGTCCTCGGACTCATCGCGGCCATCACGTTCGGTCTGTTGTTCCTGCTCACCGGCAGCGTCGTCCTGCCGCTGAAAGCCGTTCTGCTGAACGTGCTTTCGCTGACCGCGGCCTTCGGTGCCCTGGTGTGGATCTTCCAGGACGGTCATCTGAACGCACTGGGGACGACGCCGACCGGGACGCTGGTCGCCAACATGCCGGTGCTCCTGTTCTGCATCGCCTTCGGCCTGTCGATGGACTACGAAGTGTTCCTGGTCGCCCGCATCCGGGAGTACTGGCTCGGGCTCAGGGCCAACGGCGACGCCACACCGTCGGGGCTGCGGGCCATCCACGCGGCGCGGGCCGACAACGACGAGGCGGTCGCCCTCGGCCTGGCCCGCACCGGGCGGGTGATCACGGCCGCAGCCCTGGTGATGTCGATATCGTTCGCCGCACTGATCGCCGCCGAAGTGTCGTTCATGCGGATGTTCGGCGTCGGCCTGACGCTGGCCGTTCTCGTCGACGCCACGCTCGTCCGGATGGTGCTGGTGCCCGCCTTCATGCACGTGCTTGGCGGCTGGAACTGGTGGGCACCCAAGCCGCTCGTCTGGCTGCACCAACGGATCGGCATCCGCGAATCCGGTCCCGAAGCCGACCACCCAGTTCGGCCGACTACCGACCGGGGCATGGTCGCCTCGGCGGACAATCGCTGACATGACGGTCAAGCCGCTCAAGCGTCGCCGGGCCGCGAGGGGATCCGGGGACCACCTCCGCGAGGAAATACTCGACGCCGCCACCGACCTCCTGCTGGAGACGGGCCACGCCAAGGCGGTGTCCATCCGCTGCGTCGCACAACGCGTCGGCGTCACCTCGCCGTCGATCTATCTGCACTTCGCCGACAAGGACGCGCTTCTGGATGCGGTGTGCGCCAGGTACTTCGAGGCACTGGACCAGGTGATGCAGCAGGTCGCCGTCGACCAACCGTCGACCGTCGACCGGTTGCGCGCGCAAGGGTTGGCCTACGTCCGCTTCGCCATGCAGAACCCCGAGCTGTATCGCATCGCCACGATGGGTGAGGGCAGGCCGGGAAGCGACGTCGACGTCACCCTCAACAGCTCGGCGTTCGTGCACATGAGGGCGTCGGTGGAATCGCTGATGGCCGAAGCCGTCTATCCGGCGGGTGATCCCACCATGGCCGCACTGGAACTGTGGACGGTGGCGCATGGTGTTGCCGCCCTTGCCATCTCGCGGCCCTATCTTCCGTTCGGTGACGTCGAGGCGTTCGCCGACCGGGTGATGCGATCCGCGTGCTGCGGTCACATCGTGACGGGAATGCTGGGACTGGACGTGCCGCCAATGGAGGCGGTCACGAAGATCAAGGGGCTGGTGAATTGACATGGCTGATCTAGTCGACAATCCGTTCTTCGCCCGGCTGTGGTCGAACATCACGACCCACGAGCCGGAGTCCGTTCGGCGGCTGCGGCGCGAGAACCTGGTCGGGCTCTCCGGTCGCGTGCTCGAGGTGGGGGCCGGCACCGGGACCAACTTCGAGCTGTACCCGACGACGGTCGCCGAGGTGGTCGCCATCGAGCCGGAACGGCGGCTCGCGGAGATCGCCACGCGTGCCGCCGCGTCGGCGTCCGTACCGGTCACGGTCACCACCGACACCGTCGAGGAGTTCGTGACCGACGAGCCGTTCGACGCCGTCGTCTGCTCGCTGGTGTTGTGTTCGGTCGACGACCCCGACGGCGTTCTGCGCCAAGTATTCTCGATGTTGCGACCCGGCGGCGAGCTCCGGTTCCTCGAGCACGTCGCCAGCGACGGGGCGCGGGCGACGCTGCAGAAGCTGGCCGACGCGACCATCTGGCCACGCCTGCTTGGTAACTGCCACACCCACCGCGACACCGAACGGTCGATCGTCGGTGCGGGTTTCGAGGTGCGCGAGGCGCGCCACGAGTGGGTCATGCCGGCCTGGGTGCCGATGCCGGTGTCGGAGGCCGCAGTCGGCCGGGCGGTAAGGCCCGCCTAGCGACCGCTACACGGGTGTGACGACGCCCGCGGCCGCCTTGCTAAGGGTGAAGTCGTTCGCAGGACCCACCGGACAGGTCGCGGATTCCGCGGAGACGCCGCTTACCTGACCGACCAGGGTGGTCGCATCCCACGACCACGTCTGCAACTCCGCGCCGCGTGTGCCGTCGGGGCAGCTGTGACCGTCCGGCCGGTCGACCGTCATCGTCCACCGGCCGCCTGCCAGCCGCGCATCGCCGCTCCATCCGCTGGAACTGGTGATGTGCGCGACGCACTGGCTCGACGGGGGACAGGTGGTGCGAGCCGTCCACGACGTGTGGGCACTGGCGCCGATCAGATTCAACGCGTACTTGCCGCTGAAGTCGTCGGCCCAGGACGGGCTCGCCAACCCCACCGACACACCGACGGCGATCAGGGTCGCCGCCAATCCACGGACTACGGTCATGATTCCTCCATTGCAGTGGCGCGAGGGAATATCGCGTTCGCCGCCAACGTTTCGAAACTTGACGGATCTGGTTCCGGCACTGGGCGAGCGTACTGCGTGGCGCCGGGTAGAGTGCTAATTACGTTGCCGCCCAACATGTTCAAGGCCTGAAAGTACCCTTCGAATGGGTTTGGAATCATAGACTCGGGCCGTTCGGCGCGGTTGACTTCTCTTGTGCCCGGTCGCATTCGACGACTGCGGGCCACTGGAGTCCTTGGAGGAGAAATGACCGTCGAACGCATCAAATTGGCCGCAGCCACGTTTGCCTGCGGCGCCGTCGTAGTCGCCGGCGCCGTCGTGTCCGTCATGGGCCCTGGCGCAGCGCCCGACGTCGTCGCCGGGGGGTCTGGTGATTCGGCCACCAACACCAGCTACGTCCAACCGACGGCGTCGGCGATGAAGCTCCCTGCGACGGTCGTCGACACCCCCGCAACCACCAACGACATGGCTCCCACGACACTGGCCACCCCGATGGCCGCGCCGACGTACAAGGCCACCGCCGCGCCCGGATGCGTGAACAACGGCCAGTGCCCCTAGCCGAGAAGTGCGGGCAGCCGCTGAAGCAGCCCCGGCAACGCCGTCGCCGACGTCTCCCGCAGCGAGATGGTGACCCGATCCGACAAGGGCGTTTCCTCGGGGTTGACCTCGATGACCGGGATGCCCTCGGCGAGCGCCATCTCGGGCAGGCCGGCCGCCGGGTACACGACCGCCGACGTGCCGACGACGATCGCCACGTCCGCCCGGCTGACCGCCTCCACCGAACGGTCCCACTCCTCGGACGGCAACGGCTCGCCGAACCAGACCACGTCGGGCCGAATCAGACCGCCGCAAGCGCACCTCGGCGGGTCGACGGTCTCGACCGGCTCTGGCATCGGCGGCAGCGGCCCGACGTAGGGCACGTCGCATCGGTCGCAGCGGAAGCTGAACAGGCTGCCGTGCACGTGGTGCACCCGCGCACTGCCCGCACGCTCGTGCAGATCGTCGACGTTCTGGGTGACGACGTGCACCTCGGCACCGTCCTGCCAGGCTGCGACGGCGCGGTGGCCGTCGTTTGGGTCGACGGCCTTCATCATGTAGTGGCGCCACAGGTACCAGGCCCAGACCTTCTCCGGATGCCGGCGCCACCCGTCGGAACTGGAGATTTCGTAGGGGTCGACCTTGGCCCACAGACCCGTCTCGACGTCGCGAAACGTCGGGACGCCGCTCTCCGCGGACATCCCAGCTCCGCTGAGCACCGTCACTCGCACGCCACCAAACTAGCCGCTATTTGTGATACTGGGCACGTGGGGGATTTGGGGGAGTGGGTTCAAGTAGATCCGGACGGGGCCAGGCCGCTGTTCGACCAGTTGCGAACGCAGATCATCGGGGGCGTTCGGGACGGCAGGCTGCCGCCGGGCACCCGGCTGCCGACCGTCCGTGACCTGGCGCATCAGCTGAACATGGCGGTCAACACGGTCGCGCGCGCGTACCGGGAGCTGGAGGCGGCCGGTCTGTTGGAGACGCGCGGCAGATTCGGGTCCTTCGTGGCGCGGATCGATCCAGCCGACGCCGCGATGGCGACCGCCGCGCACCAGTTTGCGGCCGCAGCCAAGGCGCTCGGCGTCTGCAAGGACGATGCGCTGCGCTACGTGGAAACGGCGTTCACCTAGCCGAATTCGAGCAGGGTGAGCGACGGCCGGACCGGGTCGAGCAACGGGATGCGCTGCATCCCGGACAGCACCGCGTTCAGCACACGGCCGCGCCCGCGGGGATAGGGCACGTCGTGCACCGCGCGGACGCCTGGCACGACGTCGACCAGCCGGGCCGCCTCGGACGGCGACATGCCAAAGGGCATGGCGGGCACCCGGTAGCGCGTCGAGGTCCACAGGCCGCCCCGGCGCGCCAGGGCGGCGAACCACGACGGCGGCAGGTCGAACATCATCCGGCCGCCGGGGAAGCGTCGCGCGCACTCGGTGATCAGACCCATGGCGTCGGTCGGCTCCAGGTACATCAGCAGACCCTCGGCGGTGATGAACACCCCGTCCGCCGTGTCGACCCGGTCCATCCAGCCGTAGTCCAACGCCGACTGCGCGCAGACGGTCACCCGGTCCGACGGCGGAAGCAGCTTCTCGCGCAACTGCGTCACCGGCGGGAAATCGACGGTCAGCCAACGGAATTGATGGCCGACGTCGGCGGCGTCGATCCGGTAGAAGCTGGTCTGCAACCCCTCGGCGAGCGCGACGACCGTCGCCGCGGGATGCACGCGAAGGTAGTCGCGGGTGGCCCCGTCGAAGGCCAACGCTCGCACCGCCATGTCCTGGCGGCGGGTGTAGCCGAACTTGGCGAAGTCGAACTCGATGGAGTCGACGAGCTTCACCGCCATCGGATCGTCGAGGATGCCGTCGGCCCGGCGGGCCTCGTGCGCCCGGACCTGCAACGTCAGCAGGGCCGTCTCGGAGACTCCGGACAGGTCGACGTTCATCTTCATTTCGCGAGCACCTTCTCGATGGTTCGTAGGTTGCGGGTGGTGGTCGACGACTTGTACCGCTTCTTGCCCATGGTCTTTCCGATGGTGGTGTCCAACGTGCCGCTCTTGGGCACCTGCCAGTACACGACGCCGCCGCCGCGCTCGATCAACTCGTCTGGCCCGGCGTCGGCGGCCAGAGCCGCGAGCTCGTCGAGGACGTCGGCGTCCGTCACGAAGGTGACGTACGAGTGGCGGCCGTCGACCTCGCGCTCGAACGGATAGCGCGCCGAGATCTCGGCGACCGTGCTCAGCTCGTAGGCCAGCACCCAGGCGTCGTACCCGAAGGCGTCGCGCAGCGCCTTCTCCGCCGCGGTGCGGACCGCTCCGACCTTGGTGTCACTCGTCATGAGCACGTTGCCGCTGGCCAGAATCGTCGCGACGTCGGTGAAGCCGGCGTCGGTCAGAGCCCGCGCGACGTCGGCCATCTTGAGGTTGACGCCTCCGACGTTGACGCCCCTGAGGAAGGCGACGTACCGCGTCATCCGAACTCCAGCAGGGTGATGCTCGGGCGGTTCCTGCGGAGCGGCCCGACGTAGTCCATCACCGGAGCGCTTCCCAGCCGCCAGAGTCCCCGGCCCGGTGGAAGGGCGACGTCGCGCGCCGAACGCACGCCGGGGATGGTGCCCGCCAGCGCCAGGGCCTCGTCGGCGGACTGGCCGAACGGCATCGGCGGAGCGATGTAGCGCGACGACAGCTTGAAGCCCTTCAGCGTGCGGGCGCTGAACCAGCGGGGGATCGAGTCGAACATCATCTGGCCGCCGGGGAAGCGGGCCGCGCAGTCGGCGATCAGACCGAGGGCGTCCTCCGGCTCGAGGTACATCAACAACCCCTCGGCGGTGATGAAGACGCCGTCGGTCGCGTCGACGCGGTCCATCCAACTGCGGTCCAGCGCCGACTGGGCCAACGCGACGATTCTGTCGTCCGAGGGCAGGAGCTGGTCCCGCAGCTCCATGACCGGTGGCAGATCGATTGAATACCACGTGGTTTCGTCGAGCACGCCGTCGCGGTCGAGGCGCCAGAAGCTGGTCTGCAAACCCTCGGCCAGCGCCACCACCGACGCCTTCTGGTGCGCGGTCAGATAGTCGCGGGCGGCGGCGTCGAACGCGACCGCGCGCAGCCCGTGCGACTGGTTGGGCTTGCCGAACTTGAGGTAGTCGTAGGAGATCGTGTCGAGCAGCGTGACCGCCCACGGATCTCGGATCACCCCGTCGGAGCGCTTGGCCTCGCTGCCGCGGTTGTGCAACGTCCACAGCGTGGTGGCGGAGACACCGTCCAACGCGGTTCCCGAAACCTGGGGCGAGCGCAGCGACGGGGGATCCTCTTGGCTCATCCGCCCATGGTAGGAGCCGCCGAGGCCGAATCGGACCGCACACCGCGCCACGGTCGTAGGCTGGCGAGCATGAGCCGCGACGTGTTCGACGACAAGCTACTGGCATTGATCGGCGGCAATTCGCTGGGCGTTCTGGCGACCCTCAAGCGGGACGGCAGGCCTCAGCTGTCGAATGTGTCCTACCACTTCGACGCGCGGGAGCTGACGGTCTCGGTGTCGATCACCGAGCCGCGCGCCAAGACCCGCAATCTGCGCCGCGACCCGCGGGCGTCGATTCACGTCAGCTCCGACGACGGATGGTCGTATGCGGTGGCCGAGGGGGACGCACGTCTGACCCCACCCGCGAGCGACCCGCACGACGACACCGTCGAGGGTCTGATTGCGTTGTACCGCAGCATCGCTGGCAAGGACCATCCGGACTGGGACGATTATCGCCGGGCCATGGTCGACGACCGACGGGTGTTGATGACGCTGCCGATCTCGCATCTCTACGGCATGCCGCCTGGCATGCGCTGACACGCGCTAGTCTCAACGCATGGCCGAGCAACCCGAAGACGACAACAAGCGCAAGTTCCGCGAGGCGCTCGAGCGCAAGAAGGCCAACGCCGGCGGCGGTTCCGAGCACAAGGACGGCGGACGCAAGCACGGCCCGCGGTCGACCGGCCCGGCAGAGGCCCATCGGGAGTTCCGCCGCAAGAGCGGCTAACCCACTCTGGTGTCGCGGGCGAGGAGGCGGGCTCCGACCAGCGCCGCCAGCACCACCAGAACGTAGTCGAGCCCTTCATCTTTGAGGCCCCACCCGGCCGCGGCGAGTGTCGCTGCGCCCGCGACGCACAACAGGGCGCCGACGACGGCACTGCGAAGCCCGGCTCGGGTGACGTGGCCGCCGTCCCACAGCGGCAGCGGATCGTTCTCCAACGGCCGCAAGAACACGAACGAGCCGCACACCAACACCGCCATCACCGCGACCTGCGCGGCGCTGATCGTCCAGAAGTTCGGCTGCCCCGGCCAGCGGTCCATGCCCAGGTAGTCGAAGGCCAGGTGCACGGCCAGCAGCGCAGGCATGTGCCACAGGTACAGCGTCATGGCGCCGCTGTTTCCGATCACCGCCAGGCGCCACACCCGCGGCCCACCCGCCCAGCGGGCGACGGCGGGAGCCGCGGCAATTGCGAACGCGCACATCATGATTGCGTGCCCGGTGAGCAACAGTGACGGCGGCATCATGTTCTTCAGCTCCTGAGTGTCGATGCCGACGAGGCTCAGCTCGTACGGGCCGAACCACACCAGTGCGACGTTGACCGCGAACATCGCCACCCCTACGGCGAGAGCGGTCCGCGCGGTGAACAACCGGCGCCGGTACGCCACGCCGAACATGCCGGGGATCAGCCAGGCGACGAGGTTGAGGTAGCCCAACGCCGACCACGCGGCGTCGTGCACCCTGATGCCGTCGACGAGCGCGATCAGCGCGTACAGGGCGGTCACGGAGCCGACGAACCGGGCGACCGTCGTGATGCGTGCCAGCAGCGGGACGGCGGCGAGGACGACGACGTAGACGCCGAGGAACCACAGCAGTTGGATGCTGATTCCGGCGATCGACTCGTACACGCGGGTGGGCAGGAGCGGGCGCAAGACGACCAGTGCCGCCGCCCAGAACGCGAGGTAGTAGAAGACCGGCCGGTAGAGCCGCGTGCATCGCTTCAGCAGCCATCCGCCCCAGCTGCCACCGGGTTCCCACGAGCCGACCGACGCCGCAACGCCCGCGAAGAAGAACAGCGGCATGATTTGAAAGACCCACGTCAACGCCTGGAACACAGGTGACGTGGTGAGCAGGTTGCCCCATGTGAACACGCCGTCGGCGATCATGCTGGTGGCCATGATCGTGTGGCCGGCGACGACGCCGATCAGCGACGCGATCCGGATGACGTCGATGGCCCGGTCCCGGTTCGCCGGGGTGGCCGACTCGATCGCGACGGCGGTGGGAAAGATGCTGGTTACGCCCATGAACTGAATCTAGGTCCGGAGGGCGTAGGTAGTTTTACTCGACTTTTGCGGCTAGTCCCTTGGTCACCATCCGCCGATCCAGCCCTCGAAGATCGCATCGGGCTCGTCATCGGGACGTTCCGATCGGCCGACCAGGAAGTCGAAGTCACAACCCCGGTCGGCCTGCAGAACGCGCTCGACGTACATCGAGGCGTAGCCGCGGGTGTGACGCGAAGGTCTTGGCGTCACGTCGGCGCGGCGCGCGGCCAACTCGTCGTCCGACACCAGCATGTCCAGCCTTCCCGCACGGGCGTCGAGCGCGATGACGTCGCCGTCGCGAACCAGGGCCAGCGGGCCGCCCACCGCCGATTCCGGGCTGACGTGCAGCACGCAGGTGCCGTAGGCGGTGCCGCTCATCCGGGCGTCGGAGATGCGAACCATGTCGGTGACACCCTCCTTGAGCAGCTTGCTCGGGATGGGCAGCTGACCCCACTCCGGCATGCCCGGTGCGCCGCGCGGCCCGGCCGACCGCAGGATCAGCACGGAATCGCGCGTCACCTCCAGGTCGGGGTCGTCAAACCGACGCATCAAGTCCTTCATGTCCTCGAAGACCACGGCCGGTCCCCGATGCACCAGCAGTTCGGGGCTGGCGGCGCTGCACTTGATCACCGCGCCACCGGGCGCGAGGTTGCCCCGCACCACGGCGAGGCCCCCCGGCGGCTGGAACGGCGCGTCCAGCGGCGCGATGACCGCCGTCTCGGTCGCGGCTGCGGTCGGGAGGTTGTCGGCCACGGTCTTGCCGGTGACGGTGACGGCGTCGGTGTGCAGCAGCGACTCGACCGACTTCATCACCGCCGGTATTCCGCCGGCGTGGAAGACCTGCTCGACGAGGTGCTCGCCGGCGGGCCGCACGTTGACCACCAGCGGTGTGCGCTCCGAGAGTTCGTGAAAGCGGTCCAGCGACAACGGAACTCCCACCCGGCCTGCGATGGCCAGCAGGTGCACGATCGCGTTGGTCGACCCGCCGACGGCCAGCATCAGCGTGATGGCGTTGTCGAACGCCTCGGCCGTCATGACCTGCGACGGCCGCAACCGCTCGACGGCCAACCCGACCGCCCGCGCGCCGACCTCCTCGGCGACCTGCAGCCGGCGCGAGTCCATCGCGGGGATGGCCGCGCCGCCGGGCAGGGTCATGCCGAGGCCCTCGACCAGGGTGGCCATCGTGGAGGCGGTGCCCATCTCCGGACAATGTCCCCGTGACGGTCCCGCCGCGGCCTCCAGTTGCTCGTACTCGGCCATCGACATGCGACCGGCTCGCACGTCGTCGATGTACTCCCAGAGGTCGGTGCCCACCCCGAGCTGTTTGCCCCGGAACACCGCGGGCGCGGCGGGCCCGCCGGTCAGCGCGATCGCGGGGACGTCGGCGCTGGCGGCCCCCATCAGCTGTGCCGGGACGGTCTTGTCGCAGCCGCCGAGCAGGACGACGGCGTCGAAGGGATACGCGCGGATCGACTCCTCGACGTCCATCGCCATCAGGTTGCGGAACAGCATGGTGGTCGGCTTCATCAACTGCTCGCCGAGCGACATGGTGGGGAACTCCAGCGGGAAGCCGCCCGCCGCCAGTACGCCGCGCCTTACCGAGTCGGCCAGGCCGCGAAAGTGCATGTTGCAGTTGACGACTTCGGACCACGAGTTGCAGATGCCCACGATCGGCCTGCCCTCGAAGGCCATCCGGGAGAACCCCGACGCCCGCATGGCCGAGCGGTGCACGAAGCCCGGCACGTCCTTGCCCGCGAACCACTTGGCGCTGCGCAACCCGCCCTGCGGCGTCGTCACGGTCAGCGGACCCGGGCCGCGTACGCGGTGACCTTGCGCAGCGCGGGTTGACGCGCCGCCCGGTAGCCCACCCAGCGCCCGGGCCTGGTGGACATCAGGCCGCCGACGACGCGTTGCTGCCACGGCGCCTTGCGACCGCCCGTTCCCGTCGCGGGGCGGACCGGTGCGGCCGTACCCGACGCGTCGGCAAGGACGGCCTTGGCCGCGTTGTGGCCGTTGGCCCCCATCACCCCACCGCCGGGGTGGGTGCCGGACCCGCAGAGGTAGTAATTGCGAACGGGCGTCCGGTAATTCGCCAGCTCGGGCAGCGGCCGCGCGCCGAACAGCTGGTCCAGCATCATGCTGCCGTGGAAGATGTTGCCGTCGGTGATCAGGTACTCGTGGTCGAGGTCGTCCGGGGTGATGACCACGCGGTCGAGGATGTGCTCGCGCAGGTTCGGCGCGTAGATGAACAGGTCCTCGAGGACGAGGTCCGCCCACTTCTCCTTCTCGGCCGCCCACGTGGTGCCGGTCAGTTCCGAGGGCAGCTGCTGGATGCCAAGGGTCATGGTGTGCAGTCCGGCGGGGGCGAGCGAGTCGTCGGTCACCGACTGCGTGACCGCCTCGATGACGAAGGTGCTCGGGAACGTCCCGCGGCGCTGCGCCTCGTAGGCCTCCTCGAACGCCTCCCGGCTGGGACCGAGCAGCTGATGCCCGTGATGCTGCGGACCCTCCGAGGCGTCCGGGAACGGAAGGTATTGCGGCAGTTCGTCGATCAGGAGATGGATCCTGGCCATCGAGCCGCGGGTGTCGATGTTCTCGACGTCGCGGACCAGTTTGGCCGGCAGCACCCCTGGCTCGAGCAGCTTGAGCAGGGACCGCTTGGGATCGGCGTTGGAGATCACCCGGGCGGCGGTGACGACGGTCCCGTCGGCCAGGCGCACCCCCGTGGCCGTGCCGCGCTCGACGATCACCGTGTCGACCGGGGTCGAGGTGCGGATCGTCGCGCCGTGATGACGCGCGCCGGCGGCCAGTGCCTCGCTGATGGCACCCATCCCGCCGCGGGCCAGGCCGAATTGACCGAAGTTGCCGTTGAACTCACCCCAGGAGTGGTGCCCGTAGGTGTACGCCGTGCCGGGCGTGGAGGGTCCGCCGAAGATCGACACCATGCCGAAGAACGTCAGCATGCTCTTCAGTCGCTCGTCTTCGAAGTACCGGTCGAGCAGGTCGCGGACCGACAGCAGCGTGAACTCGTCGAACAACGTCTGCTCGCCCGCCGCCTCGAACGCCGCGAACACCTCCGAGCGCTGCGGTGGTGGCGACAGCAGGTAGGGGGTGACCAGCCCGGCGAAGCGCTGCAGCCGGACCCCGAAGTCGAGGAAGGCCTGGGCGTCGTTCTTGTTGATCTTCTCCAGCTCGCGCAGCGTGCGGTCGGTCTCCTTCCACATCGTGAACGAGGTGCCGTCGCGAAACAGGCTGTACGACAGCGCGTCTCCCTGGTACAGGTCGAGGCCGAATCTGGCCAGTTCGAGTTCGGCGATGATCTCGGGTCGCAGCAGACCTGCGATGAACGCACACGACGACCACTTGCTGCCGGGGATCAGTTCCTCGGTGACGCAGGCCCCGCCGACGAGGTCGCGGGCCTCCAGCACCAGGACCCGTTGGCCGGCCTTGGCCAGATAGTTGGCGGTGACGAGGCCGTTGTGGCCCGCGCCGATGATGACGGCGTCGTAATCCGGTGTAGCGGTCATGTCAGATCTCCTGTGGCAGGGGTGATTTGCGGGTCAGCAGCGTGGTGACGCTGCCTGGCTCGACGAGTTCGTCGAACCTCTCGACCACGGGCTTCAGTTCCGGTGACGAGTCGCGGATGCGCTCCCATTCGGGCCACGACGAGACGGTCATGATCTCGACGACGTCGGTGCCCTCGCCCTCGACCAGATACACCTCGAACCCGAGGACCACGTCGAACGCCAGGCACGTCGGCCGGTCGAGGTCGGCCGAGAACCGCTCGAACTGCTCGGCGTTGACCCCGGAGCGCAGGCGAAAGGTGTTGACCGCGCTGACCGGCATCAGGCGATCTCGCGGTTGATCATCACGTGCTTGACCTCGGTGTACTCCTCGAGGGCGTAGACCGACATGTCCTTGCCGTTGCCGGACTGCTTGAAGCCGCCGTGCGGCATCTCGGGGGTGACGGGCAGGTGGTCGTTGATCCAGACGGTGCCGAACTGCAGGTCGCTGGACGCGGTCATCGCCCGCGACAGGTCGTTGGTGAAAACCGAAGCAGCGAGCCCGTATTCGGTGTCGTTGGCCCAGGCGACGACGTCGTCGCCGTCGCCGAACTTCGTCACCGACGTCACGGGACCGAACACCTCGGTGCTGACGATCTCGTCGCCTTGCCGAGCGCCGACGACCACGGTGGGTGCGGTGTAGAAACCCGTGCCGGGATTGTCGCCCTGGATCAGCTCGGTGTGGCCGGTGGCCTTGGCGCGCGCGACGAAGCCTTCGACCCGGTCGCGGTGGGCCGCGGTGATGACCGGACCCATCGACGTGTTCTCGTCGGCGGTGTCGCCCAGATCGAGTTCCTTGACCGCCTTTTCGAGGCCGGCGACCAATTCGTCGTGCACGGACTCGTGGACGTAGAGCCGGGACGCGGCCATGCAGTCCTGGCCGGAGTTGCAGAACGCGCCCTCCATGATCTTGCCAACTGCCAGGGGTACGTCGGCGTCGGAGTACACCAGCACAGGGGCCTTGCCGCCGAGTTCGAGGTGCAGCCGCTTGAGGTTCGAGTCGGCGGAGGCGTGCATCAGCGCCCGCCCCGTCGCGACCGATCCGGTAAGCGAAGACATCCGCACCCGCGGGTGGGCAACCAGTCGGGCGCCGACCTCCTTGCCGTCGCCGGTCACCACGTTGAACACGCCCGCCGGGAACAGATCCTCGGCGAGTTCGGCGAGCCGGAGCACCGAGTAGGGGGTGTGCTCGGAAGGCTTGAGCACCAGCGTGTTACCGGTGAGCAGCGCGGGGGAGATCTTCCAGATCGCCATCAGCAGCGGGTAGTTCCACGGGGCGACCGAGCCGACGACGCCGAGCGGGTCGCGCCGGATGATGCTGGTCTTGCCCCGCACGAATTCCGCTGCGGCGCGGCCCTCCATGGTGCGGGCGCCGCCTGCGAAGAACCGGAGGTGATCGGGGATCATCTCCATCTCCTCGAGCGCGAGGCCGATGGGCTTGCCAACGTTGCGCGACTCGATCTCGGCGAGCGTGCGCTGGTCGGCCTCGACGCGGTCGGCCAGGGTGAGGAATGCCCGGGCGCGTTCGCCCACCGGTGTTCTCGCCCAGTCGGGGAAGGCGGCTTCGGCGGCCGCGACGGCGCGGTCGACGTCGGCCGCACCGCCACGGGCGATTTCGCCGAAGGCCTCACCGGTGGTCGGGGCGTTGACTTGGTCGACGCCGCCGTCGGCGGCCTCGGTCCAGGTGCCGTCGATGAACATCTTGGTGTGGAAGGTCATGGGTCACTCCTCGGTGGTGGTGGGTGCGCCGCCGGCCGCCATGGTCAGCAGGGCGCGTACTTCGTCTTTCGACATGGGTTGTTGCGCAATGGACGTGTGCACCATCAGGCCCTCGACCACGACGTCGACGAGCCGTGCGGTGGTGCGGTCGAAGTGCTCCGCCAGGGCGTCCTCGGCACGTTCCATCCAGCGTTGGGTCAGGCGCCTGATCTCGGGCCTGCGCACGGCGTCGCCGTAGAGCTCGTAGGTGACGGCGAGTTCGTTGGGATGGCTGGCGAGGTCGTCGGTGATGGCCGAGGCGATGGTGTCGATGAGGTCGTCCCCGCCGCCGCACGACGACAGGCGGGCCTCGAAGCGGGTGGCCAGCGCGTCGACGTGGGCCTCGAACGCGTGCTGGACGAGGTCGTCCAGCGTGGCGAAGTGGTAGGTGACCGAGCCCAGCGGCACGTCGGCGGCGGTGGCGACGGCGCGGTGGGTGATGCCGGCAACGCCGTCACTGGCGAGTACCTCCAGGGCCGAGGCCACGATGCGCTCCTTTCTGTCCGGGTCGTGTCGACGTGCCCGCCGCGGTGCGGATCCCATGCCAACTCCTTCGTTAAGAACGTTCGTACGCATCGTTGCGGACAAATGTACGTAACGTCGGGCGTAGGCGCGCGGCGAATCGTGAAATACGTTGGTGTTACTGAGCTTCGGTCTATCCCGTCGCTTCGCTCGCCCCGGCAGGTGCGGGCTCGGGCACGTCCCGCTCGTTGAGCGCCTGCCCGACCAGTGCATACCTCGCCGGCGCGACGACCTTGAGGTAGACGCCGTAGGCAGCGCCCGCGAGGAAGGCGATGAACACCAGCGAGAGCATGATCGCCGCCATGGTGCCCTGCACGCCGAGCAGCACGTCAAGGCTGTCGAGGGTAAGGACGAAGAACCCGCCGAGTCCCACGATCGCGAGAAGCGGTGCGATCACGGTGTTCCACGGCCGCTTGTCGACGTCGGACTTGCGGAAGAACGCGAAGATCGCGATGCCTGCGACGAGCTGCGACAGGATCACCCCGACGGTGCCGATGCCCGTCGCCCAGGTGAACAGGGTGGCGAACGGGTCCTGCCCGAAGAGCGCGAACAGCGCGATCACGATGCCGACGGTCACGCTCTGGACGATCGACGCGACCCACGGCGTCTGGCGGCGGGGCAGTGTCCAGCCGAGCGGCTTCCAGATCAAGCCCTGCCGCCCGAGGGAGAACGTGTACCGGGCGACGTTGTTGTGGAAGGTGACGATGGCCGCGAACGTCGCGGTCACGATCAGCATTTGGAACAGCAGCGAGATGTTGTGGCCGATGATGGTGTCGCTGGCCACGAAGATGAAGTTGCCGCCCGTCTCGGTGGCGATCCCGACGACCTTATCGACGCCAAGCGCGTTGATGATGAGCCAGCCCGACACCGCGTAGAGGACGCCCATGAACGCGATCGACAGGTATGTGGCACGCGGGATGGTGCGCGCCGGATCACGCGCTTCCTCGCCGTAGATCGCCGATCCTTCGAAGCCGATGAACGAGGCGTGCGCGAACATCAGCGCGACGCCTAGCGCGCCACCCAGCACGACGCTCGGCGCGAAGGGCTCGAACGAGAACTGCGACACGGGGACGGCGTCACCGAACAGGCTGAACGCGCTGAGGATGGTGATCATGGTGACTTCCAGCGTCATGAACACGCCGAGGACCTTCGCGCCGGAGTGCACGCCCTGCACGCCGAGGCCTAGACACAACAGCAGGCCGACGAATGCGTAGGCCCACCAGGGGATCTCGACACCCAGTCGCGGATTGATCAGCTCGGCGGCATAGTAGCCGAAGCCGCCGTAGAGCCCGGCCTGGATCGCGTTGTAGGCGAAGATCGCGAGGAACGCCGACCCCAGCCCGGCAATGCGCCCGAGCCCCAACGTCACGTAGGCGTAGAACGCCCCCGCATTGGTGACGTGTCGGCTCATCGCCACGTATCCGACGGCGAAGATCATCAGCACCACCGCGGCGATGACGAACGCACCCGGCATCCCGACGCCGTTGCCCGAGCCGATGATGATGGGGAACAGCGCGACCACGACGGTCAGCGGGGACGCCGCGGCGATGATGTAGAAGAAGATGCTCGGCACGCCGAGGCTGTTCTGCTTGAGGCCATGGTTGCGCCGCCCGGCAGGCAGCGGCGTGTCGGGCGAAGGCGAGGTGCCGGTCGGGGGAGCCGGCCGTCGTGGGGGATGGGATGCGGTGACGTTCTCCATAGTCGTTCATCTTTCGTGTTTTTGGGCGTGTGACGATGCTTCAGTGGCCGGGCTGCGCGGCGGTCCGTCACCCCCTCGCGCCGAGAGCGAGGTCGAGGAGCAGGTCTTCCTGGCCGCCGACCATCGACCTGCGGCCGGCTTCGACGAGCAGATCGCGGGTGTCGACGCCGACGTCGGCGGCGATGCGCTCGGCGTGCAGGAGAAAGCTGGAGTACACGCCGGCGAAGCCCAGTGTGAGCGTCTCGCGGTCGACCCGGACGGGACGCTGCTGCAGCGGCCGAACGATGTCGTCGGCCGCATCCATCAGCGCGTAGAGGTCGCACCCGTGCTGCCAGCCGTTGAGTTCGGCGACGGCGACGAAGGCCTCCAACGGGCAGTTGCCCGCTCCCGCACCGAGACCGGTGAGCGAAGCGTCCACGCGATGCGCGCCCGCCTCCACTGCCGCCAGTGAATTGGCCACTCCGAGAGCCAGATTGTGATGCGCGTGCACCCCGATCGACGTCGTCGGCGAGAGGACCTCGCGGTAGGCGCGCACCCGATCGCGGACGCCGGTCATCGTCAACCGACCCGCCGAGTCGGTGACGTAGACGCACTCGGCGCCGGCGTCCTCCATCACCTTGGCTTGGGCGGCCAGCAGGTCCGGCGGGGCGAGGTGCGACATCATGAGGAAGCCGGCGACGTCGATTCCGAGCGAGCGGGCGGTGCCGATGTGCTGGCGGGCGATGTCGGCCTCGGTGCAGTGGGTGGCGACCCGCACCGAGGTGACGCCGAGGTCGACTGCCGCGCGCAGATCGTCGACCGTCCCGATGCCGGGGATGAGAAGCGTTGTCAGACGGGCGGTCTGGACCACCTCGGCCGCGGCGGCGATCCAGGCTCCGTCGTCGTGCGCGCCCGCGCCGTAGGTCAGGCTGCCGCCGGCCAGTCCGTCACCGTGCGCGACCTCGATCGCCGCGACGCCCGCGGTGTCGAGCGCAGCGGCGATGCGCCTGACGTCGTCCAGGCTCAGCGAGTGCCCGACGGCGTGCATGCCGTCGCGCAGCGTCACGTCCTGGACGTACACCTCGGTGGTCATCGGACCGGCTCGGGTGTCAGGGTGACCAACTGCTCGGCGACCTGGACGGCGGCGGCCGTCATGATGTCGAGGTTGCCCGCGTAGGCAGGAAGGTAGTCGGCGGCGCCCTCTACCTCGAGGAAGACCGTCACCTGCTGAAGGTCGAGTCGGCCGGCCGCCCCGGCCAGGCGACGACGCGGATCCGTCGACGGAACGGGGTCGACGCGGACCCGTTGAGCCAGGCGGTAGCCCGGCACGTAGCGCGCCACCTCGGCGACCATCGCCGTGACGGCGGAGTCGATCGCGTTCTCGTCGGTCGTGGACACCAGCGCGGCGACGGTGTCGCGCATCAGCATCGGCGGCTCGGCAGGGTTGAGCACGATGATCGCCTTCCCCCGGGTGGCGCCGCCCACGATCTCGATGGCGCGCGCAGTCGTGTCCGTGAACTCGTCGATGTTGGCCCGCGTGCCAGGACCCGCCGATCGCGACGAGATGGACGCGACGATCTCCGCGTAGTGCACGTCCGTCACACCGGCCAACGCCGCGACGACCGGGATCGTGGCCTGGCCGCCGCACGTCACCATGTTGAGGTTCCGCTGACCCGCCAGTTTCGCCATGTTTACCGCGGGCACGACGAACGGACCGATGGCTGCGGGGGTGAGGTCGACGACCCGCCTGCCGGACTCCGCCAACGCCGCGTCGTTCACGTGGTGGGCGCCGGCGCTGGTCGCGTCGAACACCACCTCGACGTCGTCGAAGGCGTCGAGCCTCAGCAGACCGTCGACGCCGTCGGCGGTGACCGCCACGTCCAGCGCCGCGGCCCGCGCGAGACCGTCACTGCCCGAATCGATCCCGGCCATGGCCGCGACGTCCAGGACGTTCGAGCGGCGCAGTTTCATCAACAGGTCGGTGCCGATGTTCCCGGAGCCGATGATCGCGGCCCGATGACGTCGAGTCATCACTTCTCCGTCCGTCTGCATCAGTTGGTGTGCGCGCGCAACGCGGGACGCGGCTTCGGCGACACCGCGACGTCGGGAGCGTTGGTCTGCACCAGCTCGTTGAGGATGGCGGCGTGGCGGACCTTGTGGCGGATGAGTTCGGCGTGAAACTCGGGGCGAACCCAGCCGTTGTACATCACGGCCTCCGACTCACCGGGCTCGATCTTGAAGTAGACCGGCCCTGCGACGCGCGCGATGTCGCCGGCCTCCCACAGCCGGTTCATCCCGCCAAAGGACTCGAAGGTCTCGGCCCAGACGTCGAGCGGGACGTCGACTGAGTTGCGGATGGCGGCCAGCATCGGGCGAGAGAGGTCGCCGACGGGGTTGACGCTGTCGGCGCCGAGGTCCTGGAGGATCCGGATCGAAGCCGGGTTGGCATGACCGGCGTAGACCGAGATCTTGAACTTGGCGTCCGCGGGGATGTGGCCGGCGTCGCGGGCCTTGTTCAGGATGTCGAGAACGCCTTCGTCCCACACCAATACGCCGCGGATGCCGGTGGAGAAGATGCGGAGGTAGTCGTCGAGCAGGTAGCGGATGTTGTCGAGGCCGCGGACGCGTCGCCCACCGGCCTGGCCTTCGGTGCTGAGCGCCTGGCGGCCGAGGTCCCAGCCGGTGCGCGGCCCGGGGACGGCGATCAGTTCGATGCCGCGCTCGGCCGCCAGGGCGTTGACGTCGGCCAGTTCCTTCGTCGTGAGCAACGTCGTGCCGCCGCCGAAGGCGATGACGCGGTGAATGAACACCCCGTGCTCGTCGGCCTCGTCGAGCATGGCGTCCAGCGTCGAAAGTCGTTCGACGCCAGAGATTTCCAAGCGATACTTGCCGCCGTCGTCGAACGCCTTGGTCGACGGGGTGAGGGCGTAGTCGTCGGCCGTCATGAGGTCTTGTGCGGCCAGGATGCTGGCCCCGTCGACCTTGGACCTACGGCTGTCGGCTGCGGTGGGCATCGCTTCTCCTTCGAAGGCCGGATCGCGCAACATCCGGAATTTCACTGAGTGATATCTGACTGCGCTGAATGAAAATCTAAGATGCCCGGACGCGCCTGTCAACAGGAACGGTCAATTCACTGGGTACTGGTAACCTTCACTGAGTGAAACCAGCTGCGGCATCGGAGAAGTCCACCAGCCTGATCGGCGTCGAGCGCACGGCCAGAATCCTCACCGCGGTGGCGGATTCCGACATCGGCAATCTCACCGAAATCGCAAGGCGCACAGAGCTAAACGAGGCCACCGTGCTGCGCTACCTCAACAGCCTGTCCGCACTCGGTTACGTCGAACGCTTCAACGCGAACCAGTACCGACTGGGCTGGGAGATCTTCCGGCTCGGACAGCGGGCCTTCTCCAACCAGGTTCCCTCCGACGCGGTGATACCCACCATGGAGCGGCTGGTGAACGAGTTCAACGAGACGGTGAACTTCGCCGCGCACAAGGACCGCAGCGTCGTCATCCTCGAAGTCGTCGAAGGCAGGCGCGCGGTGAAGAAGGTCAGCGACGTCGGACAGACCGATCCGTGGCATGCCTCCGCGTTGGGCAAGGCGCTCTTGGCGACCATGCCCGACAGCGTCTGGCACGACGTCGTCGCCTCGGCGGGACTCCCCGAGCTGACCGCGCACACGATCACCTCGATGAAGAAGATGGCAAGTGAGATCAAGGAGATTCGCGAGCACGGCTTCGCGGTCGACCGCGAAGAGGCCGCCGAGGAACTCACCTGCGTGGCCGCCGCCGTTCCCACGCCGAACGGGGCGCCGTCGCGCTACGCGCTGAGCATCAGCTTCCTGACCCACCGGCTGACCGCCGAGAGCTTGGCGCACGCGGGGACCCAAGTCGTCGCGGGCGCCCGCGAAATCGCAGCCAAACTGCCGTGACCGACCGCCGTCACCCGGCGGCGGCGATCCGCCGTTCCTGCACCAGGATCGCGGCCAAGCAGATCGCGGCGAGCACCGCGGTGGCGACCGCGAAGCTGACCCCGGCGGTACGCAAGCCAAGGTGCTGGGAGGCAAAGCCTTCGGCGATCACCGGCACCGAGATCGCCACGTAGGCCACCACGAAGTACGTCGAGCTGACCTCCGCGCGGCGGTCGGCGGGCGCCAGTTCGGCGACGGCGGCCAGGCCGCGGCTGAAGCTGATGCCCTGGCCGATGCCCGCCACGGCGCCGGCGACGACCAGCAGCGGCAGCGACGCCAGGTGCAGCGCGACCGCCAGCACCACCATGCCCACGACCAGGATCGCGCAGCCGATCGCGACGGCCCGCCGCGGCGGGATGCGACGCGCCGACAGTTGGGCGATCGCCGAGGCGACGAAGATCGAGCTCGCCACCACCCCGGCGACGGCGTGGTTCTCGATGCCGATGACCGATCGGACGAACGTCGGCACCACCGCCATGAACAGGCCCGTGACGGAGAACCCGGCGAACGCCGCCGTCGCCGCGGTCAGGAAGACGGGCCGCATCTGGGCTGGCACCGAGAGTCGTTGCAGACCAAGCGTTCCGGTGCGCGACGACGTTTCGGGGGCCATCAGCACTGCGCCAACGCCGAGGAGCACCAACACGATGTGCACCGCGAAGGACAGCTGCAGTGGGGCGGGGGCGTACTGCACCAGCACGCCGGCCACCAACGGTCCGGCGCCAAGGCCGCCGATGTTGGCGACGGTCGCGATGGCCGTCGCCCGGTCGCGCTGATGGGGTGGCGAGGTTTCGACGATGGCGGCGGTCGCGGTCCCGGTGAAGACGCCGGCCGACAGTCCTGACAACACCCGGCCCACCAGCAGCAGCGGGACGTCGTCGGCGAACAGGAACACCACGGCGCTGGCCAAGGCGAACCCGGCGCCCGCGAGCAGCACCGGGCGCCTGCCGAGCGCGTCGGACCAGCGGCCGAACACAAGCAGCGCGGCGAGCACGCCGACGGCGTAGGTGGAGAAGATGACCGTGGTGGTCAGCACCTGGAAGTGCATGCGGTCGGAGTAGAGCGCATACATCGGCGTCGGCAGGGTGGTGCCGAGCATGATCGCCGCAAACGCATATGCGAGCAGGGCGAACCCGAACCGCTGACGGGTGGGCGTTGGCTGCTGCTCGGTCACTTGGCTGATCGTAGGCACGTGGCGGTCAACGCGCCGGGGGCGCCGGGACTTCCCGGCGCCCCGCCGCGCCTAGTGTGAGATTGCCTTCTCCGCGCCGACGCCGGTCAGCGACCGGACCTCCATCTCGGCGTCGAGCACCGGATCGCCTGGCACCTTGGACGTCATCGTGCCGACGATGCCGAGCGCGAACGCCAGTGGGATCGACACGATGCCGGGGTTGGCCAGCGGGAACCAGGCGAAGTCCAGGCTGGGGATCATGGCCGTCTTGGCGCCGGACACCGCCGGGGAGAAGACGATCAAGACCAGCGTCGAGATCAGCCCGCCGTACCTGCTCCACAGCGCGCCGCGGGTGTTGAACCGCTTCCAGTACAGCGAGTAGACGATCGTCGGCAGGTTGGCCGCCGCGGCGATCGCGAAGGCGAGCGCCACCAGGAAGGCGACGTTCTGACCGTTGGCCAGAATGCCCAGCGCGATCGCGAAGATGCCCAACACGACCGCGGTGATCCGCGAGACCTTGACCTGCTCGCTCTCACTGGCCTGCCCCTTCTTGATCACGCTGGCGTAGATGTCGTGGGCGAACGACGCCGAGGCGGTGATGGTGAGCCCGGCGACGACGGCGAGGATCGTCGCGAAGGCGACCGCGGAGATCACGCCCAGCAGAATCACGCCGCCAAGCTCGAACGCCAGCAGTGGTGCAGCGGAGTTGACGCCGCCCGCCGCCGCCAGGATCTTGTCCGGTCCGACGAGCGCCGCCGCCCCGTATCCGAGCACCAGGGTGAAGAGGTAGAAGCCGCCGATGAGGGCGATGGCCCACACCACCGAGCGCCGCGCTTCCTTGGCCGTCGGCACGGTGTAGAAGCGCATCAGCACGTGCGGAAGACCCGCGGTGCCGAGGACCAGCGCCAGGCCGAGCGACAGCAGGTTGATCTTGGAGGTGGTCGAGGCGCCGTACTGGGCACCGGGGGCCAGCACGTCGCGCGCGGCGACGGCCTTGTCGGCCGACCCCGAGACGGCGGTCTGCGCGGCACCGAGGATCTCGGAGAAGTTCAGGCCGAACTTGGCCAGCACCATCACCGTCATCAGTCCGGCGCCGGCGATCAGCAGCACGGCCTTGATGATCTGCACCCACGTGGTGCCCTTCATGCCGCCGACCAGGACGTAGACGATCATCAAGACGCCGACGACGGCGATGACGATCGACTGTCCGCTCCTGCTCTTGATGTCGAGCAGCAGCGCGACCAGCCCACCGGCACCCGCCATCTGCGCCAGCAGGTAGAACAGCGACACCGTCAGGGTCGACGTGGCCGCTGCCATTCGGACCGGGCGTTGCTTGAGCCGGAAGCTCAGCACGTCGGCCATCGTGAATCTGCCGGTGTTGCGGAGCAATTCGGCCACCAGCAGCAGCGCGACGAGCCATGCGACGAGGAAGCCGATGGAGTACAGGAAGCCGTCGTAGCCGTAGACGGCGATGGCGCCCGCAATGCCGAGGAAGCTGGCTGCCGACAGGTAGTCACCCGCGATGGCGATGCCGTTCTGGGGTCCGCTGAAACCTCGGCCACCGGTGAAGAACTCGTCGGCTGTCGCGTTCTTCTTGCTGGCGCGGATCACCACGATCATGGTGATGACCACGAACAGCGCGAAGATGCCGATGTTGGCCACCGGGTTGCCGATGGTTTCGCTCGCGGCGAGATAGGTCATTGCTCGGTGCCTTCCATCTCGGCGCGGATCGCCGCGGCCCTTGGGTCGAGTTCGCGGTTGGCGAAGCGCACGTAGATCCCGGTGATGATGAACGTCGTCAGGAATTGTCCGAGGCCGATGAGCAGGCCGACGTTGACGTAGCCGAAGACGCGGATCGACATGAAGTCGTGAGCAAATGCCCCAAGCAGGACGTAGGTGGCATACCAGACGAGGAAGAACGCCGTCATCGGAAAGACGAAGCGGCGCAGGCGGCTTCGTAGCTCTTGGAATTCGGGGCTGGCCTGCATGTCCACGAATTGTTGGGCCGTGTTGGCCGTCGGCTTATCGGTGGTCGCCACCGTGGTGCTCCTGACGCTGGAAGTGAGATCGCAGGCTTAGCCTATTGAGACTCACGTCACATACTCAGCAGATTCGCAGGATGGGACGCCGAAGCCGGGGAGACGTGCGGTGAGCGGTCGGCCGACGACGACGAACGGTCCGGAGGGCAGAGCGAGGGACGGGAAGTGTTCAAGCCTCACTCGCGGGGGAGTCGCTCCACTCCCATGCCGAGCCGCTCTGGGACGTGCATGCGGGCGAAGATCCGCGCGACGTCCGGTGGTCGCGACGCCGAGGTCAGCAGGCTGACCACCACCATCGTCAGGAATGCCAGCGGAACGGTGACCGCGGCGGGATAGCCGACGACGACGGCGGGCCACCCGCCGAGCAGTCGGTCGTCGACACCGCCCACGACGGCCAGCGTCGTCGCCACTCCCGAGGCGAGGCCGCCGACCACCAGACCGCTGGCGGCACCGACACTGGTCAGCCCACGCCACCAAATGCCAAGCACCAGTAGAGGACACAGCGTGGACGCGGCCACCGCGAAGACCAGGCCGACGCTACGCGACAGTTCCAGCGACGACGCCAGCAGCGCCAGCGGGATGGGCACCATGCCGCCGACGACCGCGGCGACCCGGAAGTCGCGCACGCGACCGCGCAGTACGTCGGTCGACAGCGCGCCCGCAATGCTGACGAGCAGGCCGGACGAGGTGGCGAGGAAGGCGGCGATGGCGCCGGCGGCGACGAGGGCTGCCAGGACCGCACCCGCACCGCCGCCGATCGCCGCACTGGGAAGCAGCAGCACGGCCGCGTCCGCGGTGCCGGTGATCAGCAATTGGGGTACGAACTGCCTGGCGAACACCCCCAGCAGGGTCGGGAAGAGATAGAACAGCGACAGCAGGGCGATCACCGCCAACGCCGTTCGCCTGGCCGCCGTGCCGTCGGGGTTGGTGTAGAAGCGCACCAGCACGTGGGGCAGTCCCATCGTGCCGAGGAAGGTGGCGATGATGATCGAAATGACTTGATAGAGAGGATGACCGCCCCCAAGCCCGCGGCCGGAGGCGAGCCAGTCGTCGCCCGAGCTGGGCGCGCCCGCGACCACCGGTGTCGCCGAACCCTCGGCCAGCGTCAGCGTGCTCCCGTGGGCCAACGTGTACTGACCGGGCGCGGGGAACGCCGCGCCGTCCATGCGGGTGCCGTCGACGTCGCCGGTCACCGTGATGCCCGCAGGCTCGGCGACCTGGACGACGACGTCGGTTTCGACGGTGACAGTCGTCTGGTGCTGGATGACGGGTGGCAACGGCCCGTCCAACTTCGTGGTGTCACTCAGGAAGAGGGCGAGCAGCGCCAGCGCGGGAACGGCGATCGCCGTGAGTTTCAACCAGTACTGGAACGCCTGCACGAACGTGATGGAACGCATTCCGCCGCCGACGACGTTGACGACGACGATGGCGCCTACGGCCACCGGCCCCAGCCACACCGGAAGGCCGAGAAGGGTTTTGAGTGCCAGCCCGGCGCCCTGGTACTGCGGGACGAGGTAAAAGGTGCAGATGACGACGACGACGAGCATCGCCACCTTGCGCAGTCGCGCCGAACCCAGTCGGAACTCGGCGAAGTCGGGCACGGTGTACGCGCCCGAGCGGCGCAGTGGCGCGGCGACGAAGAGCAGGAGGCCGAGGTAGCCGGCGGTGAACCCGACCGGGTACCACAGCGCGTCGGCACCGTACTTGGCGATCAGCCCGGCGACACCGAGAAACGAGGCAGCCGAGAGGTATTCACCGGAGATGGCGGCGGCATTCCACTGTGGACCGATGCTGCGTGAAGCCACCAGGAAGTCCGACGTGGTGCGGGACAGTCGAATTCCGTAGAAGCCGATGCCGACGGTGGCCAACGCCGCGGCGAGCAGGGCCGCTGCGGTGAGCGGTGCACCCGTCATGGTTCGCCGTCGACCACGCGGACGAAGTCCCGCTCACCCTGTTCGGCCAGCCGGACGTAGAGCCGTCCCACGCCGTAGAGAACCGGATAGACGAGGGCGGCGAGGATGAGCCAATTCAGTCGGATGCCGGCGATGTGAACGTCGTCGACTTGGGGAAAGAGCCCAAGCAGCAGGGGGATCAACGCCACCGCGCAGACGGCCACGGCGGCAAGGCGCAGCGCCAGGCCGAGTTGGGCCCGCACCAGACCGCGGACCAACGCGTCACCGACCCGGGTTTGTTCCTGCACTTCGACCCGCGTGCGGATGACCCTGGCGCCACGCCGGTTCGCCAGGATCACGCGTTCGCGTTGTGGGCGTGGGCTAGTCATCGTCGAGCAATTCCCCGGTCGAGCCCAAGGGCCGCAGGTTGCGCATCGGTTCGCGGATGACGCGATCACGGAGTTCACGGGCCTGACGGCGACTCACCGGCAGTTCCACCGCGGGCGTCGCGCCGTTGGAACGCAGGCGGACGAGCACCGCGCCGTCGCTGGTCCGCAGCCCGGTCACCATCCGAAGCGCCACCAGATAGGAGCGATGAATCCGCTGGAAACCTCGTTCCCGCCAACGGGATTCGAGGGTGCTCAACGGAATCCGCACCAGGTGTGCGCCCGACTCGGAGTGCAGGCGCGCGTAGTCGCCCTCGGCTTCGACCCAGCTGATGGTGTCGCGCGGAACCAGGTGCGTGATGCCCCCGAGCTCGGCGGGAATGACGTCGTCCCGTTCGTCGTCGTCTTCGTCGGGAGCGCGGCTCGGCTCGGAGGCGACGGCAAGCACTCTGCGGACGGCTTCGTCGAGCCGGCTCTGACGGATGGGCTTGAGCAGGTAGTCGACCGCCCCGACGTCGAAGGCCTCCACGGCCTTGTCGTCGTGCGCGGTCACGAACACGACCGCGGGACGGTAGGAGTAGTTGGCGAGGACCCCCGCCAGTTCCAGCCCGCTGAGGCCGGGCATGTTGACGTCGAGGAACACCGCGTCGATGGGCCGCCGGTTCAGTTCGCGCAGCGCCGAAGTCGCGTCACCGGCCCGAAGCACCTCGGCGATGTCGGGATGCGCGTCGAGCAAGTAAGCCAGTTCGTCGAGGGCGGGCGCCTCGTCGTCGACCGCGAGCACCACGAGCGGCTTCACCTGAACGCACCTCCGCCGGCCCGGACTCCCGACCGGAATTTCGGGACCCGCATGAGGACCTTGGTACCCGCGCCCACGGCCGTCTCGACCACCAGACCGTAGTCGTTTCCGAAGGCCGCGCGCAGGCGATGGTCGACATTGGTCAACCCGACGTGCGCGGAGTGCCCGCTCGCGTCCGGCGCTCCGTCGGCCAGCGCGTCGGCGGGGCCCGACCGCAACGCCTCGGGGTCCATGCCGACGCCGTCGTCCTCGACGGTGATGACGCAGTCGGTGCCGTCGTCGCGCGCGAGGATCTCGACGGTTCCGCCGCCGCGGTCGGCCAGCCCGTGCCGGACGGCGTTCTCCACCAACGGTTGCAATGCCAGGAACGGGACGACGACCGCGAGCATCTCGGGGGCGACCTGCAGCCTGACGGTGAGCGATTCGCCGAAACGGGCCCGTTCCAGCGTCAGGTAGCGGTCGATGTTGCGCAGTTCGTCGGCCAGCGTGGTGAATTGGCCCGCCGCGCGGAACGAGTACCTGGTGAAGTCGGCGAACTCGAGGATCAGCTCCCGTGCGCGGTCGGGGTCGGTGCGGACGAACGACGCGATGGTGTTCAGGGCGTTGTAGATGAAGTGCGGGCTGATCTGGGCGCGCAGTGCCAACACCTCGGCGCGGTCCAGGCGGGCGCGGGAGGCGTCGAGGTCGGCGAGCTCGAGCTGGCTGGCGGCGTAACCGGCCACCTCGCCGATGGCACCGACCATGCCTGGGCCAGGCTGACGCGACGTCACCGCGACCAGGACGCCAAGGGCGTCGCCGTCGTCGGTCAGCAGAGGTTGGGCGACCATGGCGCCCGCGCGGTGGCTCGACATGATGCGCCGCGGGCCCGCGAGGGCCTCCTTGGCTGCGGTCCCGGCCGCGGCGAGCGCGTCGGCCGCGTCGGACGGATCGTGGGCCAGGTGTTCGCCGGACGCGTCGTATACGACGACGGCGTCGGCACCGGTGAGCTGCCGGAGGAACGGCGCGGCGCGACCGGCCGAATCCTCGCCGAGCCCGTGGCGCAGTGCGTGCGCCGCCAGCGAGGCGGTGTGCAGCGCGGCGTGCACGGCGCGCTCGGTGGGGGTGGCCACGACGCGGCGGGTCCGCACCGCGATGACGGCGGCAACGACGGCAAGGAACAGCGCTGCCGCCAAGGCGATTGCGATCTCGGCAGGCATGTCACCTCGCACGGTCGGCCGGTCTGCGGGAGTGAACGTCACCTTAGACTGGCGCCATGGCGAAACTGCAGCTAGTGCAAGATCCCGTCGCCGACGAGCTTCTGGAGTCCAATCCCTTTGCGCTGCTGGTCGGGATGATGCTGGATCAGCAAATCCCGATGGAGGTCGCGTTCGCGGGCCCCCAGAAGCTGGCCGAGCGGATGGGTGGCGTGGACGCCCGCGAGATCGCCGACTACGACCCGGATGCCTTCGTGAAGCTGTTCTCGGAAAAGCCTGCGGTGCACAGGTTTCCGGGTTCGATGGCCAAGCGGCTGCAGACGTTGGCGCAGGCGATAGTCGACGAGTACGACGGTGACGTCGTGGCGCTCTGGACGGCGGGTGACCCCGACGGCGCCGAGGTGTTGCGCCGGCTGAAGGCGCTGCCCGGCTTCGGCGAGCAGAAGGCCAAGATCTTCCTGGCGCTGCTCGGCAAGCAGTACGGCGTGACCCCGGGGGGTTGGCGCGCGGCGGCAGGCGACTACGGCACGGAGGGGGTGCACATGTCGGTGGCCGACGTCGTCGACCAGGGCTCGCTGGAGAAGGTGCGCTCTTACAAGAAGGCCGCCAAGGCGGCGGCGAAGGCGAACCCCGCGAGCTGAACCCCATCGCGTGTGCTGTGAGATCGCGTTTCGGCCGCGGGAGCCGATCTCACCGCACACTCGGCGTGCGGGCTTTGGCGCTACGGGTCGATGTGGCCGCCGGGGCTGTGGGATCGTGAAGCATGGCGAAAACACACTTGAGCTGTCCCTGCGGCGAAGCCATTGTCGGTACTGACGAGGACGACCTCGTCGAGAAGGCTCAGTCGCATCTCTCCGAGGCACACCCAGGCCGGGAGTACGACCGCGAGATGATCCTCTTCATGGCCTACTGACCCACCTGCCGAAACAGCACTGGCTGTCGTCGATGCCGAGGCTCGACGACAGCCAGTGCTGTCTATGGGGAGATCACGGGACGACGGTCGAACCGATCGTCGGCATGAACTGGCACTGCTTCTCGGTGGTGGTGACCTGACCGAAGATGGTCGACATGATGCTGCCCGAGCCCGTGTCGGCGATCGCGGTGAGCGTCGTCGGCCCCGCCGGGTTGATGTCGGCCTGCGGCTTGAGCGTGACCGTGCCCGACTTGCCGCTGGTCAGGTTGACCCAGGTGACGTTCAGCGGGAGCTTCTGCACGGGGGCCGGACCGGGGGTGCCCATCGCGGTGAACACGTAGGCCGTCTGGCCGGCGACGGGTCCCGGCTTGGGGATCGACGCCGGGCCCGCGACGGAGATGGCCGCCGCCAGCACGTTGCCGCCGTCGGATCCGCACCCGTTGCCGATCGACGGGTACATGAAGTCCTGCGTCGTCGGCGCGTCAGGCCCGAAGTTTGGCGCAGGCGCAGGCGCCGGTGCGGGAACGACGCCGTCCGGGCTGGGGACGGTTGCCGCGGCGGGCACGGCGGCCGGGGCCGGTGCCACCGCGGCCTCGGGAGCGGGAGCCGCCACCGCCTCGGGGGCGGGCGCCGGCGCCGCGTCGGGAGCCGGCACTGCCGCCAGCGGCGCAGCCTCCGGCGCGGGTCCGACGGCATTCGCCGGGTCGATGCCCTGCGGGAGGTGCGCCTCGGTGCCGGGAATGGCGCCCGCCGCGGGCACGTGCGCCACCTGCGGGTCGGCGACGAACTGGTTCACCGCCGTCGCGACGTTCTTCGATCCCGACGGCATCGCACTGTTGCCCGCGAACGCCGCCGCCGCGGCCATCAGCATCGAGGCGGCGTTCGTCGGGTCACCAGCGGCTTGTTGAATCACCGGTCCCAGGCTCTCCATCGCGGGGAGCCCTGGCGCCTGAAGCCCGCTGATCGGCAACGGCAACGGCAACGGCGGCGCGGGCTCCGCGCTGGCGACCGGTTGGACGCTCAGCACGAGCGCGGCCGACGCACCGAGTGCGATCAGAAGCGTTCTGGTCGATGGCATGACTCTCCCGTGATGTCGATGGTGGGGCGGCGGTGAGCGGTGAACGTCAGGGCAGGGCGGCGGTGGGGAAGAACAGCGGTGCGAGCGCGCCGTCTGCCGCGGCAGGCAGTGCGGGAGCGATCGCGGCCGGAACGGCAGCGGCGGCGGGCGCCACGGCCGTCGCGGCGGGGACGGCGGCCGGCGAGCTGGGCAGCAGGCCGGCGAGCGGAAGGCCTGGGGGCAGCAGCGAGGTCAGGTCGCCCGGGAAGCTGAGCTCCTTGGGCAGCGGCAACACGTTGTTCGCGACCTGCGGGATCTGGACCTCGGCGGTGGGGACCAGGCCGGCAGGCTGCGCTGCGGGCACTGCGGCGGGTGCGGCCGCGGCGGGCAGCAGTCCGGGCAGGGCCGACGTCGCCGGTGCGGCGGCAGGTGCTGCCGCGGCGGGCAGCGTCACCGACGCGGTCGCCGCCGGTGCCGGTGCGGCGGGGGCGGCTGCGGGTGCGGCCGCTGCGCCCGTGAACGCCGACGCGAGACCCTGCAGCATCGCCGGCGCGTTGGCCGGTGACATGCCGCTGAGGAACGGGATGTTCGGCATGGCCGGCGCGGGGGCCAGAATCGGGTCGGCCGATGCGGTGGCGCTGAGCAGCAGGGCACCCGGGACGGCGCATGCTGCCGCGATCACGCTGGTGGCAAGGGCTTTTCTGGCGAAGTGCATGGTTCTCCCGATCGGTTGGTGACACGTCTGAAACCGAAGCTACGGAGTTACTGGTGTTACTCAAGTGACACGTGTGGCATTTACTCAACCGTTATGGCTATGACGGCCGATGGTGACCGAACCGCCCGCCTGCCACGACCGGCGGCGACCGGAAACTAGAGTCGGACGGATAACGAGACAGTCAGAGGTCGAACCCGTCGGCGTCACCGTGGCGCCCCGACGCCGAGTGGCGGGCGCCGCGCCGTATCTGCTCGCGGTCAGCCTTCTCGCGCGGTTCGCCGTCACCTACTTGGTGCCTAACGGCACCAACTTCATCGACCTCCACGTCTACGTCGACGGCGCGGCGACCATGCGCGACGGCGGCCTCTACGACTTCGTCTACCACCCGGTGATCCCGCCGCTACCGCTGCAGTTCACCTATCCGCCGTTCGCCGGGGTGGTGTTCTACCCGCTGCACTTCCTGCCGTTCCCCGTCGTGGCGCTGTTCTGGCAGCTCGGCACCGTGGCGGCGCTCTACGGCTCCGCGGCGCTCGTCCTGAAGATGCTCGGCACGCCGGACGCCCGGCAGGCGATGGCGTGGACCGCGCTCGCCATCTGGTTCGAGCCGGTGCGCCACCTCTTCGAGCTCGGCCAGGTCGGGGCGCTGCTGATGATCGCGGTGCTCTACGCGGTGTACAGCACCCGGTGGTGGGTGTCCGGGGTGCTGGTGGGGCTGGCCACCGGGATGAAGCTCACCCCTGCGGTGGCGGGCATGTACTTCGTCGGCGCGCGCCGGTGGGGTGTCGTGCTGCTCTCGGCGGCGGTGTTCGGCGCGACGGTGGCGGCGTCGATCCTGCTTGGCGGCGCTCAGGCCCGGTTCTACTTCACCGATCTGCTGGGCAACGCGAACCGGGTCGGCGTGGTGGACACCCCGATGAACCAGTCACTGCGCGGCGCCATCGGCTACGTGGCGGGTCACGACGTCGGGTACGGCGTGCCGCTGCTGGCCGCCGTCGCCGTCACCGCGGCGCTCAGCCTGGCGGCGTGGTGGCGCGTCGGGGCCGACGACGCGCTCGGCCGGATCGTCGTGGTGATGCTGTTCGGGCTGCTGATCTCGCCGATCAGCTGGACCCACCACTGGGTCTGGATGATGCCGTTGGCCATGTGGCTGGTGCTCGGGTCGACGCATCCGCGCGCCAGGGTCGTCGGCTGGGCGTGGGTGGTGCTCGCATACGTCGGGTCGCCGTGGTTGGTGACGTTCGCCGGCGACACCGGCAGGCTGGACGGCAGACCCTGGTACGCCGAGCTGTGCGGCTCGCTGTACGTGCTGGCGGCGGTCGCGACGCTGGCCTACCTCGCGGTGGTCAGTCGACGATCCGGTTGATGTCGCCGGCCATCGCGACGTCCTTGTCGGTGATGCCGCCCTCAGAGTGCGTGACGAGGGCGAAAGTGACTGTCCGCCAACGGATGTCGATGTCGGGATGATGATCCTTGGCTTCCGCGTGCTCGCCGACGCGACGGACGGCGTCGATGCCGTCGAGGAATGCGGGGAACTTCACCGATCGGCGTAGGGCTCCGTCGGAGTGCTCCCAGCCCGCCAGGTCGGCCAGCGCGGTGTCCACTTGTTCGTCGGTCAACACGGCCATGCTTCGACGGTATACCGTCGCAGCGTGCCGAACCAGATCGTCGTCGCGGGCGCCCTGATCGTCGGCGCCAATCTTCTGGTGGCCCAACGCGACCGACCTCCGGAACTCGCCGGACTGTGGGAACTGCCCGGCGGGAAGGTGGCCCCGGGGGAGAGCGACGCCGCGGCACTGGCCCGCGAACTCGACGAGGAACTGGGCGTCGAGGTCAGCGTGGGAGCCCGGCTGAGCGCCGAGGTGGTGCTGAGCGAGACGACGACCCTGCGGGCCTTCCGTGTTACGCAGACGGGCGGAATTCTGCACCCGCGCGACCACCGCGCACTGCGCTGGGTGACCGCCGACGAGCTCGACGCGCTCGACTGGGTGCCCGCCGACCGCGCCTGGCTGCCGGAGCTGACCGCCCTCCTGACGCGACGTGACATCGTCGACCGTGGGTCTCCTGGCGGAGATCGGCGGCCGGGAACGCCATAGCGCCCATGCTCGGTGGCCATTCCGCCGCGGTGACATGGCGCACACCCGCGGCGACGGCTCGACCGAACGCCCGAGGCGAACGCGTCATCAGGTCGGGCCCAGCGGCAACCATCGGCGACCACCTCGACGGCGCCTGGCGGCTCAGCCCGGTGAGCGGTCGCGCCGCTACCGGGCCGCGCGACGCTGAACGACGGTATTCGCGCAGCTCATCACGCCTTTCTGGCGCGTTTGAACACCTTTTCCAATTCCTTGCCGCGAATACCCGAGAGTTCGGCTTTGTGCACCTTGTGGAGGACGAGCGGGCAGCGTTTGCAGCGGGGTTTGCTGCGACAACACTTCTTCTTCGCCTTGAGCGTGGCGAACTCCGACGGCTTCACTTGTCCCTCTCCATGCGTGCGGGCGAAACCCGCCGTTTTCGCGATTGCATACCTACGCTGCGACAATCTGGAGGTGGATTCACGCCCCAACTTTCGCAATGTCGCCATCGTCGCTCACGTCGACCACGGTAAGACCACCCTCGTCGACGCCATGCTCCGGCAGTCCGGAGCGCTCACGCACCGCGGTGACGACGCCGTCGAGCGCCTGATGGACTCCGGTGACCTGGAGAAGGAAAAGGGCATCACGATCCTGGCGAAGAACACCGCCGTGCATCGCCTCAACCCCGACGGCTCCATGACGGTCATCAACGTCATCGACACCCCGGGCCACGCCGACTTCGGTGGCGAGGTCGAACGCGGCCTGTCGATGGTCGACGGCGTGCTGCTGTTGGTCGACGCGTCCGAAGGCCCGCTGCCCCAGACCCGCTTCGTGCTGCGCAAGGCGCTGACCGCGCACCTGCCCGTGATCGTGTGCGTCAACAAGACGGACCGTCCCGACGCCCGCATCGCCGAGGTGGTCTCCGAAAGCCACGACCTGCTGCTCGACGTCGCATCCGACCTGGACGAAGAAGCGCAGAAGGCCGCCGAGTTCGCGCTCGGCCTGCCGACGCTCTACGCCTCGGGCCGCGCAGGCATCGCCAGCACCACCCAGCCCGCCAACGGCGAGAACCCCGACGGGGAGAACCTCGACGTGCTCTTCGACGTGCTGCTCGAGCACATCCCCGAGCCCGAGGGCGACCCAGAGGCCCCGCTGCAGGCCCTGGTCACCAACCTCGACGCCTCGGCGTTCCTCGGCCGCCTGGCGCTGATCCGCATCTACAAGGGTCGGATCAAGAAGGGCCAGCAGGTCGCGTGGATGCGCGAAGTGGACGGCCATCCCGTCATCACCAACGCGAAGATCACCGAGCTCCTGGCCACCGAAGGCGTCGAGCGGACCAGCACCAACGAAGCGGTGGCTGGCGACATCGTCGCCGTTGCCGGCATGCCCGAGATCATGATCGGCGACACCCTCGCCGACGTCGACCACGCGCACGCACTGCCGCGGATCACCGTCGACGAACCGGCCATCTCGGTCACCATCGGCACCAACACCTCGCCGCTGGCGGGCAAGGTCTCCGGACACAAGCTCACCGCCCGCATGGTGAAGGCCCGGTTGGACAGCGAGCTGATCGGCAACGTGTCGATCAAGGTCGTCGACATCGACCGCCCCGACGCCTGGGAGGTCCAGGGCCGTGGCGAGTTGGCGCTGGCCATCCTCGTCGAGCAGATGCGTCGCGAAGGTTTCGAGCTCACCGTCGGCAAGCCGCAGGTGGTCACCAGGATGGTCGACGGCAAGCTGCACGAGCCGTTCGAATCGATGACCATCGACTGTCCCGAGGAATTCGTCGGCGCGGTCACGCAGCTGATGGCCGCGCGCAAGGCCCGCATGGAGGAGATGGCCAACCACGCTGCGGGGTGGGTGCGCATGGACTTCATCGTCCCCAGCCGCGGGCTGATCGGCTTCCGCACCGACTTCCTCACCCTCACGCGCGGCACCGGCATCGCCAACGCCGTGTTCGACGGTTACCGCCCGTGGGCGGGCGAGATCAGGGCCCGTCACACCGGTTCGCTCGTCTCCGACCGCACCGGCAAGATCACGCCGTTCGCCTTGACGCAGCTGTCGGACCGTGGGCAGTTCTTCGTCGTCCCGGGTGACGACACCTACGAGGGCCAGGTCGTGGGCATCAACCCCCGCGCCGAGGACCTCGACATCAACGCCACCCGTGAGAAGAAGCTCACCAACATGCGGTCGGCCAACGCCGACGTCTTCGAAACGCTGGCCCGGCCGCTGGAAATGGGGCTGGAGCAGGCGATGGAATTCTGCGCCGAGGACGAGTGCGTGGAGGTGACGCCCGAGGTCGTGCGCGTGCGCAAGGTGGAGTTGGCCGCGACGACCCGGGCCCGCTCGAAGTCGCGCGCGAAGACCCGCGGCTGACTCGGCGCGCCGGGGCGACGCCGCGCCGTGCCGATAATCTGAAGGGCGTGCCGACGACCTCACGACGACTCATCTCCGTCGCCGGTGCGTTGACGTCGACGTTGATGCTGGTGGCGGCCTGTACCGTCAGCCCGCCCCCGGCGCCGCAAAGCACCGAGACGACGGAGAGCACGCCGCCGCCACCGCTCAAGGCGTCGCAGATCATCATGGCGATCGACTCCATCGGGCCGGGATTCAACCCGCACCTGCTGTCGGATCAGTCTCCGGTGAACGCGGCCATCGCGTCCCTCGTGCTCCCGAGTTCGTTCCGCCCGATCCCCGATCCGAAGTCGCCTACGGGCTCGCGATGGGAACTGGACCCGACCATGCTCGAGTCGGCGGAGGTGACGAGCGAGGACCCGTTCACCGTCACCTACAAGATTCGGCCGGAAGCCCAGTGGACGGACAACGCGCCGATCGCGGCCGACGACTACTGGTACCTGTGGCGCCAAATGGTCAGCGCGCCCGGCGTGGTCGACCCCGCGGGATACGACCTCATCACCGGAGTCCAGTCGCTGGCGGGCGGCAAGACCGCCGTCGTGACGTTCTCCCAGGCGTACCCGGCGTGGCGGGAACTGTTCAACGACATCCTTCCGGCCCACATCGTCAAGGACGTGCCAGGCGGGTTCGCGGCGGGGCTTCTCCGGGCGCTTCCGGTGACCGGCGGCCAGTTCCGCGTCGAGGCCATCGACCCGCAGCGCGACGAAATCCTGTTGGCGCGCAACGACCGCTACTGGGGCCAGCCCGCCAAACCGGATCAGATCCTGTTCCGCCGCGGCGGAGCGCCCGCCGTGCTCGCCGACTCGATCCGCAACGGTGACACCCAGGTCGCCCAGGTGCACGGTGGCCAGGCGGCGTTCATCCAGCTCGGGGCCATCCCCGACGTCCGGACCGCACGGATCGTCACGCCGCGCGTGATGCAGGTGACGCTGCGGGCCCAGCAACCGGCTCTGCAGGACACCCAGGTGCGCAAGGCGATCCTCGGGCTGCTCGACGTGGATCTGCTGGCCGCCGTCGGCGCGGGTAGCGACAACACCGTGACGCTGGCTCAGGCGCAGGTGCGGTCACCCTCGGACCCGGGGTACGCACCCACCGCGCCGCCCGCCTTGCCCCGGGAGGCCGCGCTGGACCTGTTGAAGGCCAGCGGCTACGTCGTCGAGGAAGAGGCGTCCTCGACCAGCCCGATGCCGCCCCCGACGCCGGGTTCGGCACCACCGACCAGGGGGCGCATCAGCAAGGACGGCGAGCAGCTGCGATTCGTCGTCGGGGTTGCGGCCAACGATCCGACGTCGGTCGCCGTCGCCAACACGGCCGCCGACCAGCTGCGCAGCGTCGGCATCTCCGCGTCGGTGCTGGCGCTCGACCCGCCGGCCCTCTACGGCGACGCGCTGTCCCAGAACCGCGTCGACGCGATCGTGGGCTGGCACCAGGCGGGCGGCGATCTCGCGACCGCGTTGGCGTCGCGCTTCGGCTGCCCGGCGCTCGAGGCGACCGCGGTGCCCACGGCCCCGCCAAGTGGCACCCCGACACCGATCCCGTCGACGACGACGTCGGTCACCCCGCCGCGCTCGACGGCCACCACCACCGCCACGGCGACGCCGCCCCCGTCGGAACCCCAGTCCCCGTCCGGTCCTGATCAGCTCGTCCAGGCCCCCAGCAACCTGACCGGTATCTGCGACCGCAGCATCCAGCCGAACATCGACGCCGCGCTCGACGGTAGCCAGCCGATCGGCGACGTGCTCACCGCGGTGGAGCCGAGGTTGTGGAACATGTCGACCGTTCTGCCGATCCTTCAGGACACCACCATCGTCGCCGCGGCGCCCAACGTGCAGAACGTGAGCCTGTCGGGCGCCGTGCCGGTCGGCATCGTCGGCGACGCCGGGAACTGGGTCAAGGCGCCGCAGTAACAGTCGAATTGCGTTCGCGCAGAAGGCGAATGCCGTGTGCCGTAAACGCCGCGGCGGCGAAGACGACGAACAGCCACTCCGGCGGTCGCGCGAGCTCCCAGACGAAGAGTGCGGCGAACAACGGCGCACGTTGGGTGATCGCCAACACGCCTGCAGCGCAAGCAAGTGCCACCGCGGCGACCTGAATGTGAGTGTCCGCCAAGTGATTCAGGGCAAGGGTGGCGACCGTGCCCGCCGCGGCCCCGGTCGCCAGCGCGGGGGTGATCATGCCGCCGATCGCACCTGCCCTCAGGAACAGCGCCGTCAGCAGCGGTTTGAGGAACAAGATGACCGCGGCACCGCCGAGCGTCAGGCTGGCGTCGACGCTGACGGTCAGGATGCTGCGTCCGTTGCCCGGCAGTTCCGGCCACCAGATCGAACAGACGCCCGTCGCGAGGCCCGCCAGCGCGATCGCCGGAATCAGCAGCCACGACCGCAGTTGCGGCCGAGGACGCGCCAGCGACGTCACCCTGTCGAACGCCAACCCGACCGCGACGGACAGCGGCGCGATCGCGCAAGCTAGGAACACGAACAGATACGACAGCTTCGGATCCGGCCACACCAGCGAGTGCTCGAGGTGCGTGACCGGTGAGGACACCGCGACCGCCAGGCTCGAGGTGATCAGCGCCGTGCCCACCGCGCGCGGATGCCACGTGCCGAGCACGATGCGCACCGCGAACATTGCCCCGCCCAGCGGCACGCTGTACACCGCGCCGAGGCCAGCCCCCGCCGCGCACGCCAGCAGGATCTCGCGATCCCTCGGCGTCAGCGACCACCGCGACGTACCCCAGTCGCCAAGCGCCGCGGCCAGCTGGCGGGGCGCACCCTCGCGACCCAGCGACGCACCGGCACCGACGAGGAGCACCTGCAGCCCGGCATCGATCGACATCCGCCACCGGGGGATGGGCCGGTGCTCGGCGATGGTCGCGGACAGCCCGGGAACGTCGCCGCCGCGGCGCAACAGCCACCACCCGAAGCCAGCCAGCGCGCCGCCGATCATCGGTCCGACGGCACGCCGGACCGGGCTGCTGCCGCCGACGCCGGTCAGCAGCGTGCCGAACGAGTAGTGGTAGACGAGGTGCTCCACCCAGTGCAGCAGGAGCGTGGTGGCCGCGCCTGCCACGCCGGCCAACAGCCCGATCACCACGACGGCACAGCCGTACTCAACGGTGCGCCGCGTCACGGGGTGAACCTATCTTGTGGGGATGGAGAATCCACGACTGTTGTTCGTCCACGCGCATCCGGACGACGAGACGCTGACCACCGGCGCCACCATCGCCCACTACGTGGCACGCGGAGCCCAGGTTCAGGTGGTGACGTGCACCCTCGGTGAGGAGGGTGAGGTCATCGGTGACCGCTTCGCGCAGTTGGCCGCCGACGCAGCCGATCAGCTCGGCGGTTACCGCATCAGCGAACTGACCTCTGCGCTAAGCGAATTGGGGGTCGACGGTCCACGCTTCCTCGGCGGCGCGGGGAGGTGGCGCGACTCCGGTATGGCGGGCACCCCGGCCCGCGACGGCCGGCAGAGGTTCGTCGACGCAGACCCGGCCGAGCCGGTTGCGGCGCTCGTCGCGGTCATCCGCGACCTTCGCCCCCACGTCGTCGTCACCTACGACCCCAACGGTGGCTACGGACACCCCGACCACATCCGCGCCCACGAGGTGACGACGGCCGCCGTGGCCGCCGCGGCCGGACCCGATCACCCCGGCGAACCGTGGCAGGTGCCCAAGTTCTACTGGACCGTCATGGCGCGCACCGCGGTCGAACTCGGCATGCGCGAACTCGCCGACCTCGATCTGCCTGCTGAGTGGATCCGGGTCTCGGCCGACGACTTCGTCGCCGTCGTCGGCGCGATCGACGACGCGGACGTCGACGCGGTGGTCGAGGCGCCGGAGAGCCGGGTGGCCAAGGTCGCGGCGCTCCGAGCCCATGCCACGCAGGTGACGGTGGAACCGGGCGGCCGCGCGTGCACGCTGTCGAACAACGTCGCGCTGCCGATCCCGGCCGACGAGTACTACGTGCTGGTCGAGGGGACGGCCGGCGCGCGGGACGGTCGCGGTTGGGAAACCGATCTACTCGCCGGCGTGAACCTGGGATAGCAACGGCGAGAAGGGGTACGCTGCGATCAATCAGCGACCCGAGGAAGGGATGGCGATGGACCCGGATCTGGATCCCAACCTGCAACATTGGCAGGATCGCTTGGACAGCTTTCAGTGGGTCGTCGGCGGCATGGTGGGCCTGCTCGACAGCGTTCCCACCTGACCGCTCGATCTTCTGGCCGCCTGCGGTTCGCCGCGCTGGCCGTTCTCACACTCGACGGTGTTCTCTCGGCCGTCATCGGCGCCTTCTTCCTGCCGCTCTACGTCGGCGGCGTTCCGCTGCCCGTCAGCGGCCTGATCAGCGGCCTTCTGAACCTTGCCTTGGTGTGGGCGGCGTTGCAGTGGGAGTCGTCGCCGCGGCTCGCGGCGCTGCCGCTGTGGGCCTGGCTGATCACCACACTCGGGCTGACGTTGGGCGGGCCAGGCGGTGACATCGTCCTTAGCGGCTCCGGCGTCATGCAGTTGGCGCCGGTGATCTTCGTGGTGCTCGGCGGCGGGCCGCCGGCCTACTTCCTGTGGCGGCTGACGTCGAGGGTCCCCGCCTAGCCTTCGTCGTTCTCCGCGGGACTCGGCGTATCGGATCCGGTGGGGGAGTCGGCGGTCTTGGTGTCCGGCTCCGCGGCGGGCGTGGGCGCCGTCGTGGGGTGCGTTCCGGTCGTGGCTCCGGTGGTGGTCGTGGTGGTGGTGCCGGTCGTCGTGCCGGTGGTGACGTTCCCGCCGCGCACCTCGCCCTGGGCCTGCACGCCGCCGACCGCGGTCGTCGTGGGCGGCTTGGGCGACTCGGTGGGCTCGGGTGTCTCAGGGGTCTTCGTGGGCTCAACGGTTTTCGTGGGCTCAGGGCTTTCAGACGGCTCGGCGGTTGGGCTGGGTTCGGCGGTCGGGCTGGGCTCGGCGGTTTCCGAAGGCTCAGTGGTCTTGGTGGGCTCAGCCGTCTCAGACGGCTCGGCACCCGGCGCAGGAGCCTCCCCAACTTCTGGCGCCTTCCCAATCTCCTGAATCTCAGACGCCTCCTCGACCACCGGCATCTCCCGCGCCACCGCGAGCGGCCGCGGTGGGAGCGGCGGGATCAGCCAGCCGAAGAAGTAGTTGAACTCGGCGACGCCGGTGTTGATCAGGGCGTTGACCGACGTCTGGCCAACGGCGATGAGGCCGTTGACGTAGGACGCCAGGTTCAGCGGATCGTTCACCACGGGGACGACCAGCTGGTAGACGACGCTGTCGGAGATCGGCAGGACGAGGTTGTAGTAGACGATGTTGACCTGGTCGGCGATGGCGTACCCGAACGGGACGAAGCCGAGGACGTAGTCGGCGAGCTGGACCCCGTAGGTCACCCAGTACCGGAGGAACTGGTAGCCCGCGACGATGGCGTCCGAGGCCGCGTTGAAGGTGGCGGGGGCGTCGACCGCGGCGGACGTGCCGGCCGGGTCGAGACGCGCCATCGCGGCCGTCGCGTCGGCGAAGTGCGCGGGATTCGGCGGCGTGGTGAGCAGCGAGCGCACCGCTGCGGCCAGCTCGACCCGCGGTGCCGGCTGTACCTGCGCGGCGACGGCGGTCGGACCCGCGGGTGCGGCGGCGGGGGCGGTCGGCGGGATCGCCACGACGGCCGCAGCGGTGAGCGTGGCGACCCCCACGCGAAGGCAAGAGCCAATGGATCCACTCATGATTGTGCTCCCCCGAGGTCCGTCACCGATGCCGTTGCTCGGTAAGTTACGCGGACCTGCGCGTCGCCGGAGCGAGATGGCCCTGCAACGTCGGGCCGTTCTGGCGCTAGTGTGGCCGGTATGCCTGTGGCAGCTGTTTCAAAATGTGGGATGCGCGGATGATTTCGGACGACCGTGGGGTTACAGGGGAGTGGCTCTGAACCCCCAGCGTGGTGCCGATCTGCCCATTCCCGTCGCGCCTCCGGCCCCGACGGAACCAAGTGCGCCGTCGCCCGCCGCGGTGCGGCGTGTGTTGCGACGTGCCCGTGACGGGGTGGCGCTGAACGTCGACGAAGCCGCGATTGCGATGACGGTGCGCGGAGCCGACCTCGAAGACCTGATGGCCAGCGCGGCCAGGGTGCGCGACGCGGGTCTGACCGCAGCCGGTCGGGTAGGTGCCACCGGCAAGCTCCCCGTCAGCTATTCGCGCAAGGTCTTCATCCCGGTCACGCACCTGTGCCGCGACACCTGCCACTACTGCACCTTCGTCACCGTTCCAGGAAAGCTGCGGGCGGCGGGCAAGGGCATGTACATGGAGCCCGACGAGATACTCGACATCGCTCGCCGTGGTGCCGAGTTGGGTTGCAAGGAAGCGCTTTTCACCCTGGGTGATCGGCCAGAGGCGCGGTGGCCGGAAGCCAAGCAGTGGCTCGACGAACGCGGATACGACTCGACGCTGGCCTACGTCCGCGCCATGGCCATCCGCGTCCTCGAGGAAACGGGCCTGCTGCCGCACCTGAACCCCGGCGTGATGAGCTGGTCGGAGCTCTCTGCGCTCAAGCCGGTCGCACCGTCGATGGGCATGATGCTGGAGACCACGTCGCGGCGGTTGTACGAGACGAAGGGCCTGGCTCACTACGGCAGCCCCGACAAGGATCCCGCCGTGCGCCTACGCACGCTGGACGACGCGGGCCGGCTGTCGGTGCCGTTCACGACCGGCCTCCTGGTCGGCATCGGTGAGAACCTCACCGAACGTGCCGAGACGATGCATGCGATTCGCCGCTCCCACAAGGAGTTTGGCCACGTGCAAGAAGTGATCGTGCAGAACTTCCGTGCCAAGGATCACACCGCGATGGCGAGCGCGCCGGACACGGGAATCGACGACTTCCTGGCGACCGTCGCCGTCACCCGGCTGGTGCTCGGCCCGAAGATGCGCATCCAGGCCCCGCCGAATCTGGTGTCGAGGGACGAGTGCCTGGCGCTGATCGGCGCGGGCGTCGACGACTGGGGTGGCGTGTCGCCGCTCACCCCGGATCACGTCAACCCGGAACGCCCGTGGCCCGCGCTGGACGAACTCGCCGCGGTGACCGCAGAGGCCGGCTACGACCTGGTGCAGCGCCTGACCGCGCAACCGCAGTACGTGCAGGCCGGTGCGGCGTGGATCGACCCCCGCGTGCAGGGGCACGTCGCCGCACTGGCCGATCCTGAGACCGGCTTCGCCCGCGACGTCAACCCGGTCGGGCGGCCGTGGCAGGAGCCCGACGAGGCGACCGAGTCGCTGGGACGCACCGATCTTCACACCGCGATCGACTCGGAGGGGCGCCTCACCGAGACGCGGAGCGACCTGGGTAGTGCCTTCGGTGACTGGGAGTCGATCCGCGAGAAGGTCAACGAGCTCGCCGCCCGCGCTCCCGAGCGCATCGACACCGATGTGCTGGCCGCGCTGCGTTCGGCCGAGGCCAACCCGGCCGGCCTCAGCGACGACGAGTATCACGCACTGGCCACCGCCGACGGCCCGGCCTTGGATGCCGTTGCCGCGCTTGCCGATTCGTTGCGCCGCGACGTGGTCGGGGACGACGTGACGTTCGTGGTGAACCGCAACATCAACTTCACCAACATCTGCTACACCGGGTGCCGATTCTGCGCGTTCGCCCAGCGCAAGGGTGACGCCGACGCCTTCTCGCTGTCCACCGACGACGTCGCCGACCGTGCGTGGGAAGCCCACGTCGCGGGAGCCACCGAAGTCTGCATGCAGGGCGGCATCGATCCAGAGCTGCCCGTGACCGGGTACGCGGATCTGGTTCGTGCGGTGAAGGCCCGCGTGCCGTCGATGCACGTGCACGCCTTTTCGCCGATGGAGATCTCCAACGGCGTCACCAAGAGTGGGACGTCGATCCGTGAGTGGCTGACGAATCTGCGGGAAGCCGGGCTCGGCTCGATTCCCGGGACGGCTGCGGAGATCCTCGACGACGAAGTGCGCTGGGTGCTGACCAAGGGCAAGCTGCCGACCTCGGCGTGGATCGAGGTCATCACGACCGCCCACGAAGTCGGCCTGCGATCCAGCTCGACGATGATGTACGGCCACGTCGACACCCCGCGGCACTGGGTCGGTCACCTCAACGTGCTGCGCGACATCCAGGACCGCACCGGTGGTTTCACCGAGTTCGTGCCGCTGCCGTTCGTGCACCAGTCCTCGCCGCTGTACCTGGCGGGCGGCGCCCGACCGGGTCCGACGCACCGCGACAATCGGGCTGTGCACGCCTTGGCTCGAATCATGTTGCACGGCAGGATTTCCAACATCCAGACCAGTTGGGTCAAGCTCGGCGTCGAGCGCACCCAGGTGATGCTGCGTGGTGGTGCCAACGATTTGGGCGGCACGTTGATGGAGGAGACCATCTCGCGGATGGCGGGCTCGGAGAACGGGTCCGCGAAATCCGTCGAGGAGCTGGTGTCGATCGCCGAGGGCATCGGCCGCCCGGCACGTCAACGCTCCACGACGTACGACGCACTGGTCGCCTGACCCGGGAAAATCGTGCAAGTCGTGAACCTGCAATAGGTCCGGCACGTATACAGAGGGACAGCCCCGAAACGAGGAGCCCCCTTGACAACGATTGCCGGCCTACCCGCCCACGCCCTGCTCGTCCACGCCATCGTGGTGCTTGCGCCGCTCGTCGCGCTGCTCGAGATCCTTTGTGGCTTCTGGCCCGCCGCGCGCCGCCGCCTGGTGTGGTTGGTGTTGGCGCTCGCCGCCGTCACGACGGTGTTGACGCCCATCACCACCGAGGCCGGGGAGTGGCTGTTGAAGAGCGGTGGGCAGCCGCGCCCGATCCTGCTGGAGCACGCCGAGCGCGGTGACTGGATGATCTACTTCTCCGTTGCGCTGCTGGTGGTCGCCGTCGCCCAGGCGGTGCTGCACGTGCTGGAAGGCCGGTCCGACGCGCCACGGAAGGTCGCGACCGTCGTCGTCGCGGTGGTGGCCCTCGTCGTCGGGGTGTCGTCGATCGTGACGGTCGTCCGGATTGGCGACGCGGGCGCCCAAGCCGTGTGGGGTGAACGGGGCTGATCCGCGCGAGCTGGGCTCGGGCGTGCTACTCGTAGGGGGTGACTTCACCTCAGACCCACACCGCCGACGGCCGACCCCGCGCTCGTGGCCTTGCCATCCCGTTGGCCGGTCGGCCCGGTCCGTGCAACGCGATCACCGACGTCCCAGGTGTCGAGGTGGGAACCGTCACCTTGATCGAGGGTGACGGCGTGCGCACCGGCGTCACCGCGATCCTGCCCCGCGGACGCGACGGGGTCGGGCGCGCGTGTGCGGCGGGGTGGCACTCGCTCAACGGCAACGGGGAGATGACCGGCACCACGTGGATTGAAGAGTCCGGAGCCTTCAATCTGCCCGTCGTGCTGTCGAATACGCACGCCGTCGGCGCCTGTCACACCGGTGTCGTGAGTTGGGTGAACCGGGTGCAGCCCCGGGTGGCGCGCCAGTGGCTGCTACCGGTCTGCGGTGAGACGTGGGACGGCTATCTCAACGACATCAACGGCGCGCACGTGCGGCCCGAACACGTTGAGCAGGCGTTGGATTCAGCTGCATCCGGCACGGTGGCGGAGGGCTCGGTCGGCGGCGGCACCGGGATGAACTGCTACGAATTCAAGGGCGGCAACGGAACTGCGTCGCGGGTCGTGGAGTACGGGACGCACGAGTTCGCCGTCGCGGCGTTCGTGCAGGCGAACTTCGGCGCCCGCGCCGAGCTGACCGTGGCGGGCCGGCCCGTCGGGTCGCTGCTGGACGTCGAGAATCCGCTGGACTCCGACTGGTTCGCGGCGGACCTCGGATTGCGGCCGCCACCCGGCGCGGGCTCCGTCATCGTCGTCGTCGCGACCGACGCGCCGCTGCTGCCCGGCCAGTGCAAGGCGTTGGCCCGACGGGTGCCGTTGGGCTTGGCGAGAACCGGGACCACGGGCAGCCACTTCTCCGGCGACATCTTCCTGGCGTTCTCGACCGCGGAGGCCGACGGGCTGACGAGTGCGTTTCCGATTGGGCCGCCCTCCGACGACGAGTTCGGCACGCTGCGGTTCCTGCCGTGGGGCCGGATGGATGCGTTCTACACGGCCGTCGTCCAGTCGGTGGAGGAGGCGGTGCTCAACGCGCTGGTGGTCAACGAGGACATGGTCGGCCGCGACGGCCATCGGTCGCCGCGGCTGCCGATCGAGGCGCTGTCGGCGCTGCTGGGATAGGCCCGGAACAAATGTGGACCATGGTCCGTTTACTCTGGAGAGGTGCCGGGTAGGCCGGCCCCAAGCCAAGGAGAATCAGACATGACTGCATCGGTAGCGAACGCCCTGAGCACCGGCACGTGGGCCATCGACCCCGCCCATTCGTCGATCAGTTTTTCGGTGCGCCACCTGATGGTGAGCAAGGTGCGCGGTAGCTTCGAGGCGTTCAGCGGCGCGATCGTGGTGGCCGAGGACGGCACCCCCTCGGTGTCCGCCGAGATCGCCGTGGACTCCGTCAACACCGGCAACGAGCAGCGTGACGCGCACGTCAAGGCCGCCGACTTCTTCGACGTCGAGAACCACCCCACCGCCTCGTTCGTCTCGACCAGCGTGCGCCCCGACGGTGACGACTACGTCCTCGGCGGCAACTTCACCCTCAAGGGCGTCACCAAGCCGATCGACCTCAAGCTCGAGTTCAACGGCGTCAACCCGGGCATGGGCCACGGCGAGGTCGCCGGCTTCACCGCCACGGTCGTGCTCAACCGCAAGGACTTCGGCGTCGACGTCGACATGCCGCTGGAGACCGGCGGCACCGTCATCGGTGACAAGGTCACCATCACCCTCGAGATCGAGGCGCTGAAGCAGGCCTAGTCCCAAGGCCACGTGACGCCACTGCGAGCTCCCCCTTCTCTCGCAGTGGCGTCACGCTACAGCCGGGCGGCGAGCTCCGTGCCCTGACGGATGGCGCGCTTGGCGTCGATCTCCGCCGCGACGTCCGCTCCACCGATGACGTGCGGCTCGACCCCGGTGCGGCGCAACCCGTCCGCCAGGTCACGTACTGATTCCTGACCGGCGCAGATGACGACGTTGTCGACGGCGAGCAGCCGAGGGTCCGAGTGGTCGGCGCCGAAGCTGATGTGCAGGCCGTCGTCGTCGACCCGTTCGTAGTTGACGTTCGACAGTTGTTGAACGCCCTTGGCCCTCAACGACGCTCGGTGTACCCAGCCCGAGGTCTTCCCGAGGCCACGGCCCTGGGCACCCTTGGTGCGCTGCAGTAGGTAGACCTCTCGGACCGGCGGCAGGGGGATGGGCGTCGTCAGCCCGCCGCGCGTGTCAGGGGCGTCCTGTGGGTTGAGGGCGCCCCATTCCGCTTGCCATTCCTTGACGTTCATCCCCGCTGGCGCGGTGACCAGAAACTCGCTGACGTCGAACCCGATGCCGCCCGCACCCACCACTGCGACGCGGTCGCCGATCGGTGCGCCAAGGATCGCGTCGGCGTAGGACAACACCATCGGGTGGTCGACGCCGGGAATGTCGGGTATCCGCGGCACGACCCCGGTGGCCAGCACCACGTCGTCGAAGGTCCCGAGTTCGCGGACCCCGGCGCGGGTGTCGAGTCGCACGTCGACGCCGTGCTTGGCGAGCATCGTGGTGTAGTAGCGGATGGTCTCGTTGAATTCCTCCTTGCCGGGAATCCTTCTGGCCAAGTCGAATTGGCCACCGATGGCGCCAGCCGCCTCGAACAAGGTCACGGCGTGGCCGCGCTCGGCCGCCGTCACCGCGGCCGCCAGTCCGGCGGGCCCGGCTCCGACGACAGCGACCCGCTTCGTACGTTTCGTGGGACCCAGCGTCAGCGTGGTCTCGTGGCCCGCCCGTGGGTTGACCAGACACGACACCGTCTTGTGCACGAACGCGTGGTCCAGGCAGGCCTGGTTGCAGGCGATGCACGTGTTGATCTCGTCGGCTGCGTCGGCGGCGGCCTTGTTCACCCAGTCGGGATCGCTCAGCAGCGGTCGTGCCATCGACACCAGCTGGACCGCCCCGTCGGCGAGGATCTGTTCGGCGGCCTGCGGCATGTTGATCCGGTTGGACGCGACGACGGGTATCCGGACGTGTTGGGCCAACGCGTTGCTGACGTCGACGAACGCGCTGTTGGGCACCGAGGTGACGATGGTGGGCACCCGGGACTCGTGCCAGCCGATGCCGGTGTTGACGATGGTCGCACCGGCGGCCTCGACTTCGATTGCGAGCGCCACGATTTCGTCCCAGGTCTGCCCGTCGGCGACGTAGTCGGCCATCGACATGCGGTAGCAGATGACGAAGTCGCGCCCGACCGCTTCCCGGGTGCGCCGCACGATTTCGACGGGCAGCCGGCGGCGCTTCTCGGCGGTTCCGCCCCACGCGTCGGTCCGCTTGTTGGTGCGCGGCGCGAGGAACTGGTTGAGCAGATAGCCCTCGCTGCCCATGATCTCGACACCGTCGTACCCGGCCTCGCGGGCGAGCAGGGCGCAGCGCACGAAGTCGTCGACGGTGCCCTCCACGTTGCGGAGTGGTCGCGGCCGGAACGGGTTGATCGGCGCCTTGATGGACGACGCGCTGACCGAAAGGGGATGGTAGGCATAGCGTCCCGCGTGGAGGATCTGCAGCAGGATCTTGCCGCCCTCGTCGTGCACGGCGGCGGTGATGCGGCGATGACGCCGGGCGTCCGACGACGACAGCATCTCGGCGGCGAACGGCAGCAGCCATCCGGTGCGGTTGGGCGCGTATCCGCCGGTGATGATGAGCCCGACCCCGCCGCGGGCGCGCTCGGCGAAGTAGGCGGCCAGCCGGTCGGTGTCGCGGGCCCGGTCCTCGAGGCCGGTGTGCATGGAGCCCATCACCACCCGGTTTCGCAGGGTGGTGAAGCCGAGGTCCAAGGGGGACAGCAGGTTCGGGTAGCTAGTCACGATCTCGGCCTTCCAGGGCGGTGAGTACTTCGTCCAGCCAGTGCAGTGATCCCTCTTCGGCGAGGATGCCGCCGCGCAGCACCAGGTGTTGATGCAACGCGGCGCCGATCAGCGCCGAGGGGTCGGGGAATTGGCGCTTCTCGAAACCGCGGTAGACGTCGAGTTGTCGCGCTCTCTCGTCGCGCAGCTCGAGTACCTGCGCGCGTAGTGCATCGGTGTCGCCGTATGCCGCGCCACGGATCTTCACCGCCAGGTCGCGCGTGCGTGAGTCGGTCACCGCGCTGCCACGGCCGGTGAGCGGCTCGGCGATCCATCGCGCGAGCTCCTCGCGGCCTGCGTCGGTGACGCCGTAGACCTTCTTGTCGGGTCTTCCGCTCTGCGCGACGACGTCGACGTGCACCCAGCCGTCGGCCTCCATCGCCCGAAGGGTGCGGTAAATCTGCTGATGGGTGGCGGCCCAGAAGTAGCCGATCGATCGGTCGAAGCGGTGGGCCAGCTCGTATCCCGAGCCAGCCTGCTCGCTCAACGACACCAGGATTGCGTGCGGGAGTGCCACGTTCGGCAGCGTATGCGTTACCGCTGGTCCTATGCAACCAGTTGCACACTGGCGACGTGGGGAGACGTGACGAAAGCGACTAGGCGACTTGTATGTGCTACGTCTAGTATCAGTAACCGTGGGCCACCCTTGCGGGCGGCGCGCGAAGTTAGGACACACTGAGACAGGCGTCCAGGTACGGGCATCGCATACTTGCTTCGGCTTCTCGGTGGTCCATCAGGTTCCACCCAGGTCCCAACCGACCAGCAGCCCACTGGACAGGAGAGACATCAGTGACGTACACCATTGCCGAACCCTGTGTCGACATCAAAGACAAGGCATGTATCGAAGAGTGCCCCGTCGACTGCATCTACGAGGGCGCACGCATGCTGTACATCCACCCCGATGAGTGTGTGGACTGCGGCGCCTGCGAACCGGTGTGCCCGGTCGAGGCCATCTACTACGAGGACGACGTCCCCGACCAGTGGGGCGGCTACACCCAGCACAACGCGGACTTCTTCACCGAGCTGGGATCGCCCGGCGGCGCGTCGAAGGTCGGGCAGACCGACAACGATCCCCAGGCGATCAAGGACATGCCTCCTCAGGGCGAGGAGAGCTGAGCCCGGTCGGACGCCTTTCGGCGTCGTTGCCGGTCTTCCCCTGGGACACCCTGGCTGACGTCACGGCCAAGGCCAGGGCGCACCCCGACGGCATCGTCGACCTGTCCGTCGGCACACCGGTCGACGACGTCGCCGACGTCATCCGGAATGCCTTGGCGGCTGCCAGTTCGGCCCCCGGCTATCCGACGACGGCGGGAACCCCGGCACTTCGGGCCTCGGCCGTCGCAGCACTGCGCCGGCGCTACGGGATCACCGACCTCGACGCGGACGCCGTGCTGCCGGTCATCGGTACCAAGGAGCTCATCGCCTGGCTGCCGACGCTGCTCGGCATTTCCCGTGACGATGTGGTCGTGGTGCCGGAGCTGGCGTACCCGACCTACGACGTCGGGGCGCGCCTGGCGGGCGCCGAGGTGGTGGCCGCCGATTCGCTGACCCAGCTGGGACCGCGCGTCCCCAAGCTGATCTTCGTGAACTCCCCGAGCAATCCGACGGGTGCGGTGCTCGGCGTCGAGCACCTGCGCAAGGTCGTGCAGTGGGCGAGGAGCAGGGGTGCGTTGGTCGCCTCCGACGAGTGCTACCTCGGCCTCGGCTGGGATCCTGACGCGGTTCCGGTGTCGGTGTTGCACCCCTCGGTGTGCGACGGCGACCACACCGGCCTGCTCGCCATTCACTCGCTGTCGAAGACCTCGTCGCTGGCCGGCTATCGCGCAGGTTTCGTCGCGGGCGATCCTGCGGTGGTGGCTGAGCTGCTCGCGGTGCGCAAACACGCCGGGATGATGGTGCCGACGCCGATCCAGGCGGCCATGGTCGCCGCGCTCGACGACGACGTGCACGAGGCGGTGCAGAAGGAACGCTATGCCCGTCGCCGAGATGTTCTCCTCCCTGCGGTGCGTGCCGCCGGGTTCACCGTCGACCACTCCGAGGCGGGGCTCTACCTGTGGGCCACCCGCGATGAGCCGTGCCGAGACACCGTCGCCTCGCTGGCCGACCTGGGGATCCTCGTGGCGCCCGGCGAGTTCTACGGTCCCCGCGGCGCCCGGCACGTGCGGATGGCGCTGACAGCCACCGACGAGCGGATCGACGCCGCGGCCCGCCGCCTAAACCTCTAGCGCCGAGCGTGGACTTTTGCCACGCCCTCATGCGAGTAGGCGTGGCATAACTGCACATTGGTTGAGCCACGGACACCCCGCTGCGTCGAGTGCGGCGAAGACTCGTTGCAGAACCACCGTCCGTCGATGGCGTAACAGGTCGGCACTGACGCGGATGATTCGCCAGCCGAGCGCAGTCAGTATGGCGTGCCGGTCGATGTCGTGAGCGAATCGGGTGTGGTCGGTCCAGTGCTGCGCCCCGTCGTATTCGACGCCGACCCGAAACTCCTCCCACCCCATGTCGACGCGCGCGAATGGATAGCCGACGTCGTCGAGCACGTCGATCTGCGTGCTCGGTGCTCGAAAGTTGGCTTCTGTCAACAACAGTCGAGTCCGCGTCTCCTGAGGCGACTCCGAGCCACCGTCCATCGCGTCGAGGACCTCGCGAAGCTGCACCACCCCTCGCGCCCCGCGGTGTGCTTCGACCAGCGGGTGCACCATCTGTGCATCGACGCCGCAGGCGTTGGCCAGCGCGTCGACTCGAATCACCGCCCTCTCGAACCCCTTTCGCCGGCCAAGGTCGAAGACGGTCCGGGCCGGTGTGGTGACGGACATGCCGTCAACTGTCGTCACTTCCTCGTCGAGCAGGGTCTCGCGGTGGACGACGATGCCGTTCGCGCTGGCTTCGGTCCTGGTGAGCTCGGCGGGCTCGTCGGGGGAGACCCACTGCGAGCCGTGCAGCACCGAGGCCGACAGCCCGGCAACCGTGGCGCGCCGCCCTGACCACAGCCACGCCGCAACGGCCCGATCGCGCGCGGTGAGTTCTTGGCCGGCGGGCAGGAACACGTTGCGATGGATCACCTGGTTGCGACTGTGCAACGTCCGCCTGGTGAATTGGCCGCGGGCCAGGGCTTCGGTGCCGACGAAGGGTCCGGTGATCGGGTGCACGCGACCCACGCAACCACTGCCCACCACCCGTCCTCGCCCGCCGCGGGCGGTATCGCTGCCACCTCGTGGATGAACCGCGGACTGTGCACAACCCGCCGAATGTGGACTTATGTCACGCCACCACGCGGGTTGGCGTGGCATAAGTCCACACTCGGCGGGAAGAGGGAAGTGGGTCAGGGCACGCGCAGGCTCAGTGACAGCAGCAGCCGCACGTCGGGATCCAACAGCGAGCTGTCCAGAATCTCCTCGATCCGCCGCACGCGATACCGCACCGTGTTGGGGTGGACGTGCAGCTCCGCCGCGGCCGCCGCCACGTCACCGAACGCGTCGAGGTAGGCCCGCAGGGTGTCCACCAGGACGGGGTCCTTCGCCCGCAGCGCACCCACCCGCGGGTCGACCAGCCGGTCGTCGGCGGCGATCATCGTGACGATCTCGTCGAGCAGCACCGTGGTCCGCGACTCGGCCAGCGAGGTCACCTGACCGATCGCGCCGGGGTGGCGTTCGGCGCTGTCGAGCACGCGGTCGACCTCCGCCCGCGCGGCGGCAGCCCCCGTCAGACCCGTTGTCGGAGTGGCGATTGCGGCCCGCAGTTCGAGGCCCAGCTCGCTGCGCAGGGCGCCGATGGTGCCGCGGATCCACGACGACACCGCCGGCACCTTGCCGGAGTGGGGGAACAGCACGTAGACCCGCGACGGGCCGGCGGTCACCTGCGCATCCCGCCGAAACGCGCTGGCGCTCAAGGCAAGTACGTCGGCGAGCCGGGTGGGTGCACCCGCGGCCCCGTCGAAGCCGATCACCGCGACGCGTCCGTCCGTCACGACGCCGAGCTCGCGTGCGACGTCCGCCACCTGCGCGTCGTCGAGGGAGGCCTCGCGCAGGCCAAGCAGTTCCTGCACGCGCACCGCATGGGTCGACGGGGTGGCCGCCAGCCGGGAGATGATCCGCGCGGCCAGCACTCCGGCGCCGCGAAGCACGTCGTCGGCGTCCTCGGCGAGCGGCCGGGAACCCTCCTGCAACCAGATGGTGCCTGCGAACACCGGCCCGCGCCTGCGATCCGACGCGACGTGATGGATGCCGACCGCGCGCCGCGGCCGAAGGCCCAGTTCCGGCCTGGCGTCGACGCGGACGACGTCGCCGGTGGCCCTCAACGCGTCGAAGATGCCCGCCCGCCCGATCCAGGCCAGATGCTCCGGCGGGCCCGCGCGGCCCAGGATCGACAGCCGCCGCAACTCGTCGGCCTCGTCGTTGGAGGCCGAGTAGGCCAACACGTGGGACTGAACGTCCTCGACGCTGACCATGCCGTGGGTGCGGTCGGCGATCGACTGCGCCAGGCCGAACAGGTCGGTGCTCGGGTCGTACAGCGGGTCCGCCCGGTCGCCGTGATGGTCGAAGACGTGGTCGACCAGCCGGTACAGCCGCTCCCAGCGGGCCCTCGGTTCGACGGCGACGACGGCCGTGCCAACCGCGACCGCGCGCGCCACCACCGCGTCGGACGGCTCCTTGACGAAGATCGCGGCAGGTACTCGCCGCGAGGTCTGCTGAACCAGCCAGGCCAGCACGTCGTCGTCACCGACGCCGAGGATGAAGAAGACGTCCGCCGAGCTGGCGCCGACCGCCAGCCCGAGGCGGACGTCGTCGGCGTCGATCAACGCAGCAGAGGCGACCGGCAGGTCCAGACCGCGCGGGGCGTCGACCAAGGTCACCATGGTCGCGTCCAGCGCGAGCAGCAGCTGGCCCAGTCCCACGCCGGGAGGCTTCACGTTGGCCGATCTTACTGACGGAATCGACAGACTTTGTCCGATCGGCCAAACGTCCACACCCCTCGATGAGAGACGCTGATCACATGAGCGCTTTCTCCGCCGTCACCGACGTACCCGTCCCCTCCAACGAGCCGGTGCTCGAATACGCGCCAGGCAGCCCGGAGCGGGCGACGCTCCTGCGCGAGCTGAGCGACCTCAACTCCGCCGACCCCGTCGACCTGCCGCACGTCATCGCGGGCAAGCACACGATGGGCAGCGGTGAGCGCATCGACGTCGTCCAGCCGCACCGTCACAGCGCGGTGCTCGGCACCCTGACCAACGCCGGGCACACCGAGGCGACCGCCGCCGTCGCCGCGGCGACGGACGCCAAACGGGCGTGGGAGGCGACGCCGTTCGACGAGCGGGCCGCGGTCTTCCTGCGCGCCGCGGACCTTCTCGCCGGACCGTGGCGGGCCAAGCTGGCCGCGGCCACCATGCTCGGCCAGTCCAAGAGCGCCTACCAAGCCGAGATCGACGCATCGTGCGAGCTCGCCGACTTCTGGCGGTTCAACGTCGCCTTCGCCAGGCAGCTCATGGCGCAGCAGCCGGTCAGTTCGCACGGCGTGTGGAACCGGACCGACTACCGCCCGCTCGAGGGTTTCGTCTACGCGATCACGCCCTTCAACTTCACCGCCATCGCCGGCAATCTGCCCACCGCCCCTGCCTTGATGGGCAACACCGTGGTGTGGAAACCGTCCGTCACGCAGACCTTTTCGGCCTACCTAACCATGCAGCTGCTCGAGTCGGCCGGTCTGCCGCCTGGCGTGATCAACCTCGTCACCGGAGACGGTTTCGCCGTGTCCGAGGTGGTGCTCGCCGACCCCCGGCTTGCCGGCATCCACTTCACCGGGTCGACCGCGACGTTCCAGCACCTGTGGCGCGAGGTCGGCGCAGGTGTCGAGCGCTACGACACCTACCCGCGACTGGTGGGCGAGACCGGCGGCAAGGATTTCGTCGTCGCACATTCCTCGGCGCGCCCAGACGTGTTGCGTACCGCCCTTATTCGGGGTGCCTTCGACTACCAGGGGCAGAAGTGCTCGGCGGCCTCGCGTGCCTTCGTCCCTCGGTCGGTGTGGCAGCAGATGGGCGACGACTTCCTCGACGCCACCGGCAAGCTCACCTACGGCGACGTGTCGGACCTGTCCAACTACGGTGGCGCGCTGATCGACGAGCGCTCCTTCACCAAGAACGTGAACGCCATCGAGCGCGCGAAGGGTGCGGCGGGAGTGACCATCGCGGTCGGTGGTGAATACGACGACAGCGAAGGCTATTTCGTCCGGCCCACGGTGCTGCTCTCCGACGACCCGACCGACGAGGCGTTCTCACAGGAATACTTCGGTCCGATCCTGGCGGTCCACGTGTACGACGACGACCGCTGGGACGACGTCCTCGGCGTCGTCGACTCCGGCTCCAAGTACGGTCTGACCGGCGCGGTGATCGCCGACGACCGCGCCGCGGTGCTCACCGCCCAGGAGCGACTTCGCCACGCGGCGGGCAACTTCTACGTCAACGACAAGCCCACCGGTGCCGTCGTCGGGCAGCAGCCGTTCGGCGGGTCGCGTGCCTCTGGCACCAACGACAAGGCCGGTTCGCCGCTGAATCTGCAGCGCTGGACGTCGGCGCGGTCGATCAAGGAAACCTTCGTGGCGCCGGTGACCCACGACTACCCCCACATGAAGGGCTGACCGATGGGTGTCTTCCAGCAGTTCGCCCGGCCGGTGATCCTGGCCGCCGCCAGGTCCGACGGGCTCCGCCGCACCGCCGAACGGATGCCAGTGACCCGGCAGGTGGTGCACCGCTTCGTCCCTGGTGAGACCGTCGAGCACGCCCTGACGTCGGTTGCGGAACTGCGTGATTCGCGCCGCCTCGTCTCGATCGACTACCTCGGTGAGGACGTCACCGATGCCGATGCGGCCGACGCCACCGTCCGGGCCTACTCCGACCTGCTGGACGCCCTCGGTCAGCGCGACGAGGTCGCCGACGGGCCGCGGCCACTGGAGGTCTCGCTGAAACTGTCGGCGCTCGGGCAGGCGCTGCCTCGCGACGGCGAGAAGATCGCCCTCGAAAACGCCCACCTCATCTGCACCAAGGCGCGCGATGCGGGCATCTGGGTGACCGTCGACGCCGAGGACCACACGACCACCGATTCGACGCTGTCGATCGTGCGCGACCTCCGTGGTGACTTCCCCTGGTTGGCAACGGTTTTGCAGGCCTATCTGAAGCGCACCGAAGGTGACTGCAATGACTTCGCCGCCGCCGGCGCGCGAATTCGGCTCTGCAAGGGCGCGTACGACGAGCCCGCCTCGGTGGCCTACCGCGACGTCGACGCGGTCACCGATTCCTATCTTCGATGCCTGCGCGTGCTGATGGCGGGGGACGGCTATCCGATGGTGGCGTCGCACGACCCCGCGATCGTCGACGCGGTGCCCGCCATGGCGCGCGAATTCGCCAGGGGTGTAGACGACTTCGAGTACCAGATGCTCTTCGGCATTCGCGACGGCGAGCAGCGTCGGCTTGCCGAGGAGGGCAACCACGTTCGGGTGTACGTCCCGTTCGGCACGCAGTGGTACGGCTACTTCGTTCGTCGTCTCGCCGAGCGGCCCGCCAACCTGACGTTCTTCCTTCGGGCGCTGGCCGAGCGGCGGCACTGACCTCAGCACTGCTCGTACGCGTAGCCGTCGCTTCCAGGGGCGACGAGGTCGCGGTCCCGCAGAATCGTCAGCGGCGCACGATCGGGTGAACTGCACACGTCACGGAACGGCATGGGCAGGTCGTCGGTGTACTCGATCTGCAAGACGTGGTCCCCGTACACCTTTCGGTATCGGTCGCATTCGTGGTACGTCGCGCACTCCTCGGTGACGGCGAAGTCGAAACCGACGTCGTGGCGCCCCATTTCGGTCCACTCGGCGGCGTTCTTCTGGCCGATCGCCAACCCCCGGCCGTGGGCGATGCCCGCGAGGGAACGCGCCAGCTCGATCGCGCCGGCCCGGTCAACGTCGGAGAACCGGGTGAACGTGTCGAAGTTGTCGACCTCCACGGCGTCGAAACCCTTGTCCGCGCAGCCGGACAGCACTGGCCCGAGCGCGTCGAGGATCATTGCGCGCTGCGGTGCGGTCGACGGGTCGAGCACGTACTCGTCGGGCCAGTCGGGGTCGGTGACGGGTTCGCCTGCGGAGTCGCGCAGCACCGCCCGGCCGTAGTCACGGAGCCAACGCTCACCGTCGCCGGGTTGAGTCTGAAAACCGTTCACGTAGCAGACGTTGTAGGCCCCCGGCATCGGCGCGGCCGTGGCGTCGCGCGCCACGACCGTCAATCCGGCGGTGTCGGCCGTGCCGCCCAGCTGATAGTCGAAGGCCCCCGAGACGGGTGGCAGGCGCACCTGAGCGGACGAGGCGGACGGGGTGGACGAGGCGGCCGGGGCTTGTGGAGCGGGCGTCGAACAGCCCGACAGCACCGCCGCCGCGAGCAGCAGTACGGGAAATCGGCCGCTCACCGGCGGTCTGCGAGCCGCAGCAGCGTCCACGCCGCGATCGTCTGCGCGTCGGTGATGGTGCCGTCGACGATCATCTCGTCGATGCGGTCGCCGGTGAACCACTCGCTGTGCATGTCCTGCTCCTCCAGCTCGCGTTCGTGCTCGCCTTCGGTGATCCCGGTCGCGAGGAACACCCAGCCCCGCTGGCTGCTCATTCCCGGCGCGACGTCGAGCTGGCCGAGCACCACCATCGACTCGGCGCGCAGCCCGGTCTCCTCCCGAAGTTCGTCGGCGGCGAGCTCGGCAGGCGGCGGCTGTTCGCCCTCCAGGGTTCCCGGCGCGGTGCCCTGCGGGAACTCCCACCGGCGCAACCCGATGGGGTATCGGAACTGTTCGACGAGCCGGTAGCGGTCGTCTGTCTGATTGCTCCTCACGTCCGCGTCGTCTCGGGCGATCACCAGGGCATACGTCGGCTTGTCGATGACGCCGTAGATGCCGACGGTGCCGTCGGGCCTGCGAATGTCGTCCTCGCGAACGATCATCCAGGCATTGCGATATACCTCACGCGAGCTGACGCGTTCAACGGGATCCACCCGACCAGTATCGCCGCCCACGGTAGCGTCACGGGTGTGCTACTGGCCTCCCTCAATCCGTCGGCCGTGGCCGCCGGACACGATCTCGCCGACGCCGTCCGCATCGGCGGGGTGAGCCTGAGCCGCAGCGACCTCGTCGGCGCGGCAACCTCGGTTGCCGAACGCGTCGGAGGAGCGCGCAGGATCGCCGTGCTCGCCACGCCCACCGCCACCACGGTGCTCGCGATCGCCGGATGCCTGATCGCGGGTGTCCCCGTCGTGCCGGTGCCCGCCGACGTCGGCGAGGCCGAACGCAGACACATCCTGAGCGACTCCGGCGCGCAAGCGTGGCTGGGGGAGCTGCCCGAGCAGACCGAGGGACTTCCGCACGTCCCGGTCCGCCTGCATGCGCGGTCGTGGCATCGCTACGCGGAGCCGTCGCCGGACGCCATCGCGATGGTGATGTACACCTCCGGCACCACCGGTCCGCCGAAGGGAGTGCTGATCAGCCGGCGGGCGATCGCGACCGACGTCGACGCGCTCGCCGCGGCGTGGGCCTGGACGCCCGACGACACCCTGGTTCACGGTCTACCACTGTTCCACGTACACGGGCTGATCCTCGGCCTGCTGGGGTCGTTGCGCATCGGAAACCGGTTGGTGCACACAGGAAAGCCGTCGCCAGCCGCGTACGCGGAGGCCGCCGGGTCGTTGTACTTCGGCGTCCCGACGGTGTGGTCGCGGATTGCCGGCGACCTCGACGCGGCGCTGGCCCTCTCCTCGGCCAGGCTGCTGGTGTCGGGCAGCGCGCCGCTGCCCGTGCCCGTCTTCGACCGGCTGGTCCAGCTGACCGGACACGCGCCCGTCGAACGCTATGGCAGTACCGAATCGCTCATCACGTTGAGCACCCTCGCCGACGGCGAACGACGGCCGGGCTGGGTGGGCCTGCCGCTGGCTGGCGTGCAGACCCGGCTGACGGGCGAGGACGGTGCAGCGGTGCCGCACGACGGGGAATCCATTGGGCGCCTAGAGGTTCGAGGCCCCATGCTGTTCGACGGCTACCTGAACCTTCCCGAGGCGACCGCTGCGGCCCTTGGCCAGGATGGCTGGTACCGCACGGGTGACGTCGCCGTGGTCGACTCCGGCGGCATGCACCGCATCGTCGGGCGCGAGTCGGTGGACCTGATCAAGTCGGGCGGCTATCGCGTGGGCGCGGGCGAGATCGAGACGGCACTGCTCGGGCACGAGGGAGTCGCCGAGGTGGCTGTGGTCGGGGTGCCCGACGACGACCTCGGCCAGCGGATCGTCGCGTTCGTGGTCGGGTCGGCCGAGCCCGAGGTGTTGATCGAGTTCGTCGCCGGGCAACTCTCGGCGCACAAGCGCCCGCGTGAGGTGCGGATCGTCGACGCCTTGCCGCGCAACGCGATGGGCAAGGTCATGAAGAAGGAACTGACGCAAGGGGATTGATCATGGGCCTGAGATTGGCGCAGGTGTGCGTCGACGCTGCCGACGTCGACGCACTCGCACGATGGTGGTCCGAGGTGCTCGGCTGGCCCGCCGAAACCGACGAGGACGGCGACGTGTGCCTGCGTTCGCCCACCGGCCCGGATTGGTTGTTCCTCGAGGTGCCCGATCGCAAGGTGGTGAAGAATCGCATCCACTTCGACCTCACCCCCGACGACCAGACGGTCGAGGTTGACCGGTTGCTCGCTCTCGGCGCACGCCGAGTCGACGTCGGCCAGGGCGACCAATCATGGGTCGTGCTGGCCGATCCCGAGGGCAACGAGTTCTGCGTGCTGTCGGGTCAGGGCTAACGCGCGGCGAGTCCACAGCTTCTTCGAAACCGATCCACAGATCGCGATGTCAGGATGGCCGCGTGCGTCGACTGTGGGGCTTGGTGGTCTGCGTCGGCATGCTGGCCGCGTGCTCGTCGCCTGCCCCCGAACCACGTCCCTCCGAAACGCCGCCGATGGGGTGGAACTCCTGGAACTCCGGAATCCCCCTGACCGAGAAGGCAGTCGAGGACACCGTCGACGCCATGGTGTCCTCGGGCATGCGCGACGCCGGCTACCGCTACGTCAACCTCGACGCGGGCTGGGCCGCACCTACCCGCGACGCGAACGGTGACCTTCGCGCCGACCCCGTCAGGTTTCCCCACGGCATCGCGGCGGTGGCCGCCTACGCGCACGACCGCGGCATGCTCCTCGGCATCTATCACAGCCCGTTCAACCAAGGGTGCGGCCAGGACCCGCGGATCGGCGGCGCCGGACACGAAGAGGCCGACGCGCGGACCTTCGCTGCGTGGGGCGTCGACTATCTGAAGTACGACTGGTGCCGGATGGACGCCGGCCACAGCGATCAGGTGAAGTACTTCGCCGCGATGCGAGATGCGTTGCGGGCCAGCGGTCGTCACATCCGCTACAGCATCAACCCCAACAGTTCGGGGGACACCGACGCGGGAACCGAGTACGACTGGTCCCACATCGCCGACGTCAGCCGCGACGCCATGGACCTGGTGCCCGCATGGGGTGACAAGGAGCTGTGGGCCGCAGGGCTCGCCGGAGTCAGCCAGGCGTTCGCGGCCGCCGGCCCCAGTGCTCCGCACGACGGGCCAAGGCATGTCAACGATCCGGACATGTTGGTGGTCGGCATCGGCTGGTCGCAGTTCGTCCGCGGGCACCCCACGATGGCACTTGGGCCGCAACGGCCCGACCTGACGGATGTCGAACAGCGGGCGCACTTCTCGCTGTGGGCGATGCTGGCCGCGCCACTGCTGGCGGGCAACGACGTGCGGACGATGGACGAGGACACCCGCACCATCCTGACCAACCGCGACGTCATCGCGGTCGACCAAGATCCGTTGGTACTTCAGGGACTTCCGCTACTGGCGGATCCGAGGATAATCGTCAAGCCCCTGGTCGACGGTTCGGTGGCGGTGGCGCTGTTCAACTCCGACGCCGTACCCGTCGCGATTCACACCGACGCCCATGCCGTCGGCTTGTCGGGCAGCCAGTGCTTCACCGTCCGTGATCTGTGGCAGCACTCCGAGGCGACGACGAAGGGCGACGTGGCCGAAACCGTTCCGGCGCACGGCGTTGCGATGCTTCGGGTGTCGCGCTGCCGCTAGGCGTCAGTTCTTGTGCAGGGCGTCGTTGAGGGTGATGCCGGTGCCGTTGCGCGAGACCACTTCGACCGCTCCGGAGACAGAATTGCGCCGGAACAGAAGGTTGTTGGCGCCGGACAGTTCCTTGGCCTTCACGGTCTGACCGTCCGAGGTGGTCACCTTGGTGCCGCCCGTGACGTAGAGGCCCGCCTCGACGACGCAGTCGTCCCCGAGTGAGATGCCGAGCCCGGAGTTGGCGCCAAGGAGGCAACTCTTGCCCACCGAGATGACTTCCTTGCCGCCGCCGGACAGCGTGCCCATGATCGACGCGCCGCCGCCGACGTCGGAGCCGTCGCCGACCACGACGCCCGCGGAGATCCGGCCCTCGACCATCGACGTGCCGAGCGTGCCGGCGTTGAAGTTCACGAAGCCCTCGTGCATGACCGTCGTCCCTGGCGCCAGGTGGGCGCCGAGGCGCACCCGGTCGGCGTCGGCGATCCGGACGCCGGTCGGCAACACGTAGTCGACCATCCTGGGGAACTTGTCGACGCCGTAGACGGTCACCGGTCCACGCCGGCGCAGCCGCGCGCGCGTCAGTTCGAACCCCTCGACCGCGCACGGGCCGTAGTTGGTCCACACCACGTTGGCGAGGTGCCCGAAGATGCCGTCCATGTTGGCGCCGTGCGGCGCGATGAGACGGTGCGACAGCAGGTGCAGACGCAGGTAGGCGTCGAACGCGTCGACCGGCTTGTCGTCCAGCGAGGCGATGGTGGTGCGCACGATGACCGTCTCGACGTCACGTTCGTCGTCGCGACCGGTCAGCGCACCGAGTTCCTCGGTCACCTCGGCCACCGACAGCCGGTTGGTTCCCGTCGTCGCGTCGGCGTCCTGGCCGATCTCCGGCTCCGGGAACCACGTGTCGAGAATCGTTCCCTCGGCTGCAATGGTCGCCACGCCTACGCCTGATGCTGAAGTCACGGTCCCAAAGGCTACTGGACTAACCTCGACGACTGTGGGCCTGGACTTGCGTGCCGATCCGATTGAGCTAACCGCTGCCCTGGTGGACATCCCCAGCGAGTCGCGGCACGAGCAGCGCATCGCCGACGAGGTCGAGGCCGCGCTACGTGCGCAGGCACCCGGCTACGAGGTGATTCGCAACGGCGACGCCGTACTGGCCAGGACCAACCTCGGACGGCCGTCACGTGTGTTGCTCGCCGGCCACCTCGACACCGTTCCGGCCGCCGACAACGTACCCAGCCGCCGCGTCGGCGACGAACTGTTCGGCTGCGGCACGTCGGACATGAAGGCCGGCGACGCGGTCTTCCTGCACCTGGCCGCCACCGTCGCCGAACCGACGCACGACATCACGTTGGTGATGTACGACTGCGAGGAGATCGAGTCGAGCGCCAACGGCCTCGGCCGCATCGAGCACGAGTTGCCCGACTGGCTGCGGGCCGACGTCGCGATTCTCGGCGAGCCGTCCGGCGGCTTCATCGAGGCCGGTTGTCAGGGGACCGTCCGCCACGTCGTCAGGGCGACGGGCATCAGGGCGCACTCCGCTCGATCGTGGTTGGGCGACAACGCCATTCACAAGCTCGGTGCGGTCCTCGACAGGCTGTCGTCGTACGAGGCGCGCAGCGTGGAGATCGACGGGTGCACGTACCGCGAGGGGCTGTCCGCGGTCCGGATCGACGGCGGCGTCGCAGGCAACGTCATCCCCGACGCGGCGTCGGTCACGGTGAACTTCCGCTTTGCGCCCGACCGCAGCGTCGAGCAGGCCGATGCACACGTCCGTGAGGTGCTCGACGGACTCGACGTCGAGATCGAACGTACCGATGGGGCACCCGGGGCGCTTCCCGGTCTGACGATGCCGGCCGCCGCCGCGCTGGTGCGGGCGGCCGGGGGACAGGTGCGGGCCAAGTTCGGGTGGACCGACGTCGCCCGCTTCGCCGCGCTCGGCATTCCGGCGGTCAACTACGGTCCCGGCGATCCGAACATGGCCCATCGGGTCGACGAGCGCGTTGACGTCACGCAGATCACCGCGGCCACCGCGATGCTGCGCCAATATTTGCTTGACTGACGCCGCTACCATGGAACACATGCTGGGTGACGACCTCTCCGGATAGTTCGGGGCCACTTCTCCGTCGTCGTCGCGTGCCCCATGCCTGGGCACCAGCAAGAGAGCTTGCCCATGTCTTCCATCGTTTCGTCACATCTGTCCTTTGGCTGGAACGACGACACTCCGCTGTTCGTCGACCTGTCCTTCACCGTCCCCGGTGGCCGCACCGGTCTGGTCGCACCCAACGGTGCAGGCAAGAGCACGCTGCTGAAACTCGTTGCGGGAGAACTCAGTCCGACGGGAGGCGGCCTCGTCGTCGACGGCTCGGTCGGATACCTGCCGCAGACGCTGCCGTTCGAGGCCGACCGCACCGTCGCCGACGTCCTCGGCGTCGCGCCCGTCATCGCAGCGCTGGACGCCTTGGCGGCCGGTGACGCCTCTGACGCGGTGTTCACCGCAATCGGTGACGACTGGGACGTCGAGGAGCGACTGCGGGCCCAGCTCGATCGTCTGGGCCTGGCGCAGCTGGCGATGGATCGGGCCCTCGGTTCCCTCAGCGGCGGGGAAGTGGTGTCGGTTGGTCTGGCGGCGCAGCTGCTGAGGCGCCCGGACGTTCTGCTCCTCGACGAACCGACCAACAACCTGGACGCCGAGGCGCGCGGGCGGCTGTACTCCGCGCTCGACGACTTCGGTGGGACGCTGTTGGTCGTCAGCCACGATCGGGTGCTGCTCGACCGGATGGATCGCATCGCGGAATTGCGGCGCGGCGAAATTCGCTTCTACGGAGGAACTTTCACCGAGTACGAGGCTGCTCTCGACGCGGCCCAGCAATCCGCGGAGTCCGACGTCCGCAATGCCGAGCAGCTGTTGAAGCGCGAGAAGCGTCAGATGCAGCAGGCCCGCGAGCGCGCGGCGAAGCGTTCAGGCACCGCCGCCCGCAACGTGAAGGATGCGGGCTTGCCGAAGATCGTGGCTGGCAAGCTCAAACGCGACGCACAGGAGTCGGCGGCCAAGTCCGACGACGTCCACGCCAAGCGCGTCGACGACGCGAGGAGTCGGCTGGATCAGGCCGAGCGTGCCGTGCGCGACGACGACGTCATCGTGCTGGACCTACCCGACACCGACGTGCCCGCGGGCCGCACGGTGCTCGCTGCACGTGGTCTTCAAATTCGCGTCGGGGGCCGTGATCTGTTCGCGGACAAGGGAATCGACCTCGACATCCGCGGGCCGGAACGCATCGCGTTGACGGGAGGCAACGGGGCGGGAAAGTCGACGCTTCTGAGACTGGTCAGCGGAGACCTGGTGCCCGAGCGGGGCGAGGTGCGCCGCGCGGACGGGCGGATCGCCTACCTGTCGCAGCGGCTCGACCTGCTCGACCCAGCTCGCAGCGTCGCCGAGAGCTTGGCCGCGTTTGCTCCCAGCCTGACGCACACCCGACGCATGCATCTGTTGGCGCAGTTCCTCTTTCGCGGAGATCTCGTCGACCTGCCCGTGGCGGCGCTGTCGGGCGGGGAGCGGCTGAGGGCGACTCTGGTCTGCGTGCTCAACGCCGAACCCGCACCGCAGTTGCTGCTTCTCGACGAGCCGACGAACAACCTCGACCTGGTCAGCGTGGGCCAGTTGGAGTCGGCGCTGAACGCGTATCGAGGCGCCTTCGTGGTGGTCAGTCACGACGAGAGCTTTCTCGCCGCGATCGGCGTCCAGCGCAGATTGCGCCTCGCCGACGGGGTGCTCTCCTAGAGCGGGAACTGCTGCGGCCGGGTCTGCGCGGGCTGCGGACGCTCCGGTGCGGGCGGTGCCACGGGGGCGGGTCCGCCATCGGTGCCACGGCCAGGCTGCGCGCCCTCGGCCTGGGTCGGCGGTCGCTGCCGCGCGCGTTCTTCCTCGGCGCGCTTGGCGGCGTCCTCGTCCTCCTTGCGCTTGCGCTCCTCGGAGTCATCGGCCTTGTCCGCGTTGGCCTTCTCCTCGGCGGCCTTGGCCAGTGTCTCGGCTTCGGAGCCCTTGCCTGCCGATCCCGCCATACCCTGGATGCCCTGCATGATCTGCTGAGGAAGTTGGGTGAGGCCCTGCGCGAGGCCCTGCACGGACTGGGCCATGCCCTGGGCGAGCTGGCCGACTTGCTGCCCGACCTGGCTGGCCATCTGACCCGCGATCTCGGCGCCGCCACCACCGGCTGCTCCGGCGCCTGCCCCACCGGCACCCGTTGCGGCGCCACCCCCGGGAGCGCCCGTGCCACCGCCGGGGCCGGAGCCCTCCAGCGTCTCGGCCGCTGCCCTTAGCTTGGCAGCGCCCTCCTGGTCGCCCTGGGCGTAGAGCTTCTCGGCCTTGCCGAGCAGTTCTGCGATGGTGTCGCTGGAGCCCTTCGTGGCTTGCAGTGTGTTGCCGCGACTTTGGGTCACGCCGTCGAGGGCGTTGTTCACCGAGAACGCGATGTTGCCGAAGGACTTGGCCACGTCGGCCGCTTGCGGCCCGCCCGCCCCGGTCAGCTCTGCCAGCCCGGCGGCGACCTGAGAGTGGATCTCAGCCAGCGGCGCCAAGCCGGCGCTGTCGAGGGTGAACTTGCCGCCCATGGTGGTCCTCTCTTGGTGCGCGTCAACCGATTCTATTGCGGGCCGGGCCTCAGCGGTCGCGGCAATTGACGGCTGCGCTCACGTCACTTCGGCTCGGCGGGCCAGCCGGGGATTGCATCACCGTGCGGCGGAGGTGCGTCGTGGGCGCCCGTATACATCGCTCGTCGCGCGGCCGCGTCGTCTGGCATGTTGTCCGCACACTGCTGCTGCAGTTCAGGTGGGCCCACGTCCTGGGCATCACCCATGTTGCCCCACAAGGTGTAGCTCGCCGCGGTGACGAACCAGGGGCCGAAGACATCCCGCGTAGGTGCAGGGGCTGGTCCACGCTGAGGCTCGAGCGGCTCAGCAGGACCATTTGGTGGAACCCTCGAATCGTTCTTGGTGAATTCAACCCGCCACACGATTATCCCGTAACGATCCGCGTTGGGCGGTGGTGCAGAATCCGATCGTGTGATGATCGAGACGTACCTCGACTCGTCGTTGGCGTCGCGTTTGAAAACCGAATACTCGCTCGTGCAAACGAATGCGCGGTACGCGTCGCCAATCGGTTCGATACTCGACACATAGAAGGGCGCGTAGCCGTAAAGACCCGGATGTGCCGACGATCCCGCGGTCGCGGATGGCTTTGCGTCTACTTCGGGGCGGATGCTGCCCAGTTCGATCGGGTAACCCGGCGTCTGCTGGGGACCGTTTTCCGGTGTCGCTCGCAAGAATCCTGGATACACCGCCGACATGTCTCCGGTGTAGTCGACGAGATCATAGGATTCGAGATACGCCCGAAGTGGGACGGCGGGTCCGGTCGTCAAATCGATCCCCGGGGCGGCGGCCCAGTGAAAACGAAAGTCGCCAAGCGAATCTGGCCAGTTGGGTATCTGCGCGGACGCCGGCGTCGTTGGTGAAACGGGCGACGGTTCGGTTTTCGATGTGCACCCGACGATGACCGCCCCCGCAGTGACGAACGTGGCGATCAGCTGCCACCGGTTACGGGATGATCGCATCGTATGACTTCTCGTACGCGTCGAAAGCAGTGATGACCGGACCGCCCATGTTGGACAGGTAGTTGTTCACCGCGGTCGTGTACTCGTCATCCAACTTGCCGGCCGGATTGTCAGCGACAGGAATGAGGTGACCGTTGGCATAGTAGTTCTGCATCAATCTGTTGATGTCCTCTTGCGTCCCAAGGTTACGGTGAAGGAACTCGTTTGCCACGACGGTTCTTACCTCGGCGGAGTCGTGCTTTTCTATCGCGCCGTACTGATCCATTTTTGGGGGTTGGCCGATGATCGCATCCTTCATCAGGTCTGACTGCAAGCCGACGATCGTTCCCACCAATGGGTTTTCGATGAGTCCGGTGCCGGTGGACGCGACTCGATCGTAGGAGGCGGAGAGCTTGTTGTAGGCGTCAGTTCTAGCTTGGTTCGCATCCGCCTGAACGTCATGCATTGCATTGAACGTGCCTAGTTCGGTGATGCCCTTGAGGCGGCCCGCGTACTCCATCCCGGTCGTAATGTCCGGGTGCAGAGGGTTCTCGGCCACAGAATTGGTGAATTGGCTGACGAAGCTTGACTGAACGCCGATTGATCGGTCGGTCAGGATTTGGCCGGCGGCGTCGTCACTCCCCAAGACCGAGAACACCCCAACTGCCCTCGCAGCCTTGATGTTGTCGCCGTCGAGCGACCCGAAACCACTTGAGTTGTCGAGATTCTGCCCCGCCATGTCGTCGACGTACGGGGTCATGGCGAGAGCCAGGCTCCTACTCAGTTCGGGATTCAGATGGCCGAGCGATACGTTGCTCTCCGTACCGGTGTTGATGTTCAGCAGCGGGTCTTGGTGGTCGCCGATGTAGGTGGCGAGAGCGTTTGCCGTTTCGCCGGCCCGATTACTCACCTCGGGGTTCGTCGAGTACGCGTCGTTGTCGATCCAGTTGGTGAGCGTGCTGGCGGCACGTCCGTCGTCCTGCCATGGGTGGGTGAGGACATCTTCGGTGAATCCGCTGTCGCTGGTGAACATGTCGTGGGCGACGACCGTGTCCCGACCGGCGGTCTCGAAGACTCGGCCGACGACTTCGTCGCCCCAGGTTTCGTTGCCCTCGGCCGCGAGCCACTCCTTGCCCCTGGCCATCATGTCGTGATCGAGCGCCGACCCCTGTTGGAGCCTGCTGTCGCCGTCACCAACGATGTCTGCAAGTGAGGTGAGATTCTTCGCCGCATCGGCCCTGGCGCTGGCCTCCATATCGGTCCCAGCCCCAGATCCGGGGTAGCCAACTGATGGATCCGACGGGCCTTGGAAGTCGGCCTTCGCATTCAGAGTGTCCTGAACACCCTTCGGGAGATCGGAACCGCCTCCGGGTACCCAACCATCCTCGCCGGGGATCAAGAGTCCGGTCGCGTCCTTGTGGGCGTACTTGACGTCCGGATCGCTCATCACCTGCATCGCGTCACCGAGGATGCTCTTGTTGTCGCCGAGCTTGTCACGCAGCCCGGTGAGGTCGGACATCGACATGTCCTTCATCTGATTCTGCATTTGCCCGACGAGTTCGGACTGTACGTCGGTGAGGGGCTTGGGCGGAAGGGTCTGCCCCGGCGTCGCCGGGTCCGAAACGGCTTGCAGTTGATCGGGATTGATGGTGTCCATGACGGAGTCGACCTTGGCGGCCGCGTCCTGGTCGCCGGCCAGCGCCTTGCGGACGAGCTCCTCCATGTCCTCCGGATAGGGGTGCCACTTCCCGTCATCTCCCACGAGACCCTGCGCGTCGCCATCGCCCGCCTTCGGAGCCAAGGGCTGATTCCCCAGCGCGTCGTACTCCCCACCGAGCCCGCGGATCTTGCCGCCGATGGTGGCGAGGTCCCCGTTGGACTTGGTGACGACCTCGCGGAGCTGCCCCAACCCCTTGTTCACGATCTGCATGACCATCTGGTCGTGGTTCTTGCCAGGGGGCACTGCCGCCGCGCTGTCGACGACCCACTTGCGGATCGTGTCCAGGTTCTGGCGTCCGGCCGCCACCACCTCGGAGGACGCGGTGACGTGGCTGCTCAGTTGCTTGTCGAGGGCCGCCAGCTGAGCGAACACCTTGCCGTGGTCGGCGTTGGCGGTCTGATAGGCCGAGGCGCCCGCGCCGGTCCACCGGGACCCCGGTGCGGCCGACTCCACGTTCGACTGCATCGTCGTGAGGGGGCCGCTCTTGTCGAACTGCTCACCCGTGGCTGGAACGCCCTGGCCGAAGGTCTCGCGCGCGTTGGACCACGTCGAGATGAACCCGTCCAGAACACCCACCGACAGCCCCCTTGATCGCTCGACCGCCCAATTCTAAGTCCGCTCGGCTACCCGCCACCGCGGCAACTCTGGGCCTGCCGCAAGGCATCTGCAGCAACCCCTCGCATGTCGATTGCCGCGAAACCGGTCGCGGCCTCCTGCAGCGCGTCGGCGTCGCCCGCCGTCAACGCCCGCGCATACGCCAGTGCCAGCTGGCCGACGACGCAACCCACGTTCAAGCGCTCGATGGCGTCACCGGCGCGCAGATCACCAAGGCGTACCGCGTCGACGAGCGCTCGGAGGGCGACCGCGGACTGACCCCCGCGCTCGGCCGCCCGGGCCGCCTCGCGCGCCGCGTTGACCGCCCCCGGCGCATCTCGGCGGGCAGCCGCCGTCCACGCCCGTGCCACCGACAACTCCGGTGCGAACAGCATCGACTTGAGTCCATGGCGAGCCTCGGCCTTCGCCAGGACGCGGCCCGCGTCGGCGGTCCGGCCGAGCTGACCGAGCGCTTGCGCCAACAACATCCACGCCAGCGGCCCCCAGGAGTATCCCGTCGGGGCCAGCGCGGCGGCCGCGGTCTCGAGCATCGGCACCGCGTCGGCCGCGTCGCCGCGTGCGATCAACACGTCGGCGACGAGGAGCTGACCGATCGCGTGGCTCGGGTGCGACGCTGGCGACGCGTCGACCAGCTCCTGCGCCAGGCGGTGGGCGCGGTCGAGTTCACCCGACATCACGAGCGCCGTGGTCTGTCCGAACGCGCTGGTGAAGCGCAGCAGGCCAGGATGTCCCGCGGCGATCGCACGTTCGGCGAGCGCGTCGACGTCGACGAAGTTGCCCATCCTCGCGTTGCAGAGCGCCGCCGCGGACGCGGCCCAGCCGACGGCCTGTTGGTCGGCCGTCGGTGAGCTCAGGACGTCGCGCGAAAGCTGAATCGCACGTTCCGGGCTGCCTGCGTTCATCGTGAACGTGCCAAGCAGCGCGTCCAGCGTCGCTCCGGCACCGGCCGAGGTGAACCTGCCCCGCACCGACTGTAGGAACGCGGTCGCCCGCTCCGGCTGATTCAGCATCCAAAACTGGTTGGCCGCGCGCGGCAGCGCCCACGCCATCAAATCGGTGTCGTCCAAGGCGGATTCGTCGACTTCGGACAGCACCGCGTCGGCGTCGCGTCCCCGGCCTTGCCATGCCAGCGCCTGAGCAAGGGTCAGTCGAGCCGCGAGCGACTCGTCGTCGCGCAGCGCCGCGCGCCCCAACTCCTCGGCGGCGGCGAGGTCGCCCCGCGCCAATGCCTCGCCGGCTGCGGCCGTCCCATCTGGTCCGTCGGACACCGCCGAAGTGTAGGGCGGACGCAGCTGCCTCCATCGGTGAAATCGGAGACCAGGGTCTCGCGGTACCTTGCTCGGCGTGCCCGCAGAAATTTCAGAAACCCCAGAACCACGAGGCCCCTGGGCGGTCTGTGTCTATTGCGCCTCTGGCCCCACGCATCAGGAGTTGCTGACGCTGGCCTCCGACGTGGGGGAGGCGATCGCCGACCGCGGCTGGACGCTGGTGTCCGGCGGCGGAAACGTCTCGGCCATGGGCGCGGTGGCGGGTGCCGCCCGGGCGCACAACGGTCGCACCGTCGGAGTGATCCCGAAGGCGCTGGTTCACCGCGAAGTCGCCGACGTCGACGCCGAGGAACTGATCGTCACCGACACCATGCGCCAGCGCAAACAGGTCATGGAGGACCGGGCCGACGCGTTCCTGGTGCTGCCCGGTGGCATCGGCACGCTCGAGGAGTTCTTCGAGGCCTGGACCGCGGGCTATCTCGGCATGCACGACAAGCCGCTCGTCATGCTCGACCCGTTCGGCCACTACGACGGGCTCCTCGCGTGGCTGCGCGGACTGGTCGGCACCGGATACGTCGGCACGGGCGCACTCGATCGATTGATAGTCGCCACCGATGTGGCGGAGGCGCTCGACGCATGCGCACCACCTGTGTGACGGTTGCCACGACGCGGTTATGGTTGCGTCGTGAGCGACGAGAAATCCGGTACCCGCAGTAACGTCGGCCTCCTGGACATCGCCCCGCGGCTGCCTGGACTACTGAAGGACGTGCCGGTCATCGCGCGCGGCGTCGTGACCGGCTTCCTGGCGCGGCCGACGGCGAAGACCTCCATTGGCAAGGTGTTTCAGGAGCGGGCGGCCCGCTACGGCGACAAGACCTTCATCAAGTTCGAGGACCAGCGGCTGACCTACCGCGAGTCCAACGAGACCGTCAACCGCTACGCGGCGGTACTGGCCTCGCGCGGCGTCGGACCTGGCGACGTCGTCGGCGTCATGTTGCGCAACTCGCCGAACTCGGTGCTGTTGATGCTCGCGGTCGTCAAGTGCGGTGCCGTCGCCGGGATGCTCAACTATCACCAGCGCGGCAAGGTGCTCGCTCACAGCATCGGGTTGCTCAACGCCAAGGTCGTCGTCGCGGAGAACGACTTCATCGACCCGATCGGCGAGAGCGAGGCCGACACCGACGGGCTGATGACGCTCGACGAGCTGATCCAGCTTGCCGTCTCGGCGCCGGCCACCAACCCGGCCACCACCAGCGCCGTCCTGGCCAAGGACAAGGCGTTCTACATCTTCACCTCGGGCACCACCGGGATGCCGAAGGCCAGCGTCATGACCCACTACCGCTGGCTGCGCGCGCTGGCCGGGTTCGGCGGGCTGGGCATGCGGCTGACGACTGAGGACACCCTGTACTGCTGCCTGCCGCTGTACCACAACAACGCGCTGACGGTGGCGCTGTCCTCGGTGCTCAACTCGGGATCGACACTGGCACTTGGCAAGTCGTTTTCGGCGTCGAAGTTCTGGGACGAGGTCATCCGCCACGACGCGACGGCCTTCGTCTACATCGGCGAGGTCTGCGCCTACCTGCTCAACCAGTCGCCCAAGCCGACCGACCGCAAGCACCGCGTCCGTGTCATCGCGGGCAACGGGCTGCGCCCGGCCATCTGGGACGAGTTCACCAAGCGGTTCGGCATCGCGCGGGTGTGCGAGTTCTACGCCGCCAGCGAGGGAAACACCGCCTTCCTCAACGTGTTCAACGTCGACAAGACCACCGGCATCTGCCCGTCGCCGATCGCCTTCGTCGAATACGACGAGGAGACCGGCGGACCGCTGCGCGGCGAGGACGGCCGCGTCCGCAAGGTCAAGACCGGACAACCCGGTCTCCTGCTGTCGAAGGTGAGCAACTTCCAGCCGTTCGACGGCTACACCGACCGCGACGCCACCGAGAAGAAGCTGGTGCGCGACGCCTTCAAGGATGGCGACGTGTGGTTCAACACCGGCGACCTGATGCGGTCGCAGGGGTTCGGGCACGCGGCGTTCACGGACCGCCTCGGCGACACGTTCCGCTGGAAGGGTGAGAACGTCGCAACCACCGAGGTCGAGGCCGCGGTGTCGACCGACGCGCAGGTCGAGGAGTGCACGGTGTTCGGCGTCGAGGTGGAGGGCGCCGGCGGCAAGGCGGGCATGGTCGCCATCCAGCTCAAGGAGGGCCAGGAGTTCGACGGCAAGGCGCTGGCCAAGTCCGCCTACGAGCACCTGCCCGGCTACGCGGTGCCGCTGTTCGTCAGGATCACCGAGTCGCTTGCCCACACCTCGACGTTCAAGAGCCAGAAGGTCGACCTCCGCAAGGAGGGCTACGGCGGCAACTCCGGCGAGGGTGACGAGGACTCGGGGAAGGTCGAGGACCCGATCTACGTGCTCGCCGGACGCGAAGAGGGCTACGTGGAGTTCTACGACGAGTACCCCGCCGAGGTCGTGGACGGCAAGCGCCCCAAGAACTGAGCCGTAGCCTGGGAGGCATGCAGGCGACGTTTCTGGGCCGTCCCGTGGCGGGCGATCGCGCGATGATCATGGCGATCGTCAACCGGACCCCGGATTCGTTCTACGACCGCGGAGCCAACTTCACCGACGAGGCCGCCAAGGAGGCCGTGCATCGGGTGGTTGAGGAGGGCGCCGACGTCGTCGACGTGGGGGGCGTGAAGGCCGGGCCCGGCGACGTGGTCGACGCCGACGAGGAGATCGCCCGCGTCGTGCCGTTCATCGAGTGGCTCCGCGGCGCCTACCCGGACCAGCTGATCAGCGTCGACACCTGGCGTGCCGCCGTCGCAAAGCAGGCGTGCGCGGCCGGGGCCGACATCATCAACGACACCTGGGGTGGGTCCGATCCCGGCCTCGTCGACGTCGCCGCCGAATTCGGCGCCGGGTTGGTGTGCTCCCACACCGGCGGGGCCGTCCCTCGGACGCGACCGTTCCGAGTCAACTACGGATTGTCCGAACGCGGCGTCGTGGACGACGTCATCGCCGAGGTGACCTCAGCGGCCGAACGTGCCGTCGCCGCTGGCGTCGCAAGGGACGCAGTTCTCGTCGATCCGACGCACGATTTCGGTAAGAACACTCACCATGGTCTTAGTTTGTTGCGCCACGTAAACGACCTTGTAAACACTGGATGGCCTGTCCTGATGGCCCTGAGTAACAAGGATTTCGTCGGGGAGACTCTGGGAGTGGGCTTGACCGAACGCCTCGAGGGAACTCTGGCCGCGACCGCGCTCGCCGCGCAGGCGGGGGCAGCCATGTTCCGAGTCCACGAGGTGGGGTCCACTCGACGCGTCCTGGAAATGGTCGCGTCGATCCAGGGCGTGCGTCCACCGACGCGGACCGTAAGGGGACTGGCATGAGCTTGACACCTGAACTCGACGCCGTTGAGGCCATCGCGGGACATCGTTGGCTGACCGATCACACGTGGCGCAGGCCGCAGTGGACCGTCGCCGAGCTCGAAGCGGCCAAGGCCGGCCGGACCATCTCGGTGGTGCTGCCCGCGTTGAACGAGGAGGAGACCGTCGCCTCGGTGGTCGACACCATCACGCCATTGCTCGGCGGGCTCGTCGACGAGATCGTGGTCCTCGACTCCGGATCGACCGACGACACCGAGATCCGTGCGGTCGCCGCGGGGGCCAGGGTGGTCAGTCGCGAGGCTGCGCTGCCGGAAGTCGCTCCGCAGCCCGGCAAGGGGGAGGTGTTGTGGCGATCGCTCGCCGCGACCACCGGTGACCTCGTCGTCTTCGTCGACTCCGACCTCATCGACCCGGACCCGATGTTCGTGCCTAAGCTGCTCGGCCCGCTGCTGACCACCGACGGCGTGCACCTGGTGAAGGGCTTCTACCGTCGACCGCTCAAGGTCAGCGGCAGCGAGGACGCCAACGGCGGTGGCCGAGTCACCGAGCTGGTCGCGCGGCCGCTGCTGGCCGCGCTGCGCCCCGAGCTGACCTGCTTGCTCCAACCCCTCGGTGGCGAGTACGCGGGCACCCGCGAACTGTTGACGGCGCTGCCGTTCGCGCCGGCGTACGGCGTGGAGATCGGGCTGCTGATCGACACCTACGACCGTCTCGGTTTGGATGCGATCGCTCAGGTGAACCTCGGCGTCCGCACCCACCGCAACCGGCCGCTGACCGAGCTGGCCGCGATGAGCCGTCAGGTGATTGCCACGCTGCTGTCGCGCTGCGGGGTGCCGGACTCCGGCGTCGGCCTCACCCAGTTCTTCGCCGACGGCGAGGACTACACCGCCCGCACCTCCACGGTGTCCCTGGCCGACCGGCCACCGATGGCGACGCTGCGCCCTCGCTGACCCTTCTGTCATAGCGGTCAGGCAGTATCGACGTCGTGACGTTGATCCTGCTGTATCTGGTCGTACTGATCCTGGTCGCCGTCGTGCTGTTCGGCGTCGGCAGCGTGCTGTTCGGGCGCGGGGAGCGGTTGCCCCCGCTGCCGCGCGCCACCACGGCAACCATGCTGCCGGCGTCGGAGATCACCGGTGCCGACGTCGAGGCCCTGAAGTTCACCCAGACGCTGCGCGGCTACAAGGCCGCCGAGGTGGATTGGGCGCTGGACCGGCTCGGCCAGGAAGTCGACCAACTACGCGGCCAGGTGGCCGCCCTCCGCGCTGCCTACGGAGTCGACGACTTCGTGCCGGATTCCGACGCCGCCGCCGAGTCCGAGACGCACGTGCCATGAGCGACGGTCGAACTCGTTGCAGCTGGGCGGATTTCAGCGGTGAGCGCTGGGCAACCGACGACTCGGTGCTGTACCGCAACTACCACGACACCGAATGGGGCCAGCCGCTGCGCGGCGATCGTGAACTGTTCGAGCGGATGACGCTGGAGGCGTTCCAGAGCGGCCTGTCGTGGCTCATCATCCTGCGCAAGCGGGACAACTTCCGGCGGGCCTTCCAGCGCTTCGACGCCGACGAGATCGCCCGCTTCGGCGACGGCGACGTCGAGCGGTTGATGGCCGACGCCGGGATCGTGCGCAACCGCGCCAAGATCGAGGCGACCATCGCCAACGCAAGGGCGATCGCCGATCTCGACGTCGGTCTGAGCGAACTGCTGTGGTCGTTCGCTCCCGAGCCGCGGCCGCGCCCCGGCGCCATGTCCGAGGTGCCCGCCGTCACTCCCGAGTCCACCGCGATGGCCAAGGAACTGAAGCGCCGCGGCTTCAAATTCGTCGGCCCTACGACGGCATATGCGCTGATGCAGGCGACCGGAATGGTCGACGACCACCTGGCGTCGTGTTGGGTTCCAGCCATCTCGGCGACCGCCTAAGTCGCGTCCTAAGTCGGGTCTTTGCACATCGACTGGCCGGTATAGGGAACAATGGTTGAAAGATCAGTTCAGTGCCGAGTGCTGTCGCCGAGTGGGCAGTCTTGGCCCCGACCCGTTTCGCGGACGCGGAACGGACCATTCGGAAGGGAGCACTCGATGGCGGCGATGAAGCCCCGGACCGGCGACGGTCCTCTGGAAGCAACCAAGGAGGGGCGGGGCATCGTGATGCGAGTACCACTGGAAGGTGGTGGACGTCTCGTCGTCGAATTGACTCCGGATGAAGCCGCAGCACTCGGCGACGAACTGAAGAACGTCACCGCGTAGCTGCCGCACCGGTGTTCGGCTAGCTGGACACCATCCGGTAGATCTCGAGGGTCTGCTCGGCGATGCGCTCCCAAGAGAACTCGTCGATACACCTCTGCCGGCCGGTGCGGCCATACTGGGCCGCCCGGTCGGGATCCAAGACCAACGCGTTGACGGCGTCGGCAAGGCGGGTCTCGAAGCCCTCCGCGTCGGCCGGGTCGTAGTGAACCAACAGACCGGTCTCGCCCTCGACGACGACCTCGGGAATGCCTCCGACGTCGGAGGCGACGACCGCCGTCGAACACGCCATCGCCTCGAGGTTGACGATGCCCAGTGGCTCGTAGACCGACGGGCACACGAAGACCGTTGCCGCGGATAATATTTCGCGGATCTGGTCGGTCGGCAGCATTTCCTGCACCCAGAAGACGCCGTCGCGTGAGGCGGCAAGCTTCTCCACCGCGCCGCCCACCTCTGCGGCGATCTCGGGGGTGTCCGGCGCACCGGCACACAACACCAGTTGAACCTCTGGCGCGAAACCGTGTGCGGCGGCGACCAGGTGGGCGACGCCCTTCTGTCGCGTGATGCGACCGACGAACGCCACGATGGGCCGCGTCGGGTCGACGCCGATGCGGGCGAGCGTGCCCGTCGCTGCGTCCGTGTCGGGGTACCACTTCTCGGTGTCGATGCCATTGCGCACGACGTGAACACGGTTGGGGTCCAAGGCGGGGTAGGTGGCCAGCACGTCCTCGCGCATGCCCGAACTGACCGCGATGACCGCGTCGGCCGCCTCGACCGCCGTGCGCTCCACCCACGACGACACCCGGTACCCGCCGCCGAGTTGTTCTGCCTTCCAGGGCCGCATCGGTTCCAGGGAGTGCGCCGTCAGGACGTGGGGGATGCCGTACAGCATCGCCGCGAGATGGCCTGCGAGCCCGGCGTACCAGGTGTGCGAATGCGCGACGGTCGCACCGGCCGCGGCGTTGACCATCACCAGGTCGGCCGACAGCGTCGTCAGGGCCGGATTCGCACCGCTGAGGGCGGGGTCCGCCGCCGCAACGTGGACGTCCGGCTCACCCGGTCGCGGTGCACCCATGCAGTGCACGTCCACGTCGCACATCTTCTTGAGTTGGGCAACCAGCTCGGTGACGTGTACTCCCGCGCCGCCGTAGACCTCCGGTGGGTACTCCCGTGTCATCATCGCCACTCGCATGTGCACGACGGTAGTTCACCGCCGCGGCGCAGTGCGCGAGTCGGACCCAATTGTCTTGACTGACAATCCGACACACTTTGGCCAATCGTGTCCGAATAGCGTGAATGGCTAGCCGCGACCCCTAAGGGCCGATAGGTTTGACGCATGAGGGAACTGCCAACCGTTTTGGGTATCGTCTTGGCAGGCGGCGAAGGCAAGCGGCTATACCCGCTGACCGCGGATCGGGCCAAGCCCGCGGTTCCCTTCGGCGGCGCCTATCGGCTCATCGACTTCGTCCTGTCGAATCTGGTCAACGCTCGCTACTTGAAGATCTGCGTTCTGACGCAATACAAGTCGCATTCGCTGGACCGTCACATTTCGCAGAACTGGCGATTATCGGGGCTTGCCGGTGAGTACATCACCCCCGTCCCGGCGCAGCAGCGGCTCGGCCCGCGGTGGTACACGGGTTCGGGTGACGCGATCCTGCAGTCGCTCAACCTGATCTACGACGAGGACCCCGATTACGTCGTCGTGTTCGGTGCCGATCACATCTATCGGATGGATCCCGAGCAGATGTTGCAGTTCCACATCGAGAGTGGAGCTGGCGCGACGGTCGCAGGCATTCGGGTGCCGCGCGCGGAGGCGACGGCGTTCGGTTGCATCGATTCGGACGAGTCCGGGCTGATTCGCGCGTTCGTGGAGAAGCCGGCCGATCCGCCGGGAACCCCCGATGATCCCGAGATGACGTACGCCTCGATGGGCAACTACATCTTCACCACGAAGGTGCTCGTCGACGCCATCCGCGCGGACGCCGACGACGACGACTCGGATCACGACATGGGCGGCGACATCATCCCGCGTCTGGTCCGCGACGGTCAGGCCGCGGTCTACGACTTCAACGACAACGAGGTGCCCGGGTCGACGGAGCGCGACCACGGCTACTGGCGTGACGTCGGGACGCTGGACGCCTTCTACGACGCGCACATGGACTTGGTGTCGGTGCACCCGATCTTCAATCTGTACAACCGGCGGTGGCCGATCCGTGGCGAACCGGAGAACCTGGCGCCGGCGAAGTTCGTCAACGGCGGCTCGGCGCAGGAGTCGGTCGTCGGGGCGGGCAGCATCGTCTCGGCCGCGTCGGTGCGCAATTCGGTGCTGTCGTCCAACGTGGTGATCAACGACGGCGCCATCGTCGAGGGCAGCGTGATCATGCCCGGCGTGCGCATCGGACGTGGTGCCGTGGTGCGCCACGCGATCCTCGACAAGAACGTCGTCGTCGGACCGGGTGAGCACGTCGGGGTGGATCTGGAGCGCGATCGCGAGCGTTTTGCGATCAGTGCCGGTGGCGTCGTGGCCGTCGGCAAGGGCATCTGGATCTAGAGCTGGCGGCGTCCCGGTCGTTCGTGCCGGGGCACCTTCGGAGTGTTGGTGACCGTTCTGCCCTTGCCGGCGACGGTCGACAGCGCGCGACGACAGCGAGGGCAGATCGGCTTGCCCGCGATGTCGACCGTCCACGGCTTGCCACTGCCCATGCACGTCTTTTCGTTCGCGCCGGGTTGGCCACTCGCCGAAACTTTGTCCTTCACCCGACCAGTATGAGGCGTCGTCAGGCGGCGTTGTGCCAGGCGAGTTCGTCGGCGAAGGCGACTTCGACGATGCTGCGGCGATTGCCGGGCCGGCCGGGTAGCGGTGGTGCGGTGGACTGGTGGCGGGCACCGGTGGGGGTGACGATCTGGCAGGTGTGGGTGCCGTCGCGGTCGCGGTGGTTGCTGACCCTCCAGTCGGGGGCTTGTTTGTCGTAGTTGCACCCCGCGCAGGTGCCCCGCCCGTTGACCGCGGTGGTCGGTCCGCCGGTGGCGTGGTCGACGGCGTGGTCGGTGTGGCGGATCGGGGCGTCGCAGTACGGGGTGCGGCAGGTGTCGTCACGGACCGCGATGAATCGGGTCAGACCTTTAGGGAAGGCCCGGGCCCGGGATTCCATGGCGATCAGGGCACCGGAGTCGGGGTGGCGGTACAGCCGCCGCAGGGTCGCCGAGGACTGTGGGTCACCGGCGGCGTCGGCGACCAGCCGGCACGCCACCGCCGCGGGGATGGGCCCGTAGCCGGGGACCCGGGCGGCGGCCTGGTCCCCGCCGAGGAGGGTGTCGTCGGTGATGACCAGGTCGACGGCGATGGGTGTCGGGACGTCGGCGGGTCGGCCGGTGACGCGTTCGACGAGGGTGTCGGCCATGACGTGGTTGCGACTGCGGCCGTCGCCGCAGGTGTCGGCTTCTCGGCGCAGGGCGGCGTAGACCGACACGCCTTGGGGCATGGGCAGCAGTGCGGTCACATAGGTCATGTTGTCGGGGGCGGGGCGCACCCATACCGAGCGTTCGGACTCCGCGCGGACGGCGCGGTCGACGACGGCGTGCGGGTCGAGTTCGTAGGCGATGGCCTTGGCGTCGGCCTCGATGCGTTTGTCGCCCTTGCCGTCCAGGCTGGCCTGGTCGGCGCACATCCGGGCGTCCAACACCCGGCGGTCGGCGACGTCGAGGCAGGCTGATTCCCGCACGATGAGGGTGGCTCGCCATTCGGAGAGCCGGCCCGCTTTTAGGGCGGCCAGGGTGTGGGGCATTTCGTGGACCAGGGCGCGGGCGAAGCCGAGGTGGCGGCCGCCGCGGTTGGGGGAGTCGCGCCGGGCCAGGGCGATCTCACTGCCCAACCCCTTACCTCTCCTCGCGGCCGGCACGCCGGCAGCGGCTTCCCGGGCCCGGCGGGTGGTGTCGAGTTGCGCGGTCAGGACGGCTTGTTCGGCGGCTGCGGCGGACTTGGCGCGTTCGAGCACGGAGATGCGGTCGATCAGCGCCGCCTCATCCATTACGTCGAACATGTGTTCGATAGTACGCCGCCCCACCGACACGCGATTGGGCGAGGTTTTCAACTCCGCCGCATCGACCGATCGAAGATGTCGGCCCGGTTGCCGCCCATCTGAAGTGAGTCGAGTTCATGGCAGCATGGCGCGGTGACCAAAAGCCCAACGAGAGGGCCGAAACCTGATCCAGCCACCCACAAAGCACTCGCGCGCTGGGCTGCCACGTGTGCCGAGCGGACGTTGCCGATCTTCGAAGAGTGTCGCCCCGGTGACAACCGGCCGCGCACTGCAATCGAATCGTTGCGTGCATGGGTGCAAGGCGATTTTTCGATGATTGCATGTCGTACCGCCGCGTTCGCGGCCCATGCTGCCGCGCGCGATGCTGCCCAGGCCGGTGCGCTGGCAGCCGTCGCTGCAGCCCGTGCGGCGGGACAAGCTGCTGCTGTCGCACACATGTCGGACCACTCAGCGCACTCTGCGATGTACGCGGCGAAGGCGGTCGGACTCGACGGCTCGGGCGAACCGACCCGGAATGCCGAGCGTCTCTGGCAGTGGGAGAACCTCGAGTCGACACTTCGTCCGATTGGGTTCCCCAAGGGCCTGTAGGCGCCTCTTGACTCTGCTTGGGACGACAAGCGGCGTCACCACAATCCCGGCACCAACCGGAAGCGCACCTCCTTGACGTAGTCGTCGTATCCGGCCAGTTCCTCGGTCAACATCTTCTCCTCGTCGGTGATCCTGATGCCCAGTACGAAGAACGCGGGAATCAACAGCGCGAGGCCCCAATATGAATCCAGCGCCAGCGGAGTGCCGACCATCATGACGAGAGCGCCGAAGTACATCGGGTGACGCACCAGCCCGTAGAGGCCGGAGGAGACCAGTGGCTGGTCGGCCTCGACGGTGATGGTGGCCGCGGCATAGCCGTTCTGGATGACGACGAACTGGGCGACGAGCAGGCCGACACCGACGAGAACCACACCGAGTAGCACCACGGCCGGCGGCACCGACGACCAGCCGAAGCGGTGATCCAGCGCACTGACGACCAACTGCGCCACCACCGCGCCGATGGTGGCGACCATGACGACGCGTTGGATCGGACGGGTTTCGGCGGTGGGGCCGCCCTTCATGCGGCGCCGCAGCGCGGCCGGATGCTTCACCGCGAGATAGAGACTGGGCAGCAACGTGGTTGCGATGAACACCGCGAGGTACACCCAGGCCTGCCGGTAGTGCAGTGTCCCCGCAGGCAGGAACAGGGCAAGGCCGAAGAACGCCGCGCTGAGGACGAACATCGCGACGAACTGCGAGACGATCTTCATGCCGTCAGGTCCCTGCGTCGAAAGGCGATGGCCCCCAGGGCGATCAAGGCGGCGTCGACGCCCAAGAGCCACCACAGGGGCGTCGCGCTGAAGGTGCCTGCGCCGACGTGCGGAACGTGGGCGAACGGTTCGAGGTCCAGCAACCACTGCGGTGAATTCGACAGCGAGCCAAGCAAATACACCGCGATGAACGCCGTCAAGACTCCCCAGGCGGCCGGCGTGAACCGGGGGAGCAGGCCGAACAAGACGACCGTGATCGCCACCAGGAGCCAGACTGCGGGCAGCTGCACGGCCGCGGTACCGAGAACGGTGGGAAGCTTGCCGGCCACGTCATCTGCGGAGGCGCCGTAGGTCAGCCCAGCCACCAGTGCGGCGAGCATCATCGCCACGCCGGTTCCCGCGATCGCGAACACCAGATGGCTTGCCAGCCAACGAGTCCGGCTCACCGAGCCCGCCAGCAGCGTCTCGGCGCGCTGGTTGGACTCCTCCTGATGCAATCGCAACGTCAACGAGATCGCGAACGCCGACGTGACCATGCCAAGCATCCCGAATCCGACGGAGATGAAGGCCTGTTCGATCTGATCGCTGCCGCCGAGACGCGCCACGACGTCGCGGGCCGACTGGCTGCCACCGATCTCGTCTCCGACGCCGTCGACCACGCTTCCGATCAGCAGCCCGTAGAGGCACAGTCCGACGGTCCACAGTGTCGTCGACGCCCGGTTGAGCCGCCATGCCAACGACGTGACCCCGCGGAGGTCCCATCCCGCCCTGGGCGCGCCGGGGCGCTCGGCGATGAGGCCCGCGCCTACGTCGCGTCTGGCCAGCAGTCGATAGGCGACCACGATCAGGACGGCGGTCACGGCGACGTGCATCGGCAGTATCCACACCCTGTCGCCTGCGTACGGGCGCACCTGCAGTGACCATCCCAAAGGTGAGAGCCACGACAGGAATTCGGCTCGCGACCCCGCGTCGCCGACCGCTCGCAGGGTAAACGCCGTCGCCAGAACGCCGAAGGCCGCACCCCGGGCGAATCGTGCGCTTGGCGACAGCTGTGCCGTGACGGCTGCCACGGCGGTGAACACCAGGCCCGTCGCCGCGAGCGCCAGGCCGAAGGCCACCGACCCCGCCGCGGGCACGTTCACCGGGAGGAGGCCTGCGGTGCCGACGATCCCGGTGACGATCGAGCCGCCCCCCGCCACCAGGAGCGCGGCGGTCAGGCTTGCGTAGCGTCCGACGGCCGTCGAGTCGACGAGTTCGGTTCGGCCGGACTCCTCCTCGGCGCGGGTGTGCCGAACGACGGTCAGGATCACCGCCACGGCGATCAGCACGTGGAACATCCCGGCCTTCCAGATGCCGGTGGCGCCAAGGCTGTCGCCGTAGACGTTTCCGTACAGCGCGCGCTGAGCCGGGCTGGCCATGATGGACGCGGCCAGTGACGCGCGATCTGCCGCCGTCGGATAGACGGCCTCGACCCCGCCGACGTACACCGCGCCGAGCGGAATCGACAGCAGCAGCACCCACGCGGGCAGGGCGATGCGGTCGCGCCGAAGATAGAGACGAAGCAGCCCAACGGTTCCCGAGAAGTTGGAGCCACGTGACGGCGCCTGATGGGCAGGGTGGCGGGGGCGCTCCAGGACCGTCATGCCGTCACCCGCTCGGGTTCGCCGACGTCGTAGTGGCGCAGGAACAGATCCTCCAACGTCGGCGGTTGGCTGACCAAGCTGCGCACTCCGGCATTGCCGAGCATCTTGATGACCTCGCCGAGGCTGGCGCTGTCCACCTGCGCGCTGAGGGTGTGGCCGTCCATCGCGACGTCCTCGACGCCGGGGATGCGGCCGATGTCGCCTGGGTCGCCGATCATTTCGGCCTTGATCGACGTCCGGGACAGGTGTCGCATCGACTCCAGCGTGCCGCTCTCGACGGTTCGGCCGGCGCGAATGATGGTGACTCGCTGGCACAGTGCTTCGGTCTCGGCAAGGATGTGACTGGACAGCAACACCGTGGCGCCGCGCTCGCGAGCTTCGGCAACGCACTGCTGAAAGACGTTCTCCATCAACGGGTCCAGACCGCTGCTCGGCTCGTCGAGCAGGAGCAGTCTGGCGTTCGACGCAAACGCGGAGACGAGTGACACCTTCTGTCGGTTGCCCTTCGAGTACGTGCGGGCCTTCTTCGACGGGTCGAGGCCGAAGCGTTCGACCAACTCGGTTCGCCTGCGCTCGTCGATGCCGCCACGCATCCGGGCCAGCAGATCGATCGTCTCACCACCGGTCAGCGTGGGCCACAGGGTCACGTCGCCTGGTACGTAGGCGATCTGACGATGGAGCGCGACCGCGTCGGTCCACGGATCCCCGCCGAGCAGACGCGCGGTGCCGGAGTCGGCGCGTGCCAGCCCGAGCAGGACCCGAATGGTCGTCGACTTGCCTGCGCCGTTGGGGCCGAGGAACCCGTGCACCTCGCCTTCGGAGACCTCGAGGTCGAGCCCGTCGAGTGCGCGCACCGCGCCGAAGTTCTTGGTCAGGCCGCGGATTTCGACGGCGGCGGAGCCATTGCCGGTTGTCATCGATTACTCCTTCTCCGTCGACGCGAGGATGGCGTCGTACATCGTGGAATCGGTCATCAGGCCGTGGGTGTAGACCTCAAGGGCGGGCAGCACCATGTCCTGGGCGTAGTCGTGCAGCACGGCGCGCATGTCGCCGGGGTTGTCGTGCATCTGCAGGTAGAGAAGGAAGCTGCCGCCGCCGGCCATGGCGAGGAACTTGGCGCGCGCCTTGGGGTCACGACTCGCCTTGACGGTCCCGGCGCGTACGCCTTCGTCCATGTATTGCTCGACGTTGTCGATCATGTTGCGCCACAGCATCTTTGCCAGTTCGCCGCCGGACTGCATACTGCGGACCAGGTAGGCCATCAGGGGGGCGAAGGATTCGATGTCCGCCAACTGGGCCAGCCACGACGCGGGGTCCGTCGACTGGATGGTCTCGCTCTTGGAGGCGCGGACCGACTCGGCGACGAAGTCGTCGCACGCCTTGCGCAGGCCGTCCTTGGAGCCGAAGTGGTGGATTACCAGGGCCGCGCTGACCCCGGCGGCCTTGGCGATGACCCGCAGGCCCACGTCGAAGCCGTGCTCCCCGAACTGCTCGATCGCCGCATCACGGATGCGGGCGGTGGCCGTCAGATCGTCGACTGAACGCATGTTTAGTACGCTAAACGTGTGTTCAGTCGAGTGTCAAGGGGCTAGCGCAAAGGGGGCGAAATAAGGGAAGGGCTAGTCGCGCGCGGCGGCTAGCAGCCCGTCACCGAGCGGCACCAGAACGGGCGTCAGCCGCTCGTCCTCGGCGATCAGCCGGGCTGCCTCGCGAACTGCGGTGACGTCCCGGTCGCTGGCGCTGGCATCGCCGGCCCGGCCACCGAGGGCGGCGCGATGAATGACGATCACACCGCCGGAGCGCAGCAGTCGCACCCCCTCGACCACGAACTGCGGCTGGTCGGCAGGATCGGCGTCGATGAACACCAGGTCGTAGGACTCGTCGGCCAGCTTGGTCAGGACCTCTTGCGCACGGCCGCTGATAAGCCTGGTTCGCGACGGTCCGATGCCTGCCTCGACGAACGCCTGCTTGGCGAGCCGCTGGTGTTCCGGCTCGACGTCGATCGTGGTCAGCACGCCGTCGTCACGCATCCCGGACAACAGCCACAGGCCGCTGACGCCGACGCCGGTCCCGACCTCGACGACGGCCTTGGCCTTGGCGACCTTGGCCAACACGCTCAGCAACGCACCGACGGCGGGTGTCACGGCACCCGCACCGCTGTCGTCGGCGCGTTCCCTGGCCGCAGCCGTCAACGCGTCCTCGGAAATGGAGTTCTCGGCATGGGCGACGATGGCGTCGGCCCGGCTCGGCCGCTGTTCGCCGCCCTCGGGCTGACCCGTCGAACCGTCGCTGCTGGTCATGCCCGCAGCGTAGAGCGAAGGCGGAGTGGGCGACACCCCGACACGCCCGCACGGGAACATGGGATTGCCCGAGAAATCCGTTGTTTCCGCAGTTCGCAGGGTGGATGATCGACATTCTCAGGGAAAGCTCAGTTTGCTCATATGCGGAGCTCAACGGGGTCGGGAACGGTAAGCGCATGGAAAACGGCGGAAGCTGGGGCCCCGGGAATACTGACGGCCGCAAGGCGGTTTCCGCGGGTGCAGGTCCGGGAACCACACCCGGTATCCGCACGAATGATCTGGAGGATCCGACGACCACCACGAGCACGTCCCCCGTATTCATGGCCCACTTCGATCAGGCCGGCAACGGCGACTGGGTGCAGCCCGCCGAGGAGATGTCGGGCACCGCGGTGTTCGACGCCACCGGCGACAAGACGACGATGCCGTCGTGGGACGAACTGGTCCGGCAGCACGCCGACCGGGTGTACCGCCTGGCATATCGGTTGTCGGGCAGCCAGCACGACGCCGAGGACCTGACCCAGGAGACGTTCATCCGCGTCTTCCGCTCGGTGCAGAACTACCAACCGGGGACGTTCGAGGGCTGGTTGCACCGCATCACCACCAACCTGTTCCTCGACATGGTCCGTCGCCGCAGCCGCATCCGCATGGAGGCGCTGCCCGAGGACTACGACCGCGTGCCCGCTGACGAGCCGAACCCCGAGGAGATCTACCACGACTCCCGGTTGGGGCCCGACTTGCAGGCGGCACTGGACTCGCTTGCGCCGGAATTCCGTGCCGCGGTCGTCCTGTGTGACATCGAAGGTTTGTCCTACGAGGAGATCGGCGCCACCCTCGGCGTGAAGCTCGGCACCGTGCGGAGCCGCATTCACCGAGGCAGGCAGGCGCTGCGCGACTACCTGGCTAGCCACCCCGACGCCTACGCAGAGGGCGCCGCGCGCTCCGCCTGACCGTCGGTGCCGTCTCGTGCGTGATCAATCCGCCGCACCGCGCTACATTCGATTGTGTTGGGTTGACGTGGTTCAGAGAGGAGCAGTCAATGGTGGACCCGGGACACGTGTTCCGTCGTGCATTTTCGTGGCTGCCCACTCAGTTCGCCTCGCAGAGTGATCAGCCGGTAGGGCCCAGGAGGTTCGGCTCGACCGAGCACCTCTCGACCGAGGCCATCGCCGCGTTCGTCGACGGTGAGCTGCGGATGAGCGCCCACCTCCGAGCCGCGCATCACATGTCGATGTGCCCGCAGTGCTCGGCAGAAGTCGACGCTCAGGGCCAAGCCCGGACGGCGCTGCGCGACTCCTGCCCGATCAGGATTCCGTCGTCGTTGCTCGGCGCGTTGTCGGAGATTCCCCGCCACGCGCCGCTGCAGCCGCCAGTCGACGACGTCGCGGCCCAATTCGCCGCTGGCGAGACGCGGTCCCGCCGCAAGCGCCGGTAGGGTAAATGTTGGCCAAGGGTAGAGGCGTGCGCCGATGAAGGCGGACGCTCCAACGGAGAGTGAACACGGGTGACCAACCAGGACCAGTTTGGAAATCGTCCCCGTATGGAACCGAAACCGGTGTCGCGCCCGCCGGTCGACCCGGCGCAAAGCCGCGCATTCGGCCGACCCGACGGCTTCAACGGTTCGTTCCTCGCCGCGGACAAGTACCGCGACCAGGGTGACTACACGCCGCGGGACCAAGCGCCCGACCCCGTGCTCGCCGACGCCTTCGGCCGGCCCGACGGCGTGACGGACCCCCTACAGCGCCACCCCGCCGACGCGGGCGCGCTTCAGGCCGAGCACGACCGCGACGCTCCCGACGTCCCGCCGGATCCGTGGCGTGACCCGTCGGCCGCCCCGTCGCTCGGCGTGCCAGCGCAACCGGCCCCCGCGCCTGCCGCGGTCGACACGGCCCCGATGGGCAAGTTGGGCGTGCGTGACGTCTTCTTCGGCGGCCGCGTGTCGTGGGTGGCGTTGGGTGCCATCGTGATCGTCGCCCTCGTCATCGGAGGCATCGGCGGTGTGATCGGCAACAAGACCGCCGAGATCGTCCCCGCGTTCACCACGTCGAAGGTGACGCTGCAGACCGGCGCGACCGACGAGCAGGAGCCGACCAGCAGGTTCGCCCAGGTCGCGTCGAACGTTGCCGATTCGGTCGTGACGATCGAGGCCACCAGCAAGGGTGAGGGATCGCAGGGTTCCGGCGTCGTCGTCGACGGCCGCGGTTACATCGTCACCAACAACCACGTGATCTCCGACGCGGCGAAGAATCCGGCCGAGTACAAGATCTCGGTGGTGTTCAACGACGGCCACGAAGTGCCCGCCAACCTGGTCGGCCGCGACCAGAAGACCGATCTCGCCGTCCTGAAGGTCGACAACGTCGACAACCTCGTCGTCGCCCGCTTCGGTGACTCCGAGAAGCTGCGGGTCGGCGAAGAGGTCATCGCGGCAGGCGCCCCGCTGGGACTGCGGAGCACCGTCACCCACGGCATCATCAGCGCACTGCACCGCCCCGTCCCGCTGTCGGGCGACGGCTCGGACACCGACACCGTCATCGACGGCGTGCAGACCGACGCGTCGATCAACCACGGCAACTCCGGTGGCCCGCTGATCAACATGAACTCCGAGATCATCGGCATCAACACGGCCGGAAAGTCGTTGTCGGACAGCGCGAGTGGTCTCGGCTTCGCCATCCCAGTCAACGAAGTCAAGGAAGTCGTCGAAGGCCTGATCAAGGACGGCAAGATGTCGCACCCGACCCTCGGCCTCAACGCCGTGTCGGTGAGCAACGACGTCGGATCCGGCGCGTTGGTCAAGAACGTCGTCGGAGGCGGGCCCGCGGACCGCGCCGGCATCAAGGAGAACGACGTCGTCGTCAAGGTGGGCACCCGCGCGGTCGCCGACGCCGACGAGATGGTCGTCGCCGTGCGCCAGCTCAAGATCGGTCAGGACGCGCCCATCGAGGTCCTTCGGGACGGGCGGCCCGTCACGTTGACGGTGACCCCCGGCTCAGACAACCCCGCGGCGTAAGCGTGTTCGGGAACGTCGGCTGGGGCGAGATGCTGGTGCTCGTCGTGGCCGGGCTGGTAATCCTCGGACCGGAACGGCTCCCAGGCGCCATCCGCTGGACCACCGGCGCCGTCCGTCAGGCGCGCGAGTACCTCAGCGGAGCGACCAGTCAGCTGCGGGAGGATCTGGGGCCCGAGTTCGAGGACCTGCGCCAACCGCTGAGCGAGCTGCAGAAGCTTCGCGGTATGACGCCACGCGCGGCCCTGACGAAGCACCTGCTCGACGGCGACGACTCGTTCCTGACCGGCAACTTCGACAAGCCGGTCAAGCCGGTGTCGGACAATCAGCCGCAGCCTCAAACACCGGCACCGACGCCCGAACCGCGGACCCCAGGGGTCACGCCGTTCGACAGCGACGCGACCTAGCGGCCAACCGGGTTCAACCCGAGCGACACACCCGCAAGGCTGCGCTTGCGCGTGGTCAGTGCGTCGGCGATGGAGCGCAACGCCTTGGCCGCCGCGGAATCCGGCGCACTGAGCACCAGCGGCACGCCTGCGTCGCCCGCCTCCATCAACGCCTGATCGAGGGGCACCTGGCCGAGGAGCGGCACGTCGGCACCGACCGATCGGGTGAGGCTTTCGGCCACCTTCTGGCCGCCACCCTCGCCGAAGAGGTTCATCACGGTGCCGTCGGGCAGCGTCAGGCCGGACATGTTCTCCACCACGCCGACGATGCGCTGGCGGGTCTGCAGCGCGATGGCGCCGGCCCGCTCTGCGACCTCGGCGGCCGCCAGCTGAGGCGTCGTCACCACCAGGATCTCCGCGCCGGGGATCAGCTGGGACACCGAGATGGCGATGTCACCGGTGCCGGGCGGAAGGTCGAGCAGCAGGACGTCGAGATCGCCCCAGTAGACGTCGGCCAGGAACTGCTGAAGGGCCCGGTGCAACATCGGTCCGCGCCACACCACGGGCGTGTTGCCCTGGGTGAACATGGCGATCGAGATGACCTTCACGTCATGGGCGATCGGCGGCAGGATCATCGACTCGACCTGCGTGGGTCGGTCTTCGGTGCCCATCATGCGCGGCACCGAATGGCCGTAGATGTCGGCGTCGAGCACGCCGACCGACAGCCCGCGGGCCGCCAGTGCCGCCGCGAGGTTCACCGTCACGCTCGACTTGCCGACGCCGCCCTTGCCGGAGGCCACCGCGTAGACGCGCGTCAGGGAGCCGGGTTGGGCAAAGGGGATCACCGGTTCCCTGGAGTCGCCCCGCAGCAGCTTGCGCAGTTCGGTGCGCTGCTCGTCGTTCATCACGTCGAGCGTCACCTTGACCGCGCCGGTGCCTGGCACGTCGACGACGGCCTGTTTGACGCGCTCGGTGATCTCGGTCTTCTTCGGACAGGCCGACGTCGTCAGGTAGATCTCGACGTGAACGCTGGCGTCGGCGCCGTCGACTGAGACGGCCTTGACCATGCCGACCTCGGTGATCGGCTTGCGAAGTTCGGGGTCGACGACCTTGGACAGCGCCGAGCGGACGGCCGATTCGAGGGCGTCGGAGTCATGGGGTGATTGCTGGGACATCACCCGCGAGTGTATGCGCAGCCGTCAGCTGGTCGGACCGGGCATCGGCCCGGTTGGCGGCGGCAGCACGGGCGGAGGCGGCGCGGGCGCAGGAGGTGGGGGCCCGCCGAACGGAACGAACTGTCTCTTATA
>VIFX01000159.1:0-423 GCA_006864685.1 Mycolicibacterium hodleri | reverse complement strand
CCATATCGCAGCGTTGGCCGCTGTCGTACCGCTCGGCGGCATAGCGGGTCAGCTGACGGGCCGCTGTGAGCTTGGTCGCCATGTCGGCCAGGTAATTGCCGACCGCCTGATGCTGCCAGATCGGTCGGCCAAAGCTTTCCCGTTGCTGAGCGTAGGCCAGCGAGTCCTCGAGTGCCGCCGTCGCCACGCCCAGCGCCCGCGCGGCCACTTGGATGCGACCCGTTTCAAGTCCCTTCATCATCTGCGAAAAGCCTTGACCCATGGCTCCGCCCAGGATCGCCGAGACCGGCACCCGGAGGTTGTCGAACGACAGCTCGCAGGATTCGACGCCCTTGTAACCCAACTTCGGCAAGTCCCGCGACACCGTGAGTCCCGGCCCGGGTTCGACGAGCACGATCGACATGCCTTGGTGCCGCGGTGTGG
>VIFX01000158.1:0-423 GCA_006864685.1 Mycolicibacterium hodleri | reverse complement strand
ATCTACTTCCTGCGCCAGCGTTTGCGGCGCTTCTTTAGTCGTTGCCGGATCTTTCAGGAACAGCGACAGATTCAGGGCACTTTCACCATGACTGTTTTTCCAGCTTAGCGGCGCGATAGTAATCACCGGATCGCCTTTCAGCATCAGCGGCAGGGCGCTAAAGAAGGCTTCCGTCACTTTCTCCTGATAAAGTTCGGGGTTGTTGGCAATTTCTGGCTGTGCCAGCAGCGCCTGAGTTTGCGCGTTATATTGCTGGCTAAACTGATGCCAGGCTTCACCATCAATCTGGCCGACTTTTAAAGTCAGCTTGCCGCTGCCCAGATCCTGATTCTGTACCTTCAGGCTGTTTAGCGAGTAATCCAGTTGGCTATTGATCGTTTTACCGTCATTGACCAGATCCGATTTACCGCTGATCTCCATGCC
>VIFX01000157.1:0-423 GCA_006864685.1 Mycolicibacterium hodleri | reverse complement strand
GTGATTTAACGCTGGCGTCCCACGGCTGGTCAGATACCGCCTGAATAGCAGCATCGCCTTGTTTAAGTGGATTATCGTGCGACCATTGCACTGCTTGAGCAACGTTTGCCGGATAGGTTGATGCCATTAACACTTGTGAAAGCAGAGAATCGGGGTACAGCGCGACAGGCGCAACCCATTGATCGATTTGTGCAGTGCTGAATGCGGATTTGACGACGGCGGGCGTTACGGGCGGTGCGGAAACCGTTGCAGGAAGCGTAACTGCGGTGATGTCAGGCGCAGTCTGTTGTGTCGATTGCGGTTCCACAGGCGCTTCCACTGTGCGGCTTTTTATATATAGCCCGGTAGAGGCGGCACAAAGCCCGGCACTGCAAATTAGCGCCAGCACATGGGGTTTAAACGGCAAAGTCATTTTCATAATTC
>VIFX01000156.1:0-424 GCA_006864685.1 Mycolicibacterium hodleri | reverse complement strand
TCCTGATGCTGCATAAAGGGATGAGCAAAGCGGAAGCTTTTGAAGAGTCCGTCAGAATGCTGGATGCCGTAAAAATGCCGGAAGCGCGCAAACGGATGAAAATGTACCCGCACGAATTTTCCGGCGGAATGCGTCAACGTGTGATGATTGCGATGGCGCTGTTGTGCAGGCCGAAACTGCTTATTGCCGATGAGCCTACCACCGCGCTTGATGTTACCGTGCAGGCGCAGATTATGACCTTGCTTAATGAGCTAAAGCGCGAATTTAATACCGCCATTATCATGATTACCCACGATCTGGGCGTGGTCGCGGGTATTTGCGATAAGGTCCTGGTAATGTATGCCGGGCGTACCATGGAATACGGTAAGGCGCGCGATGTCTTTTATCAGCCCGTTCATCCGTATTCGATAGGCCTGCTTAATGC
>VIFX01000155.1:0-425 GCA_006864685.1 Mycolicibacterium hodleri | reverse complement strand
GATTACAGGCGGCGCAAAAAACTTAGGTGGACTGATTAGCCGCAGGTTTGCAGAACAAGGCGCAAAAATTGCAATTCACTACAATAGCGCTGAAACTCAAGCAGATGCCGAACAAACGCTCGCAGATGTAAGAGCATTCGGTATAGATGCCGTTTTAATTCAGGCAGACCTAACGGATATTGATAATATCGAAAAGCTATTCTTAGACACTAAGCAGCATTTTGGCGGAATTGATATTGCCATTAATACAGTTGGAAAGGTTTTAAAGAAATCTTTTTTAGATACCACAGAACAAGAGTTTGATAGCATGAGCGATATCAACTCAAAAATTGCCTATTTCTTTATTCAATCGGCAGGTCGTCATTTAAATGACGGCGGCAAGATTTGTTCAATCGTGACTTCTCTTCTTGCAGCCTACACTGGAC
>VIFX01000154.1:0-425 GCA_006864685.1 Mycolicibacterium hodleri | reverse complement strand
GTTCATGCACTGCCTGCCCGCACTTCACAATTCGGAGACCACGGTGGGTGCGCGGATCGCGGCGCAATACCCGTTCTTGGCCAACGGCGTCGAGGTGACCGACGACGTCTTCGAGAGCCCTGCGAACATCGCTTTCGAACAGGCGGAGAACCGGATGCACACCATCAAGGCGGTCCTCGTGGCCGCGCTCAGCTGAGCATGCGGATCGTCATCGCGCTGGGCGGCAACGCCTTACTGCAGCGCGGGCAGCCGATGACCGCGGAGAACCAACGGGCCAACATCCGGGTGGCTGCCGAGTGCATCGCCGCGGTGACGCCCGGTAACGAGATCGTCGTGGCTCACGGAAACGGGCCGCAGGTCGGGTTGTTGGCGTTGCAGTCCGCGGCGTACCACGACCTCGGTCACGGCGTCGCGCCGTATCCGCT
>VIFX01000153.1:0-426 GCA_006864685.1 Mycolicibacterium hodleri | reverse complement strand
GGGTGAAGGCGCGGGAGTAACGACAGCCATCGCGATCCGCCCACGGTGCCACCGCCCCCACGAGCGGACCGAAGACGATGCGCTCGGGCAGGCGTGGGTCGGCGCCGATCCTGAACGTGGACCCACCGAGGGGCACCAATTCCGCCTCGTCGGCTGGTGCCTCCACGCCACCCGGGGCGACGAGGAGGAGTCGGCCGCGCCGCAGCAGCACCCTGAAGTTGGTGAACCACGGCGAATACGAGCGGTAGTGCCCGCAGAACGGCTCCATTCCCGTCGCCGGTGCGGTGCCAATCGGACTCGGTGCGTCGGCCCTGGCGAACACGCGGGGACCCCACACCCAGGTACCGGCGTCGAAGGCCAGCGCAAATTCACCGAGCCGTTTGTTCGAGGTCACGGCGGACCCGGACCACGTGCGCAGCAACGGCG
>VIFX01000152.1:0-430 GCA_006864685.1 Mycolicibacterium hodleri | reverse complement strand
GGCGTAGGACGTCTCGGTCACGTCGACGTCGCGTCCGTCCAGGATGTCGCGGATGGCTTGTTCACGCAGACTCCGCCGGTTGTCGTCCCAGTGCGCGCGCTCGACCTGGTAGGTCTCCAGCACCTGTTCGGACATCCAGTCGATGTAGCGGAACGACACACTGGTGATCTGCTCGATGAGCGCCAGTTTCTGTTCGGGGGGCAGGTCCGCGCTTCGCAAACCGGCGATGATGAGATTGAGCCCGTGTTGATGCCCGAGCCTGTAGGCGCGTAGAAGCGCGTTGACGGGGATCTCACGTTGCGCCATCCGACGCGCGTGTTCCAGGGCAGCCGTCGGCGCTTCGACGTGGTCGATCGGAATCGAGTAGCGGATGACGGACAACCAGGTGCCCACGTTCGCCGCGACGGTGTCGCTGAGCAAATCTCTGAGC
>VIFX01000151.1:0-430 GCA_006864685.1 Mycolicibacterium hodleri | reverse complement strand
ATCGGGATCTCTCGGGCCTTCCAAGAAGGGCTGATCGTAAATCCGTTGGTCCTGGGTTCAAGTCCCAGTCGTCCTACGTCAGAGGCTGTCTTTGGTCGGATATGGGCTGACATTTCGCCTTCGGCTGATCGGCGACAGTGGCTTCGGCTGATCCTTGACACTCCCTTGATGAGGGAGATGAGTGTGGCCGAGCAGAGGTATCAGGCCGTGATCAGTGACGGTTTGTCGGTGTCGCGGGTCGCACAGCTGGTGGGGGTGTCGCGCCAGACGCTGCATTCGTGGTTGGCGCGATGTGAGGTCGAGGGCCTTGAGGGGTTGGTGGATCGGTCGCATCGGCCGACGTCGTGTCCGCAGCAGATGCCTGCGGCGGTGGAGGCGGCGTTGTTGGAGCTGCGCCGGTCTCGGCCGTATGGGGGCCTAAACGTTTGGG
>VIFX01000150.1:0-433 GCA_006864685.1 Mycolicibacterium hodleri | reverse complement strand
GGTGAGGACATCACCCACCACGGCGACTGGCCGACCTACCTGAGCAGTGTCTCGTCGGATGCCACGCGGGTGTAGCGGCTGATCTCCGATTCGGTGCGTTGCCGCAGCGCGGGGGTCTCGGCATCGTCGACACCGAGCACGCGGAGGCACGCATCGGCCACGTGGACCGGCAGTTCGTCGCGGTCGGGGCCCGGAGGCACCGACCACATGTTCACCAGCGATTCGACCAGTCGAAATGGCAGATCCGCCGCGGCCTGATGGACCCCGGTCTGATCGATGACGGCCTGACTCAACGCGAGGTAGTGCAACCGAAGCCGCTCGCGGTCCGACCAGAACGATTCGAGACCGGCGCCGCGCAGCTCGGGCAGCAGGTAGAGCGCGCCCAGATTCCAGCGGCCGGCGAGGAGCTGCCCACCGTCGAAGGCGGCGAGGG
>VIFX01000014.1:0-137603 GCA_006864685.1 Mycolicibacterium hodleri | reverse complement strand
GGGGCCACCATCACCCGGATCGTCCACCCCGGCCAAGCCCCACCAGAACCCCGCTACCGGCCCTCGAAGAAGCTCGCCGACTTCGTCCGCTGCCGCGACATGACGTGCCGCTTCCCCGGCTGCAAAGTGCCCGCCACGAATTGCGACGTGGATCATACGATTCCGTGGCCGTCCGGGCCGACCGCGGCGTCCAACCTGAAATGTCTATGCCGTCGACATCATCTCTTGAAAACGTTCTGGGGCGGCGAAAGCGGTTGGCGGGACGAGCAACTCGACGACGGCACCATCGTGTGGACCGCACCCGACGGGCGCGCGCACACCACCACACCGGGCAGCCGCCTGCTCTTCCCCGAACTGAGCGAGCCCACCGCAACAGTGGTCGCCTCAAAGGTCCCCAGGGCACACACCGCCGGGCTGACCATGCCCCGCCGCAAGACCACCCGCGCCCAAGACCGCGCCAACCGCATCCAACGCGAACGCGACCTGAACGTTGACTACTTACGGCACAATGACGGCTGCGTCAGTTAGCGCGCGCTGACAGTTGACGTACAGCTAGTCTGCGGTCATGGCCGAGACAATCGATCCCGAGCCGCTACTGGCCGGATGGTTCAAGTTCTACTTCGCCGACGAGCGTTGGGAATGGTCACCCGAGACCGAACGGATCCACGGCTACGAGCCCGGAACCGTGATGCCGACCACGGAACTGATCATGTCGCACAAGCATCCCGACGACCTTGCCGCGATGACGGCTCACCTCGAAACCGTGCGACGCACCCATCAGGCCGTCAGCACTCGGCACCGCATCGTCGACGCTCGAGGCCGGACTCGCGACGTCGTCGTGGCCGGGCAGGAGATCGTCGACGACGACGGCGTCGTGATCGGCACCTCCGGCGTCTACGTCGACGTCACGCCGACCCCGCTGGCGCTCGAGGACTCTGCCCGCACACGGGAACGGACGATCACCGACAAGGTGGCCACCGTCATCGAAGGACGAGCGGTCATCGACGCCACGAAGGGCATGCTGATGCTGATCTACGGCATCGACGCCGACAAGGCCTTCGGCCTACTCAAGTGGCAGTCCCAGGAGACGAACGTCAAGCTGCGTCTGCTCGCCGAACAGCTGGCCGAGGAGTTCCTCGCGGTCACCAACGACGGTCAACTGCCGCAGCGAGCCACCTTCGACAAGATCTTCCTCACTGCCCACCAACGCGTGGGCAGTGTCGGTGCGGACGGCCAGAACGCTGCTTCTTAACGCAGGGGGTTGGCACCGAACACACCTGACGAGGAATCCTCAAGACTCAACCAGGATCTAATCCACCCGCTGACGACAGTATGCACCCGCTAGCTGTCAACCACGCCGGCGCAGGCCCTCGCGATGGCCAATTCCTCGTCGGTGGGGATGACGAGGACCGTCGTGGGTGACGTCTCGAACGAGATCCGCCGGGGCGAGCGCGCCGGGCTGTCGTTGAGGTGCTCGTCGAGTTCGATGCCGAGCGGCGCGAGACCGCTGAGCGCATCCCGGCGGACCGCGGCGTCGTTCTCTCCGACCCCGGCGGTGAACGTGATGACGTCGGTGTTGCCGAGCAGCGCCAGGTAGGAACCGATGTACTTGCGCAGCCGGTGAATGTACACCTCGTAAGCCAATTGGGCATCTGCGTCGCCGGCCTCGATGAGACGGTGCAGCTGCCGGAAGTCGATCTCCCCACCGAGACCGAGGACACCCGAGCGCCGGTTGAGCATCGTCTCGATGTCGGCCATACTCATGCCCGCGGTCCGGTTCAGGTACATGATGACGCCGGGATCCAGGTCGCCGGACCGGGTGCCCATCACCAGCCCTTCCATTGGCGTCATACCCATCGACGTGTCCTGCGGCCGGCCGCCGACGATCGCCGACGCGGACGCGCCGTTGCCAAGGTGCAGCACGATCTGGTTGAGCGATTCCAACGGAACGCCGAGGAACACCGCCGCCTGCTCGCTGACGTACTGGTGCGACGTGCCGTGGAACCCGTACCGCCGAATGTGCCACTGCGAGGCCACGTCTCGAGGAATGGCGTAATGCGCGGCCGCGGCAGGCAGGTCATGGAAGTACGCCGTGTCGAACACCGCCACGTGCGGCAGGTCCGGCAGCACCTTGCGGGCCACCCGAATGCCGACGATCGCCGGCGGGTTGTGCAGCGGAGCCAACGGCGCGAGGGTCTCCAGCGTGGCGATCAGCCCGTCGTCGACGACCGTCGGCCGGTACAGGTCCGGCCCGCCGTGCACGACGCGGTGACCGACCGCCACCAACCCCAACGAATCCAAGTCCAGCCCGGCCTCGGACAGCTCGTCGAACGCCGCCCGTAGGGCGGCCTCGTGATCGGCGATCGGTCCGGCGCCGATTCGCTCGACGATCCCGTCGGCGAGCTGACGTCCCGAATCCGGTTCGACGACCGCATATTTCAACGACGACGACCCACAGTTCAGCACCAGCACGGTGCGCGCGGCGCTCACTTGCCCTGCGCCTGGATCGCGGTGATCGCCACGGTGTTGACGATGTCCTCGACGAGCGCGCCCCGCGACAGATCGTTGACCGGTTTGTTGAGCCCCTGCAGTACCGGCCCGATGGCGATCGCACCCGCGCTGCGTTGCACCGCCTTGTAGGTGTTGTTGCCCGTGTTGAGGTCAGGGAAGATCAGCACCGTCGCCCGGCCCGCCACCTTGGAGTCGGGCATCTTGGTGGCCGCCACCGACGGCTCCACCGCGGCGTCGTACTGGATGGGACCCTCCACCAACAGATCGGGTTCGCGGGATCGCACCAATTCAGTTGCCGTCCTTACCTTGTCGACGTCGGCACCCGTGCCCGACGTGCCCGTCGAGTAGGACAGCATCGCCACCCGGGGCTCGATGCCGAACTGCGCGGCGGTGCGCGCCGACGAGATCGCGATGTCGGCGAGCTGCTCGGCCGTGGGGTCGGGCACGATCGCACAGTCACCGTAGGCCAGCACCTCGTCGGCGAGGCACATCAGGAAGATGCTGGACACCGTCGACACGTCCGGGAGGGTCTTGATGATCTCGAATGCGGGCCGAACCGTGTGCGCGGTGGTGTGTTTCGCCCCGGAGACCATGCCGTCCACCATGTCGTTGTGCACCAGCATCGTGCCGAAGTACGACACGTCGTGGATGACCTCACGCGCCTGCTCCACCGTGACGCCCTTGCGCTTGCGCAATTCGGCGTACTGCTCGGCGAACGTGTCACACAGCTCGCTGGTCTGCGGGTCGACCACCGTGGCCGCCGAGAGGTCGACGCCGAGTTCGGCTGCGCGGGCGCGGATCGCGGACTCCTCGCCGAGGATCGTCAGGTCGGCCACCGACCGCTGCAACAGCCGGCCCGCGGCCTTGAGGATGCGGTCGTCGTCGCCCTCCGGCAGCACGATCCGCTTGCGATCCGAACGCGCCCGGTCCTGCAGCTGGTAGGTGAACATCTGTGGCGTCACGACCGACGGCACCGAAATCGACAGCTGAGCAAGCAGATCCGCGGTGTCGACGTAGGTTTCCATCAACGTCAGCGCCGTGTCGATCTTGCGATGCGAACCGGCCGTCACGCGACCCCGAGCCGACGCCACGGCGCGTGCCGTGTCGTAGGTTCCGAGCTCGGTGGTGACGACGGGCAGCCGCAATCCGAGGCCGGACACCAGCGCCGCGATCGACGGGTGCAGCGGCAGGCCGCCGTTGAGGATCATGCACGACAGGGACGGAAACCCTTCTGCCGCATGCGCACTCGCGACGGCCAGCACCACGTCGGAGCGGTCACCCGGCGTGATGACCGCCATGCCCTCACGCAGCCGCTCCAGCACGTGCTCGGCCGTCATCCCCGCGACGAGGACGCTGAGCGCCTCGCGATGCAGCAGGTCCTCGTCACCGCTCATCACCGCACCCTGCACGGCACCCGTCAGCTCGGTGACCGACGGCGCCACCAGGAGCGGCTCCTCCGGCAGGACGTAGCTCTTCGGGGCGACGCGCTTGAGCGCCTCGGCGACCGCGGTCAGCTCGGCCGGATCGCACCGGTTGGCCACCACTGCGGCGGTGTGGGCGTGCTGGCCTGCGATCTCGGCCAGACACAACTCGACGACGTGGGCGACGTCCTCCGGGGTGCGATCGGCCGCGCGCACGGCCAGCACGATCGGCGCGCCAAGGTTGACGGCGATGCGTGCGTTGACCGACAACTCGCTGGGCGATGCGACGTCGGTGTAGTCGCTGCCGACGATCAGGACGGCATCACAGCGTTCGGCCACCTGGTGATAGCGGTCGACGATCTCCGACAGCGCCGAGTCGGGATCGTCGTGCAGCTGCTGATACCCGACGCCGACGCACTCGTCGTAGCTCAGGCCGGCCGTGGTGTGCGCGATGAGCAGGTCGAGGATGTAGTCGCGATCCTCGCCCATGCGGGTGATTGGGCGGAACACCCCCACCTTGGCGACGGTCGCGGCGAGGCGATGCAGAATGCCCAGCGCGATCGTCGACTTTCCGGTGTCCCCTTCCGGCGAAGCGACGTAAATGGCCGAAACACTCGTTGGGGTCACGAGTGCCAGCCTGCCAAATCAGCCGAGCTTGCGCAGCCGCGGCTCCAGGTCGCGCTGGAAGAGCTCCAGGAAGCGACGCTGGTCGTGGCCAGGGGCGTGGAAGACAAGGTGGTTGAGGCCGTAGTCGACGTAGTCCTTGACCTTGGCGACGGCCTCGTCGGGATCCGACGCCACGATCCAGCGCTTGGCGACCTGCTCGATGGGCAGTTCGTCGGCGGCCTTCTCCATCTCCAGCGGGTCGTGGATGTTGGTCTTCTGCTCGGCGGTCAGCGACAGCGGCGCCCAGAAGCGGGTGTTCTCCAGCGCCAGCTCGGGATCGGTGTCGTAGGAGATCTTGATCTCGATCATCCGGTCGACGGCATCGGGGGCCTTTCCGGCGGCCTCCTCGCCTTCCTTCACCGCGGGGATGAGCTTGTCCTTGTACAGCTCCTCGCCCTTGCCGGAGGTGCAGATGAACCCGTCACCCGCGCGGCCGGCGTACTTGGCCACCTGGGGCCCGCCGGCGGCGATGTAGATCGGGATGCCGCCCTCGGGGACGTCGTAGATCGACGCGCCCTTGGTCTTGTAGTACTCGCCATCGAAGTCGACGCGGTCGCCCAACCACAGCTCGCGCATGAGCCGGACGGATTCGCGTAGGCGCGCGTAGCGCTCCTTGAACTCGGGCCACTCGCCCTCGAAACCGGTGGCGATCTCGTTGAGCGACTCGCCGGTGCCGACACCGAGGAAGATCCGGTCGGGGTACAGACACCCCATGGTGGCGAACGCCTGCGCGATCACCGCCGGGTTGTATCGGAAGGTCGGGGTCAGCACCGAGGTGCCGAGCACCAGTCGCTTGGTGCGTTCGCCGACGGCCGTCATCCACGCCAGCGAGAACGGCGCGTGCCCGCCCTCGTGGCGCCACGGCTGGAAGTGATCACTGACAGTCGCGCTGTCCATGCCGTGCGCCTCGGCCTCGACGGCCAGCTCGACGAGTTCCCGCGGGGCGAACTGTTCCGCCGACGCCTTGTATCCCAACTTGAGTTCAGCCACGCTTCTTTTCTACTCCTGGGGCCGACGGGATATTCCACCCGTCTCGATACACTGCTCGCATGGCGGCCCTGACAGCCATCACCGACTCCGTGCACTTCGCCCAGACCGACCTGGTCAACTGGACGCTTGTCACCGATGGCAGTGGTGTCGTAATCATCGATGCTGGCTTCCCAGGTCAACGCGACGAAGTCCTCGACTCGGTGCGTCAGCTTGGCTTCGACGTCGACGACATTCACGCGATCCTGCTCACCCACGCCCACGTCGACCACTTCGGCTCGGCGATTTGGTTTGCGAAAACCCATGGCACGCCGGTGTTTTGCCATGCCAGCGAGGTGGGACACGCTCATCGCGAGTACCTCGAGCAGGTGTCACCGATCGCCCTGGCCGCCAAGGCCTGGCAGCCGAAGTATCTGAAGTGGTCCTTCGACATCACCCGCGTCGGCGCACTGACGCGCGACGCCATCCCCACCGCGCACGCCCTCACCGAAGAGGTGGCAGCGGCATTGCCCGGCACGCCGACGGCCATTCCGACGCCAGGCCACACCGGCGGGCACTGCTCGTACGTCGTCGACGGCGTGCTCGTCAGCGGGGACGCCTTGGTCACCGGACACCCGGTGTCGGCGCACCGCGGACCGCAACTGCTTCCGGGTCTGTTCAACCACGATCAGGCCGCCTGCGTCCGCAGCCTCTCGGCGTTGGGAATGCTGGACGCCGAGGTGCTGCTGCCGGGTCACGGCCCGGCTTGGCGGGGCTCGGTCCGCGACGCAGCGACCCAAGCAGCCGCCGCAGCTAGGTGAGCAGTTCGTAGCCGAGCAAGAAGATCCCGGTCAGCAGGAAGCCGCAGCCCAGCACGATCGTCGGCATCAGGATCGTCTGGTCGAGTTCTTCCGGGTCGCGCGCATCCGAGGCGACGGGCCCGTAGAGGGCGCTGCCGACCGACGACTCCCGAAACTTGCTCAGCGCCCGGCCGACTCGCTCGTTGGGCCGCTTGCCGACGTGGGAGCGCAGGCCCACCCCGGCAACGAAGGTCAACAGGCCGGCGGCCAGTATCAGCCAGGCCACCATCAGCTCAGAGAGCATTGTTCGAGCGTAGCCGCCCCTACAACCCCCACCGCTTGGCGATCAGTTCGTGGGACCGCAGCCGGTCGGCGTGCCGGTGCGTGACGGAGGTGATCACCAGTTCGACGGCGCCGCTGAGCCGTTGCAACGCGTCGAGACGATGGGCGACCTGATCGGGGTCGCCGACGAATTGCGTTGCGGTGCGATCCTTGACCACCTCCAGCTGCTCGGCGGTCAGGGGCTGGGCTGAGGCCGGGTCGGGGTACGGCACGGCGCCGTCGCCCGCACGGATGGCGTGGACCCACTGTCCGTAGCTCGAAGCGAGCTGTTCGGCGGTGGCGGTGTCGTCGGCCACCACGACGTCCGCGGACACCACGACGTAGGGCTCGGGAAGCGCGGCCGACGGTTGAAAGTTCTCGCGGTAGACGTCGACGGCCTCGAGCGCCGTCGCAGGCGTGATGTGGTAGCTCGCGACGAACGGGAGACCGAACTTCGCAGCCACCCTTGCACTCTGGCCCTTGCTGCTGCCGAACACCCACGGCCGCAACGCAGCTCCCTCCCCCGGCACGGCGTGCACCTCGACGTCACCGACGCGGTAGCTGCCGTCGAGCATGGCGAGGATGTCGGCGACCTGGTCGGCGAAATCCGGGGCGTTGGCGTCGGGCTGCTGCAACACCGACATCCGGGCCTTGAGCCGCGGGTTTCGCATCATGGCACTCAGGTCGAACGGCGTCGGGATGACGACGCCGTCGACCTCCTGCCAGACGCGCGGAGGCTTCGCCGGACCGTCGGGCTTCGTTCCGGCGATCTCCTCCCGGCGGCGTTGGCCGGAGCGCCCCACCCCGAGGTCGACGCGACCGGGGTACAGCGCGTCGAGGATGCCGAAGCTCTCCACCACCGCCACGGCCGTGGTGTAGCCGAGCTGGACGGCGGCCGCACCGACCTGGATGCGCTCGGTTGCCGCGGCCAATTGGCCGATCAGCACCGCGGGCGACGAACTGGCCACGGAGACGAAGTGGTGCTCGGCAAGCCAGTAGCGGCGATAGCCCCAGCGTTCGGCGTGCCGAGCGAGGTCGACGGTGTTGCGCAGCGCAGTGGCGGCGTCGCCGCCCTCGCTGATCGGCGCGAGGTCGAGGATGGACAGCGGCACGGTCACGGCTGCAGCTCCTTCGCGAAGGCGATCGGGTAGACGTCGCCGTCGGCCGGCAGCGGTTCGGGGAGTCTGGTGTAGCCGGCGGCCAGGTAGAGGGCCTCGGCCTCCGGCTGGCGGTCGCCGGTGGTCAGGTAGACGCGCCGGTAGCCGCGCTCGACGATCGCGGACTCGAGTTCGACCAGCAGCACCCGCGCCAGCCCGCGCCGACGGTGGCCGCTGTGGGTCCAGATGCGCTTGAGTTCGGCCGTGTGCTCGTCGAAGCGGCAGAACGCGCCACCCGTCACGGGTGTGCCGTCGACCAGCCCGATCAGCATGCCGCCCGTCGGCGCTTCGAACTGGGCCGCCGGAAAGCTGCGCAGCCACGAGGTCACCGTCGCGGGTGTGCCGCCGTAGCGGGTGGAGTACTCGACGGCGAGTTCAGCCATCAGCGGCTCGGCCAGCGCGTCGTCTTGGCCGACGGTGACGAAGCGCAGTCCGTCGACGGTGGGCAGAGTCATCACCTTCATGTCTACCGCGAACGGGCGCCCCGCATTCCGCGCAGCTGCCATCAGCTCGTGCTGATCGAAACAACTCGCTCTTGGGATCCAAACTTGACACGTGTAAAGTTTTTCCGCATGGACAACATCAGGGGCAGAACCGTCGCCATCACCGGAGCCGCCCGCGGCATCGGACACGCCACCGCCAAGGCTCTTCTCAACCGCGGCGCGCGGGTGGTCATCGGCGACCGCGACGTCGCGGTGCTCGAATCGGCAGTGACGGGGCTGGCCAAGTTCGGCCAGGTCACCGGCTATCCCCTCGACGTGACCGACCGGGAATCGTTCGAGATGTTCCTCGACAAGGCGCGCACCGACGGCGACGGCCACATCGACGTCCTGATCAACAACGCGGGCGTCATGCCCGTCGGCCCGTTCCTCGAGCAGTCCGAGCAGTCGATCCGCTCCAGCATCGAGGTCAACTTCTACGGCGTGCTCACCGGCTGCCAGCTGGTGCTGCCCGAGATGGTGCGCCGCCGCCGCGGACACGTCGTCAACATCGCGTCGATGGCGGGCATGGTCGCGGTGCCCGGCCAGGTCGTCTACGCCGGAACCAAGTTCGCCGTCGTCGGCCTCACCACCGCCATGGCCGACGAGTTCGCGCCCCAAGGCGTCGAGGTCACCTGCATCCTGCCGACGTTCACCAACACCGAGCTGATCTCGGGCACCAAGAACACCGGTGCGCAGAAGCCGGTCGAACCCGAGGACATCGCGGCGGCCATCGTGAAGTCACTCGACAAGCCGAAGACCCACGTGTCGGTGCCCGGCCCGCTGCGGTTCGTCGGCGCCGTCACCTCGATGCTCGGACCGCGCGGCAGGCGTTGGCTGTCCAAGCAGATGGGCAACGACCACGTCTTCCTGCAGTTCGACACCACGGCGCGCAAGGCCTACGAAGACCGCGCACAGGCTGCGGTCGGCGTGCTCGAGAAGCCCGGCGAGAGCTAGCCCGCGCGCTCTAGAACAGCGGCTCGGTCACGTACACGTCCAGCGGGCGTACCAGCAGTTCCGACGCCACCGGCGTGAACCGGAAGAACGAGTAGTCGATCGAGCACGTCGGCCGGCACGTCTCGATGCTGAACTGGCCCAACATGTCTCGGTGCCACGGCAGTCGAGCGCGATGGGCCCGAGCCCGCTCGATCTCGCAGACGAACGGCTCCCAGTCGAAGGCGTCGAGGAGCTCGTTCCAGCCACCCGCGAGCGGGTAGACGGTGTCGGCGAGCAGGTATCCGTGGAACACCTGCTCCTCGTCGATGGTCGGCGGGCTCGCCACGTCGGCGGTCTGCAGGTACCAGCTGGCCGAGTCGGCGACGGCGTCACCGTGCACCATGCGGCTCAGCGTCATGACGACGCTCAGCTCGGCACGCGCCTCGTCCTCCGACTCGTACACCCGAGGAACCTCGATCGAGTCGGAGGCGCCCGCGAATCGATCCGGCGTCCCGCGCAGGTAGTACACCAGCTGATCCGAGCCCGACATGGGACGAGAGTACGTGCGGGCACCGACAAGATCAGTCCGCCCGATGACCCTCGAACTCGTCGAGGCGGGCGAACAGCTCGTCGACGGTGAGCGCCACGTCGCCGTCATCCTCACCGGAACCGACGAGGATGACGTGCGGCTCGTCGGGGTCGGTCAGCCAGATCCGGGTCACCGGCTCGACCGACTCGTCCTCGTCATCCTCGACCGCCGACGGCGGGTAGTACCAGGTGACGAAGTCGTCGGTCGAGAAGTCATGGTCGAATTCCCAACCGCGCGGGATGATCTCGTTCGCGATGCGCGCCACGCCCTTGATTTCGGCGTGCATTTCGTCGGGCAACCACCTGTCGTTGCGCGCGACGGCCCGCTTCTTGCGGCGGGCCTTCTTGGCCGCACTCGCGCGCGACACCTAGCTCAGCGCCCGATCCAGGTCCGCGATGAGATCCTCGGTGCCCTCGAGCCCGATCGACACCCGAACCACCGCGTCACCGAGACCGATCGCGGCCCGACCCTCGGGACCCATCGCGCGATGCGTCGTCGTGGCCGGGTGGGTGATCAACGACTTGGCGTCGCCCAAATTATTCGAGATGTCGATCACCTGAAGCTTGTCGAGCACGTCGAACGCACTCTGCTTGGTGCCTCCGGCCAACTCGAACGTCACCACCGTGCCACCGCCGCGCATCTGGCGCTTGGCCAGGTCGTACTGCGGATGGCTCTCCAGGAACGGGTACTTCACCCACGACACCGCCGAGTGGTCCTGCAGGAACTCCGCGACCCGCTGCGCCGAGGCGTTCGAGTAATTCACTCGCACCGCCATCGTCTCGAGACCCTTGAGCATGGTCCACGCGTTGAACGGACTGATCGCAGGTCCGGTGTGGCGCATCAGCTTCTGCACCGGGCCGTCGACGAACTCCTTGTCACCGAGAATGGCCCCGCCGAGCACCCGGCCCTGGCCGTCGATGTGCTTGGTGCCGGAGTACACGACGACGTCGGCGCCGAGCGGCATGCCCTGCTGCAGCAGCGGCGTGGCGAAGACGTTGTCCAGCACCACCTTTGCGCCCGCCGCATGGGCGAGGTCGCACACCGCGGCGATGTCGACCAGCGACTGCATCGGGTTGGACGGCGTCTCGAAGAACACGGCCTGGGTGGGCACCGAGAGTGCCTCCTCCCACTGCGCGAGGTCTTCACCGTCGACGAAGACGACCTCAACGCCCCAGCGCGGCAGGATCTCGCTGCACACCACGAAGCACGAGCCGAACAGGCTACGCGCGGCGACCAGTCGATCGCCGGCGCCGAGAAGGGCACCGAGGGCGGTGAACACCGCCGCCATGCCCGACGCCGTCGCGAACGCCGCTGGCGCATCCTCGATCAGCCGAAGGCGCTCCTCGAACATCGAGATCGTCGGGTTGCCGTAGCGCGAGTAGACGTACCGGTCGATCTCGCCGGTGAACGCCTTCTCCGCGTCGGCCGCCGAGGCGTAGACGTAGCCCGACGTCAGGTAGAGGGCCTCGGAGGTCTCCTCGAAGTTGGACCGCAGCAGACCGCCACGAACCCCGATGGTCTCCTGGCTGACACCGTCGGGCAACGCCTTCGGGATGCGGACGCTCGGCACCGATTCGCTCATGACTGCCTCCACGGCAGGCCGACGGCCTTCCAGCCGGTGGCGCCGCGATGGCCCGCCGCGTCGAGGTTGCCCTCGAACCCGTCCAGCACGTTGAAGGACGGCGCCATCCCCGCCCCGGTGGCGGCCTCGGCCGCACCGATGGAGCGGTTCCCGGAGCGACACAGGAAGACCACCGGACGCTCACCGGGAGTCACCCCGGCGGAGACCAGATCGTCGACGAAGCGGTCGTTGTGCGAACCGTCGGAGCGATTCCACTCGACGTAGACGACGTCACGCCGCAGCGAGGACACGTCGGGGACGCCGACGAAGCGCCACTCGGCCTCGGTGCGACAGTCGACCAGCACGGCCTCGGGATCTTCCGCCAACAGCTTCCACGCCTCTTCAGGGGTGATGTCTCCCGCATAACTCACGACCGCGAGTGTCCCATATCTAGCCGGTGCAAACCTTCCAGGCTCCGTCCTCCTGGACGAAGCTCACCTCGCCGGGAGTCTTCGTCTCGGCGGTCTTGTCGAAGTGATAGGTCACAGTGGCCGACGCGCGCGCACCGTCGACGGTGATGTCGGTGACGTCGTCGAGATAGCGCTCGCCGTTCTTGGTCACCGAATCCCGTTGCCGCGCCAGGAAGTCGGCCTCGGACCCCTGCTTCGCGCGACAGGTGAAGTCACGGAACTTGCCGTAGTCCTGGCGTTGCATCGCGTCGTTCTGCCCGACGGCCGCCTTCGCCACCTGGTCCCCCGGTGTCGTGGTGTCCGACCCGAACACGTTGAACAGGACGATTCCGAGGATGACGAGCGCGAAGACCGCCAACCCACCGAGGAACGGAGCGAGCGTGGGACGGTCGGGCTCGGGTTCCGGCTCGCTCACGACCCGAGTCCGTGCACGACGGCCGACACGCGGTGGGCCCGATCGCGGGCCCTGACCACGTCGGGGGCCGTCGCGATCGCGGCCGACGTCGTCGCGAGCAGTCGAACGTCGCTCTCCGGCACCTCGAGGGCTTCCTTCAGTGCGCCCGCCGGGACGTCCCGTCGAGCGCCGGTCCGCGCGGCCGCCGGCGAGATCATGATCGTGTCGAGGGACAACCCGAGGATGGCCCTGGCATGCAACTCGTACTGCGAAAGCCGTTGCGAGCGAAGGGTCACCAGCCCGACGTCGGACGGTTGTGCGTCGACCGTGGTGAAGTACACCTCGTCGCCATGCACCGCCAGTTCGACGGCGAACACCCCGCGTCCGCCAAGCGAATGGACGATGCGGGCCGCGATGGAACGCGCGGCGTCCAGCGCGGCGAGCGACAACCGCTGCGGCTGCCACGTCTCAAGCGGTTGCCCGTCGCTCCTCCGGTATCCGATCGGTTCACAGAACTGCACCGCAGGCCCGGACGGCTCGGTGGTGCGCACGGTCAGCAGCGTGACCTCTTCGTCGACCTCGACGACGGTCTCGGCCATCACCCGATTGGGCGGCGTCGGCAGCGCCGCGGCCGCCAGCTGCCAGGCCGCGTCCACGTCGTCGGCCCGCGTCACCACCGACTGACCGTCGGTCACCGTGCCGAACAGCGGGGTGACCACCAGGGGGAAGCCGGCGTGGTCGGCCACCGCGGCCAGTTCCTCGGCCGAGGACGCGAACCAGAACGGCACCGTCGGGAGGCCCAGCTCGTCGCCTGCCAGCTTGCGAAGCCCCTCGCGATCGGCGCCGAGACGGGTGGCGCGCGGCGTCGGGAACACCTCGACCGACTCGCGCTCGGCCGCGGCGATCAGCACCGCGGGCGACACCTCGTGGGACACGGCGACGACGTAGTCCGGCTGGTGTTCGTCGAGCAGGGCGGTCATCGCGTCGGCGTCGGCGCACTCGTCGACGCGGACGGCGGCAACCCCGAGGCGTTCGAAGGCCAGCGCCAACTCGGGACCCGTGTCCCCGCTGCCGAGGAGCAGGACCGTCGTGGAGGGTCGCTCGGTGCTTTCACTCATCGCCTGTCACCCTGCCAGACGATCAGCCGAGCCGGATGTCGACGTAGCACCACCGCCAGTTTTCCCCCGGCTCCACCGACCGCATGACCGGGTGCTCGGTTTCGTGGAAGTGCCGGTTGGCGTGCTTGTGCGGGCTGGAGTCGCAGCAGCCGACGTGCCCACAACTCAGGCACATCCGGAGGTGCGCCCAGGTACTCTCACCGAGTTCTTCGCATTCCTGGCACAGGCCCGGCGTCTGAGGTTCCGGCTCGGCAACGTCGACGGCCTCGGCCAAGTGCTCGCACGTCGACGGGGCCGGCGGGGAATTCACGTCGCGCTGTCGCGTTCTCCTCCGCATGCCGTCAACAATAGGGCGGCCCCAGTCGGGTCATGGACAGAAGGGTTTCCAGCGTGGGTGGAGCCTCATTGCTCGCGGTGCTCGTGGCGTCGGTGGTACTCGCCGGGATCGCGCGCCGATACGACGTCTCGGGACCGTTGGCGCTGGTGGTCGCCGGGCTGCTGGCCGGTCTGATCCCCGGCGTCGACGGCATCGAACTGGAACCGGACCTGGTGCTGTTCGTCATCCTGCCGCCCCTGCTGTGGTCGGCGGGCCTCGAGAGCAGCTACGTCGCGATGCGCAAGAACACCCGCAGGATCGGCCTGCTGGCGGTCGGCCTGCCCCTGGTGACCACCTTCGCCGTCGGCATCGTCGCCTATCACACGGTGCCCGAGTTGACCCTCGCCGCGGCGCTGACCCTCGGCGCCATCGTCGCGCCGCCCGACGCGGTGTCCGCAACGGCCATCGGTCGCAGGCTCGGCCTGCCGCGCCAGATCATGACGCTGCTCGGCGGGGAGAGCCTCCTCAACGACGCGACGGCGCTGACCGCATACAAGGTCGCCCTCGCGGCGGCGATCGGCACCGCGAGCAGCTGGGGCACGCCGGTGTTCACCTTCGCCCTCGCCGCGGTCGGTGGCACCGTAATCGGTCTGGCGACGGGCTCGCTCATCGTCTACGTCAGGACCTGGCTCGGCGACTCGTTGGTGGAAAGCGCCATCGGCCTCGTCGCGCCCTTCTTCATCTACCTGCTCGCCGAGGAAGTCCACGGTTCCGGCGTGATCGCCGTGGTCGTCGCGGCGCTGATCCTCGGCCAGCGCTCGACCAAGGCCAGCTACGCCACCCGGTTGCAGGACACCGCGGTGTGGAAGACGCTGCAGTTCGTCCTCGAGTCGTTCGCCTTCCTCCTGATCGGACTGCAGCTCCCAACGGTGGTCGCCGAGCTGAAGGGCATCTCTGCCCAGGTGTTGGCGATCGCCTCGGCAGCGGTGCTGGCGACCGTGATCGGCGTCCGGATCGTCTGGGTGTTCCTGATGGCGTACGTGCCACGCAAGCTGTCGCGTCGCATCAGGGAGAACGAGGAGGCACCAACCAAGTCCCAGGTGTTCATCGTCGCGTGGGCGGGGATGCGCGGCGTGGTGTCGCTGGCCGCTGCGTTCGCCGTGCCGGTGACCACGCTCTCGGGCGAGGAGTTCCCCGGCCGACCGCAGCTGGTGTTCCTCACCTTTGTGGTCGTCGTCGGCACGCTGCTGCTGCACGGGTTGACCCTGCCGTGGATCATCAAGGTGCTCGACGTGCCCGGCGACGACGCCCACCAGGACGCCCTCGCCGAGGCCGCCGCCCAAACCAAGGCGGCGCAGGCCGCCGCCGACCGGCTCGACGAGATCATGGCCAAGCAGCGCCCGGACACCGACGTCCCCGAACGCGCCGCCACGATCCTTCGCCACTGGAACGACCGCCGCAGCAACGCCGCGTGGGAACAGTTGGGGCGCAGCGACGACGAGATCGGCGAGGGTCCTGCGGCGGCGTTCCGGCGGTTGCGCCTCGAGATGCTCAGAGCCGAGCGGGAGACGTTCATCGCCGAGCGCGACGCCGGCCGGATCGACGACGAAGTGCTGAGGTCGGTGCTGCGGGGACTTGACCTCGAGGAAGCGACGCTAGACCGCGACTAGGCGATCGCGTCGGTACCGTCGAAGTCATGACCACATCGGCTCCCTCGTTGCCCCCCGTGCACATGCGGCGCGACGCCTTCGATCCCACGCCCGAGCTCGGTGAGATCCGCCGAGGCGCAGGCGTCGAGCGGGTGGTCAACGCGCTTGGTGTGCCGGTGTACCTGGTCACCAGGCACGACGACGTCAAGCGGGTGCTTTCCGACCACGAGTACTTCTCCAACTCCCGGCCGCCGGGCTTCGTGGTTCCAGGAGCTCCGGTGATGTCCGACGAGGAAGTGGCGAGCAACAGGGCGGGCAACCTGCTTGGCCTGGACCCACCGGAACATCAGCGGCTGCGCCGCATGCTGACCCCGGAGTTCACCATCCGCCGGATCAAGCGGCTGGAGCCAAGGATCACCGACATCGTCGCCGAACACCTCGACGCGATGGAGACCGCCGGGTCACCGGTGGACCTCGTCGAGAACTTCGCCCTGCCGATCCCGTCACTGGTCATCTGCGAGTTGCTCGGCGTGCCGTACGAGGACCGTGCCGACTTCCAGGCCCGCTCGGTGCGACAGCTCGACCTGTCGCTGCCGATCCCCGAGCGACTCGAGATGCAACGCCAGGGCCGCGCCTACATGCAGTCCCTGGTGACGCGCGCCCGCAGCCAGCCCGGCGACGACATCCTCGGCATGCTGGTCCGCGAACACGGCGCCGAACTGACCGACGACGAGCTCATCGGCATCGCCAGCCTGCTGCTGCTCGCCGGACACGAGACGACCTCGAACATGCTGGGATTGGGCACCCTCGCCCTGCTGCGGCACCCCGACCAATTGGCCGCCGTGCGCGACGATCCCGACGCCGTCGGGCCCGCCGTCGAGGAGATGCTGAGGTGGCTGTCGATCGTGCACACCTCGATCCCCCGGGTCACCACGACCGACGTCGAGATTGCCGGGGTGACGATCCCCGAGGGCCAACTGGTCTTCGCCTCGTTGCCGTCGGCCAACCGGGATCCCGAATTCACCGACGCCCCAGACGCTTTCGACATCCACCGCGGCGCCGCTGGTCACCTCGCGTTCGGCCACGGCGTGCACCACTGCCTCGGCGCACCGCTCGCGCGGATGGAGATGCGGATCGCCTGGCCCGCACTGTTCCGCCGCTTTCCAAAACTCGCGCTGGCCGAGGACTTCGACGACGTCCAGTTCCGCTCGTTCCACTTCATCTACGGCCTGCGCTCACTGGCCGTCAGTTTCTAGGAGGTCGACGACGTGAAGCTCGAAGCCAACCGTGACGCCTGCATTTCGTCGGGCAACTGCGTGATGACCTCAGAAGCGCTGTTCGACCAGGACGACGACGGAGTGGTGGTGATTCTCGCCGAGGACGTGCCGGAAGCCGAGGAGGACCACGCCCGCGAAGCGGTCGACATCTGCCCGGCGTCAGTGCTCCGGCTGGTGTGAGTCCCGCCGGTTGAGGACGAACAGGCTGACCACCATCACCCACGCCGGGAAGGCCAGCGCGATCCACATGCTGACGTCCGCGGCGAGCAGCACCGCCGCCACCACGGCGTAGGTCGTCATCACCAACCAGCGCGGCATCAGGCCCGTCTTCAACCAGATGGTCGCCAACGACATCATGAACACCGCCGCCATCCGCACCGCGTAGGTCTTGGTCAACGTCATCATCAGCACCTGACCGAAGGCGACGACCTCGGCGTGGGCGGCCGCGTCGGCGGTGAAGGAATGACTTGTCGACAGCGCCACCCCGACCGCGCTGGCCACGAACGTCATCGCCAGGAACAGCAGGCCGCTGCCGATGAACACCGACGAGAAGAACTTGTCCTCATAACGGCCGAAGCCGTCGCGCACCACCCCGATGAACCACAGGAACATGACACCGGCGACGGGCATCAGAAGGGCCGCGACGTGGATCTTGCCCCGGCCGGATTCGATCCACGAGGTGCCGATGTCGGGGTGCTCGGGCAGCGACGTCCGAATCAGGATGAGGGCGGCGCCGAACAGCAGCGCGAACAACACACCCGCCACCGCCGCCGCGCGTGGCGTCGACAGCTTGCGCAGGTGTCGTGGGGTTTGCTCGTCGGTCACCGCGTCATGGTGACACGCGCATCCCGATTTGGGTCAGGGTTGACCAGGGAGCAGCCGGATCATCAACCCGTTGGCCTCCGCGCACAGCGTGCCGTCGGGCCTGCGCAGTTCGGCGTTGACGAACGCCTTGCGCCCGTCGATCTCCCGGATCCAGCCGGTCGCGGTCAGCGTCGTGTCGATCGGCGTGACGTTGCGGTAGTCGACGTGCAGGAAGGCGGTGCGGCTGATCGGCCGGCCGGCCGCGTGGATCACCATGCCGAAGATCGAGTCGAAGAGCAGCGGGAGCACTCCGCCGTGCACGGCGGAGTTGCCGCCGACGTGAAAACGACTGAACTGCACCGTCAACGCCACGCCGTCGGGCTCCATGCTGGTGATGACGTAGGGCGCCATCAGCAGGCTGCCCGCCCCCGGGAGCTCGGGCACCCGGTTGGCCGGGCCGACGCCCTCGGGCGCATCGAACGGAGTGAGCAGTTCGATCAGCGCGTCTACCCGTTCGGCCGCCTCGGTCCAGGTGTCGCCGTCCGGGTCGGCCGAGACCGCGAGGTCCTGCAGTCGCCGCATCGACGAGAGGAAGTGCCCGAAACCCGGCCCTGGGTCGAGGGGTTCCAGCAGCGGGAACCCGCCGTGGCGGTCGTAGTTCGGGTCGTCTGCTTCGGTCACCTGGCGGCCAGGATGTCCCGGCGCACGATCGTCTGCTCTCGACCGGGGCCGACGCCGATGCACGAAACATGGGCTCCGGCAAGCTCTTCGAGCCGCAGAACGTAGTCACGTGCCTTGGCGGGCAGCTCGTCGAAGGTGCGGCAGGAGCTGATGTCCTCCCACCACCCCGGCAGCTCTTCGTACACCGGCTGGGCAATCGCGATGTCGCTCTGCGTCATCGGCATCTCGTCGGTGCGCTTGCCGTTGACGGTGTAACCGACGCATACCGGCACCGTCTCCAAGCTCGACAGGACGTCGAGTTTGGTGAGGAAGTAGTCGGTGATGCCGTTGACCCGGGTGGCGTAGCGGGCGATGACCGCGTCGAACCAGCCGCAGCGGCGGGCCCGGCCGGTGGTGACGCCGACTTCCCCGCCGGTCTTGGACAGGTACGCACCGAATTCGTCGAACAGCTCCGTCGGGAACGGACCGGAGCCGACGCGCGTGGTGTACGCCTTCAGGATTCCCAGCACCGTCGTGATCTTGGTCGGTCCGATGCCCGAGCCGACGGACGCGCCGCCCGCCGTCGGATTCGAGGACGTCACAAAGGGATACGTGCCGTGGTCGACGTCGAGCAGCGTGCCCTGGGACCCCTCGAGCAGCACCGTCTCGCCGTTCTCCAGCGCCTCGTTCAGCAGCAGTCGAGCGTCGGCGATGCGATGCTTGAAGCCTTCGGCCTGCTCGAGCAGCGCGTCGCGCACCTCGTGCGGGTCCAACGCCTTGCGGTTGTAGATCTTGACGAGCACCTGGTTCTTGAATTCCAGTGCGGCGTCGACCTTTTGGGTCAGCGTATCCGGGTCGAGCACGTCGGAGACCCGGATGCCGATCCGCGCGATCTTGTCCTGGTAGCAGGGCCCGATGCCGCGACCCGTCGTCCCGATCTTCTTGCTGCCCATGTACCGCTCGGTCACCTTGTCGATGGCCACGTGATACGGCATCAGGAGATGCGCGTCGGCGGAGATCAGCAGCCGTGACGTGTCGACGCCGCGGTCCTCGAGGCCCTTGAGTTCGGTGAGCAGCACGCCGGGGTCGACCACCACACCGTTGCCGATGACGTTGGTGACACCGGGGGTCAGGATGCCCGACGGTATGAGGTGAAGGGCGAAGTTCTCACCGTTGGGGAGGACGACGGTGTGCCCGGCGTTGTTCCCCCCTTGGTAACGAACAACCCACTGGACACGGCCACCGAGAAGATCGGTGGCCTTTCCCTTGCCCTCGTCGCCCCACTGGGCGCCGATGAGGACGATTGCCGGCATCGCGTTTCTCCCGCTCATCTGCCTCGAATACTGTGACAGCCGGTGACATACCCTATCCGACCTGACCCCCACCTGTTTGCAAGGAGTGCGTTGGCGGCCCCAAACGCGGCGGTGTTGCGGTTCGGCGACCGCCGCGTCCCACGGCCCCTGACAGGCCTGTCGGTGGTCGACGTCACGGCGCCCACCGACGTCGACGATGCCGCCGAAGCGGACCGCCTCATCGTGCTCGGCACCACAACGGATCTGGCGATCGTGCTGGCCAGGCTGCTGCGCGCCGACCGATTGGACGTCGAAGTCGCCCTCGTCCGACGGCCATGGGCGGCTCGGCGGGCACGCACCGGGAACGCGCGACGGGTGCCCCTGATTCGGGACGAGACGGGCGCCGTGCTGACCCGCTACGCCCTCTGGATGCCGCCGGAGGAATCCGCGCAGACGCTGACGGGCGAGGCCGTCGTCGACGATTTCCTGCTCTTCGACGGCGACGTGGCGGGCGTCCGGATCGAGCCGACGACCGACCTGCCCGGACTGCGAGCTCGTGTGCTGACCGGCGGACTGCGGCGTCGACCGTGGGTGACCGGCCGGGCCGCGCAGCTCGGCACCACCGGAGTGCTCGTCGTGCGCGACGGGGTGCGTGCCGCCCGTCCTGCGCGGAGGTCGACGTTCTACCGACACACGAAGGGCTGGCTGGCCGTCCGGTGACGTAACTTCGTGGGGTGAGCAACGTCCGTCCGCTGCGCCAATCCGTGCGGCCAAGCCCGGTCTTCCTGGCCATCGTGGCGATCACGGTCGCCGGCGGAGCCATCGCCTGGGTCGCCGGCGAACCCCGCTCGGCGCTGTCCTACGTCGGGACGTTCGTCTTCGTGGTGTTCGGTTGGCTGGTGTCGTTGTGCCTCCACGAGTTCGGCCACGCATACACCGCCTGGCGCTACGGCGACCATGACGTCGAGGTGCGCGGGTACCTCACGCTCAATCCCTTGCAGTATTCGAATCCGCTGCTGTCCCTTGGCATTCCGGTGCTCTTCATCGCCCTCGGCGGGATCGGACTGCCCGGCGGCGCGGTATACGTCCGAACGTGGTCGATGACCAAGAGGCAACGCACCACGGTGAGCCTGGCCGGTCCGTTCGCCAACGTCGTGCTGGCGATCCTGCTGTTGTCGGTGACGGCGACGTTCTGGGATCCCGAGCACACGGTGTTCTGGGCGGCGATGGCCTTCCTCGGCTTCCTTCAGGTGACCGCGGTGCTGCTCAATCTGTTGCCCGTCCCCGGCCTCGACGGGTACGGCGCCCTGGAACCGCACCTCAAACCGGAGACCCAGCGACAGCTGGCACCGGTCAAGCAGTGGGGTTTCATCATCCTGTTCGTGTTGCTGATGGCTCCGATGCTCAACCAGTGGTTCTTCGGACTCGTGTTCTGGTTCGTCGACCTGTTCGGCGCCCCCGGCGGCCTGGTGGCGATCGGTGGTCAGCTGACGCGGTTCTGGTCCGCCTGGTTCTGAGACCGGTCCGCCGATGGCTTCCCGCTGGCCGCTTGCGGTGCGCGCGGCGACGAGCACCGCGATTCCCGTCCTCGTCGGATCGGCGGTTGGCAACGTCGGCGCAGGCCTGATCGCCACCCTCGGTGCGTTCACCGCCCGCTTCGGCGGCGACCGGCCGTACCTCAACCGCGGCGTGCAACTGGCCGTCGTCTCGGTGTCCCTCGCGGCGGCGGTCGCCGTGGGGTCCTGGGCGGCGCAGGTGACGTGGCTCGGCATCGCGGTGGTCTCGGTGGTGGCGGTCGCGGCGGTGTGGCTGTGCAACGCGCTGGCGGTGGGTCCGCCGGGGGCGTACGTGTTCGCGCTGGCCTGCGCGGCGGGCGTCGGCGTCTCGGCGGCCAAGCTGGCGCCGTGGCAGTTGGGTGCACTGGTGCTCTGCGGCGGCTCCGTGGCGTGGCTGGTCCAAATGGCCGGCGCCCTACGCGAACGGCGCCGACCCGAGCGTGTCGCGGTCGCCGCGGCAGGCGCTGCGGTGGCGACGTACGTCGAGGCCGTGGGGTCGGCAGGCGAAACGGCGGCCCGACACCGCGCCGCAGCAGCCCTGCACGCGGCGTGGAACGCGCTCATCGGCTTCCAGCCCATCTCCGGCGCCGATGGCACGCTGCAACGCCTTCGGGCGGCCAACCATGCCCTGCACGTGCTGTTCGCCGACACTCTGACGGCCACCGCCGTCGGCGAGGGCGCGTCACCGGATGCCGCCGACGCCGCCCGCCGGATCGGGGACCTGATGGCCGACCCGGCGACGGTGTCGAGCCGCGTCACCGACCGAGCGCCGCTCGGCCGACCGCGCGCCGCGGCACTGCTGCGTGCAGCTCTGCGACCCGGTTCGCACGTCAGGCACGTCATGGTCCGCGTCGCGATCGCCGCACCCCTGGCGGGCACGGCCGCCACGCTGCTGGGGATCGGCCATGCCTACTGGGCGATCGCGGCAGCGGTCCTGATCCTGCATCAGGGCGCCGATCGCAGTCGCACGCTGCGGCGCGGCCTCGACCGGCTCACCGGGACGTGGGTGGGGCTGATCCTCGCCGCAGGCATCCTCTGGCTGCACCCGCAGGGATGGTGGCTGGCCGTCATCCTGGCGGCACTGCAGATGACGATTCAGATGCTCGTCGTCCGGCACTACGGGCTGGCGTCGGTGTTCATCACCGCCGCCGCTCTGACCATCGCGAGCGGAAGCCATCGCGTCGACGTGGGCGAGCTGCTGCTGGCCCGCGGCAGCGACACCCTCGTCGGCTGCGCGGTCGGCGTCGCGGTGTTCCTGGTGCTGAGCCAGTTCCAGGAATCCACCAGATTGCTTGACTCCATCGCCGCCACCGTCGACGCCGTCGCCGCGGCCGTCCCCCACCTCGCCGCCGACACCGCCACCCTGGCGGCGCGCACCGCGCGGCGGGATCTGCAGCTCGCGGCCATCGACCTGCGGGACGCGGTCGACGCCGCCGCGGCAGGGCCGGCTCGGATGCGCGCCACGGGGGAACGGCTTGCGCCCGCCGCGCTCGCAGTAGAACACCTGGCGTATCGCGCGGTCGCCGCCTGCTGGGAGCAGGACGGTCGGGCCTCGGGCCCGCTGCTGGGCCCCGCCGACGCCGACGCCGTGGCACGGCAGTTGCGTGAACTGGCGACCGCGCTGCGCGCTCGCGCGTTCGACGCCACTGACGTCGCCGCGTTGGACTCGGCTCTCAGAAGCTAGGCGCTCAGAAGCTAGGCGAGGCCAAGCTCGCTGCGAGCCGACCGGTCGCAATCGTCGAGCAGGTCGAGGCAACGCTGGTACTCGTCGGTCTCGCCGATGGCATCCGCGGCGTGGGCCAGCGCGGCCACACAGCGCAGGAAACCACGGTTGGGTTCGTGGGAGTACGGCACCGGGCCGAATCCCTTCCACCCGTTGCGGCGAAGCTGGTCGAGACCGCGGTGGTAGCCGGTGCGGGCATAGGCGTAGGCGGTGACCGCCTTGTCGTCGGCGAGGGCCTGCTCGGCCAGCGTCGCCCATGCCACCGAGGCCGTCGGATGAGCGGCGGCGACGATGGCCGGATTCTCGCCGGCGGCCAATTCCGCCTCGGCTTCGGTGTCGCCAGGGAGCCGGACCGGATCAGGCCCCAGCAGATCGCCCATGTGAGTCATGCGCTTATTGTGCCGTGCGGATCACGCGCCGACGCCGTCAGGCTTCGCCGAGCGCGGATGGATAAGCTTTGAGGTAGTCACGAGGGAGGACCGAAACGCGCATGTCGAACCCATCGGGGACGGACGAGAACAACCAACCGGGGGTGGACGACGGGTCCTCGCCCGAGACCGAGGTGATCGACCCGGCCGCGCTGGCGGGCGCCGCCGACGCCGAGGAGCCCGAGCGCAGATTCACCGCTCCGTCGGGGATGGATGCGGGCAAGACCCAGATCATCGAGACCGCGCCCGAGCCGGCCACCGAGATCTTCGCCGTGTCGCAGGGCCATTCCGACGCCGCGGAGGCGGGGGCCTTCACCGCACCCATTCCCCAGGCGGGACCCGCTGCGCCACAAGTGATTCCGGGCCGGGGCGACCAGCCGAAGCCGCCGCGCGGCAAACGTAGCTGGGGCTGGGTGATCGCGCTGGTGCTCGTCATCGCCGCGCTGGCCGCGGTCGCCATCCTCGGCACCGTGCTGATGTCGCGCGACGACCCGCCCGCGGTGTCGCAGGAGGACATGGTGCGCACCACGATCCAGAACTTCGACACCGCGATCCAGAAGGGCGACCTCTCGACGCTGCGCACCATCACGTGCGGCGAGACCGCCGACAGCTACATCAGGTACGACGACGAACAGTGGAAGGACATCCACGCCCGGGTCGCCGCGGCTAGGCAGTACCCGATCGTCGCGAGCATCGATCAGGTCGTCGTGCACGATTCGCACGCCGAGGCCAACGTGACGTCGTTCATGGCCTTCGACCCGTCCACCCGCTCGACGCGGAGCTTCGATCTCGAGCTCCGCGACGAGCAGTGGAAGATCTGCCAAGCGCCCCAGTAACTAGCTTCCCGAGACGCTCCGGCCGCTGCTGTGCAGGTCGTTGCACGCCTCGACGACGCGCTCGGACATCGAGGCCTCCGCCTTCTTCAGGTAGCTACGCGGGTCGTAGACCTTCTTGTTGCCGACCTCGCCGTCGATCTTCAGCACCCCGTCGTAGTTGGCGAACATGTGCCCGGCCAGCGGCCGGGTGAACGCGTACTGGGTGTCGGTGTCGACGTTCATCTTGACGACGCCGTACTTCAGCGAATCCTCGATCTCGGACTTCAGCGAGCCCGACCCGCCGTGGAAGACGAAGTCGAACGGCTTCGATCCCTCGGACAGTCCGAGCTTGGCGGCGGCGACGCGCTGCCCCTCGGCGAGCACCTCGGGGCGCAGCTTCACGTTGCCCGGCTTGTAGACGCCGTGCACGTTGCCAAAGGTGGCGGCCAGCAGGTACCGGCCGTGCTCACCCGCACCCAGCGCGTCGATGGTCTTCTCGAAGTCCTCCGCGGAGGTGTACAGCTTGTCGTTGATCTCGGCTTCGACGCCGTCCTCCTCGCCGCCGACGACGCCGATCTCCACCTCGAGGATGATCTTGGCTTCGGCCGCGAGCTTCAGCAGTTCCTTGCCGATTTCGAGGTTCTCGTCGATCGGCACTGCGGAGCCGTCCCACATGTGGCTCTGGAACAGCGGGTTCTGCCCCTTGGCGACGCGCGCGGCCGAGATCTCCAGCAGCGGCCGGACGTAGGTGTCGAGCTTGTCCTTGGGGCAGTGATCGGTGTGCAGGGCGACGGTGACGTCGTACTTGGCGGCGACCACGTGGGCGAACTCGGCCAGCGCCACCGCGCCGGTCACCATCTCCTTGATACCGAGTCCGGACGCGAATTCCGCTCCGCCGGTTGAGAATTGGATGATCCCGTCACTGCCGGCGTCCGCGAAGCCCTTGATTGCGGCGTTCACCGACTCCGAACCGACGCAGTTGATGGCCGGGAATGCGAAGGAGTGCTCCTTGGCACGGTCCAGCATTTCGGCGTAGACCTCGGGAGTCGCGATGGGCATGTGGGTGTCCTCCTGGCGTTGCACGCGTGGTTCGTCTGTCTTGGAAGTATCTCAACAGACGCCGGTCGGCAACACCTCAGGGTTGAGACGGCTGCACGGCGGGCGTCAGGATTCGGCCGAACAGCTCGAGCAGCGCGCGATGCAGATCGGCGTCGTCGATGTCGGCCAGCTCGGGGTCGGCCGCGGCCCGGCCAACACCGGAGCAGAACACCGAGAAGCCGATCCGGTCGACGTCGCTGCGGTCCGGCCCCTCCATCAGTTCGCGGAGACGGTCGTTCACCGCTTTGAAGTAGGGATCGCTGGTCATCAGCGCATCGATCGCCGGGTCGCCGTAGAACACCACAGCCAAGCGTCGGTGCCTCACCACCATTTCGACGAGCCCACTGACGGCAACGACGCGACGCTGCTGCGGGTCGGGAAGGCCGTCGGCGATTTTGATGACCCGTTCGACGTCCTCGATGCACGGCCGGATCACTTCCAGGGCGATGCCCTCCTTGGAGGGGAACTGGTAGTAGACCGCAGCCTTGCCGACCCCGACCCGGTCGGCGATCATCTGCAGCGACGTGCCGTGGACCCCATGCTCGGCGAAGAGGGCAACCGCGGCGTCGAGAACCCTCTCCCTGGCCAGGCCTCTGGGTGCTACGGGTTTCGCCAATGCCTTTGCCTTCTCCGTGTTCATTGCTTCGGGCCGGACGTTGCCGAGTCTACGTCCGTCACATCGCATCAGTAGTCACTATTCAATCGTCAATCTAGGTTAGCCGTTCGGCTTGCTCAACTACCGTGTTCGCTCTATTGTTTGACGCGCTAACCACTTGGTGTGGCCAGAGCGACAAAGGAGCATCAGTGGTCGGGATCGTCAAGCGGGCCTGGATACCGCTGCTCATCGTGGTGGTGGTCGCCGTCGGCGGCGTCGTGGTGTACCGAATGCACGGCCTATTCGGGTCGGACAACGAGACGACCCGCACGGGCGCCGGGCTGGCCCAGGACGCCGAACCGTTCAACCCCAAAGTCGTGACCTACCAGATCACCGGAACGGAAGGCGCCGTGGCGACCATCAACTACCTCGACCTCGATTCGACCCCGCAGCGCGTCGACGACGCTCGCCTGCCCTGGTCGATCACGCTGAAGACCACCAAGCCATCAGCCAGCGCCACCATCATCGCCCAGGGCGACGGCGATCAGATCGGCTGCCGCGTCAGCGTCGACGACGAGGTGAGAGACGAGCGATCGTCGACCGGCGTCAACGCTCAGGTCTCCTGCCTGGTGAAGTCCGCATGAGCGACCAGCAGACGGTCCAGCGGGCCCGGGTTCCTCGCTTCTTGCGTCTGTTCTGCGTGCCCGTGCTGTTGGGGTGGCTGGCACTGACGGCACTCGTCAACGTTGTGGTGCCGCAGCTCGAGGTGGTGGGAGCGGCCAACTCCACGTCGCTGACCCCGAACGACGCGCCGTCCCTGCAAGCCACCCAGTTGGTGGGCAAGCTCTTCGGTGAGTACGACTCGAACAGCTCGGCGATGATCGTTCTGGAGAGCGACAAACCCCTTGGCGCGCAAGACCATCAATACTACGACGGCCTCGTCAAGGATCTGGAGAAGGACAAGACCCACATCCAGCACGTCCAGGATCTGTGGGGCGATCCGCTGACCTCGTCGGGGTCGCAGAGCGCGGACAACCTGTCGGCCTACGTGCAGCTGTACATCGCAGGCAACCAAGGCGAGACGCTGGCCAACGAATCGGTGCAAGCGGTACGCGACATCGTCGCCGCCCATCCACCGCCATCGGGGCTGAAGGTCTACGTCACCGGCGCGGGGCCGCTGAACTCCGACCAGCAGCACGCCGGAGACAAGAGCCTGCAGCTGGTCACGGCACTGACCTTCGTGGTGATCGTGACGATGCTGCTGCTGGTCTACCGCTCGATCGTCACTGTGCTCGTGGTCCTGCTGGCGGTGGTGCTCGAGTTGGCCGTGGCCCGTGGCATCGTGGCCTTCCTGGGCTACCACCACATCATCGAACTGTCCACGTTCGCGGTGAACCTGTTGACACTCTTGGCAATTGCCGCGGCCACCGACTACGCGATCTTCCTCGTCGGCCGCTACCACGAGGCGCGCAACTCCGGCGCCGACCGGGAAGACGCGTTCTACGTGATGTACCACGGCACCGCTCACGTCATCATGGGATCCGGGTTGACGATCGCCGGCGCCACCCTGTGCCTGCACTTCACCCGGCTGCCCTACTTCCAGACCCTCGCAATCCCCCTTGCCATCGGCATGTTCGTCGTGACCATGTCGGCGTTGACACTCGCGCCGGCGCTGTTGACCATCGCCTCCCGATTCGGCTTGCTCGACCCCAAGCGCAAGACCAAGACCCGGGGGTGGCGCCGGATCGGAACTGCCGTGGTCCGCTGGCCCGGACCCATCCTGGTGGCGTCGGCGGCGATCACCATGGTCGGCCTACTCGCGCTGCCGTCGTACAAGACCAGCTACGACGACAAGAAGTACCTGCCTGCCGACGTCGAGGCCAACATCGGTTACGGGGTTGCGGCGAAACACTTTCCGCAGGCGCGGCTCAACCCCGAGGTCCTGATGCTCGTGGCCGACCACGATCTGCGCAACTCCGCGGACATGCTCATCGTCGACCGGGTCGCCAAGGACGTCTTCCACCTGCCCGGCATCGCCAGGGTGCAGACGATCACCCGGCCGCTTGGCACGCCGATCGAAGGCAGTTCCATACCGTTCATCGTCGGCCAGCAGGGCGTCAACCAGAAACTCGGACAGTCCTACGCCGAACAGCGCACGGCCGACATGCTGACGCAGGCAGCCGACATCAACAACCAGATCGACGTCCTACGTCAACAGCTGTCGCTGCAGAAGCAAAGTGCTGCCGCACAACAGGAACAGACCGACGACCTCAAGAAGACGGTTGCGGTGACCAACGAGCTGCGCGACAAGATCGCCAACTTCGACGACTTCTTCCGTCCCCTGCGAAGCTACTTCTATTGGGAACCGCACTGCTACGACATTCCGGTCTGCTACACGTTGCGATCCATCTTCGACGCGCTGGACGGGATCGGCGAACTGACCGATCTGCTCGGTCAGACCACCGCCAGCCTGGACAAGCTGAACGCCCTGCAACCCAAGCTCATTGCGCTGATCCCTCCGCAGATCGCCAGCCAGGAACGCAATCGCGACCAGATCATGACGAACTACGCGACGCAGCAGGATCAGCAGAGCCTGCAGGACCGGCAGCAGTCCGACCCCACTGCCATCGGCAAGGCGTTCGACGACTCCAAGATCGACGACTCGTTCTATCTGCCGCCCGAGGTCTTCGACAACCCAGACTTCAAGCGGGGCCTCAAGCAGTTCGTCTCGCCCGACGGGAAATCGGTGCGGTTCATCATCTCTCACCAGGGTGATCCCGCGACGCCGGAGGGAATCTCGCACATCGACGAGATCAAGAACGCGGCATTCGAGGCCATCAAGGGGACGCCGCTGGAAACCTCGAAGATCTATCTGGGCGGCACCGCGGCAACCTACAAGGACATGCACGACGGCTCCAATTACGACCTCGTCATCGCCGCGGTCTCGGCCATCTGCCTGATCTTCATCATCATGCTCATCATCACCAGGGCCGCGATCGCCTCGCTGGTGATCGTCGGCACGGTGGCGTTGTCGCTGGCCGCGTCGTTCGGGCTGTCGGTTCTGTTGTGGCAGCACGTCATCGGCATCGAACTGCACTGGCTGGTGCTCGCGATGTCGGTGATCATCCTGCTCGCGGTGGGGTCGGACTACAACCTGCTGCTGGTGTCGCGGTTCAAGGAGGAACGCGACGCGGGCTTGAACACGGGCATCATCAGGGCGATCGCGGGCAGCGGCAGCGTCGTAACCTCCGCCGGTCTGGTATTCGCGTTCACGATGATGTCATTCGCCATCAGCGACCTGAAGGTGATGGCCCAGGTGGGCACCACCATCGGTCTCGGCTTGCTCGTCGACACCCTGGTGATCCGGTCGTTCCTGACACCGTCGATCGCGGCGTTGCTGGGCCGTTGGTTCTGGTGGCCGCTGAACGTGCGCCAGCGACCGCTGCGCCGACGTGAGCTGGTGCCGGCCGGACCCGCTGGCCGGCACGAGTCCCCGGATGACGACTAGACGGTCAGCACCATCCGGTAGCGCGCCTTGCCGGCATCCATGGCCGCGTACGCCTCGGCGGCTTGGGCCAGCGGGCGCTCCTCGATGACGGCTCGGACGCCGGACTGCACGGCGAATGCCATGGTCTCCTCGACGTCGCGGGCCGTGCCCGACGGGTGCCCGGTGACGGACAGGCCGGAGTTGATCAGGTCCAGCGGGCTGATGGGGAGGTTCTCGGTCGTGACGCCGATGATGACCAGCTCGCCCTGGGGACCAAGGCCGCCGACCGTCGCGGCCATCGCGTCGGAGTTGGCCGCCGTGGCGAGCACCACCGCCGCGCCGCCGAGCCTCTGCAATGCCTCGGCGACGTCCTCGGACGTCGAGTCGACGTAGTGGTGAGCGCCCAACTCCTTCGCGTCGGCCGCCTTGCCGGCGCCACGGGCGATGGCCACCGTCTCGAAGCCCATCGCGCGGGCGAACTGCACGCCGAGATGTCCGAGCCCGCCGACGCCGAGGACCGCGACGAGGTCGCCGGCCTTCGCCTTGGTGCTACGCAGGCCGTTGAACACCGTCACGCCGGCGCAGCCCAGCGGCGCCGCCTCGGCGAACGACAGCCCGTCGGGGATGCGGGCCAGGGCCGTCGCCGGCACGACGACCGACTCCGCGTAGCCGCCCGGGTACTGCAAGCCGGGCACCTGCAGACGTTCGCACTGCATGAACTGGCCCTTGCGGCACGGGTTGCACCGGTTGCAGTTGCCACCGAACCAGCCGACCTCGACACGGTCACCGACCGCGAAGTCCTCGACTCCGTCGCCGAGTTCTGCGACGGTGCCCGCAATCTCGTGCCCCGGCGTGATGGGCCAGTTCAGACCCGGAAAGCCGCCGTTGACGAAGGCGTGATCGGTTCCGCATACGCCGGCCGCGACGACCGCGATCCGTACGTGGTCCCGCGGTGGGGACGTGGTCTCGACGTCGACGATGGTGAGCTCTCCACCGGGGGCGGCGACGTGAACGGCCTTGTGAGTGGGCATGGATTCAGGTTAACGACCGGGCGACCACCACGTGAGGCTGTCGGGGACTTCAGTCGCCGCCGGTATCCTCGGCAGCCATGACGACCACGACCCTGGCGCTGCTGCCGGACTTCCTGGACCCCCTGACGCTCCTGGGCTACTTCGGCACGTGGGCGCTCGTCGGTCTGCTGGTCGTCGTGTTCATCGAATCGGGCGTTCTCTTCCCCGTTCTGCCAGGTGATTCGCTGCTCTTCGTCGCCGGCATGCTCGCCGCTGGGACGGCCGCCCAGGCCGACACCGTGCAGACCAACTTCCACCTGTGGCAGCTGCTGCTGTTCATCCCCATCGCCGCGGTGGCTGGCAGCCAGGTCGGCTACTGGATCGGACGCAGCCTCGGCACGTCGATGTTCAAGCCGACCAACCGCGTCCTCAAGCAGAAGTACCTCGACGAGGCGCACGCGTTCTTCGAGGAGCGCGGCCCCTTCGCGATCGTGTTGGGGAGGTTCGTCCCGATCGTCCGCACCCTGGTGCCGATCACGGCGGGCGCGGCGAGGATGAACTACGGCGTGTTCACCCTGTTCAACATCGTCGGCGCCGTCGTGTGGGGCGTCGGGCTGACACTGCTCGGCTATTGGCTCGGCCAGTTCGAGATCATCCAGAAGCTGCTCGAGCCGATCTTCATCGTCATCGTGCTCGCCTCGCTCGCCCCCATCGTCTACGAGTGGTACAAGCGGCGTAAGGCCGCCAAGCGGACCGGCGAGGCCTAGCCGAGGCCCAGCGCGGACGCCAGCGTCCGCAGCGCGGGACGCGGATCTGCCGTCGGGTCGTCGCCCAGCACCTGAACCACCACGTGGTCGGCACCGGCGTCCAGGTGGGCCTGCAGCGTCGCGGCTGCCTCGTCCACCGAGCCCATGCCGACGAGCCCACGGGCCAACCGGTCGGACCCGCCGCGGACGAGGTCTGACTCGTCGAAACCCTGGCGCAGCCACGAGTTCCGGTAGTTGGGCAGCCCGCTGTAGACGTTGAGGTGGCCGTGCGCGGCGCTCATCTGCTCGGCGTCGTCGCCACCGACGACGACGGCCTGCTCGGAGACGATCCACTTGTCCGGGCCGAGGATCTCGCGGGTCTTGCGGGACTGCTCCGGCATCACCAGGTAGGGGTGGGCACCGTCGGCGTGCGTGCCCGACAGCTCGATCATCTTCGGCCCGAGTGCGGCGAGCAGGCGCGCTGGCCTGCCGGCGCCCGGCTCGATCTGCTCGGGGACGGCGGCCATCTTCTCCAGATAGGTGCGCATCGTCGCGAGCGGTTTGGCGTACGTCCCACCGAAACCGTGCTCGACGAGCGGGGCGTGGCTGACGCCAAGACCCAGGACGAACCGTCCGGGGTGCAGCGCCGTCAGGGTGCGTGCGCCGGACTCGGCGGCCGACGCGGCCCTGGCGTGAATGTTCGCGATGCCGGTGCCGACGACGAGCCGCTCGGTGGCTGCGAGGAACGCCGCCGACTGCGTCAGGCACTCCTTGCCGGTGACTTCCGGGATGAACAGCGAACCGTAGCCAAGTGCTTCGATCTCCCTGGCGACGTCTTGGACATCGGTGATGGCCCAGGTGTCACTGGCCCACCAGACGCCGATGGTCGCGGGAAAGTCGATGCGGGCGCGCTGATTTTCGGTCACGCGATCGATCGTATGCGGCGCCCAACGGAGAGCTCCACTTAGTGTCACTAATGGCGTTACCGCGAATTTGCTCGGATCCGTGGCGAAACCTGCCGCCGGCAATTAATCTCTGACCGCGCCCATAACTTTCGCGGGCGTCAATTGTTGACAGGGGGCCAATGCAGTGACGGTTGGGAACGACGTCGATCGGCGCGGAGGCACCGACGCTCGACGGGCATTCGACGCGCGGATGTGGTTGAGCGCCGGGGCCATGACCCTCGGCGTGGGTGCGGCCATGCTCGGCGGAACGGCGATCGCCGCGGCCGACACCGGCTCCGCCGACGGCCCCTCGAACAGCAGCTCCAGCACGAGCTCAGACACCGGGTCGGGCTCGAGTTCGAGTTCGGGTACGGGTACGGGTACGGGTACGGCTGAGTCGAATTCGACTGCGGCGCAGCCATCTTCGGGCACGGGCACCAGTTCGACGCCGTCATCCTCGGCGACCGACGAGCCGACCTCGACGACGCCGGACACGACCTCGTCTCCCTCGCAGTCGGCGAACACCACGACGACGAACACCGCGACGACGAACGGACCGTCGACCACCGTCAGCGCGCAGACGACCACCGGTAGCTTCCAGACGGGCACCGGCGACTCGGATGTCACACCCGCCAAGGACGACCCGAAGAAGGACACGCCCTCGGTCGAGCCGGTCAAGAACGTCACGTCGACTGAGCCGGTCACCAGCACCATCTCGGTCGAGCCGGTCAAGAACACCGTTCCGACGGCGGACTCCCCAGCCCCGGCCGACAAGACGACCTCGGCGAAGACTGCTGCACCGACAATCGCTGCGGCACAGTCGATTACCGCCTGGGCGCCACCCGGATTGCCCACGCCAAGCCAGATCATCGCCGCAATCCAGGGATTCGGCGCCAATCTGTATCTCACCGCGATGAACCAGGTCTACGGCCTCCAGCGCAACCTCGACGTCCTCCGTGACGACGTGGCCAACGTCTTCGGCATCCACCGGGTGGTCATCACCAAGCCGCTGCCGTTCGGCACCCCGACGTCCACCGTGCAGTACTACGTGTCCACCAACGACTACTACTCTGCTGCGCTGGCCACCGTCGCCATGGCCTACGGACAACTCACGGGCACCGCCCCGGACCTGCAAGGCATCATCGACCAGGCACTGACCACCAACAGCTTCGTCTACAACGGCCAGACGATCTACCTGGGCCCGGGCTCGACCCAGTTCGTCAAGTGGGTGGACAGTTTCGAACTGTTGCAGGACAAGAACGTTCGGGTCATCACCCGCAACTACGGCACCAATCAGTGGTCGAAGGCCTTCAACGACCTGACCAACGGGCTGCAGAACCCCACCAAGGCGATGATCGTGCCCATCAGCGGTCTCGTCGACGGCCGCACGGGCACGAACCTGAAGACTGTCGTGGTGATCGGCGTGGACAACCTCAACGGGATCGTCACCGTCAACGACCCGACCCGCGCCGACGGCCAAGGCCTGAAGATGACCATCGACGAGTTCAAGGACGCGTGGAGCGGCCAGAACTACCAACTGGTCACGACCCAGCTGGCCAGCTCTGCGTCGACGCCGCCACCGGCGCCCAGCACCACGAAGCTGGTGTGGTCCCTGCCCCGCCCCGATCGGATCGGCCAGGCCGTGCAGAGCGCGTTCGGCGGCATCGCCGCGGCCTTCGTCCACCAGATCGACGGCGTCCGAGACAACTTCGCCAACCTCAGCACGGACCTGGCGCGCACCTTCGGCGTGGCCGAACCGGTCGACCTCACCCCACCCGCACCCGAGAACATCCAGTACGGCGACTACGCCAAGAACTTCAAATACTGGGCCTACCAGGGGAATTACGGTACGTGTGCACTGATGGCCACGGCCGCGGTCATCGCACAACTCACCGGCAATGGGATGCCGGTCGACATGAACGCGCTGGGACAGGCCGTCATCGACCTCGCAGAGACGACCGTCAGCGGCGTCCGGCCCGGAGGCGTTCCGATGTTCCAGGAACCATCGGGCACCTATAGCCAAGACGTCGTCACCCTGCTGAACATGTACAACCTCAACGCCGACTACGTCACCTACCTCAAGAACGACGGCAACCAGGCGTTGGTCGGGTTGACGACTGCACTCGGCCAGGGGCAGGGCGTGATCGTCTCGGTCCACAACAACACCATCTACAACGCCTACGTCAACACGTATTTCAGCGAATACACGAAGGGCAAACTGCTGTTCCCCAACCGGACGGACCCTGTGTCCAACCATGCCGTGGTGGTGCTCGGCGTGGACCTGACCAAGAACCTCGTCTACCTCAACGACAGCGCCTGGCAGAAGGGCCAAGGCCTGCCGATACCGCTGGACACGTTCATGACGGCGTGGCAGTACAGCGGCTACGGAACGGTGACCGCCGAACTCCGCACCACCTGATCGTCGGACCACCCGCGACCGTCAGGTCCTCGCGTGCTCCTCGAATTCGGCAAGCAGCTCGGGGCGGTCAACCGCACTAGGGGTCAGGACGTCAGACGGCTTGGCGCCCAAGAGAATTCGCTTGATCGGAATCTCGAGTCGCTTACCGGTCATCGTGCGCGGGATGCCGGGCACCGCGATGACGTCGTCTGGGACGTGCCGGGGCGACGCGCCGGTGCGGACGGCCTCGACGATTCGCGCACGGAGATCGTCCCCGAAGTCCACGCCGTCGGCGCACGCGACGAACAACGGCATCCAGTATCCGCCGTCGTCGAGCTCGACGCCCACCACCAGGCAGTCCTGGATTTCGGGCATGCCTTCGACCGCGTTGTAGATTTCGGCACTGCCCATCCTGACCCCGCCCCTGTTCAGGGTGGCATCCGAGCGGCCGTGCACCACAACGGAATTGCGTTCGGTGACGGTGATCCAGTCCCCGTGGCACCACACCCCTGGGTACTTGTCGAAGTACGCCCCTTGGTACTTCTCGCCGTCGGGATCGTTCCAGAAGAACACCGGCATCGACGGCATGGGCTTGGTCACCACCAGCTCACCGGCCTCCTCGGTGACCGGCCGACCACCGTCTCCCCAGGCCTCGGCCGCGACGCCGAGGCAGATCGCGTTGAGCTCACCCGCGCGGACCGGCACCAGCGGAGTGCCGCCGATGAACGCGGTGACGACGTCGGTGCCGCCGCTCATCGAGAACACCGGAACCGGCCGCCCGATGCCCTCCTGCAACCAGCGAAAACCGCTGGCAGGCAACGGTGAACCCGTCGACCCGACCGCCCGCAGCGATTCGAGTGGATGGTCCGTGCCTGGAGTCAGCTCTTCCTTGGCGCACGCCAGCCAGTATCCGGCGCCGGCGCCGACCACCGTCACCCGATGATCGGCGACCAGTTCCCAGAGGTAGCCCGTGTGACCGAACGTGGGACTGCCGTCGTACGGCACGATCGTCGACCCGACGAGTAACCCCGACACCAGGAGGTTCCACATCATCCAACTGGTGCTGGACTGCCAGAGGAAACGGTCTTCGGGTTTCAGATTCAGTTGCAGGCTCAGGTATTTCACGTGCTCCAGCAGCACCCCGCCGTGGCCGTGCACGATGCCCTTCGGCGTGCCCGTGGTGCCAGAGGAGAACAGCACCCACAGCGGGTGATCGAACGGCAAGGGCTCGACGTCGAGGTCTGCGTCGGCTCCGCGGGAGAGCACCTCGGCCCACGGGGTGACCCCGTCCTCGGGCTCGCCGAGTCGCGGCACCAGCACCGTGGCCACCAAAGTGGGCAGCTGCGAACGGATCTCGGCCAGCTCGGCGCGCCGGCCGCGGCGCTTGCCCGCGTACACGGAGCCGTCACTGGCCACCAGGACCTTCGGCTCGAGTTGCCCGAGCCGCGCGACGACGCCGCCGACGGCGAGATCCTGATTGCACACCGCCCAGGTGGCTCCAACGCTCGCGGCGCCGAGAAACGCGACGACCGCCTCGCCAATGTTGGGAAGGTAGCCGACCACGCGGTCACCCGGCACCACGCCGACGCTGCGCAGGTACGCCGCGAACGCCGCGGTCTCGGCTCGCAGTCGTGCCCACGACCACTCCGTCGAACCGTCCTCGCCCGCCACCACCATCGCGGGCCGGTCCTCGGTGGCATGACGGAAGATCTGCGTGACGTAGTTCAGCGTCGCACCCGGAAACCACTGTGCGCCAGGCATGTCGGCGCTGGCGAGTGCGGCCGTCGGCGGTGTGGACGCCTGAATCTCGAAGTAGTGCCACACCGCGTCCCAAAACCAGTCGAGATCGCCGACCGACGCCGTCCACAGCGAGTGGTAGTCGGCGAACTCACCCCGCCCGGTCTCGGACAGCCAGGCGATGAAGCGCGTCAAGTTGGCGTCGTCGACGGTCTGTTGATCGGGAGTCCACGATCCGGACAGCTGTTCTGCGGCAGTCACTGCGAAAGATCTTCCTACTCAGGTAGTTCGGGCACGTCCAAGAGGAGTTGTCCGGCGGGTGTCTCGTCGGCAACCGTGTGCGCGGCCTCCATCAGCATCCACCCCGACACCTGGACGGACATGTCCCGCTCGGGGATCTCCGAGGCGTTGACCGCACCGTCTTTCGCCTGTGCGTCAGCTCCGGCGGCCTTCGGCAGGTCGGCACTGCGGTCCCAGAACGGCCCGAACAGGGGCAGGCCGTCGACGTTCTGCCGGAAGTCCCAGGCCGACTGCGCCGACTTGAGCACCAATTCCTTTGCGGTGGCGCGCGCCGCGGTGTCCTCGGCGGAGTCCTCCGGCAGCTGGTTGGCCGCCAGCGCCAGGTAGCGCGCCAGGATTCCGTTGAAGAGGCCGCCGTCTCCCCCACCCGCGCCCTGGATGACGCCGCCGGGCGCCATGTTGTCGGCGATCGCGTCGATCAGCCGACGGGCGCGTGCGGAATGCCTGGCGTCCTGGGTGCGAACGGCGAGTTCCACCTCGAGACCGAGCACGACGCCCTGGCAGTAGGTGTACTGCGCGCGCACCAGCGAGCCGCCCTTGATTCCGTCGAACACCAGGTGGGTGTCGGGGTCGATCAGCGTCTCGTCGATCCAGTCGGACATCTGCTGCGCACGACGCAACCGGTCATAGCGCGCGAGAAAGATGCCCGCCGGCCCGTTGGCGGGGGCGTTGAAGAACTGGTCCTGCTTGCGCCAGGGGATGCCGCCGCCGTCCTCGGGCACCCAGGCGTTGAGGAACTGGTTGGACAACTTGTCGAGCGCCTTCGGTCGCTCGATGCCGACCTGGCTGCCCGCCCGCTCCAAAGCCAATGCGAGCCAAGCCATGTCGTCGTAGTAGTCGTTGGTCCACTTCCACGTGTTGCGCCAGTGCTGACCCTTGATCTGGCGCTCGATCGTCACCTTGCGCTCTGGCTGCGGGTCGCGGGTCTGGGCGTCGACGAGACATTCGAGCAGGTGCGCCTGCCACCAGTAGTGCCACGTGCCGAACGACAGGCTCTTCTTCGTCGGCGGCCAGGCCACCACGCCGAGCTGGGTGCCGGGCAGCTGCCACAGTTTCCGGTAGTGCCGTTTGGCGATCGCGGCTTCTGCACTGGCCGCGCGATTGGCCCACAGCTGATCCATGGTTTTCATCCTGCCCTACCAGGCGCGCGATGTGTCGGCATGCGTCGCGATCCAGGCGTGCATCGCGATCCCCGCCGCCACGGCGGCGTTGACGCTGCGCGTGGAACCGAACTGGGCGATGGACACCACGAGGGTGGCGCCGTTCTGCGCGTCGTCGGTGATGCCGGGCCCCTCCTGTCCGAAGATCAGCAGGCAGTTGCGCGGTAGCCGGGTGTGCTCGAGGCGGACCGCTCCCGGCACGTTGTCCACCGCGACCACCTCCAGGCCCGCCTCGGCGGCGTAGTCGAGCAGCTCGGCGGTGGTCGCGTGGTGGCGAAGGCGTTGATACCGGTCGGTGACCATGGCGCCGCGCCGGTTCCACCGACGCCGGCCGACGATGTGGACGGTGTCGACGGCGAACGCGTTGGCGGTGCGGACGACGGCGCCGATGTTGGCGTCGTTGCCGAAGTTCTCGATGGCGATGTGGAGGGGATGCCGCCGGTGGTCGATGTCGGCGATGATGGCCTCACGGGTCCAATACCGGTACGCGTCGACGACGTTGCGAGTGTCGCCGTCGCGCAACAGGTCTCGGTCGTAGCGTGGATCGTCGGGCAGCGGCCCTTCCCACGGACCGACGCCGGGGGCCGTTCCCCACTCCGTCGGACCGGGCAGCGTCGGCCCGAGCAGCGTGGGGTCGTCGTCAGTCACGGGTGGTCCACAGCGCGGCGTGCGTGCCGACCACGGCGACCGTCGCATACAGCAGGGCCTGGTTGATCTCGCCCTGCGTGCAGAGCGAGGCCCGCACCGACACCGCGTCCAACGACGAGTCGGGCAGCACCAGCAGCGACGCACCGTAGACCGAGCACGCATACGACAGCCCCTTGCCGGGCAGCGTCGGCGTCACCTGCACCATCAGCGGGCCACCGCGTCGGATCGAGTCGTCACGGTAACGCGACGCCAGCCCGCTGACGTCGAGGCCGAGCAGCATGTAACCATTGCCGTTGAACGCGGTCGGCTCGCCGAGCGCGGTCGGCATGAGTTGTGATCCGTCGGCGTCGAACGCGTCGACGCTGGTGGACCTCAGCACCAAGCCGGTGTCGGTGTCACTGGTGGGACTCAGGCCGACCGGGAACGACGCGGGGTAGGCGGCGATGGTGCCGGGGATGCGGTCTTGCGGCGAGTACACGTACACCCCGCGCACCTGGGTCTGATCGCGCAGCGGCCCCAAACAGACCGTCCCAGAGAGCTTGTCGGGATCCGGCGAGACGGCGGGCTGCAGGCTCAGCGTCGTCACGTTCGAGCAGCTGCCCAGTGCAGTGCTCTCGATCGGGTGGGCCAGCGCACCGTAGAGGCCGAACCGCAGGGAGTCGGCCTTCGCGTGCTGACCGCCCGCCTGCGACGGTGACGCGTCGACGTCGACGAGGACGTAGTCGCCGTCGAACCGGAGGTTGGACGCCGAGACGTTCCACCCGAGCACTGCCAGCGATTCTCCGATGGCCGCACCCTGGGTGGCGTACGGGCTCGGCTTCGGGTCATCCGAACAGGAGACGAGGGCGACGCCGACGACCAGTGCCATCAGCGCCGCGATGAGTGGACGCACTCAGGTACGTCCCCGGCCGCGGCCCACGACCTTGGTCGCCGCCCGCACCAGGCTTCGCGGCACGATGCGTCCTACGGTGGTGAGCGCCTTGTACTGGATCCCTGGGACGATGACCACCTCGCCCTTCGCCACGGCGGACAGGCAATCGCTTACGACGTCGTCCACCTCCAGCCACAGGAACGACGGCGTGCCCGCCATGTCGATGCCCGCGCGTTCGTGGAACTCGGTGCGGACGAAGCCGGGGCACAGCGCATGCACGCCGACGCCCGTGCCACCCAGACCGTTGGCCAGTCCCTCGGAGAACGAGATGACCCACGCCTTGGACGCCGAGTAGGTCGACCCCCGGCCCGGAAGCAGACCCGCGACGCTGGCCACGTTGATCACGGTGCCCGCGCCCGAGGCCAACATGGGTGGCAGTGCCGCCCTGGTCAAGTGCATGACGGCGGTGACGTTGACGTCCAGTTGCGATTGGAGCATGTCCGGATCCGCGGTCCAGAACTCACCCGAGGTGCCAAAGCCGGCGTTGTTCACCAGAATTCGCACGCCGACCGCGAGTCGGTCGGCCACCTTGAGTCGATCGGCGGCCAGCGCCAGGTCGGCGGGCAGCACCTCGACCTCCACGCCGGTGTCGGCACGCAGTTCGGCGGCGAGGCGCTCCAGGCGTTCGACGTCACGGGCCACCAGCACCAGGTCATGTCCGTCGACGGCGTATTGCCTGGCGAAGCCAAGGCCCAGTCCCGACGTCGGTCCGGTGATCAGTGCAACGGGTCGTGGCATGCCGACAGGTTACGCGGGAGGGACTCTAACGCTGATAGTGAGGCGACTGACGCCCGTTGCGCACGGGCGGGCGCTGCTGGGTGTACCGGCCGACGTCACCACGGTTGGGCGGGGCGTCGGTGCGGCCCGCGGGCAACTCGGCGGGACGCGGGGCGACCGGACGACTCGGCGAACCGCCGCGCCTGGCGATGGCCTGACCGGCGACGCCGCTCTGTCCCGGCTGCGGGATGGGCGGCAGCACGCGAAGTAGGTCGTTGAACTGCCGGACGACGAGCAGACCTTCGTCCCACTGGGCGCGGGTGCTGGTGACCGGCATGCTGACGAGCGTCCAGTGCTGCTCGTTCCACATGATCTCGGCGCAGTCCGGCGCGGCGTGGGCGAAGGTCACCATGCGGCGGTCGCAGGCCCGGCGGGCGGCGTCGAGGTTGGTGGAGTACACCATCCGCGGGCCGATGGCGCCGAGCAGCCAGATGTCGCTCTCGCGGGGTTCCTTGATGTCCTTGAGCCGGACGTCGACCACGACGTTCGTCCCGACCTTGCGGTGCAGGGCGATGACGGTCGCCACGTCCTCGAGGTCGAAGATGTAGACGGCCTCGCCGCGGATCTGGCCGAGGACGACGTTCTTGGCAGCCACGTCGCCGACCGTGGACATCACGCCGCGCTTCCAGCGATCGACGATCTCGGTCGACTCGGGCTCGAAGTCGAACCCGTGCGACTTGGCCCAGGACTTTCGGCGCCGGCCGAGCCCACGCCGTTTGTCGAGGTCGATGTACAGCAACACGGCCGCACCCACGAAACAGAGTGCGGACAGTGTGAACCAAAGCGGGACCATTGCGCCCTAGCCTACTGGTTGGTACGGGTTTCGCCCGAACTCGTGTTGATCACAAACGGGTCACGCCTCGTGGGCACCGTTCACCTGGGGGGTCGCGCAGACTGGTCGGGTGAGCGAACTCTCCGGCAAGGCCTTCCTCGTCGTCGGCGCGACAGGAGCCCTTGGCTCCCGGATCGCGCGCCTGCTGGCCGATCGCGGCGCCGACGTGACCGTCAGCGGCCGTTCGGCCGACGCCCTGGCGGCACTCGACATCGCCGGCGCCCACGCCGTGGCCGCCGATCTGCGCGAACCCGACGCCCCGAGGTCGATCGTCGCCGCCGCGGCCGAGCGGCACGGACGGCTCGACGGCCTGGTGATCGCCGCCGGCGTGGTGGCCTTCGGCGCGCTGACCGAGGTCGACGACGACACGGTGGACGACCTGCTGCTCGTCGACTTCCTGGCTCCGCTGCGGCTGATCCGCGCCGCGCTGCCCGTGCTGGAACGGGACGGGGTGATCCTCGGCATCAGTGCCGTGGTGGCGGAGAAGCCGATGGCCAACATGGCCGCCTACTCGGCGGCGAAGGCCGCGACGGCTGCGTTGTTCACCGCCGTTCGTGCAGAGGCGCGGCGGCGCAAGGTCCGCGTCGTCGACGTCCGTCCGCCGCACACCGAGACCGGGTTGGCTGGTCGCGCGATCGCAGGCGACCCGCCCAAGCTGCCGGCCGGGCTCGACCCCGACAATGTCGCGGCGCGCATCGTCGAGGCGCTGTTGGGCACCGATACCGACGTCCCCAGTACCGCCTTCTAACGCGCGAACGTGGAGTTCTGCCACGCGATCCCTGGGGAAGGCGTGGCAGAACTCCACGTTCGGCGAAGGGCGTCAGCCCAGAATCAGGCCTTCGCCGTCCGCTGTGACGTTCACCGGCACCACGTCGCCGTCGTGCACCTCACCCGCAAGCAGTTGCTTGGCGAGCTGATCGCCGATCGCCTGCTGGAGCAGCCTGCGCAGCGGCCGCGCACCGTAGAGCGGGTCGAAGCCGCGCTCGGCCAACCACTTCTTGGCGGGCAGCGACACCTCGAGCAACAGCCGCCGCTGAGCCAGCCGCTTCTGCAACTGAGCCAGTTGGACGTCGACGATCGACACCAGCTCCTCGGGGTTCAGCCCGTCGAAGATCAGGACGTCGTCGAGCCGGTTGATGAACTCCGGCTTGAACGCCGAGCGCACCGCGGCCATCACCTGCTCCTCGCTGCCGCCCGAACCGAGGTTGGACGTCAGGATGAGGATCGTGTTGCGGAAGTCGACCGTGCGGCCTTGGCCGTCGGTCAGCCTGCCCTCGTCGAGCACCTGCAGCAGCACGTCGAACACGTCCGGGTGTGCCTTCTCGATCTCGTCGAACAGCACCACCGCGTACGGACGCCTGCGAACCGCTTCGGTGAGTTGGCCGCCCTGGTCGTAACCGATGTAGCCGGGAGGCGCGCCGACCAGGCGGGCGACGGAGTGCTTCTCGCCGTACTCGCTCATGTCGATGCGGATCATCGCCCGCTCGTCGTCGAACAGGAACTCCGCCAGCGCCTTGGCCAGCTCGGTCTTGCCGACGCCGGTGGGCCCGAGGAACATGAACGAGCCGGTCGGCCGGTTGGGGTCGGCGACTCCGGCGCGCGTCCGGCGGACGGCATCGGAAACCGCCTGCACGGCCTTGCGCTGTCCGATGACGCGCTTACCGATCTCGCTCTCCATGCGCAGCAGCTTGGCGCTCTCACCCTCGAGCATCCGGCCGGCGGGGATGCCGGTCCAGGCCTCCACCACCTCGGCGATGTCGTCGGGACCGACTTCTTCCTTCAGCATGACGTTCTCGCGGGCCTCGGCGACGGGCAGCGCCGCGTCGAGCTTCTTCTCGACCTCGGGGATGCGGCCGTACCGCAGCTCGGCGGCCTTGGCCAGGTCGCCGTCGCGTTCGGCGCGTTCGGACTCGCCGCGCAGCGTGTCCAGCTGCTCCTTGAGTTCACGGACGATGTCGATGGCGCTCTTTTCGTTCTGCCATCTGGCCGTCAGCTCCGCCAGCTTCTCCTTGTGGTCGGCGAGCTCCGAGCGAAGCTTCTCGAGACGGTCGACGGAGGCTGCGTCGGTTTCCTTGGCCAGCGCCATTTCCTCGATCTCGAGACGCCGGACGAGCCGCTCGACCTCGTCGATCTCGACGGGACGGGAGTCGATCTCCATGCGCAGCCGGGAGCCGGCCTCGTCGACGAGGTCGATGGCCTTGTCCGGCAGGAAGCGGCTGGTGATGTACCGGTCCGACAGGGTGGCGGCGGCGACCAGCGCGGAGTCGGTGATCCGGACGCCGTGGTGCACCTCGTAGCGGTCCTTCAGACCTCGAAGGATGCCGACGGTGTCCTCGACCGACGGCTCGCCGACCAGCACCTGCTGAAAGCGGCGCTCGAGGGCGGCGTCCTTCTCGATGTACTTGCGGTACTCGTCGAGGGTGGTGGCGCCGACCATGCGGAGTTCGCCACGGGCCAGCATGGGCTTGATCATGTTGCCCGCGTCCATCGCGCCCTCACCGGTGGCGCCGGCACCCACGATGGTGTGCAGCTCGTCGATGAAGGTGATGACCTGGCCTGCCGAGTTCTTGATGTCGTCGAGGACGGCCTTGAGGCGCTCCTCGAACTCACCGCGGTACTTGGCGCCTGCCACCATCGAGCCGAGGTCCAACGAGACGACGGTCTTGTCGCGCAAGCTCTCCGGCACGTCGCCGGCGATGATGCGCTGGGCGAGGCCCTCGACGATCGCCGTCTTGCCGACACCTGGCTCGCCGATCAGCACGGGGTTGTTCTTGGTACGACGGCTGAGCACCTGGACGACACGACGAATCTCGTTGTCGCGTCCGATGACCGGGTCCAGTTTGCCTTCGCGGGCGGCGGCGGTCAGGTCGGTGGAGTACTTCTCCAGCGCCTGGTAGGTGCCCTCGGGGTCGGGACTGGTGACGCGGGCACTGCCGCGCACCTTGGTGAAGGCGTCCCGCAGCGCCTGCGGTGAGGCGCCGTGACCGCTCAGCAGTTTGGCGACGTCGGAATCGCCGGTCGCAAGGCCGACGAGCAGGTGTTCGGTCGAGACGTATTCGTCGTCCATCTCGACGGCGAGCTGCTGAGCGGCGGTGACCGCCGAAAGCGACTCGCGCGACAGGTTGGGCGTCGAGTTGGCGCCGCTGGCCTTTGGCAGGCGGTCGACGAGCGTGGTGGCCTCGGTGCGAATGATCGCGGGATCGACACCGACGGCCTCGAGTAGGGGTGCTGCGATGCCGTCGCTCTGGGCGAGCAGCGCCGTCAGCAAGTGGGCGGGCCGAATTTCGGGGTTGCCTGCGGCGCTGGCCGCCTGCAATGCCGAACTCAACGCCGCCTGGGTCTTCGTGGTCGGGTTGAACGAGTCCACGACACCTCCGTTTCTGTCAGGGCAAAATGCTTCTCGCGTTGTTCAACGCCGTCAAGGTTGAGTCTGTTCCGCTCAAGTCTAACGATCTTCCGCGAGCGCGGGTAGTGACGAAAGACCTCTACGGCGCCGATTGGTTACCGCATCACCGGCAGCGGGTTGAAGCTCGCCAACGTGTCGAGCAGCTCGGGCGCCCCGACCGGCCGGCTGAAGAGGTACCCCTGCGCCAAGTCGCACCCGTACGTCCTGAGCCGATCGGCGATCTCCACCGTCTCGACCCCCTCCGCGACACACGTGACGCCGAGGTCGTGCGCGAGGTCGATCACCGCCCGCACGATCGAGGCGGCCCGGTCGTCGTCGACTATGGGCATGACGAACCGCTGATCGAGCTTGACCTCGTCGACCGGCAGTTCCCGCAGATAGTGCAACCCGCTGAACCCACTGCCGAAGTCGTCGATCGACACGCGAATACCAGTCGCGCGCAGGCGCTCCAGCACGTCGCGAGCCCTCCCAAGATCCTCGATGACGAGGTCCTCGGTGATCTCCAACGTCAGCTCGGTGGGTGCCATCCCGTGCTCGGCGAGTGCGGCCGTCAACTTCTCGGGGAGGTCCACGTCGTCGAGCGACGGGGCGAACAAGTTGACGGCGACGGGAACCGTCCGGCCCGCCGCGCGCCACCGCGCCGCGTCCGCGAACACCAGGTCGAACACCAACTCTGTCATCGCCTCGGTCAGAGCGTGGCGCCGAACCAGGGGAAGGAACTCGTCGGGGGTCAGGAGACCATGCTCGGGATGAGGCCACCGGACCAACGCCTCGACACCGATGCCACCCTGCACGTCGGCCCGTAGGTCGACCTTCGGCTGGTACACCATCGACAGTTCACCGTGCGCGATTGCCTCGCGCAGATCGCCGAGCAGCCCAAGTCGGGGTGCGTCGTCCTCGACCACGAGACGGTTCATGGATCCCGTGTCCGACGCGAAGGTGGACACTCCGGCGCCCCTGGCGCGCTTGGCCGCATACATCGCCAGGTCGGACTGCTTGAGCAAGACGCCAGCCTGAAGATCGCTGCGAGCCGGGGCGACGGACAGTCCGACGCTGGGCCGGACGGGCAGCAGGTGGCCGTCGATCATGAAGGGTTCGTCGAACGCGTCGACGACGCGTTGCGCGACGACGTCGGGAGACTCCCGCCCCTTCTCGATCAGGATCGCGAACTCGTCGCCACCCAGCCGGGCGACGGTGTCACCGCTGCGCACCGCGCCGACGATCCGCGCCGCGACGTCCACCAGCAGGGCGTCACCCGCGGCATGCCCGAGTCCGTCGTTGACCAGCTTGAAGTCGTCCAGGTCGAGGGTGACGACCGCCAGCACGCCGAACAGTTCACGTCGGTGTAGTTCCACGGCATGTTCGAGCCGGTCGTTGAACAGGGACCGGTTGGCCAGCCCGGTCAGCGGATCCCGCAATGCCTGTTCGGCGACAACGGCGAAGAGCCGCTGATTCGACCCCATCACCAGGAACTGCCGGAACAACACCGCAATCACCAGCGCGACGGCGACGCACAACACGACCGCCGACGCCGGTTTGGCGAGATCGGCGATCACGACGACCCCGGCGACCGACAGCGGCACGTACGGCAGCCACAGCGTGTCGTGGACGGGGAGGGGTCCGGCGCGCTGAGGGCGACTACCGGCCAGCCCGGCCATGGCGACGGCCACCAGCGCCGTGGGCCAGCCGACGTCGAGCAGGTCGCCCTTGCTGTAGCCGCGATTGCCGACCAGGTTGAAGAACACGTCGTTGGAGATGGCCATCAGCACGATGCCGAGGATCAACAACCCCACCGCCAGTTTCGCGGCGCCCCTCGCCCGGATCAGCACCAGCACTCCGATGGTGATGGTCAGGGCGTCGAGGATCGGGGAGGCCAGCATGACGACGACGCCGAACGGATCAGTGCGGCCAGCATCGAACAGCCCGCGCACGACGACGATCCACGCGATCAGGAACAGGGAACCCGCCACGACGAGCCCGTCCATCAGCAGCCGCATAACCGACGGTGCGGCAGCCCCGACCGGCAGCAGCAGCAGCGCAATGCAGATCGCGACGGGAAAGACGAAGAATCCGGCGTCCAGGTACGACGGATCGGGGATTCCATATGCACTCGTCGGCGGGCGCAGACTTGCGGCCACGATGGCGGCAGTCCACGAGGCCGCGCCGATGCCGACGAGCGTCCACGCCACCCGCGCCCGCCCGGCGTTGGATACGGCCGCGATCCCGGCGCACACCACGGCAAATAGTCCACAGACTGCGAACGACACGTTGCTGGCCGCCCTCTCGAGACCGGGACTGGACGCCACTCCCAGGAACCGGTGACAGCTCAGCCAGACCGCGAAGACGGCCCACAGCACAACACCGACCAGCGCGGCGCGCCGCGGGGCTAGCAAAATCACTCGCAGCCCTCTCAGCAGATTGGACGCAGTTCGAGCATGGTCAATCCACATAGTCCCAGAACTGCAGCCACTTTACTGATGCAAACACGGCCAGCGTGACGGCGTACAGCGCGACGACGGTCGCGCCGCCGAGCACGCTGATCCGCCGACCGGCGCCGTCCACCGGATCCAGCCACCTACGGAACGGGCGCGTGACGGCGGGCATCAGCCACCACTGCAGGGCCGACACACTGACGACCTGACTGACCCACAGCGCCAACCACGGCTCGGCACCGACCGCGTCGAGCATCGGGCCGAAGAACCTCGACAGCACCATCACGGTGGGATAGAGGACGAGGAGCACCAACATCGCCGACTTCCAGTTCGGCGTCATCACCGTCTTGCCGTTGCTAGTGCGCACGGTGGTGCCCAATGGGGTGGTGCTGGACATCGTCGAGAAGTCCTTCAGGAGCGTGGACCGCAACGACGGGAGGGCCTCCGCGCGCTGGCGCGAGCCGAGCCATGCGGCGAGCAGCCTCTCGGTGCGGAAACGTATGAGCGACAACCACTCTCCGGGGGCAGACGTTGGGACCACGACGGTCCCCTCATACCCGGCGAAGCCGGCGCTCACGTCGACGAGCGCGGCCTGCGCGCACGTGAACTCGTCGACCCGACCGGCGAGCACACTGTGCCGGAAGACGCCGACCCCGGCGGGGGTCGGCTCGTCGTCGACGATCACCAGATCCGATGACGCCCGGCGGATTCCGGCGGCGGCGCCGTCTGCGAGCAGAGCGGCCCACTCCGGTCCGTCGAGCCAGGTGGAAAGCTGCTCCTCGCGGGCGAAGCTGACCGCAACCGCCAGGTCTAGTCGCTCGTCGGCGTGCACCGAGACGACGCACCCGACGAAGCCGTCGACCCGGTCGCAACCGGCCCGCACCGCCGCCAGCCACCCGTCTAGTGCGTGGGCCTCGACCGGGCGGTGCAGCACGGTCACGGCGATCGCTGTCACCGGGACCTCCTCGGGTGGCGCGGTTGCTGGGTTGAGTCGCCGCCCTGAACGTAGACCGCGACGACGGAACTCGCTCGAAGACCTACAGTCGAGCAGTCCGACCGACGAGGGGAATTGCGTGGACATCAGCACGGTCACCGACGTCATCCGAAATCCACCCGCCGTCCCGGGTCCGGTGTGGCGCCCCGGCGACGCGTGGTTGGCCGGCGGCACGTGGCTCTTCTCCGACGCGCAGCCCGATCTTCGACGCCTCATCGACCTCGCGCCACTGGGCTGGAACTCACTCGAGGTGACCGCCGACGGTCTCGACGTCGGCGCGATGTGCACCATCGGCGACCTCTACGCGCTCATCACGCCCGCGGAGTGGGCCGCCGCACCGCTGCTGCGCACCAGCTGCGAAGCGTTCCTGGCGTCGTTCAAGGTCTGGAACTCGGCGACCGTCGGCGGGAACATCTGCATGGCCCTTCCCGCGGGCCCGATGATCACGATGACGGTGGCGTTGGAGGCGACCTACGAGCTGTGGTCGACGACGGGTTCCGAGCGCACCGTCGACGCGGTCGACTTCGTCACCGGCAACCACTCGACCGTCCTTCGACCCGGAGAGTTGTTGCGCAGCATCCACATTCCGGACAGCGCGCTGCGCAAGCGCCATGCCCACCGCCGCTTCACCCTCACCAAGATGGGGCGGTCGACCATCTTCATGGTGGGGACTCAGAGCCAGGGAACCGACGATCTGACATTGGTCCTGACGGCGGCCACCACGCACCCGATCCGGCTGACGTTCGACACGATGCCGTCGGCCGACGCCGTGGCGGACGCCGTCGACGCGATCGGTGACGACCTGTGGTTCGACGACCCCAACGGCAGCCCCGGTCACCGCAAGCACTTGGCGCGGCACTATGCCGAGGAGATCCGCACCGAACTCAGCACGGGAGCCCACCGATGACCTACACCGTGAACGGCGCGACCTTCGACGCCGAGCCCGACCCAGGCCAGTGCCTGAGGACCTTCGTCCGGTCTCTGGGCGTGCACGGGGTCAAGAAGGGTTGCGACGCAGGCGATTGCGGTGCGTGCACCGTGTGGCTCGACGGCGCCCCGGTGCACAGCTGCATTACCCCAGCCTTCCGCGCTGACGGCCGAGAGGTCACCACCATCGAGGGTCTCGGCACGCCCGAGAACCTGCACCCCATGCAGGAGCAGTTCCGCAACGCACCCGGTTTCCAGTGCGGATTCTGCACCGCGGGCATGATCATGACGGCCGCGACGTTCACCGACGAGCAGAAGAAGGATCTTCCCCGCGCGCTGAAGGGAAACCTGTGCCGCTGCACGGGTTACCGCGCCATCGAGGATGCGGTCAACGGGGTCACGGCCATCGAGGAGGCCAAGCCAGGGCAGGCCGTCGGGACCAGCGTCGGCGCGCCGGCGGCCACCGGCGTGGTGACGGGGACCGTCGAGTTCACGATGGACACCGCGATGGAGGGCATGCTGCACCTCAAGGTGCTGCACTCCCCCCACGCCCACGCCAGGATCGTGTCGATCGACACGTCGGGAGCGATGGAAGTGCCTGGTGTGCAACGGGTCTACACGTGGGAGGACGTGCCACGGAAGCGCTACAGCACGGCCATCCACACCGACCACCTCGTCGACCCCGACGACACGTACATGCTCGACAACGTCGTGCGCTTCGCCGGCCAGCGCGTGGTGGCCGTGCTCGCCGACTCCGTGCGAGCCGCCGAGGAGGGCTGCCGCCGGGTCGTGGTGCAGTACCAGGTACTGCCCGCGGTGTTCGACCCCGAGGAGGCGATGCGCGACGGCGCCCCCCAGTTGCACAGCTACGACGACCCCTTCGCCCATGACAAGGACCACAACGTCCTGCTCGAACTGCACGGCGAGATAGGGGAATTCGACACGGGTTTGGCCGACGCCGACGTGATCCACGAGGCCACCTACTTCTCGCCCCGGGTCCAGCACGCGCATCTGGAAACCCACGGTTCCATCGCCTGGATGGAGGACGGCCGACTCAACGTCCGTACGGCGTCGCAGTCCCCGTCGATCGCCAAGCTCAAGCTGGCCTACCTGTTCAACCTGCGGCCAGATCAGTTGCGCGTGTTCTGCACCCGCGTCGGAGGCGGCTTCGGCGGCAAACAGGAACTGATCTCGGAGGACCTGCCCGCGCTGGCGACTCTCGACACCGGCAGACCGGTGTCGTGGGAGTTCACCAGGGAGGAGGAGTTCACCACCGCGTCGCCCCGGCATCCGATGAAGGTGACGGTCACCCTCGGCGCCAAGGCCGACGGCACGCTGACCGCGTTCGGCTACCGCAACGTCTCCAACACCGGCGCCTACGGCAACCACGGTGGCGAGACGCTCTTCGCGGCCGGTGCCGCGATCGCGCTATACCGTTGTTCCAACAAGAAGTTCGACGCCTGGTCGGTCTACACGAACACCGTTCCCAGTGGTGCGCTTCGCGGCTACGGCATGACGCAGCCCGGGTACGCCGTCGAGTGCGCCATCCACGAACTGGCGGTCAAGCTCGGCCTCGACCCGGCCGAACTCCGCCGCCGCAACGTCGTCCGCCCCGGTGACGCCCTCGTGGCGCTGGCCGAGCACGCCGACGACGTGGAGTTCACCGAGGACGGCATCATCGAGTGCGTCGACCTGGTCGACGAGGCCCTGCGACGCGACGACAGCGGGCGCGATCTCGGCGAGGACTGGCTCGTCGGGGCGGGCTCCGCGGCGTCGTTACACGAGACCGCGCCACCGACCGAGCACCTCTCCGACGCGTGGGCGACGCTGCGTGCCGACGGGACGTACGAAATCGCGGTCGGGACGGTCGAATTCGGTGAAGGCACCTCGACGGTGCACGTGCAGATCGCCGCGACGAACCTGGGCACCACGCCGGATCGAATCCATCTGGTGCAGTCCGACACCGACAAGACGGGGTTCGACACCGGCGCATTCGCCAGCGCGGGCATGTTCGTCGCGGGCAATGCGGTGAACTACGCGTCGACTGCGCTGCGCAACCGCATCCTCGGGTTCGCCGCCCGCCAGACCGGGGTCCCACTGGGCGACTGCGCGCTCGACGACGACGCCGTGGTGTGCGCCGGCACCCGGCTCTCGTTGGCCGAACTCCTCGAGGCCGCCTCGGCCCGCGGCATCCGGTTCACCGAGTCGCGCAAGGCCTATGGATCGCCCCGTAGCGTCACGTCCAACAGCCACGGCTTTCGGATCGCCGTGCATCGGGTCACCGGCGAGATCCGCATCCTCTACAGCGTGCACGCCACCGACGCGGGCGTGGTCATCAACCCCGCCCAGACGCGGGGGCAGGTCGACGGCGGCGTCGCGATGGGCATCGGCTTCGCGCTGACCGAGAACTTCGGAGTCGACGACGCGGGCGTGATGACCAACCCGAGCCTGCGCAACTACCGCATCCCCACCTACGCCGACGTCCCCCGCACGGAGCTGCTGTTCGTGGAATCCTCTGACTCCGTTGGCCCGATGAAGGCCAAGGGTATGGCGGAATGTTGCATCAACCCCGTCGCGCCCGCCTTGGCCAATGCGCTCGAAGACGCGACCGGGGTGCGGTTCCGCGACCTGCCCCTGACCCCCGAACGAATCTACGACCGGCTGCCGTCGGCTCGCCCAACCCCGATTGCGTGAACGACGCCATGGACACGCGCAAGTCGACGGACACGGCGGCCACCGTCATCATCGGCCAGAAGGTACGACCCGGCTGCGAAGGGGATTTCGAGGCGTGGCAGCTGAACGTGAACTCCCGCGCCGCCGTCTACCCGGGATTCCTTGGCGCCGAGGTCAACCCGCCGACCGCGGTGCAGCCCGACTGGGTGGTCGTGTACCGCTTCGATTCGATTGCCCACGTACAGGCGTGGATCAACAGCGCCACCCGCCAGGAACTGCTGGCCGACGGTGCCCGCTACCTCGACGGGCCAGGCACGCAGCAGGTGATCAGCGGCGGCGCCCGCCCCAGCGATCCCCTGGTCACCGTGGTGGTGACGCACCGCGTGAGCCCGGACAACGTCGCCGACTTCCTGGCCTGGCAGGGTCGACTTCGGCTGGCGGAGAGTACTTTCGAGGATTCAGGGGTACCGAGGTGTTCCGCCCCGTCGAAGGCATTCAGGACGAGTGGACCACGCTGTACAGGTTCGAGAACGAGGCGGACCTGGAGAAGTGGCTGGTCTCCGATCAACGCAGGCAGCTGCTTGCCGAGGGCGAGAAGTTCGCCGACTTCCACTCGCGCACCGTCGACAATTCGTTCGGCAGCTGGTTCGCCTTCGACGACAAGGGCCGCGAGTCGCCGCCACCCTCGGACGTCAAGACCTCGCTTGCGGTCTGGATGGGTCTCTACCCCACCGTGGTCGTCCTGACGCTCGCCCTGTCACCGCTGCACATGCCGCTCTGGCTCGGCATGTTGGTCGGAAACCTGTTGTCCAGCTTCGCGATGAGCTATCTAGCCATGCCGTACTACGTCAACCCCGTGCTCAGACGCTGGCTGCGTCCCGCGCCGGAGATCCCCGCGCCGCACAACAACCTACGGGGCCTCGCGCTGCTGATCGGGCTCAACGCGTTCTGGGTGGTGGTGTTCTACCTTGCGACAGAGGTGATCTGGCACCTGCCGTAGGGCGGACTGCGCCGAGAGCGAACAGCTACCGCCCCGGCGTTGGGTTCGGGCGATGATGGCGCGATGGGCCAGATCTTCCGCATCCATCCCGACCGTCGAGTCGAACCGGACCCGCTGTGGCGAGAACTGCTCGGCGGCAAGCTGCGCGCCCTTCGGGAACAGCGGGGCGACCGGTTGGTCGACGTCGCCGCGCGTGCCGGTATCTCGCCGCAATACCTCTCCGAGATGGAGCGTGGCGTCAAGGAGCCCTCCAGCGAGATGATCGCCGCGGTCACCGGGGCGCTCGGCACCACCCTGACCCGCCTCATCGGCGGGATTTCGGCGGACCTGAGCAGGCCCGCGACCGGAAGGCCGAGCGGCCCGATGCTGATGGCGGCCTAGGCTCGCCGGTCGAGTTGGTGGTCGGCGAGTCCGTAGGCGACGGCCTCGTGCGCGTCGAACACCCGGTCGCGATCGGTGTCGTGCCGCAGTTCCTCCACGCTGCGCCCGGTGTGTCGGGCCAGGATCGCCTCGAGCTGATTGCGCACCCTGACCACTTCGTCGGCCTGCAGGATCAGGTCGGGAATCGTGCCGCGGCCCTGGGCGGCCGGCTGGTGCAACACGACCCGCGAGTGCGGCAGCACGGCTCGGCGGCCCGGCGCGCCCGCCGCCAGCAGGACGGCTCCCGCCGCGACCGCCTGCCCGATGCACGTCGTCGCCACCGGCGCCTTGATGAACTGCATCGTGTCGTACACCGCGAGCATCGCCGACAGGTCGCCACCGGAGGAGTTGACGTACAGGCCGATCTCCCGATCCGGGTTGTCGGCCTCCAGGTGCAGCAACTGCGCGATCAGCGCGTTGGCGACGCCGGAGTCGATCGCGGTTCCGAGATAGACGATCCGCTCGGTGAGCAGGTGGGAGTAGACGTCCATGATGCGTTCCCCGCCGGCGTTGCGCGTCAACACGTTTGGGATGGTGTACGTGCTCACGAGCGTGCCCCGATGCCGAACTGCTGCGCGTGTCTCGGGACGATCTGGGCGAAGTCCTCGACGACGTAATCGACGAACCCGTACTCCCGGGCCTGCTCGGCGGTGAACCACCGATCGTGCAATGAGTCGGTGAAGATGCGTCCGGCATCCTGACCGGTGTCCTCGGCGATGAGGGCGAGCACGGTGTCGCGGGTGTGGCGCAGGTCGTCGGCCTGCAGTTCCACCTCGACCGCCGAGCCGGCGATGCCCGCCGAGCCCTGGTGCATGAGGATGCGTGCGTGCGGCAGTGCGAAGCGTTTACCAGGAGCTCCCGCCGACAGCAGGAATTGTCCTGCGCTGCAGGCCAACCCGAGGGCCAACGTCGAGACGTCACACGGCACCAGGCGCATCACGTCGCGAATGGCGAGCATGGCGGGAACCGAACCGCCAGGCGAGTGAATCCACAGCGCGACGTCCTGACGGGCGTCGTCGGCGGCGAGGGCCAGGAGCTGGGTCGCGAGCGCCGTGCCGTTGTCGTCGTCGAGCGGGCCGTCCAAGACGAGCACGCGCTTGCGGAAGAGGCTGTCGCGAAGTTGGGGCGTCAACTGCGGCGGCTTGTCGTCTGTCATGCCTCGACGATGCCGTGGCGCCAGCATGTTTCGCCGCTCACGCTGCTCTCAGCAGAACGCCGACTCGCTACGACCGTGACTGACGCTTCTCGGCGGCCGCGGTCACCGGCGTGAAGAAGTTGACCAGATTCCCATCGGGGTCGCGAAACAGCAGCGAGCGGTTGCCCCACGGCATCGTCGTCGGCGCTTGGACGAACTCGTCCACCAGCTGCACCAAGCGCCGATACTCGTGGTCGACGTCGGCGACGCGGAATTCGATGATGACGCTGCGGTTGTCGGCGGGACGTGCGGAATCGGCGCCGAACAGTGCCACCGTGCGGGTGCTGGCGACGGCAAGGGTGGCCGACGGGGTCACGAGTTCGGCGAAGTCCGGCGTCGACCACGTCGCAGTCGTCTGCAGGGACTGCTCGTAGAACTCGACGAGACGGCGGACGTGGTCGGTGATGATTCGGACGGAGACGAAGTCCATGGGTGCTCCTCGCAACGTGGGTGGGTCACCCGACCGTAGATGCGATACCGGACACTTTCGGCCCGGTATATGCGGCAGACTTTCCGCCATGGCCACGTCCACCGCCAGGGTGCTCGCACTGCTCGAGATCCTGCAGGCGGGCGGGATCCGCACCGTCGGCGACCTGGCCGGTCGACTCGAGGTCGACGAACGCACGATTCGCCGTTCGGTCAAGCACCTTTCCGACCTCGGCGTCCCCGTCCTCTCGATCCGCGGCCGCTACGGCGGATACCGACTTGCCCCGGGGTACCGCATGCCCCCGCTGATGCTCACCAACGAGGAAGCCCTTGCCGTCCTCCTCGGCCTTGCCGCCGGCCGCCGGTCGAGGCTGTTCGGCACGTCGGCCATGGCCGGCGAGAGTGCCGCCGCGAAGCTGCGTCGAGTCCTGCCCGAGGCGGTAAGCCGACGCCTCGACGCACTACTGGACACCATGGCCGTCACCGCGCCCACCCCGGATTCCACCGGCACGTCTGACGTCGAAACGGAACTGCTGCTGAGACTCGCCGAGGCCGCCAAGCACCGACACCCCGTGGCGATCGGCTATACCGACCGGGCCGGACGCCGAAGCGATCGCGTCGTCCACCCCTATGGCGTGGTGGCGCATTCGGGTCGGTGGTACGTCACCGGTGCCGATACGGCCAGCGGAGAGAACCGCTCGTTCCGGCTGGATCGGATAACGGCGATCACCGCCAAGACCGGCTCGTTCGAGGTGCCGTCGGGCTTCGATCCGGTCACCGCCGTGATCGCCGGGATCGCCGCGACTCCGTGGAAACACGACGTCTCACTGCGGGTCCGGGCCGACCTCGAGCATCTCCGCCGTTACCTCCCGCCAAGCGTCGCCGTCGCAACCGAACTCGACGGCGGATGGCTGGACATCCAGTTGCGAGCGGAGCGACTGGACTGGATTCCGCCCGTCCTTGCCGCGATGGATCGCCCGTTCGTCGTGGAACGCCCTGCGGCACTGCGCGATCTGATTCGGGCACTGGTCAGCCGTCTCGCCGACTACGCCAGCTGAGACCCGCCGTCAACGCCCGCCAAGGGGTACGGCACCGCCCGCTGCCACCGGGAGCGTCGCCACCAGCTTCGGGTCGACGGTCGTCGCGTCAGGGGAGGTGCGCTCCAGCGTGTACTTGCGGACTTCCACCCCTGCCGGCGTCACCCCACCCACCAGGACGTCCGCACCGCTCGTGGTGCTGGTCGTGGCGACCGTGACACCCGCACCGGGGAACGGGTCGAACGACGCAATCTGGGCGTAGGTGGCGTTCTCCTCGTGGTGGTTCGGGTTGTCCAGGTAGACGTCCGGCTGCCCGTCGAGGAGCGACCCGGTCGACCACGCCCGCACCGTGCCAGCACCGGCGAGCTGGCTGGTCATGATGCTCTTGGCGCCACCTTGGGCGCCCGCCACCCAGCCCGTCGAGAGGCCGACGCCACCCTGGTAGGTGTCGTCGTAGGCCATGAACTGCGAGGTCATCCGCGGATCGGTCCGGCCACCGGCCGAATGTTCCTGCGTTGCAGTCCCGTTGGCGCGCGAACGGGCGGTCGGTTCATAGAGGTCGTAACGGAACGTCTTGATCAGCGGCGCCTCGCCGGCACCGGGCGCCGTGACGATGCTCTCCCGTCCCGAGCCCATCTCGACCATTCCGGTCGCCAGCGTCACCCCCGATTCGGAACCGGGGTACGGCGTGAACGCCGAGAATACGTCGGGCGCCTTGCCCGATTCGTTCGGCACGGTGGACGAGAAGACCTTGATCTGCGACTCCATCCCCGGCCCAGAGCCCACGATGATGTTGTCGGCCCGCGCATTTCCGTCGACGTCGGCGCCTGCGACCGTCACCCCGCCGGTGAAGCTCTCGTCGAAGGGCGCGAAGCGGGTGAGTTCGGTCTTGAACACGCCGTCGGTGGTGTCGTTGCCGTCATAGGCGACCACCTGCGGAGACACCCCCTTGCCGGTGCCGACGACGAGGTCGAGAACGCCGTCGCCGTTGACGTCGGCCATTGCCACCGACGGGGCTCCCTCGAAGTTGGGGAACGGGACGACGGTCTGCAAGACCTTGTCGCCGTTGCCATCCCGGACTTGAACCGTCGCGGGCTTGCCGTTGGATCCGGGTGTCGCCACCGCGTAGGTGGACACCTCCGGGATGACGTTGATGGTGGCCATCAGGCCGTTGTCCTCGTGGTTGAGGCGGTGACAGTGGATCACGTAGGTTCCCGGGAACTCGAGGAACTCCTGACGCAGCGTCAGCTTCGCCGGGGTTGTCACGACGTGCATGTCGTTGAAGATCGGGGCGGGGACGTTGACGTTGTCGACGCCCCACGGTTCGACGCCCGTCGTGCCCCGGTTTGGGTCGTCGATCTCCATCACCTGAAAGTCGTTGACGTGGATGTGCATTGGATGCGCATCGTTGTTCTGGTTGGTGATCGTCCACTCTTCGACGGAGTTGAGCCGTGGCTGAATCAGCGGGACGTTCGGAAACCCGGCGGGCTCGAACATGTAGATGACGGCCTTGGGGTCGTTGTGACTGGCCTTGTCGCCGCCGATCGTGTCGGTGATCGTCATCGCCCGTCGCACGGCGGGCGTCATCACCGACGTGTCCACGAATGACGTGTAGGCACCGAGGTTTTGGCCCGGCTCGAAGGCCGTGGTCCGGCCAGGGCCGCTGGTGTCCTGCGTCGCGCTAATCAACGTCTGCGTTGGGAAGACGAAGAAGCCGTCGGCGAAGCTGAGGTACTTGGGGTCGACGGTGAGCGTGCCGAGGACCGCGGGCGTGTTCTTGGTGCCGTTGTTGGTGTACACCACGCCGGGGAGCACGAGCGGCTTGGCCTCGGGGTTCGGCGGGAACTCCAGAATCAGGTCGCCTTCGGCGGGCATCGTCACGGCGATCGCATAGCGCGACCCTGGCGGAACGCTCAGCGTCGTCCCGTCTCCGAAGACGGGCCGTTGAACCTGGGTGTACGGGTTGCCGTCCTGCCCGACGATGGCGAACTTCGGATGCTTGCCCGTGGCGGTCTCGGTCAGTCGGACCGTCATGTAACCGATGTCGCTGATGTTGGCCACCGACCAGATCTCCGTCTGCCCCGGCTTGATCTTCAGCTCGGGCTGGAACTGGCCGTTGACGGTGAACTGGACGTCGCGCTCGTTGTCGGGCAGTGCGTTGTTCTCGGAGATCTTCAGCGTCGGGCTGTCGAAGCTCATCAGGTTCTGCGGGATGAACTGGGTCTGGCCGCGATTGTTGTGGGGTGACAGCGGTCCGGCCCACCATGCGGTCAAGTACTGCGAGCCCTTACTGGTGTCGGCGATGTTGACCGGCGCCAGGCTCGGTTGATAGGTGCCGTCGGCCAGTTCGTTGCCCTTGGGAGGCGTCAGGGTGCTGACGAATTGCGGCCAGGCGTAGTTGTTGAGCTGGTGCCCGCCACCCTTGCGGTCGAAGACGTAGTTGTACTGAAGTGCCATGTTGCGCATGGGAATGTCGTTCTGCGTGACCAGCGGCAGATTGCCGTCGGGGCGGCCGATCTCCAGCAGCCCGGCCAGGCCGGCGTACGTCTGCTGCGTCGTCATCGTGTGACGGTGACTGTGGTACCAGTACAACCCGTTGGGCATGTTGGCTGGCACGTCGTAGGTGTAGGTGTTGCCCATGCCCGCGGGGATCGACAGCAGCACGTTGTCGGCGTTGCCCGAGGGGCTGACGTGCAGGCCGTGGGTGTGCAGGTTCAGCGGCGCCTCGGTCAGCGTCGGAGGGTAGATGGGCACCTCGCCGCCCTTCGGCGTGAATGCCGGATCGTAGAAGTCCTTGACCGTCAGGCCCTGAAGGTCGTTGTCGTAGTGCACGATCAGGCGCTCACCGGGATCGACCCGCAGGGTCGGCGCGGGATAGAGGTTGTCCCCCTTGGTCGAACCGTCCGAACTGCTGCCCTTGATCAGGTCGAAGCCGAACACCAGGAAGTTGGAGACGGGTTCGGAGACGGTGTCGAGGTTGACGGTGCCCTGGTGCGCCGACAGCCGCACCTCGAGGACGCCGTCCTTGCTCCGCAGCCGGACCGGCTCTTGGAACGGCGCCGGTTTGCCGTCGGGCCCTGCGTTGACCCCGGCCGGCGGGTTGGTGGAGACCGGCTGCGAACTCTTCGAGCAGCTGGTCAGCATGGCGGTCGTCGACACCACCACCAGCAAAGCGACAAACGACGTGACGCGACGGACCCTCATGACGTTTCCCCCCGGTCTCGCCCGAAACGTCCGTCGGGGCTGAGCGGGAGCGTACAACCGCGCAACCGCACCGTGCGACATTTGGCCATGACACCGGCCCGAGCTTTGCTACCTTTACCGCGATGCTGGCCGAACTGATCCCCCTCGCGCTGGTGGTGGCCCTGTCACCACTGTCGATCATTCCTGGGGTGCTGGTGCTGCATTCGCCCCGGCCGAGGCCGACGGGGCTGGCGTTCCTGGCCGGCTGGATCGTCGGCCTGACGGCCGTGACACAGGTCTTCGTTGAGGTGTCGAACGTCCTCGGCGGCGGTCTGGACAAGGCGCCCAGCTGGGCGTCGTGGGTGCGCATCGTCGCCGGCGCAGCCCTCATCGCCTTCGGCGCCTACAAGTGGCTCACCCGGGCGCGCTCGGAACATTCGCCGAAGTGGATGAGCAGCTTCGCGAAGATCACGCCAGGCAAGGCGCTGGTCACCGCCCTCGTCCTGGTCGTGGTGAATCCGAAGGTGTTGTTCATGTGCGCCGCAGCGGGTTTGGCGATCGGCACCGAGGGGCTCGGCCGCGGTGGAGCCGCCCTCGGCGTGCTCTACTACGTCGCCATCGCCGCCTCGACGGTCGCGCTGCCGGTGCTCGCGTACGCGGTGTCCGGTGACCGGCTGCATCAGCCACTGACCCGGCTGAAGGACTGGATGGAGGCCCAACACGCCGCCCTCGTCGCGGGCATCCTGATCGTGCTCGGCCTGTTGGTGCTCTACAAGGGCCTCCACGGACTCTGACCCGGAGTCCGCCCCTACACTCGAACGGCGTGGGACTCGACGATCGTGACGCACTGGCGACGCTGCGCGCCGCGTTCGATCCGGAGGCCGGCTCAGGCGAGCTGATTCACCGCTTCTACACCCGCTGGTTCGCAGTCGACGGCGAGGTGCGGGACCTCTTCCCGCCGGACCTGAGCAGGCAGCGCACCGTGTTCGCCGAGGCCATGACGTGGCTGTTCGGCGAACTGATCGCCCAGCGCGCCGACGAGCCGGTGGCCTTCCTCGCGCAGCTGGGTCGCGATCACCGCAAATACGGTGTCACACAACGACATTACGACTCCATGCAGGATGCGTTGCTCACCACGCTGCGCAGCCATCTTATCGACCGGTGGGACGACCGGCTGGCCGACGCCACGCATCAAGCCGTCACGTTGATCGTCGGGATCATGCGCGGTGCGGCCGACGCCGAGAAGGGGCCACCCTTCGTCGACGGCAGCGTCGTCGAACACATCAGGGCAACCCGCGACGTGTCGGTGATCCGGTTGCAACTCGACGAGCCGCTGCACTTCCACGCGGGCCAGTACGTGACGGTGCAGGTGCCGCAGTGGCCCCGCCGCTGGCGGTTTCTTAGCCCCTCGATTCCCGCCGACCGCAGCGGCGCGATCGAGTTTCACGTGCGTTCGGTCGCAGGCGGCATGGTGAGCACCGCCATCGTCGGCGAGACGAAGCCCGGTGACCGGTGGCGGCTGTCCAACCCGCTCGGCGCGATGCACGTCGACCGCGGTGGTGGTGACGTGCTGATGGTGGCGGGTGGGACCGGTCTGGCTCCGCTGCGGTCGATCATCATGAATCTCACGCAGTGGGGCCAGAATCCGCGGGTGCACCTGTTCTTCGGCGCCAGGTACCCCTGCGACCTGTACGACCTCAAGACGCTGTGGCAGGTCGCGTCGACCAATCCGTGGTTGTCGGTGACCCCGGTTTCGGAGTACTCCACCAACCCGCCGTGGGCGGCCGACTATCCGGACGTCGAACCTCCGCGCGGGCTGCACGTGCGCCAGGTCGGCACCCTTCCCGAGGTCGTGACGCGCTACGGCAGCTGGAGTGATCGGCAGATCCTCGTCTGCGGCGGACCGGCGATGGTCGCGGCGACAACGGCGGCCCTGGTCGCGAAGGGCGCGGATCCGCGCCGCATCCAACACGATCCACTTGCCAGTTGAGCGTGACAGAATCGCCGAATGTCCGAGTTCGAAGCCGTCACGCTGACCGATCCGTCGTCGTCGCTGACCGCGACCGTCGTCCCCATGGCAGGCATGATCGTCACGTCACTGCGCGACGGGGAGCACGAGTTCCTCGGCCAACGACGCGGCCTCGACGCCTACATCACCGCAGGCAAGACCATGGGCGTGCCGATCCTCTATCCATGGGCAAACCGGTTGAGCGCCAGCAAGTATGGGATCAACGGCGCCGTCGTGACCCTCACCCCGGGGACCGGCGGCGTGCGCACCGACGAGCACGGCGTGCCCATCCACGGTGTCCTCACGGGCTACCCCGGCTGGCTGATCTCCGACCGGTCGGACAACACGCTGACCGCCGTCCTGGACTACGGCGGGCGCCCCCGCCTGCTGGCGTCGTTCCCGTTTCCCCACGTGCTGACCCAACGCGTGACGCTCGCCGATCGCACCCTGACCGTCGAGACGACCGTGATGCCGACGACGGCCGCGTCCGTACCGCTGTGCTTCGGCTACCACCCGTACGTCCAGCTGCCGGGGATCCCTCGCGCCGAATGGATCCTGACCACTCCCCCGATGCGGCACCGGCCGACCGACAACTGGGGTCTCCCGACCGGCGCCCACGACGACTGGCAGGCCAGCTCGGAACCCATGGGCTCCACGCTGTACGACGACGGATTCGACCAGGTGCCAGAGGGTTCGGTGTTCGCCATCGCCGGGGGTGAGCGCCGCGTCGAGGTGGCCTTCCTGAAGGGCTATCCCGCCGCGCAGCTGTTCGCGCCACCCAACGACGACGTCATCGCCATCGAGCCGATGGCCGCGCCGACCGACGCGCTGCGCAGCGGCAACTACCGCTTCGCCGTCGCCGGCAAGCCAGAGACGACGAGATTCTCGATCACGGCGACCTGATCAGCGCTTGCTTCGCGGCTGCCACACGACCAACGCCGTGCTCTTCGGCACGACGGCCAGGTCGCGGCGCTGGTTGGCCCGCAGCCGTTCCATCTCGTCCGCCATCTCCCCCATCCGGGAGCGCAGCGCCTCGACCTGATTGGTCAGCTCGATGATGCGCTTGATCCCGGCGAGGTTGACGCCCTCGTCCTGCGACAGCCGCTGCACCTCGCGGAGCAGGTCGACGTCACGCTCGGAGTAGCGCCGACCGCCGCCGGAGCTACGCTGCGGACTGACCAGGCCAAGCCGGTCGTAGGTCCGCAGCGTCTGGGCGTGCATGCCCGCGAGCTCCGCGGCGACCGAGATCAGGAAGGTGCGTGCGTCGTCCTTCTTGCTCATCACGCACCGGTCCATCCGGCCCGCGGGTCGAACCCGCTTGCCCGCTCGGCCTTGGCGTAGGCCTCGAGTGCTTCGGCGGCTTCGCCCTCGACGTTGGGGGGAACCGCGACCTTCACCGTGACCAGCAGGTCACCGTGACCACCCGCACGCTTGGGCACCCCGCGGCCGCGGACCCGAAGGATCCGTCCGTCGGACGTTCCCTTAGGCACGCGGACCCCGACCTTGCCCTCGAGCGTCGGCACCGAAAGCGTTGTGCCAAGGGCGAGTTCGTGGAAACTGACGGGAACCGTGACGGTCAGGTCGTCGCCGGTCCTGCCGAACACCTTGTCGGGCCGGACGTGCACGGTGACGAACAGGTCGCCCGACGGTGCGCCGCGCAGCCCCGCCTCGCCTTGACCGGCGAGACGGATGCGTTGGCCGTCCTCGACACCGGGTGGGATCCGCACGTTGATGGTGCGGGTCCGGGTGGTCGCACCCTTGCCGCCGCACTCGTCGCACGGCTCCTCGATGATCGAGCCGGTGCCCCGACATTCGGTGCACGGCTCGGAGAATCCGAACGCGCCTTGATTGCGGTTGATGACGCCCGCGCCGTTGCAGTTCGGGCACACCTTGGGGCTGGTGCCGGGGCGCGCGCCACTGCCGTGGCAGTTGGTGCACGGCGCCGGGCTGGTGAGCCGCAGCGGCATGGCCACGCCCTTGGTCGCCTCGAGGAACGACAGTTCCGTCTCGGTCTCCAGGTCGTTGCCTCGGCGCGGACGGCTGGGCCGCGGCTGTTGAGCGCCACGACCGAACAGTCCACCGAAGAGGTCGCCGATGTTGGCGCCACCGGTCTGCGGTGCGGCGTCGAACAGGTCGCCGAGGTTGAATTCGGCACCGTCGCCGCCGAAGCCGCCGAAGTTGCCACCGCCACCGCCGCCGTTGAATCGACGACCGCCGTTGGCGAAGAGCCTGCGGGTCTCGTCGTATTCCTTGCGCTTGGCCTTGTCCAGAAGGACGTCCTTGGCCTCGCCGACCGCCTTGTACCGCTCCTCGGCAACCGGATTGTTCGGGTTGCGGTCGGGGTGGTTCTCCGCCATCAGCTTGCGGGCGACACTCTTGATTTCGCTGTCGCTGGCATCGGAGGCGACGCCGAGTTCTTTGTAGAAGTCCTTCTCAACCCATTCGCGCTGGACCATGCTGCGTCACCTCCTTGCCAGTCAGTTCTGTCGAACTATTGATCTGATTGTGAATTCTCGTTGCCATTCGATGCGTTTTGCGCGTCCGACACGTCGTTCGTGTCGGGACCGTCGACGGAATCGACCACCCCGACCATCGCGTGCCGGAGCACCGGGCCGTCGCCGAGGCGGTAGCCCTGGCGCATCACGGTGCCGATCACCGGGTTGGTTCCGTCGCCGTCGTGCTGCACGGCCTCGTGCAGGGACGGGTCGAACGGGTCGCCCTCCACGCCGTAGGCCACCAGTCCGATGGCCTGCAGTGCGCCGGTGAGCTTGTCGGCCACCGACTTCAGCGGACCGGACTCCAGGTCACCGTGGCGCCGCGCGCGCTCGAGGTCGTCGAGCACGGGCAGCAACTGGGTGGCCGCGAACGCCTTGCCTCGTTCTGAGGCCGCTTGTTCCTGCCGGACGGCTCGTTTGCGGTAGTTGTCGTATTCCGCCTTGACGCGTTGCAGCGTCGCCTTGAGCTCGGCGGCCTCGTCGTTCTCGGGTGCCGGGTCCGGCGTCGGCCCGTTGGGGGCCGACGCCGAATCCGCGTTGTCACGAACTGCACCCGTGTCGGGATCGACGCGCCGTTTGTCGGTGATGGTCACCGGCTCGTGCGGATCGTTCGCCTGGGTCACTTGCGCTCCTGCTCGTCGTCTTCGACGACCTCCGCGTCAACCACGTTGTCGTCGGCCTGCGATGCGGACCCGCCGGCCCCGCCAGCTGCGCCCTGCTCGGCCTGGGTGGCCTCGTAGATCGCCTGGCCGAGAGCCTGGGACTCGACGCCCAGCTTCTCCATCGCGGACTTGATCGCCGTGATGTCGGTGCCCTCGAGCGCCGACTTCGCTTCGCCGATCGCGGACTCCACCTTGGCGAGCGTCTCCTCGGGAACCTTGGAGCCACCCTCGGCTTCGCGCTGTTCCTTGATGAACTTCTCGGTCTGGTAGACCAGCGCCTCGGCGTCGTTGCGGGCGGTCGCCTCTTCACGACGCTTGCGGTCTTCCTCGGCGTGCGCCTCGGCGTCCTTGATCATCCGATCGATGTCGTCCTGGGAGAGGCCGGAGCCCTCCTGGATCTTGATCGTGTTCTCCTTGCCGGTGCCCTTGTCCTTGGCGGTGACGTGGACGATGCCGTTGACGTCGATGTCGAAGGTGACCTCGATCTGCGGCGTGCCACGCGGGGCGGGCGGGATGCCGGTCAGCTCGAAGGAGCCGAGCAGCTTGTTCGCCGAGGCGATTTCGCGCTCACCCTGGAAGACCTGGATCTGCACCGACGGCTGATTGTCGTCGGCGGTGGTGAAGGTCTCCGACCGCTTGGTGGGGATGGTGGTGTTGCGCTCGATGAGCTTGGTCATCACGCCACCCTTGGTCTCGATGCCGAGGCTCAGGGGGGTCACGTCGAGCAGCAGGACGTCCTTGACCTCACCGGCCAGCACGCCTGCCTGCAGCGCGGCACCGACGGCCACGACCTCATCGGGGTTGACGCCCTTGTTGGGCTCCTTGCCGCTGAGTTCCTTGACCAGCTCGGTCACCGCGGGCATGCGGGTGGAACCGCCGACCATCACGACGTGGTCGATGTCGGAGACCGAGACGCCGGCGTCCTTGATGACGGACTGGAACGGCTTGCGGGTGCGGTCCAGCAGATCCTGAGTGATCTTCTGGAACTCCGCGCGGCTGAGCTGCTCGTCGAGGAACAACGGGTTCTTGTCCGCGTCGACCGTGATGTAGGGCAGGTTGATCGACGTCGACTGGCCGGAGCTCAGTTCGATCTTCGCCTTCTCGGCCGCCTCGCGGAGCCGCTGCATGGCCATCTTGTCCTTGGTCAGGTCGATGCCTGCCGAGGCCTTGAACTTGTCGACGAGCCACGTGACGATCCGGTCGTCCCAGTCGTCGCCACCGAGGTGGTTGTCACCGGAGGTCGCGCGGACCTCGACGACGCCGTCGCCGATGTCGAGCAGCGAGACGTCGAACGTGCCGCCACCCAGGTCGAAGACCAGGATGGTCTGGTCCTTGTCGGCCTTGTCAAGGCCGTAGGCCAACGCCGCCGCGGTGGGCTCGTTGACGATGCGCTGCACCTCGAGGCCGGCGATCTGGCCGGCTTCCTTGGTGGCCTGACGCTGGGCGTCGTTGAAGTACGCCGGCACGGTGATGACCGCGTCGGTGATGTCTTCGCCCAGGTACGCCTCGGCGTCGCGCTTGAGCTTCATCAGGATGCGCGCGCTGATTTCCTGCGGCGTGTAGTCCTTGCCGTCGATGGCCACGGACCAGTCGGTGCCAATGTGGCGCTTGACCGATCGGATGGTCCGGTCGACGTTGGTGACTGCCTGGTTCTTCGCGGGCTGACCGACCAGCACCTCGCCGTTGCGCGCGAACGCGACGACCGACGGGGTGGTACGTGAGCCCTCCGAGTTTGCGACGACGACGGGTTCTCCGCCTTCGAGCACCGAGACGACGGAGTTGGTGGTCCCGAGGTCGATACCGACCGCACGAGCCATAGTTACTGCCTCCTGTATAGAAAAACGTTCTGGGGTCTGAGTGGACCGCGCTCAAGCTTGCCCCCGCGGATGCGGTGGTGTCAAGCGAGAGTTGAGCCTGAGTCACTCAAGTTGTCGAATGGGTCAACCGAAGGGGGTGGCGTTTCATTCCCGGGGCTACCGGACTCAGGACAGCGGATCCCCGGCACGTCCCCCGTAGGTCGCGATCTTGTACTCGGTGGCGGCCAGGGACAGCGTCAGCTCACGAATCTGACGCTGAATGGTGTCGCGATGTTCGACGAGCATGTCCAGCCGCTCGGGCACCGTGTCGGCCCCGGCGTCGACAAGTTCGACGTAGTGCTGGAGATCGCGAATGGCCATGCCGGACAGACGCATCCGCGTCAGGAAGACGAGTCGACGGATCGCCTCCGGCGAGTACCGGCGGTGCCCGTCGGCGTCGCGGTCGACGACCAGCAGCCCGATGCGCTCGTAGTACCGCAAGGTGTGCGCCGTGACGTCCAGAAGCTCGGCCACCTCGGCGATCGACTTCGGCTCGTCGACGCCACCGCCGTCGGCCATCCGGTGCAGCAGCTCCACCGAGATCGGGCCGCCAGCCTCACCCAGGGCCGCCAGCGCCTTCGTCATCAGGTCGTCGACGCTCATCGCCGAAGCCTAAACCGGCCGGACCGACGGCGGCGCGTCCGCGAAGTCGGTGCCGATCGCGACGTCGGCCCACTTCTCCAGGGCCTCCAGATTGGTGCGGTAGCCGTTGCCGATGCGCCTGACGGCCTCGGCACCCAGCGGCAGCCGCAACGGGACGTCGTCGGCGTGCGCCAGGTCGACGATCACCTCCGCCGCTTTCACTGGATCGCCCTCCTGGACCCCGTCGACCTGTGCCAGATCGGCCCGCATCGCGCTAAGCGCCTCCCCGTAGACGGGGCTCGATTCGGCGAAGGCGATGACGTCGGGCTGGTTGAATCCGGTACGAAACCTGCTGGGCTCCACCACCATCACGCGAATTCCGAACGGAGCCACCTCGCCGGCGAGCGCCTCCGACCACCCCTCCAACGCGAACTTTCCCGCCGAATAGGAGCCCGCGCCGGGAAACGAGACTCGGCCGCCCTGGCTGCTCATCTGGATGATCGTCCCGCTGCGCCGTTCGCGCATCGTCGGCAGCACGGCCCGCACCAGGGCGGCGGGGACGAACAGATGCAGATCCATCGCCTCGCGGAGGTCGGCGTCCGACACCTCCTCAGCGGCGCCGATGATGCCGCGCCCTGCGTTGTTGACCAGGACGTCGACGCGACCGAACCGCTGCAGCGCCGCCTCGACCACGCCGTCGACCTGTGCGGTCTTTCCTGCGTCGAAGGAAGTCGACGCGAACCGGTCCGGATACCGTTCGGCCAGGTCGGCGACGGCACGCTGCTCCCGCACCGCGGCGAGGACGGTGTCCCCGTTCTCGAGTGCGCATTCGGCGATGGCCCTGCCGAATCCCCGGGAGGCGCCGGTGATGATCCAAGTGAGGTGGTTCGTGGTGAGTGACATGGGCGCGACGCTAGGGCTTCGAGCGCGCTCGAACGCAAACCAGTTGCGTCACAGCCGCCGTGGGGTGACCGGCGACTGCGACCGCACGTGGAGGCGGGTGCGGTCGGCACGGAACAGGTCGACGGAGTATTCGACGGCCCGACCCCGTTGGTCGTAGCCGGTGCGCTCCAGCTTGAGCACGGGCGTCCCCGCCGGCTGGTCGAGCAGTGCGCCCTCGGACGGCGAGAGGGTGGCGATCTCGATGGCTTCGTCGGCGACGCAGATTTGCACGCCGAACCGCACGCGCAACGTGCGGTACACCGACTTCATCTCGGTGCCGAGCAGACCGGCGAGCTCGGGGCGCAGGTACATCCGCTCCAGCGACAGCGTCTCCCCGTCGGCGTGGCGCAGTCGCTTCAAGGCCACCACCTCGCCGTCCTCCGCGAGGCCGAGAGCACTGGCGATCCCCGCCGTCGCCGGGACCAGCCCGGCCGAGATGACGGTGGTCCCGTCGCGAAAACCCTGCTCGTGCAGGATCTCTGGGATGCCCTTCACCGTGTTGAGACTGCGAAGGATGCTGTGGCCGTGGCAGAGCGGTCGCGCCCCGTCCGGGGGTGTCTGCCTGGTCGCCGCGGTGAGGTAGGAGCCACCGGCTCGGCCCCGCACCCGACGGATCACGTGGTCTTCCTCGAGCCGCTCCAGTGCCTTGCGCACGGTGGTGCGCGACGTCTCGAGTCGCTCCGCCAACACGCGTTCGGTCGGCAACCTGGACTCGCCACGGTCGGCAAGCTCACCGGCCAGCCGCACCAAGGCTTCGTGCACGTGCTCGAGAAGGAGCATGGCGGAACGATACCCACCACCGGCCGACCAGGCACCCGCCATTCGAGAGTGTTACATGTGCGTAACATGCGACCCTAGAAACCAGAAATGGTCTAGTCGCACACTCGGGAACCATGAGCGACAACCGGGCAGACCGCATCGGCCTCGCTCTTGAGCTGGCCGAACGCGCCGGCACCCTGTCGAAGCAATACTTCGAGGGCGGCGCGATGTCGGTGCAAACCAAGCACGACGGCACCCCGGTCACTGCGGCCGACCGGGAGATCGAGCAGACCATGCGCGACGCCGTGGCGGCGAACTTTCCCGATGACGGTTTCGTCGGCGAGGAGTTCCCCGACACCCAAGGCGACTCCGGATACCGATGGATCGTCGACCCCATCGACGGAACCAAGTCCTTCGTCCGCGGGGTCCCGTTGTACGCCAACCTCATCGCGCTACAAGAGGGCGACGAGATCGTCTTCGGCATCATCAACATGCCGAGCGCAGGCATCGTCGTCCGCGCCGAACGCGGTAAGGGGTGTCTGCGCAACGACGTCCCCGTCCGGGTGTCCGACCGCGCCCACCTGGACGGCTCCTACGTCATGGCGACCTGGCTGGAGGACTGGGAACCGGACGTCGTCGAGGACCTCCGGACTCAGGGAGTGACCGTGCGCACCTGGGGCGACGCATTCGGATACGCCATGGTCGCCTGCGGATTCGCCGACGCCGTGGTCGACTACACCACACAGCCCTACGATCTCGCGCCGATGCCGGTGATCATCGAGGAGGCCGGTGGGCGGTTCACCAACCTCGACGGGAGACGAGTGTTCGACGGCGGCAACGGAATTGCCAGCAACGGGCTCATTCACGAGACCCTGCGCGCATACGTTGCCGCCCCACTGCTTGGCAATCGGGAAGAGTTAGGAGTTCAGCCATGAAGGCCTTCATCCAGGGACTTAGTCGACGGTCCATCGTCACCTTTTTCGGGGCGCTGTACGCCGTCGCACTGCTGTTCGCCCTCTTTCCACCCCTCTATCTCTGGGGAAGCGGCAGCAGATTCGACGTCCTCGGCATCCCGTTCGCGATCATGTACTGGGTGATCGACGCCCTGGTGCTCGGGCTGACCCTGACGGCCTTCTACATCGTTGAAGACATCCGCGGCGAACTCGACGACGATTCGCTGGAACCCCTCGCAGAAGGCCTCGGAGGCTGACATGTTGATCATGCTCGCCATGCTGGCGGTGTTCTACGCCATCGTCATCGCCATTCTCTATGTGACACAACAGAAGACGACACCCACGTTCGACGAGTACGCGGTCGGCGGCCGCAGCTACGGGCCGTGGTACGTGGCGATGAGCTACGTCAACTCGTGGTGGCCCGGTTCCACCTTCATCGCCTTCTTCGGGTTGGCCACCGGTGCCGGTGTCTTCGGCCTGTACGGCCTGGCCTATTCAAGCCTCGGTGTGGCGATGATGTACTTCATGGCCACCAGGGCCTGGCGCTGGGGCAAGAAGTACGACCTGCGCAGCCAGCCCGATCTGTTGGGCAAGCGGTTCGACTCCCCCGCGGTGCGCATCGTCGCGAGCGTCATCGGAATCGTCTCGCTGTTCCCCTGGGTGGTCCTCGGAATGCAAGCTCTCGGAACAGTTTTCGAGCTTGCCAGTGACGGCGCCTGGTCCGTGACCACGTGCCTGATCGTCGGCCTCGCGGTGATCCTCATCCGGCAGTACTGGACCGTCCGGATGGGCATGCGCGGCCTGATCATGACCGACGCCTTCCAGGGCACGGTCGCCTACGTCTTCTCGGCCATCCTGTGCGTGGTGCTGCTGTCCGGGATTGCGGGCGGCCCGATCAGCGTCGCCGACCTGAACGACGTCGCGGACAAGTACCTCGTCCTGCCCGGCGACGGTGACGCGTACGGGCCGCTGTACATCTTCGCGCTCATCTTCACCGGTGTGGTCGGATCTCTTTGTTGGCCAACCAGTTTCCAGCGCATTTACACGGCCTCCAGCGTGCGGTCGGTGAAGTCCGGCACCTTGTGCACGGTCTTGATCTCCGGTGTCTTCTACACCCTGCTGATGCTGGTCGGCATCGCCGCAACGGTCATGCCCGACGTCGCCGAGAGCCCACAGGCGGGCTGGTTCACCATCATGAGCGACTACGGCGGCACCTGGCTGCTCGGACTCGGCATCACCATCGTCTTCGCCGCCTCCATGGGCCACATCGACGGCAGCGTGCAGGTGTGCGGTCTGCAGATCGCCAACGATCTGGTCAACACCACGAAGCGCCCGTTGACGGACAAGCGGCTCACCCAGGTCGCGAAGACCTCGATGCTGGTCTTCATGATCGCCGCCGGTGTCGTCGCCTACGCCACGTTCAACATGACGCGGCTGCAGCTGCTCGCCCAGATCTCCTATCAGGGCGTGATTCAGCTGTCGGTGCCGTTGTTCCTCGGCATCTTCTGGCGGGGCGGCAACAAGCAGGGGGCCGTAGCGGGCATGCTCTCGGGGTTCCTGGTCGCGATGGTGCTGACCTGGATCTACCCCGACGACATTCGCTGGCTCGGCAGCCTGACCGGCGGTATCGTCGGCTTGGTGGTGAACCTCGCCGTCTTCCTGGCGGCCGCTGCGCTGGTCAAGACCGACGACGCCGACAAGACACGGGTGAACGAGATGTTCGAAGCCGCGAAGACCAAGATGCGAATCCCGGCGCCGACGCCGCCGGTGTCCCTCGACGACCAGGTGCAAGAGTTGGCCGACGAACAACGATGACCCGCGAACTGACCGACGCCGCGTTCCTCGCCGACTTCGCCGAACTGTCGGCGATCGGCGCCACCGCGGCCGGCGGGGTGCACCGGGAAGCCGCCACCGCGGCCGACGGTCACGCACGGGAGTGGTTGCGCGCCTGGTTCGTCGAACACGGCTTGCACCCTCGGGTCGACGCGGTAGGCAACATGTACGGCTGCGTCGAGGTCGCGGCGGGCGCCCCGTACGTCCTCCTCGGCTCGCACCTGGACAGCCAGCCGACCTCGGGCCGCTTCGACGGCGCCTACGGGGTGCTGGCCGGGGCGTATGCGGCAGCGACCGTCGCGGCGGAGGTGGCCGACCGGCCCGGGGCGGCGCGACACAACGTGGCTGCGGTGAACTGGTTCAACGAAGAGGGCTCCCGCTTCTCGCCGAGCCTGATGGGCAGCGCGGTCTACGTCGGCAAGACGACCGCCGACGCGGTCCTCGACACCGTGGGAAAGGACGGCGTCTCGGTACGGGATGCTCTGAGTCGCATCGGCTTTCAGGGCGACGACGTGGCCCCGCCGGCGAACTCGTACGCAGAGATCCACATCGAGCAGGGCCGCACCCTCGAAGACGAGGGCCTCGACATCGGGGTGGTGACCAGCAACTGGGCCGCCTACAAGTACGTCGTCACCGTGCACGGCGAGCAGTCCCATACCGGTGCCACGCACATGCGGTACCGCCGCGATGCGCTGGTCGGCGCCAGCCAGGTGGTGCTGGCCGTCCGGGCCGTCGCCGACGAATTCGGCCTCGACACGGTGCTCGGTTCGGTCGGGCGGTTCACCGTGGAGCCCAACTCCCCGGTGGTGGTGCCCGCCCGAGTGCGGCTCGCGGCAGACCTGCGGGCCCTCGACGGCGAGACGGTCGAAGCCGCGCACCTTTCCTTCCTGAACAAGATCGCCGACATCACCGGGGCAGGCGAGGTCACCGTCGAGATCGAATCAGCGGCGCTGCGGCCCTCGACCCGCTACCAAGACTCCGGGATCGCGTTGGCCGGTACCGTCGCCGACGACCTCGGATTGCGTTGGCGGGCAATGCCCACCATGGCGGGGCACGACTCGGTCAACCTCAAGGAGCTGGTCCCCACGGTCATGCTGTTCATCCCGAGCATCGACGGCGTCTCCCACAACGAACGCGAGTTCAGCACCGACGCGCAGATGCTCGCCGGGCTGCACACCCTGACCGAGACCGCCAGGCGCATGGTGACCGGGGCTCTCGAGACGGCGCACGTCTCGTGAGCGACGACGCCGTTCTGGACTCCCCCGCGGACGCGGTGCGCGAGGCCTACCGCAGTGGCGCCATGACCCCGGTCGACGTCCTGACCCTCACCCTGGCTCGGATCGACGCCCGCAATCCGGCCGTCAACGCGATGGCCTACGTGGACGCCGACGGTGCCGCGGCAGCAGCGGAGGCAGCCACCCGCCGGTGGGCCGCGGGCGCGCCCTTGGGTCCGCTGGACGGGCTTCCGGTGACCATCAAGGACAGCGTGCATGCGGTCGGAACACCGTGGCGACACGGGTGCGCCGCCAACGCGGACGTGCCCGACTCGACGTTCGACTCCCCGCCCGCCGCCCGGCTGAAGGAGGCCGGGGCCGTCATCGTCGGCAAGACCACGATGCCCGACTTCGGCATGATGGCCGCGGGTGTCAGCTCGCTCTACGGCATCACCCGCAATCCGTGGGATACGTCCCGAAACAGCGGCGGCTCGAGTGCCGGTGCGGGTGCCGCACTCGCGTCGGGCATCGGCTTCTCGGCGGTGGGCACCGACATTGCCGGCTCGGTGCGACTGCCTGCCGGGCATTGTGGTCTGGTCGCGCTCAAGCCCACCCAGGGCCGCGTTCCGCACACCGCCCCGTCCACCATGCGCTCGGCAGGGCCGATGGGTCGCACGGTCGACGACGTGATGGACATGTACGACGTGCTGTCCGGCCCCGACGCCCGCGACCTGTGGAGTCTGGCACCTTCGTCGGGTTCGACGCCCCGAGACCCCTTGGCGCCGAGCGGTCTTCGCATCGGCGTGCTACCCGAACTGGGGCCGAACTTCGGCGCCGACGACGCGGTGCTGGCGGTGCTGGCCGACGCCGCGGCCGCGCTACGGGACGGCGGCGCGGACGTCTCGACGATGGCACCGCTCTTTCGCGACGACCCCTACCCCGCATTGGACCGGTTGTTTCAGGTGCGCGCGGCGGCCGAACTGGAGTCGATCCGCGAGGACCTGCGCGAGCTGGTACACCCCGCCATCCGGGGCTGGTGCGCCCCTGGCGCGGACCGCTCCGCGACCGACTTCACCCGCGACGGCGAGGCGGTGGCGCGGTCGGCGGAGCTGGTGCGCGCCGCGACCGCCGAATTCGACTACGTCATCTCACCGGTCATCCCGACGGTCGGGTTCGCCGCCGAGGAGGTCGGGCTCGACCCGTCACACCCGTTGGCGCACTGTGGTTTCACCGCCTGGGCCAACCAGACGGCGCAGCCGGCCGCGGCCCTGTGCTTCGGCTTCCCCGGCGGCATGCCGGTCGGCATCCAGGTGATCGGACCCCGATTCGCCGACGCCGAGGTGCTGCGTCTGACCAAGTGGCTGGAGAGCAAGCGCCCCGACACGATCACCTGGCCCGACCCCGCCGCCGTCCGCACGGGAGGAAACTGATGCCCACGACCGACATCGCCGAGTCGCTGCACTCGCTGGGACTGTTCGTCGACGCCGACATCACCGCCGACGCAGCCCCGACGATGGCCAGCCCCAGTTGGTGGGGTGCCGACTCGGAGTGCTTCGACGTTCGGACCGCTGGCGAGTCCGACTCACCGGCATCGGCTTTCATGAAGTCGATGATCGGCCACGCCAGCGCCTACGTCGACGTGTTGCAGGCGTTCGCGGCCGCCACCGAGGCCGGGGAGAACGGCGTCGGCCCGGCGGTTCACGCGTCGGATCCCGCCGCCGGCCTCTTGGTGATGGAGAACTTGGTCGACACCGCGTCGACGGCGACGTTGAACGTGTTCGACGACGACGCCAAGCTCGAACAACTGATGGCCCTGCGCAAACGGGTCCACGAGTTCGGGTCGATCACCCGCTCGGCCACGGTCTTCGACGACGTCCGCACGCTGACCGACCTCGCCATGGCCAACTCCGTGACCCTGCCTGCGGACTTCGAGTGGATGGTCCGGATGCTGGCGATGGCCGAAGAGCGGATCGTGGCAACCGGTTTCGACACGGCGCCCTGCCACGGCGACGGCAACGTCTCCAACGTCCTATTGCCCGACGACGGGCGGATGCTGCTGCTGGACTGGGACGTGGCGGCGGTGATGGATCCGCTGCAGGACATCGGCATCCTGCTGGCCGAGGTGCGGCCGTTCGACTCGACCGCACGGCAGGCCTTCGAAACGGCGTGGGGCAGCTTCGACCAGGCCCTGTTCGACCGGGCGCGGGTCTACGGCATCGTCGACTGTGTCCGCTGGGGTCTGATCGGCGCCTACGCGGACGCAGCGCGGCCGGGCACCCTCGAATACTCGAAGTTGTCCGACTGGCAGTTCCTCAGAGCCCGAGCTGGGTTGGGCGACATCCACTTCCACGATCGGCTGAGGAACCTGTGAGCGGCCGCGACACCACCGGCAACCGGGCGGTCGGCACCGCGCGCACCGACACCGAACGCAGTGTCGAGACGGCCCTTGCGGCGATCCAACCGTGGCACGGCAAGCGGCTCGAGTACGCCCCGGTGCTGGGCGGCCTGCAGAACAGCAACTGGCGGATCACCGTCGAGGGCACCGACACCCGCTACTTCCTGAAGATTCCCGGCGCCGGCAGCGAGACGTTCATCGACCGTGCCCTGGCCAACGAGGCCGCCCACCGCGCCGGGGTAAAGGGGATCGGACCCGAACTGGTCCACTTCGATTCGGACACCGGCGTCGAGGTCATCGAGTTCCTGGAGGGCTACCGCGCCTGCACCAACGGGGATTTCAAGGACGTCGCCATCCCCCGCCAGATCATCGACATCTACCGTGAGCTGCACGACGGCGAACTGCTGACCGTCACCAAGACGATGTTCGACATGATCGACGAGCACCTCGCCCAGGCGCACGAGCTCGACGTCAAGCTTCCGCAGGACATTGAATTGATCCTCGGCGAGTACCAGGTGGCCAAGCAGGCGTTGCTGGCATCCGGGCTGGATCTGGCTGCGTGCCACAACGATCCGATGCCGGGCAACTTCCTGGTCGCCGACGGCGAGCCGATGAAGTTGGTGGACTACGAGTTCGCGTCCAACAATGAACGCGCCTACGAGTTGGCGTTGTTGACCACCGAGATGTTCTACACCGAGGAACTGATCAACGAACTCGTCGAGGACTTCTACGGTCGCGCCGACTTTGGTCTGCTGGCGCGCGTGCAGGTGTGCGGCGCGTTGGCCGACACGAAGTGGGGGCTGTGGGCGTGCGTCAACCAGCAGCTGAGTTCAGCGTGGGACTTCGACTACCACAAGTACGGGTGCTGGAAGCTGATGCGGGCGCGGCTCAAGATGTCCGATCCGCGCTGGCCGTTCTGGCTCAAAGCGCTGTAGTCACATCGGGTTTGGCGGCGGACCAGGGCCGGGCGGCCTCGTAGTTCGCCGCGGCGCGCAAGACGGCGGCGTCGGCACGGTGCGCGCCGGCGATCTGCAACCCGACGGGCCGACCGTCCGCGGTGAACCCGGCGGGCACCGTGATGGCGGGCGTCGTGGTCATGTTGAACGGGTAGGTCAACAACCAGCCGAGCAGTTGGCGTTGCAACGACTGACCGTCGAGCCACTCGGGGGCGAACCGGTCCAGCGGGAACGTGGGGCTGGCCAGTGTCGGGCTGAGCAGGATGTCGTAGGTCCGCATGAATTCGCTGAAGATGTCCCACATCCTGCCGCGGAAGGCTTCCGCGCGGCCGATCTCGACGGCGGTCAACGTTTCGGCCTGCGCGAAGATCTCGATCAGATTGTCGTCGACCTCGCCGCGCTGGTTCTTCCAGTCGAGCACGTCGTACTCACACGAATAACCGGGCACCCACAGGCCCTTCCACATGGCCTCCTCGGGATCACCCCAGTTAGGCGTGGCCTCCTCCACGGTGGCACCGAGAGATTCGAACGCGCGCACCGCTTCTGCGCACACCGCGACCACTTCGGGGTCTACGTGACCGAGACCGAGATCGGGTGACCAGGCCACCCGCCAGCCGGTCACGTCACCCTCGACGGCGGTGGCGTAGTCGACGCCGTCGGACGGCACGCTGTTCGGGTCGGAGTCCGAAGGCCCCGCCATGACCGAGAACATCAGCGCGGCGTCGGCGACGGTGCGCGTAATCGGTCCGTGGAAGACGTGGGTGTAGTGCCGCCCGTCGAGAAGCGTGTGCGGGATGCGGCCGAGCGACGGCTTGAAGCCCACCACGCCGCACATCGCGGAGGGAATGCGCACCGAACCCGCGCCGTCGGCACCCTCTGCGAGCGGACCCAAACCGGCCGCCACCGCGGCCGCCGCACCGCCACTCGATCCACCGGCGGTGTGGCCCTGACGCCATGGGTTGTGCGTGGGTCCGTAGACGTGGTTGTCCGTGCCGCCGTAGTAGCCGAACTCGGGCGCGTTGGTCTTCCCGAGAAAGAGTCCGCCAGCTGCCTTCAACCGGGTGACCACCGTGGCGTCGTGCGTTCCGACCGTGCCGGCCACCGGTTTCAGCGACGAGTCGAACGGCAGACCGGCCATCGTGGTCAAGCCCTTGATCGAAAACGGCACCCCGTGCAGCGGTCCGCGGGTGTTGCCGTCGGCCACGTCCTGCTGCAGGCTCGCGGCGTCGGCCAAGACCTGCTCGCGGTCGAAGTGAATGTATGCGTTGAGCCGTGGGTTCACCGCTTCGATTCGGTCGGCGAACTCTCCTGCGATCTCCGTCGGACTGACCGAACCCGTCCTGACGGCGTCGGCGAGCTCGGTGGCGGGCGTCCAGCACAGTTCGTTGTCGGCCATGACGACAGCCTAGGTCGCGAGCCGCGCGCTCGCAGGCCGTCCCCCGATCGGTGGACGTGGCGTTCATCCGACCCATCCACCAGTCACCCGACAGACGCCACCGCCGCGCTGCGACATAGTTATCCCATCGCCGGAACACACCGGCCAGCCAAGGCCAAAAGGCCACTCGGACAAAGGAACACACCATGAACGCCATCACCCGCAGCCTCGTCACCGCCACCATGATCGGCGCCGCCGCCCTCGGACTGGCCGGAGCCGCCAACGCCAGCACCTCCACCACCCCGCAGGGCCCCGGCTACTCCTTCAGCCCCGGCACCTACGCCACCCCCGCCCCCAGCGCAAAGCCCGGCTGGTACGGCAACCACGGCCCCGCCTACATCGCCCACCTCACCGGCAAGTAGACCGCCACACCCAAGAACCCATCAGGCCCTCCCCGACCAATCCCCGGGGGAGGGCCTGATGTACTTCCCGGTGCTGCACTCACGCTGATCGCAAAGGTGTTCGGTGACAAGCCGTTCTGCGAGCCTTCACCGGTGATCGAACTGACCAACCTGACCAAGGCCTACGGCCGAGGCGACCAACGGACGGTGGTGCTCGACGGCGTCACCTTCCGCGTCGACGCCGGCGAGATCCTGGCCGTCGTCGGTCCCAGCGGAGCGGGCAAGAGCACGCTGGCACAGTGCATCAACCTGCTGACGCCGCCGACGTCGGGTTCGGTCGTGGTCAACGGTGAGGACCTGACGACGCTGTCGGCAGGCAAGCTGCGGGTGGCCCGCCGACGCATCGGCACCGTCTTCCAGGCCGCCGGGCTGCTGGAGCGACGCACGGCGGCCGAGAACGTCGCACTGCCACTGGACTACCTCGGTGTCACGGCGTCCGAGACGAAGCGCCGCGTCGCCGAACTGCTTGACCGCGTCGGCCTCGCCGATCGCGCCGGGCACTACCCGTTCCAACTCTCCGGGGGTCAACGACAGCGGGTCGGCATCGCACGTGCGTTGGCGCTGCGACCGTCGGTGCTGCTGTCCGACGAGGCAACGGCCGGGCTCGATCCCGTCACCACCGACTCGGTGGTCGACCTGCTCCGCGAACTGCGCGACGACCTGAACCTGTCCATCGTCTTCATCACCCACGAGATGGACACCGTGCTGAAGATCGCCGACTCGGTGGCGCGGTTGGACCACGGCAGCATCGTCGAATCGGGTCGCATCGTCGACCTTCTGACCAACCCGCGGTCGTCGCTGGGTGCCGAGTTGCGTCCGCAGCGATTCGACGCCGAACCGGCTGCGGGACAACAGATCTGGAACGTCGTCTACGACGGCACCGACGTGCCCGCCGACTGGATCGCCACGGCGTCCAAGGACCTCGGCGTGCCCTTGTCGATCCTCGGGGCGTCGGTTCAGGTGGTTGCCGGCGTCAGCGTCGGGGGCGTGACCCTTGGCGTTCCCGCGGAATTGGGCGACGACGTGCGCGGTGTGCTGGCGCGCTACGGGCTCTCCGCAGACCTGGCCGAGCACTCGCCGCGGGCTCGCGCGCTGGAGGGCGTCGCATGACCGAGACACTGCTGGCCAACGCGAAGGTACCGGTCGGCGAACTCCCCGGGCTGCTGCTTCCTGCACTGGTGGACACCCTGATCATGGTCGGGATCGTGATGGCGATCGTGGTGGTGGTCGGCGTGCCACTGGGCGCCCTGGTGCACAACCTGGCGCCGGGCGGGCTGTTCGAGAACCCGGGCCTGCACACGGTGCTGAGCTGGGTCATCAGCGTCGGCCGGTCGCTGCCCTTCCTGATCCTAATGGCGTCGATCATGCCGTTCACCAGATTCGTCACCGGCACCAACATCGGCATCGCGGCAGCAGTGGTGCCAATGTCGTTGGCGGGCATCGCATTCTTCACCAGGATCGTCGAGAACTCGCTGCGCTCGGTCCCGCCGTCGGCGGTGCAGGTGGCGCGCGCCTCGGGTGGGTCACCCCTGCAGATCATCCGCACGGTGCAACTCGGCGAGGCCGTCCCGTCGATCATCGGCGGGCTGACCATCAACGTCATCGCCATGATCGAGTACTCCGCCATCGCGGGCACCATCGGCGCCGGCGGAATCGGTTATGTCGCAGTCACCTACGGCTATCAGCGATTCGACCAGGGCGTCATGCTCGCCACCATCGTGATCCTGGTGATCACCGTCGCCGCGGTCCAGCTGACCGGCGACGCCCTCGTCCGCCTGACAACGCCGCACCGTCGACTGTCCTCCGTCGCGACCCGCCCCCTCCGCAGACGCGCACCTGCCGTCTAATCCGAAAGGCTCACCATGACAACCACACCCACCGCATCGCCGGAGGCCGACGACCACGGCTTCGAACTGCGCCGACGGCCCAGGTGGATCTGGCCCGCGCTCGGACTCGTCGTGGTCGTCGTCGCGGCCGTCACCGTGAAGTTCGTCTTCTTCGGAGAGACCAAGTCCGCCAACGAGATCGCCGGGGCCACCCTGGTCGTGGCCACCAACGAGGGCAACGCCGCCGAGCAGGCGCTCATCGAATACATCGCCAAAGACGTCGCGCCGCGGCACGGCATCAAGGTCGCCTTCCGCGGCCTGGCCGACAGCAACACCATCAACCGCGCCGTCAGCGACGGCGAGGTGGCCGGGACGATCTATCAGCACAAGCTGTGGCTGAGCCAGGTGCTCGAGGCCAACCCGGACTTCCGCGAGACGGCCGCGACGCCGGTCTTCCGGTGGGGATTCGGCATCTGGTCGGACAAGTACACCGATCCGTCGCAGCTGCCCGACGGCGCCAACGTGTCCCTCTACTCGGATCCGGCGAATGAAGCCCAAGGGCTGTGGCTGCTGGAGCGCGCCGGGCTGATCACGCTGAATCCGGCGGTCGACAAATTCCAGGCCACCCAGAAGGACATCGTCGGCAATCCCAAGAATCTCAAGTTCACCCTGCTCGACTTCGCCGCGCAGTCGCGTTCGCTCCCGGACCTCGACGCCGCCGTCGGCTACACCGAGTACTACCTGGCCGCCAAGGTTCCGCTGACTCAGCAGATCTTCGCGCCGCCCGCGCCGGACGAGTTCGCGGGCCAGCTCACCATCGGCAGCAAGTGGGCCGACACCGACAACGTGAAGAAGCTCGTCGAGACGTTCCAGGATCCGGCGGTGCAACAGTTCCTGGCCACCGATCCCAGCGTGAAGAACATCCTGTTGCCGCTCGGGTAGCGGTCGTACGATCGAGCCATGGTCGATACCGGAGTCGAAGACGCCACCAAGCTCGCCGGCGGTAACGTCGCCGCTCTGCTTCCCCGCACCGATCGCACGGTCGAGGAGGAGCGGCTGCACCGCAAGCAGAACCTGGCTGCCGCCTTCCGACTGTTCAGCCGGTTCGGGTTCGACGAGGGCGTTGCCGGGCACATCACCGCCCGCGATCCCGAACTCACCGACCACTTCTGGGTCAACCCGTTCGGGATGCACTTCGGCCACATCCGCGTCAGCGATCTTCTGCTGGTGCGGCACGACGGCGAGATCGTGCACGGGGACCGCCCGGTCAACCAGGCGGCGTTCGCGATTCACTCGCAGGTTCACGCCGCCCGTCCGGACGTGATCGGCGCCGCGCACTCCCACTCGGTGTACGGCAAGACGTGGTCGACGCTCGGCAAGCTTCTCGACCCGATCACGCAGGACGCCTGTGCGTTCTATCGGGATCACGCGCTGTTCGACCAGTACTCCGGCGTCGTCCTCGACCTCGAGGAAGGCAAGCGCATCGCGCACGCGCTCGGCGACGGCAAGGCGGCGATCCTGCGCAACCACGGGCTGCTGACCGTCGGGCATTCCGTCGAGGAGGCCGCCTGGTGGTTCATCACCATGGAGCGGTCGTGTCAGGCGCAGCTCATGGCGGAGGCTGCGGGCACCCCCGTCCTCATCGACGACCAGATGGCCGCGCTGACCCGTGGGCAGGTCGGCAGCCACTTCGCGGGGTGGTTCAGCTTCCAGCCGCTGTTCGCCAAGATCACCAGGGAACAGCCCGACCTGTTCGACTGAGCGAGTCACTGCCGTCACTTCCGTCACAACGTGCGTAGCCTGGACGACGATGGACGTGCGGTGGAAGGTCATGGGCGTGCTCGCGGCGGGCACGCTCCTCGTCGGGTGTCAGTCGACGATTTCTGGTAGCCCCGAACGCAACGCCGGGAACCCAACCGAACCGACGTTTCCCACGTCGACGCCGTCGCGCTCCAGCCCCACACCGACGACCACCACGACCACCACGCCGATCGCCGCACCCCCGCCCGTGGCCGAGGCGCTGCCGCCGCAGAACGGCTACGTGTTCATCACCACCAAGTCCGGCCAGACCCGGTGCCAGATCAACACCACCGAAGTCGCCTGCGAGGCCCCCTTCACCAGCTCCCCGACGGTCGACGGAGCCCCGGCCAACGGCGTGCGTGTCACCGCCGACGGTCAGCTCAAGTGGGTGCTCGGCAACCTCGGGGACATCCCCGTCGTCCCCATCGACTATCGCACCTACACCGCGCAGGGGTGGACGATCGTCGCTACCGAGGACGGCACGAAGTTCACCAACGACGGCACCAGCCACGGAATGTCCGTCGCCATCGGTGGTGTCGACGCCTTCTAGACGTTTAGCCAGGGCGCCGTTACGGGAAGAACCCACCGGTGAAGCATCGCGAGGAGCGCCCGGGTCCACACGTCTTCGTCCTCTTCGGTGCCACCGGAGACTTGGCCAAGCGCAAGCTCTTTCCCGGCCTGTACCGGCTGGCGGCCGCGTCCCGGCTTCCCGAGGACTACGCGATCATCGGGTCGGGTCGGCACTCCCCCGGTTCCGACGACGAATTCCGCGAGAAGATTCGCAGCGGCCTGAAGGAGTCGGTCGACGACCTCGACTCCGACGTGCTCGAAGACCTGTTGAGCCGGTTGACCTTTCAGACCTCCGATGCCAGTGAGGACGACGGCGGCAAGGATCTCGCCGCCGCCGTCCGCAAGGCGCACGACGGCCTCGGCGACGATTCGCGCACCCTGATCTACCTGTCCGTGCCGCCAACGGCGATGGAGTCGATGATCGGCATGCTCGGCCACGAGCACCTGACCGACGACGCCCGCGTCGTCGTCGAAAAGCCCTTTGGCATCGATCTCGAGTCGTCCCGCGAGCTCGACGCCGCCCTGAAAGAGGTCGTCAGCGAGGATCAGGTGTTCCGCATCGACCACTTCCTGGGAAAGGAAGCGGTGCAAAACATCTTGGCCTTGCGATTCGCCAACGGCCTGATCGAGCCCGCCTGGAACCGCGACCACCTGATGTCGGTGCAGATCGACGTGCCGGAGACGTTGACGGCCGAAGGGCGGGGTGCGTTCTACGAGTCCACGGGCTGCTTCCGCGACATGATCTCCACCCACCTGTGCCAGGTGCTCGGCTTCATCGCCATGGAGCCTCCCGTGCACCTCGACCCGACCGCGCTGCGCAACGAGAAGGCGAAGGTCTTCGCCGCGATGCAGCCGCTGAACCCCGACCGCGTCGTGTTCGGGCAGTACGAGGGCTACCGCGACGAGGACGGCGTAGCCGACGATTCGAAGGTCGAGACATTCGTGGCGTTGGAGGCCTTCGTCGACACCGAACGCTGGCAGGGCGTGCCGTTCCTGCTGCGCACCGGCAAGGCCCTCGGCGCCACCCGACGCACCGTCACCCTCACCTTCCGCACCCCACCGATGGGACGGTTCGGCGACAGCGAGTACGGGCCGAACCGACTGACGCTGGAACTGAGCGACTCGCCAGACGTCGGGGTCAGCCTGATGGCCAAGCGGCCGGGTCCACGAATGGACCTGGTGCCGTTGACCTTTCACCTCGACGTCGCCGAAGAGGACCCCCACGACGACGTGCCGCTCGAGGCCTACGAGCGGCTGCTGCTCGACGTGATGCGCGGCGACCAGACGCTGTTCACCAGGGCCGACGAGGTGGACCGGCTGTGGGAGATCTGCCAGCCGGTTCTCGACACCCCACCGCCCACGCTGCCGTACGCTCGCGGTTCGTGGGGCCCCGACGAGGCGATCGAGTTGGCAGGCCCGGAAGGGTGGCACCTGCCCGATGCCTGACGACTGGCCCGCCATCGCGGACCACGGCCTGATCGGCGACCTGCGCACGTGCGCCCTGGTTGCCACCGACGGCACCGTCGACTGGTTCTGCGCACCGCGTTTCGACTCCCCGAGCGTGTTCGGTGCGATCCTCGACACCGAGCGGGGCGGCAAATGGACCCTCTCGCCGACCGGCGAGGTCTCCCGCACCCAGCAGTTCTACTTCCCCGACACCGCCGTCCTCATCACCCGGTTCCTCACCCCCGACGGCGTCGCCGAGGTGCACGACTTCATGCCCGTGCTCGGAGCAGGCGACCCCGAGCATCGCCAGCGGCTGGTCCGACGAGTCAGCGGGGTACGGGGCACGATCACCATGCGGATGTGCGTCGACGCCCGACCGGATTACGGCCGCGAGCGGTGCGTCGCCGAGGAGAGCGGCGACGGCGTGCTCATCACCGGTGACGGCGTTCGCCTCGGCTTGGTCGCGTCGGTCGACCTGTCCATCGAGCCGGGCGACGACAACACCCGCGTCAGCGCGGAAGTCGAACTGTCCCAAGGTGACAGCGCACTGTTCGTGCTCGAGATGCTCAACGGAGACGACGTGCCGTCGAGCAACGCAGTCGACATGACCGACGACCTGCTTGACGCGACGACGTCGTACTGGCGGTCGTGGTTGCGCCAGTCGCGCTATGTCGGCCGCTGGCGCGAGATGGTGCACCGCTCGGCCATCACCCTCAAGCTGCTCACCCACGAGCCGACCGGCGCCGTCATCGCCGCACCGACGACCAGCATCCCCGAATTCATTGGGGGAAGCCGCAACTGGGACTACCGCTACGTCTGGGTCCGCGACGCCGGATTCAGCCTGTACGCCCTGCTTCGGCTCGGCTTCACCGACGAGGCCCGTGCGTTCGTCGGCTGGCTCTCCGAACGGCTCGGCGAGGAACGCGAGCAGGGCGACGGCCCGGAGAACCTCGGACCGCTACGCGTGCTCTACGACATCGACGGCAACCGGCCGGTCGACGAGACCGAGCTGACGCACCTGCGGGGGTACCGCGACTCTCGTCCCGTCCGAATCGGCAACGCCGCTGTCGACCAACTGCAGCTCGACATCTACGGCGAGCTCATTGATTCGGTGTACCTGTTCAACAAGTACGGCGCCGGAATCAGTAGCGACGCATGGGACGACGTCGTCGACGTCGTCGACTGGGTGATGGAGAACTGGGACCGCGAAGACGCAAGCATGTGGGAGGTCCGCGGCGGTCACCGCGCATACACGACCTCGCGGCTGTTCTGCTGGGTCGCCCTTGAGCGCACCATCCGCATCGCCCGCCAGCGTGGATTGCCCGGTGACGTCGGAGCGTGGTCGAAGACGCGCGACGAGATCTACGCCCGCATCATGTCCCACTCCTGGAACGACGAATTGCAGGCCTTCACGCAGACCGAGGGGGGCACCGAACTCGACGCCGGGGTGCTGCTGATGCCGATGGTGAAGTTCCTCTCACCGGCCGACCCGAAGTTCCTGTCGACGCTCGAGGCCGTCGAGAAGGACCTGGTCACCGACACCCTGGTGTTCCGCTACTCGCCGGAAACCGATGGTCTCGACGGCGAGGAGGGCACCTTCTCGCTGTGCTCGTTCTGGTACGTGGAGGCGCTGACGCGAGCGGGCCGCCTCGACGACGCCCAACTGGCGTTGGAGAAGATGTTCACCTATGCCAACCACGTCGGCCTCTACGCCGAACAGGTCAGCGCGACCGGCGACCAGGTCGGCAACTTCCCGCAGGCCTTCACCCACTTCGCGCTCATCAGCGCGGCGATCAACCTCGATCGTGCACTCGACACAGGAAAGTAGTCATGGCCCTCAAGAACAGCACAGCCCAGCAGGAGCGCGCCGCTCTCGTCACCACCATGCGCGGCGTCGGCCCTGAACAGCCGACGCTGTGCGGAGATTGGACCACCCGCGACCTGGCCGCCCACCTTGTCATCAGGGAACGCCGGCTCGACGCGGCACCGGGCATCATGGTGCCGAAGTTCGCCGGCTACACCGAACGGGTGCAGAACCAGGTGGCCGCCGAGAACGACTGGAACGTGCTGCTCGACCAGATCGCGTCGGGGCCGCCGCTGTTGTCGCCCTTCAAGTTGCTCGACCCCTTCGTCAACGTCGCCGAGATGTTCATCCACCACGAGGACGTTCGACGTGCCGTAACCGGCTGGGAATCACGGGAACTCGACGCGGCGACGACGTCGTCGCTGGCGCGTCAGGTCAGTTTGATGTCGCGGATGACGATGTCGAAGACCCCGGCGCGGGTGACGCTGAAGACGCCCGACGGCACCACGTTGACCACCGTCGGGAAGGGTCCCGCCGTCACGGTGACGGGCGAACCCGGCGAACTTTTGATGTTCATCTCCGGCCGCGACCAAGCCAAGCTGACATTCACCGGTGACGATGCCGCGGTGAGCGCGGTGCGCAGCGGGGAGCGCGGGCTCTAAGCGAGACCAACTAGGCTCGAACGCATGGACTTCCGCGTATTCGTCGAACCGCAGCAGGGCGCCACCTATGCCGATCAGTTGGCCGTGGCCAAGACCGCGGAGGCGGCGGGTTACTCGGCCTTCTTCCGGTCCGACCACTACCTGGCGATGTCCGGCGACGGCATGCCGGGGCCGACGGATTCCTGGGTGACCCTCGGCGGCATCGCCCGCGAGACGTCGACAATCCGGCTCGGCACCATGGTCACCTCGGCGACCTTCCGCCACCCCGGCGTGCTGGCCATCTCCGTCGCCCAGGTCGACGAGATGAGCGGCGGCCGGGTGGACCTGGGGCTCGGCGCGGGCTGGTTCGAGGCCGAGCACGAGGCGTACGCGATCCCGTTTCCGCCACTCGGCGAGCGATTCGATCGGCTCGAAGAGCAGTTGGACATCCTCACCGGGCTGTGGAGCACACCGGTGGGTGAGACCTACGACTACAGCGGGAAGCACTACTCGATCAAGGAGTCACCCGCGCTGCCCAAGCCCACCCAGTCGCCGTACCCGCCGATCATCATCGGCGGCGGTGGGCCCAAGCGCACCCCCGCGCTGACGGCGAAGTACGCCTCCGAGTTCAACATCCCGTTCGTCGACCTCGAGACCCTCAAGACGCAGTACGCCCGCGTCGAAGCGGCGGTCGAGGCCGCCGGACGCGCGGCGAACTCGCTGACGTACTCGGCGGCGTTCGTGGTGTGCGCCGGCCGCGACGACGCGGAGGTCGCCACCCGCGCCGCGGCGATCGGCCGCGACGTCGACGATCTGCGCAGCAGTTCGCCGCTGGTGGGCACGCCCGGCGAGATCGCCGACAAGCTGGATCCGTTCGCCGAGGCCGGCGTGCAGCGCGTCTACCTCCAGGTCCTCGACCAGTCCGATCTCGACCACGTCGAGTTCTTCGCGTCCGAGGTCATCCCGCAATTGGGCTGACCCCGCCCGGCGCAACCGCCCGCGGCTACCATCAAGCCCGTGAAAGACGCCGACCACGACGAGGATGAGGCGCCGTGGCACGAGCGCACGTCGACCGTCGTCGGAGCCAGTGCCGGCGCAATCGCGGTGATCGGACTGCTCTGGCTGCTGATTTCCTACGTCGTCGTCGGCTCCGACGAGCCGGGGCCGACGTCGCAGTACTACCCGGACCCCAGCTTCTCCGAGCGGAGTTCGGCGGCCACGACTGGACGGTCGGGGGAGACGACGAGCACCGAGACGATCACCAGCACCAGTCCCCCGGTCACCACCGACATCGACCCCGGTGCCACGACGACCAGCGGCACCGACACCTCGACGACGCCGACCACGACGTCGTTCAATCCGTCCAACCTGCCGAGGACCCGGGCGTCGACGACGTATGGCGACGGACGTCAGCGGCCGAGGCTCAACGAGACACGGACGTTGTACCCCAGGCCCTGACCTCGCCGAGTGCACGCTTGTCGTACACATCGCCCGAGTAGCACCGTAAACAAGCGTGCAGTCGGCGCGTCTCAGGCGCGGTCAGCGGCCCCGGGCGGCGAAGTCGGCCACCATCGCCTCGGCGCTGCGGACCGCCGCTCGGCACGCCCTGGTGGTGAACGGGTCGTTGAGCGGGTGATCAGCGCGCCGACGCCATCGCTGCGCCGCGGAGAACGCCGCCCGCGGGCCGTCGTAGGGCGCGTCGGGTTGCAGGCCGAGGCGGCTGGCGGCGTCGGTTCCCGAGCCGCCGATGATCCGCCGCAGCGAGGCCATTTCGTCGTCGTTCAACGTCGTTGGGCGCGAACGCAATTGGCTCAGCAGGCGCAGCTCTTCGAACGCGTGGGTGTCGGCGAGCAACGGTTCGATGTCGGCGAGGATGTACGGGGTGGCGTAGATCGGGTTGTCCTCGACCACCCGCCGCAGGGACAGCAGCGCGGTGTGCGCCTTCAGGAGATCCGACCGCTGGGCGAACTGCTGGTCGATGACGTCGCGCAGCGCGATCAACCCGCTGCGCTCGAGGAGCTCGTCGGCCAGCGCCACCGAATCGGAGATACCCGCCCGCAGCACCGCGATCGAGATGCGGATGCCGAACATGCCGAAGCGCTCCAGCAGGGCACCCCGGGTGGCGGCGTCGACTGGCAGCGCGGCGTCCTCGCGGACGAACCGGTCCACCGACAGCATCGACTTGGCCAGCTCGCCGGCGTCGACCCCGGCGAGCTTCTCCAGCGCGACGAACTCGCTCTGCCGCAACGTCCGCGCGGTCAGCGCGAGCAGCCCCGACACGGGGACGACGGCCTGGCAGATGCCGGTCTTGTCCATCTCCGCGGTGAACCGGGTGGCCACGTCCTTGGCCGACAGCATGGCGTCGATCCGCCCGGCGCCGATCTCGTCGGCCCGCGACGCGACGCCGATCACGCCGAGCGCACCCGACGAGCCGCCGACGAGGGTGCCGATCTGCTTGAGCAGGCCGATGTCCGTCGCGTTGAGCGTGCGAAGCAGGAAGACGACGGCGTCCACGCGCGGGACGCCGTCCTCAGGGACCAGCAGCCGCAGCGTGCGCTCGGAGACGTCGCGTGAGAGCGACGACGTGCCGGGCGTGTCGATGATCGTGGTGTCGACCAGTTCGGCGGCCGGCCATTCGACGTCGAGGTCGACGACGTCGTCGGGGTCGAGGCTGGCGAAGTCGAACGTCAGCCCCCGATCGCCTGGGTCGCGGGCGATGGGCACGTTCGACCGTCGGCCGCCGCGGTGGTTGGCGGTGACCTTCGGGGTGGCCCCATTGCGGAACCACGTCACGATGCGGGTGGCCTCGGTCGCGTCGGTCGGGGCGATGTCCTCGCCGACCAGGGCGTTGACCAGCGTCGACTTACCCGCCTTCAGCGTGCCGGCGAGCGCGACGCGGATGGGCTGGTTGAGGCGCCTGCCGATCCAGTCCAGTTCGTTGTGCACGTCGGGGCGGTCACGGTAGGCCGGGTCGCTCCGGTAGGCCTGCATGGTGCCGCCAAGGATCGCGCGCACTCGATCGCTGGTGCTCATGTCGGTTGCCCAGCTTAGTGACCGCCGCTGCGAAGTTACCCAGCGACGCTTTCCGGCCGTGGCGAGAGGTTGACGGCGTGCTCGGTGACCTGACGCAGGATGTTGAGCCGGCGCTCCAGTTCGCGGACCCTCGTGTCGCGCTCGTCCATCTCCATCTTGGCTGCGGTGAGCGACGCCTGGAGGGACTCGTTCAGCGATCGGGTGGTCTGGTTGGCGATGTCGCGGTAGTGGTCGCGGAGCTGGCGCTGCACACCCTTGAGCCGGTCGCGGGACTCCTTGCTGACGACGAAGGACACGTCGTCGACGAAGCGGCGGACGTTGGTCTTGGCCTCGTTGCGCACGCGGAGCATGCGGTTCTCCATGTCCTCCTTGTACGCCTTGCGCCCCAGAACCAGGCCCGCGCCGAGCGAGAGCGGGTTGAACATCCCGAGGCCGGCGAACGACGTGAGCATGCCGAACATCAGGACACCGCCGTAGGACCCGCGCATGCCGGTGACGACCTTGTGCCCCTTGCCAATTGGCTTGGCCTCCAGCCTGCTGAGCGACTTCATCTCACCGAGGCCGGCGCCCATGTCGCGGGCGTTGATCTGCGGCATCTTGACCGCGTCGAGCCCGGCCTCCATGAACGTCCGGCCCACCTCCTGGGCCAGTGCCTCGGCCCGCTGATAGGCCCAGACGAAGTTGTCGCCGACGGCGGTGGCGACGGCGTTCTCCAGCTCGGCGCCGATCTCGGCCCAGTGCTGAGTGGGGTCGCACCCGTCGACCAGATGCTCGGTGTGCTGGGTGATCGCGCGGAACCGGGCCCGCAGATCGTGGTCGACGTCCGCGGTCAGGTCGTTGATGCCGTCGTTGAGCACCTGCTGCCACAACGCGGTGTGCTGCAACGCGTCCTGCGCCTCCTGCTTGCGCCGCTCGAGGTCGGCGTTGAGGGCGTCGCGGGCCTCCGGGTCGTTGATCGACGACAACTCCGTCTCGACCGTCATCGTCAGATGTTCTGCCGCGGAACGGACCTCGGCGAGTACCTGATCGCGGATGCGGTCGTTCTCCCTGCCGAGGACCTTCTCGCTGAGGAACTTGACGATCGCCGGGAAGTTCGACTCCTCGTTGAGTTCCTTGTCGTTCATCTGAATGGCGTGGCTGCGCAGGACCGAGGACACCGGGGTCACCGGGACTGTCACACCGGCCCGCTGCAGGTGTGCGACGTTGGCCGCGACGACCTCCCGCCAGTGCGGGTAGAGGTCGGTCTTGGTGGCGAGAATCGTTGCGACTGGGCAGATTTCGACGGCTTGGCGGATGAAGGTCATCTCGGGCTCGGTGAATTCCTGGCTGGTGTCGCTGACCATCAGGACCGCGTCGGCGTCGGGAAGCAGGCCCAGCGTCGCCGACAGGTGCGGCTGACCGTGGCCCCCCACCCCCGGGGTGTCGACGAACGCCAGCCCGTTCTTCAGCAGCGGGCTTGGCGCGGTCACCTCGACGCGCAGCACCTCGCGGCCCCCGGCCTGCGGCGCCCGGCGCAGGTCGTTGCGGACGTCGGCCATCGGGATCTCGACCTCCTCTGGCTCGGCACCCTCGCCGCGCGAGACGATCAACCGGGCCGACGCCTGGTCGCCGTAGGAGACGACGGTCGCCAGGGTCGTAGTCTCGTCGTCGCCGACGCGTGCGACGGGAACGTTGAGCAGCGAGTTCAGCAGTTGACTCTTGCCCTGCTTGAGCTGGCCCGCGATGACCACCCTGACCTGGGGGTCGCTGATCCGCTCCTTGGCCATGGCGAGTCGCTCGACGAGGTCGCCGCGCTCGTAGGCCTCGGCGATCTTGGTGCTGTGGTCGATCAACTCGACGATCACCTTGACCTTGCGGGGGTCGTTCGGTTGCGTCGTGGGATTCGTCAAGGGAGGTCTCCTCTTCCGCCGCGGTCAACGGTAGGCGTGAAACTGGCGGGGACCCCTAGTGGAGTCCCCGCCAGTGTGGTGATCGATCAGAACGCGTCGAGGTGGGTGTCGTTGTGCGACGCCAGATCGGTGTCGTTGTGCGACGCCAGATCGGTGTCGTTGTGCGACGCGATGTCCGTCGAGTTGCCCGAGGCCACGTTGCTGGTGAAGCTGTGGTCGTCGACGGTGTTGTCGACGTTCGAGTGGGTCTCGGTCTCGGTCGAGACGTTGGTGTTGACCGAGCTGTCGGTGTGGTTGCCGCTGCCCAGGTCGCCACCGGCGGTGGTCTGGTTGCCGCCCACGGTCGAGCTGGTGGAGTGCGAGGACGTGTCGTTGATGATGATCGACCCGCCGCCACCGCCGTTGCCTGCGTTGGCTTCGTTGCCGCCGTTGCCGATTCCGATGCCGAGCAGGCCGCCACCGCTGGAGCCGCCGCTGGCGCCGGCGCTGCCGCCGTGGCCACCGGACATGTCGTTGTCCTTGATGACGGTGCCCTCGTTGCCGGTGATGATGTCGCCGCCGGAGTGCTGCGAGGTGTCGGTGACCTTGGTGTCGTTGCCCTCGCCGATGATGATCGGCGAGTGGCTGCCGCCGTCGATGTAGCCGGTGTTGGCGCTGTTACCTTCGCCGACGACGTTGCCGTTGCCCTTGACGCTGGTGGTGTCGATGTCGCCGGCGGTGCCGGTGTTGACGACGGCGCCGTCGGTGGCGGACGTCTTGTTGCCGAGGGTGATGTCGCCGAAGCCGAGGTTGAAGGCGCCCTGCTGCGCGTTGGAGCCCGCGTGCTGGTCGGGGCTGAGCAACGAGGTGTCGTTGTTGCTGGCGAGCTGCGTGGCGTTGTGGCTGGCGAAGTCCGTCTGCGGCGCGAAGGCCGTCTGCGGGGAGAACGCGGTGGGGATGTTGTGGTAGCTGGCCACCGCGCTCTGCAGACCGTAGACCGGGTCGCCGCCGCCGAGCATCACACCGGCGGGCGCCGCGGAGGCGGCGACGGCGGCGAACTGGGAGGCGCTGACGTTCTGCAGGCCGACGGAGCGCAGCGCGCCCTCGGGATCGGAGATGTAGTTGGCGGCGACTGCCGGGCTGCGGAACAGGTCGAGGATGTAGTCGAGGAGGTTCGTCATGGGAGTGCCTTCCGATCGTGGGTGTCTAGGTCGTGTCGCCGTGCCTCCGGCGATCTGTTCACTACGTTATGGGCCCGTGGGAACCCCGGAAACGGGGACGCGACCCCTCGCTCCCGGGGGCCGTTGCGGGGCCACCAGGGGGTACCCGTTAGGGGATTAGGGGATTCCCCTGGGGCTCCGCCGCGCGGCGCTGGCCTGCACTGACGACACCGACAAACGACGACAGCGCGGCCATTGCTGGCCGCGCTGTCGCGAATCGGGTCGGGCTGATGCCGTCGGGTCACGTGAAGATGTCGAAACCCGGATCGTGCGGATGGTCCAGATGACCGTCGAGGGGGTCGGAGACGTCGTGCTGACCGAGATCCGGCGAGCCGGCCCCGTCGTCCACCCGAAGGTCGTCGACGACGGGCGCGTCGACCGTCGGCAGGCTCAGGTCGTCGAAACCGTGGTCGACGATGGTCGGTGTCGAATCCTCCGGAAGTTCGATGACGTTGGCGACCATGGGGACGTGATCTGCGACGACGTCGCTCCCCTGGATCGGGAGGTGGGCGTCGAAGGCGTCGAAGGCCGCGGTGGCCGCACCGCTTGCCCAGACGTTGTGGGCCGAGTCCAGCAGTGTGTCGGCGCTGGCGGGGATGCCCCCCGACGGCTGAGGCGTCGACATCGACTCCGCGACGACGGGGATCAGGTTGTCGACGTCCACGTGGGTGACGTCGGTCAGGTTGGCGTCGGCGATGGTCTGGGCGGGGTTGGCCGCGTACTGAGCTGCAGCGTCCGGATCGCGCACCAACGACATCACGAAGTCGAGGAGTGAGTTCGCCACGACGTACCTCCTCTTCTCTGCTCACAGGACCGTGCTCAGGCGCCGCGAAGGTGCGGCGGCCGTAGTTCAGCTCGAATGTTATCGGCGCCGAGGGCTGCGGGAATCGGTGCTGAGACCACCCGCGCCTGGTGGGCATTAGGGGCCGACGCATTAGGGGTTCGCAATCGTTAGGGGGATGTAACCCAACGCCGGGTGGTGCGCCGCTATGGTGAGTGCTGATCTTTTCCGATCCCCCTGGGATGCGCGTCTTCACGAGGAAAACGGGACATGACACAACCACTCGGACTGTCCGTCGGCACCACCAACCTGGTGGCGGCCCGCGTCGGGTCCGCTCCCGTCACGCGGCGGTCGGTCCTCGTGGTGTTCGACGACCGCGCCCCCGAGGTCGGCGTGTTCCCCGGCCCCAATCAGCCGGGCCTGGTCCTCACCGGGTTCGTCGAGCGGGTCGGCGACCCGGTGCCGCTGGTGGCGGCGGACGGCTCCTCCCACCGCGGCGAGCTCGTCCTGGTCGAAGCACTCGACGCAATGGCTCGCGGGGTCGGCGGCGGCGAACCGGTCACGATCGCCGTGCCGTCGCACTGGGGTCCTGGGGCGGTAGGCGCCCTGCGCGGCGCGCTGCGCAACAAGCCCGCGCTGTCCCCCGGCGGGGTGCCGCCCACGCTCGTCCCTGACGCGGTCGCCGCGCTCGCCGGCCTGCGCGCGGCGCCGGGGCTTCCGTCCGACGGTGTCGTGTTGCTGTGCGACTTCGGCGGCAGCGGAACGAGCATCACGCTGGCCGACGCGGGTGCCGGACTTGCCGTCATCGGCGGCACGGTCAGGTACCAGGACTTCTCCGGCGACCTCGTCGACCAGGCGCTGCTCAACCACGTCGTCACCGGCATCGCGGAGGCCAACTCCGCCGATCCCGCCAGCACCGCCGCGGTCGGATCGCTCAGCCGCCTTCGCGACGAGTGCCGCAGCGCCAAGGAACGGTTGTCCGCCGACACCGCCACCGTGATCCAGGCGGAGGTCCCCGGCTACAAGTCGGACGTCCGCATCACGCGGCCCGAACTCGAGGGACTCGTCGACGCACCGCTCGCCGGGCTGTTGTCGACAATCTCGGAGACGTTGCAGCGCTACCGAATTCCGCTTGCGAGCATCTCGGCGATCGCGACGGTCGGCGGTGGCGCCGCCATTCCACTGGTCACCCAGCGGCTCTCGGAGCAGTTCCGCGCGCCGGTCGTCACGGCGCCGCTGCCGATGCTGTCCACCGCCGCGGGTGCCGCGGTCGTCGGTGCTCTCGGATTCGACGACGCGCAGACGGGAATGGCGCCGACGGGCTTGGCTCCTGTCGCCGACGCCCCGACGGGCCTTGCGCCGACGATGGGTTGGGCAGCGGGAACGCCGCTCCCCGGCCCGCCGAACGCCGGCGACTCCGGATCCTTGGCGTGGTCGCAGGACGACGACGCGCTCACCGGTGAGCCCATGCCCTACGCCGGGGACGAATACAGCTCGGATTACTCGTCGACCGGGGCCAGGCCAGAGATGGCCTTCGCCCACGAAGAAGAGGACGACCGACCGGACTCCGAGCCCCTGGCTTGGTACAAGCGGCCGCCCGTCCTGTTCGGCGCCGCCGCTGCCGCAGCCCTGCTGGCCGTCGGCGGGTTTGCCGCGGTGCAGCTGACCGGCAGCTCGTCCGACAGCGGCACCGTCACCGAGGTCGTGACCATCTCCTCGACCGGCGCCAACGGGGTGGTGACCACCAGCCTTTCCACCCGGACGTCGACTCAGGAGAGCTCCGCGCCGAGCGACACCTCGACGGTCTCGAACTCACCCACGACCACCACGGCGACCACGTCGCCGACGACCACCACGACCACGACGTCGCCCACGACCACCACCACGACGACGACCACCACCACGACCACCACGACGACGACCACGACGACGACTCCGCCCACGACGACGACCACCACGACCCCGCCTCCGGTCACGACGACGACCCAGCCTCCGGTTACCACGACGACGAAGCCCCCCGCCCCGCCGACCACCACGGTGCCGCCGCCGCCGGATACGCCGACCACTCCGGTCATCGAGCCGGACACCCCCGAGAATTAATGGCCGTCAGCGACGTGGTCGCGACCTGGCTTTCGTCGCCGACCGAGCCGATGAAGCTTCTGGTCTCGGGTGGCGTCGGCACCGGGAAGACCACCACGCTCGCCGAGATCAGAGCCGCGTTACGAGCGGCAGGCGTCACCGTCGTCGCACGCCCCCCTAGGCCTGGTGACCCGCCGGACGCGGCGGTGGTCATCGACGACGCCCACCTGCTGGGTACGGCGGACCTGGAGCGGCTGGCCGAGCTGATCGGCGACGCCGCCGCGACGGTCGTGATCGCGGCCGAACCGTTGTCGCACCAGCCAGCACTGAACTCCCTCCGCACGGCGATGACCCGCGAGGCGCCCGTGCTGGCGCTGACCCCCATGACGCCGCCCGACGTACACCGGCTCGCCGCCGAGATCCTCGGTGTGCCGCCCTCGGCCGAACTGGTCAGGGACACCATGGCGGCGAGCGCCGGCCTGCCCTTCCTCGTCACTGCCGCGTTGGCCGCGGTGGTGTCCGCGGACGGCGGGTCCGCGCCGGACGCCGTCGCGCGGGCCGCCAGGGTGGCGTTGATCGAGCGGTTGCGGCGGGTGGAGGAACCGGTGCTCGACACCCTTCTCCTGTCGTCGCTCAGCCAGGAACTCGGCCCCGACGACGTCGGTGCCGCGCTGGGTGTGGACCAGGACGAGGCGCAGCGACTGGTCGACGTCGCGCGCGCCAGCGGGCTCATCGCCCCGTCGCTCAGTCCGGCGTTCACCGCCGCACTGCATCAGAACGTCGCCCAGATCATCGGTGCCGCGCGCCATCATCAGGTCGAAACGTCCTTGCTCCGAACACAACTCGAGCAGTCGACGCTGTCCACCGAGCTGGCGCTGCGACTCGCCGAGCACGGCCTTCGCGACCCGCGGCTGGCATCGGCACTGACCGATCTCGCCGCCCGCAACCAGGATCGCCCCGCCAACGCCGCCCGGCTGTACCGCGCGGCCACGAAGGTGGGGGCCAGCGAGCTCAACGCCAAGCTGGCCGACGCGCTGGCCCTGACGGGCGACTGTGCCACCGCAGGCCGGCTCGCCGACGAGCTGCTCGGCTCCGAGAACGCGGGCGAACGGGCCGCGGCGGTCCGGATCGCGGCGAGTGTCGCGCTGCACGACGGCAGCGCCGCCCAGGCGGCGGAACTCTTCCGCTGGCTCGGTCCGTACCCCGACGCCGTCGTGGGGTCGGCCGCGGTCGTGGCCGCCCTCGGCGTGGGCGACGTCACGTCGGCGCGCGCGGCGTTGAGCGCCGACGTCTCGGGTCCGCCGACGTCGACCGCCCGGGCGGCTCGCGGAATCGCCGAGGGACTGCTGCTGACGGTCGACGGCGGCTACCCGGCGGCCGTCGCCCGGTTGGCGCAGTCGATGACGGAGCAGGTCTCGGCCGCCGTCACCCCCGACACCCCGGCCGCTCTGGTCACGTTGGTGGCGATGCACGGCGGTGACTCCGTCCGAGCCCGCAGCGTGATCGGCAGGGCCGTCCGCGGCACCGGCGACGACGAGGGTTTCGTCGCCCGCCGGCACACCCTGTTGCTGGGCTGGGCCCGCATGTTGGACGGGCAACTGTCCGCCGCCGCGGCCGACGCCGCCTCAGTCGACGGTGCGAACCTGCACCGGCGCGACGCGTTGTGGGCCGCCGCGCTGCAGACCGCGGTGGCCCGTCGCGCCGGCGACAGTGGTGCCGTGCACAAGCACTGGTACGCGGCAATGGAGGTGCTCACGGAGTACTCCATGGACCTCTACGCGTTGCTGCCGCTCGGCGAACTGTGGGTGGCCGCGGCCCGGCTGGGGCAGGTCGACCTCGTCAAGCCTGCACTCGACGAGGCCTTCACTCTGCTTGGCGCCCTTGGCAATCCGCCCCTGTGGTCGGTTCCGCTGCACTGGTCGGGGGTGCACGCAGGCATTCTGGCGAACTCGCCGGCGTCGGTGGCACCGCACGGCCAGGCGCTGACCGCGGCGGCCGCCGACAGCTCGTTCGCGCGGGCCTTGGCGATCGCCGGGCGCACCTGGCTGCGGGTGCTGGCCAACCACGTCGACGCGGGTGAGGTGACCGCGGCCGCCCGCTCGCTGACGCAGTTCGGACTGACCTGGGACGCCACCAGACTGGCCAGCCAGGCGGCGCTGCACACCCCCGACGGCAAGGTGTCCGGGGCCATGCTCCAGTTGGCGCGCGACCTCAAGGTCACCACCGCGGGCACCGAAGACGGCGGCGACGTCGCCGAAGCGCCTGCGGCGGCGGCGCCACGGCCCGGTTCGTCGACGACGCGGGAATCCCGGTTGTCCGATCGCGAGCGCGAGGTGGCGGAACTGCTGCTGCAGGGCATGCCGTACCGGGACATCGGCAGCCAGCTCTTCATCTCGGCGAAGACCGTCGAGCACCACGTGGCGCGGATCCGACGTCGGCTGGGGGCGGAGTCGCGGTCGGAGCTGATCTCGATGCTGCGGGCGATGCTGGGCGCGCCGAGTTGAGATTTGCCAATTTCAGCCCCCGCAGCGTGGTTTCGGCGAATGTGACCACTGCCACAGCGAAGGTGGGGTTGGGGTTCTCGACTAGCGAACTAACACCAACCGCCCAGGCAACCAACCGGTAGGTTAGGCCAGCCTTCGTAGCGATACGAAAGCTGCGGATGCCACTATGAGCTGGCATCTAGCGTAAGTTACCGACCAGTAACCGGCTATCTTACTGCGCGGTAACTTCAACCCGGGAGGCGCGCGTGGACACGCAAACCCTAATCAGGCTGACCCTTGGCCTTCTGTTGACGGCAATCGTGTTGGGGTTCGCCGCCAAACGTGTGCTCTTCCTGGTGAACCTGATCAGCTCGGGACAGCCCACGATCGACGAGGACGCCCGCAAGGACAACCTCAAGGCGCGCATCACCACGCAGTTCACCGAGGTCCTCGGCCAGAAGAAACTGCTGAGCTGGTCCATCCCCGGCATCGCCCACTTCTTCACCATGTGGGGCTTCTTCGTCCTGTCCACCGTGTACCTCGAGGCCTACGGCGTCCTGTTCAACCCGAAGTTCGCCATCCCGTTCGTCGGGCACTGGGACGCGCTCGGGTTCCTCCAGGACTTCTTCGCCCTCGCCGTGCTGCTCGGCATCGTCGTCTTCTCGATCATCCGACTGCGTTCGGAGCCCAAGGAATACGGCCGCGACTCCCGCTTCTACGGTTCGCACACCGGCGGCGCCTGGCTGATCCTCTTCATGATCTTCAACGTCGTGTGGACCTACGCGCTGTTCCGCGGCGCGGCCGTCGCCACCGGCAACCTGCCCTACGGCTGGGGCGCGTTCTTCTCCCACTCCATCGGTGCCGCACTGGAACCCCTCGGCCACGGAGTCAACGAGATCATCGAGACCGTGGCGCTGCTGCTCCACATCGGCGTCATGCTCGTCTTCCTGCTGATCGTGTTGCACTCCAAGCACCTTCACATCGGCCTCGCACCGGTCAACGTGACGTTCAAGCGCCTGCCCAACGGCCTCGGCCCGCTGCTGCCCATGGAGTACAACCGCGAGTACATCGACTTCGAGGATCCCGCCGAGGATGCGGTCCTCGGTCGCGGCAAGATCGAGGACTTCACGTGGAAGGGCTACCTCGACTTCACGACGTGTACCGAGTGCGGCCGCTGCCAGTCCCAGTGCCCAGCCTGGAACACCGGAAAGCCGTTGTCTCCCAAGCTCGTCATCATGAACCTGCGCGACCACCTGTTCGCCAAGGCGCCCTACATCATCGGCGGCCAGGAAACCCCGGCCGAGAACACCGCCGAAGGCGGTGCCACCGAAACCCTGGTGAAGGACGCCGACCACGGGGACCACCACCACGTGCCCGAATCCGGGTTCGAACGCATCCTCGGCTCCGGCCCCGACCAGGCCACCCGCCCGCTCGTCGGCACCCTGGAGCAGGGCGGCGTCATCGACCCCGACGTCCTGTGGTCCTGCACCAACTGCGGCGCGTGCGTCGAGCAGTGCCCGGTCGACATCGAGCACATCGACCACATCGTCGACATGCGTCGCTACCAGGTCATGGTCGAGTCGGAATTCCCCGGCGAGCTCAACGGTCTGTTCAAGAACCTCGAGCGCAACGGCAACCCGTGGGGCCAGAGCCCCAAGGAACGCACCAAGTGGATCGACGAGGTCGACTTCGACGTGCCCGTCTACGGCGAGGACGTCGACTCCTTCGACGGCTTCGAGTACCTGTTCTGGGTCGGCTGCGCCGGAGCGCTGGAAGACCGCGCCAAGAAGACCACCAAGGCCGTCGCCGAACTGCTCGCGACCGCGGGCGTGAAGTTCCTCGTGCTCGGCAGCGGCGAGACCTGCACCGGCGACTCCGCTCGCCGCGCGGGCAACGAGTTCCTGTTCCAGCAGTTGGCCGCGCAGAACGTCGAGACCATCAACGGCGTGTTCGAGGGCGTCGAGACCGTCGACCGCAAGATCATCGCGACTTGCCCGCACTGCTTCAACACGATCGGCCGCGAATACCCGCAGCTCGGCAGCAACTACACCGTGGTGCACCACACCCAGCTGCTCAACCGCCTGATCCGCGACAAGAAGCTGGTGCCCGTCAGCCCGGTCAGCCAGGACGTGACCTATCACGACCCGTGCTTCCTCGGCCGCCACAACAAGGAGTACTCGGCCCCGCGTGAGCTCATCGGAGCCTCCGGCGCCACGCTGACCGAGATGCCGCGCCACGCCGACCGCGGCCTGTGCTGCGGCGCCGGTGGAGCGCGGATGTGGATGGAAGAGCACATCGGCAAGCGCGTGAACCACGAACGCGCCGAAGAGGCCCTGAACACCAACGCCTCGAAGATCGCGACCGGCTGCCCGTTCTGCCGCGTCATGATGACCGACGGTGTCGGTGACCTCGCCGAGGAGACGGGCAAGCAGGCCGAGGTCCTCGACGTCGCGCAGCTGCTGCTGGCGTCGCTGGACAAGGACTCGGTCTCGTTGCCGGAGAAGGGCGCGGCGGCAAAGGCCTTCGCCGCCCGCGTCGCCGAGCGCGAGGAGCAGGCCCCCGCCGAGGCCGAGCCGGTCGTCGCCGAGGAAGAGGCCGCACCCGTGGCCAAGGCCGAGACGGCGACGACGGAAGCCCCCGCGGCACCTGCCAAGGGTGGTCTCACCATCGCCAAGAAGCCGGGCCGCAAGCCCGCCGCGAAGGCCGAGGCCGCACCTGCCGACGCACCCGCCGCCGAAGCCCCGGTCAAGGGTCTCGCGATCGCCAAGAAGCCGGGCGCCAAGAAGGCCGCCCCGGCAGCTGACGCCCCAACCGCAGAGGCCCCGACGGAGACCGAGACGGCACCGGCAGCCGCCGAACCGCCCGTCAAGGGACTCGGCATCGCCAAGCGCCCCGGCAGCAAGAAGGCCGTCGCCCCCGCTGCCTCTGAGGCGCCGGCAGCCCCGGCGGCCGAAACCGCTCCCGCCGCGACAGAGCAAGCCAAGGCCGAGCCGCCGGTGAAGGGGTTGTCGATCGCCAAGCGCCCGGGCAGCAAGAAGGCCGCACCGGCCGCGCAGGCGTCCTCCACGGTCGTGCAGCCGGCAAACGTCGCCCCAGACGAGGCGGAGGCGGGCACCGACCCCGCGGAGTCGGCCGATTCGGATCTCGGTCTCGAGAAGCCAGAACCACCCGTCAAGGGCCTGGCCATCGCGCGTCGCCCGGGGAGCAAGAAGGCAGCCGCCCCGAAGCCCACGGAAGACGTTGCGCCGCAACCCGAACCGGAAGCAGCTCCCGCCGCCGACGAGTCGGCGCCGGAGCCGGAGCCGGGGAGTGAACCCGTTGCCGCGGCGACGCCCGCCGAACCCGAGGCCCCGGTGAAGGGCCTCGGCATCGCACCGGGCGTCCGTCGTCCCGGCAAGCGATAGCCGGCGCGAAGGCCGCCTAGGAACCCTGCGTCAGCTCACCTGGTGAAGCTGGAACGGGGCCTGGGTGATCGTGCCGCCGGGGCAGTCGTAGTTGGAATCGGTGGTGATCGTGCCTGCCAGCGTCGCCGGGTCGAGGGTCAGCGAAATGTAGGCAGGCGCGTAGCTGCCGTCAGCGCAGATGGCACCGTCGGGCTTGGTGATCTTGAAGTTCCACAACCCGTTGACGAGGGTCGCGGGGACGGTCCAGCCCTGGTTGCTGGAGACGGTGCCCGCGCATCCCGAGGTGCCGCACGTCGTCGCAATCGTCCAGAGGTTGAGGACGTCGCCACCGGCGTATGTTCCGTTGAGCAACGGCGGATCGGCCAGGGCCGGCGCCGCCAAGCCCACGGCAACGGCCGTGATCGCCGAGGCCGCGGCCAACGTGCGTGTGACTACCAGCTTCATCTCTGCGCCTTCCGACCGATACGGACTCCGCAAGTTAACCGCCACCCCGGCGCAAATCACGGGATCGTAGCCAGGATTTGCACGAACGTGTCCGACCTGTCGTGAAAACGATGGCGAACCGACTCCGCATTCGACCTGCGCCCACGGCGGCGGGCGAGAAATGCGCTTGAACAGCCATGGGAGACTTGACGGCGTGAGTACCCACCAGGTGCCGTGGCATACCGGTAACCAGCCACGGCAACGCACGTTCGCGCAGTCCACGAAGCTGCAGGACGTCCTCTACGAGATCCGCGGCCCCGTGCACCAGCACGCGTCGCGGCTCGAGTCGGACGGCCATCGCATCCTCAAGCTGAACATCGGCAACCCCGCCCCGTTCGGCTTCGAGGCACCCGACGTGATCATGCGCGACATGATCCAGGCACTCCCCTACGCCCAGGGGTACTCCGACTCCAAGGGCATCGTCTCGGCCCGCCGGGCAGTGGTCACCAAATATGAACTAGTGGACGGGTTCCCGTATCTGGACGTCGACGACGTCTACCTCGGCAACGGCGTCTCCGAGCTCATCACGATGACCCTGCAGGCACTGCTCGACAACGGCGACCAGGTGCTGATTCCGGCACCGGACTACCCACTGTGGACGGCGTCGACGGCGTTGGCGGGCGGCACGCCCGTGCACTACCTGTGCGACGAGACGCAGGGCTGGATGCCGGACGTCGCCGACATCGAATCGAAGATCACCGAACGCACCAAGGCGATCGTCGTGATCAACCCCAACAACCCGACCGGTGCGGTCTACACCCGCGAAAACCTTGAGCAGATCGCCGATTTGGCTCGCAAGTACCAACTGCTGCTGCTTGCCGACGAGATCTACGACAAGATCCTCTACGACGACGCCGAGCACATTGCGATGGCGTCGGTGGCGCCCGACCAGCTGTGCCTGACGTTCAACGGACTGTCGAAGGCCTACCGCGTGGCGGGCTACCGCGCGGGCTGGCTGGCGATCACCGGACCCAAGGAGCATGCGGCCAGCTTCCTGGAGGGCATCAACCTGCTGTCCAACATGCGGCTCTGCCCGAATGTGCCTGCGCAGCATGCCATTCAGGTGGCCCTCGGCGGCCATCAGAGCATCGAGGACTTGGTTCTGCCCGGCGGGCGCCTGCTCGAACAGCGCGACGTCGCCTGGAACAAGCTCAACGAGATCCCCGGGGTGTCGTGCGTGAAGCCCCAGGGTGCGCTCTATGCGTTCCCCCGCCTCGACCCCGAGGTGCACGACATCCACGACGACGAGCAATTGGTGCTCGACCTGCTGCTGCAGGAGAAGATCCTGGTGGTGCAGGGCACCGGATTCAATTGGCCCGCACCCGATCACCTTCGCATCGTGACGCTGCCGTGGGCCCGTGACCTCACCAACGCGATCGACCGGCTCGGCAACTTCCTGGCCAGCTACCGCCAGTAGTCACCGCCCGGTGTCGGCCATTCCGCACATCCACCAGCCGTCACCGAGGTCGACGGGATTGCTGCACACCATTCCGTAGAGGTCGACGCCGCTGGGTGATTGCACCGGGTCGTGCAGGTAGCCGCCCGCGTCGTCGGGGATGCCGATCCACTGCGGGAAGAAGCGCCGCCCCTCCTGGTCCGACACCCGCCCCTCGACGCTCAGGAATTGCAGCGGCAGCGGTAACGCGTTGCCGTAGTACCGGTTTCCCGGTTCCGTCGCGAGCGCCATGTCGAACAGCGGGCGGTGCATCGCGAACCAGGTCCGTGGCGCCACCTGCCACGCCGGGTTCACCATCGCGGTGACGACGACCATCACCGGAACCAGGGTCAGCAACAGTGTCCGGCGTCGACCCGCGACGAGCCCGACGATCACCGCCGCCAGGCCGAATACGTAGAGCACCACCATCAGCGGGACGACCACCCCGTCGAGGAGCCACAGTGACGGCGGCCTCAGGAAGTACCACACCGCTGCGGCCAACCAACAGACCAGACCGAACCGCCACAGGATCCGCACCGGTGTCATCCTTCCGCACACCCCCGCGCACGAGCGTCACCTCTACCCTGTCCGGGTGGCGCATTCGCACTCGCACTCCATGTCCTCCGGCCCGGCGCCACTCGGCCCGATGGCGGCCAAGATCGTCGTCGGACTGCTCGTCGTGATCGGCGTGGCGGTGATCGCCGGGATGGCCCTGCTGTGGCCGAGCCACCAAAGCGTGGACGTGCCGCTGCCGTTTCAGAACGCGGCGGGCGGCGCCGTCACCACGGAGTCGGGACGCGTGGTGTCCAGCGCCCAGGGACCGTGTGGCAGCCCGTCGGCGGGCGGGGTGCTGACGTCGGCCCCCGTCGCCGCTCAGCCCGGCGGTGGCGAGTGCGTCCAATCCCTCGTCGCGATCGGCTCGGGGCCCAACACGGGCGCCGACACACTGCTGGAGTTCAGCGGCGGCCCCGGCCAGCCGAGCCTCGCGGTCGGCGACGAGGTGCGGATCAGCAGACAGGTCGACCAGAACGGCACCACGACGTACGCCTTCTACGACTTCGAACGCAGCTGGCCGCTCGGCATCGTGGCCGCCCTGTTCGCGGTCGTGGTCGTCGCGGTGGCGAGGTGGCGTGGACTGCGGGCGATCGTCGGCATCGTGGTCGCGTTCGGCGTCCTGATGATGTTCCTGCTGCCCGCGTTGCGCGACGGGGCCCCCGCAGTCCCGGTGTCGCTGGTGGCCTCGGGGGCGATCCTGTACGCCGTCATCTACTTGGCGCACGGGGTGAGCCTGCGTACCAGCGCCGCCCTCCTCGGCACCTTGACCGCGCTGCTGCTTGCCGCCGTCTTGTCTTGGGCGACAATTGAACTGGTTCACCTCACCGGCTTGTCCGAGGATCAGAACAACGAGGTGGCCGCCTACCTCGGCAACGTCTCGATCACCGGCCTGCTGCTCGCCGGATTCATCATCGGGTCACTCGGCGTGCTCAACGACGTGACGGTCACCCAGGCGTCGACCGCCTTCGAGATCGCCGAGCACGGCGCCACCCGGCGGGCCATCTTCACCGGCGCGATGCGCGTCGGCCGTGACCACATCGCCAGCACCGTCTACACGCTGGTGCTGGCGTACGCCGGCAGCGCCTTGCCGCTGCTGCTTCTCTTCAGCGTCGCGAACCGGTCGCTCGGGGACGTGCTGACCAGCGAGAGCGTGGCCATCGAGGTCGCGCGGTCCGCGGTCGGCGGTATCGCGCTTGCCCTGTCGGTGCCGCTGACGACGGGGATCGCCGCCGTGCTCGCGACACCCCAGCTCCAAAGGGCCTAGAACGGCGTCCCGTTCAGCCAGGTGTCCCAGACCGCCTCGTCGCCGAACACCTCGAGACCCGCCTCGGCCGCGGTGCGCCTGCGGGTCAGCGCCAGCAGCAGGTTGACCGCACTGCCCCGCACCGCCGCCTCGCCCTTGGCGTGATTGTGGGACCACTGCACGCCGTCCTCGTCGTGGGTGATCGTCCACTCCCCCGTGGGGCCGAGCCCCTCGTCGGTGGCGTGCAGGTGCAGCGTCTGGCTGCGCTGCAACGGCGGGTGGTGACGGTCGGCACCGGTTACCGCGAGCTCTACCCACTCGCTGATGCCGTCGGCGGCCAGCTCGGCAGGCAACTCGTACTCACCGCCGACGGCGAGGACGGCGTCGGCGCGGTGCACGGTCGCCTCGTGGACGCGCCTGCGGATCCACCAGCCTGCAGGTCTGGCCCCGGTGAACGTCCACACCCTGGCATCCGCCCCGACCCGGTCGACGGCGTCGATGACCGCCTGGGCACCGGTGTTCAGCCAGTCGACGGCGCCGTCGACGTCCCCCGGCGGCTTTCCGTCGCGCACTTCGCGGGGGTCGAGGGGTTCCCGCCGGCGCTCGGCGATGATCTGCGCCGACCAGCGGTGGCCACGGCCAACGTGTTTGAGCAGCTGATTCATCGTCCAGCCAGGGCAGGACGGCACCGGAGTCTCGGGGTCTGCGGTGCGGATGACCTCACCGAGGGCCCGGGTCTCCCCGAGCAGCGTTGCGCGGAAGTCCACGCCTAAGAAGGTACCGCCGCGCGGGCCTCGCCGAGCGTGATCGGCAACGTCGCCCATCCGCGCAGCACCCGGGTGTCGCGACGACTGCCGTCCCCGGCCAGTCGGGCGTCCGGGTAGCGGTCGAAGAAGGCGCGCAGCCCCACCTCGCCCTCGGCGCGGGCAAGGGCTGCGCCGAGGCAGAAGTGCCTGCCACCAGAGAAGGAGAGGTGCTTGCCCGCGTTGCCGCGGGTGACGTCGAACCGGTGCGGGTCGTCGAACACCTTGGGGTCGCGGTTGGCGCCCGCCAGGTACAGGATGACGAGCTCACCGGCCGCGACCGCCCGGCCCGCGACCTCGGTGTCGACGCGCGCGAGGCGGGCACTCAACTGCACCGGCGACTCCAGCCGCAGAATCTCCTCGACCGCGCCCGGCCACAACTCGGGGTCGTCGCGGAGCATCGCCAACTGGTCGGGATGCTCGAGCAGGATCCGAATTCCGTTGCCCAGCAGGTTGACCGTCGTCTCGAACCCGGCGGCGAGCACCAAACCCGCGGTCGCCCGCAACTCTTCGTCGTCGAGCCGCGTGCCGTCGTCGCCGGCGGCGATGATCTGGCTCATCAGGTCGTCACCGGGATGTCGCTTGAGGTGACCGAGGTGCTGCGCAAGCCACGTGTTGAAGCCGTCGAGGCCACGCTCCACGCGCAGGTACTGGTCCCACGACAGCCCGACGTCGAGGCTCGGGGCGGCCAGCTCGCCGAACTCGAGGATGCGAGGACGGTCGTGATCGGGCACGCCGAGGATGTCTCCGATGACGGTGACCGGCAGTTGGGCGCAGTAGGCGTCCACGACGTCGACGCGATCGGTGGGGCCGGCTTCGATGCCGTCGAGGAGGGCGACCGCCGCCTGCTCCACTCGTTCCCGCAGTGCCGCAACGGCTCTGGTGGTGAACACCGACGACACGGTCTTGCGGTAGCGCGTGTGCTCCGGCGGTTCGACCGACAGCATCGACGGCGGAAGCAACGGGTGCAACCGGCCCTTGACGGTGGTCTTCTGCTCCAGCCACCCCAACGGGCCCGGCAGGGTCTTGCCGATCGCGGTCACGGAGAAGTCGTCGGACCGCAGAAGTTGGTGCGCCACCGCATGATCGGCGGTCAGCCACGCCGCGCGACCGCGGACGATCGTGCCGTGCTCGCGAAGTTCGTCGGCGAAACCACCGGGATCGGCGCGCACCGTGGGGTCGGCGATCAACCTGCCCTGCATCTCGCCGTGCTTGGCACCGTAGGACGCCAGGCCACGAATCACCCCGTGCAGCGCGAACCAGTGCAGTCGCTGTTTGATCTTCGGCCTGGTTGCCCGCGTCATGACCCGAGCTTAAGCACCGGTCGCAGATCGTCCAACCGGTCGAAGAGTTGCCAGACGTACGCCGACGTTCCGTTCTCGCGGTGGGCGTGCAGATCGGCCAGCGTCGGATCGTTGCAGTAGCCGTCGAAGGCATCCTTGTCGGGCCACTCCACCAGGATCAGCACCTGCCGGCCCACGACCTCGCCTTGGACGTTCTCACGGAACTTGCCCAACGCCACGACCTTGCCGCCGTACCTGGCGACCTCGGCAACCGACCGCTTGGAGTAGGCCAGGTACTCGTCGCGGTCGGCGACGTCGAACAGGTTCAGCGCGTAGACGGTCATGCCTTCACGCTACGACGCTAGGACGTCGAGGGCTCCGGTATCCGGCGGCCCAACGCGAACACCCGCCAGCCTGCCGACTGCCACTTCTTCACGTCGAGGCAGTTGCGGCCGTCGACGACGACCCTTGAGCGGACCGTCGCGGCGAGCTCGGCCGGGTCGAGGTCGACGAACTCCTGCCACTCGGTGAGCACCAGGACGGCGTCGGCCCGGTCGCACGCCTCGACGACCGACGCCGAGTAGTTCAGCGTCGGGAAGACGCGCCGCGAGTTGTCCATCGCCTTCGGGTCGTAGACGTTGACGGCGGCGCCGTTGAGTTGAAGCAGGCCGGCGACGTTCAGTGCGGGCGAGTCACGCACGTCGTCGGATTCCGGCTTGAAGGCCGCGCCGAGGACGGCGACGTTGGCCCCGAGCAGAGACCCGCCACACGCCGTAGTCGCCAACTCCACCATCCGGGTGCGACGGCGCATGTTGATGCTGTCCACCTCGCGCAGAAAGGTCAGCGCGTGATTGGCGCCCAGTTCACCGGCGCGGGCCATGAACGCGCGGATGTCCTTGGGCAGACAGCCGCCACCAAAACCCAAGCCAGCGTTGAGGAATCGCCGCCCGATCCGCGGGTCGTAGCCGAGCGCGTCGGCGAGCATCGTCACGTCGGCGCCCGCGGCCTCGCACACCTCGGAGATGGCGTTGATGAAGGAAATCTTGGTCGCCAGGAAGGCGTTCGCCGACACCTTGACCAGCTCGGCGGTCTGCAGGTCCGTCACCAGCAGCGGCACGCCGGCGTCCAGGATGGGGGCGTACAACTCGCGCATCGCCGCCTCGGGCAGGCGCGAATCAGGTTGCACGCCAAGCACGATGCGATCGGGGTGCAGGGTGTCCTGCACGGCGAAGCCCTCCCGGAGGAACTCGGGGTTCCAGGCGATCTCGACGCCGACTCCCGACGGCGCCAGCAGCCGGGCCCGCTCGGCGAGGTCCGCCGCAGTGCCGACCGGCACCGTCGACTTGCCGACGATCACCGCGGACCGCTTGAGGCGGGGCACCAGCTCGTCGATTACCGCGTGCACGTGGCGCAGGTCGGCGCCGTACTCGCCCTTCTTCTGCGGCGTTCCGACGCCGAGGAAGTGCACGTCGGCGAAGTCGACTGCCGCGTCGTAGTCGGTGGTGAACTGCAGACGGCCCGCTTCGAGGTTGTCGCGCAGCATCTTTCGCAGCCCGGGCTCGTAGAACGGGATCTCACCCGAGGCGAGCTTGGCCACCTTGCCAGGGTCGACGTCGACCCCGATGACCTCGTGCCCGAGTTCGGCCATGCCGGCCGCGTGGGTCGCGCCGAGGTACCCCGTACCGAACACAGTGCATCGCATAGTGCCCGAGTAGGCCCGCGCGATGAACTAACCGCAACGTGACACCGAGCGGCAGACCAACGCCAGGTGACGAGTCGGGTTCGAGCTAGCGACCCGCAGGCGCGCAGAAGATCAGGAAGCAGTTCTTGCCGCCCCCACCGCCGCCGCCACGGGGTCCACCGTCGTCCCCGCGACCCGGTCGGCCGTCGTTGCCGCCGGAGCCCGGCCAGCCGTTGTGACCGCCTGAGCCCGGCCAGTCGTCGTCATTCGACGGGCCCTGGTTGCCCGGCGGCTGCCACGGATTCTGGGGCTGTTGCCACGGCGGACGCTGCGGCTGCGGCTGCCACGGCGCCTGCTGCTGCGGGTACTGCGGGTATTGGTTGTACTGCGGGTACTGGTTGTACTGCGGATACTGCTGCACCGGCGGAGCGAAGATGTTGGGCAGCAACGGCGGCACCACCGCGGGGACCGGCGGGGCGACCACCGGGGCAGGAGCCGGCGGCGGTGCGGCAGGCGGATCGGGAGCCGGCGCGGGCGGTGCCTCGGGCGGCGCGACGTAGACCTGACGCTTCGGGGCCTGCTCCTGCTGGACGACCGGGATCGGCGCCTTGATGGTCTCCGCGGGAGGCGCGGGGGGAGGCGGCGCCGGGGCGGCGCTCGGCTGCGGCGCGATCTCCGGCAGAGGTGCCGCCGGTGCCGCGGCGTTCGGCACGATCGCGCTCTGACCGGGATCGGGGCGCTGGTCGGCGGTCGGGCGGATGCTCACGGCCAGCGAGATGACCAGGGCGATGACACCGATGACGAACACCGACGTCAGCGCGCTGCCCACCAGGAGGAACGGCTTGCGGCCCTCTTCGGCAGGCGCTTCGTCGTGGAAACCGAGGTCGTCGGCGCCCAGCGGAGCGTCCACCCCGACCAGCCGCATCTGGGTGGCGGCACCGGACAGCCCGGGGTAGTCGTTGCCCGCGGTCACGCCGTCGGGGTCCTGTGAGTAGGCCAGGCCCACCGTCGACGCGTCGAAGATCGGGGCGTTGGCCGCCGCGATCGCCGCGCCGCGGGCCAGCGCCAGACCCGACTCCTCGGGGGCGTTGACGGGCACGTCGACCAGGTCTTGCAGGTGAGCCTTGACCGAGGCGACGTCGACGCCGGACCCGACGACGAACATGCCCTGCGGCGGAGAGTCCTGCGCGGCGGCGGCCGCGGCCATGTCGGACAGCACCGCCATGGCGTCGGTGCTGTGCAGGCTCCTGCTGAGCACCTTCACGATGGAGCCGTCGTCGGTGCGCACGACCGACAGCGTCGCGGTGTCGCGGTCGAGGAAGAGCAGGCCGGTGGTCTCGTAGCCCACCGCACGGCCCGCAGTTTGGGCGAGGGCTCCCGCGGCGTGGAGTTCGGAGACCAGGATCGCGTCGTCGACGCCCGCGGCGGCCAGCGCGTCGCGCAGCTTCGCGGCCTCTTCGTGGTCACTCCAGGTGACGCCGATGGCCTTCAGTTGGTGACCGCCTTCGCGGGCACTTTCCAACGTTCCCAAGACGGCGGCGACCACCTGCGCGGACGCACTGGACGTTGCCGAGCCGTCGGACGGTGTGACGTCGAAGGTGTCGTGGTCGACGATCGCGCCGTCGGCTTCTTTACCCTCGACCAGCACGAGTCGCACCGTCATTGGCGTCAAGGACACACCAAGTACGATGTCCACGAACCCCTCCAAAGTGTTAGCTGTGCCGTCGTATTCTGTTTCCACAGAGGCTAAAACGCGCGCAGCGCGCCTTACGTTCCATCGCGGTCGCCGGCGCAATCGTTACATCGGACGCGTCGGGCTTCAGCCCACGTCGTCGACCCTACCCGCGACGGCCGGGTCAGTGCCTGAGGAAATTTTGGTAGGACTTCGACGGGGTCGGACCGCGCTGGCCCTGATACTTCGAGCCGACCTTCGCGCTGCCGTACGGGTGTTCGGCGGGGCTGGTCAGGCGCAACAGGCACAGCTGGCCGATCTTCATCCCTGGCCACAGCGTGATCGGCAGATTGGCCACGTTGGACAGCTCGAGGGTGATGTGTCCGCTGAACCCGGGGTCGATGAAACCGGCCGTCGAGTGGGTCAACAGGCCAAGGCGCCCGAGTGACGACTTGCCCTCCAGTCGGCCGGCGAGGTCGTCGGGAAGCGCGCAGCGCTCCAACGTCGACCCGAGCACGAACTCGCCGGGATGCAGCACGAAGGGTTCGTCTTCCTTCGGCTCGACCAGGGTCGTCAGGTCGTCCTGCCGCAGCGCGGGGTCGATGTGGGTGTAGCGGGTGTTGTTAAAGACCCGGAACAGGTTGTCGAGCCGAACGTCGACGCTCGAGGGCTGGATGAGGCTGTCGTCGAACGGGTCAATTGCCAGGCGGCCTGCGGAGATCTCGGCCCGAATGTCGCGATCGGAGAGCAGCACCCGACGAGCCTAGCGGGCGGGCACACAGTCAGCCCCGGCACTCTCACAGCGTTCGTCCCTAGACTGGCGACGTGCGATTCTCCGTGTGGCCATCGACGACTCAACCGTGGGACGACGTGCTCGAACTTGCCCAGTTCGCCGACGACGGGTTCTGGCATTCGGTCTACGTTGCGGATCACTTCATGTCCCCCGGTGACAAACCGGGCCAGACGAGCGACTGGCTGGAAGCCACCGCCGTGATGGCCGCGCTGGCCACGGTCACGTCGCAGGTCCGGTTGGCCAACCTGGTGTTGTCGATGACGTTCCGTCACCCCGCCGTGCTGGCCAATCTCGCGGCGACCATTGACCGAATCAGCAACGGCCGCTTCACCCTAGGCCTCGGCGCGGGCTGGCAGGAGACCGAGCACCAGCAGTACGGCTTGGAGTTGGGCGCCCCCAAGGAGCGGGTCGACCGCTTCGCCGAGGGGCTGACCGTCATCTCGGGGCTGCTGACCAACGAGACGACGACGTTCGACGGGCAGTACTACCAGCTGACCGACGCGCTGTGCGAGCCGAAGCCGGTGCAGTCGCCGTTGCCGCTGCTGGTCGGCGGGACCGGCCCGCGGATGCTGCGGCTGATCGCGCGGCACGCCCAGGAGTGGAATCAGTGGTCCGCGCCGGGTGAGTTCGGCGAGCGCTCGGCGGCGCTGGACGCGGCGTGCGAGAAGGAGGGCCGCGACCCGGCCACCGTGTGGCGCTCGACGCAGGCCGTGGTGATGGTCACCGATTCGGCGGAGGCCGAGGCCAAGGCCAAGTCGGCTGCCGAGTCGATGCCGCAGCCGGTGGTCTACGGGCCGGCCGAGCGGATCGCCGAGGCCGCCGCGACGTGGCGCGAGGAGGGCGTCGACGAGGTGATCGTCCCCGACTTCGGCATGCCCCGCGGCCCGGAGCGACTGGACGCCTACCGAGCGCTGGCCGAGGCGTTCACGCCGCTGGCCTGACGGCGAACCGCGCGTCCGCCGAATGTGCAGTTGTTCACCACATTCCGCGATGATCCGTCACACAACTTCACTCTCGGCATGCAGCCGCCTGGGCTGCTGTCCGCTACTCCGATCAGGCCCGGTGACGCGGGGTGCTAACCTTCGTGATCACCAGCCCGGCTGGTCAGGCCGATGTAGTTCAATGGCAGAACATCAGCTTCCCAAGCTGAATACGCGGGTTCGATTCCCGTCATCGGCTCCAGTCTTACCTGGGCATTCGCCCGATTCACGTTCCACGCGCTGGCTGGTCCCCGTATTCCGACGAGAACCTTCCCTGCTGGCGTCGGCGCTCGCCGAAGAACTCGCCAATCAACCGGACCGGTTGACTTCGCGCTCAGGTCGACGGCGCGACGGCTGGGGGCTGCGCAGGCGTGACGGGCCCGGGGAGCGGCGCCGGCCCTGGAAGCGTCTCGGGAGTCGCCGCGACGTGCGGTTGCGCGGCGCCCTGCAAGGGAGCGGACAACATCGAGGGGGTTTGCGTCGAGAGGGTGGGCGTCGACGGCTCGAGCGCCTCGGTGGCCCAAATCGCTTGTAGCCGTTCAGCGGCGAAGGTCGCACCCTGGTCTACCAGGCCCAACGCGGCGTACTGGTTGTGCGCGGAGAAGCTTCTTCCGTGGGGGTCACACACCAAGTCGTTGTCGACGCACAAATCGACGGCCTTGGCCGCGTAGTTGGGCCCGACGACGACATCCGGGTCGTTGATCGCCTTCATGAACCGCGTCGACGGCTTGCCGAACAGGGCGACGGCCGCCACGTGATCGGCCACCTCGGCTGGCATCGGCGTGGGGGTGTCCAGGGGCGAGACGCCATCGGGCACCACGCTTGCGGTGACGAAACCCGTCACTGCCGCGCCCTGGGAGAAGCCGCCGAGCACCATCTTGGTGTCCGGACAGCTCGTGGCGGTGGACAGGATATGGGCGCGCGCGTCGGCGACGCCCTCGACGGCGGTCGAGAACTCCATCGTGGCGGGGTAGTCGACGGCGTAGACGCCGAGTGACTTCGTCCCGAGCCGTGGGCGCAACGAGTCGAGGAATGCGTCACCGACGGGGCCGAGACCAGGCGCTTCGGTCGTGCCGCGGGCGAATATCAACTCGGCGTCGGGGCACGGAGCGGCGGAAGCCGTCGGCACGATCGCGAACTGCATCGTGGACAACACCGAAGCCGCTGCCAACGCACCTGCAATTCCCAACTTCCCCATTGGCACATCCTGACACAGCAGTCAACGGGGCGCGCCGTCATGAGGTGAAGCCATAGCAAACCCTCAAGAACCGAGGGGCGGCGCATCGCCACCGAAGATGCGACGTGACTCGATGTCAGTCGTGGCGTGGCGGCTCGGAGGGCACGCCGATGGAGTTCCGCCTACTCGTGCGTCCGGACGCGAGGTCGGGGGGGCTCCACCCGAGGCACCCCCGACCGGCGGAGCGACCTCGACAGTCCCACCGTTGCGACGGAGGGAGGGCGTGTCGGTACCGCGTTCGCCCAGCACGAGGGTTCGGATCAACCACACCTTGCCGAAAATGAGTTGGAACACGATGGGAGCACCGATGCCCATCAGGAGACCGGCGACGAACAGTTCCGAAACGCGGTGTACACCAACGCGTTCCAGGAGGATTCGGGAGCCCGCGGTGGCAAAGACATGAAGGAGGTAGATTCCGAACGAGAAGCCGCCGATCCATGCGAGAAATCTGCTGTCGAGCAAATTACGGGCGGAGTAGATCAGAATCAATGCCGTTGCGCCCACCCCGACCGCGATGACCCTGTCGACGAATCTATCCGGTCGGTACGTCCCGAATATGGTCAGCAAACGGATGGCGTAGATGCCTGCGAACGCGATGACGGCTGTCACGACGGCGGGCGCCCCACGCAAGTCGAACAGCGCATGGCGGCGCATGCCGTAGCCGAGCAGAAAGAACGGCAAGAGTCGCACCGCTCCGCTCACGGTGAAGACATCCGCGGTGGGCGGTACCAGAACCACGACATAGACGACGGCCGCTGACACGGTGACGATCCGCCAGCGTGTGCGCGACTCCAAGAGACGGGCGCCATCGAGGAGGCCGACGACGACGAACACGATGAAGATCGACTGGAGAAACCAGAGGTACTCGAATCGGAATACGAAGACACGCCAAAACGCGAGACCGTCGTCGGCACTGTTGAGGCCAGGGACGCTGCACTTCACGAGATAGAGGACGCTGCCGACCGTGATCAGCGGCAGCAGTAGCCGCCGCGATTTACCCTTGATGAGCTGGGGATAGCCTCGCCACCCTGCGACGGGAACCATGGCGTACGCATATCCCGAGATCAACGTGAACAGCGGCATCCTGATGTCTGCGAAACCGAGGTTGAAGTAGTTCAGCACCGAATCGTGACCCACCCGCAGTCCGCTGTTCTCGGTGTCGCCGATCACGTGGAACGTCACCAACAGGATTACGGCGATTCCGCGCAACGTCTGAATCGATCGGTCCTGCTGCCGACGGGGACGCGACGGACACGACACCGGCTCACTGATGTCCGACATTCCCGCCCCGTTCGAGTTGCCACCCCCACGCTCTTCGCCCGCGAGGTCGCCATCGTAACCCGGACGCGGTCGTCTGGTTAATTTTTTCATGTGACGTCTCAGTACCGATGAAATGCCCTTTTTCGCCTTGGTGTGCATGCACCTTCGGATTTGGCGAACACGGCGTCCGCCGTCGCCGTCACGCGGAGCCATCCAGGCCGACGAACGCGCGCAACCCCACGTCGTCGTCGGCACCGCTCCTGGACACGGCCATTCCGTCGCACCCGATTGGAGTTCGGGACCATGCGCGCCCGACAGAACATCAGCTTCCCGAGCCGGCGCTCCGTGAACAGCAGCTAACCGTCCCAGGTGTGGTCGCGATGGTGATGCGGCATGCATGCTCGTACCCACCAGCTCCTCACCAGCGGACGGGTCGAATGGCGACTCCGCAAATGACCAAAGTCCCGATTCCTGTGCAAATCGTCAATATTGAGAACAATGTCAACAAGCATCAGCATCATTGGGCTGTGGACCTCGCCGATTGCCAAGAAGGCGAAGACGGGCCTTCGCAACGCGAGAGTCTCTCGTGTCGATCAGATCCCGCCGCAAACCTTGAGTTGAGAGCCGCGTCGCAGCGAGACTTTCTTCGCGCCGTTTTGGCCTCGTCCGTGGATGCCTACTGGGGACTGGATGCGGGCGGTCACGTGCTGGAGTGGAACGTGGCGGCGGTCCGGATGTTCGGTTGGACCCGGGAGGAAGCGCTCGGGCGGCTGCTGACGGAGTTACTCGTTACTCCCGGTCAGCGCGAATGGGTTTCACGAGACATACGCGCCTACATAAGGACCGGCCAATCCCCCGTGGTCGGTCAGATCTCTACGTTCACGTTGCTCCACAAAGACGGCACCGAGCTGTCCGTCGAACTCATCGTGAATGCAGTCGGCTCCGGACCGGAGCTGACCTTTCACGCCTTCGCTCGCGATATGACCACACTGGCGGAGGCCCGGGCGGCCCAGTACGACAGGGAGGCCACTTTTGAGGCTGTGTTCGACAATGCACCCATCGGGATCGCGCTCGTCAGTCTCGACGGCACCTTCCAGCGGGTCAACCAGGCGTTGTGCGGGATCACGGGCTACTCAAGCCAGGAACTGACCGACCTGAGGTTTCAGGACATCACCCACCCTGATGACGTCGACATCGACGTGAACGAGGCCACCCGGCTATTACAGGGCGAGATCACCACCTATCAGATGGACAAGCGCTATTACGCCAAGGACGGGCACCTCATTTGGGTTCATCTGTCTGGCTCCATCGTGCGCAACGGGGATGGTCAGCCGTTGCATTTCATAGCCCACATCGAGGACATCTCGGCTCGCAAACGCGACGAGGAACTCCTTAGACGCCAGGCAACCCGTGATCCCTTGACCGGGGTGTTCAACCGCAGCCGATTCGATGAGGAACTCGCCCGCTACCGGGAACTCGCCGACCGCCACGACTACGAGGATGAAGCGGCGGTGCTAATGATCGACGTCGACGGTCTAAAGAACGTCAACGACAAGGACGGCCATGCGGCCGGAGATGACTACCTCAAGACTGTGGCCGACGCGATCAGTCGACGGCTCCGTCTTTCTGATGTCTTCGCCCGTATCGGTGGCGACGAATTCGCCGTCTTGCTGCCGCACACCTCCGCCGACCAGGCCCAGAAACTCGCCAGGGCACTAGCCGAGATCGTCAAGGCCAAATCACCTGGCAGCGTCTGCATCGGCATCGCCATGCTGCGCCCGGGACAAATGGATGACCCCCTGCAACGGGCCGACCGAGCCATGTACGAGGCCAAACGAGCGGGCGAAGGGTGCGTCCACGAGTCGCCATGACCTCAACACCCTCCTGACCCAGCAGCGGGATCACGTTGCCCCCAATAGGGTCGGCAGCGATGGCCGTCGACGACCAACCTCCGATGGAGACACTCCAGGGTGGCGCCTGGCTGGACCACGGCTTTCACATGGACGCCCACACCCACGTGCACGGCCAGCTGGTGTACGCCGCATCGGGGCTCTTGGCCACCACCACCGACCGCGGCACGTGGGTGGCCCCAGCCAACCGCGTCACGTGGACCCCGCCGCGGTTCGAACACTCCCACCGCTTCTACGGCTCCACCGACGTGCGCCTCGTCGTGATTCCGGCGGACCTGTGTGCCGCCCTGGTCACCCACCCCAGCGTCTTCGCGGTCAGTCCCCTACTGCGAGAAGCACTCCTGGCGCTGACGAACCGCGACGACCGTCATCCCGAGAGGAACGAACGGCTGCGCGCGGTCGTCATCGACGAGCTCGTCGAAGCCCCGGACAGGTCACTGCACTTGCCCGAGCCTCGCGACGACCGGCTGCGCACCGTCACCGATCTGCTCCGCGCCGACCCTGGGCAGTCGACGACCCTGACCCAGCTGGGCCGAAGCGCCGGTGCCAGCGCCCGCACCCTGAGTCGCCTCTTCCGCGAGGAGCTCGGGATGAGCTTCCAACGCTGGCGGACCCTCCTACGCATTCATCACGCCCTGATCCACCTCACCACCGGCCGGTCGGTGACCGACACCGCGATCGAGTGCGGCTGGTCCAACCCGACGAGTTTCATCGACGCCTTCAACAGCGTGGTCGGCCAGACGCCAGGGCGCTACCAAGCCGCACTGGACGCCGCCCGCTAACTGGCGACTTTCCGGTATCGGCTGGCCATCTGTCGGTGGTCGGCGACGAACGTCGCGGCCAGGGTGGTCTGTAGCGCGTCGTCCGCCTCGGACGACGGCTCGTCCAACTGGAGTGACAAACGTGAGAAACTCGGACAAGAACCCCGTCGTGGTCGTCATCGGCGCCGGAGTTGCCGGCCTGTCGGTCGGTAACTTCCTGCTATGCAACGGTATTGAATGCGTCGTGTTGGAGAAGTACAGCCGCGAGCACGTCGAACGCCGTCAGCGGGCCGGTTCACTCGACGGTAGCGCCGTCCGCATGTTCCGGGACTGGGGTTTGGGCGACGTCGTCGACGCTCGCCTCTCCCACGCCGACGTCGAATCCGAAGGAGTGCCGCTGCACGTCGACGGCGAGACGCGGATGTGGAAGCCGATGGACGACGGCGACGACGACCCTGGCGTCTTTTGCCCGCAACAAGTGTTGGTGCGCAACCTCATCGAGGTATTCCTGCGCGCCGGTGGAGACCTGCGCTTCGACGCGGACGTCAGTCTCGACGATCTCGATTCAGCGCAGCCGAGGGTCCGCTATCGCGACGCATCGGGCGCGACGACCGAACTCAGCTGCGACTTCGTGGCGGGCTGCGACGGCTACCGCGGCATCAGCCGGGCGTCCATTCCCGACGGGGTGCTGAATTGCCACTCCCACGAGCACGGATACGCCTGGCTCGCCATGCTGGCCGAGGTGCCGGCCGAACCCGCGGCGGCGATGGCCGTGCACTCGCGCGGTTTCGCCGCGCAGATCACCAGAGGGCCGACCACGAGCCGCCTCTACCTGCAATGCCCGCTGTCCGACACCCTCGACCAATGGCCGGACGAACGCATCTGGGCCGAACTCGGAGCGCGTTTCGGCGAACCCGTCGCGGTGACCGGCCCCATCACCGACAAGCAACTCGTGCCGCTCCGCAGCGTGGTGTACAGCCCAATGCGCTTCGGCCGGCTCTATCTCATCGGAGATGCGGCCCACCTGGTGTCGCCCATGAGCGCGAAGGGAATGAGCCTGGCGCTCTTCGACGCCGAAGTCTTTGCTCGCGCCGTCACACACTTTGTCCGCCAGGGTGATTCGAGTCAGCTCGACGGCTACTCCGACACGTGCCTGCGCCACACGTGGGACGAGCAGATTCACGCGGTCTGGATCACGAACGTCATGCACGACGCCGGCGATTCGCGCCACGCAGGGGAATTCCGCAAGCAGCTGGCACGCGCTGAGCTGGAACGGATGATCGCGACACCGGCCTAGGGAACCACGGTCTGACATCCGCCTGGCACGAACTGTGCTTCGATTCGAGTCATGCCCCTCAGTTCGCGCATGCCGGATCTGGCCGAGTTCGAGGTGCTGCTGGCCATCGCCGAAACGGGCAGTCTCGGTGCGGCCGCCAGGAAGGTCGGCCTGACCCAACAGGCGGTGTCGGCACGATTGGCGTCGGTGGAGGCCCGCATCGGCGTGCAGCTCGCCGTCCGGTCGCCTCGCGGTTCGCAGCTGACGGCCGCTGGCGTGGTCGTCGCCGAATGGGCTCACCAACTGCTCGACGTCGCCCATCACGTGGACGCCGGGTTGGCGTCACTGCGCTCAGATGCCCGCAGCCGCATCAAGATATCGGCCAGTCAGACCGTCGCCGAACAGCTGTTGCCACGTTGGCTGATGTCCTTGCGGGCGGCGGCGGCACGCCGCGGGACACCCGTCCCCGAGTTGACGTTGACAGCCACCAACAGCAGTCATGCCGTCGCCGACGTCACCGACGGCGCGGCGGACGTCGGGTTCATCGAAAGCCCGGCCGCACCAACCGGTTTGCGCAGCAAGGTGGTGGCGTCCGACGAGTTGGTGGTCGTGGTCGCCCCCGACCACAGGTGGGCCCGACGCCCGCGGCCGGTTGGGCCCGCCGAACTCGCGCAGACGCCCCTCATTTCGCGTGAAACTGGTTCGGGCACCCGCGATTCGCTGATTGCCGCCCTTCAGCGTGCCGGATGCGATCCCGCCTACCAGGCCCCGCCGGTCCTTGAGCTCTCCTCTGCTGCGGCGGTCCGGGCGGCCGTCTTGTCCAGCCAGGCGCCCGCCGTGATGAGCCGACTGTCGATCGCCGACGATCTCGCCTTCGGCCGGTTGAGGGAGGTCTCGACCCCCGAACTCGATCTGCGCCGCCACCTTCGGGCCATTTGGGTCGGCGGCCGGACGCCCCCGGCGGGCGCGGTTCGCGATCTTCTCGGCCACATCCAGACGATGCAGCGGCTGCAGCGCGGCACCTCCGCCACCTGACACGTCGCGCAGCACTCACAAGGTGCGCTTGTGAGCTCACAACCTTGCGGCCGCTACTGCCGAGCGCTCGGTGCGTCGACCATGGAATGCGTGGCGCTGTCCAGCATCACATCAGGTGCGACGAAAAGGAGCGCTTCCCATGACTACGACGCGTTACCGGTGGACGGTCCTCGGTGCCGGCCCCGCCGGCATTGCCACGGTGGGCCGGCTGATCGACAGTGGTGTGCCTGCAGGTGAGATCGCCTGGGTGGACCCTGAATTCGCGGTGGGTGACTTTGGAACCAAGTGGTCCGTCGTGTCCAGCAACACCCGCACCAGCAGCTTCCTGCGCTTCCTCGAGTCGACGGTGGCATTCGACTTCGTCCAGGCGCCAAACTTCGACATCCGTGGGATCGATCCGCACGAGACGTGTCGGCTCGGAGCCGTGGCAGAGCCGCTGCGCTGGATCACCGGGCGGCTCACTGCCCGGGTCGCCGCTCACAAGACCAGGGCCACCCTGCTGGAGTTGAGCGGACGATGTTGGACGGTGCACACCGAGCAGTCCGTCCTCACCTCCGACAACGTGGTCTTGGCCATCGGGTCCGATCCACGCGCGCTCACCCATCCCGGACTTCACGAGATACCACTCGACGTCGTCGTCGACCCGCAGAAGTTGGCTACGGAGAACCTCGAGGGTGCGACGGTTGCGGTATTCGGTTCCTCGCACTCGACAATGATTGCCCTGCCGAATCTGGTGGCCCAGCCGGTGGCGAAGATCGTGAACTTCTACCAGCACCCGTTGCGCTACGCCGTCGAGTTCGAGGACTGGACGTTGTTCGACGACACCGGGTTGAAGGGCCGCGCGGCCCAGTGGGCACGCGAGAACCTCGACGGTCGGCTACCCGATCGCCTAAGGCGTCGCCACGTCGACGATCCCAGATTCGACGAACTGCTCGGGCAGTGCGATCGAGTGGTCTACACCGTCGGGTTCGAGCCGCGCAGAGTCCACGCGCCGCAGTGGGGTCCGTTGCGGCACAACCCCGCCAACGGGATCATCGCCCCGGGGCTCTTCGGCATCGGCATCGCGTTCCCCGGTCAGCGAGTCGACCCGACGGGATACGCCGAACACCGCGTCGGCCTGGAGAAGTTCATGCAACAACTCGACCAGTGCCTGCCGATCTGGCTACGGTACGGCGTATGACCGAACCGAACGTGGAACGACACGTCGACCCCGGGCATGACCCCGACTACCGCTTCACCCTCGCCAACGAACGCACCTTCCTCGCGTGGATCAGAACGGCACTCGGATTGATCGCCGGTGGCGTGGCGGTCGCCCAGTTGCTTCCCCCGTTTTCCGTCCCGTGGGGACGCCACGCTCTCGCGACACTGCTGGTCGCCGCGGGCGCGGTGATGGCCGTGGCGTCGGTGCGCCGTTGGCAGCAGGTGCAGCGCGCGATGCGAGCCGAGGAAGCCCTGCCGCCGACACGTCTGCCCGCCGCACTGGCCGCGTTCCTGGTCGTCGCGTGCGTGGCAATACTCGTCGTGGTCCTCATCGGGCGGCCATGAGCAGCGCCCTGCAGCGGGAACGCACCCAACTGAGTTGGGAGAGAACCGCGTTCAGCTTCATGGCGGTCGGCATCCTGTTGGGCTTCCGCTCCGGGGAAACGCTGGTGCAGGGGCACAGGGTTCTCGCGGTCGTCGCGCTGCTCGCGGCCGCGACGGCAGCCCTTGTCCGCCGCCGTCGGCTGGGCGACCCTGGTGCCGCCGTCGCACCGGCACCGTGGGCCGTCGCGCTGACGGGTGCCGTTACCGCGGCGCTCGGGATGGCGTGCGCCGTCGCCGTCTGGTGGTGACCAAGCGGCGTTCGAGCGAGTCTGTGCTCCTGGCTCAATGAGCCCCGCCTGGACTACGACTGTTCGCCACTCCGAGGCGGCAGCGGCCCGTCGAGACGCACCGCGTCGTTCTGCAGGGCCATGCCGGCTTCGTTGACGAAGGCGACGCCGACGGGCTTCCCGGAAACCCGTTCGCAGCGTTGCACTTTCGGTCCGCCAGGCGGGGGCATGTGCACCTCGGCCCACTGCTGCAACGCGCCAAGCACGACGCAGAGATCATGCCCAGACGCGGTCAACCGATACTCGGGCCGCGATCGCTGGCCGGGCTGGCGGTAGTCGGCCCGCTCGAGAACGCCGCCCTCGACGAGCTTCTCGAGCCTCGAACTGAGCATGTTGGCGGCAATGCCTAGGCCCGCCTGCATGTCGGCGAACCGCGTCACGCCCGAGTGGGCCTCGCGCAGGATCAACAGAGACCACCGATCGCCGACGAGGGACAGGGCACGCTCAATCGCACAACGCGAAGTCGTTGCGGCATGGGCCGATCCCCGCTGACGTGACGCCATCGTCTCCACACTCCTCTTCCCTCGTCGGGCGCTCTGGCTTCACCATCGTATCTGACTTGCATTTTGCAATTCAGCATGCCTAGGCTTGATCTTGGCCCGGGCACATCGGGATGACTCGGTATCGAAGAAGGGTGACACCACGTGGTTCCTCGGATAAACGGCTCAACAGTCCTGGTGACCGGCGCCAACGGTGGGCTGGGCAGCGAATTCGTAAAGCAGGCATTGACGCTCGGGGCCCGCCGGGTCTATGCCAGCGCGCGCAGTCCACGCGAATGGGACGACGCCCGTATTGTGCCGCTGCGACTCGACGTCACCGATGAGCGTTCGATCGCCGAAGCGGCTAGCGCCGCATCCGACACCACGATCCTGATCAACAACGCAGCCATCGCTTTCCGACCCGACAACATCTTTGACGTGCCGATGACGGAGATCCGCCGAGCGTTCGAGACTAACTTCTTCGGCGCCTTGGCCGTGGCGCGCGCCTTCGCGCCCGTGGTGATCGCCAATGGCGGTGGCGCATTCCTCAACGTTCACTCCGTTCTGAGCTGGATCGTCGGCGACCCCAAGGGGCCCACCGACGGACATCAGGCCTACGCGGCAACGAAGGCCGCCTTCTGGTCGGCGACCAACTCCATGCGCCTGAACCTCCTCGACGAAGGCGTCCACGTGCTCGGCTTGCATCTCGCATACACCGCGACTGCGATGACGGCTGGCATCGAGGCGGAGATGAACGACCCGGCGGACATCGTCCGCATCGCCTTCTCGGGCCTGGCGCGCGGCGACTACGAAGTGACCGCCGATGGGATGTCCACCACCGTGAAGCAGGCGCTCTCACAACCCCTCACCGAGATGTACCCGCGACTGCCGGCTTCCGCGTAGTCGGCCACACCCGCACCCCACCCGTTCACGGCGCGCGTCCCCCGAACGGGGCGGCCGTCGACGACAATGGCATGGGATTCTTGTCGGTGCGAGGCTGTATACCTGATGTCGAACGGCCGTTCGATGCACGGAAGGGGTTGCGGTGGCACCGCGTAGTACGCGCAAGGCTCAGGTGGTCAGCCTGTTCGCCGGGGCCGGCGGTTTCGACATCGCCCTCGAGCGCGCTGGTTGGGACGTCGTCGTCGCGACCGACCACGCCCCGGATGCCATGGAGACCCTTCGCGCCAGTAAGGCCGCTGGCATCCCCATCAAGGGCCGACGCGGCAAGCACCTGGCCAAGACCGCCCTGATCGAGAAGGACGTCGCGACGCTGACCGCCGACGAGCTGCGTCCTCGCACCGCCGCCGCCGACTGGCGCCCCGACCTGCTGGCCGGCGGGCCACCGTGCCAGCCCTGGTCGTCGGCGGGTCACCAGAAGGGCCTCAAGGACTCCCGCGGTCAGCTGATCGCCCACATGATTCGCCTCGTCGAGGAACTCCAGCCCCGCTACGTGCTGTTCGAGAACGTCCGCGGGCTCGTCACCGCGGTCGGTCCGAAGGGCGCACCCGGCGAGGTCCTGCGCAGCATCCAGCACGACCTCCGCGACCTCGGCTACTCCAGTCGGATAGCCACGCTCAACGCCGCCGACTACGGCGCCGCGCAACGCCGCGTCCGTCTCTATCTGATCGCCACCGCGGACCACGAGCTTCCGGAGTTCCCCGAGCCCACCCATCACCGGTACGGCGAGAACGGCCTCAAGCCGTGGGTCTCACTCGGCGAGCTCCTCGACTCGCTGCCGCCCGCGCAGCACGACGCCGTCGTCCGGCCCAACGGAATCGACGGCGACGCGCTGCGGCAGCTGACCCCTGGCACCGGCCTCCGCACCAAGGGCCGCGTGATGAACAACCGCCCCGGCGGGCAGTGGGGCTACCGGCAGGACGCCTTCCTCGCCGACCTCGGCCTGCCGTCACGCACCATCCGGACCGCGTCGACGCCCGACTGGATCAGGCTGCCGGAGGACCACGACATTCGACGCCTCACGTGGCAGGAATGCGCTGCACTGCAAGGTTTTCCGCGCGACTGGCGATTCGCCGGCAAGACCGGCAACTTCTTCCGCCACATCGGCAACGCCGTTCAGATCGACGCGGTGGAAGCCATCGGCCGCACCCTGCTCGAGTCGGTCCGCAACGGCCCTGCCGACACACCACCGCCGATGCCGCCGTGGCCCGACTATCTGACCAAGCGCGTCCGCTACACCGAGGCGGAGCACCGGGTCAACGGAACCCTGCGCACCAGGATCCTCGCCGACAAGTAGCGTGTCGGCCGGACGCCAGGCGGCCCAATGGCAGACTCGGCCTGGTGTCGCCAACGTTCGTCGCCCCGCCCCAGTGGACGGCAGCGGAACTGAAGGCCGCCCGCGACACCGCCGAGGACGCCTTCACCCACCTCCGCCGCGAGGAGGGCCCCAAGGCCTTTCAGCGCATGTACAACCAACTCCGGCCACGGGTCGAGCAGGTCTTCGAGGCGTCCGACGACATCCAGAACCTCACCGGCGCCGTCTTCAAGGCCGATCCACAGGCCTGGCAGGCCTGCCGTTACCTGTGCGGGCCGCCCATCAGCCAGGAGGATCTGTGGACCCTGGTCGGCGGTCCGAAGTTTCGCTCCGTGCCGCCGGACTACGCCGAGGACACGGCGGAGGCGATTCGCGTCGTCGTCGACCCGGTGCGGTTCCCCTGGCTCGCACAGGGGCGGCCGCCGTGGCCGGACGAGCGGGAAATGGCGATCATGGCCACGACGGTGCTCTGGGCCGCCCAACAGACCGGCACGGAACGCCGTGGTGAGGCCTCGTCCCGCCAGGAAACGATGACCGCCAAGACGCTCGACGATGCGGGCTTGACGCTCGAAGTCTCCCGCGCGCCAATCCAATTCATCGACGACATGCCACGCGGCGGCTACAGTCGCGAACGCCGACTCGCCGGAGCGAAGTGCGACGTGCCGGCCCGACTGTTCGACGGCCGACTGCTCGCGCTCGAATGCAAGGTGTCCAACGGCCCGAAGAACGGCTGGAAGCGGGTCAACCGCGAGGTCGGCGGCAAGTCCGACGCTTGGCGTGCCCACTTCGGCAGCCAAGCCCTCACCGGCGTGATCCTCGCCGGGGTGTTCGACCTGTCCTGCCTAGTGACGGCCCAGGACCGGGGCGTGATCATCCTGTGGGAACACGACATGAACCCGCTCCGCGAGTTCGTCGAATCAACTTCGGCCTGAACGACTTTCGACGATCTGCCGGACCGTCGCGGCGGCTTCCTCTGCGGATTCGTGTTCCCACACCCGGACGGGCACCCAGCCGGCATCGCGCAGCGCCTCGTCGGTCGCCCGATCTCTCGCACTGTTCCCCTCGATCTTCGCCGCCCAGAAGTCGTTGTTGCGCTTCGGTTTAGTGGAGTGCAGCGGACAGCCATGCCAAAAACACCCGTCCACGAAGACCGCCACCTTGGCTCGCCGGAAGACGATGTCGGCTTCGCGCCGCAGACCGGGCAACGGCCGCTGATGAATCCGGTACCTCAGCCCGGCCTCGTGCAGACGCGACCGCAACGCCACCTCGATCGACGTGTCACGTCGGCGTTGGCGTTGCATGCGCGCCGACGTGGCCTGGTCGGTTTGCAGGTCGAAGCCCAGAGGTTTGTCTCGGGACACCCCTCCACGGTAGCGCCGGAGATCGACCACGCCACGAAAAGGGTTGCGCTCGTCGCACCGGGTGCGATCCGATGACAGCATGACCGCCGCGATCTGGCCGCTGTTCGACCTCCACGTGTCGACTCCGCGCCTGTCGCTGCGCTACGTGACCGACGACCTTGCCGGCGAACTCGCCGATCTGGCTGCGCAAGGGATTCACGCCCCGGAGACCATGCCGTTCTCCGAGCCGTGGACCGACGTGCCGCCGCCGGCTCTTCAGCGCGACGCGGTGCGGTACTTCTGGCGTTGCAGAGCCGACACCACCACTGAGTGTTGGACTCTCAACCTGGCGACACGTCACCAAGACGGCACCCTCTTGGGCGTCTGCACGCTCAGCGCCGAACACTTTCCCACCACCCGCACGGTGACGACCGGGTCGTGGATTGGCCGCCGGTTTCAAGGTCGGGGGCTCGGCCGAGAAATGCGTCAGGCGGCACTGCACCTGATCTTCGCCGGTTTGGACGGCCATACCGCGAACACCCGCGCATGGCATGACAACGTTGCCTCACTGCGCGTCACTAAGTCGCTGCCCTACACCGAACAGCGCTCGGTTCGAGAAATTCGCCGCGATCGACCCGACACCATGCTGGCGTTCACGATGAACCGAGAGCAGTGGCAGACCATCCGGCGCAGCGACATCCAACTCGCCGGCACCGAGTCGATCCGCGAATTCCTCGGCATGCCACCCCACCTGGCGATTTCGGCGCGAACTTCCGCGGCTACCGCGGATTAACGCGCCGAAATCGCGAGCGCAGCAAATCGAACGGATACGATCGTCACACTATGAAGCATGCCGCCGAGCCTCACGAGGAGCTGCCGGCCCCGTCGGCACAGCCCGCTGCGCGATCCCCGTGGCGATGGGCCACTCTTGCTCTCGCGCTGGTCGCGGTCGTGGCGACCGGCGTCGCCGTCTGGGCTCTGATGCGGACGCCGACGGAGAACTCGGCGGCGCCAACGACCCAAGAGGTGGCCGACGCGAAGGGCCGAGCCTGCGAGGCCTACGTCAAGGTGCGGACCGCGGTGGCACTGCAAACCCAGGGCGCTGTCGGCACGGATCCCGCTGCCGCACAAGCGGTTGCGGCCAATGCGCGGTTGGCCATGTCCGTCGGCAGTCAGCACCTCGTCGACAATCTCAGCCCCGCCGCGCCCGCCGAGTTGGCCGGACTGCTTCGTACGCTCGCCACGGACCTTCAAGACCTCACCGTCAACGCCCTTGCCGGGGCCCCGGACGACGACGCCGGCCAGGTGACCAGACTCCGCGACCTCGAGACGAACAGCACCAAGATCGTCGAGCTGTGCAAGTGAGCTGAGTCGCCAGCCCCCAAACGAAGAGCCGCCCCGGTCTGCACCGGGGCGGCTTTCGTCTGTGCGGCTACGTCATCCGTTGGAGCTGTCGGACCCACCGCTCGAACCGGCACTGCTCGAACCTTCACCGCTCGAACCAGCGCCGGCGCCACCGGAGGTCGTCGAGGCGCCTCCCGTGCTCGGCGTCCCGGCGCCACTGGTCGCGGCCGGCTTGGGGCCGGTGCCGGTCAGCTTCTCGATCCCCTTCTTGACGGAATCGGTGAACGACCGGAGCGGCTTGAACGGGTCGTTTCGACCGCTGCCGGCGGGCTTGGTGCTCGGCGCTCCCGACAGGGGAACGCCGTTGACGCCGGGAATCTCGACCTTCGCCGGGGTGTCGTCGACCGTCGGCGTGGTGTCGTCGACCTCGGCCGTCTGGACGTTCGCGACCTTGGTGACGCCGGCGTCCGCACCCTCGGTGACCGCCGGGGCCGGATCGGTGACGGTCGGCGCCACGGGCGCCGCCAGCGCGGAGACGGCGGACGGCGCGGCCGTCTTGAGCGGCAACGGGTTCGTGACCGGCGGGTTGATCGTGCCCGGTGGCGGCGGGTTGATTCCGGCGAATTCGGTCTCGGCGGCCGTCAGGTCCGGTGCCAACGAGATGACGAGGCCGGGCGGGAAGAGGCTGGTCCTGATCGACGGAATGAAGTTGAAGTCGAACACCATCGAGCCGATCTTGGTCGTGGTGTGCAGACCGCCGGCGAAGTAGGCGTTGACCGGCCCGTTGCCGAAGTCCAACGAGAACACGAACCCCGTCGTCCCGGTGTTGGTGATGATCCCGGGGATGCCTGCGGACCACCGGCCGATGTCGACGGCACTCCAATCGTCGGGCTGGCCGCTGCCGAGGACGCCGCCGCCGGCCGCGTCTTGCGCCTGGGTGAGGCCAATGGCCTTGAGGACGTTGAGGTTGAAGAAAGCGGGACCGAGGCTGTTGGCCGTCTGCAGGAAACCGGCGTGCGTACCAATGAACGGGTCGTACCACGCGACGTTGTCCACGAAGCCGATGGCGCCGGCACTGTTGGCCAGGCCCGCCAACCCGAGTGCCCACTGGTCCAGATCGGTCACGTTGATGGTGGACTGCTGCGGCCTGTTCGGGTCCTGTTGAGCGACGATCGACTTGATCGAGTTGAGGCCGAAGGTCAGGGGCCCAAGCTGATTGGCCGTCTGCAGCGCGGCGCCAACACCGAGCTTGAAGCCGTTGGCGTACTGACTGACCGCCGACACCGTTGCCGCGCCGGTGCTGCTGATCGCGGCGGCAGGCGCCAGCGCCCACGGGAAGGTTTGGTTGACGTTGAACTCGAGTGGCAGGGCCGCGGTGCGGATGGCCGGCGCGGTCGCCGCTTCCGGGGTAGCAGCGACTGATCCGTATTGACTAATTAGCAACGCCGCTGCGCCGACCGCCGTGACACCGGCACCGACGGAGAGACTACTGGTCCCGAACATGAATCCCCTTTGCCAACAGTTAACTGCTGTATTGATCGTGGAGTTAATTTACCCCGGCTCATCGAAATTGCAACCGGTCCAGCTAACTCAAAATTCGGCCGCCAGCTCTTTGCTGTCAGTAAAGTCAACACTGGGACGCGGGCCGAGAACGGGTGAGTCTAGCCATTTGCTCGACGCACCGACCTCGCAATCCGCGCCAGCGCAGCGGCAAACGACCGTCTTCGCAGCCTCGAGCCGCGGTTCGTCCTGGATCGTCAACCTCCGGCCAGCGCTGCGGGCTGGCAGTGCAGATCACAGCCGTGCGACGGTCGCCAGCGGAAGCCGAAGGCCGTTGGGTCAGGCCGGGACACTAGCAAACAATCAAGATCGACTATTTGCTGGATTGGGCCACGTCGTAGCCAATGGCCAGTGGCCCGAGTAGCGACGGCTGCTCCACGGGTGCCGCAATTGACCGCTTTAGTGCGCCGATGTCGCCATTTGGAATGGCACTGGCGAACCCCATTGTTAGCAGAGGGGCCGCCTTAGCCGGGCTCGGCAGTTCTCAAGCATTTAGCCAATTCGACATCCGCCTGCGACCGGCGCCCGAATGCACTCACCGCGATGGCCCTGCCGGCGGTGCAACGGGAGCCGGCAAGCCCGCGAACGGGCGGCCTCAACGTCTAGGCTGTAGACACCTACACGGGCTGGAGCCGAGCGAGTCGCGAAGCCCCGGCACACGCGAACCCGGACCCGGACCCTGCCGACTCGCGACCCTCACCCGAGGGCCGTCCGAACCGATCAGAAACCGATGAACCGATGGCCATTGCCGACGTCGCCGAATACGCCCACTTGACCGACTCCGACCTCGACGCGCTTGCCGCGGCACTGGACGACATCCGCCGCGACGTCGAAGCCAGCCGCGGAGCCAGGGATCGGACCTACATCCGCCGGACGATCAACTTCCAACGCGCGTTGGAGGTCGCCTCGCGGCTGACCATCGCCACCACCAAGGGCAGGCGCGGCTGGTGGCTCGGCACCCTCGGGCTCGCCGCCGCCAAGAGCATCGAGAACATGGAGATCGCCCACAACGTCGGCCACGGCCAGTGGGACTGGATGAACGACCCCGAGATCCACTCCACCACGTGGGAGTGGGACATGGCGGGCCTGTCGTCGCAGTGGCGCTATTCCCACAACTACCGCCACCACGTGAACACCAACGTCGTCGGCGTCGACGACGACCTGGGCTACGGCGTGCTGCGGGTGACCAGGGACCAGGAGTGGAATCCGAGCTACCTCTTCGCACCGCTGCGAAGCGTGTTGCTGGCACTCGGCTTCGAGTGGGGCATCGCCCTGCACGACCTGTACTCCGAACACGAACGCGCCGACAACGACGTGCCGAAGTCCGAGCACAATCGCGCACTGCTGCGCAAGATCGGGCGCCAGATGGGCAAGGACTACGCCCTGTTCCCGGCGCTGAGCCTCAAGCGGTGGCGTCGGACCCTCGGCGCGAACGTCACGGCCAACGTGCTGCGCAACATCTGGGCGTACGTGGTGATCTGCTGCGGCCACTTCGCCGACGGTGCCGAGAAGTTCGAGCCCGAGACGCTCGAGAACGAGACCAAGGCCGAGTGGTATCTGCGACAGATGTTGGGCAGCGCCAACTTCGACGCCGGGCCCGTGATGGCGTTCATGAGCGGCAATCTCTGCTACCAGATCGAGCACCACCTGTTTCCCGACCTGCCGAGCAACCGCTATGCCGAGATCGCCACGCGCGTGCGAGCGCTGTGCACCACCTACGACCTGCCCTACACGACGGGTCACCTGATCAAGCAGTACCTGATGACGGTGCGCACGGTGTGCACACTGGCGCTGCCGGATCGGTTCACGGAGAACGGCTTTCGGCCGCCGCGGCTACGTGTCGAGCAACTGCAGCAGGTACGCGCCGTATCCTGACTTCAGCAAGGAGTTGGCCCGCGCGACCAGCTGATCGTCGTCGATGAAGCCGAGCCTCCAGGCGACTTCCTCTGGCACACCGATCTTCAGGCCCTGCCTGCGCTCGATGGTGCGCACGTAGTCACTTGCGTCGAGAAGTGAGTCGAAGGTTCCGGTGTCGAGCCATGCCGTGCCGCGCGCCAACACCTCTACGCCCAGCTTGCCCTGCTCGAGGTATGTCCGGTTGACGTCGGTGATCTCGTACTCGCCACGGTCGGACGGGCGTAGCGACTTGGCGATCTCGACGACGTCGTTGTCGAAGAAGTACAGACCCGGCACCGCGTAGTGCGACTTCGGGGTGGCCGGCTTCTCCTCCAGAGACACGGCTCTGCCGTCGTCGCTGAACTCGATGACGCCGTACGCCGAGGGGTTGGCCACCCAATACGCGAAGATGGCGCCGCCGTCGACGTTTCGGTAGCGACCCAGGCTGGTGCCCAGACTGGGTCCGTAGAAGATGTTGTCGCCCAAGATCAATGCGACTGAATCGTCGCCGATGTGTTCGGCGCCGACCACGAACGCCTGGGCCACCCCGTCTGGACGATCCTGGACCGCGTAGGTGATGTTCGTGCCGAAGTTCGAACCGTCCCCGAGCAAGCGGGTGAAGGCCTCGACGTCACCCGCGGTGGTGATGACCTGGATGTCGCGGATGCCCGCCATGATGAGGGTCGACAGCGAGTAGTAGATCAGCGGCTTGTCGTACACGGGCAGCAATTGCTTGCACACGCCCATGGTGATCGGATACAAACGCGTACCCGTGCCCCCGGCCAGGATGATTCCCCGCATGCAAGCACCCTAGGTCAGGCGGCGTCTGCCGCCAGGGGCTCAGCCCTCGGCTCCCCCGCCACTCGGTGCGTCCGGCGCCTCGGTCGGCGGCACCGTGACCGTTTGGGTCACCGTGCTGGTGCTGGTGCTCGTCGACACGGTCGTGCTCGTGGTCGGGCTCGGCGTCGTCGTGGTGGTCGTGGTGGTGGTCGTCGTCGGGCTGGTGGTCGTCGTGGTCGCCGTCGACTCGGTCGTGGTGCTCGGCGCCTCGGTCTGCGTCACCGTCTCGGTGCCGCCGGTCGGTGCAGGCACGACGGATTCGGCCGACGACGGCGTGGTCGTCGCGCTGGAGCTCGACGTGGTCGACGTGGAACTCGAGCCGTCGTCGCCGGTCAGCGAAACGATGGCGTAGACGATCGCCGCGAGGATGATGACGCCCAATGCGCCGAGGCTGATCAAGCCCGGCGGGGTGCGGTACCAGGGTCGCTGCTCGGGTGGCGGCGGCTGCTGGCCGTAGGGGTCCGGCGCTCCGTAGGGGTCCGGGGCTCCATGGGGATCGGGCGTTCCGTAGTTCGCCGCCATCGTCGGCTCGCTGTAAGCCTGCGACTCGCCCTGTGGATAGCTGCCGTATTGCGTCGGCTCGCTGTCGGAGTAGTACGGGTCGTCTTGGGGTCCGCCGGGACCGTCGTTGCGCGCCACGGGACTCGATGCTACCCAGTGCGGCACCCGGTCCTGGGGTACCTCCGTCGGCGAGGCGCGTCGGCGAGGCGCGTCGGCGACGCGCCGAAACGCTCAGTTTTTTTGAAGGTTTTTTTCAGGCGGTCTATACCACCCGAGCCCGCGCCACGGTCGGCTACCTTTTGAGCCAAACCTGCGCGGGTGTTGATTTTCCGGTCAAACGGCACCATAACGGTAATTATTCCGGCCGCCGAGCGTCCCCCGGACACTGAAACGGGCAGACGCAGCAACCGCCAGATACCCCGCCACCGACCAGTGGGAATGTGCCGCATCCTGGGACTTCGCAGGCCAGAGGGTTGCCGCCCGGTGTCCATTCCTGAAAGTCCGAGTTGCCATCCGTCGTTTTTCGGAAAAGATGCAATGGCACCTCGACGGGAGGCGTACAGGTAATGGACACCGTCGGGACACATGACCAAGGGATCTCACATGACCAAGATGCGCAAGGCGGTGACCGCGACCGTCGTCGCGGCGCTGACCACTTTCGGAGTCGCTGCCTGTGGGGGTGACACCGGTGACAGTAGTGGCGGCGGCGGTACCGGCGGCGGCGAGATCAACGTCTCGCTGACGTCGTTCCCCGACTACGTCGACCCCCAACTCTCGTACACCGTCGAGGGCTGGGAAGTCCTGTACAACACCTACACGCCGCTGCTGACGTACAAGCACGCCAAGGGCGAGGAGGGCACCCAGGTGGTGCCCGGTCTGGCCGAGGCGATGCCGGAGATCTCCCCCGACGGCAAGACCTACAAGCTCAAGCTGCGCTCGAACATGAAGTACTCCGACGGCACGCCGATCAAGGCGTCCGACTTCACCTACGCGATCCAGCGGTTGTTCAAGGCCAACTCCGGCGGCTCGGTGTTCTTCGAGACCATCGTCGGCGCCAAGGACTACGCCGACGGCAAGGCCCCCACCATCAGCGGCATCACCACCGATGACGCCACCGGCGACATCAGCATCGCGCTTGAGGATCAAAGCGGCACGTTCAACAACGTGCTCGCGCTGATGTTCGCCGCGCCCGTGCCCCCGAGCACCCCGCTGGACAAGGACGCGACCAACACCCCGCCCCCGTCGAGCGGACCCTTCATGATCACGAAGGTCGAAGCGCCGCAGACACTCACGATGGAGCGCAACCCCAACTTCAAGACCGTCAAGGACGCGGGTGCCACCGAGGTTGCCGACGCGAACGTCGACAAGATCACCGTCACCCAGAACAAGAGCAACTCCGCGCAGGTGACCGGGGTCGAGCAGAACACCATCGACTTCATGGTCGACCCGCCCGACGCCGACCGCCTGGCCGAGGTGAAGTCGAAGTTCGGCGAGCGCTTCAGCCTGAACGACTCGATCAACACCTACTACTTCTTCATGAACAACCAGAAGGCGCCCTTCAACGACATTCGGGTGCGCCAGGCCATCAACTACGCGATCGACCCGGAGGCGCTCAACCGCGTGTTCGGCGGCCGGTTGCACCCGACGCAGCAGATCCTGCCCCCGGGAATGCCGGGCTACGAGGAGTACAAGCCGTACCCGCACGACATGGAGAAGGCGAAGGCCCTACTCGCCGAGGCGAATCCGGCGGACAAGGACATCACCGTCTGGACCGACGACGAGCCCGATCGCAAGCGGATCGGCGAGTACTACCACGACCTGCTGACCCAGCTGGGCTTCAACGCCACGCTGAAGGTCGTCGCCGGTGACGTCTACTTCGCCACGATCGGCAACACGTCGACCCCCGATCTGGACACCGGGTTCACCGACTGGTTCCAGGACTTCCCGCACCCGGACGACTTCTTCCGGCCGCTGCTCAACGGCAAGAACATCCTGCCGACGAACAACAGCAACTACTCGCAGGTGAACCTCCCCGAGCTCGACGCCAAGATGAACGAACTGGCGAAGGAGCAGCTGACCGACGACGTCAAGAAGCAGTACGCCGCTCTCGACAAGGCCTACATGGAGCAAGCGGTGTGGGCGCCGTACGGCAACGAGGAGCACAGCACGTTCGTCTCTGATCGGATCGACTTCGACAAGACGATCCCCCATCTGCTGTTCACTCAGGACTACTCCGCGTTCGCCCTGAAGTGACCGGTTCAGTAGGAGAGATCGAAGCACCAGGAATTCCTCCCGTCCCGGCCGGCGTCGCCCCCGACGCCGTCCGGGGCAGGAGCCCCTGGTATCTGGCGTGGGTTCGCCTGCGCCGCAACCGGGTTGCGCTCGGATTTGGCGTCCTGTTCATCGCGATAGTGCTGGTCTGTCTGGCCGCGCCCCTGTGGGCCGACCACGTGGCGCACACGGGACCGGACGCCAACCACATCACCGACAAGGTGCTTGTCGACGGTCAGGAGGAGTACGTCGTATCCCCCGACGGCACGCCGATCGGACCCGGCCTGCACGGTCGGTACCTGCTGGGCGCCGACCAGAACGGCCGCGACGTGATGGTGCGACTGCTCTACGGCGGCCGCACGTCCATCTTCATCGGCGTCGCCGCCGCACTGGTCACCACCGTGCTCGCGGTCCTGGTCGGCCTGCTGTGCGGCTACTACCGCGGGTGGATCGACGCGATCCTGTCCAGGATCATGGACGTGGTCTGGGCGTTCCCGGTGCTGCTCCTCGGCATTGCCCTTGGCACGACGCTCGCGCTCGGCGGCCTGAAGATCGGCGGCCTCGCGATCTCGGGTGACTCCGTGTGGATTCCGATCATGATCATCGGATTGGTCTACGTGCCGTACATGGCTCGGCCCATTCGCGGTGAGATCCTCGCGCTTCGGGAGAAGGAGTTCGTCGAGGCCGCCGTCGCACAGGGCAAGGGACCGATCCGGATCATGGTCTCCGAGCTGCTGCCCAACGTCATCTCGACCATCATCGTGTTCTTCACCCTCAACATCGCCAACAACATGTTGCTGGAGTCGTCGCTGTCGTTCCTCGGTGCCGGCGTGCGTCCACCGAGCGCGTCGTGGGGCACCATGATCGCCGACGGCTACCAGAACATTTACACCGCACCGCATCTCACGATCGTGCCCGGCGCGATGATCGTGTTGACGGTGTTGTCGCTCAACGTGTTCGGCGACGGTCTGCGTGACGCGCTGGACCCGCGGGCCAAGATCCGACTGGAGCACTAACCAATGTTGAGATTCGCCGTCAGGCGACTGATCGGGATGGCTGCCGTCCTCTTCGCGATCTCGGTGATCGTCTTCCTGATCTTCAACGTCATCCCCAACTCCGATCCCGCGCAACGCATTGCGGGCAAGAACGCCAACCCGGCGCTGATCGCCCGCGTCAGGGCAGACCTCGGTCTCGACCAGTCGATCGTCACGCAGTACCTGACGATGATGAAGCGGATCTTCACGGGCACGCTCACCTCGTATGCCAGCTCACAGAATGTCGGCGAGCAGATTTGGAAGGGCCTGCCCGCCACGCTGTCGCTGTGCATCGGTGCAGCGGTGCTCTGGATGGCACTCGCCGTCGTGTTCGGCTACCTCAGTGCCGTGCACGCCGGGAAGTTCACCGACCGGACGCTCACGATCCTGGCGTTGGTCGGCATCTCGGTGCCGGTCTTCTGGCTCGCGGCAATCCTGTTGTACTACTTGAGCTTCAAGGCCCAGATCTTTCCGACCAGCAGCTACGTTCCCCTGACCAAGAACCCTGGTCAATGGGCGTATCACCTGGTGTTGCCCTGGATCACGCTCGCGGTGCTGTTCGTCGGCTTCTACAGCCGCGTGCTGCGATCCAACATGCTCGACGTGATGAACGAGGACTACGTCCGCACGGCGCGCGCCAAGGGCATCAGCGAGCGTCAGATCCGCATCAAGCACGTACTGCGCAACTCGATGATCCCGATCATCACGTTGTTCGGGCTGGACTTCGGCGCGGTCGTGGGCGGCGGCGCCATCCTCACCGAAACCGTGTTCAACATCAACGGTGTCGGGCTCTACGCGGGACAGGCCATCGGCAGCCTCGACCTCCCACCGCTGATGGGTGTCACCATGTTCGGCGCATTCTTCATCGTGCTGTTCAACACCGTGGTCGACGTCCTGTACGCATTCCTTGATCCACGCATCCGACTCGGCGAGGCGGCCCCAGCATGATCCTTTCCGTGAAGGACCTCACCGTCAGCTTCGCCACCGACGGCGGCGTGGTGCGGGCGGTCGAGGGCGTCTCGTTCTCCATCGACAAGGGTGAAATCCTCGCCATCGTCGGCGAATCCGGCTCCGGCAAGAGCGTCACCGCCCAGACCATCCTCGGTCTGACCCGCGCCCCCAACGCGACGATCACCGGCTCGGTCGAGTTCGACGGCCGTGATCTGACCCAGCTGGACGACGAGGCTCTCCGCGAGGTGCGCGGCAAGCGCATCGCGATGATCTTCCAGGATCCGATGACGTCGCTGAACCCGGTCTACCGGGTCGGCGAACAGATCGTGGAGATGATCCGGGCTCACAAGAAGGTGTCCAAGGGTGAGGCGCGCGAGAACGCCGTCGAGCTGCTTCGGTCGGTCGGCATCCCCAATCCCGAACGGCGCGTCCACGATTATCCGCACGAGTTCTCCGGTGGCATGCGTCAGCGGGTCATGATCGCGATGGCCCTGGCGCTGGATCCCGACGTGCTGATAGCCGACGAGCCGACCACCGCACTCGACGTGACCGTGCAGGCGCAGATCCTGCGGCTGCTCGACAAGCTCAACCGGGAACGCGGTCTCGCCGTCGTGCTGATCACCCACGACCTCGGCGTCGTCGCCGAGGTCGCCGACCGGGTCGCCGTGATGTATGCGGGCCAGATCGTCGAGGACGCGACGCTCGACGACCTCTTCTACGATCCGCAGCACCCGTACACGTGGGGCCTTCTCGGGTCGCTCGCGCGACTCGACCAACCGCGTCCCATCAGACTGGCTCAGATCGCGGGATCACCACCGTCGCTTCTGAATCCGCCGACGGGTTGCCGCTTCGCCGCGCGTTGCCCGCACGAGTTCGACAAGTGCTCGGAGCCGCCACCACTACACGGTGACCGCTGCTGGCTCGACGCGAAGGACAAGCGCAGACTGCGCGACGTCGACGGCCACATCGGCCTGCGAAAGGAAGTGGCGTCATGAGTGGTGAACCTCTGCTCGAGGTGACCGACTTGGTCAAGCACTTCCCCGTGAAGTCCGGCGTGGTCGTCGACCGCGTGGTGGCTCACGTCAAGGCGGTCGACGGGGTCAGCCTGACCATCAACGAGGGCGAAACCCTGGGTCTGGTGGGCGAATCGGGCTGCGGCAAGTCGACTCTCAGCCGGACCATCCTGCAATTGACCGCACCGACCTCGGGTTCGGTGAAGTTCCTCGGCGAGGAGTTGGTTGGCCGGTCGCGGCGCAGCCTGCGTCCAGTGCGGCGACAGATGCAGATGATCTTCCAGGATCCCTACGCGTCGCTGAACCCCCGCAAGCGCGTCGGGCAAATCATCGGCGAACCCATGGAGTTGCATGGCCTGGCCAACGGTCGCGACGTGGACCGGCGGGTGCAGGACCTGCTCGACCGCGTCGGGCTCAGCGCGGAGCACGCCAGCCGCTACCCGCACGAGTTCAGCGGCGGTCAGCGACAGCGGATCGGCATCGCGCGTGCTCTCGCGCTCAAGCCGAAGCTGATCATCGCCGACGAACCCGTCTCCGCACTGGACGTCTCGGTGCAGGCCCAGATCGTGAACCTGCTCAAGGATCTCCAGACGGAGTTGGGCCTGTCGTACCTCTTCGTCGCGCACGACCTCGGGGTGGTTCGGCACGTCTCGGATCGGGTCGCCGTGATGTACCTCGGCCGGATCGTCGAAAGCGCGCCTGCCGGAAAGCTTTACGACCACCCGCTGCATCCCTACTCGAATGCGTTGCTCTCGGCGGTGCCGATCCCGGATCCCAAGCTCAACATCTCACGCGAACGACTGGTCCTCGAGGGCGACGTGCCCAGCCCCATCGATCCGCCGTCGGGCTGCCACTTCCACACTCGCTGCCCGTGGGCGACAGAGGTTTGCACCACCGACGATCCTCGGCTCGAGGAACTGGAGACCGCTCACGTGGCGGCCTGCCACCACCCACGAAACCTGGTCGGGCAAAGCTGAATTAGAGCTACTTGGACGGTGCCGGGGCGGTCGACGACGCTGCCGCTTCGGCGGCAGCCTTGGCCGCCTTGCCCTCGGCGCTCGCGGCCGAGAATCCCGGCGTCTTCGACGACGCCTCGCCGTCGTCGCAGTTCAACGAGACCAGCAACTGGTTCGTTGCCGATCCGCCACTGTTCTCCGGGGCAGGCACGGTCCTGGCGACGGTGTTGGTCACCATGCAGTCCGGCCACGCCTTCTGATCGCCCACCGTGGTGGAGACCACGGGCTTGAGGCCCGCGCCGCTGATCGCCGACTCGGCGTCGCTGTACTTCTGTCCCACGACGCTTGGCGTCGAATCGGCCTGCGCGACACCGGCACCGAGGCACACCAAGGCCGACGCCGCCAGAACCACACTGCTAGCTAGTCTTCGCATGTCAGGACCCACTCTTCGGTACGGCCTTGAGAATCGGTTCCACCGACGTGGGGGTGGTCCACGTCGCGGTGGCCCCCATCGTCATGGCGTTCTCGGTTGGCTGGACGAAGGTGGTGCTGGCGGGTGCGTCACCCGAACCCGCGAGGTCGACGCCACTGGTGCTGGGGTGGCCGTAGCCGAGGCTGAGGACCCCCAGTGTGACGAATGCGGCGGCTCCCGCCACTCCAAGCACTTTCACGCGCAAACCGTCGGTCTGCAATCTCTTCTCGGTCATGGACAGATGGTGAACCGCTCACCCCCAGGAAACCTGGGGCCCCACTGTGACGTTCCTTCATGCCCATTTGGGCTCACAGGAATCAGTACGGGAGTTGCGGGGGCTGCTGGTAGACCGGCGGCGTGTAGGGCGCGTACGGGTTGGGTGCGTACGGCGCGGGCTGCGTCTGTGCGGGGCTGGCGGGGACCTGAATCGGGATCGGCACCGGCACGAAGGGCACCGTGATGTAACTCGTCGTCATGGTCGGCGCGCTCGACGTCGTGGTCGTGGTGGTCGTCGTCGTCGGGGGTGTCGTGGTGGTGGTGGTCGTCGTTGTCGTCGTGGTGGTCGTCGTTGTCGGTTGCGTCGTCGTGGTGGTGACGGGGCGCTCCACGGTGACGGTCTCGGTCGACGCAGGCGGCGGAGGCGGGGGTGGCTGGCTGGTCACGGTGACGACGTTCTGGGCCT
>VIFX01000149.1:0-433 GCA_006864685.1 Mycolicibacterium hodleri | reverse complement strand
CACCCCGCCCGCCTGGCACCCGCCCACAGGCGCGTCTATCAAAAACGACCGTTTGCGATAGACCTTCCAGCGTCCCAATAACGAAGGTTTCTGGGACAGCGGGGGAGTGGCAAGCCTGTTGGTCGTAGGCCCGCCCTCAGGCTGTTAATCGGCAGGTTAGTGGCCGGGTCCTCGTCCTGGTCCATCAACAATGCTTCTGCCCAATGGGTTCGGACGATGCGCGATGTAGCGGGCGGATGTTCCGGACAGAACGGCGAGGTCGCTGCGGGATGGGCCTACAACGCAGATCTCAGCCCGCCGGGCGACTGGATGAACAAAGTCCGGTAGCCGCCGGCTGGGTGGTCGAATGCCTCCCAGCCAAGGGATTTCCAGAAGCGGTCGGCGCCCTCGCTGTAGGCAAAGAGTCTGCGGTCGGGGTGCCGCTCCATGAGGC
>VIFX01000148.1:0-433 GCA_006864685.1 Mycolicibacterium hodleri | reverse complement strand
GTCCATTCCAGAAGGGGCGTGGCGAGCACGATCCCACTGTGATCGGCCAGGGCGAGGCCGTGCTCGACGCTGGTCATCGCCGTGTCCCAGTCGCCGATGGAGAACTGAACCCGAGCCAGCCACGCCAACGCCCACAACGTGATTCGGGTCGATCCGCCCAGACCGGCCGCGGCGACCGCGCTCTCCAAACTGGACCGCGCGCCGTCGACGTCATCGCGAATGTACTGCACCCAGCCGCGTCCCATGATCACCCGCTGCGCCTGTGCGCCATGTCGAACCCGCGTGCTGAGTTCGTCGTACGCGGCGGCTGCGCGGCGCGGATGACCGGCAGCCAAGAGTCCGAGCCCCTTGATCGCTGCGGCTTCGATTCCGGCGGGTGAGTCACCGTCGGCCAGCCGCAGGGCACGGTCAGCCCATTCGACCACCTCGGCAC
>VIFX01000147.1:0-434 GCA_006864685.1 Mycolicibacterium hodleri | reverse complement strand
TGATTAACGACAATGGGTGTTTAAAACACCCACTACGAAAGACCAAGGTTTCCTGCGCAACGTTAAACGCCTCTGGGTTAGTCGGTCCCTAAGGCGAGGCCGAAAGGCGTAGTCGATGGGAAACAGGTTAATATTCCTGTACTTGGTGTTACTGCGAAGGGGGGACGGAGAAGGCTAGGCCAGCTTGGCGTTGGTTGTCCAAGTTTAAGGTGGTAGGCTGAGATCTTAGGTAAATCCGGGATCTTAAGGCCGAGAGCTGATGACGAGTTACCTTTTAGGTAACGAAGTGGTTGATGCCATGCTTCCAAGAAAAGCTTCTAAGCTTCAGGTAACCAGGAACCGTACCCCAAACCGACACAGGTGGTTGGGTAGAGAATACCAAGGCGCTTGAGAGAACTCGGGTGAAGGAACTAGGCAAAATGGCACCGTAACTT
>VIFX01000146.1:0-435 GCA_006864685.1 Mycolicibacterium hodleri | reverse complement strand
CTGTGGTGGACATGGTTGGTCGTGACGCTCGCTGCCATCCCCAACGCGTTGGCACAACTGCAGGTGAACCGCTGGGAGATCAGCCGCCCCTGGTACGAGGCGTGGGCGGGTCTGGTCTATCCGCTGGTGACCCTGGCGACGCTCGGATGGATCATCGCCGTCGGCGTGGCCATTGGCCGCAAGGGTGCATCCCCGAGTTCGGGCACGACGCCTCGATCCGTCAGCCGTGAAGCCGTAGCCGCGACCCAGCCCCGCTCACTGCTCTCGTCGTAGAAGCCAACGTCGCGCCACTAGCCCGGCGAACCTGAGAAACCCGTATTCAACACGGCGTCCACGGTCGGGGTGATCTGCGCCGACAGCATCTCCGCGGCCGACGCGCTGAGGTGATCGGTGTCGATGAAGTTGACGACGCCATCGCGTTCAGCCCTGCAGGCC
>VIFX01000145.1:0-436 GCA_006864685.1 Mycolicibacterium hodleri | reverse complement strand
GGCGAGATCTTGTCGATGTCGGCGCCCGCGCTGATGAGCGCCGCCAGCAGCATGTCTCCAGCCGCGCCGCCCACACAGTCGAGATAGAGCTTGGTGGTCACGTCTCCTCCTCGTCTCGCGCCGCACATGGATGCGTCGTGGACAAACAATAGTATTTCTATTATTCTTTTCCAAGACCCGCAAGGAGGCTGATGTGATCGAATCGATCGACCTGCACGAAGGTTCGCCGACCGCGGCCAGTGCGCACGAGCCGAAGCAGCAACGCTCGCGGGACAACCGTGACGCGTTGTTGGACGCGTTCATCGCCCTGCTGGATGAGCGGCCCTACGCCACCATCGGGGTTGGGGACATCGTGCGGCACGCCGGCCTGACGTCCGGGGCCTTGTACGGGAGGTTCGGCGATAAGCAAGGTTTGGCGCGAGCGGCTCACCAGCGC
>VIFX01000144.1:0-436 GCA_006864685.1 Mycolicibacterium hodleri | reverse complement strand
CAGTACTTCCCCGACTCCTACCGGGACTTCATCGAACACGTCATGCCGGTGCTGCGCGACCGTGGCCTCGCCCAACGTGAGTATGCGCCAGGGACGTTGCGGGAGAAGATCTTTCCCGAGATCGGCCCCACCCTTCCCGACCGCCATGTCGCAGCCTCGAAGCGAGGCGCCTTCGATCGCGCCGATGAGATGAGCGGATCAAACACCGGCGTGAGCTGGCAGAAGCGTGCGACGGCGTAGCGGGCGAATGAAATCCAGCCCGACCCTCCAGACACGGACACCACTGGCCAACCTGCGTCACGTGTTCGCGCACGTCCCCTCGGGGGTCGCCGCGGTCTCCGCGATCGTCGACGGCGTACCGGTGGTGCTGGTCGCGTCATCGTTCCAGGTCGGAATCTCGGCAGACCCTCCGTTGGTGCTGTTCTCGGTACAACAC
>VIFX01000143.1:0-436 GCA_006864685.1 Mycolicibacterium hodleri | reverse complement strand
CGTGAATCGAGGCGATCACCGGGGTGCGGCAGTCCGCGACCGCGGTGATCGAGCCCTGCAGTGCCTTCAACTCGGTGTGGAAGTCGGTGCGCGGCTTGGCCTGCGGGCCGTCGCCCAGCATCGGTGCCAGCAGGCCACCCATGTTCACCAGGTCGAGGCCGTAGCTGAAGTTCTTGCCCGACCCGGTCAGCACGATCGCGCGCACGTTGGGATCGGCGTCGAGCGCGGTGAACGCGACGGGGAGCTCGGCCCAGAACGCCGGGCCCATCGCGTTGCCCTTGCCGGGGCCCAAGAGCGTCACTCGAGCGACGTGATCGTCGACGTCGACGGAGAGGGATTCGTATGCATCGCCCATGGCTAGGAGGCTACGGGGTCAGCCCGGCGGCCCTCCGAGCAGGATCTCCGCCACCGTGCTCTCGGGCAGGAACGTGCACAT
>VIFX01000142.1:0-437 GCA_006864685.1 Mycolicibacterium hodleri | reverse complement strand
TGCCGCGGGCATCGAACTCGACGAGATCACCACCACCTGGGACAAATGGGTCACGCCCCATGAGATCAAGACGGCGAAGGGAGTGATCGCGCCCGGCAACGTCGCGGCCGTCCGATTCACCATCAACGGGATCTTCAATGGCGAGATCCGCATCCAGTTGGAGCACGTGAACCGCATCGGCGAGGGCTCCGCGCCGGACTGGCCGTCGGGCAACGACAACGACGTCTACCGCGTCGACATCGAGGGCACCCCGAGCATCTTCCAGGAGACCGCGTTCCGCTTCACCGACGGTTCGGGGCGCGATGCCGCGGCTGCCGGTTGCCTGGCCACCGGCCTTCGCGCGCTCAACGCCGTCCCCGCCGTCAACGACCTCCCACCCGGCTGGGTGACCCCACTGGATCTCCCGTTGATCGCCGGGGCTGGCACCATTCGATGAC
>VIFX01000141.1:0-438 GCA_006864685.1 Mycolicibacterium hodleri | reverse complement strand
GTCACACATGGGGGAAATCGACATCATCGGCCCAGGTGCCGCCGCAGTCCTGGATTACGCACTCGTAGGGACGTTCACGCCGGTCACGGTCGGCAGAGCCAAATACTCGCTATTGTGCGACGCCAACGGTGGCATTCTCGATGACCTCATCGTGTATCGGCTCGCTGAGGATCACTTCCTGGTTGTCGCGAATGCTGCCAACACTGCCACCGTGCTGCGCGAATTCATCAGTCGATCACAAGGTTTCGACGCTGCCGTCGTCGACCGATCGTCGACGACCGCGCTGATCGCGCTGCAGGGCCCGATGGCTGAAGGCATCCTCAGCACGGTCCTCTCCGGCGCTGACCGACCGTTGATGCATGAACTGCGCTACTACGCTGCGATCCGGGTGTCCATCGGCTCGATACCGGTGTTGCTGGCACGGACCGGATACACCGG
>VIFX01000140.1:0-440 GCA_006864685.1 Mycolicibacterium hodleri | reverse complement strand
CCAAACTGCCCATCGTCGGCGACGATGGCCCCATCCGTGACCGACTGATGAGCTACGCACGGGACATCTACGCCTACTTCACGTCGGCCGACGGGGTCTCGAGCCTTCGAATCCATCTGGAGGCCAAGGAGTTCCCGGAGCTCTACTCGAACTATCGAGAGCGAGTGGTCGATCCGAACTTCGCCGTCAACATCGCTGCCCTTACCGAAGCTTCACGCCGAGGCGAACTCCGTCGAACGCCCGACCCGGAGGCCGTTCTCGAGGCGATTGGCGGTGGAGTTCTCATCCACTCTCTCTTCAGTCAGCACTCCGGCGCTACGAAGGGAGCTTTGCCCCCGAGGCCGGAACTCCTCGAAGCCACACTACGCAGTTTCGTGTCATTGGCACTCGACGAGTAGCAGCAGCACCGGCATCGTTGACACATTCGGATATCACTAACT
>VIFX01000013.1:0-147561 GCA_006864685.1 Mycolicibacterium hodleri | reverse complement strand
TCAGTGTCTCGTGGGCTCGGAGATGTGTATAAGAGCCAGCTCCACCCCTCCCCGCCGAGTGTGCGCACAGGTCGCGATCTGGCGCGAGATCGCGATCCCACAGCACACGCGATGTCGTCGACCCTTGCGGACGGCCATCCCCGATTACTAGGATGTCCTAGTAATCGAATACCGTCGAAGGGCAGCCGCCATGACCACTCAGATTCCGCACTTCGTCGACGGCCGTCGGGTCGAGGGCCAATCCGGCCGCACCGCCGACGTCCTCAACCCCAGCACCGGCGAGGTGCAAGCCCAGGTCCCGATGGCCTCGACCGCCGAGGTCGACTCCGCCGTCGAGATCGCCGTGGCAGCCCAACGCGAGTGGGCGGCGTGGAACCCACAGCGCCGCGCCCGCGTCATGATGAAGTTCGTCGCACTGGTCAACGAGAACGCCAACGAGCTCGCCGAACTGCTCTCCTCCGAACACGGCAAGACCGTCGCCGACTCGCTCGGCGACATCCAGCGCGGCGTCGAGGTCATCGAGTTCGCCATCGGCATCCCGCACCTGCTCAAGGGCGAATACACCGAAGGCGCCGGTGGCGGCATCGACGTCTACTCACTGCGCCAGCCGCTCGGCGTCGTCGCGGGCATCACCCCGTTCAACTTCCCGGCGATGATCCCGCTGTGGAAGGCGGGCCCGGCGCTCGCGTGCGGCAACGCGTTCATCCTCAAGCCCAGCGAGCGCGACCCGTCGGTACCGGTCCGGCTGGCCGAGCTGTTCCTGGAAGCCGGCCTGCCGAAGGGCGTCTTCCAGGTGGTGCACGGCGACAAGGAGGCCGTCGACGCCATCCTCAACCACCCCGACATCCACGCCGTCGGCTTCGTCGGGAGCTCCGACATCGCGCAGTACATCTACTCGACGGCCGCGGCCAACGGCAAGCGCGCGCAGTGCTTCGGCGGCGCCAAGAACCACATGATCGTGATGCCCGACGCCGACCTCGACCAGGCAGTCGACGCACTGATCGGCGCGGGCTACGGCAGCGCAGGCGAGCGGTGCATGGCGATCAGCGTCGCGGTGCCCGTCGGTGAAGAGACCGCAAATCGGTTGCGCGCCAGGCTGGTCGAGCGCGTCAACCAGCTGCGCGTCGGCCACAGCCTCGATCCCAAGGCCGACTACGGCCCACTGGTCACCGCCGCGGCGCTGGCCCGGGTGAAGGACTACATCGGCCAGGGTGTCGAGGCTGGCGCCGAGATCGTCGTCGACGGTCGGGACCGTGCCAGCGACGACCTCACCTTCGGCGACGCCAGCCTGGAGGGCGGCTACTTCATCGGCCCGACGCTGTTCGACCACGTGACACCCGACATGACGATCTACACCGACGAGATCTTCGGCCCGGTGCTGTGCATCGTCCGCGCCGACACCTACGAGGAGGCGCTGGCCCTGCCCTCGGAGCACGAGTACGGCAACGGCGTGGCGATCTTCACGCGCGACGGCGACACCGCCCGCGACTTCGTCTCCCGCGTTCAGGTCGGAATGGTCGGCGTCAACGTGCCGATCCCAGTTCCGGTGGCGTACCACACCTTTGGCGGCTGGAAGCGCTCGGGCTTCGGCGACCTCAACCAGCACGGCCCGGCCTCGATCATCTTCTACACCAAGGTCAAGACGGTCACCCAGCGCTGGCCCTCCGGCATCAAGGATGGCGCCGAGTTCTCCATCCCCACCATGAAGTAGCGCCGGTTCATGGACTACTTCGGTCTCGACCCCGACGAGCGGGTCATCGCCGAAACGGCGGCGGAGTTCGCCGACAAGCGAATCAAGCCGTACGCGCTGGACTGGGACGCCACCAAGCACTTTCCGGTCGACGTCCTCCGCGCTGCCGCCGAGTTGGGCATGGCGGCGGTCTACTGCTCGGAGGACGTGGGCGGCAGTGGCCTGCGCCGCCTCGACGGTGTACGGATCTTCGAGCAGGTGGCGACCGGCTGCCCGACGACTGCGGCGTTCCTGTCCATTCACAACATGTGCACCTGGATGGTCGACACCTACGGCACGGCCGAGCAACGCAAGGCCTTGGTGCCGCGAATGGCGTCGATGGAGCTGATCGCCAGCTACTGCCTCACCGAACCCGGTGCCGGCTCGGACGCAGGCGCGTTGCGCACCAAGGCAATTCGCGACGGCGAGCACTACGTGATCGACGGGGTGAAGCAGTTCATCTCCGGAGCCGGGGTGTCCGACGTGTACGTCGTGATGGCCCGCACCGGCGGTAGTGGACCTCACGGAATCTCCGCCTTCGTGGTGGACAAGGACACGCCCGGCGTCAGCTTCGGCGCCGCCGAGGTCAAGATGGGGTGGAACGCCCAGCCCACCGCGCAGGTGGTGTTCGAGGGCGTCCGGGTACCGCTGGACGCCTTGCTCGGCGGCACCGAGGGCACTGGCTTCGCCGTCGCGATGAACGGCCTCAACGGCGGTCGCGTCAACATCGCCGCGTGCTCACTCGGTGGCGCACAGGCCGCGTTCGACAAGGCGGTGTCCTACCTGGCCAGTCGCGAGGCGTTCGGCGTGACGTTGCTCGACGAGCCGACGATCAGGTTCACGCTGGCCGACATGGCCACCAAGCTGGAGACGTCGCGAAACCTGTTGTGGCGGGCGGCATCTGCGATCGACGACGACCATCCGGACAAGGTCGAGCTGTGCGCGATGGCCAAGCGCTACGTCACCGACACGTGCTTCGACGTGGCCGATCAGGCGTTGCAGTTGCACGGCGGCTACGGCTATCTGCGCGAGTACGGCGTCGAGAAGATCGTCCGCGATCTGCGGGTCCACCGGATACTCGAGGGAACCAACGAGATCATGCGCGTCGTGATCGGGCGAGCAGAAGCCGCCCGGACCCGCGCGTCTTAGTTCAGGAGGTCTAGATGGCGACGATAGCGTTCTTGGGGCTGGGCAACATGGGTGGCCCGATGGCCGCCAACCTGGCCGCGGAGAACCACACGGTGCGGGGATTCGACCTGGTGCCGGCATTGCGGGATGCCGCAGAGGCCAAGGGCGTCACCGTATTCGGCAGCGGAGCCGAGGCGGTCGCCGGCGCGGACGTGGTAATCACCTCGCTGCCGAACGGTGCCATCGTCAAGGCCTGCTACGCCGAGGCGCTGCCCGCCGCCACGCCGGGCACGTTGTTCGTCGACACCTCGACCATCTCGGTCGACGACGCCCGCGCGATCAACGCCCAAGCCGAGGAACACGGTCACGAACAGGTCGACGCCCCCGTCTCCGGTGGCGTCAAGGGGGCTACGGCGGGCACGCTGGCGTTCATGGTCGGCGGGACCGACGCCGCGGTCGAGCGGGCCAGGCCGGTGCTGGAACCGATGGCGGGCAAGGTCATCCACTGTGGCGGCTCCGGAAACGGTCAGGCGGCCAAGGTGTGCAACAACATGGTTCTCGCCGTGCAGCAGATCGCCGTCGGCGAGGCGTTCGTCCTTGCCGAGAAGCTCGGCCTCTCGGCCCAATCACTGTTCGACGTGATCACCGGTGCGACGGGCAACTGCTGGTCGGTGCACACCAATTGCCCAGTGCCAGGACCGGTTCCGACGTCACCGGCCAACAACGACTTCAAACCGGGCTTTGCGACGGCATTGATGAACAAGGATCTCGGGCTGGCGATGGCCGCGGTGAACTCGACCGGCTCGGCGGCGCCGCTGGGCACTCACGCCGCCGAGATCTACGCCGCCTTCGCCGCCGACCACGCCGACAAGGACTTCAGCGCCGTCATCGAGCTGCTACGCGGCAGCTGACCGATTTCCCCGCGCCCACGACTCGGCGTGCAGCCGCTGACAGTCGGTGATGCGAAGGCCCTCGTAGTCGGCGCGGGCGCCGATCACCTCGGGGTCGACGAGCACCCCGGCCAGGCCGACGGACATCGCGTCACGCAGACCGTCGGTCGAACCGGTGAATGCCAGTGAGTCGTGCGCGGGGGCGCCCATCTCGGCCAGGGCCATCCGGAAGGCGGCGCCAAGCGGGGCGGCCGGCGCCAAGTCGTCGGCGGTGACGACCGTCTGAACCAACCCGTCGCCGACCAGTTGCCGCACCAGCGGTTCGACCCACTGCCGGCGACCGGTGCTGACCACGCCGACGGCCACCCCTGCGGTGAACCCGTCGGTGATCAGCTCGACCAGGCCGCTCCTGGCATCCAGATCGGCACCGAGCATCACCTCGTCGAGCATCCTGGACTTGGTCGCGCAGATCTGGTCGACGAGAACCCTGAGCAGGACGTCGCACTCGGTACAGATCCCCCGTGCCCGTAGCTCGGCGGCGACGCGCTGCCGTTCGTCCCGCAGCGCCAGCAGCTTGCGGTACCGCGCCGCGGACCACGTCACGGGCAACCCGTGTGCCGCGAAGGCCGCGTTGAACGCCAGTCGGCTGCCGCCGCACTCGGCGTCGGTGAGGGACTCGAGGTCGAATACCACCGCTCGCAGCGGATGAGGACCCGCCTCGCTGGGGCGGGACGAGTCCCACCAGAACCGGCCTGCCCGCCACGCTCTGTCCGGTATCTGCGTCATGGCAACAGAGTGGCCCACATCACACGTCGGCCGCCTCCCCCATCCGGGGGATTGAACGGGCCAACTTGGGTTGCCAGTCAGGACGCCGGTCCTATGCTCGTGCCATGTCGCCCCCCGCAGGCTCCCCGGTGCGGCTCGTCCTGGTCGACGACCACGAGATGGTCATCGAGGGGCTCAAGGCGATGTTGACGGCGTTCGGCGACCGCGTCGAGGTCGTCGGCCAGGCCGTTGGCGCCGAGCGTGCGATGAACGTGGTCGCCGAGCTGAACCCGGACATCGTGCTGTGCGACGTGCGCATGCAGGGCAGCAGCGGACTGGATCTGTGCGCCGCCCTTCGGGAGCGGGAACCCCACCGCAAGGTCGTCATGTTGTCGGTCTACGACGACGAGCAGTACCTGTTTCAGGCGCTGCGGGTCGGGGCGGCGGGGTACCTGCTGAAGAGCATCGGCAGCGACGAGCTGGTCCGCCAGCTCGAGTTTGCACACGCCGGTGAGACCGCGATCGACCCCGGCATGGCGGCGCGGGCCGTCGACACGGCCGCCCGGCTGCAGCGCGACGAGTTCTGGCCGGGCGCCAGGCAGGGGTTGACCCAGCGCGAGAGCGAAATCCTGTCCTACGTCGTCAACGGCCTGTCCAACCGCGGCATCGCGACCAAGCTGGTGATCGGCGAGGAAACCGTGAAGACCCACCTTCGCGCCATCTACCGCAAGCTCGACGTCGCCGACCGCACCGGTGCCGTCGCCACGGCGCTGCGCGAGGGGATCTACCGGTGAGGCCGGGACGGTCGTCGACCCCGGGCGGCACCAACGCCGTCCGCGACCTCGTCGACGCCGACCGCGAGCTGGCCCTCCTGCGGGAGTTGATCCAGGCCGCCTCGAGCGGCCCCGGCGTCGAACCGTTGGCCGAGGCCGCCGCGCGGATGATCACCGCGGCGACGGGCACCGACGTGTGCTTCGTCCACGTGCTCGACGACGCCGAACAGTCCCTGACCCTGACCGGGGCGACGCCGCCGTTCGACTCCGAGGTCGGCAAGATCCGACTGCCGTTGGGCCGCGGCGTGTCCGGGTGGGTGGCGAGCCATCGCGAACCCGTGGTGATCGTCGGTGACAAGGAGTCAGATCCCCGATATCTGCCCTTCGAGTCGTTGCGCGGCTCGGACTTCACGTCGATGGTGTCGGTGCCGATGGAGACCGACCCGGGCGGGCTGGTCGGCGTGCTGAACGTGCACACCGTCGCCCGTCGGGACTTCACCGACCGCGACGTCGAACTGCTGTTGGTGATCGGGCGGCTGATCGCGGGGGCCATGCACCAGGCCAGATTGCACCGCAGGCTGGTGGCCCGCGAACGCGCGCACGAGAACTTCGTCGAGCAGGTCATCGAGGCCCAGGAGATGGAACGTCGTCGGCTCGCCGGTGACATCCACGACGGCATCTCCCAGCGGCTGGTCACGCTGTCCTACCGGCTCGACGCCGCGACCAGGGCGGTGGGCGAGGACGCCGCCGCGGCCGCCGAGCAGCTGGGCATGGCCCGCGAATTGGTCGACCTCACGTTGGAGGAGGCGCGTGCGGCGATCGGCGGCCTGCGCCCGCCGGTCCTCGACGACCTCGGCCTCGCGGGTGGGCTCGCCAGCCTGGCCAGGTCCATCCCGCAGGTGGAGATCGGCCTCTACATCGACGTCGACGTGGCCGAAACCCGGCTGCCCGACCACATCGAGATCGCGATCTATCGCATCGCGCAGGAGTGTCTGCAAAACGTCGTAAAGCACGCACACGCCAGCCACGCCAGCCTCACGTTCTCGGTGGGTGAGGACACCGCCCGGCTGGAGATCGTCGACGACGGACGCGGTTTCGACACGTTCGAGAACCCGCTGGGCGGCGACGAGATGGGCGGCTACGGGCTGCTGTCGATGGCCGAACGCGCCGAGATCGTCGGGGGCAGACTGCACATCCGGTCCAGGCCCGGCGCGGGGACGGCGGTGACCGCGACGATCCCATTGCCGCCCACCCCTGCGCGAGCAGACGCAAACCTGCCCTAGTCGTCGGCGTGTTGCGCATCTTTGCGACTGCTCGCGCAGGCGTCGACGTGTTCGGTGAGCGCAGCGAGCACGTCGTCGGAGGCCGCCTTGAGCACCGCCAGCCGCTCGGGTCCGACGACCTCGACGAAGAGTTCGCGCACCCGGGCCGCGTTCGCGGGGGCGGACGCGGCGATGGCGGCGCGGCCGGCGGCGGTCAGCACGACGTCCGGGTAGCGGGCGTCGGACACCTCCTTCTTGACCAGGCCACGCTTCTCCATCCGGCCCAGATGGTGTGACATCCGGCTCTTCTCCCACTGGGTGGCCCGGCCGAGTTCGAACGCGCGCAGTCGACCGCCGGGGGCCTCCGAGAGGTTGACCAGTATCTCGAAGTCGGAGTCCGAGAGCCCGAAGTCGCGTTGCAGGTGCTTGACCAGGTGCCTCTCCAACATGTGGTGCATCTCCACGAAGCTCCGCCACGCCGACAGCTCGTCGTCGTCGAGCCCAGTCGCATCCGTCATGCCGCCACTGTAGCCCATCGGGTTGACATATCAACCCAAACGACTATCGTTCGAGGCGGGTTGACACATCAACCCGATACGAGATGGGAGACGTCATGACGAACGAGAAGCTGATCGCAGTGGTCGGGGCAACGGGATCGCAGGGTGGCGGCCTGGTGCGGGCCATCCTCGACGACCCGAACCACGAGTTCCGGGTGCGGGCCCTGACCCGCAGCGCCACCTCGGAGAAGGCCCGCGCGCTGGCCGAGGCGGGAGCCGAGGTGGTGGAGGCCGACCTCGACGACGGGCCGAGCATGCGCCGCGCCTTCGACGGGGCCGACGGCGCGTTCGTGGTCACCAACTACTGGGCCGAGCGCACACCCGAGGAGGAGGCCGCCCGCACCCGCGCCGCGATGGAACTCGCCCAGGCCGACACCGCGGCGCTGGCCGCCAAGCAGGCGGGCGTCGGCCACGTGATCTGGTCGACGCTGGAGGACACCCGCGAATTCTTCGGAACCGACGAGAGCGTTCCGGACGTCGACGGTGCCTACAAGGTGCCCCACTTCGACGCCAAGGGCGAGGCCGACGCAATGTTCCGCGAGTACGACGTCCCCACCACGTTCCTGCGCGCCACGTTCTTCTTCGAGGGCTTCGCCGGGGGCCTCGGCCCGTTGCGCGGCGACGACGGCAAGCTGACGCTGACGCTCCCGATGGCCGACCAGAAGATGTCGGGCATCGCCGTCGGCGACATCGGGCGGACGGCGCTTGGCGTCTTCCGGCGCGGCCAGGAGCTCGTCGGCGCCACGGTCGGCATCGCGGGCGATCACCTGACCGGCGAGCAGTACGCGGCGGCCCTGGGCGACGCCCTCGGCGAAGAGGTTCTCTACCGGCCGCTCGGCTGGGACGAATTCCGTGCGCAAGGGTTCCCCGGCGCCGTCGAGATGGGCAACATGTTCCAGTACTACGCCCAGAACTCGGCCCGCTTCGTCGGTGACCGTGACCTGTCCGCGGTGCGGGCGTTGAACCCCGGCCTGCTGTCGTTTCGCGACTGGCTTGCGTTGCCGGACAACGGCATTCGCACGTAATTAGCTAGAAGTCGCCGGCCTTCCTGCGCAACGTCTCGATGGCCGAGGCAAGTGCGGCCGACTCCCCTTCGGAGATCCCGATGTCGCCGAACACCTCGTCGTTCAGCGTCGCCGTCGCATCCTCCACCGTCGAGCGGCCCAGCTCGGTCAGCCGGACCAGGGTGGTACGCCCGTCGGTGGGATGCGGCGTCCGCTCCACCAGGCCGTCACCCTCCAACCGGCGGATGGCGTGCGTGACGCTGGTGACGTGGACCTGCAGCCGGTCGGACGCCTTCGTGATGGGTAGCTCGCCGCTGCCACTGAACGCCAGCAGTCGCAGCAGTTCGTAGCGCGAGAAACTCAGGCCGTAGGGACGCAGCGCCGCCTCGACGCGAGCCAGCAGGATTTGGTGGGCGCGCATGACCGACGTGACGGCGACCATGCCGTCGGCGACCGCACCCCAGCCGGCGCGCTCCCAGTTCGCGCGGGCCAGCGCAATGGGGTCACGCTCCTCGGGCTTCGAAGACACGCTCATTCATACCGCACCGGCGGGCCGGACCTATGTCGGGCGTTCGAGCAGCACCTGTCCGGAGTCGACGGAGACCAACTGCACCGACGCGATCTGCTCCTTGGGCATCGGGGTGTTGCCGCTGGGCAGCGCGGTGGCACCGGGCAGTCCGAGCCACGTCGCCACCTGAGTCCGGCTGCCGTCACGCCCGACTACCACCATGCCGAGGTTGCTCGGCGGCGCGTCCGACCCACCAGACCATTGGCCGTAGGTGCAGGCCATGTCGACTCGGGTGCCCCACGCGAAGCTGCTCAGCCCGACGGTCGCGCTGAACGGCGTCGGCGCGAGCTTGTTCATCTCCAACTGCGCGACGGCTTGTTCGGTGTCGCCGCTGCGCAGGCCCATCAGCTCGGGTCGGACGGCGACCACCAGTCCGACCGCCAGCAGAGCCGCCGCCATGGCGACCGACGCCGTCGTCAGCCATCGGGAGCGACGCCTGCGCCACCGCACCTTGTCCAGGACCGAGGTCAGGACCTCGGGCCGCAGCGGTGGTGGCTCGGGCTGGTCGCCGTCGAGGCCCCGGACGTCACCCTCGCTGAGAAGGCCGAGGAGGGCAGGCATGCCGCTCAGCTCGGCGACGGCGGAACGGCACCGGTCACACGTCTGTAGGTGTGCCTCGAACTCGCGGCGCTCGGTGCTCGACAGCGCACCAAGCACGTAGGCCGCGTCCCAGGTCGAGTAGCCGTCCCCGTCGACCGCGTCGAGACCGTGGCCCCCGTTGGAGTAGGTCATCGCGTCACCCCCATTTCCTGCAAGTTGAGCCGCAGTGCGCGCACCGCGTAATGCAACCGGGACTTGACCGTGCCCTCGGCGATGTTCAGGTCCGCCGCAGTCTGCGCAACGCTCCACCCCTGGTAGTACGCGCGCTGGATCACCGCGCGGTGGTCTTCGGAGAGCTGGCTGAGCGCCGTGCCGAGGAGCAGTTTGTCCAACGCGGTGTCGACCTCGTCGGGCCCGGCGTGGTCGGCGACCGCCTCCACGTCGGGGGTGCCGGCCTCGTGGCGGAATCTGGCGCTTCGTCGCTCGTCGATGATGAGGTTGCGGGCGACGGTGAACAGCCAGGCCCGTGCCGAGCGTTCCACGTCGTCGGTGACCTCGGGATGACGCCAGGCACGTAGCAGCGTCTCCTGGACGACGTCCTCGGCGCGGGCTTGGTCGCCAGTGAGCCGCAGCGCATACCGCCACAGCGCGGCCGCGTGCTCGTCGTAGAGCACGCGCATCATCGCTGCCTCCGGATCGTCCACGAGCACCTCCACTACTTACACGCAGTGGGCGTCCGACCGGTTCACCTCAGAGTGTGAGGATGCGGGGCCCGTCGTCGGTGGCGGCCACGGTGTGCTCCCAGTGCGCCGCGCGGGTGCCGTCGGCGGTGACGACGGTCCACTCGTCTTCCAGCACGATCGTCTTGGTGGTGCCGAGGGTGAGCATCGGCTCGATGGCCAGCACGGAACCGGCGACGAGGTGGGGGCCGCGGCCAGGTGAGCCCTCGTTCGGCAGGAACGGGTCCATGTGCATGCTTCTGCCGATGGCGTGTCCGCCGTAGCCCTCGACGATGCCGTACTTGCGGTCGTGGCGGGCCTCGGCGGCGTGCGTCCCGACCTCGATGGCGTGGGAGACGTCGCTGAGCCGGTTGCCGGGGACCATGGCGGCGATTCCCGCCTCCATGGCCGAGCGGGTGGCCTCGGAGAGGGCTTCGTCGGCCGGGATGAGCGGGCCGACGCCGAAGGTGACCGCCGAGTCGCCGTGCCAGTCGTCGAGGATGGCGCCGCAGTCGATGGACACCAGGTCACCGGCGGCGAGTACTTCCGTCGCGGACGGGATGCCGTGGACCACGCGGTCGTTGACCGACGAGCAGATGCTCCCCGGGAAGCCGTGGTACCCGAGGAACGACGGGATGCCGCCGCCGTCGCGGATGACCGATTCGGCGATGACGTCGAGGTCGAGGGTGGAGACGCCCGGCTGGGCGGCCTGCCGGACGGCCAGCAGCGCCTTGGCGACGAGAGCTCCCGCCGCGGCCATGGCGTCCAGTTCACCCGCGGTGCGATGCGGGACGGCCTTGCGGCCACGCAGGCTGGGCAGTCCGATCATCGGTCTACTTGCCGAGTGCGCGCAGCGCGCGGGCGAACACCTCGTCGAGATCGCCGACTGCGTCGACGGTCTTGAGTTCGTCGGAGTAGTAGTCCAGCAGCGGTGCCGTCTCGGCCCGGTAGACGTTCATCCGGTTGAGGATGACCTCTTCGGTGTCGTCGGCGCGCCCCCGGCTCTTCAGCCGCTTGAGCAGCTCGTCCTCGGAGACCCGGAACTCCAGCACCGCGTCGAGCTTGAGGTTGCGCTTGGCCAGCATGTCGCGCAGCGCCTCGGCCTGCTCCACCGAGCGGGGGAAGCCGTCGAGGATGAACCCGTCGGCGACGTCATCGTCGTCGAGCCGGTCGTCGACCAGTGCGTTGGTGAGGGTGGCAGGCACCAGATCCCCGGCGTCGAGGTACTTCTTGGCCTCGAGCCCGAGTTCGGTTCCGGTAGTGATGTTGTGCCGGAAGAGGTCCCCCGTGGAGATCTGCGGGATGCCCAACTTCTCGACGAGCTTCTGGGCCTGCGTTCCCTTGCCTGCGCCAGGGGGTCCGAGCAACACGATTCTCACTTGAGGAACCCTTCGTAATTGCGCTGCATCAGCTGGCTCTCGATCTGTTTGACGGTGTCCAGTCCGACACCGATCATGATGAGAACCGCGGTGCCGCCAAACGGCAGGTTCTGCACGCTTCCGGTGTTGCCGATCTCCAAGAACAAGTTGGGCAGAACGGCGATCACACCGAGGTAGATCGAGCCGGGCAGGGTGATTCGGCTCAGAACGTATCGCAGATAGTCCGCCGTTGGCTTGCCAGGTCGAATGCCAGGGATGAAGCCACCGAACTTCTTCATCTCGTCGGCGCGTTCGTCGGGGTTGAACGTGATCGACACGTAGAAGTACGTGAAGAAGACGATCAGGCCGAAGTAGATCGCGATGTACACCGGGCTGGCGGGGTTGGTCAGGTAGTCCGCGACGAACTTGTCCCACCACCCGGTGCCGGGGTTGGCGCTGCCGCTCTGCACCAGCTGGGTGATCAGGTGCGGGATGTAGATCAACGACGACGCGAAGATGACGGGGATGACGCCGGCCTGGTTGACCTTCAACGGCAGGTAGGTCGACGTGCCGCCGTACATGCGGCGTCCCACCATGCGCTTGGCGTACTGCACGGGGATGCGCCGTTGGCCCTGCTCGACGAACACGACGCCCACGATGATGATCAGGGCGGCGATGCAGACCATGGTGAAGACGGTCGGTCCGCGGCCGTCGAGGATCATCTTGCCCTCGGACGGGATCCGAGCGGCGATGCCGGCGAAGATCAGCAGCGACATGCCGTTGCCGATGCCACGCTCGGTGACCAGCTCGCCCATCCACATGACCAGCGACGCGCCTGCGGTGAGCACCAGCACGATGACGACCAGGGTGAAGATCGACGAGTTGGAGATGATGTCGAGGGTGCAGCCCTGCAGCAGTCCACCGTTGGCAGCCAGCGCGACGATCGAAGTGCCCTGCAGCAGCGCCAGCGCCACCGCGAGGTAGCGGGTGTACTGCGTCATCTTGGCCTGGCCGGATTGGCCTTCCTTGCGCAGTTGCTCGAACCGCGGGATGACCACGGTCAGCAGCTGCACGATGATGCTGGCGGTGATGTAGGGCATCACGCCGACCGCGAATACGGAGAGTTGGAGCAGCGCGCCGCCGGAGAACAGGTTGATCAGCGAATAGATCTGCGCCGAGTCACCGCCCTGGACCTGCTGTATGCACTGCTGCACGTTGGGGTAGTTCACGCCAGGAGACGGCAGCGTGGCACCGACCCGGTAGAGGATGACGATGCCGAGGGTGAAGAGAATCTTCCGTCGGAGGTCGGCCGTCCGCAGTGACGAGATGAAAGCCGAAAGCACTCTTCCTCCTGCGCAGCCGGACAGAGTCGCGGCGTGCCGATGGGGCTGGTCCAACCAGCGCGTTATGGGTAAGTCCTGTGCGATCCGTCAGCCGGTGCGCAGGCGTGCCTGCAGCCAGCGCAATCGCGCGTTGGAACAGTCTACGAGGGTAACAGTTGCCGCCGGTCGGACCCTCATCCGATCGGCGTGAACGCGGCCTGATGGGCGCTTCAGCTTCAGAGCGTACAGTCGCCAACGTCTCGTTACATCAGCTAACTAATAGTTGGAGGCACGGATGACCCATACCGACTCGAAGCGTTTCGACGGCGACGAGTGGGACCTCGCGTCCAGCGTCGGGGCGACGGCCACGATGGTCGCGGCCGGCCGCGCCCTGGCCTCGCGCGAAACCGACCCCCTCGTCGACGACCCCTACGCCGCTCCCCTTGTTCGCGCCGTCGGCATCGAGTTCTTCATCAAGCTGGTCGACGGCACACTGGCCCTCGACGAAGAATCCGAGGGCGCAGGCAGGATGCTGGCCGAGGTCATGGGGGTTCGGACGCGGTTCTTCGACGATTTCTTCATGGATTCCGCCGGGGCCGGGGTCCGGCAGGCGGTGATCCTGGCGTCGGGTCTCGACTCGAGGGCCTATCGGCTGCCGTGGCCGGCGGGGACGACGGTGTTCGAGATCGACCAACCCGCGGTGCTCGGTGCCAAGTCCGCGGCCATGGCCGACCTCGGCGCCACCCCCACCGCCGACCGCCGTGCCGTCGCGGTCGACCTGCGCGACGACTGGCCGTCGGCGCTGACGGCGGCCGGGTTCGACGCGACGGCGCCGACGGCGTGGAGCGCCGAGGGCCTTCTCGTCTACCTCCCGCCCGACGCGCAGGACCGTCTGTTCGACGACATCACCGCCGTGTCGGCACCCGGCAGTCGCCTCGCCACCGAGTACCACCCGGACGGCGGCGCAGCGCTCGGCGGCCGCGCCGGCGCGCTGGCCGACCAGTGGCGGACCCACGGCTTCGACGTGAACATCGCCGACCTGGCCTACGGCGGCGAGCGCACGCCCGTCGTCGACTACCTCACCGCGAAGGGCTGGAGTGTGTCGGCCCGCCCCCGACCCGACGTGTTCGCCGACTACGGCCGGGAGTTCCCCGAATCCGAGGCGCTCGCGGCCCTGCGCAATTCCCTATCCGTCATCGCCACCCTCGAAGGAGACATTTCATGACACGCACCGCTGACGACAGCTGGGACCTGGCCTCGAGTGTCGGCGCCACCGCCACCGCGGTGGCCGCCACCCGCGCCACGGCGTCACAGGGCCCCGACGCGCTTCTCGACGACCCGTGGGCCGAGCCGCTGGTGCGCGCCGTCGGCATGGAGATGTTCGTCAAGGTCGTCGACGGCGAGTCGCTCGCCGACGACGACGATCCACTGCTGAACCGGCGGGCGATGAACGAGCAGATGGCCGTCCGGACCCGGTTCTTCGACGACTTCTTCCTCGACGCGGCTCGAGCCGGGGTTCGGCAGGCCGTAATCCTCGCCTCGGGTCTCGACACCAGGGCCTACCGCCTGCCGTGGCCCGCGGGGACCGTCGTCTTCGAGATCGACCAACCGGAGGTCATCGAATTCAAGACCCGCACGCTGGCCGACCTCGGAGCCGAACCCACCGCGCAACGCCGCACCGTGGCCGTCGACCTGCGCAACGACTGGGCGAAGGCCTTGAAGGAGAAGGGTTTCGATCCCACCGCCCCGACGGCGTGGAGCGCCGAGGGCCTCTTGGTCTACCTGCCGCCGGAGGCGCAGGACCGATTGTTCGACGACATCACTTCGCTGTCAGCCCCCGGCAGTCGGATCGCGACCGAGCACATGGACCTGAGTTCGATTCCCGACGATTGGGCCGAGAAGCTCACCGAGCGCACCAAGCGGCTGGGATCCGAGATCGACCTGACCGAGTTGTTCTACACCGGCGAGCGCAACAGCGCCGCCGACTACCTGGCAAGGCACGGGTGGCGCAACACCATCCTCCCGACCGCGGAGGCCTACGCCGCCAACGGCTTCCAACTTCCCGACGACGAGCTCGCCACGCTCGGCGGCAACTCCGGCTACCTGACGTCGACACTGGCATAGAGACAAGAGGAGAGACATCATGGCAAGAACTGACGGCGACAGCTGGGACCTGGCCTCCAGCGTCGGGGCCACCGCGACGATGGTCGCCGCACAACGCGCGCTTGGTCACCGCGAGAAGCTGATCGACGACCCCTACGCCGAACCACTGGTGCGGGCGGTCGGCGTGGACCTGTTCACCAGGATGCTCGACGGTGACGTCGACTTCACCGTCGTCGACCCGGCCTTCACCCCCCGTCGGGCGGCCGAGGGCATGGCGGTTCGCACGCGATTCTTCGACGAGGTGTTCCTCGACGGGGCCGCCGCCGGGGTACGGCAGGCCGTGATCCTCGCCGCCGGTCTCGACGCCCGTGGCTACCGACTTCCATGGCCGGACGGCACGGTGGTCTACGAGGTCGACCAACCGGAGGTCGTCGAGTTCAAGCAGAGGACGCTGCAAGGGATCGGCGCAAAGCCGACGGCCACCCACCGAACCGTCTCCGTCGACCTGCGGGAGGATTGGCCGAAAGCGTTGACCGACAGCGGTTTCGACCCCACCCAGCCGACGTCCTGGAGCGCGGAGGGGCTGCTGATCTACCTTCCCCCGCAAGCGCAGGATGCGTTGTTCGACACCATCACCGCCCTGTCGGCACCGGGAAGCCGTCTCGCCACCGAGCACGTTCCCGACCTGACGGCGTTCACCGACGAGCGGTCCCAGCACCTCAGGGATCGGCTCAAGCAGCTGGGTTCCGACATCGAGATGGCCGACCTGGTGTATCAGGGCAAGCGGAACAACCCCGTCGACTACCTCCGTGAACGCGGGTGGGAGGTCACGGCGTTGCCCAACCGGGAGGCTTACGCCGCCAACGGCTTCGAGTTCCCCGACGACGAGATGTCCAAGATCATGGGCGATTTGAGCTACGTCAGGGCGGTGTTCACGGGCTGAGGCCGAGGGATCAGAAGCGCTGGTCCCCCAACCACAGCGCGTTGACCCCGGTCAGCGATCGCTCGGCCTGCGTCAGCAGAACGGCTGCCGACCGTCCGACGAGCGCGCCGAACGCATCCGGCAACGACGCCGCGGCGGGCTGCGACGACGGCTTCGGGCGAAGCGCGTCCATCAGCGACGAGCCGGGCAGTCGGACGACCTTGACCTCGGTGTCGGCGTCGAAGCCGGCGAGCACCTTGGCGCGGTCGACCGCCGTGCGGAGCCCGCCGAGTTCGTCGACCAGGCCACGGTCCAAGGCGTCGGCCCCGGTCCACACCCGTCCGCGGGCGACGGCATCCACCTCCTCGACGGTCATGCCCCGACCGTCGGCGACGCGCTGCACGAAGTCGGTGTAGAACAGGTCGGCTTCGGCCTCGACCTGGGCGTGCTGCTCGTCGGTGAACGGTGCGTTGACGGACCAGGCGTCGGCATTTCTGTTGGTGCGCACCGAATCCGAGCCGATGCCGAGACGGTCCTTGAGATCGCGGGCCACCAGCTTGCCGGTGACCACGCCGATCGACCCGGTGAGCGTCCCCGCGTTGGCGACGATCGCGTCCGCGGCCATCGACACGTAGTAGCCACCCGAGGCGGCGACGGCACCCATCGACGCCACGATCGGCTTGCCCGCGTCGCGCAGCCGAACTACTTCGCGCCAAATGGTTTCCGAGCCGGTGACGGAGCCGCCGGGGCTGTCGACCCGCAGCACCACGGCGGTGACGTCGTCGTCGGCGCCCGCCTCGCGCAGCGCCGCGGCGATCGTGTCGCCGCCGGCGCTCGATGTGCCCATCGGCGACAACGTGCGTCCCCCGCGGCCGCTGACGATCGGACCGGCCAGTGTCACCACGGCGATGGCCGGCTTGGACTTGCGGCCCGGCAGCGACGGCACAGAACTCGCACCGGCCGCGCGGGCGTAGCGCGACAGGTACAGCCGGGCCGGGGCGTCTGGATCGTCCGGCGAAACATTCGGTGCGCCAGCGAGTTCGGTGATGCGGGCGTACGCCTCGTCGCGGAAGCCGATGCGGTCGACCAGCCGCCCGGTGACCGCGTCGTCGCGCAGCAGCGGCGCCTTGTCGGCCAACGCGTCGAGGTCGGCGACGTCGACGTGCCGGGACGCGGCCACCGCCGTCAGCACCTGGTCGTGCAGGCTTTGGATGAGCCTGCCGTCGGCTTCCCGGTGGGCGTCGGTGTAGTTCTCCTGGGTGAACATGTTGGCGGCGGACTTGTATTCGCCGCGGGCGATGAATTGCGCTTGGATGCCGGCCTTTTCGAGCGCTTCACGGAGGAAGAGCGCGTTGGTGGCGAACCCGACCAACCCGACGGTGCCCGACGGTTGCATCCAGACCTCGCGGAACGCCGACGCCAGGTAGTACGACATCATGCCCGGGTAGGTCTCGGCCCACGCGAGCGAGGGTTTGACGTCACTGAATTCGACGATGGCCTCGCGCAGCTCCTGCACCGGACCCGGTGCGCCTGCGGGCAGCTGGACGCGGGCGATCAACGCCGAGACGCGGTCGTCCTTGGCCGCGCGGCGGATGGCGGCGACCGCCTCGCGCAGCAGCAGGGGCTTGCCGTTGCCGTTGAGCATGGCGAAGGGGTCGAAGCCGCCCGTCTCCTGGGGCACCGACTGCAGATCCAGTTCCAGCACGACGCCGCTGGGCACCCCGTGGTGGCGCGCAGTGTCGACCTTGCGGACGATCGCGCGTAGTTCGTCGGTACCTGGGACGTCTGACAGGAAGCTGAACATGCAGACGAGCCTACCGACGCCGCGCGGGGCGCCCGTCTGCCCGCGTCATCGCGGGAAGTGTGCTGCCCCTCAAAACGCAAGAAGCCCCCGCCGAAGCGGGGGCTCTTGCGTCGTGGGAACTACAGCTCGGTGACCGAGCCGCCTGCGGCGCTGATCTTCTCGCGCGCGCTGCCACTGAACTTGTGAGCGGTCAGGTCGACCTTGACGGCGATCTTGCCGTCGCCGAGGATCTTCACCAGGCTGTTCTTGCGAACCGCGCCAGCGGCGACCAGCTCGTCGACTCCGACGGTGCCGCCGTTGGGGAAGAGCCGGTTGACGTCACCGACGTTGATCACTTCGTACTCCGTGCGGAACCGGTTCTTGAAGCCCTTGAGCTTCGGCAGCCGCATGTGAATGGGCATCTGCCCACCCTCGAAGCCCACCGGGACGTTCTTGCGGGCTCCGGTGCCCTTCGTGCCGCGGCCCGAGGTCTTACCCTTCGAGCCCTCACCGCGACCCTTGCGGGTCCGTGCCTTCTTCGACCCGGGCGCTGGGCGCAGGTCGTGCAACTTGATGGTCATTACGCCTCCTCGACGGTGACGAGGTGGTTGACGACGGCGAGCAGGCCACGCGTCTGAGCGTTGTCCTCACGGACGACGGTCTGACGGATCTTGCGAAGTCCGAGACTCCGCAGGCTCTCCTTCTGCCTCCAGCGCGCACCGACGGTGCCTCGCACCTGGGTGATCTTCAGTTCAGCCATGACTATGCCGATCCTTCACGCGCTGCCGCGGCGGCCAGCGCTTCGCTTTCACGTCGCGCCTTGAGCATGCTCGGCGGGGCGACGTCCTCGATCGAGAGGCCACGACGTGCGGCGACCTCTTCGGGGCGCTGGATCATCTTCAGCGCGGCAACGGTGGCGTGAACCACGTTGATCGCGTTGTCGCTGCCCAGCGACTTGGCCAGGATGTCGTGCACGCCTGCGCATTCCAGCACCGCGCGGCACGCGCCACCGGCGATGACGCCGGTACCTGCGCTGGCGGGACGCAGCATGACGACACCAGCGGCCGCCTCACCCTGGACGGGGTGGACGATGGTGCCACCGATCAGCGGAACGCGGAAGAAGCTCTTGCGGGCCTCTTCGACGCCCTTGGCGATCGCGGCGGGGACTTCCTTGGCCTTGCCGTAGCCGACACCGACCATGCCGTTGCCGTCACCGACGATGACCAGGGCGGTGAAGCTGAAGCGTCGACCACCCTTGACCACCTTGGAGACGCGGTTGATGGCGACGACGCGCTCGAGGAAGTTGCTCTTCTCTCCGCCGTCGCGGCCACCACGGCCACCGCGGTCGTCACGACGACCGCGTCCGTCACGGTCGCCACCGCCGCCGCCGCCCCGTGGGGGTCGGCTACCGGTCGTTCCGGCGCCGGTTCCGGTTCCTGCTGTTGGCTGATCGGCCATCAGGCAGTCCTTCCGTTTCGAGTCTTCATCAGAATTTCAGTCCGCTCTCGCGGGCGGCGTCAGCCAGCGCGGCGATGCGTCCGCCGTAGGTGTAGCCGCCGCGGTCGAAGACCACGGTGTCCACTCCTGCGGCCTTGGCGCGCTCCGCGATCAGCTGTCCGACGCGGACGCTGTGGGCCTTCTTGTCACCCTCGACCGCACGCACGTCGGCTTCGATGGACGACGCGGCCGCAAGCGTGGTGCCGGACTGGTCGTCCACCAACTGCACGTGGATGTGGCGTGAGGAACGGTTGACCATCAGGCGCGGACGCTCGGGAGTGCCCGCGACCTTCTTGCGCAGCCGGGTGTGGCGACGCAGCCGGGAAACCCGACGGGTCTCGGAGACGCTCTGTCCCAACGGCTTCCGCTTGGGAGCTGCCGTATCAGTTTTCGTGTTGGCCATGGCTTACTTACCCGTCTTTCCGACCTTGCGGCGGATCTGCTCGCCTTCGTAGCGAACGCCCTTGCCCTTGTACGGGTCCGGGCGACGCAGGCGGCGAATGTTCGCCGAAATCTGGCCGACTTGCTGCTTGTCGATGCCGGTGATCGAGAACTTGGTGGGCGTCTCCACCGCGAACGTGATGCCCTCGGGGGCCTCGATGATGACCGGGTGGCTGTAGCCCAGCGCGAACTCGAGGGTCTTGCCCTTGAGTGCGACGCGGTAACCAACACCGAAGATCTCCATCTTCGTGGTGTAGCCCTCGGTCACACCGGTGACCAGGTTGGCGACCAGCGTCCGAGACAGACCGTGCAGCGAACGGCTGCGACGCTCGTCGTCGGGACGGGTGACGACGATGGCACCGTCGTCACCGCGGTCGACCGTGATCGGCTCGGAGATGTCCAGCGTCAGGGTGCCCTTGGGTCCCTTGACGGAGACGTTCCGTCCGTTGATCGTGACGTCGACCCCGGATGGAACCGGGACCGGCTGCTTTCCAATGCGTGACATGTCTTCTTCCCCTACCAGACGTAGGCGAGGACTTCGCCGCCCACGCCTTGTCGAGCTGCCTGACGGTCGGTCAGCAGACCCGAGGACGTGGAGATGATCGCCACGCCGAGGCCACCGAGAACGCGGGGCAAGTTGGTTGACTTCGCGTACACGCGCAGGCCGGGCTTGGAGACCCGCTTGAGGCCCGCAATGCTGCGTTCGCGACTGGGTCCGTACTTGAGTTGCACCACGAGCGCCTTGCCAACCCGAGCATCCTCGGTGTGGAAGTCGGTGATGTAGCCCTGCTCCTTGAGGATCTCGGCAATGTGCACCTTGATCTTCGAGTGAGGCAGGGTCACCTCGTCGTGGTACGCCGAATTGGCGTTGCGCAGACGTGTCAAGAAGTCTGCGATCGGGTCCGTCATGGTCATGACAGCCAGCTCACCTTCCTCGCGACGGTTCCCGCCGGGTTGAAAACCCTTGGGGGCCTATCGCGTGCTTTCCTAGTTATGTCTATTGGTTAGGGGGTTACCAGCTGGACTTCTGGACACCGGGCAATTCGCCGGCGTGCGCCATCTCCCGAAGGCAGATGCGGCACAGGCCGAACTTGCGGAAGACCGCGTGCGGACGTCCACACTTGTTGCAACGCGTGTAACCGCGCACCTTGAACTTCGGCTTCTTGTTGGCCTTGTTGACCAGCGCCTTCTTTGCCATCTGCTCAGTTCTCCTTGAACGGGAAGCCCAGCGCACGCAGCAGCGCCCGGCCTTCGTCGTCGTTGGTCGCCGACGTGACGACGGTGATGTCCATGCCGCGCGGACGATCGATGCTGTCCACGTCGATCTCGTGGAACACCGACTGCTCGGTCAGACCGAAGGTGTAGTTGCCGCTGCCGTCGAACTGCTTGGGCGACAGGCCGCGGAAGTCGCGGATACGCGGGAGGCTGATCGAGACCAGCCGGTCGAGGAACTCCCACATGCGGTCGCCGCGCAGCGTCACGCGGGCGCCGATGGGCATTCCCTCGCGAAGCTTGAACTGGGCGATGGACTTGCGGGCCTTGCGGATCTCGGGCTTCTGGCCGGTGATCAGCTGCAGGTCGGTGACTGCGCCGTTGATCAGCTTCGCGTCGCGGGCGGCGTCGCCGACACCCATGTTGACGATGACCTTGACCACGCCGGGGATCTGCATGACGTTGTCGTAGGCGAACTGCTCGTTGAGCGCGCCCTTGATTTCGTCGCGGTAGCGCTGCTTGAGACGAGGAAGGGTCTTTTCGGTGGTTTCTGCGGTAGTCATGCTCAGATGTCCTTGCCGTTCTTCTTCGACACCCGGACGTTCTTGCCGGTCTCTTCGTCACGGCGGTAGCCGATCCGGGTGGGGTTGCCGTCGGAGTCGACCACCATCACGTTGGACACGTGGATCGGGGCCTCCTGCGTGACGATGCCGCCCGAGGACGCGCCACGCTCGTTCTGCGACACCGCGGTGTGCTTCTTGATCCGGTTCACGCCTTCGACGAGAACCTTCTCGCGCGACGGGTAGGCGACGAGGACCTTGCCCTTGGCTCCCTTGTCCTTGCCAGCGACGACCAGGACGGTGTCACCCTTGTGCACCTTCATTTACAGCACCTCCGGAGCCAGCGAGACGATCTTCATGAAGCGCTTCTCGCGCAGCTCGCGGCCAACCGGCCCGAAGATGCGGGTTCCGCGCGGGTCGTTGTCGGGCTTGATGATGACGGCGGCGTTCTCGTCGAACTTGATGTAGCTGCCGTCGGCGCGCCGGCGCTCCTTGACGGTGCGCACGATGACGGCCTTGACGACCTCACCCTTCTTGACGTTGCCACCGGGGATGGCGTCCTTGACGGTCGCCACGATGACATCGCCGATTCCGGCGTAACGCCTACCCGAGCCACCGAGTACGCGAATGCACAAGATCTCCTTGGCGCCCGTGTTGTCGGCGATCTTGAGCCGCGATTCCTGCTGAATCACTAGATCTCCTCGAATCGATTGCACGACGAACAGCACGAAACTGCTCGACATGCGCGGTCTTCGTTGCCGAAGGGCACGCAGGGTTTCCGCTCACTTTCGAAAGCGACCACCGAGGTCTGCCCAGGGCAACCCCTACATAGTAGGGGCGCAGGGGCAACGAACCAAATCGCTGCTCAAAACCGTTCTCGACGACCCCTTCAGGGAAGGGTGATCGGGAAGTCCGCGGTCAGCGTCTCAGCCGCCGCGTCGAACGCCGGAGACGTCTCCGCCGCGGCGACGTGAACGACTATCAGGTAGTCGCCGTCGTTGGTCCAGACGTGCACGATGCGGTCCTCGTAGACCTGCTTGCCTGCCTGTCCGCCCGACAGCACACCCTTGAGCTGCTGGCCGCTGTAGCCGCAGATTTCCGCGGGGAGCACGCTGACGCTGCTGATGGGGGCCTGGTCGGAGACGTCGTCGGTGTACTTCTCGAAGGCGGCGGTGGGGTCGAGTGCGGTCTTGGCGACCGTGACGGTGCCGGTCATGCCGTCGGGTCCGGTCAGCGTCAGACCGGTGGCCGCCGGCGCGGCGGTCCAGCCCGCGGGCATCGCGACGACGATCCTCGGGGCGGACGGGTCGTCGATCTGGGCCGTGGCCGGCGTCCCCGGCGTCGCGGTCGGCAGGCAGACCAGGGCGTCCGGCGGGACGGTGTCGGGCAGGGTGGTCGTCACGCCCATCGCCGGCATCTCCTCGGTGGTGGACGGGCTGGTGGCCGGGCTGGTGATCGTGGTCATGGCGGCCTGCCGGGATGAGGTCGGGCCTGCCACCGGGTGACCGGCGCTGGTCTCGGTGCAGCCGCCCGTCACTCCGACGGTGACGACCGCGGCTGCCAGCACCAGAACTCGCATCGGCACAGTATGTGCCGATCAGGCGTCGGCCACGCAGCGAAATCCGATGTGAACGGTGGCGCTGTCCTGCGATTGCGACGACCGTGCGGCGGGCCGATAGCGGTGGCAGTACTCCGGTGCGCACAGGTGGGACCCACCCTTGAGCGTCTGGTTCACGCTCGGGTCGGGTTCGTGGGACGGCGTGCAACACGCCTTCTCCGACGCCCATGCTTCCCGGTGCTCATCCCCCGGTCGCTCCGCTCCTGCCCGCCGGTGCCGCATCGTGTACCTCGTCGACGTCCACTCCCACACGTTGCCGATCATGTCGACCAGGCCGAAGCCGTTGGGCGGAAACTCCCCCACCGGCGAGGTGCCGAACCATCCGTTGGCGCCGTCGTTGCGGTACGGGAAGCGGCCCTGCCAGGTATTGGCCATCAGCTCGCCGTTCGGTGCGACGTCGTCTCCCCAGGGGTACGTCGTCGACGCGCCGCCGCGGGCCGCGTACTCCCATTCGGCCTCGGTCGGCAGGCGACGCCCCGCCCATCGGGCATAGGCGGCGGCGTCGGAGTAGGAGATCTGCACGACGGGATGGTCGAGCCGATCGTCGACCGTGCTGCCCAACCCCTCGGGGTGCCGCCAGGACGCGGCCGGAGCCCAGTCCCACCACTGCCGCCAGTCCCCCAGGTGGACGGGACCGGGTGTCGGTCGGAAGACCAGCGCGCCTGGCACGAGGTCTGCTTCGGCCACCCCGGGATAGGCCTCCGGGTCTAGAGGGCGTTCTGCGACCGTGACGTATCCGGTGTCGTCGACGAATCGGGCGTACTGCGCGTTGGTCACGGGGTGCCGTTCGAACGCCAGGGCGCCGACGGTCGCCGTGTGGGTGGGAGTCTCCTCGGGGTAGAAGGCCGTCGACCCCATCTCGAACGCTCCGCCCGGCAGCTCGATCAGCTCCGTCAGCATGTCGTTCAGGGTATGCCTGGCGTCAGTCCTTGGAGAACGCCTGCGCCAGTTCTCGTTCCACGTCCCGGTACGGCGTGCCGGTGACGTCGACGACGACCTTGGCGATGGTCCCACCGGTGAAGGGGAACGGCGCCTGGTACGCCTGCGAGACCGCCTGGCCGGGGTTGCGGCCGACGGCCACTCCCCCGCCGGCCAGGCCGAACATGCCGGGGTGCGTGCGGACTGCCGCCTTGGTGGCGACCGTCTGGTCGTCGACGAACAGCGAGACGTCACCGAGGGGGGTGTGACTGCCCTCCACCGTGCCCGACCTCTGGTAGCTGACGCCAAACACGTGGCTGCCCAAGGGAATCTGGTCGGGCGAGGACACCAGTTGCTCGTCTTCGCCCATGAAGTTGTAGACGTACTGCAGGCGGCCGTCCGCGACGAACAGCACGTGCCCGCCGTGGCCTGCCCCGTGTTTGAAGAGCACGCCCGCCGCATCCGCGGTGTCGACGGTCACCTCGACGAGGGCCGAGAACGACTGGCCGCGGAGCTCGACGGCCGCGCCGATGCCGACTTCGGCGGTCCCCGGGTAGTAGGTGAACGTCTTGCGGCCTTCGGAGAGGTACGGTCGCCAGCCGCTCAGGGTTTCGATCAACCCGAGGTCGGCCAACGGGAGCCCGTTGTACTTGGCGGCCTCGGCGAACCACAGCGCCTTGAGCTCCTCGAGTTTGTCGGGATGCTCGGCTGCCAGGTCGTGGCACTGGCTGCGGTCGGCCTCGATGTGGAAGAGCTCCCAGCGGTCCTTGTCGAAGTGCGACCAGCCCGACGGGCTGGCGGCGTGCACGGTGTTGGCGAACCAGCCGTCGTGCCAGATGCCCCGGGTGCCCAGCATCGTGTAGAACTGCGTGGTCTTACCGGTGTCGGCACTCGAATCGGCAAGGGCGGCCTTGAAACTCACGCCGTCGAGCGGCTTCTGCGCGATTCCGCGAACCTGGTCGGGCGGGGCGATGTTCAGCAGGTCGTAGATCGTCGGGGTGACGTCGCAGACGTTGACGTAGTGGTCGCGAACTTCGCCGTGGGCGTCGATTCCGTCGGGCCAAGAGATGATTGCGGTGTCGGCGATGCCGCCCTCGTGGGAGGCGTAGCGCTTGAACAACTTGTACGGCGTGTTGAACGCCATCGCCCACCCGATCGGGTAGTGGTTGTACGTCTCGGGGCTGCCGAGCTGGTCGTAGAACCGCAGGCTTTCCTCGGCGGTGTCGACGTAGCCGTTGAAGAACTTGACCTCGTTGACCGATCCGTTGGGGCCGCCTTCACCGCTGGCGCCGTTGTCGGAGATGACCACGATGATGGTGTTGTCGAGCTGACCCGATTCCTCGAGATAGTCGAGCACCCGGCCGATTTGAGCGTCGGTGTAGGACAGGAAGCCGGCGAATACTTCGGCCATCCGGCTGAACAGCCGCTTCTCTTCGTCGTTGAGGGTGTCCCACGGCCGGACGGTGTCCTGGTAGGGCCAGGCTTCGCCGTTGGGCCCCTTGACGTCGAGATACGGGTTGACGGGCGACAACTCGGTTTCTGGCGGCACGATGCCAAGGCGCTTCTGATTCTCCAGGACGATTTCGCGGTAGGCCTCGTACCCCATGTCGAATCGACCGGCGTACTTGTCGGCCCACTCCTTGAAGACGTGGTGCGGCGCGTGGCCTGCGCCGGGGCACAGGTAGCTGAACCACGGCTTGTCGGGGGCGATCACCTTGGCGTCGCGAATGAACTCGACGGTCTTGTCGGCCAGGTCCTTCGAGAGGTGGTAGCCGTCTTCGGGAGTGGCTGGCGGGGCGACGGGATGGTTGTCGTACACCAACTCCGGGTACCACTGGTCGGTCTCGCCGCCCATGAATCCGTAGAAGCGTTCGAACCCACGACTCAACGGCCAATGCCGTTTGGTGGCAGCAAGATTCGACTCTTCGAGCGGGGTCAGGTGCCACTTGCCGACGCAGTAGGTGTTGTAACCCCGTTCGGCGAGCACTTCCGAGAGCAATGCGGTGTCCTCGGGAATGCGTCCGTTGCAGTTGGGGAAGCCGTTGGTGAACTCCTCGACGGTGGCCATGCCGACGGTGGTGGCGTTGCGGCCGGTGAGCAGCGAGGCCCTGGTCGGGGAGCACAGCGCGGTGGTGTGGAACTGGGAGAGGCGCACTCCCCGTTCCGCGATGCGGCTCATCGCGGGCATCTCGACGAGTCCGCCGAAACAGTCCCATGTCGCAATGCCGGTGTCGTCCCACACCAGATAGAGGACGTTGGGGGCTCCCGGCGGCGCCGTGGGAGCTTGGTAGGGACCCCAGTCCGGCTCGGAATCGCGGATGTCGAGCTCGATCTTGCCGTTGAACTCCGTCATGGCGCCCCATCCAGGTCGGTGAATCGCCTGGTCTCGACGATCGCCAGGAGAGTACACCCGGTTCCCACCAAGGGGCCGACATATTGACGACACTGCCAGTTGGGCGCGGCGACCGTCTTGCCGGCGTCGCAGACCGCGTTGCCCGACGGCGCCTCGCGGGTGACCGGGTGCTAGCGGGGACCGCCCTCGGGTGGCTTGCCGTAGCCACGCCGCCGCTTGGCCTTGGTCGCGTACATCGCCGCGTCCGCGTCGCGCAGGATCTCGATGGCAGTGCGTTCGTCCTCCGGTGCCACCAGGGTGACCCCGATGCTGGCCTGGGTGCGGATGGTCGCCGCCCCGAGCCGCATCGGTTCGGCGAGATTGCGCTCCAGTCGGGCGACGTACGAGGCGATCTCGGCGGTGCTCACGTCACCTGCGACGAGGGTGACGAATTCGTCCCCGCCGAGCCGGCCGACGACGTCGTTGGGTCCGACGGATGCACGAAGGCACCGTGCGACGCTCTGCAGCAGCTCGTCACCACAGTCGTGGCCGAGCGAATCGTTGATGGCCTTGAGGTTGTCGAGGTCGATGAACTGCACCGCGCCGAGCCGGTGATCGCCTTGCGCGCGAAGCGATTCGGCGATCTGGTTGAGGATCGCGGCCCGGTTGGGCAGGCCGGTGAGGGCGTCGTGGGTGGCGCGATAGGTGAGCCGTTCACGGGCCACCTGCTCGGCGGTGATGTCGGAGAACGACACCAGAATGGCCGTGCCGTGGCGCTCGTCGCTGTCGAGCGGCCGGCAACTCACCCGCAGCCACGTCCGCCGGCCGTCGGGTCGGTCGATTCCGATGATCGACCCGTGAAACGGTCGTCCGGTCCGGAGGGTCTGCGCGACGGGGTGGTCCTGCGGGTCGATGGGATGGCGGCTCACGTCGTACATGGGGATTCCGTGGACCGCACGTCCGTCACCCTCGACGAGCGCCGCGGCAGACACCCCGAGGATCCGCTCGGCAGCCGGATTGACCGACGTGACGCGGCCCGACCCGTCGACGACCAGGATGCCCTCGTCGAGGGAGTTGACGATCCTGCGCAGAAGGCGTTCCACTCCATGGGATTTGGTCTCGTCGGTGCACACCAAGACGTAACCGCTGTCGAGGGCCGACACCGACACTCGGACGATGACCGGTTGACCGTCCGCCGTGCGGTGGGTGGAGAGCACCGTGCCGCCGCCCTCGACGACGGCCGCGGGGTCGAACGTCGCGCCGACGGCGTCACCGATCGGCATGGCCAGCGCACTGGACGCGGGACGCTGGTAGACGATTTCGGCGGCCCGATTCCACTTGGTCACCAGGCCGGTCACCGTCGTCGCGATGATCGCGACGTCCACCCTGTCGACCAACGTCGCCTGGTACCGCAGACTCCGCTGCGCGGTGCGCACGAATGTCAGGTCACGCAGCGTGACGTGATAGGCGGGTGCCCCCTCCCACGTCCCCAGGGTGGTAACCGCCTCGACGTCGAGCGTCGTGCCGTCGAGACGCAACAGCACTCCCTCCGACGCCCTGGTGACGTCGCCGTCGTGACGCAGCGCCGCCATCCGCGTGAGCACCGACTCGATCGAGTCGGAATGGATGAATTCGGTGAGCGGCTGCCCGAGCACCTGGTCGGCATACTGGGCTCCCACCCACCGCACCACCGTCTGGTTGGCATAGACCACACGACCGTCCCGGTGCACGACGATGCCGTCGGGACTCTTGTCGACCAGGCGGCGAAACGATGCGTCGGTGAAGTGGCCGCGCCCCTCGGCGGTGCGACCGTTACGACGGGTCGCTCCGTCGTGGTCGTCGGTGAAGTCGGAGTTCGCCATCGCGATCAGCAGTCCGGATGACCATGACGTCGCAGGGGTGGACGCACTACCGGATCCGATTCAACAGGGACGACGCCACCGCGGTGACGACGGCACGGTCGTGGGTGATGACGAAGTCGAACTCACGGTCCTCGTCGCATGCCGCGGCTTGGCCGCCGCGCTCGCGTGCGACCAGTGCGGCGGCGACGTGTGGACCGAGCGTCACCACCACCCACTGTGAGCTCAGCGCATCGGACGCGTCGTGCCTGACGACGCGAATCTCGGCTGGCTGATCCGGGGTGAAGTTGGCGCCGAAGACGGCCACCAGTGGGCTGGTCGCGGCGAGTGCTGCGTAGCGGCGCCGGGTGGGTAGTCCGAAGTTCGCACCGTTCTGGAGGGCAGTCAAGACCATCGGGGTGTCGCTGCTGTGGAGCGCCTGCTCCTCCAGATACCGCGAGATCGCCCACAGCGTCGGCTTCCGCGCCGTCCGCATCCCCGGGTCGCCTGCCACCGCGTCGAACGGACTGTGGAACGACGTACGCGCACGCGCCCGGAGTGCGGGCGACGACCAGGTGTTCGTCGGCGCGTACGGCAGCAGCGGACTCGGCCTGCCGAACAGGAAACCCTGTCCAAGGGTTGCGCCCCAAGCCATTGCCTGCTCGAGGTGCTCGTCGGTTTCGATGCCCTCGGCGACGATCAGCGCTCCCCGGCGCTCTCTGTGGGCCATGATGGCGGCGCCGGTCTTCGCAGTGTCGGCGCTCGCGGGATCCTGAATCAGCTTGTTGGCCAGCTTGATGACATCTGGGGACACGATGTCCAAGAGTGCCAACGACTCTGGGTTGTCACCTACGTCGTCGAGCGCGATCGCGATGCCGTCGGCGCGAAGCGCCGCGACCTTTCGAAGCAGTGTCGGAAGGTGTTTGAGCAGGTTGCGCTCGGTGAGCTCGAAGAACAACGAGAACTTCTCGTGTCCGCGCCGGACGAACTCGCTGTCGGCCCGACCGGTGTAGTCGCTCGCCGGCTCGGAGTTCACGCCGAGAAGCGCACCCTCTCTCAAACCGCCACGCAGGGCGGCGGCAATCGATCTGTCGATGCAGACACGGTCGAGCTCGGTGACCTGCCGCGTGGCGGCGGCGTGGGCGAAGACCTCTTGCGGACCGAGATGAGGCTGCCGGGGCCAGCGCGCCAGAGCCTCGAATCCGACGGTCGACCCCGAGGGCAGCGAGACGATGGGCTGAAAGAACGGCGCCACGCCTTCGCCCGTCACGGCGTCGTCGAGATCGGATTGCTCACCGTCGAGGTCCCATTGGACTCCGTTGCCGCCCACCACCGACCCGCCTTCCTCGACATCGGACGTCACGGTGCCTGGATTCTGTGTCGAGCTAATCTCCCGACCCTACGCCAAGGGCATCATAGCGGGCGGAGTAAACATCACGCGTGATGCATGGCCGGTTGCCTATCTAGGGATTAAGCGATGTTAAGCAGCTACGACACTGCAGCGCTTCGGTATGTGGCGTTTGCCACGCCGCCAACCACATCGTCGTACAAGGTCATGGGCGCACCCCGCCCAGAATCAACAGCAACGCCGGAGGAAAACGACAAGGCCCCCGTACGCCAGGGCGTACGGGGGCCTTCGTAAAACGTCGGGTACTACTTGGCGCGTTCGAGCACCTCGACCAAGCGCCAGCGCTTGGTCGCGGACAGCGGCCGGGTCTCCATCAGCGAGACGCGGTCACCGACACCTGCGGTGCCGTTCTCGTCGTGGGCCTTGACCTTGGTCGTGGTCCGGATGATCTTGCCGTAGAGCGGGTGCTTGGAGCGGTTCTCCAGCTCGACGACGATGGTCTTCTGCATCTTGTCGCTCACCACGTAGCCGATGCGCGTCTTGCGCTGGCCGCGTGGCTTTTCCGTGCGCGCGGTGTGCTGAGCACCGGCCGTCGCGTCTTGTTCGTTCTCTGCCATTACGAATCCTCACCAACGGGTCCGGAGGCCAGACCCAACTCACGTTCACGAAGCACGGTGTACACGCGTGCAATCTCTTGGCGCACCACGCGCAGCCGACGGTTGTTGGCCAGCTGGCCGGTCGCCGTCTGGAACCGAAGGTTGAACAGCTCTTCCTTCGACTCGCGCACCCGTGCGGTGAGCTCCTCGTCGGTCAGCTCGCGCAGTTCTCCTGGCGAAACTCCCACTGCCATCAGAACTGCTCCTCTCGGGTGATGATGCGTGCCTTGATCGGCAGCTTGTGGATGGCGCGCGTGAGCGCTTCCTTCGCGACCTTCTCGTCGGGGTAGCTGATCTCGAAGAGAACGCGACCCGGCTTGACGTTCGCGACCCACCACTCCGGCGAACCCTTACCGGAACCCATGCGGGTTTCGGCGGGCTTCTTGGTCAGCGGGCGGTCGGGGAAGATGTTGATCCACACCTTGCCGCCACGCTTGATGTGCCGGTTGATGGCGATACGAGCGGACTCGATCTGCCGGTTGGTGACGTAGGCGTGCTCCAGTGCCTGGATGCCGTAGTCGCCGAAGCTCACCGAGGTGCCGCCACTGGCAATGCCACGCTGCCGGGGGTGGTGCTGCTTGCGGTGCGCTACCTTGCGGGGAATCAACATGGTTTAGCTCTCCGTGCTTTCTGCTGCCACCGGAGCCGCAACGGCTTCGGGTGCAGCGGACGTATCAGCGGCGGACGTGTCGGCGGCGGGGGTTTCCTCGCTTGCGGCACGACCAGCTTCGGTGCTCGTCGCCGTGGTGCCCGAGGCGCCACTGCGGCGCGGACGGGTGGCTCCGGTGGGGCGGTCACGCCGCGGACGCTCTGCGCCTGCGGGCGCCGGGGCGGCCAGCTCGCGCTTGCCACCGACGACGTCGCCCTTGTAGATCCAGACCTTCACGCCGATGCGACCGAAGGTGGTCTTGGCCTCGTAGAGGCCGTAGTCGATGTCTGCGCGCAGCGTGTGCAGCGGCACCCGACCTTCGCGGTAGAACTCCGAGCGGCTCATCTCGGCGCCGCCGAGGCGACCCGAGCACTGCACCCGGATGCCCTTGACGTTCGGCTGACGCATGGCGGACTGAATCGCCTTGCGCATGGCACGACGGAAGGCCACGCGGTTGCTGAGCTGTTCGGCCACACCCTGGGCGACCAGCTGGGCCACCGACTCGGGGCTCTTGACCTCGAGGATGTTCAGCTGAACCTGCTTGCCGGTCAGCTTCTCCAGCGTGCCGCGGATGCTGTCGGCTGCCGCGCCGCGACGACCGATGACGATGCCGGGGCGGGCGGTGTGGATGTCAACGCGAACCCGGTCACGGGTGCGCTCGATCTCCACCTTGGCGACGCCTGCGCGCTCCAACTCGACGTTGCGCTCGCCGGGAATGACGAACGGCGCGAAGAGCCGGCGACGGATCGCGACGTCTTCCTTGACGTACTCCGAGTACTGCTTGTCTGCGTACCAGCGGGACTTCCAGTCGGTGGTGATGCCGAGGCGGAAGCCGTGGGGATTGATCTTCTGGCCCACTACTCCGAGCCTCCCTTCGAATCAGAAGTCTCAGAAGCCGTTTCGGGCGTCGCCTTGGTGGCGGCCGCCTTCGTGGCAGGTGCCTTCGTGGCGGGAGCAGTGGCGGCTGCCTTGCTGCCCTGTGCGCGACGCGCCCGGGTCGACGCCGAGGACGACGCACCCTTGGTGCCGCGCACCTTCGGGGGACGACTTTCGACGATCACCGTGATGTGGCTGGTGCGCTTGCGGATTCGGAACGCACGCCCTTGGGCGCGCGGCCGGATGCGCTTGGCGGTCGGGCCCTCGTCGGCGGTGATGGCGGCGACCACGAGGGTCGCCGGGTCCAGGCCGTCGTTGTTCTGCGCGTTGGCGGCAGCACTCGCGATGACCTTGGCGACGGGCTCGCTGGCCTGCTGTGGTGCCCACCGCAGGATGTCGAGCGCCTCGGCGACGGACTTGCCGCGCACCAGGTCGATTACACGGCGCGCCTTGGATGCCGAGACACGCACGAAGCGCGCCTTGGCAACCGCGGACGGATACTCAATCGTCGTGGTCATTACCGCCGCTTCGCTTTCCGGTCGTCCTTGATGTGACCCTTGAAGGTCCGGGTCGGGGCAAACTCGCCCAGCTTGTGACCGACCATGGACTCCGAGACGAACACCGGCACGTGCTTGCGACCGTCGTGGACGGCGAACGTGTGACCGATGAAGTCGGGGATGATGGTCGACCGACGGGACCAGGTCTTGATGACCTGCTTGGTGTTCTTCTCGTTCTGGACGTCGACCTTCTTCAGAAGATGGTCGTCGACGAACGGGCCCTTCTTCAGGCTGCGTGGCATCGCTGGATACTCCTAGCGCTTGTTCTTGCCGGTGCGCCGGCGTCGGACGATGAGCTTGTCGCTCGGCTTGTTCTTGCGGGTGCGGCCTTCGGGCTTGCCCCACGGGCTGACCGGGTGACGGCCACCGGAGGTCTTGCCCTCGCCACCGCCGTGCGGGTGGTCGACCGGGTTCATCACGACACCACGGACGGTCGGGCGCTTGCCCTTCCACCGCATACGTCCGGCCTTGCCCCAGTTGATGTTGCCCTGTTCGGCGTTGCCGACCTCGCCGACGGTGGCGCGGCAGCGCACGTCGACGCGGCGGATTTCACCACTGGGCATACGCAGCGTGGCGTAGGTGCCTTCCTTGCCGAGCAGCTGGATGCTGACACCGGCGGAGCGGCCCATCTTGGCGCCACCGCCCGGTCGCAGCTCCACGGCGTGGATGACGGTACCGGCGGGGATGTTGCGCAGCGGCAGGTTGTTGCCGGGCTTGATGTCGGCGTTCGGCCCCTGCTCGATGCGATCGCCCTGCGACAGTCCCTGCGGCGCGATGATGTAGCGCTTCTCGCCGTCGACGTAGTGCAGCAGCGCGATGTTCGCGGTGCGGTTGGGGTCGTACTCGATGTGCGCGACCTTGGCGTCGACGCCGTCCTTGTCGTGGCGACGGAAGTCGATCACGCGGTAGGCGCGCTTGTGGCCGCCACCCTTGTGCCGAGTGGTGATGCGTCCGTGTGCGTTACGACCACCGGTGCTGTGCAGCGGGCGAATCAGCGACTTCTCCGGAGTCGACCGAGTGACCTCGGCGAAATCGGAGACGCTGGACCCGCGACGACCGGGGGTCGTCGGCTTGTACTTGCGTAAAGGCATGTCTGTCTAGTCCTCTGTGCTTCCCGCCGGCGGTTAGGCCGGTGCTCCGAACAGGTCGATTGGCTTGCTACCTGCGGACAGGGTGACGATCGCGCGCTTGGTGCTCTTGCGCTGACCGAACCCGGCACGGGTGCGCTTGCGCTTGCCCTGGCGGTTCAACGTGTTCACCGAATCGACCTTGACGCTGAAGATCTTCTCGATAGCGATCTTGATCTGCGTCTTGTTCGAATCCGGGTGCACCACGAACGTGTAGGTGTTGTCTTCGATCAGCCCGTAGGACTTCTCGGAGATCACCGGCGCCAGGATGATGTCGCGGGGGTCAGTGATGGTAGCCACTACGCCGTTACCTCTTCCTTGTCGGAGGTGTGCGCCTCGATGTAGGCGTTCAATGCCTCCACGCTGAACACCAGGTGATCGGCGTCGAGCACGTCGTAGGTGTTGAGCTGATCCGGCGAGATCACTCGAACATCCGGCAGGTTGCGCACGCTCTTGGAACCGATCTCGTCGGTCCGGCCGATGACGATCAGCACCTTGCGCTGGTTGGTCACCAGCGTTTCGAGGAACGCCTTGACGGCCTTGGTCGACGGCGTCTGGCCGCTGATCAATTCGGTGACCGCGATGATCCGGTCGTTGCGGGCCCGGTCGGAGAGAGCGGAGCGCAGCGACGCGGCGATCATCTTCTTCGGGGTCCGCTGGCTGTAGTCGCGCGGCTTCGGGCCGTGCACGATGCCACCGCCGGTGAACTGCGGTGCCCGCGTCGAACCCTGACGGGCGCGGCCGGTGCCCTTCTGGCGGTACGGCTTCTTGCCGCCACCGGAGACCTCGGCGCGAGTCTTGGTCGAGTGCGTGCCCTGGCGCTTGGCGGCCAGCTGAGCCGTCACCACCTGGTGCATCAGGGCGATGTTGGGCTCGGCGTCGAACAGCGCGGCGGGCAGGTCGACGGTGCCGTCGGTCTTGCCATCCGGCGTACGGACGTCAATCGTCTTGTCAGCCATTACTTCTCACCTCGTTTGATCGCAGTGCGAACTACGACGAGTCCGCCGTTGCGGCCGGGGATGGCGCCCTTGATCAACAGGACACCGTTCTCGGCGTCGACCTTGTGCACCTTCAGATTTTGGGTCGTGATGCGGTCACTGCCCATCCGGCCGGACATGCGAGTGCCCTTGAAGACGCGACCCGGGGTGGCGCAGCCACCGATCGAGCCGGGCCTGCGGTGCACTGCCTGCGCGCCGTGCGAGGCGCCCTGGCCCTTGAAGCCGTGACGCTTCATGGTGCCCGCGAAGCCCTTGCCCTTGGACGTGCCGGTGACGTCGACGTAGCTGCCGTCGGCGAAGATCTCGGCGGTCAGTTCCTGACCAACCTCGAAGTCGGCGGTGGTCGCCTCGTCGAACCGGAGTTCGGCCAGGTGCCTGCGGGGGTTGATGCCCGCCGCGGCGTACTGACCGGTGACCGGCTTGTTGACCTTGCGCGGGCTGATCTCGCCGTAGGCGAGTTGCACGGCGCTGTAGCCGTCGCGCTCGGTGGTGCGGATACGGGTCACCACGTTGGGACCGGCCTTGACGACCGTGACTGGGACGACCTTGTTGTTCTCGTCGAACACCTGCGTCATGCCCAGCTTGGTGCCCAGAATGCCTTTGCGTGCCATTGGTTCTGGTCTCTCCTACTGGATGTTGACGTCGACGCTCGCCGGCAGATCGATGCGCATGAGTGCGTCAACGGTCTTCGGCGTCGGGTCGAGGATGTCGATAAGGCGCTTGTGGGTGCGCATCTCGAAGTGCTCCCGCGAGTCCTTGTACTTGTGCGGCGAGCGGATGACGCAGTAGATGTTCTTCTCCGTCGGCAGCGGCACCGGGCCAACGACGCTCGCGCCCGTACGGGTGACCGTCTCGACGATCTTGCGCGCCGAGGCATCGATCGCCTCGTGGTCATAGGCCTTGAGCCTGATGCGGATCTTTTGTCCCGCCACGCTTGTCCTACCTCACTATTAACGGGCCCACTGAATGGGCCTGGTCTTCGTGCGCTCTACCCGTTGGGTAGCGCGCTGGCTATGCCGCCGCTGTTTACCTGTCTGTGGTCCACCGACCCCCGCGCTCGGGCGTGTCGCCTTCGCGCACACTCGCCTGCGTCTAAAATCCGCCGCAGTCGAGGTGGGGACCGGACGCGCCGGTAAGGGCGCTGGTCGGTCGCCTAAGCCAGGCATGCTCTAAATCAAGCATCGCCCCGGCTCAAGGCAACCCGAACAGTATGCCTCAGATCCCCGTGTGCTCCAAATTCCTGGTCGCGCGGGAATCTGCGGTGGTCATCGACGGCTGGCTCCACCCTTTCACGGGCGCCCAACGTGACGCCACTGCGGCCATGGGGCGGAATCCTCGCGGCGGCGTCACGCTCGGCGTCGCGGCGTCGCCGCTGTGTCCTTACTCCAGAGTAAGGTAGCGCTTCATGCCCACCGCCCCGACGTCGCCGACGGCCACCTACCGCATGTGGAGGCGACTCTCCGGGCGCCCGGGCGGAAGCCGACTGTTCTCCGCCGCAGCCATGGCGCGGGTGCCGTACTTCGCGTCGGTGCTGCCCCACGTGGTGCGGATGGAGCCGGGGTTGGCCGAGGTCACGGTGCCGAAGTGGTTCTTCGTCCACAACCACTTGGCGACGGTCCACGCCATCGCGTCGTGCAACGCCGCCGAGATGGCGATGGGCATGCTGATGGAGGCGACCGTCCCCACCACGCACCGCTGGATCCCGAAGGCGATGTCCGTCGAGTACCTGGCCAAGGCGACGACGTCGCTGCGGGCGACGGCCACGGTCGAGCCGCCGGACTTCCGCGCCATGACCGAGGGCACCGAGCTGGTGATACCGGTCAGCGTCGTGGACCGACACGGCGTCGAGGTCGTGCACGCCGACATCACCACCTGGGTGACGCCCGCCTGACCACCGGGACTGACCACCGACTACTGGGCTCGACCGTCGTCGCCGACCAGCTGTCGTTCTTGGCGGCCAACGTCCCCGTGGCTCACTCCCGATAGGTGCCGTGTCCCTCGCGGACCAGGTCGCCGTCGAACATCAGCACCTCGTTGACCAGACCGCCACGTTCGTTGCGGTAGTTGATCACCAGTAGCGACTCACCCCGATAGACGTCCACGACCTCGAAGCGCAGGTCGGGCAGGACACGGAGCGCGGTGAGCCAGTAGTCGCGCAGTGCCGTCTTGCCGCGGACCACTCCCCCGCTCTCCGGGATCACCCGCGCGGCGACGGGTGAGGTGAAGACGACGTCGTCGTGGAAGTGGTCGAGCACCGCCTCCACGTCGTGGTCGTTCCACGCCCGCGTCCATGCCAGCGTGAACGCCGCCGCATCGGGTGTCGGCATGGGTCACTCCTTCAGGCCGGCCCAGAACGGGCATTGACGCGACTGGTCGAAGTCGGTCACCACCTTGCTCCCGCCGGGCCGCAACGACAACCGCTTTTCCTCGGCGTCGAAGGCGGGCCAGTCGTCGCCGGGGTGTCCGTCGCGGACGAACTGACTCCAGGCGTCGATCATCTGATCGGACAGCACGCGTTGGTCGGGGTCCAGCGGTTGGGCGCCGCCGATGTCGAAGAGGTACCGAAGCTCGAGCGAGTGGCTGGCACCGACCGGAAAGGGCAACGTGCGCAAGGCTTCCGGTGCCGGTGCGCCTCGGTCGTCGAACTGGTAGGCGTACACCGAGTCCGTCTTGGCGAAGCCTTCGGTCATCCGGTCCGCCGGGCAGGCGAAGACCCCGTCGGTGACGGCCGCCGAGTACGCGAGCGGCACGCTGCCCCCGTAGCGGGCCAACGGATAGTGCGTGGCCACGGCGGCGGCGTCACGGCCGAAGGTCTGGGAGAGCAGCTGCGGATACTGCGCCTCGGTGTACGGCGTCTTCAACCGGAGGTACTCCAGCGCCACGAACAACGTGAACTCGTCGTGGTTGGTGCCGATCAGCACGGGCACCTTCGCGGCGCGGCCCTCGACGATCTCCTTCATCGGATCCACGGGGAGGACCTTGGTCCCCGTGACGGGACCACTCAACGCGTCGTCGCCGATGCGGTAGTACCACACGGGTTTTCGCAGCTTCTCGGCCGGAAGCGCGCGTAGGCACGCGGCGACGGTGCGCACGTCCTCGCAGCCGGCGTCGCGCGCGTAGTCGACGCTGGCCCGCTGCGCCTCGGGCAACGGGAGCTGCGCCTGGCAGGGCCCGCTCTGAATGATCGCCGCCCGGAAGAGGCCCTCGGACCCCGGGGCGACGAGGTGGTCGCACACCGACATGCCGCCCGCCGATTCGCCTGCGATGGTAACGGCGTCCGGGTCGCCGCCGAAGTTGGCGATGTTGTCGCGCACCCACCGCAGCGCGGCCTGCTGATCGGAGAGCCCGTAGTTGCCGACGGCGCCGGGTGGCCCGAGGGACGGGTGGGCGAGGAAGCCCAACGCCCCGAGCCGGTAGTTCACCGTGACGACGACGACGTCGCCGCGGGAGGCCAGCCAGCGCGAGTCGTAGATGCCGCTGCTGCCGTTGATGAAGGCGCCACCGTGAATCCACACCATGACGGCGCGCTTCTTCTCCGACGGCGGGGGCGTCCACACGTTGAGCGAAAGACAGTCCTCGGAGGTCTGTCTGCCCATCTCGAGATCGCTGGCGTCCTGCATGCAGCGGGGGCCGGTGCGCGTCGCGTCGCGCACCCCTGGCCACGACGGCGCGGGTGCCGGGGGTTGCCAGCGCAAGGGGCCGACGGGCGGTGCGGCATAGGGGATTCCGGCGAACAGGCGGTGGTCGGGTGCGACGACCCCGCGGACCGCGCCGGTCGCGGTCTGGACGAGAGCGGGGTCGGTGGGCGGAGGTGGGGACGGCGTCGCGGCTGGGTCGTCGCCGCGGGCACAACCCGCAAGCAGGACGAGCACGGCGACCACGATCGTCGTCGCGTGGCGACCAATCGATTTTCGGCGCATCTCGGCCGAGCCTACCGATGGCGGTTGGGCCGACACTCGGGCGGAGCACGCCGTGTGAGCCAGCCCACTATCGACCGCCTAGACTGTCCGCTTGACACCCGTCAAGTGCAGCCCGCGTATCAGGAGCCACGATGAGCACACCGACCGACGAGGACCCGGCGAAGGTACTGGCCGACCCGACCGCCTACGCCGACGACGAGCGCCTGCACGCGGCCCTCACCGAGCTGCGGGCGAACAATCCCGTTGCGTGGGTTGAGAATCGGCGGTACCGACCGTTCTGGGCGATCACCAAGCACGCCGACATCATGGCCGTCGAACGCGACAACGAGCTCTTCCTCAGCGAGCCCCGCCCGCTGTTGGCCACCGCGGCCGCCGACGACATGGCCAAGGAGCAGCTCGAGGCGGGCATCGGGCTGCGGACGCTGATCCACATGGACGACCCGCACCACCGCAAAGTCCGCCGGATCGGCGCCGACTGGTTCCGCCCCAAGGCGATGCGCGACCTCAAGGTGCGCGTCGACGAGCTCGCCAAGCGCTACGTCGACAAGATGGCCGACATCGGGCCCGAATGCGACTTCGTGACCGACGTCGCCGTCGACTTCCCGCTGTACGTGATCATGTCGCTTCTCGGCCTTCCCGAATCCGACTTCGGTCGCATGCACTCCCTGACCCAGGAGATGTTCGGCGGCGACGACGACGAGTACAAGCGCGACAGCGGATCACTGGAGGATCAGTTCGCGGTACTGCTCGACTTCTTCGCCTACTTCTCCCAGTTGACCGCCTCGCGCCGCGAGCATCCGACCGACGACCTCGCCTCGGCGATCGCCAACGGTCTGATCGACGGCGAACCGCTGTCCGACGTCGACACCGCGTCGTACTACGTCATCGTGGCCAGCGCCGGGCACGACACCACCAAGGACGCGATCTCGGGTGGGATGCGGGCGCTGATCGACAATCCCGGTGAACTCGAGCGGCTGCGCAACGATCCAAGTCTGATGCCCACCGCGGTCGAGGAGATGATCCGATGGTCGACTCCGGTCAAGGAATTCATGCGCACCGCCGCCGCGGACACCACCATCCGGGGCGTGAACATCGCCGCGGGTGAGTCCGTCTATCTGGCGTACGTGTCGGGCAACCGCGACGAGGAGGTCTTCACCGACCCGTTTCGGTTCGACGTCGGCCGCGATCCGAACAAGCACGTCGCGTTCGGTTACGGCGTGCACTTCTGTCTGGGCGCGGCGCTCGCCAGGATGGAGATGAACAGCCTGTTCACCGAGCTGATTCCGCGGCTAGAATCCGTCGAATTGGCAGGTGTGCCAGAACTTTCCGCGACGACGTTCGTCGGCGGTCTCAAGCACCTTCCGATTCGGTACTCGATGCGGTAGCCGTCCCGTCGGGCTTCTTGGCGAAGGCCAGGAGGAACCCGTCGACCGCGGCCACCGCCACCTTCTCGTAGTCGAACTCGACGAGCGTGCTGAGCCGTCCGAATGCCAGCGGACCGATCAGCAGCGCGAGGGCCACGGCGCGGTCGACGTCCTCGAGCTCGGCGGCGGCTTGCGGGCCGTCGAAGATCACGTCGAACGGCGCCGAGTATTGCTGCGCGATGCGCTCCCTCAGCGATCGCACCTCGGGGCTGGCCGGGTCGTCGTTGCGAAGGTGCGCCAGCTGGCCGATGTCGGGCCCGAGGGAGAGCCAGGACATCGCGGTGAGGGCCGTGGGCGCTTCGGCGATCGACTCGGCCCACGCCACCACGATCGCGGTGAGCCGGTCGCGCAGCGAGCCGTCCTCCGGTGGCATCGGAGGCGGCGGAATCAGGCTGGTGAAGCTGGCGGCCAACAGGTCGTTGGCACTGGAGAAGTGCCGGTAGAGCGTGGCTCTCGCGACGTTGGCGCTGCGGGTGACGGCGTCGACGGTGACGGCACTCGGCCCACCGGACCGCAGCAGCGCGGTCGCGGCGTCGAGCAGGCGCGCGCGCGAACGTGCAGGGCGTGGGTCGGAGTGCTCGGCCGGCATCGTGTGCTTCACCTCCAGCGACGGGAATCGGTGCCGTGAGACTATCGGTCTCACAGCAGGACAGTCCGTCTCGTTCGACGCAAGAGGTGGCGACGTGGTCGGCTCCTACTGCCGTCCCGCCAGGATATCGACGACCTAGGTGTTGGCCGTCGCCTCGTCCTTGCCTGCCAGCCGGTCGTCCCACACCCGCAGCACCTCGGGCGAGGTGGGTGGCGTCATCAGGCTGGCGACCACGTAGGCGAGCAGGCTCGCGCCAAGGCCGTAGTAGATCGGCTCGTTGGCGAGCACGTCACCGACGATGAACATCGTGCCGAGCGTGACGACGGTGCCGACCCCCATCGACCACAGTGCGCCGGTGCCGGTCGCGCGCTTCCAGACGAAACCACCGAGGATCGCGACCAGCAGACCGCCGACCAGGATGTCGTAGGCGATGGTCAGCGCCGCGACGACGTCGTTGAGCAGCGCCGCGATGACGATCACCGCGATGCCAAGTGCCACCACGTACAGCCGGTCGGAGTGCACGTCAGCTCCCCCGTCGCTCCGCTCGCCCCGGACCCGCTCGACGTCTTCGCGTTCCGCGGGACGACCGAACACCCTGAGCAGCAACGGCTTCACGTCGGTCTTGGCCACCGTCGCGGTGGCGATCAACGCCCCCGACGCCGTGGACATCATCGCCGCGACCGCGGCCGCCAGCACGAGGCCGCTGATCCCGACGGGCAGGATCGTCTCGGCGATCTGGGCGTACACGTCGTCCTTGGCTTCGACGTCGGGCAGGAAGGTCGACGCGGCCATGCCGATCGCCGCCCCGGCGACGCCGTAGAGGAGGCAGTACACCGCGGCGGTGGTGCCGCCCCACTTGGCGACCCCCGGCGAGCGCGCAGTGAAGACCCGCTGCCAAATGTCCTGCCCGATCAGCATTCCGAAGCTGTAGACGACGAAGAACGTGATGATCGTCGGCATTCCGATGGCGCCGAGGTCGAACACCGTGTCACCTGCGCGCTCCCGGATGCCATCGAGGCCGCCCGCCTTGTTCCAGGTGAAGGGCAGCAGCAGGAAGAAGATGCCGATGGTCTTGAGGACGAACTGCACCATGTCGGTGAGCGTGATCGACCACATGCCGCCGATCGAGGAGTACAGCATGACGATCACGCCGCCGATGATCACCGACACCGTGCGGTCGGTGCCGAACAGGACGTTGAAGACGGTGGCGTAGGCGATCGTCGACGTCACCGACAGCATCAGCGTGTAGGCGACCATGACGATTCCGGACGCCGACGTCGCGTCGACGCCGTATCGCAGCCGCAGCATCTGGGCGACGGTGTACACCTTCAATCTCTGGATTCGGCCGGCGAAGAGCAGGCTTAGGGCCAGCAGTCCGACCGCGATGGCGACCACCAGCCACATTCCGGAGATGCCCCACTTGTATCCGAGGCCGACACCGCCGACGGTCGACGCACCGCCCAGGACGACGGCGGCCATGGTGCCGGTGTAGAGCGCGGGCCCCAGTCGCCTTCCGGCGACGAGGAAGTCTGCTGAGTCCTTGGTCTTCGACTTGCCCCAGAACCCAAAGGCGAGCATGGCGGCGAGATAGATGACGATGATGGCGATGTCGAGCGGCTTGCCCATGACGAGCTCCTGTATCAGGTGGTTGCGGACGTGTGGTGGGTGGGCGCAAACATGTGCAGCCGGGCGGGGAGTACGACAACAGCGGGGCCGCGGGTGCTGAAGGTGCCGGCAATGACCTCGCCCACGGTGTCGAGCGTGGCCAGATGTGCGGGGATGCCGAAACTCGCTGCCAGCGCGACGAAGTCGGGTCTGGCCAGTTCGGTGGCGGTGGCTTGGCCGAAGGCATCCGCCATGTACTCGCGCAGAATGCCGTAGCCACCGTCGTCCACGATCAGCCACGTGACGTCGGCGTCGTGCTGGCGGGCGGTCGCGAGCTCGGCGATGGAGTACATGGCACCGCCGTCGCCCGACACCGCGAAGGTCCGCTGGCCCGTCCCGATGGCGGCGGCGACGGCGGCGGGGAAGGCGAAGCCAAGTCCCCCGGCGCCCTGACCGGAGTGGAACTCGCCATCCTGGGGATCCCACGCCGACCACGCCCAGTAGGCGGCGATCGTCATGTCCCAGAATGTCTGTGCCGCAGCGGGAATCGCGGCGCGTAGGTCGCGCATCAACGCCAGCTCGGTTTTGACGTCCTGGGCGGCGAGCCGGTCCTCGACGGCGTGGCGCAGACCGGCGGCGATCCCGGCGCCGTCACCGGCGTCGCGCGACACCACCCGAGTGGCGATGGCCGCCAGGGCGAGACCGGCGTCGGCATGAATGGCCAGGGCGGGGTGGTTGGCCTCCAGGACCCGGGATTCGGCGTCGACGTGGATCAACCGACCCTTCGGCGCGAACGTGAAGTAGTTGCTCGTCACCTCACCCATCGCGGTGCCGACCGCGAGCAAGACGTCGGCGTCCTCGAGCAGCGCGGTGGTGTGGCGGTCCTCGATCCACGAGCCCGCCGACAGCGGGTGGTCGAACCGGATCGCACCCTTGCCGCCGACCGTCGAAACCACCGGAGCGTCAAGCCTTTCCGCAAGTGCGACGAGCGCCTCCGAGCCGCGACGGGAGCGTCGGACTCCCCCGCCCGCCAGGATCACGGGACGCCGCGCAGCGCTGAGCAGTTCGGCGGCCGCGTCGACGAGTTCCTCCCGCGGTGCCCGGTCGGCGACCGCGGTGACCACCGAGGTGACGGGCGGGGTGTCGGTCGGCTCGAGCAACACGTCCTGAGGTATCTCCACCCACGTCGGCCCGGCCGGAGCGGACTGAGCCAGCGACCACGCGTCGGCGAGCAGGCTGGGCAACTGGGCCGAATGACTGGCAACGGCGGTGCTTTTCGTGACGTTGACCGCGCTGCGCTGTTGATCGTCGAGTTGATGCAGCATGCCGCGGCGTAGCCCGAGGCCCGATCGCGGAACCTGGCTGGTGATCACCAACAGCGGAACGCCCGTCGCGTAGGCCTCCTGTAGTGCGCCCAGCGCAGTCAGGGCGCCCGGTCCCGTCGACAGGAACAACACGCCGACCTCGCCGGTGGCCCTGGCGTATCCGTCGGCTCCGAACGCCGAGTTGTTCTCCACCCGCGAGCTCACAAATGTCAGGTCGCTGCGGCGGATCGCGTCGAACAGCCCAAGCGCGTTCTGGCCAGGAATGCCGAAGACGTGTGAGACCCCCAGCGCCGTCAGGGTTTCGACGACGACGTCGCCGCCGTTGCGCGCCCCGTCGCTTCGCTCGCCCAGGTTGCCGGTCACCCCGCCCGCTCCTCGTGTCGCATCGCCAGCAGGGACACCAGGTCGTAGGCGACGTGGGCGGCCGCGACACCGGTGATCTCGGCGTGGTCATAGGCGGGCGCGACCTCGACGACGTCGGCGCCGATCAGGTTGAGTCCGCGGAAGCCGCGCAGGATCTCGAGCAGTTCGCGACTGGTCATGCCGCCCGCTTCGGGGGTGCCGGTGCCCGGCGCGTGGGCGGGGTCGAGGACGTCGATGTCGATCGAGACGTAGACCGGGCGGTTGCCGAGGCGCTGCCGGAGCTTGTCGACGACTTCGCGCACGCCTTGGTAGTAGATGTCGGATGAGGTGACGATGCCGAAACCGAATCGACGGTCGTCTTCGAGATCCTTCTTGCCGTACAGCGGTCCGCGCGTCCCGACGTGAGACAGCGCCTCGGTGTCGAGGATGCCCTCCTCGACGGCCCGGCGGAACGGGGTGCCATGGGTGTATTCGGCACCGAAGTAGGTGTCCCAGGTGTCCAGATGCGCGTCGAAGTGCACTAGCGCGACGGGGCCGTGCTTCTGCGCGGCGGCGCGCAGCAGCGGTAGCGCGATGGTGTGGTCGCCGCCGATCGTCACCAGCGCGGTGTCGTTCTTGATCAGCTCGACCGCGGCGGCCTCGATCGTCTCGATGGCCTCGTGAATGTTGAACGGATTCACGGCGATGTCGCCCGCGTCGGCGACCTGGGCGATGTCGAACGGTGACACGTCAAGCGCCGGGTTGTAGGGCCGGAGCAGGCGCGACGCTTCCCTGACGTGGGTCGGGCCGAAGCGGGCGCCGGGCCGGTAGGACACCCCGGAGTCGAACGGCACCCCGGCCACGACGACGTCGGCGTGGGGCACCTGGTCCAGTCGGGGCAGCCGCGCGAAGGACGCGGGGCCTGCGAATCGCGGTGTCTTCGATGCGTCGATCGGGCCGATGGGCGCTACCGATGCGCGATCCCGCTCCGCTTCTCGTTTGGTCACGCGGTCACTTCCTCTGTGTTCGTGGAGATTCCGGTGCGTTCCGCGGCCATGGCCGTCCTCTCACCTGTGTATGTGTTGTGGGTCACCGTAGGACCGCGCACAGCGGCTCGCAAGCAGTTCATTCGTTACACCGAGGTTTCCGATCACGTTCTGACGGATGATTCGGGAGGATCGACTCATAACCGAAGCAAGTGGGCGCATTCTTGTCTGATATGACGGAGCACCCAGGCCGAAAGAACTTCCGACCAATTTCAGGAGAACGTGATGGATGAGGTCGACGAGGCCATCGTGGAACTCCTCGAAGCCGATGGCCGTCTCACGCACCGCGAGATCGCCCGCGCCATCGGGCTGTCGCGGTCCACGGCCGCGACGCGCGTCCAGCGCCTACTCTCCAGCGGACAAGTGGTGATCCGTGGCGCCGTGCATCCCGCCGTCCTGGGTCGCGGCGCGCTGGCCCACGTGAGCGTCTCCGTCCACGGACCCGCCGCTCCGGTCGCCGCCGAACTGGCCCGCCGCGACGACGTGCCGTTCCTGTCGTTGACCGGCGGACCGCACGCCCTGGTCGCCGAGATCCGGTCGGCGTCGGCCGGCGACGTCGACGCCGCCGTGTCCGAACTTCGCTCGCTGCCGGGCGTTTCGGGTGTGGACACGCTGATCTACGTCGAGGTGATGCGGGACGTCATCGGCCCCGTCGGCACGGTCAGGACGGAGGTGGACGACACCGACCGCGCGCTGCTCGCCGCCCTGCAGGACGACGGCCGCGCCTCCTACGTCGACCTGGCAGCGAAGGTCGGCCTGTCGGCGGCCGGTATCCGCAGGCGGGTGGTGCGCCTGCTCGACGCGAGGGTGGTCAGAGTCGGCGCCGTGGTCCGGCACTCCGGCCAGGACCGGCAGAGCGCGCTGGGGTTTGGCATCAGGCTGGCCGGAGGCCACGAGGACGTGGTGGCGGCGCTGGGGTCGATGCCGTCGGTCATCTTCGTCGCCCGCACACTCGGCCGCTTCGACCTGCTTGCCACGATGCGGGCCTTCTCTGCGGCGCAGTTGGTCGGGATGCTCGACGTCGTGCGCGCGTTGCCCGACGTGCGAGCCCTGGAGAGTTGGACGCATCTCGACGTGGTCAAGGAGAGCTACGCCGCCGGATTCGATGTGGCTCGGGTCGACTACTGAGTTAGGAGACTATCGGTCTCACAACGAGACTGTTAGTCTCTAAACTCGTTCGACGGAAGGGGTGTCGCCATGGTCGGTTCCTTCGTACCGTCCCGCCAGAATGTCGACCGCGATCCCGCCGCTCCGTCCGCGCGAGCGCGACTTTGGTTGCTGGTAGTCGCCTGCCTCGCCGTGTCGATGGTCATCTCGTCCATGGTCGCGCTGAACTCCGCGCTCCCCGACATCGCCGTCGAGACCTCCGCCACCCAGTCCCAGCTGACGTGGGTCGTCGACGGCTACACCCTGGTGTTGGCCTGTCTGCTTCTGCCCGCAGGCGCGTTCGGTGACCGCTACGGGCGGCGCGGGGCACTGCTCATCGGCCTCGCCGTGTTCACGGTCGCCTCCGTGGCACCAATCTTCCTCGACGGACCCGTTGAGCTGATCGTCGCCAGGGCGGTCGCCGGCGCCGGCGCAGCGTTCGTCATGCCTGCGACGCTGAGCCTGCTCACCGCCGCCTACCCGAAGTCCGAGCGCAACAAGGCCGTTGGCATTTGGGCCGGCGTGGCGGGCTCGGGTGCCGTGCTCGGATTCCTGGTCACCGGCCTCCTTCTCGAGTTCTGGTCGTGGCAGTCCATCTTCTGGGCCTTCGCCGGCGCGGGAGCACTGTTGTTCGCCTTGGCGTGCACGGTCTCGTCCTCACGCGACGACGACGCCGCACCCCTGGATTGGCCGGGGGCGGTGCTCATCGGTGCCGCGGTGGCCGTCTTCGTCTTCGGGGTGATCGAGGCGCCCGCGCGCGGGTGGACCCATCCCCTGGCATGGGGATGCATGGCGGCCGGAGTGGCGTTCGCAGTGGCGTTCACCGCCGTGGAACTACGGCGCACCCATCCGTTGCTCGACGTCCGACTGTTCGCCAGACCGGACTTCGCCACCGGCGCCCTCGGCGTCACGATCCTCTTCTTCGCCAACTTCGGGTTCTTCTTCGTCGTCATCCAGTACGTCCAGCTGGTGCTCGGATACAGCCCGCTCGGATCCGCGATGGCACTGGCGCCGCTCATCGTGCCCATCTTCATCCTCAGTGTCGCCACCGGCTGGTACCTCCCGAAGGTCGGTCTGCGGGTCGCGGCGACGGTCGGCCTGCTTCTGATCGCAGCGGGACTGCTGTGCCTACGCCTGCTCGACGTCGGGTCGACCTACCTCGACCTGGCGTGGCCGCTTCTGGTGATGAGTACCGGCATCGGTTTCTGCACGGCGCCAACCACATCCGCCATCATGGGTGCGGTGCCCGACGAGAAGCAGGGCGTCGCGTCCGCGGTGAACGACGCCACCCGCGAAATCGGCGCCGCCCTTGGCATCGCGGTGGCGGGTTCGATCCTCGCCGGGCGCTACACCGCCGCGCTCGCCCCGGACCTCGCCCGGTTCCCAGAGCCGGTGCGCGAGCGCGCGGCCGGTTCACTGGCGGAAGCCTTGGCGGTGGCCGAGCGCATCGGTCCGCAGGGCGGCCCGCTCGCCGAGCTGGCCAAGACGGCGTTCATCGACGCCATGGCGTCGTCGGTCCTCGTCCTCGCCGTGGTGATCGTGATCGCCGCGGTCTTCGTGGCGTTCTGGTCCCCGGGCAGGGACGGTCGCCAATCACGGATCGTGCGCCGCCGGGCCGAGGGTCGGCAGCGGATCAACTGATGAACTCGGCCGCCCGGTGGCCGATCATGACGATGGTGGCGTGAGGTCCGCGACTTGTGATGTCGGGCAGCACCGACCCGTCGACCACCCATAGCCCCTCCACGCCGCGCACCCGACACTTTTCGTCCAACGGCGCCTCGCCGTCGCGTCCCATCGGGACCGTCCCACACAGATGCTGCGACGTCGACCAAAACGAGTCACGGGCCTCGTAGCCCGACCCCGCGAGATCGTGGGCCAGGTCGGCACCGCCCGCCAGAACCGTGGCGTCCGAGACGTCGCCGTCGTAGCGATGCTCGATCAGTGGCGGCACCTCGGCGTCGGCGGAGACCAGGGTCAGCCGCCCGCGGGATCGCGGCCGCATCAGCGTCACCCCGAGGTGTGGGCGATCGGCCGGGTCGCCCGCGGAACCCGTCATGGCGCCAAACCCCGTTGTGTAGCAACGAATCTCCAGACCGTCGGCGGTGGTGAGCAGCACCTCCAGCGGTGGGCGGCCCGGCGCGGCGGGCCAGTCGACGGGAAGGACCCATTCGGGATGGTCGACGCTTCGCGTGCCCACCGGCAGATCCTGCAGCACGGGGACTCCCGCGGCGGCCAGCTGGGCAGCTGGCCCGATGCCCGACAGCATCAGCAGGTGCGCGGACCCGATGGCCCCTGCCGACAGCACCACGCGATCGGCCGTCAGTTCACCCCCACCGGCGCACTCCACCCCGACTGCACGATTGCCGGCGAACCGGATCCGCCGCACCCTGCGGTTCGGCAGGACCACCAGATTGGGACGCCCCGCGGCCCGGCCGAGGAAGGCCTCCCCCGGCCCCACCCGAGTGCCGCGCTCGATGTTCAGCGGCACCGCACCGACGCCGGGCCGCCCCGCGGCCGGACCGTTGAGGTCGTCGATCCACTCGTAACCGTGACCGCGTGCCGCGTCGACGAAAGCGACTGCCCCCCGCTCGAATTCGGTGATGCGTCGGATCCGCATGGGCCCGTCGGCGCCGTGCAGTGGGCCGGCGAAGTCCAGGTCGGTCTCGACGTCACGAAAGTGCGGCAGCACGTCGTCCCACGACCAGCCGGGGATTCCCCAGCCGTCGAAGTCGGCGGGCAGCCCGCGGCAAAAGTAGCCTCCGTTGACCGCGCCGGACCCGCCGACGACCGCCCCGCGCATGATCGACGCGGTCCGGCGCGGCCGGTCGGTCAGCGTGGTCTGGTAGTGCCTGACCACCGAGCTCGCCGCTCCGATCGGGAGGCGCAGGCCGTTGCGGATCTGATCGGTCACCCGCGGATCGGACGCCTCAGGACCCGATTCGACGACGGTCACCCGTCGGGCGGGGTCACGCGAAAGGGTCTCGGCGAGAACACAACCAGCGCTGCCCGCGCCGACGATCAGGACGTCGGAGTGCAAGGAGGTGCTTCAGGTCCGGATTTGCGGTTTGAGCGCGCCGAGGTGACGCTCGCGCACGACGCCCTGCCAGAGGCCGAGCCCGTAGGCGATGTCGTCGAGCCGCCGGAGCAGGACGTAGGAGAACAGCCCGACCCGTTTGGAGTCGTCGTCGACGTTGGCGTTCCTGCTTGCCCAGTCGACGACGCCGTCGACGACTGCGGCCACCAGCACCACCTGCCGGCAGCGGCGGAAGCAGACTGCGGCCACCAGGGCGACGGGCCAGTAGTGCCTGCAGATCGCCGACGCCAACTGCAGCGCCGCCGACCACAGCCCTTGCGCGGCGACCGCGGCCACTTCCCTTGGTTCGGTGTCGACCGCGCTGAGCACCTTCGCGATCTTGCGTCCGGTGATCGCGGCGACGACCGTCGATGCGACGTACCCGACTCCCGAGCCCATCGCCAACAGCAGCCACACCAGCAGGGTCCACCCGGACAGCACCAGCGGGGCGGTCTTCCCCGGGTGTCGGACCGCAAGGGGCGCAGCCGAGGAGCCATAGAAGGCCTTGCGGGCGAACCACTTTCGCAGGGTCGTTCGATGGTCGTGGCCAACGAGGGCGATCGGCTCGTAACGCAGCCGCGCCTTCGCCTCGATGAAGCGCCAGCACAGGTCGACGTCTTCGCCGGACCTCATCGTCTCGTCGAACCCGCCGACTTTCTCGAGGGCGGTCCGACGGCAGATGATGGCCGCGCTTGGCACGTAGGAGACGGTCCCGTAGGGCACGACGGGGGCTTCGCGCTGACCCAGGTCGAGAGAGGACCGCACCGCCTCGTAGCGCGCCACCATGTTGTGCGGTTCGTTCAGTGCGACGATCCGCGGCGCCACCAGGGCGACGGTGGGATCGCAGAAGTGCCCGAGAAGCGCCTCGAGCCAGCCGCGGCGCGGGACGACGTCGGAGTCGAGGAAGGCGACGAAGTCGGTTTCGCAGACGGCCAGGCCGGCGTTGCGGGCGGCGGCGGGCCCCTTGCTGACCGGGTGGCGGAGTACCCGCACGTCGCAGTGGAGGCCTGCGAAGTCGTCCACCCGTACCGGTGGCGACGAACCGTCGTCGACCACGACCACGCACATGCCGCGCAGCGTCGACACCAGCCGCGTGAGCCCAATCGCGTTGTTCAGCACCGGAATTACGATGGTGACGTCGCGGTGCGACGGGCCAGTCGCCGGGCGGGGATGGGCGACGGTGGCGTCCAGCAGGGTGCGGGCCAGCTGCGCACTCTGGGCGTCGTGGACCTCGAGGCGACCGCTGTTCAGCATCGTTTGAGCGGCGGGCGCCAAGCGCAGCAGCCGGGTGGGTGAGCCACCGAGAAGCGCCGATCCCGCTCCGAGCACTCTCACCCGTCTGTCCACCTGCACGGCAAAGCCGTCGGGCAGTCGTGGTTCGGTCACTGCAAGAGCCCCCCGGCACCGGGGGTCCACGCCGCGACGCGGCGGGTGCAGGTGTCGACCATTTCAGCAAAGATACGCGACCCCTCGGCGGCCGACGCCGTGGTGGGGTTGCCAAGGACGCCGACCGAACTGACCGCGGCGACGCCGCCGTCACGAAGGCGGGGCATGAGCTCCGCCAACGGCCTCTCGTTGCCTGCGACCCACTGCTCGGTGCGCACCAGCTCGGGCGAAATATGTAGCAATACAGACGTTTCGGTGTGGCCGGCATGCGCGTCGGCGCCGGGGACGCTGCACGCGCACCACGCGACGTCGCGGCCTTCGCTGCGGAGCAGGGTGACGGCTGCGGCAACCGCGGAGACGTTGCCACCGTGTCCGTTGACGAAGACCAGCCGGGACGCCCAGTCGCAGGCCGACCGACCGTATTCGACCAGCAGGAGCTGGAGCGCAGCGGTGCCGATCGACACCGTTCCGGGAAAACCTTGATGCTCTCCGCTGGCTCCGTAGCCGATCGCGGGCGCCAGCATCCACGGGTCGGCAAGTTGCTCGGCAATCATGCGGGCGACCGCCGACGCGATTCGGGTGTCGGTGTCAACGGGCAGGTGTGGCCCATGCTGCTCGGTCGAGCCTAAAGGGATGATCAATGCGGGTGACAGATCGTGAAGCTGCCTCGCCGTTGAGATCCCAAGCTCGTTGGGGAAAGCCACCCGCCGATCGTAGGCCGAATTCACCTGGTGTGCGCCGGATGTTGGGGTTTGCGCGGCATTTGGTTCAGCCGATTTCGTCCCGGGGTTGGTCGGGCCTTCACGTCCGCCTCGTCAGCACCGCCCGCCCCACCGGGACCACGCCGGCCACGCCTCGGAGGCTAGGTGGTCTCGGACGTGGGCATGCCGAGGGCGCGGGTGAAGCCCGCCGGCACCAGCACGTCGTCGGCGACGAGATCGTGGATGGACGCCTTGCCGAGTCCCATCAGCGCGGAGTCGATGCCGCTGCGCATGATGTCGAGCACGTTCTCGACGCCGGGCTGCCCTTCGGCGGCGAGCCCCCACAGGTAGGCGCGACCGAGCATCACGGCGCGCGCTCCGAGCGCAAGTGCCTTGACGACGTCGCTGCCGCGGCGGATGCCGCCGTCGAGGAGCACCTCGACCTGGTCCCCGACCGATGCGGCGATCGCCGGAAGCGCGCGGATCGACGCGGGTGTCCCGTCGAGGTTGTTGCCACCGTGGTTGGAGACCGAGATTGCCGAGACACCGGCGTCGACAGCGCGTTTCGCGTCGTCGACTCGCATGACGCCCTTGAGCATCACCGGCCCGCCCCACAGGTCGACGAGCCAGGCGATGTCCTCCCACGTCGGCGGCGGCGTGCCCATCCACTCGCCGTAGGCGGAGAAGAACGGCGGCCCGGCTTCGCCAGCGTTGCCCTGGTTGGGTACGCGCAGGTTCGGCGGGCGCATGGTCTTGGCCCACTGCAGCAACCAGCTCGGCCGGGTCAACCCCTCCGGCATCATCCGGACGGTGGTGCGGAGGTTCATCTCCTCCGGGATCACCGGGCTGCCCCAGTCGCGGCCGTGCGAGAAGCTCCAGTCGGTGGTGACGATGATCCCGACCGCGCCTGCCGCCCTGGCCCGTTCCACGCGGGCTGCGATGGCGTCGCGACCGCCCAGCCAGTAGACCTGGAAGAAGAGCTTGGGGTTGGCGGCGATCACGTCTTCGATGGGTTTGCTCGCAAACGACGACAGACCCATCGCGGTCCCCCGCGCGGCGGCAGCCCGCGCAACGGCGACCTCACCGTCGGGGTGGACGGCCTGCACGCCGGTCGGTGAGATGATCACCGGCAGTGAGATCTCTTGTCCCATCACGGTTGTCGCGAGGTCACGCTTCTCGATCGCGCCGATCACGTGCGGGGCGAAGCCGATCTCACCGAAGGCGTCGACGTTGTCGGCGACGGTGATGCCGCGCTCGCTGGCGGCGATCAGCGAGCTGTAGACGGACTTCGGCAGTCGCTTCTTCGCGCGCTGCTGCGCGATGGCGACGGTCTCGAACCACTTTTCACGTGCCATGTCTATACGGGACTTTCGTTGCAGAACTTCTTGGGCGGAAGCTTCAGGAGCTTGAGCGGGATCGGGCCCTTGCGGCCTCCGGAACGGGAGTGGTCGCCGCTGGGTTTCGGCTTGTCGCGCTCGAGGGCAAGGGCCGGTTCGCCGTAACCCTGGACGCATTCCGGGTCGGGCCCGTCCAGCGGAAGGCCGGTGAAGAACTTGGCGGCCATGCAGCCTCCGCGGCAGCCGTCGTAATGGTCGCAGCTCCCGCAGGCGCCGGCGGATTGCGGCTCGCGCAACTCGCGGAACAGCTTCGAGTTCTGCCACACGTTCTGAAAGCCGCTGTCCGCGAGGATGTTTCCGGCAAGGAACCGGTCGTGGATGGCGAACGGGCAGGCGTAGACGTCGCCGACGGGGTCGATCAAACACACCACGCGTCCGGCGCCACACAGGTTCAGGCCGGCGAGGGCGCCGGGCTGTCCGAGCCCCGAGAGGTGGAAGAAGGAGTCGCCGGTGAGGATGCCGTCACCGCGGGCGACCAGCCAGTCGTACAACTGGACCTGCTGGGCTGCGGTCGGGTGCAGTTCGTCCCACACGTCGGCGCCTCGGCCCGACGGACGCAGTCGGGTGATGCGCAGCGTCGCGCCGTAGCTGTCGGCCAACGCCTTGAACTCGTCGAGCTGGCCGACGTTGTGTCGGGTGACGACGACCGAGATCTTCGCGTCGCGAAATCCGGCCTCCGACAAGTTCTCCAGCGCGCGGATCGCCATGGCGAAGGACCCGGGTCCGCGTACGGCGTCGTTGACCTCGGCCGTGGCGCCGTCGAGGGAGATCTGAACGTCGACGTAGTCGCTGGCGGCCAGCTTGGCCGCGACGGCCTTGTCGATGCGGACGCCGTTGGTGGAGAACTTCACGCCGACGTGGTGCTCGGTGGCGTAGTCGACCAGCTCCCAGAAGTCCGACCGCACCGTCGGCTCGCCGCCGCCGATGTTGACGTAGAAGACCTGCATGCGTTCGAGCTCGTCGATGACGTCCTTGCATTGCCGAGTGCTCAGCTCACGGGGATCGCGCTTACCGGAGGACGACAGGCAGTGCACGCAGGACAGGTTGCACGCGTAGGTCAGTTCCCAGGTCAGGCAGATCGGAGCGTCCAGCCCGTGCTCGAATTGCTCGACCAACTTCGGAACCGGCGCGGCGGAAAGAGTCGTGGTCATGTGTTCTCCTCGCGGACCAGCATCTTGGATGTGACCAGCACGCCGAGGGCGTGCAGGTAGGGCGCCAGCCCGGCGTCGTCGATCCCCGCGGCGCGGCAGGCCGACCTGGCGTCGGGGTGAGCGTCGAGCGACTTGACCACCTCGACGATCTTGGTGTTCTTCAGGAACGAAAGCTTGCGCGTGCCAAAGTGATACAGCAGCGCGCCGAACGGCTCGGGCCGGACCGCCACTTGGGGGTGCAGCCGCCAGCGGACGTCGGGATCGAACACCGGTACGTCCGCCGGCGCCTCCGAAGAAGCGGCCACCGTCAGTAGACGCCGCACATGCCGTCGATCGAGACCTCTTCGACGAGGCTCTCGGTGACGAGCTCGGATTCGGTCTCGGTCTGCTGAGTCGGCTCCATGGTTTCGCCCTTTCGATGGGTGGGGGTCTCGACAAATGTGATCGAGATCGCAAGAATATGGCATCGAGTGCCGAAACGGAAGGGCGGATCTCGATGAGTCGTCAACCCGCGGCCCGCGTTGGCAGACGCCGGTCCACCACCGGCGACCACATCACCAACGTCGCACTCGAATTGTTCGCCAGTCGCGGCTTCGACGACGTCAGCGTCGACGACGTCGCCCGCGCCGCTGGGATCGCCCGCCGCACCCTCTTCCGCTACTACCCGTCGAAGAACGCCATCCCGTGGGGCGACTTCGACGCGCACCTCGACCACATGCGGGCATTGCTGAGCGAGGTCCCCGCCGACGCACCGATCACCGCCGCGTTGCGCTCGGCCCTGTTGGCGTTCAACAGCTTCGACGAAGCCGAGACCGCCCATCACCGCCAGCGCATGCGCGTCATCCTGGAGACCGACGCCCTCCAGGCCCACTCGATGACGATGTACGCGGGCTGGCGAGCCGTCGTCGCGGACTTCGTCGCCGAGCGGCTCGGACTCGAGCCTGGCGACCTCATCCCCCAGACCACGGCGTGGTCGATGCTCGGGGTCGCGCTCTCGGCCTACGGACACTGGCTCGCCGACGAGTCGGTGTCCCTGCCGTCGTCACTCGGCGAGGCGTTCGACACCGTCAGCGCCGGCCTCGCCGCACTCGACCCCTAGCGCCTCGGGCGATTTGTGCACGTTCAGCGGCGGTCACCGCCGCCAGGTGTACACAAATCGCGAGAATGGGCGTCGGAGTTCGGGCCGCAACGGCGACGATGAGGGTGTGAGAGCCGAATCGCACTCCCAAGACGCGCCCCGGGCGCTGCTTGCGCTGTACGACGAAGCCCTGCCCGCCGTCTACGGGTACTTCATCCGCCGCTGCGGTGACCGCGGCGCCGCCGAGGATCTGACGTCGGAGACCTTTCTCGCGGCGATGGACGCCGCGAGACGCGAATCGCCACCGCCCATGACGGTCGCGTGGCTGATCGGCGTCGCGCGCCACAAGCTCGCCGACTACTACCGGCGGCGGCACGACCGGTTCACCGTCCCGGTGGCCGACCTCCCCGAGCCCGTCGACCCGGCCGACGACTGGGACGCCGAACTCGACCGCATCGTGGCCGAGAGCGTGCTGGCCACGCTCCCCGAACACCATCGAGTGGTCCTGACCCTGCGCTATCTCGACGACCGGTCGGTACCCGAGTGCGCCGAGCTGATCGGCCGGACGGTGCATGCCACCGAGGCGCTGTTGGTACGGGCCCGCCGAGCGTTCAGAACCCACTACCCGGAAGGAGGAACGCCGTGAACGGTGAGCGGAACAACCACGATCCGTTGAGCGTGCTGCGTGGCGACGACCTTCCGGTGGCGCCAGATCCGGCGTTCGCGGCACGACTGCGGGCGCGTCTGGAATCGGCGCTGTCCCTGCCCAATCGAACCGAAGGAGTCACCATGAGCGGCACCGATACCGCCATCGCCGAGTTGAACGCCACCACCGTCGCCCCGGCTGCGCCCCGGCCCGCGGCACTGCCCTACCTCGCCGTCGCCGGCGCCAGGGAGGCGATCGCGTGGTACGCCGACGCGTTCGGCGCCGTCCTGGTGGGCGATCCGGTCGTGATGGGCGACGGCCGCGTCGGCCACGCCGAACTGTCGATCGCCGGCGGCACGTTGTACCTGGCCGACGAGTTCCCCGAACTTGGCCTCAAAGCACCTGCCCCGCAGGCTGTCTCGGTGAGTCTGATGCTGCACGTCGCCGACACCGACGCCGCGCTGGAGCGGGCGCGCGAACACGGCGCAGACGTCGTGCGCGAGGTCTACGAAGGCCACGGCTCCCGCAGTGCCACCGTCGTCGACCCGTTCGGCCATCGGTGGATGCTCAGCGGACCGGTCGCGGGAGCGGTCAGCCCGATCCGCCACGGTGACATCGGCTACGTGTCGGTGTGGACCGGCGATCCCGAGCGGTCGGCGGCCTTCTACGGCCACGTGCTTGGCTGGCGGTGCGACCCCACGTCGCGCCGGGTGACCAACACCGATCAGCCCATCGGCATCGTCGCCATGCCCGGTTCGCCGACGTTGTTCTGCTGCTACGCGGTGACCGACGTGGCGGCGGCGCGGCAGGCGATCCTCGACGAGGGCGGGGAGGCCGGCGAGATCTCGCAAACCCCTCACGGCCCGACCGTCGACGCGACGGACCCGGCTGGCACCGCCTTCGCCGTGTACCAACCCACCGGCAGCGATCCTCGGCCCGCACTGAATGGCACTGGGCCGGGCGAACTCTCGTACGTCACCTTCATGGTCACCGACTCGGCGACCTTCCGTCGGTTCTACGGCCGAGTGCTGGGCTGGACCTTCGAACCGGGCCGCATCGAGGACGGTTGGGAGCCCAGGTCGGTGCACCCGATGGCGGGCGTCGCAGGCGGGAACGCCGAACCGGTGACCGTACCGATGTGGACGGTCACCGACATCGAATCCGCGGTGCAGCGGGTTCGGGAGGCCGGCGGCACCGTGATCGAGGAGCCGTCGGCGCAGTCCTACGGCAGCTCGGCGTTGTGCGCCGACGACCAGGGTGTGCGCTTCTACCTCGGCCAGCACTGACGATTTGTGGCGTTTCACCGGCGGTCAGCGCCGGTAAGACGCCTCAAATCGCAGGGGAAGTTAGGTGAGGACGTCGGCGATGGGGGCGCCCGCGGCGATCTTGGCGCGGGCCTTCATCACCTTGCCCGGCATGCCGCCGCCCACCACGCCGACGACCGCGCCGTCCCGCTCGTAGTAGGCCAAGAACTTGCGGCCGTCGTCGGCGACGAGGTGCACGACGTCGTCGGCCTCCGGCTCGCCGAGGCACTGGATCTTGACGTCGTACTGGTCGCTCCAGAAGTACGGCACCGTCACCGCCGAGGTGGCTTCGACGCCGAGCATCGCGGGCACGATGACCCGGGCTTGTTCGGCGACGTTGCTCCAATGCTCAACGCGCACTTGATCACCCAGCGCGTCACGCCAGGATGCGACGTCACCGATCGCCCACACCTTCGGCGCGCTGGTGCGGCCTGCGACGTCGCAGACCACGCCGTTGTCGACCGCGACACCGCTGCCCTCGAGCCAATCCGTCGACGGCCGCGACCCGACGCCGACCACGACGATGTCGGCGTCCAGCTCGGTGCCGTCCGACAGCACGACCTTCTCGACGTGGCCGGTGCCCTTGATTTCGGTGACGCCGACGCCGCAGCGCACGTCCACGCCCTCGGCCCTGTGCAGCCGCGCGACCAGCTGGCCGATCTGCTCGCCGAGCACCGAGGCCAACGGCGTGGGCTGTGGCTCGACGAGCACGACCGCGACGCCCAGCGACCGCAGGCTCGCCGCGACCTCGCACCCGATGAACCCGGCTCCGATGACGACGGCGTTCCGCGCCGTGCCTGCGTGCTCGCGCAGCGCGAGGCTTTCCCCGAGAGTCCGCAGTACCCGGACGCCTTCGAGGTCGGGGAAGGACGGAATCCTCTTGGGCACCAATCCCGTTGCAATCACCAGTTCGTCGTAGGACACCACGTCGCCGTTGGCGAGGGTCACCGTCTGCGCGTCGGTGTCCAGGCTCGTCGCGGCAGATCCGAGCCGGACGGTGATGTCCTTCTCCTCGTAGAACTCGGCGGGCTTGAGCACGACGTCGTCGGTCTCGGCGCGCAGCACCTCCTTCGACAGCGGTGGCCGGTCGTAGGGCAGGTGGTCCTCGTCGCTGATCAGCGTGATGGGGCCGGTGTACTCGGCACGGCGCAGTTGCTCGGCAGTGCGCGACGCGGCAAGTCCCCCACCGACGATGACGATGCCGCCAGTTGTAGTCACGGGGCTTTTCTTACACGATGGGGCCGGTCCGCAGTGCATCACCCATGACGGGCGACGGTCAGACGGGCGCCCGCTCGATGATGTTGGACAGCACGACGATGCTTTCGCTGCGCTCGATGTCGGCGCTGGCCCTGATGCGTTCGAGCGCTTCCTCGAGGTGGCGCATGTCCCGTGCGAGCACGTGCAGGATGGCGTCGGCGGTGCCCGTCACGGTGGCTGCGCTCACCACCTCGGGGATGCCGATCCACGCCTTGCGAAGCTCCGCCGGCGCGATCGTGCCGTGGCAGAACACCTGCACGTAAGCCTCGGTGTTCCAACCGATTGCGTTGCGGTCGACGACGGTGGTGAAGCTGCGGATCACCCCGTCGTCGAGCATCCGGTCGACGCGTCGTTTCACCGCAGGCGCGGACAAGTTCACCCGCTGCCCGATCTCGGCGAAGGTGGCGCGCGCATGGTCGGCCAATTCGGCGAGAATGCGTTCATCGGTCTGGTCCAGACGGTCCACGGTGCCTCGTTTCCGATCTTGAACAACAGATCGTCGCAATTCTAGCTTTCGAACAACGAAGTGCGCACCATTACGCAATGAGTGGCGATTGATTGCGCGCAGGCCGCCCCATATCGTTTGTTTCATGACGATTGCAGATTTCGCCGGTGGTCCGGCGGCCGACATCGCCGCCGCCACACCTCGAGCCCGGACCCCGAGCCTCCGCCGATACGCCATGACGGTGCCGACGTTCTTCACCGTCGAGTACGCCATCAACCCGTGGATGGACACCTCCACCCCCGTCGACGCCACGCTGGCGGTGCGGCAGTGGGAGCAGCTGCTTTCGACCTATCGCACGCTCGGGCACACCGTCGAGATGGTCGAGCCCGTCGCCGGCCTCCCCGACATGGTCTACGCCGCCAACGGCGGACTGGTCGTCGACGGCACTGCGATCGTCGCCCGGTTCGCCTACCCGCAGCGCGCCGGTGAGGCCGCCGCCTACGCCGAGTGGATGAGCAGTCGCGGGTTCGAGCCGCACCACACCCACCACGTCAACGAGGGCCAGGGCGATCTTCTGGTGGTCGGCTCGACGATATTGGCGGGCTACGGTTTTCGCACCGATCGGCGGGCCCACGCCGAGGTGGCCGAGCTCACCGGTCTGCCCGTCGTCAGCCTGGAATTGGTCGACCCGCGCTTCTACCACCTCGACACCGCACTGGCGGTGCTCGACGACACCACCATCGCGTACTACCCGCCCGCGTTCAGCGACGACGCCAGGGCGCAGTTGCAGCGACTGTTCCCCGACGCCGTCGAGGTCGGATCGGCCGACGCCTACGTCCTCGGTCTCAACGTCGTCTCGGACGGCAAGCACGTGGTGCTGCCCGCCAACGCCACCGGCTTCGCCGCCCAGATCGCCGAGCTCGGCTTCGAACCGATCGGCGTCGACCTGTCGGAGTTGTTCAAGGGCGGCGGATCCGTCAAATGCTGCACGCTGGAGGTGTACTCGTGACCATTCTGGAGACCGTCATGACAGAACCGGGAGATCTCACCGCAGGGCCCGTCGGCTCCTCGCGCGAGCGCTCGTCGGCGGCGATCGCGCTCGACGACCACTACGCGGCGCACAACTACTCGCCGCTGCCCGTCGTCGCCGCGTCCGCCGAGGGCGCCTGGATCACCGACGTCGAGGGCCGCCGCTACCTGGATTGCCTGGCCGCGTATTCGGCGGTCAACTTCGGCCACCGCAACGCCGAGGTGATCGCCACCGCGCACGCCCAGCTCGACACCGTCACCCTGGTCAGCCGGGCCTTTCACTCCGACCGGCTCGGCCCGTTCTGCGCTGCGCTCGCCGACCTGTGCGGCAAGGACATGGTGCTGCCCATGAACAGCGGCGCCGAGGCCGTCGAGAGCGGGATCAAGGTCGCCCGCAAGTGGGGTACCGACGTCAAGGGCGTCAAGGAGCCCAACAACTCCAATATCATAGTGGCGCACAACAACTTCCACGGTCGCACCACCACCATCATCAGCTTCTCCGACGACGAGACCGCGCGCCGCGGCTTCGGTCCGTACACGCCGGGATTCCGCGCCGTGCCCTTCGGGGACGTCGACGCCATGGCGGCCGCGATCGACGAGAACACCGTCGCCGTGCTGTTGGAGCCCATCCAGGGCGAGGCGGGCATCATCGTGCCCGCCGACGACTACCTGCCGCGGGTGCGTGCGCTGTGCACCGAACGCAACGTCCTGATGATCGCCGACGAGATCCAGGCCGGTCTCGCCCGCACCGGCCGGACGTTCGCGTGCGACCACTGGGGCGTCGTGCCCGACGTCTACCTCCTCGGCAAGGCGCTCGGCGGCGGTGTCGTCGCGCTGTCGGCGGTGGTCGCCAACCGCGACGTGCTCGGCGTGCTGCACCCCGGTGAGCACGGCTCGACGTTCGGCGGCAATCCGTTGGCCGCGGCCATCGGCACCACCGTGGTCTCGATGTTGCAGCGCGGCGAATATCAGGCTCGCTCAGCCGAACTCGGCGAGCGCCTGCACGCTCGGCTGCGCGGCCTCGTCGGCCACGGTGTCCTCGCCGTCCGCGGCATGGGCCTGTGGGCGGGCGTCGACGTCGACCCACGAATCGGCACCGGCAAGCTCGTCAGCTTGCGCTTGGCCGCGCGCGGTGTTCTCGTAAAGGACACGCACGGTTCCACCTTGAGGTTTGCCCCGCCCATCGTCATCACCGAAGAGGAGATCGACTGGGCCGTCGACCAGTTCGCCGCCGTACTGACCGACGCCCTCGCATCACGAACGACCGCCACCGTTTGAACCCTGTCGAGGAGGCCCCATGGCATCACCTTCCCCAACGGTCAGCTTGACCGAGCAGATGCTGCGGCGCCGCCCGATCATGGGTGCTCCCGTCGCGCATGGCGCCGCCCAGGAACTCAAACGCACCATCGGCGTGTTCCAGCTGACGATGTTCGGCGTCGGCGCCACGGTCGGCACCGGCATCTTCTTCGTCCTGTCGGAGGCGGTCCCCGAGGCGGGACCGGCCGTGCTCCTGTCGTTCGTGCTGGCCGGTATCGCGGCCGGCCTGGCCGCCATCTGCTACGCCGAAATGGCCTCGGCGGTACCGGTTTCCGGGTCGACGTACTCCTACGCCTACACGACGCTCGGTGAGTTCGTCGCGATGGGCGTGGCGGCCTGCCTGCTGCTCGAGTACGGGGTGTCGACCGCCGCGGTCGCCGTCGGGTGGAGCCAGTACCTCAACAAGTTGTTGCAGAACCTCTTCGGCGTCAGCCTGCCGCACGCGATCACGGCGGCGCCGTGGGACGACGACCCAGGCATCGTCAACCTGCCAGCCATCGTGCTCGTGGTGATGTGCATGCTGCTGCTCATCAGGGGTGCCTCGGAGTCGGCCAAGGCCAACACCATCATGGTGCTCATCAAGCTCGGCGTGCTGGCGATGTTCTCCGTCATCGCGTTCACCGGCTTCACCACCAACCACTTCGCAGACTTCGCCCCGATGGGCGGCGCGGCCGTCGGCCTCGCGGCGGGCACCATCTTCTTCTCCTACATCGGCCTCGACGCCGTGTCGACGGCGGGCGACGAGGTCAAGGATCCGCAGAAGACGATGCCGCGGGCCATCATCGCCGCACTGTTGATTGTCACCGGCATCTATCTGTTGGTCACGTTCGCCGCGTTGGGCGCGCAGGACTGGACGGGTTTCGAGGGGCAGGAAGCCGGGCTGGCGCAGATTCTCGACGACGTCACAGGACTGAGCTTCTGGAGCACCGTCCTCGCGGCAGGTGCGGTCATCTCGATCTTCTCGGTCACCCTCGTCACGATGTACGGCCAGACGCGCATCCTGTTCGCGATGGGCCGCGACGGGCTGCTGCCGTCGATGTTCGCCAAGGTCAACCCAAAGAGCATGACGCCGGTCAACAACACCATCGTCGTGGCGATCGTGGTGTCGATCCTGGCCGGCTTCATCCCCTTGGACAAGCTCGCCGACATGGTGTCGATCGGGACCCTGACCGCGTTCATCGTGGTGTCCCTCGGCGTGATCATCCTGCGTCGTCGCGAGCCAGATCTGCCGCGCGGGTTCAAGGTGCCGCTGTACCCGGTGACGCCGATCCTCTCGATCGTGGCGTGCGGCTACATCCTGTACAGCCTGCATTGGTACACGTGGATCGCGTTCAGCGCCTGGGTGTTGGTCGTCTGGGCGTACTACCTGCTGTGGGGCCGGCACCACAGCGCACTCAACGACGGTGGGGACGGCATCATTGCGACGGCGGCCCCCGGGGTGGACGACGTCGAAATCGTGACCCCGAGAAACGAGGATCGTCCGTGACTTTCCAGCGAGAAGCGAAGCGGGATCGCGCATGACGTGCCAGCGAGAAGCGAAGCGGGATCGCGCATGACAGTCGTCGTCGGCTACCTCGCCGGAAAGGCCGGCACGTCCGCACTCAACCTCGGGGTGGAGGCTGCCAGGACGCTCAAGACGTCACTGTCCGTCGTAACCGTGGTGCCCAAGCCATGGACCACGCCGTCGCCCGCGCGCATCGACGCCGAATACGCGCAGTACGCCGACAAGCTGGCCGCCGACTCGGCGACTCAGGCCAGACAGTGTGTCGCCGCGCTCGACGACACGCTCGAGGTCAGCTTCCACAAGTATGCCCACCGGTCGGCGCCCGGCGGACTGCTGCAGGCGGTCGCGGACTTGAAAGCCGAAGCGCTGGTGCTGGGTTCGGCGTCGGACGGCAGCCTTGGGCAGGTCGTGGTCGGGTCGACGGCAGACCGGTTGCTGCACTCGTCGCCGGTGCCGTTGGCGATCTGCCCGCGCGGCTACCGCGGCTCCAAGTCGCACCGGTTGACGCGGATCACCGCGGCGTATCCCGGCACCGCCGACTCGTTGCACGTCGTCGAACGCTGCGCCGCCCTTGCCAAGCAGCTTCAGATTCCGTTGCGCGTCATCACCTTTGCGGTACGGGGTCGCACGATGTATCCGCCGGAGGTGGGGCTGGACGCCGAGACGTCCATCCTGCAGTCCTGGGCGTTGGCGTCGCGAGAGGCGTTGGCGGCGTTGAAGACCAACGGAATCGTCGGCGCCGACGTCCAACTTCAGGTCGCCACGGGCAACGGCTGGGATCAGGCGTTGGACGCACCGGACTGGGACGACGGCGATCTGCTCGCCATCGGCACGTCGCCGCAGGGTCCGATCGCGCGGGTGTTCCTGGGGTCCAAGGGCACGAAGATCGTGCGCCACAGCCCGGTTCCGGTGCTGGTGCTGCCGAACTAGTACTTCATGGTTCCGCGGTCGACCGCGATCTGCGATCCGGAGATCGTCGCGGACGCGTCGCTCGCCAACCAGGTCACGACGTCGGAAACCTCTTCGGCCGTCATGAATTCCTGAAGCCCCTTCTTCCCCTCGTGGTTGACGGGGTGGAAGGGCATCGGCGAGAAGCTGTGGATGTAGGTCGGGTACTTGCCGAATATCTCCATCATGGCGTCGGGCTCAACCATTGGGGTGTCGATGGAGTACGGGTGGATCGAGTTCACCCGGATGCCGTACTCCCCCACCTCGAGTGCCAACGAGTTGGTGATGGCGACGAGGCCGTGCTTGGAGGCCGCGTAGTGACTGTTGCCCGGGGTGGCCTTCAGTCCGGCCGACGAGCTGACGACGATGATCGACCCGCCGTTGCCCGCCTCGATCATCGCGGGCACGGTCGCGCGCAAGGTGCGCCACGTGCCGTTGAGGTTGACGTCGATGACGCTGTCCCACTGCTCTTCCGACATCTCGAACATTCGGCCCCAGCTGAGCACGCCGGCGTTGGCCACCACGACGTCGAGCCGGCCGAACTGTTCGATCGTGTCGGCGACCAGCTGCTGCTGGGCGGCGAGGTCGCGGATGTCGACCTCCCGGGCCAGCACCTTGCGGCCGGTCGCCTCGACGGCGCTTGCGGTCTCCGCCAGCTCCTCGGAGGTGGCGGCCGGGTAGGTGATCGTGTCGGAGACTGGTCCGCACACGTCGACGGCGACGATGTCGGCACCCTCGCTGGCCAGTCGGACGGCGTGGGCGCGGCCCTGCCCCCGTGCCGCTCCGGTCACGAATGCGACGCGTCCCTCGAGTGTTGCAGCCATCAACCGCCCTTTCGTCGACCATTTCCGGTGCCACGAGCAGGCTAGCAGCCAAACTGGAACGTGTTCTAGAAGCGGTCAGAGTTCGGAGATGATCTGCTGCCGCTTGGTGGCGTACTCGGAGTCGGAGATGGTGCCCATGGCACGCAAGGTCTCCAGTTCCTGCAGACGCTGCGCGGTCGACGGCCCGGCGGGCGCGGGCATGGGCGGCGGGACGTACGGTGCCGCCGGGTCGACGGTCGGTGCCGCCATGTGCGCGGCCGGGGGAACCCGTTGCGCGGCGGCTCTCCTCACCACGTTCATCACCTGTTGGCGGACCGCCGGGTTGGAGCGGATGTCGATGGTGCCGTCCATCGCCACCCCGTTGGCCTTGAGGATCTGCATGATCTCCATCAACGGCCCGGCCTGCCCGGACAGGTCGTAGGTCCGGTCGCCGTCCTCGGCAAGGGTGAACTGGGCGGGCATCATTCCGCCCACCAAAGCGCTTCGGTTCCAGTCGATTTGATACTGATTGGTGGCGGGGTCCACGAGCACCACCAACTTCCGGCCGGTGATCAGCGGCAGCCGCGTCACCGAGGCGATCACCCTGTCCTGGACGTCGAACGGGCTCAGGCCGGGTCCTTCGACGTGCAGCCCGATGGTCACCACCGGTTGGTCGTTGATCCGGGTGCCGGTTTCGCCGATGGCCGTCACCTGGGCCAGCGCCAAAACGCCGTTGGCCTCTAGCATTTGGGTCTTCGCGGCGGACTTGGCGCCGTAGTTGGCCAGGGCGATGGCGACGAGTACGTCGACCGCGGTGATCAGCAGACCGGTCCAGAACATCCACCGCATGGAGTCGGCGAACATGCCTTGGCCGACCGTGAAGTACACCCCGAGGAAGATCGGGCCGACGACTCCGCCGCACAGCAGCACCATCAGCTGCGCCTTCACGTATCGACCCAACATTGCCACGCTCCTTCACAGCTGGCCGTTTTGCAGGTCAGACTAGCCCTCGGACGGCAATTCCGGAATCTCCACGATGAGGAAGGAGAAGTTGTCGTGGGCGCCGTTGCGACGGGTGGTCTCGATGATCGTGGCGGCGACCTCGTCGAGGTCGGGTTGCTTGACGGCCTCCCGCAGTTCCTCGGGTGACATCACCCCGCTGACACCGTCGGAGCACAGCAGGTAGGTGCCCGCCTCGAGCGGACGCACCTCGAGGTGTGGTTGTACCGGCGGGAACTGACCGAGGGACTGCGTGATGATGTTGGTCGGCCGGCCGTTGGTGTCGAACACCGAGTCGTCGATCGAGATCTGGGCCAGGACACCGTCGGTGATCGAGAAGACCGGGCTGTCCCCGACGTTGAAGATCACCAGGCCCTCGTCCAGCAGGCACAGCCCGGCCACCGTCGTACCCAGCCCCTGCAGGTCGGCGTCGACGCCAACGGCGCGCACCTGCTCGCTGGTCTCGACGAGGGTGTCGGCAATGTTCGCCGGGGTACGCCAGTCCACCGACCGTTCGGAGATGACGGTCAAGGCCACCCGACTGGCGAGATCGCCACCGGCGTGGCCGCCCATGCCGTCGGCCACGGCGCACGTGAACGGCGCGGCGGGCGCGAAATCCATTGTGACGAGCGACCCCTCGCGCGTCTGACTGAGCCACCCGGCAACCAGGATGGCGTCTTCGTTGCGTTTGCGCACCAGACCGAGATCGGTGAACGCACGCACGTTGATCACGGACAACCCGCACCACCCTTTTCGTTTGACCAGCTCAGCACGCTCATCGTGCCAGATCGTGGCGGAAACGCAGCGCATGCCACGACTTCTATGCGCCAGAGCGCGAATACGAAAGCGGCGCCCACCCTTTCGGGTGAGCGCCGCTTTGCGACTAGATTCAGATCACTTGATGATCTTGGTAACGCGTCCTGCGCCGACGGTCTTGCCGCCCTCGCGGATCGCGAAACGCAGACCCTCGTCCATGGCGACCGGCTGGATCAGCTTCACGCCGATGTCGACGTTGTCGCCGGGCATGACGATGTCGGTGCCCTCGGGGAGGGTGACGACGCCGGTCACGTCCGTGGTGCGGAAGTAGAACTGCGGACGGTAGTTCGACAGGAACGGCTTGTGACGGCCGCCTTCTTCCTTGGACAGGATGTAGACGCTGCCCTCGAACTCGGTGTGCGGCGTGGTGGTGCCGGGCTTGACCACGACCTGGCCACGCTCGACGTCTTCACGCTTGACGCCACGGACCAGCAGGCCGACGTTGTCGCCCGCCATGCCCTGGTCCAGCAGCTTGCGGAACATCTCGACGCCGGTGACGGTGGTCTTGGTGACCGTCGGCTTGATGCCGACGATCTCGACCTCTTCGTTGACGTTGATCACGCCACGCTCGACGCGACCGGTGACGACGGTGCCACGACCGGTGATCGTGAAGACGTCCTCGACGGGCATGAGGAACGGCTTCTCGGTCTCACGAACCGGGTCCGGGATGGACTCGTCGACGGCTTCCATGAGCTTCTCGACGGATTCGACCCACTTCGGGTCGCCTTCGAGCGCCTTGAGAGCCGAGACCTGGATGACCGGGGCTTCCTCGTCGAAGTCCTGGGCGGCCAGCAGTTCGCGGACCTCCATTTCGACGAGCTCGAGGAGCTCCTCGTCTTCGACCATGTCGGCCTTGTTCAGCGCGACCAGGATGTAGGGCACGCCGACCTGACGAGCGAGCAGCACGTGCTCCTTCGTCTGGGGCATGGGGCCGTCGGTCGCGGCGACCACGAGGATCGCTCCGTCCATCTGGGCGGCACCGGTGATCATGTTCTTGATGTAGTCAGCGTGACCGGGGGCATCGACGTGGGCGTAGTGACGCTTCTCCGTCTGGTACTCAACATGCGAGATGTTGATCGTGATGCCGCGCTCGCGCTCTTCGGGTGCATTGTCGATCTGATCGAATGCACGCGACTCGTTCAACGTCGGGTACTTGTCGTGCAGAACCTTGGTGATTGCTGCCGTCAACGTGGTCTTGCCGTGGTCAACGTGACCGATGGTCCCGATGTTGACGTGCGGCTTCGTCCGCTCGAACTTCGCCTTCGCCACTTCTGTGTCCTCCTGGACTTCGATGATGCTTGTTTAAAGGTAGGTCTGTTTTCAGTTGTGTGGTCCGCCGCGAGGCTACCGGTTGTTGCCGAATGGCTACTGGCCGGTGGCCTTCGCGATGATCTCCTTCGACACGTTCGCCGGAACTTCGGCGTAGGAGTCGAACACCATGGAGTAGTTCGCCCGGCCCTGGGTCTTCGACCGGAGGTCTCCGACGTAGCCGAACATTTCGGACAGCGGCACCGTCGCCCGCACTACGCGGGCACCGCTGCGCTCCTCCATGGCTTGAATCTGACCACGGCGGGAGTTCAAGTCGCCAATCACTTCACCCATGTAATCCTCTGGGGTGGTGACCTCGACGGCCATGACGGGCTCGAGAATGGTCGGCTGTGCTTGCGCCGCAGCCTTCTTGAGCACCTGGGATCCGGCGATCTTGAACGCCATTTCCGAGGAGTCCACGTCGTGGTAGGCACCGTCGAGCAGGATCAGCTTGACGTTCACCAGCGGGTAGCCGGCGAGCACGCCGTACTGCATCGCGTCCTGCGCACCGGCATCCACCGAAGGGATGTACTCGCGCGGGATGCGTCCGCCGCTGACCTTGTTCTCGAACTCGTAGGTCGCGCCGTCTTCGCCGGTGAACGGCTCGATGCTGACGAGAACCTTCGCGAACTGGCCGGAGCCACCGGTCTGCTTCTTGTGCGTGAACTCGACCTTGTCGACGGCGCGCTTGATGGTCTCCTTGTAGGCGACCTGCGGCTTGCCGACGTTGGCCTCGACCTTGAACTCGCGACGCATGCGGTCGACGAGGATGTCGAGGTGGAGCTCGCCCATGCCACCGATGATGGTCTGGCCGGTCTCGTGGTCCTGGTTGACCTTGAACGTCGGGTCTTCCTCGGCCAGCTTCTGAATGGCCAGGGACAGCTTCTCCTGGTCACTCTTCGTCTTGGGCTCGATGGCGACCTGGATCACTGGATCCGGGAACGTCATCGACTCGAGGACGACCTGGTGCTGCGGATCGGACAAGGTGTCACCGGTGGTGGTGTCCTTGAGGCCGATCACGGCGTAGATGTGGCCGGCAGCGGCCGTCTCGACCGGGTTCTCCTTGTTGGAGTGCATCTGGAAGAGCTTGCCCAGACGTTCCTTCTTGCCCTTGGTCGCGTTGATGACCTGAGCGCCGGAGTCGACCTTGCCGGAGTACACCCGGACGTAGGTGAGCTTGCCGAAGAACGGGTGGGTCGCAACCTTGAACGCCAGTGCCGAGAACGGCTCGCTGGTGGACGGCTTGCGGGTGACCAGTTCGTCTTCCTTGCCCGGCACGTGGCCGGTCACGGACTCGACGTCCAGGGGCGACGGCAGGTAGTCGATGACGGCGTCGAGCATGGGCTGGACGCCCTTGTTCTTGAACGCACTGCCGCACAGCACCGGGTAGATCTCGGAGTTGACGACCATCTTGCGGATCGCGCCCTTGATCTCGGCGACCGTGAGGTCTTCGCCACCGAAGTACTTGTCGAGCAGCGCCTCGTCGGTCTCGGCGACCGTCTCGAGCAGCTTGGTGCGGTACTCCGCAGCCTGCTCCTGCAGCTCTTCGGGGATCTCGATGGTCTCGTAGGTCTCACCGAGCTTGGTCTCGCCGCGCCACACCTTGGCGTTCATCTCGACCAGGTCGACGATGCCCTCGAAGCCACCCTCGGAACCGATGGGGAGCTGGATCGGCAGCGCGCGGGCGCCGAGGCGCTCCTCGATGGTGCGGACGGTGAAGTAGAAGTCCGCGCCGATCTTGTCCATCTTGTTGACGAAGCAGATGCGCGGCACGTCGTACTTGTCGGCCTGGCGCCAAACCTGCTCGGACTGCGGCTCAACACCCTCTTTGCCGTCGAAGACGGCGACGGCACCGTCGAGCACGCGGAGCGAACGCTCCACCTCGACGGTGAAGTCGACGTGTCCGGGGGTGTCGATGATGTTGATCTGGTTGCCGTCCCAGAAGCAGGTGGTAGCGGCCGAGGTAATGGTGATACCCCGCTCCTGCTCCTGCTCCATCCAGTCCATCGTGGCGGCACCGTCGTGCACCTCACCGATCTTGTAGCTGATACCGGTGTAGTAGAGGATGCGCTCGGTCGTCGTCGTCTTACCGGCATCGATGTGCGCCATGATGCCGATATTGCGGACCTTGGTGAGGTCGGTGAGCACGTCCTGTGCCACGGCGTCTTCCCACTCTTTCTTGCTTGTTGGTTGTTGATGTTCGACCGACGAGGGGCTAGCGCCCGCCGCCGGTGACGATCACCAGCGGTAGTGCGCGAATGCCCGGTTTGCTTCGGCCATCTTGTGGGTGTCCTCGCGTCGCTTGACGGCGGCACCCAGGCCATTGCTCGCGTCGAGCAATTCATTGGCCAGACGTTCGACCATGGTCTTCTCGCGGCGTTGCTTGGAGAAGCTCACCAGCCAACGCAGGGCCAGCGTGGTGGACCGCTCGGGGCGGACCTCGACGGGCACCTGGTAGGTGGCGCCACCGACGCGACGGCTGCGGACCTCGAGGGCCGGCTTCACGTTGTCGAGTGCGCGCTTGAGGGTGACGACCGGGTCGGTACCGGTCTTGTCACGAGCCTGTTCGAGCGCTCCATAAACAATGCGTTCTGCGAGGGATTTCTTCCCGTCCAGCAGAACCTTGTTGACGAGCTGCGTGACCAGCTGCGAACCGTAGACCGGATCGTTGACCAGCGGCCGCTTGGGTGCGGGCCCCTTGCGCGGCATTAGCTCTTCTCCTTCTTGGCGCCGTAGCGGCTCCGTGCCTGCTTGCGGCTCTTGACACCCTGGGTGTCGAGCGAACCGCGAATGATCTTGTAGCGCACACCGGGAAGGTCCTTCACACGGCCTCCACGAACCAGCACCATCGAGTGCTCCTGAAGGTTGTGGCCTTCGCCCGGGATGTAGGCGGTGACCTCAACCCCGGTGGTCAGCTTGACGCGCGCGACCTTTCGAAGTGCCGAGTTCGGCTTCTTCGGGGTGGTCGTGTAGACGCGGGTGCAGACGCCGCGGCGCTGCGGGCTGCCCTTGAGGGCCGCGGTCTTGACCTTGGCGATCTTGTCCCGGCGACCCTTGCGGACCAGCTGGTTGATGGTTGGCATGTACCGGCTTCCTGTGTTGCTTCGTGTAACTGCTCTGCTGTTGCTAGGTCATTCTCAAGACTGTGTACTGCGGTTACGCCCTGCCGTGCTACCCCGCGGCCGGGTGTGTCGCACACGCTCGCGCACCGAATTCTCGTCGTTGCGTCGTGGACATGCGAATTTGCCCGGCGTGCAGGCTCGCTTGCAGGCGTCACAGCCCCAAGCGCCCTAACGGCCAGGCACGATCGACCACGATACCTGTTCGCGAGGGCTTGGGTCAAAGCGCGCCAACCCTGCCCCTCACCTGGGCCGTTCGTGGCGATTCTAGAACCTCATCGCTGCTGTCTGCTCTTCGCGCAAGCGCTCATCGCCTCTCCATGCCGACCGCCAGCCTCAGCACCATGTCGGTAAAGACGGCGTCGGTGTCGATCGCGTCCATCACTCCCGTCATCTCCAGGAGCACGAACCCGTGCAGCGCCGACCAGAACTCCAGCGCCGCGAAGAAGCCGTCCTCCCCCTCGAGTCCGAAGGAGGCCAACACGGCGATCACCGGCTCTGCCGCGGCACGGGTGGCCGCGGTGTACTCCGGGTCGTCGCCGCCCAGCGGCATCCTGGTGAACGCCGAGTACCGGCCGGGATGGTGGTGGGCATAGCTGCGGTAGGCGCTGGCCATCGCGACCACGGCGTCGTCCCTGGTGCGCCCGTCCCCCACGGTGTTGAGCATCCCGATGATGTCTTCGATGACGCGCATCCGGACCGTCCGGCGCAGGTCCTCGAGGCTGTCGACGTGGTTGTACAGCGACGGGCCCTTGGTGCCGAGTTGCATGGCGAGTGCGTTGATGGTGAGCGCATCCCAGCCTTCGCGGTCCAGGAACGTCAACGCCGCGTTCACGATGGCGTCGCGGCTGAGCTTGGTGGTCCGGCCCGGCGAGCGCGTCCTGCCCGTGCCGGATGTCGACTCCGACCGAGCTGCCATGGGGTTGCGTCCTTCGGATTGGCGGGTGAACGTCGCGTGTCCTGCAATCCAGGACTGCTGACTGTAACCCGCCGGCCGTGGCGAGTCAGTTCACTCTGTCCTGGCTGAGCTGGGCGAGTGTCCCGGTGATCGAGCACAGATCGGGCAGGTTGCCGGGGTTGACGGTTTGCACCGACCAGGTGATGACGTCACCACCCTTGGCGACGTAGACGCTGCAGGCGTTGCCGTCGCTGGCCTGGAAGCCCTTGTTGCCGTTGACCTCGAGTTCGGTGATGGTGCGGCCCGTGTCGCGTTCGAGTGACCGCTCGGTGTCGAGGTCGCTGCCGCGGTACCACCACGTCGAGAGGCCCATCCCGAGTTCGACGTCGCCGAGCGCGGTGTTCTCCTGCCAGAAGCAGCCTGCGTCGTTGACCACCACCCTGGTGAACAGGGTTCCGCCGACGGCCCTGGTCACGTCGGCGTCGGCGACGCCGTTGCACTCGGCGCTTCGGAACGTCTCGCCGGAACCCGGTGCGGGCGCGGGCGTGGTCGACGCCGTCGGCGACCCGCAGGCGACGACCGAGCAACCGGTGGCCAGCAACAGCAGGATCCTGGTCACGAGTCGGCCGACAGGGTGGCCGTCAGCAACGTCTCGGCGTCCGCACAGGCATCGCCGGCGCTCTGCCGAAACTGGACCCACCACGTCAGCACACCCGACCCGGCGGCCGCGGTGGCAGAACACGCGTTGGGAGTGTCGGGGCGCTGGGCCAGGAAGGCCGAGTGCCGCACCACCGTCTTCTCCGTCAGACGTGCGTCGCGACCGACGGCGACCTCACGTTCGCGGTCGATGCTGCCCTTGTCGAACCAGGTGAAGACGACGTCGACGACCCCCGAGCCGGTCGAGAGGACGTATTGGCACACGGCCCCGCTGAAGGGCTTGACCAGGCTGGTGGCGCCCAGCAGTTCCTTCAGCGAATCGTCCTGCAGCAGCCCGCATCGATCGTCGACGTATCCGTAGCTGCGGTCCGGATCCGGGACGGTGGGGCGGGCCCGTTCGGCGACGCCGCCGACGGTGTGCGTGCACGCCGACACGGCCGTCATGGCGACGATCGCCGTGACGCTCCCTGCCATCCGCCCACGCATAGTGAGCACACGCTACCCAGCGACAACGACCGAAGTGCTGCCGCGGGCGGCACTCGGCGACGTAGAGTCGGCGAAGGCCGATCGGGGCCGCGTCGCGAAGGGGACCACCGTGGGTTGGAGAGCGTCGAGCACGTCGCTGGGGTTGAGCGTGACCGCCCTTCTCGGGACGCTGGTGGCGGCAGCGCCGGTCGCCCAGGCCAAGAACGGCGACACGCACGTCACGGGCCAGGGCGTCGTCCAGACGTTGGACTGCAACGACTCGACGCTCATCGTGGTGGGCACCGGCAACAACATCACCGCCGTCGGCACGTGCTGGGGCGTGTCGGTCCAGGGTTCGGCCAACGTCATCGTGGTCGACAACGTCGTCAACGACATCACCGTCTACGGATTCGACCAGACGGTTCTCTATCACCAGGGCGAACCGCTGGTCTGGGACCGCGGTCGCGAATTGGGCATGACCAACCGCATCGACCGGGTACCCGTCTAGGCATGTACGCACGGTCCTACCGATTCGTCCCCGTGCTGGCCGCCTTGGCAATTGGCCTCGCCGGCTGCGGTTCGGACTCGGGCACCTCGCCGACGATGACGGCGGGTTCGTCAGGTGTGCAGGTCGAGATCGCCAACACCATCAACTACGGCTCGGTCGGCACGACCGCCGAGATCGACTGCGCCGACGGCAAGTCGCTGACCGTGGGCGGCTCCAACAACTCGCTCACGGTGAAGGGCACGTGCTCGAACGTGAACGTCGGCGGCGCCGACAACAGGTTGACCTTCGAGAAGATCGTCGACGGCCTCAGCGTCGTGGGCCTCAACAACACCGTCACCTACTCCGACGGCGACCCGAAGGTCAACGACACGGGCTCGGGAAATTCGATCAGGAAGGGCTAGCGAGTCCGTGCCGACCCGCACCGTCGGCGAATTTCTTTGCCCCGGACAGTGATTCGGCGGCCACCCGGGACATGCTGCCGAATTCGACGTCCATCGCCTCGGCCTCCGACATGCCCCACTGGTTGAGCGCGGAGAGCCGGTCGGCCCGCAGGCACTGTTGCGGAAGTGCGGCCAGCTCGGTCGCCAGCGTCTCGGCGGCCTCACGCGCCTGACCGGGTGCCACGACGCGGTTGGCGAGTCCGATCGCGAACGCCTCGGCGGCGTCGACGCTGCGGCCGGTGAGGATGAGGTCCATCGCCCGGCTGTGCCCGATGAGCCGCGGCAGCCGGACCGTGCCACCGTCGATCAGCGGTACGCCCCAGCGGCGGCAGTAGACGCCGAAGACGGCGTCCTCCTCGACCACCCGCAGGTCGCACCACAGCGCGAGTTCGAGTCCCCCGGCCACCGCGAACCCGCTGACCGCGGCGATGACGGGCTTGGACAGCGTCATGCGCGACGGCCCCATCGGTCCGGGGCCGGTGCGGTGTACCGGGTTCGCGTCGGGCGTCCCGAACGCCTTGAGATCCGCTCCGGCACAAAACGTTCCGTTGTCACCCCACAGCACGGCGACGGCCGCGTCGTCGTCTGCGTCGAAGTCTTCGAACGCGGCGTGGAGGCCGGCGGCGGCGGGCCCGTTGACGGCGTTGCGGGCTTCGGGCCGATTCATGATCACCGTCGTGACGGGACCGTTGCGCTCCACCCGTACGCCGCCTGGATAGTCGGTCACGTGGCCTCCATCATTGTCGTGTCGTCGCGTCGCGCCACCAGTTCGGCGGCGAAGTCGTGATAGGCCTGCCGCAGTGCGGCCCCCGGCCAGTCGTCGGGCAGCAGTTCGGCTGGCAGCACGGGGTCGGCCAGCAGGTGCCGAACCGTGGCCGCGGCGGCCACGAATCTGGCAGGCACGTCCGAGGCACCGGACAGGTCGTCGAGCAGGCGGCGCCCGGCACCAACCCAGGTGGGCAGGTCCCACAGTGCGTCGACGAGGCCGGCCGGGTCGTCGTCGCGGGCACTCAGCACCCGCACCCGCCCTCGGAGTTCGCCGGCCAGCTGCAGGTCGAGATTGGCCGGGCGCATCCACACGCCCTCGCGCAGCTCGCCGAATCGCTTGGCCTGCAGAGTGGTTCGCAGAGTCGCCCGGGTCTTCGCGTCGGTTCCGACGCTGGTGATCACCAGGGTCGACCACGTGCCGTCCCACGGACGGAGCTTCGGGTCGAGAGCGTCGTCTTGACGGCGTTGCCTGGCGAGCAAGCGGTCCGAGAGGCGGTAGCCGTCCGCGGATCGCACCAGATCACCGGCGCCGACCATTCGGGTCAGAGCCACCCGCAGCGTCGGCTCCCTGATCCCGAAATCGGCGGTGAGCCTGATCAATTCGGCCGCGGTCGCCCATGCGGGATGGGCACCGAGCAGCACGCTTAGCACGACGGACCTTGCCGTCAGCCGAGTGATCACGGGCTAGACGCCCGAGGTCTTGCGGCCGGCGTCCCCAAACGGCTCGTCGCGCGACTTCACGGCGTCGCGGAACCCGCGGGCGGTGGCCTCGGCGACGAAGGCGTGCCCCTCTGGCGTGTGCCGCGCGACGCCGTCGAACACCGTGCTGACCATGCTGCTGGTGGCGACGCCCTGGTTGAACAGTGCGGTGTTGAGCGCCAGCTTGGCCATGATGAGCTGGTTGACGGGCATGGCCGCGATGCGTCCGACGAGGTTCTCGGTGCGCTCGTCGAGGTCCTCGGGTTCGGGCGCCTCGACGGCGAGTCCCCATTCCGCGGCTTGGGCGCCGGTGAGGCAATCACCGGTGAAGAGAAGGCGTTTCGCACGTTGGTCGCCGAGGCGGTGCGCCCAGAGGCCGGCCGCGGGCACGCCCCAGACGCGCATCGGCGGGTAGCCGATCTTCGCGTCGGCGGCGACGATCACCTGGTCGGCGTGCAAAGCGATGTCGGTGCCACCGGCCACGCAGTAGCCGTGGATCTTGACCACCGTCGGCTTGTCGGCGTGCATCAGGCTGGCGAATCCGCGGACGAACCGGCTCATCATCTGGTAGTCGACCATCGGGTCCCACGGCTGATCGGGCAGGTGGTTGACCGCCTGGGTCTTGCCGTCGAGCACCGTGCCCTTGTAGCCGCCGGTGCCGCCTGCCGACGACGTGCGGTCGGCGTAGGCAGACAGGTCGAAGCCGGAGCAGAAGCCCGCACCGCGGCCGGAGATCAGCATGACGTGGACGTTCGGGTCGAGGTCGGCCCGCTCGACCAACGCGGACAGTTCCAATGGGGTGTCGGCGACGATGGCGTTGCCCTTGTCGGGGCGGTTGAACGTGATTCGGGCGACGCGGTCGGTGACCTCGTAGGTCATGGTCTTGAGGTTGTCGAAGTCGACCGGCCGGATTGCGTGGGTCATTCGGTGGTCACCCCTCGCCGCGAGCAGTCGCAAAGGGCCCTGAAATGTGCCCAATGAGGGCCTTTTGCGACTGCTCGGCAGTGGGGGTCATCCCTTGACCATTGCACGCTCGATGATCGGCGCCAGGTCGAGGCCCGTCGGCAGCGTGCCGAACGCTCCGCCCCACTGGCCGCCGAGACGGCTGGCCAGGAACGCCTCCGCCACCGCGGGGTGGCCGTACCGCACCAGTAGCGAGCCCTGCAGGGCGAGCGAGATGTCCTCGGCGATCTTGCGGCCGCGGTACTGGATGGTCGCCAGATCGCCGAGCTCCGCGCGCAACGACGTCGCGTGCGCGTCCAGCCGCGGATCATGCCCCGCCGTGCGACCCAGCTCGTCGAACAGCACCTCGACGCACGCGGGCCGGGTTGCCATGGCGCGCAACGTGTCCAGGGCACTGACGTTGCCGGAACCCTCCCAGATGCCCATCAGCGGTGCCTCCCGGTACAGCCGGGGCATGCCCGACTCCTCGACGTATCCGTTGCCGCCAAGGCACTCCATGGCCTCCGCCGCGTGCGGAGTGGCGCGCTTGCAGACCCAGTACTTTCCTGCGGCGAGACCGATTCGCCGCAGCAGGGTCTCGCGTTCGTCGCCGCGGGTGGCCGCGTCGGTGGCGCCGGCCATCCGCATCGCCAGCATGGTGGCGGCTTCGGCCTCGACGGCGAGGTCGGCGAGCACGTTGCGCATCAGCGGTTGGTCGATCAGATACTCCCCGAACGCCTTTCGATGCTGGGCGTGGTGGATGGCCCGTGTCAGGCCGGTGCGCATGCTGGTCGCGCTGCCGAGCGTGCAGTCCAGCCGGGTCAGGTTGACCATCTCGATGATGGTCGGCACCCCGCGGCCCTCCTCGCCGACGAGCCAGGCCGTCGCACCGTCGTACTCGACCTCGCTCGAGGCGTTGGCGTGGTTGCCGAGCTTGTCCTTGAGCCGCTGCAGGAACATCTGGTTGCGCGTCCCGTCTGGCAGGACCCGCGGCAGGAAGAAGCAGCTGAGCCCGCCGGGCGCCTGCGCCAGCACCAGGAACACGTCCGACATCGGCGCCGAGGTGAACCACTTGTGGCCCCGCAGCGAGTACGTGCCGTCTCCGTTCGGCGTCGCCTGCGTGGTGCCGGCGCGGACGTCGGAGCCGCCCTGCTTCTCGGTCATCGACATGCCGGCGGTGAGGCCGGCCTTCGAGGTGGGCACCGCCAACTCGGGGTCGTACACCCGGCTGGTCAACAGGGGCTCGTAGACCGCGGACAGTTCGGGGTTGTGCCGCAGCGCGGGCACGACTGCGTAGGTCATCGAGATCGGGCAGACGTGACCCGCCTCCGGCGTCCAGACCGACGTCTTGGCGGCGCGCACGACGTGCGCGCCCGGCCGATCGTCGGCCCACGGGGCCGCATGCAAGCCGTGACCGACGGCGACCCTCATCAGTTCGTGATAGGCGGGGTCGTACTCGACCTCGTCGATGCGATGCCCGTAGCGGTCGTGGGTTCGCAGTGTCGGCTGATGACGATCGGCGAGCTCACCCCACCGCTGCGCCTGAGCGCCTCCCGCGAGGGCGCCGACCTCGAAGACCTCGTCGGCACCCCACTGGCCGCCCTCGCGCATCAGCGCCTCGGCGAGCACGGGTGACGTCGCGGGGTTGTAACCCTCCAGCGTGGGGACCTGATTGGTGACGACGTGCGTGTCCGGCATGCCGTTCACTGTTACATTTCGCCGACAGTTGCACAAGGTTCGTAATGAGGCGAACGCCCACGCATACTGATCCGATGACGCCGAACACCGTCGTACACGCCGCGACACTCGAACTCGACCACGAGCCGGTCCCCGCCGAGCAGTCGGTGCGCGGCGAGCCGACGACGGGCGCGACGGCGGTCGACGAGTTCGGCGGCCTCGAGGTCGGGGTGTGGGAAATGACGCCGGGCGTGATGAACGACGTCGAGACCGACGAGGTGTTCGTCGTGCTGTCCGGCGCGGCCACCGTCGAATTCGCCACCGGCACGGAGACCATGCACCTCGGACCCGGCGACGTGGTGCGGTTCGCCGCTGGCGCCGAGACGGTGTGGACGGTCACCGAGACCTTGCGGAAGGTCTACCTCGCCGCCGGCTGAGACGTGGGACCGCCGTCGCGCTCATAGCGGTGCAGGGCCGTCAAAACGACCGCCGCGAGCGCCCACCCGAGCAGGATGTCGACGACGTAGTGCTCGGCGGTGTACACCAGCGTGAACGCCATGATCAGCGGATACGCCACCAGCAGGGGGCGCCACCCGGGGCGCACCCGTGTCCAGATGAAGGCCGACACCGCGGCGGTCATCCCGGCGTGCAGCGACGGGATCGCCGCAACCAGGTTGACGCTGGCCTGCCCCTGATCGATCAGCGCGCTCGCCGTGTGCAGGTTCATGTTCTCCCAGCCCCGGCCGACGATTCGCTGCACCCAGGGATTGGCGCCGTCGTGGTGGGGTGTCACGGTCCCGAGCAGGCCGCCGCCGGGGACGCCACGGCCGGAGCCGAACATGCACTGCGGGTTCGACGGCCCGGCGGCGACGTCGTCGGGCGTACACCTGGCAGCCGCCCACGGCGGCGCAGCGGGAAGCAGCGCATAGATGACCAGCCCGGCGAGATTCAGTCCGACGAACAATCGGACGAACGCCTTCCATTCGTCACGATTGCGGAGCCAGAGCACCGCCGCCACGACGTACGGAAGGATGAAGAACGACATGTAGACGGTGCTGAGCGCTACCTCCCACCAGGGAGGCTGCAGTTGCTTCAACTGCTCCTGCAGCCACACCGTCGGCATGGTTCCGAAGAACATCAGGCGATCCATGTCCGCCTGCCAGTGCCACATCGTCGGTCGGCCGATCAGCGTCGCCGCTCCCCTGCTGAGGTCGTAGGCGATCAGGAGGAGCGCAAACGGCAGCCAGTCGCGGATGACGTAGAGGACGCGGCGGCCCTGGCCGATGCTGGCGGTTGCGAGGCCGGTACAGATGTAGACGAGCAACAGTTCTCGGTTGAACGCGAAGCCACGGGTCACGGTCAGATAGCCCACGACGCAGGCCCAGACGGCCACCCCAAGCCGACGCGCGATGCGGAGTCGTCGCTCGCGGGCGCCGGCCACCGGCTTGGCATGGGCCATTACCTCTGGGGATGACCGGTCGATTACGGACACGGGAGCCTTTCGCGATCGGAAAGTGCGGTGTTCCCGTGGTGACGTTAGTCAACCCTCCGTACATTCGCCGTTCATGTGAACGTCAGATGTTGTAGCGGAGGAACGCGATGTCGTCCCTGCGTCCCTCTTCGTCATTTCAGGTGCGGCGACGGTCGAATTCACCAGCGGCAGTCAGATATGGGAGCTGTGGCCCAGCGACGTGGTGCGTTTCGCCGCCGGCGCCGAGACGGTGTGGACGGTCACCGAGACCCTGCGGAAGGTCTACCTCACCGCCAGCTGAGCGGGACCGCCGTCGCCTCGCTGCGGCGCGGGGCCACCACCGCCACGGCCGCCGCGAATCCGGCGGCTGCATCATCCGCCCCACCAACCTCAAATTTCACAGTGAATTCGCCAAGTTTCACTAATTGTGCACTCACGAATCTCACGGCAAACAAGATCAGTCACGTTCAGCTACCGCAATACGGCACCTTTAGCTGCTACTTCCGCGCGATAAAGCCGCTTCAGCAAAATAAGCGAATCTACCTAGCAACTTTCCAGGCGCGGTACACTTTCGCTTGGGTAAATTAATCCCCGGGGACGATTGCTACCGCAGGAACCCACGGGGCAATGGGGGTTGTCATGCAGTACAGCAAATTCGTAGGACGAGTAGGGGCCCTGGCCGTCGCGCTGGGTGTGGGTACGGCGATAGCCACTCCGGGGGGAGTCGCATGGGCCAGCCCCGATCTGTCCGGTGATACGACCGCGTCCACCGGCCAGACCACCGGCACGGTCACCGGCCAGACCACCGGCCAGACCACCGGCACGGCCACCGGCGAGACCACCGGCACAGCGGCAGCGCCAAAGACCGCCACCTCGGACACGCCTACGGCGAACATCGGCCCGAAAGCGCCTGCTACGGCGTCGACCATCGGCCCCGGTGAGGGGCCGGGTTCCGCCACGACGGTGGAGGTCGCGCCGGGCGTCACGGTGTCCCATTCCGGGGGTGCCCTGACCTCGACGCAGGGCTCCACGACCGCGGGACAGGATGCCGAGGCCGCCGAGGCCGACCTAGAGGAGGTCACGCGGCCAAGCGGGGCGACCTCGCCATCCGCCGCTGCGCCGTCGACTGGCTCAAAGGGCATCTCGACACCGGCACCGACCAGCAAGCCGTCGTCGTCCCTGGCGGCAACGACGACGTCGGGTCAGCCGCGGAGTGCGACTCCCACCGCGACACGGCCGTCAGCGCCTCAGTCGCGCGGTGCCGCTGCATCCAGCACGATCGCGCCCACGGCGCTGACTGCGGCCAAGACGCCGGCTCCAGTCGTCACCGCGGCTCCCGTGCAGAACGTCATCTCGACCGTGTTGAGCAACGTCGTAGGCACAGCACTCAATGCCTGGCTGTCCACGCTGCAAAGGGGATGGACCGAGTCGCCACTGGCGTGGATGTTCCTCGCGGCTGCCCGCCGCGAGGTCGGCACCGCCGCACTGACCGAATCCGCACCGGCCACCATGCGGCTCGCCGCCACGCAGGTCGTCGGCACGGCAGTCGTGAACCAACCCCCGACTGCGCAGGCGACGTTCTCGACGCCGAACCCGATCACCGGCGTCGTGACGGGGACGGTGGTCGCGACGGACCCCGAGGGTAAGAAGCCCACGATCGCGCTGACCTCCAAACCGACTCTCGGGACACTGGTCTTCAACGCCACCACCGCGACGTTCACCTACACCCCCACGACGGCGCAGCGGATCCTTGCGGGCACCACTACGCAGGTCGACACCATCGCAATGACGGTCACCGTGTCCGACGGCGTGAACAAGGTCCCGACGCAGATAGCGATTCCCATCAGCGAGGTGCCACTGGGCGTCCGCACCGATGTCGCGGGCGTGGGCGGAGCAGGCGCCGTCGCCGCCACGAACACCCGTGCCTACGTGACCAACCGGGATGCAGGCACGATCACGGTGATCGACACCGTCTCCTCGAAGGTGGTGGGCACGTGGACCATCGGTGGCGCGCCCGACGGCGTCGCCGTGAAACAGGACGGCACGCGCCTCTACGTGTCCAGCTCCACCGGAAACACCCTGAAGGTCCTCGACACGGCGACCGGAACGGTCAAGGCGACCATCGCCGTTGCCAAGCCCACCGCGATCACCCTCAGCCCCACCGGGGCATCCGTGTACGTCACCAGTTACAGCACCGCCAAGGTGCTGCGCATCACCACCTCGACCAACAAGATCGCCACCACCACCACGATGCCGACCGGCTACCGTCCGACAGCCATTGCGGCCAGTCCGGACAACGCCCGGCTCTACGTCACCACGGACACGCCTACCGGCGGCACGGCGGTACTCACCTTCGCGCCGACCGCGACGACCGCCAGCGTCGTGACGCGATTGGCAAGCAAGGCAACCGCATTGACGGTGAGCCCCAACAACGCGCGGTTGTACGTCGGCACCGAGGATGGCACGGTGTCGGTGATCAGCACGGGCACCCGCGCCGTGCTCGGCGTCTTCTCAACCGGCGGCCTACCGACTGCCTCGGTCGCCGTCAGCGCCGACGGCACGACGCTGCTGGTAACCGATGCCGCGGGGCGCGTCGGCGCATTCGACGCCTCGACCGGTGCGACCCTGAATGCCATCGCCACCCGCCCGACCACCGACGTGTCCCAACGCGGGGGCGCGGCCCTGAGCGCCGACCGCACGGAGCTCTACGTGAGCGACCCCGTAGCCGGCGTCGTGCACGTCATCTCGCTGAGGGCGCCGAATGCGATTCCGGTGGCAACCCCTACGACGGGCACCCCCAACGCGACCACCGGCGCCATCGTGGGAACCATCGGCGCGAGCGACCCCAACGGAGATCCGTTGACGTACGCCGTCTCCGCGCTGCCGACAAGGGGAACGGTGGTCGTCAATGCGAACGGCACCTTCACCTACACGCCGACCGTGGCCGCCAGGCACGCGGCCTCTACGGTCGGGGCGCCGGCGAGCGTCACCACCGATGCGTTCACCGTGACCGTGTCCGACGGCATGCGCGGCGTGCTCACCACCACGATCACCGTGGTCGTCAGCCCGATCAACGTGGCGCCGACGGTGACCACCACGGTGGGCGTGCCGAACGGCACGACGGGAGTCGTCACGGGCACCGTCAAGGGCATCGACCTCGACAACGACGTCCTCAGCTACGCAGTGACCTCCGCACCCACCAGGGGTGCCGTAACACTCACGGCCGCAGGGGTTTTCACCTACACTTCGACCGCCGCCGCACGCCACGCCGCGCAGCGTATCGGCGCCACGACAGCCGAGAAGCAGGACACCTTCACCGTCGCGGTCAGCGACGGGCACGGCGGTGTCGGCAATGTGACGGTCACCGTGAGCATCAGCCCCGTCAACGCCACACCCACCGGCGGCGCGGCCACGGTGACGCAGACCAATTCGACGACCGGAACGGTGACCGGCGTCTTGACGGCGGTCGATCTCGACGGTGACAAGTTGACCTTCACGTCGACGACGCCGCAGAAGGGCACGCTGTCCATCGCTGCCAACGGCAGCTTCACCTACACCCCGACGACAGCGGCGCGGGACGCGGCGTCTGCGACGAACGCCACCGCCGCTGCGAAGAGCGAGGCAATCGCGATCACCGTGGCCGACGGATACGGCGGCACGTCGACCTTCACCCTGACCGCACCCATCACGCCGTATCCCGCGGGCAACCGCCCCCCGGTGACCGGCGTGGCGACCGTGTCGAGTTCGTCCTCGGCAATCGGAACCGTGACGGGCACGGTCATTGCGACCGACCCCGACGGCGATGCGCTGACCTTCACGGTCACCACGGGACCGACGAAGGGGGTACTCAAGCTCGACGCCGCCACGGGCACGTACACCTACACACCTACGGTCGACGCCCGCTACACCGCCCTGGTCACCCCCGGCGTCGACACCGACGTGTTCACCGTGACGGTCAGGGACGCGGTGGGGGCGTCGACGACCACCACGGTGTCGCTGACGATCGTGCCGCCCGCGGCGAACGCCGTCGACCAGCGCGCGACCAGCGTCGCCATCCACGTGCCGGAGCTGCTGTTCTATTCGCAGGCCGAAATCAACACGGCGCTCGATGCTCTGCAGTCCGTCGGCATCACGGACATCCGCGTACTGGTGCCCTGGGCGGCCGTCGAGCCCGTGCCGGGGTGGCGTGACTGGAGCGCAGTCGACCGTGTGATCAACAGCGCGGCCGCGCGGAACATCAAGGTGCTCGCCGTGCTGAACTCGCCGCCGACCTGGGCGGCCGTGGAGAACACGTGGCCGTTGGCCGGAATGCCCAAGGACAACGCCCAATTCGCCGCCTTCGCCGGCCTCGCCGCCGCGCGCTACAAAGGCAAGGTGACGGCGTGGGAGGTGTGGAACGAGCCGAACGGCATCAACTTCTGGCAGCCCGGCCCCAATGCCGCCCAGTACACCGCACTGTTGAAGGCGGCCTACCCGGCCATCAAGGCCGCGGACCCCGACGCCGTCGTGGTGGCGGCGTCGGTCGGCTCCGTGATCGACTGGGGCGACGTCATGGTGAACCCGGTGCGGTTCGTGTCGGAGATGTACGCAGCCGGAGCAGCCGGTTACTTCGACGCGCTGTCGTTCCACCCGTACCAGTACACGACTCCGTTCACCCAGGGCGGTTACCTCTACGAGTCGCCCCTCAACCAGGCCAACCGGATCTACGCCCTGATGGTCGCCAACGGGGACGGCAACAAGAAGATCTGGGCGACGGAGTACGGGGAGCCGTCCTCGGTAGTCGACGACGCCAACCAGGCCGCGTATCTGGGTGACTTCCTGCGTGGATGGCGCACCCTGTCCTTCGCCGGTCCGACGTTCATTCACAACCTGGTCGACAAGGCCGACGGCGATCCGGTCGAGGGGTCGTTCGGTCTGTTTCACCCGGACTGGACCCCAAAGCAGGCCGCCTCGACCGTGGTGACCGTGATCGCCGAGAACGACGCCATCGAGGCCGCCAAGAACGCAAGGGTGCTGTAGACCTTAGCGGGTCGGGCGACGCCACGCGTGGTCACGCACCTCACCGCACGCCTCGCCAATGACGGTTGACGTTGTTCACCACCGCGGTTTCATCGGCGCACGCGCGGCACGAAGTCGTCATTTGGCGCCGGTTCACTCGCGCGCGCAGGTCAGACCCCGCCGCCCCGCACGGCGACAGTAAATTGTCGCGATCTTGATGACGTAGCCTGGCTAATTTCTTTGGACACCTCTAGGAAAGTCTTTACAAGCCTCTTGAACTGGCATAAGTATGCTCTCAGGCATTCCTAGCAAACATCATCTGTGGCTATGCAGCAACGTCTACGACAAGCTAAACTGACGTCGACGTCAAACAGTTTGAATCCATAAAGATGACCTGCGGCCCGTAGTGGCCGAAGGGCGCTGACTGCTGACATTTGGGGTCTCGTAGCATGAAACACAGTAGTTACGTCGGTCGAATCGGCGCCTTGGCAATTGCCCTGGGGATTGGGTCAGCCATCGCTGCCCCGGCGGGCATCGCGTGGGCCGACTCGGAGACGGCGAGCGACAGCCCCGACAAATCGACGCCCCCAAGCAGCAACAGCACGCCGGATACCACCGGGCCGTCGGGGGTCGACACCTCTACGCAGCCGACCAACAATCCGCCGGCGACCGGCAACCCGTCTGGCCCCACCACACCGGTGAGTGGCGGCACGGGGACGTCACAAACCGTCGACCCGGTCGCGCCGGGAGTGACGGTGTCTTCCTCTGGTGGCGCGCACACCTCGACACACGGAAACAAGTCCGCGGACGACCCGAAGTCGAAACCGGCCACCAAGACCCGAACCAAACCGGCCACGTCCACATCGGCGCAGACCACCCGCCTCACCAAGACCGACGACGACGTGGCTTCGTCGACCCAGACGTCGACGCAAACCGCCAAGACCCCGGTCACCACCGCCGCATCGGCCATGCAAGCCACGACGCCACCCGCGGTCGCAGCACCGCCGGTCATGGTGAGCCCGGTCCAAGCGGTCATCACGTCGGCTCTCCACAATGCCGTCGGGGTCGCGCTGTCGTCGTTCTTGAAGGCCCTAGAGCGCGGTGTTGCCGAGTCACCGTTGTCATGGATGCTCCTCGCCGCGGCCCGCCGCGAAGTGGGTGTGACCACGACCGCGACCACCGAGGCCAAGGCGACGCAGACCGCCACCGCGCTGGCTGCGGCGGCGGTCAACGCGCCCCCGACCGGCCAGGCGGTGTTCGGCACCGCCAATCCGACGACCGGTGCGATCACGGGTCAGCTCGTCGGCACGGACGACCAGGGCAAGAAGGTCACCTTCGCGGTGACGGGCAAGCCGACCACCGGAACGTTGGTCTACAACAGCAAAACCGCGTCCTTTACCTACACCCCGACGACGGCTCAGCGGGTACTTGCCGCCCTGACGACGACGGTCGACACCATCGCCATGACGGTCACCGCCTCCGACGGTGTCAACAAGGTGGCCCTCCAAATCGACATCCCCATCGGAGCCATTCCGCTGGCCGTGCGCACCGATGTGCCCGCAGGAGGAGCAGGCGCCGCCGCCGCCACGAATACGCGGGCGTACGTCACGAACCGCAGCGCAGGCACCGTCACGGTGATCGACACCGTGACCGGCACCATCGTGGGCACCTTCGCCGCAGGCTCAGAACCCGACGGCGTCGCGGTCAAACCGGACGGCACCAGGCTGTACGTGTCGAGTTCGACCAAGAACACCGTCACCGTCATCGACACCGCCACCGGTGTGGTGAAGGCGTCCATCGCCGTGAACGCGCCAACGGCGATCACGGTCAGCCCGACCGGGGGCTCAGTGTTCGTCACCAATGACGTCAACGGCACTGTCACGCGTATCAGTACCTCTACCAACAAGATTGCCACCGTCACGAAGCTGCCGGTCGGCTCACGCCCCACCGAGGTGGTCGTCAGCCCCGACTCGAAGTACGTCTACGTCACCGCCACGACTGCCACCGGCGCGTCCACGGTGCTGAGGTTCGCCCCCACCTCGACGACTGCGACCAAGATCGCCGAATTGTCAGGCCCCGCAACGGGTGTGGTGGTCAGTGCGGACAACGCCAAGATCTTCGTGAGCCAGGTCGACGGCACCGTTGCCGTGATCGACGCGAAGACGCTAGCCGTCGTGAAGTCCATTCAGACCGGTGGCGTCGCCACGGGTCTGGCGGTCACCAGGGACGGAAGCACCGTTCTGGTGACTGACGACGCGGGTCGCGTGAGGGCATTCGGCGTAACCAGCGGGGAGCTGCTCAGCGAGGTGAGCACCCGTCCGTCGACCACTCCCCTGTCCCAAGGACCGGCGACGATCATCAGCCCGGACGGCACCGAGCTGTACGTGACGGACTACGACGCGGGCACCGTCCACGTCGTCTCGCTCACACCGCCGAACGCGCGTCCGACGGCGGGAACCCCTACCACGGGAACGCCGAGTACGTCGACGGGAGCGACCACCGGAACCATCGGGGTGACCGATCCCGATGGAGATCCGTTGAGCTACGTCGTGTCCGGCGCACCGGGCAAGGGGAAGGTCGTCGTCAACGCGAACGGCACGTTCACCTACACGCCGACGGCAGCGGCCAGGCACGCCGCCTCGACGCTGAACGCACCGTCCAGCGTCACCACCGACTCGTTCACCGTGACGGTGTACGACGGTCGCCGAGGGGCGGTCACGACCACGATCACCGTCGCGATCAGCCCAACCAACAAGGTGCCAACGATCACCAAGACGGTTGGCAGTCCCAATGCCAGCGGCGTCGTCACGGGCAGCGTCAAGGGAAAGGATCCCGACAAGGACGTCGTCACCTACGCACAGGCGAGCGGGCCCACGAAGGGTGTCGTGTCCATCACGGCCACAGGCGCTTTCACCTACACGCCGACGGCCGAAGCACGCCACGCCGCGATGAAGATCGGTGCCACTGCCGCAGACAAGAAGGACACGTTCACCGTCGCGGTAGCCGACGGGCACGGCGGTGTCGTCAACGTCGTGGTGAGCGTGACGATAAAGCCCGCGAACGTCGCCCCCACCGGCGGCGGTAGTACCGGGGTCCAGACCGATCCCCGCACCGGGGTCGTCACCGGGACGATCCCGACCACCGACGCCGACGGGGACCCGCTGACGTACAAGGTCACCGGCCCCAAGAAGGGGACGATCGTCGTCCGGCCCGACGGCACCTTCACCTACACGCCGACGACCGCGGCGCGCGATGCCGCCTCCGCCGCCAACGCGTCCGCGGCGGCGAAGTCGGAGGCCATCGCCGTCACGGTGACAGACGGTTACGGCGGCACGGCGAAGTTCACGCTCACCGTCCCGATCGAGCCCTATCCCCCGGGCAACCGGCCACCGTCGAACGGTCAAGTGGTCGTCACGAGCACGTCCTCGGCGCTCGGCACCGTCACCGGCACGGTGACGTCGGTCGATCCTGAAGGCGACCCATTGAAGTACACGGTCACCGGCGGACCGACCAAGGGTGTGGTGAAGATCGATCCCCTCACGGGCGCCTTCACCTACACCCCAAGCGTGGACGCCCGATACACCGCGCTGGCCACCCCCGGCGAGGACGTCGACAAGTTCACCGTCACCGTCAGCGACGGCCTAGGCGGCGTCACGACGACCACGGTGAGCGTCACCGTCGTCACGCCGGCCGCGAGCGCAGTGGATCAGAGGCCGACGGGCATCGCCGTGCACGTTCCCGACATGCTGTTCTACACGCAGGCCCAGATCAACGACGCGTTCGACGCGTTGCAGGCCAACGGGATCGACACGGTCAGGGTTCTCATCCCGTGGGCTGCGATCGAAACCTTCCCTGGCGTCTACAGCTGGACCGCCATCGACCGCGTGGTGAACACTGCGGCACTGCGCGGCATCAAGGTGCTCGGTGTGCTCAACTCGACGCCGTTGTGGGCGGCCGCGCCGAACACTCTTCCGCTCGCCGGAATGCCCAAGGACAACGCGCAATTCGCGAAGTTCGCGAAGGCCGTCGCCACTCGATACAAGGGCAAGGTCGGCAGCTACGAAGTGTGGAACGAGCCCAACGGAATTCAATTCTGGCAGCCGTCCCCCAACGCGGCTCAGTACACCGAACTTCTCAAGGCTGCCTACACGGCGATCAAGTCCGCCGACCCGAACGCGGTGGTCGTCGCGGCGGCCGTCGGCGCGGTGGTCGACTTCGGCAACTTCTCGGTCAACCCGGTGCGGTTCATCTCCGAGATGTACGCCGCCGGCGCGGCGGGCTACTTCGACGCTCTCTCATTTCACCCGTATCTCTACAACCAGGCGTTCTCCCAGCAGGGGGCGTACCCCGAGTCGCCGCTCAACCAGGCGAAGCGGATCTACGCCTTGATGGTGGCCAACGGCGACGGTGACAAGAAGATCTGGGCGACGGAGTACGGGCAGCCGTCGTCGCTGGTGTCCCAGGCAAGCCAGGCGCTGTTCTTGGGCGACTTCCTGAGGACGTGGCGCACCCTGCCGTTCGCCGGGCCCACGTTCATTCACCAGCTGGTCGACACGAACGACGCAAGCGCGACCGAGGCGTCGTTCGGCCTGTTCGACACGAACTGGATCCCGAAGCTCGCGCTCTTCACCGTCAAGCTGGTCCTCGCAGAGAACAAGTTGATTGAGGCGGCAAAGAACGCCACGGCGTTGTAGGCGTTTGGGGTCAGACGTTCTCGCGCAGGAACGCGATGTCGTCCTTGCGTCCCTCGTCGGAGGTCTCGCAGATGACGGGGGCATCGGCGGCCTTCACCACCGCGACCAGCAGCTGGGGGTCGATCTGCCCGGTGCCGAAGTTGGCGTGCCGGTCGGCGCCCGAGCCCGCGGCGTCGCGTGAGTCGTTGCAATGCACCAGGTCGATGCGGCCGGTGATGGACTTGATTCGCTCGACGGCGTCGATCAACGCCTCGCCGGCCGCCCACGCGTGGCACGTGTCGAGGCAGAAGCCAATTCCCTTGTCGCCGATGTGATCCCACAGTCGGGCGATGGTGTCGAAGTGGCGAGCCATCGCGTGGTCACCGCCCGCGGTGTTCTCCAGGTACACCGGAACGTCGGTCGTCAGGGAGTCCAGCGCCTTGACCCACCGCTCGAACCCGGCGTCCATGTCGTTGTCGTCGGCGTGCCCGCCGTGGACGATGACGGCGGTGGCGCCGACGTCCGCGGCGGCGTCACACGTGTCCTGCAGGATCTTCCGCGACGGGATGCGCACGCGGTTGTTCGCCGACGCCACGTTGATCAGATAGGGGGCGTGCACGTAGAGCGGCACGGTGGCGGCACGTAGCGCCTCGGCGTCCTCGCGCGGCTTCGGCTTCTTCCAGCTCTGCGGGTTTCCGAGGAAGAACTGCACCACCTCGGCACCCTCCGCCGCAGCGGAGGCCAGTGGGTCGTCGTCGTGGACATGCGAACCGATCAGCACGCGGCCAGTCTAGGTCGGGCGTCCGACAGCTCAGGTCAGAGGTGTGTCGGCCCTGGCCGGGCCGATGCGCACCGACCGCCGGGGGTCTGGGACGCCGAGCAGCGTGCCGTCGTGTTCGACGGCGGTTGCCCCGAACCGCAGCGCACTGGCCAGCGCCTCGGCTCCACCGTCGGGCTCGGCCAGGTAGCCGGCCAGGAAGGCGTCCCCCGCCCCGACGGTGTTGACGACGCGCCGGACCGGGGCGGCCCCGTGCAGCGCCTCGGGCAAGCCGGCGTCGACCAACAGGGCGCCGGCGCCGCCGAGACTCACCAACACGGTCCGGACGCCGCGGCCGAGCAACGTGCGCGCGGCCGCCTCGACGTCGCCGACGGTGTGCAACTCGACGCCGAGCACCTCGGCCAGCTCGTCGGCGTTGGGCTTGACCAGATGCGGCAACCCGCCTCGGTCGTTGTCCAGCACCGCCGCCAGCACGGGGCCCGACGCGTCGACCGCCACCCACCGGCCCGCCGCGCGAGCCTCGGCCACCGCCCGGGCAAGGCGGCTCGGGGCGAATCCGGCGGGCAGGCTGCCCGCCCACAGCACCCGGTCGCCGGCGCGCGCCGCAGCGCACAGCGCGTCGACCTCGTCGTCGGACAGCGCGGGGCCCGGCTCGTTGACCTTCGTGCTGCGACCGTCGGCTTCGACGAGGGAGACGTTGCTGCGGACGTCGCCCTCGATCGGCACTCCGACGACGTCCAATCCCAATTGTTCCAGCGCCGAACGTATTTCACGCCCCACGCTGCCGCCGACGGGAAGCACCGCACACACCTCGACGCCGACCCCGTGCAAGGCAAGGGCGACGTTGACGCCCTTGCCGCTGGGTTCGGTCATGGTGGCGGTGGCGCGGTTGACGGCTCCTGGTTCCAGCCGTGGCAGGTGCAGTGTGCGATCGAGGCTCGGGTTGGGCGTGACGGTCACGATCATCGGTCTGCCACCTCGACGGTGACGCCGGCCGTCCGCAGGCGCTTGCGGTGCGCGGCGGTCGCCTCGGCGTCGGTGATCAACACGTCGACGTCGTCGAGAGTGGCGTGCCTGGCGTGACTAACGCGTCCGAACTTGCTGGAGTCGACCAAGAAGACCCGCTGACTGGCCGCGGCCAGCATCTGGTGTTTGACGTCTGCTTCGTCGGCGTCGGGGGTGGTGAGGCCGCGGTCGAACGACAGTGCGTTGGTCCCGAGGAACGCGACGTCGACGTTGACGGTTGCCAGGGCCTGGCCGGTGAGCAGTCCGACGGAGGCCATCGTCGCCGGTCGAATTCGGCCACCGAGTGCGACCACCTCGATCCCCCGCTCGTGCAGGGCCCCGCCGACGGGCCAGGAGTTGGTGTAGACGACGAGTCCGCGGTCGGTGGGCAGCATCTCGGCCAACCGCAGGGTCGTGGAGCCCGCGTCGAGCAGCAGCGAACCGCCGTCGGGGACGAACCGCAGCGCCCGGCGGGCGATCGACGATTTCTGGGCCAGGCGTACGTCGCGGTCGGCGACGGGTGGTTCGGCCCGGCTGGGCTCGCACGGCACTGCCCCGCCGTGGACCCGGCGCAACAGCCCGCGCTCCTCGAGGAGGGCGAGATCCTTGCGGACGCTCTCGGCGCTGACGTCGAATCGCTGTGCCAGCCGGGCACTTTCGACCCGTCGATCAACCGTCAGCAGCCGAAGCACCTCGGCGTGGCGTTCGTCGGCGAACCACGTCCTGCTCACGGGTCACCCAGGTGGTCGTTCGCGCCGATGTCGCCGCAGGCCCTGGCGGCGAGGGTGGCCGCACCGAGGGCGCCGGCCTCTTCGACGCTCGACACCTCGAGCGGGCCGAACCGGGCGACCTTGGCGCGCATCACTTCTGCGCTGTGCCGCCATCCTCCTGTGACCACGACACGGGCGGCCGGGCCGACGACCCGGTCCATGGCTTGGTGAAGTGCCAACGCCTCGTCGGCGGCCGTGGCGACCACGGAGCGCCACTCCACGCCGGGGCCGCTGCCGGCCTCGGCTGCGGCGTCCAACTGCGCCACGTCGGCGCCGAGGCGCTCCATGGCGCGCAACTGCGCCAACCCACCCTCGGTGCCGCCGAGCAGACTCCAGTGGCCGGCCTCGACGCTCGGATCGGTGGTGATGCCCGCATTGGCGAGCCGCGCGACGTCGGCGCGGGACGGAATCGGGGTGATGGTGCGGACCAACGCTTCGGCGGTGCCGGACGAATCCAGTTCGTGCCCTTGGCCGGTGGCGCGGGCGCCGAGCGCGGAGGCTTGATGATCGTGGCCGGCCAAGGTCAGGACCGCACCGCGAAGCAGAGGGCTGACCTCGTCGGAGGAGACGACGCCGACCGGCACTCCGGCGGCCACCAATGGCGGCATCAGCGCGCGGTGGGCGCCCGACCAGTCCAGCGCCGCATCCCACCAATCGCACGTCGCGACGTCGAGCCATCCGGTGCGGCCGGCCAAGGAGAGTTCGAGAACGGCGTCGCCGCCGAGTCGACGCACCACCCAGCCGCCGACGTCGAACCGGGTCGTCGCGTCGCGCGTGGCCGGCGTGTGGCGCAGCAGCCAGCGGTGCTTGGTCAGCGAGAATTGGCCTCGCAGAGGCTTTCCCGCGATGCCACCGAACGTCTCGGCGCCGATGGTCGCCGCCAGGTCGGCGACCTCGTCGCCGTCACGGTCGTCGTGCCAGGCGATGACGGGGGCGAGCGGGCGTTCGCGCGCGTCGACGAGGACACCGGACTCCCCCATGCAAGTCACGCCGACGGCGCGCACCTCGACCCCGGCGTCCACCGCCGCGGCGTTGAGGGCCTCGAAGGCGCTGCGGCGCAGTGCTTCCGGACTGATCTCGGTGCCATCGGGCGTCGTCTCCCACGTCGTGGCGGCACGTCCAGTGCCGAGGACGAGCCCGTCGGCGTCATAGACCACGGCCTTGCTCGAGGTGGTGCCGACGTCCAGCCCGGCGAACGCCGCCATCGCTCTCCTGCCCATTGCCCAATTGGAGGTACCTGGATATGGTTGCGTTTGATTGGATGTCCGTCAAGCCCCGACAGGAGCCGTCATGCCGCTGGTCCCCACGGCTGAACTACTGCGCACGGCCGCCGCGAACGGCAGCGGCGTCGCCGCCTTCAACGTGGTGACCCTCGAGCACGGGGAGGGCATCGTCGCGGGCGCCCAGCACGCCGCCGCTCCGGTGATCCTGCAGGTCAGCGAAAACACCGTGGCCTTCCACGGATCGCTGCGACCGATCAGCGCCGCGCTGGCTGCCCTGGCTGCCGATGCCGGCGTCCCGGTCGGACTGCACCTGGACCACGTCGAGGCGCCGCACCTCTGGGAGCAGGCAGCCGCCGCCGGATATTCGTCGGTGATGGTCGACGGTGGCGCCCTGCCGTACGACCGCAACGTCGCCGTCACCGCCGAGGCCACCGCGCTGCTGCACGGACGGGGCTTGGCCGTGGAGGCCGAGCTGGGTTACGTCGGCGGCAAGGACAGTCAGGTCAGCAACGCCCACGCCCCCGGCGTCCGCACCGATCCCCGGCAAGCGGCCGAATTCGTCGGCGCCACAGGCGTTGACGCGCTTGCCGTCGCGGTGGGCAGCTCACACGCCATGACGACTCGCACCGCCGAACTCGACCTCGACCTCATCGCCGCCCTGCGGGATGCGTTGTCGGTGCCCCTGGTGCTGCACGGCTCGTCCGGCGTGCCCGACGACGCCCTGCGCGCCGCCGTCCGGGCCGGGATCGTCAAGGTCAACGTGGGAACCGCGTTGAACGTCGCCTACACCGGCGCGGTGCGGTCGGCGTTGGCGGCCGACGACGCCGTCGACCCGCGCAAGGCCCTGCGCTCCGCGCGCGGGGCGATCGGCGACACCGTCGCCCACCTGCTCGACGTCATCAGCCGCTGACCCCCGCCCTTCCTCTCGCCGAGTGTGGACTTCTGCCACGCAGAACCGCGTTGCGGCGTGACGAAAGTCCACACTCGGCCGGGGGGACGGTCAGCACTCCGACTTGTACGCCGCCGCCCCGCCCTCGCCGTCGAGGTTCTCCTTGGTGATGATCGTGAACCCGGTTTGCACGTTGGGCGTGTTCTGGCCACCGTCGAGGGCGGTCACCGCCTCGTCGACGCCGAACCTGCCGATGGCGCCGGGATCTTGCGCGACGAGCGCCTGCACGGTGCCCTCACGCAACGCTTGAATTTGGTTGGGGCCCGCGTCGAATCCGACGACCTGCACCTGACCGCTCTTGCCCGCCTGCTTGATACCGGTGGCCGACCCTTCGGCGGAGAACAGGTTGACCGCGAAGACGCCGACCAGGTCGGGGTCGCGCTGCAATTGCGCACCGATCAGCTGTGCGGCGGTCGCGGGGTCGTTGTGGCTGTACTGCACGCCGACGTAGTTGAACTTCGGGTCGGCCTTGACGGCGTCCTCGAATCCCTTGGCGCGCGCGTCGGTCGTCGAGACGCCGGGTTCCAGGCCCATCACCATGACCTTGCCGCCTTCGGGGTGCAGTTGCTTGATGGCGTCGAACGCCGCCGCACCGCCACCCTCGTTGTCACTGGAGATCGCCGACGTCGCGAACGACGGATCGGCGGTCGTGGTGTCGACCAGGACGACCTTGATACCCGCCGCGGCGGCCTGCTGCAGCGGTTGCTGCAAAGCCTGAACGTCGGTCGGCGCCACCAACAGCGCGTCGGGCTTGCTCGCCACGATGGAGTCGAGGATCGGCTTCTGCAGGGTGGGGTCGAACTTCTGCGGCCCCTGCGTGTTCACCTTGACGCCCAGCTTGGCGGCTTCCTCTTGGGCGCCACACTGCATGGTGATGTAGAACTGGTCGCCCACCACACCCTGCAGGAGCGCAATGTCGTACTCCTTGCTGGCCTTTGGCGGCGCGGTGACGGTGGTGACCGCCGCCTGCGGGGAGGCCGAGGACGACGACGCCGCGCCACCGGTCGACGTGCCGCTCGGTTCGGACTGGGGCTTGGACGACGTGCAGGCGGCCATCGGCAACGCGAGCGTCATGACGCTCGCGACGAACACGAGACGGTTTCGGTTCATGGACTTTCCCTTCGTTGTGAACCTCGCGGGGATCCTCTGCGGTTGAGAGGATTTCGAGAACGAGCGCTGCGCATGGCTGCCGCGCGCCGGGACTGGTCGACGTAGACCGCGGCGATGAGCACCGAACCGACCGCGACCCCCTGCCAGTACGGCTGGACGCCGATGATGACGAATCCCGACTGCAGCACGGCGGGGATGAACAGTCCGACGAGAGTGCCGAAGACCGTGCCCTCGCCACCGAAGATCGACGTACCGCCGATCACCACCGCGGCGATGACGTTCAGGTTGGTCAGCGACTGACCTGCGATGGTCGTCGTGCCGTATTGGGCCAGCGACAGCAGCGCGCCGAAACCGGCCAGGGTGCCCGCCAACGCGTAGACCGCGATCAGGTGTCGGGTCACCTTGATGCCGGTGCGTCGCGCCGCCTCCTGGTTGGAACCGATGGCATAGGTGTAGCGACCGAACCTGGTCTTGTGCAGCAGGATTGCACCCAGGATCACCACGATCAGCGCCACGAACGGCAGGCCGGGAATGCCGAGGACCTTGATGTAGGCACTGAAGTCGGTGAGTTCGGTTGGTACCGAGCGAATGTCGATTCCGCCGGTGATCACCTGCGCCAGACCGAGTGCCACCGAAAGGGTTCCGAGCGTCACGATCAACGCCGGCACCCTCGCCTTGGCGACCAGGATGCCGTTGACGGCACCCCAGACCGTACCGCTGAGCACCGCGGCCACCAGGCCCGCGGCCGCCACTCCCGGACCGTTGCCGCCCATGGCCGCCATCACCTTCGCCGCGACCACCGACGAGAACACCAGCACCGACCCGACGGACAGGTCGATGCCGGACGTGATGATCACGAATGTCATCCCGACGCCGAGCACCGCCCACACCGCGACGTTCTGCGACATCAGCGAGAAGTTGCCCGCCGACAGGAAGCGATCGCCCGCGACGACGGAGAACGCCACGCAGATGACGATCAGCACGCCGAGGATCCAGATCGCCTGAAGGCTCAGCAGGCGCTTGAGGAGCGACTCGTCGCCGTCGTCGGCCCCGGACACGGCCACCGTGGGTTGATTGACGACCGCACTCATGCCGCACCTTCCCGTCCGTCGAGGGCGCCCGTCATCGCGCCGACCAACGTCTCCACTGTGGTGTCACTACCGCGGTAGGTGGCGACCCGGCGGCCGAGCCGGAGCACCTGAATGCGATCGCAGATCTCGAGCACGTGCGGCATCGAATGGCTGATGAAGACCACCGCAATGCCCTTGTCGCGCACGCGTTTCACCGACTCGAGGACGTTCTTGGTCTGCACGACGCCGAGCGCGGCGGTCGGTTCGTCGAGGATGACGACCTTGTCCGCCCACGCTATGGCGCGGGCGATGGCGATGCCTTGGCGCTGACCGCCGGACATCGACCCGACGGGGGTGTTCAGCGACCGAACCGTCGCCCCGAGTTCGGCGAACGACGCGGCGGCCTGCCTGCGCATCTCCTTCTCGTCGAGGAAGCCGAATCGTCCGAGCGGGCCCTTGCGGCTCAGTTCCCTTCCCAGGAAGACGTTTTGCACGGGGTTGAGGTGCGGGGCGAGCGCGAGGTCCTGGTACACGACCTCGATCCCGAGATCGTTCGCCTCCCGCGGACTTGCCAACCTGATCGGGGCGCCCTCGAAGTAGATCTCGCCTTCGTCGAGTTCGAGGCTGCCCGACAGTGCCTTGATGAGCGTGGACTTGCCTGCGCCGTTGTCGCCGATCAGTCCGACCACTTCGCCTGCCTCGACGTCGAAGTCGGCGCCGTCAAGGGCGCGGACGTGGCCGAAGCTTCGCGAGATGGCTCGCGCCTCGAGCAGTGCGGTCATGAGGTGCCTTCCGGTCGGTGGGGCGGCCACGAGGTGCCAGCCCTGCAGACGAGTAGCCGGGCGTCGCCGTCGACGCTCCAGTTGCCGCACGCGGCGGGGACGACGAGCGTGTGTCCGGCCGTCACGTCGAGCTGTGCGCCGTCGGCCGATATCAGGACGCCGCGACCCGCCACCACGACGGCGACGGCGAACCCGGCCGGAACCTCCGCCCCCGCGGTGAGCAGTTCCGCGCGGAAGTAGGGATCGGCCTCGGCGGGTAGCACGCTCACGGCTTTGGCTGGCGCGGCTTCCGCGTGGCGGAGCAGCCGGCCCGGGTCGGCAAGGGCGTCGACGTCGACGACGGACAGCGCGGTGTCGCGGTCCAGCCCCAGGAAGACCTCGGCATCGGATGCGTCGGTGTTGTTGCGCTCCAACAGAATCGATTGGTCGGTGGGTTCTTGCGCCTCGACCAGCAGGATGCCGGCACCGATCGCGTGCGGTGTGCCGCCGGGGACCAGCACGCCGTCACCGGGCCGCACCGGGATGCGGTGCATGAGGGCGAGCATCGTCTCGGCGTCCTGGTCGTCGACGAGTTCGCTGACGCGCTGCGGCGTGACGTCCTCACGCCAGCCGACCCAGACCGCCGCGTCCGGACCGGCTTCCAACACATACCAGGCTTCGGTCTTGCCGTAGGCGCAGCCGAGGTGGCGGGAGGCGTAGTCCCGGGTGGGGTGCACGTGAACGGGTAGCCGCTGGCCGGCGTCGAGCAGCTTCACCAACACACCGGTGTCCCCCGGCGCCCCGTCCGAGCGGCCCAGCCAGGCGACGGGGTCGGCGCGCACCGCGTCGACCAACGGGGTGCCGTCGGCCAGGGCGGCGGGGCCGTGGTCGGGATCTCCGAACCTTGCGACGGTGGCGCCGATCCACTCCTCGGGCGAGCGGTTTCCGACCGCTGCCAGCCCCCGCCACGCCGCCAGCGCGGGCCCACCGGCGTACCAGTGTTCGATCACGTTGGGCGGCAACAGTTGTGCATCTGGGCTCACAGCTCGATCACCACCTTGTGCGCGGTCGCGTCACCACGCAACGTCTGCAGTGCCATGCCGTAGTCGTCGAGGCCGAAGCGGTGGGTGATCAGTGCGTTGGTGCGCACCCGGCCACCGCGCAGCGCGTCGATGGCCGCGCCGAAGGACGTCATCTCCGCGAACGATCCCCTGATGGTGATCTCACGCCGGAACACGTCGAAGGGGTGAAAGCGGACCAGGTCGTCGGCGCGCGTGACGCCGTAGATCAGCACCGTGCCGCCGCGGCGGGTGAGCGGCACGCAGATGTCGCCCACCACGGGTGATCCGGTGGCCTCGACGACGGCGTCGTACCCGTCTCCGTGCGGTGAGGCCGCCAGAAGCGTGGCGATGTTGGCGTCGGGGTCGTCGCGCGCGATGCGCACCGTGCGATCCACTCCCAGGCCGCGGGCGGTGTCGAGCTTGAACTGGCTGGGCCCGGCCACCGTCACCGATGACGCGCCGCCCGAGGCGATCAGCTGCGCCAGCAGGAGTCCGGTCGGGCCCGCCCCGAGCACCAACGCGCTGCCTCCGGGACGCATCTGCAGGGACTCGAGGCCGTGCATCGCGCACGAGGTCGGCTCGCAGAACACCGCGGTGTCCTTGTCCAGGCCCTCGGCCGAGAAGACCAGGGTGTGGTCGGCGACCGCGTATTCGGCGAAGAAGCCGGGAAAGTTGCTGCCGAATCCCAGCATCGACTCACATTGGCCCAATCGGCCGGCAAGGCAGTACGGACACTGGCCGCAGTAGACGTTCGGGTTGACGGTGACCTGTTCGCCGAGCCGGAACCGGGTGACGTCGTCGCCGAGTTGATCGACGACTCCGACGACTTCGTGCCCGGGGATCAGCGGGAAGACCGCGCCGAATTCGCCTTCGTGGATGTGCAGATCGGTGCCGCACACCCCGACTTGGTCCACCTTGATCCGCACCTGCCCCGGAGCCGCCTCTGGCGTGGGGACGTCGGTCACCGACCACGTCTTGGGGCCTTCGTAGGACACCGCCTTCATCCGTCGGTTCCGCCTCTTTCCCGCGTCGTTGCTGTTACCTGCGTCACTCATGACTGGTTCGAGGCGAGACGGTACGCCACTTCGACGCCTATGTCACCGGTGTCAGAAAACTCGCCGCCATTTCTCTGACATCGGTGACATACTGTCGACCCGGACAGGGAGGACGGTCTATGGCGACGATGCGCGACGTGGCGGCTCACGCAGGCGTGAGCGCGAAAACCGTGTCTCGCGTGGTCAACAACGACCGTTACGTCTCCGCCGAAGTCCGACTCCGCGTCGAGCAGGCGATCGACGAACTGCAGTACGTGCCCAACATGCTGGCGGTCACGTTCCGCACCGGGCGCGACGCGGCGATCGGGGTGGCGGTGCCCGGCGTCGCCGACCCCTTCTTCGCCGGCATCATCAGTGCGGTCGAGCGCGAGGCCAGCCGCCGGAGCGTCGCCGTCATCGTCACCAGCGTCGGGTGGGAACCCTCCCACGAGCGGCGGTCGATCGAGGCGGTGCTGCATCGCCGGGTCGCCGGAATGATCATCTGCCCCGTGGGACCCGACATGTCCTTCCTCCGACCGTGGCAGGCCCGCGCCCCCCTGGTGTTCGTCGACCGGATGCCCGCCAAGCTGACCGCCGACGCCGTGGTTCAGGACGACGTGGGCGGCGGCCGGGAGGGGACCGCCCACCTGCTCGCGCACGGCCATCGCACGGTGGCGTTCATGGGCGACGACGTCGTCACCGGGCTCCTGCGCCTCGAGGGGTGCCGACAGGCGCTGACCGACGCCGGCGTGCCGCACCACGACGGACTGGTCCACCTCGGCGGGGTCGACACCGAGACCATCACGGCCGCGCTGCGTCGCATCCTCGCCGAGCCGCAGCCGCCGACGGCGGTGTTCTCGTCGAACGCGCGCTGCACGGTGTCGGTCGTGACGGCGCTACAGGCGTTGGGGCGCAACGACGTTGCCGTGATCGGCTTCGGCGACTTCCCCACCGCCGCGGCGCTTCGCCCGGCCGTCACGGTGATCAACCAGGATGCCGACGAGATGGGTCGCCTCGCGGTGGAGCGCCTCTTCGAGCGCCTCGACGGGCCCGACCGCAAGATGCGTCGGCGCACCGTGCTGCCCGTATCGCTGTTGACGCGGACGTCGTGCGCGATGCCGGGCGAAACCGTCCACCCCGGCCACTGACCGGCTGCCCTGCCGCGAGCAGAGAGAACTAGTGGTCGACCAGTTTCAACGGCGCTGCGGGAAGCCGAGCTTCAAGCAATGCGGGCATGTCTCGTAGGTGCCCCAGCGCCCGCGCGACCACGTCGGGGTCGACGCGCGTCGGGTCGAAGGACGCCGCGATGCACATCCCGCCCTCCACGGCACACGCCGAAACGCTGAGTCCGTTGACGCCAACGTGGTACGACGTGGCGACGAAGTACGCCTCGCTCGGACGAGTCCACGGGATGTGTGCAATGCCAGGGATTCTCATCATCGAATTGAAGGTCATCGTCACCGGCTCGAGGTGGGCGGCCGCCGTCTCGCGCGTCGACTTGCGGAGCCCTGCCGACACTGCCCCTGCGACCAGCGCGGGAACGGCACGCGTGGACTCGATGAGCTGCCGCACACCTTCGCCAACCGCAGCCGGATCCCTCATGTCGGCGTCGATGTATGCGCTCTTCGCCAGGTTCCCCGGTCGAAGCGCCTGCTTCTTGGGAAGGTGTCGGCGAAGGTCGACGAGAGTGTAGAAGCCCTTGTCGTTCAGCGGAACTCCCTCGCGTTCCAGCGCGACGAAGGTCGCCGACGCCATGAGCGCGGTGGTGGCGATGTCCGGGCAGGTCGACTTGCGCCACGCCTTGAAGGCGCCGAACTCCTCGGCCGACACCACGACGAAACGTCCGGTCGTGGTGGGCGCGCGATGCGCGATCGCGTGTTGCGCACCAACGGCGACCGGAGCGGTCACCGCCTTGGTGCGCGCGTGCTGCCACCAGTCACGCCAATGCGGCCGGACCTCCTTGAGGAAGATCTTCGTCGCCACCGGAAGCCCCGCGTCGGCGGCCAAGCCCTTCAGCCCGTGAACATCGCCGAGGGACATGAGCACGGCGAACGGCGCGAACGCCGCGATGTCGCCGACAACGTGATCGAAGTACATCACCATCGAGTCCGCCCCCACGACCACCTTGTAGGGCGCGGTCGACGGCCCCGCCGGGCGGTTCCCGTCGATGTAATCGAAGGGATGCTCGACGTCGAAGGACTCGCCGGGCACGATCGCCTCCTCGACGTGTCGCTCACGGTCGCCGACGGCGACCGGGCGCCAGCGCTTCCCACCATCCTCGAGCGTGCACGAGAGCGGATGGCGCGGGTTCTCCGCCATGAATTCGAGCATCTTGGAACGCAACTCGGCCACGGTCGGCGCCTTGATCGGCGAGAGCATCAGCACCGACCAGTGGTCCCGCCACGTCCGGTCGAGCAAGCTCGTCCGCCGTCCCCGTCCGAACTCCGTCGTCTCAGTCATCTTGTCATCTCCATGTGTTGGGCATCGACCCGCGATGCGCTCGTGATGTATTGCGTTTCATCGGTATTCGATGCCCCACCGTGGCAGCCCGCCGCCGAGTAAATCTCGACGGTTTGCTCGACGACGTCGCGCCAGTCCGGCACCGTCGACGACGTCGCTCGCGGCGCTGCGAGCTGGCGACACATTTCCTCCCCGAGACCCCGCGGTGTCGGATCTGCGATCAACGTGCAGACCTTTGGGAGGTACTTGGCCGCCACGTCTCGGTGAGCGGGTATGTCGCTGAGGATGATTCGCGCACCAGCGCAGGCGGCTTCGATCGGCGCCATGCCGAACGCCTCCCGCTCGGACATCGAGACCATCACGTGGGCGGTGCGCATCCAGCGATGCAGTTCGTCGTCGTCGACGCGGCCGAGAAGGCGAGTGCGGTCGGAGATTCCGAGTTCGACGGCCAGGGCCGCGAGTGCATCTTGCGCGGGGCCCGTTCCGACGACGACCAACTGTGCGTTCGCGGGGGCGTGCACGAAGGCGCGGATGACCGCGTCGACGCGCTTGTATCCCTCCAACCGACCTACGCACAGCACCGTCGTAGGTTCGTCCCGATAGGGATCGGCCGACCAAATGGCCTCGACGTCAGCGCCGTTGGGAATCACGCCGACTCGATCGGCGACGAACGGAAAGTCTGCCACCAGCGCATCGCGCTCGGCGTCCGAGACACAGATGACCGCATCGCATCGCCGGAACAGCACCTTGCCGAGGTAGTGGTACGGCAGGTGCAGCAGATTGGCCAGCGCGGAATGCCCGTGCTTGCCGTGGTAGTGCGGCGTGAAGACGGTGGGCGTGCGCCGGCCGAGAATGGCGAGAGCCGTCGTCGCATGAAAGCTGTGAACGTGCATCAAGCGGCCGCTGCGACGGCTTCGCATGGCGGCCAACACCAGTCGCGGCGAGATCGACATCGAACGCACCGGCCACGCGGGGTAGGTAACCACCCAGCAGTCGTCGTAGCGGTGCACCCTCGCCCGCTTGATCCCGCGTTCTGCGGTGAGGACGAGGACCTTCACGCCTTGGCGCGTCAGCTCCTTGGCCAGTGCCGACGTATGTGACTCGACGCCGCCGGGCACGGCGCGAAAGCCCGGGGTGACCATCGTTACGGCGAACGACCGTCGATCCGCCACGGGGTGTCTCATGGCGCCAGCCTCTTCTCGATCTCGCGCGCGATGAGCGCGTGGCCGTCACGGTTGGGATGTGGATCGTCGTTGGTGCAGTAGTAGGTCAACGCGCAGATCCAGCCGACGGACGCGGGAACCGTGCCGCGTCCGGCCAGTTCGGTCACCTCGGTGACGGGGAGATAGCCGCCCGCGAGCGCCGTCGTGTCGACGAAGGGGGCGCCGTACTTCTTGTAGGTCTCCGCCAATACGGGGTTCAGGTAGTCGCGGAACAGAGTCGTGGCGATGGATGCGTGAGCCTGGGTCTGCGGATCACCGCTGAGCTGGTCGGCCAGGAAGACGTTCATGTAGCTTGCGCCGACTATCGGGACGTTCGGTCCCAGCGTGCCACGAATGCGCGACAGCAGGGCATCGAGGTTCTGCCGTACCTTGGGCACCTGTCCTTCGGCGCACGCCCAGGCTTGGTCCGGATCGGAATCACGGGCACACGGCAGAATGTCGTTGCCCCCCATGACGATTGTGACCAGCCCGACCTGACTGCCGTGATCGGCGATGAACTTGGCCGCGGCGATCGATTGCGGATCATTGGGATACTGCTGTCCGCCCGGACCACCAGCCCCGGCTTCGCATCCGCGATCGAAGGTCATCGCGGACGATGTTTCGCCGGAACAACCGAAGTTGACCAGTCGCCAGTCGGGTTGGCGGGCCCGTAGCGATTCCTCCAGCTGATACGCGAAGCCGTCGGTCGACGTGGATCCGGCTCCCGGAGGGATGGGGCGGTAGCCCGCCGCGTACGAGTCTCCGATCGAGACGTAGTACTTCGCCGTGCCATCGGGGTGCGGACCGGAGAGGTCGGTCGACACCGCGCGCGGGGCGGCGCCGAAGCCGACGATGCACCCGGCCACAACGAGCACCCCCGCGACGGTCGCCAACATCCGACGCGAGACCCTCGGGCGACCGATATAGCGGTCGCGCTTCTGGCAACGTCTTCGAGAGGCCATGACATCCGTTTCGGGTCTTGCCGCCGGCCGGCGGGGCGGGCTCGTTTGTACGCGAGCCGTCTGATCTAGGGAATATAGCCGAGCTAGCCCCGCCTTCGCGAACCGAGTCGCACATGTCACACAAGTGGACTGGGGTCCACTCCAGGCCTTGCCCGCCGTCGGGGAACCTGCGCGGCCGTCGCCGTCCATGCCCCCGATGGTCTTGTAATCGTCTTGACGTGCGCGATCAATGCTCAGAGCGCTTGAAGCGCCACCGACGAGCGCCGCAATTCGAGCCCGACACGAGGCTTCGATGCCGACACCTCAAACGCATCGAATTCAGCACTCAGAGTGTTGTCAGCATCTTCGTGGGGCTCAAAAGGCGACACGTTGGTGCAATTTTGGCAAACTATCGACCGCATCGACGCGTCTTCACCAGTTGTCGGTGCGCGCTTTATTCATTCTGATGGTATGTTTCCACCGCAAAGTCTGATGAGTTCTCTAGAGGAAGGTCCGATCGGACCATGACATGCAACGACGCCCCAGGTCGCGGACGACGCGGCGGCGCCACCACCGAAACCTCCCGCCTCGCTTCGACACGGGTCGAGGCGACGTCGTGATCGAGCTGTCCATCGTGATGCCGGTCTTCAACGAAGCGGCCACGATCACCAACGCCATCGACCGAGTGCTGGCGGTCGACTATCCGTGCCGAGTGGAACTGATCGTCGTCGACGACGGCAGTACCGACGGAACCTCCCGCATGCTGCGGGACTACGTCGACCAGGGTGTCGCCGTGTTGTGCCACCCGATCAACCGCGGCAAGGGCGCCGCTGTCCTCACCGGGGTTCGCCGGGCAACCGGCACCCACGTCCTGATCCTCGACGCCGACCTCGAATACACTCCAAACGACATCCCCGCGCTCCTCGCGCCGGTCCTCGACGGCACCGCCGACCACGTCTTCGGCTCAAGGGTGTTCGGATTCAACACCCGCTTCCCGTCCTTCCGGTTCGCCATGGGCGGGCGGGCGACGACTGCCTTCGCCAACCTGCTGTTCGACTCCTGCCTGACCGACATGCACACCTGCCTCAAACTGGTGCCGCTCGAGCAGTTCCGTCAATTGGCGCTCGTCCAAGAGGGTTTCGGCCTCGACACCGAGCTCACGGCAATGATGCTGCGGGCAGGAGTGCGCCCGTACGAGGTACCCATCACCTACAACGGCCGCACCCTCGACGAGGGAAAGAAGATCGGCTGGCGGGACGGCTGGGCGTGCCTGCGCATTCTGCTGACCGTGCGCATGCGCAAGGCAGCGGTCCTGACCAGCGGTCCGTTCGGCATACCCGAATTGGTGTTGATGCCGACGTCATCGCCACGGGCCGTTCAACTGGACGTCGAATCAGAGTGGGAAGCCCTCGATGCCGCTACGTAGTCACACCGGGGCGACGGTGGAACGGCCCGCCGCGCCTGACCTGCCTGCACGGCGGCGAATAATGCTGATCGGTCCCGGGTTTCGATTCCTCAGCGGGCTGTCGGTGTACACCTGCAGCTTGGCCAACGCACTGGTCGAGGCCAACGACGTCTCCGTCGTCCTTCTCGACCGGCTGATTCCAGAACGTCTCTACCCCGGCGCGCACCGCGTGGGCCATCAGTTGACCTCGATGGACTACGACCCGCGCGTCGGTCGCGTCGGCACCCTCGACTGGTACTGGGGGGCGTCGGCCTGGCGCCTGACCCGAGAGCTGATGGCGGATCCGCCGGACGTCATCGTGCTCCAGTGGTGGACCGCGGCGACGCTTCACACCTACCTGATGGTGGCGCGCGCGGCGGCCAAGGCAGGCATCCCGCTCGTCCTGGAGTTCCACGAGGTTCAGGACACCGGCGAGGCGAGCGTGCCGTTCGTCGCCGCGTACTGCCGGCGCTTCCTCACTCACCTGCTGCGCCGGGCCAGTGGTGCGATCTTCCACAACCAGCACGACGCCGACGTCTTCACCGCGCTGTTCGGTCAGGAGGCCCTCGGCCGCCTCAACACGGTGATCGCACCGCACGGACCCTACGACCACGTGACGAAACCCAAGGTGCCCGAAGCCCTTCGCACCAGCGAGCCGGCCGCTGTCACCACTGCGGTGGACGGGACCAAGCCGACCCGAATCCTGTCGTTCGGACTCATCCGACCGTACAAGGGGATCGAAGACCTGATCCAGAGCTTCGACGCGATGACACCCGAGCAGGCGGCGCAGTTCGAGATCGACGTCGTCGGCGAGACCTGGGAGGGGTGGACCGCGCCTGCCGAGTCGATCGAGCAGAGTCGTTACCGCGATCGCATCCGTTTCGAGAATCGCTACGTCACCGACTCGGAAGCCGCCGAGTACTTCGACAATGCGGACGTCCTCGTCCTGCCCTACCGTCGCGGTTCGGCAAGCGGCCCACTTCAGATCGCCATGAACAACGGCATCTTCGTCGTGCTGTATGCCGTCGGCGGCCTCGTCGAAGCGGTGCGGGACTATCCCGGCGCCATCCTCGTCGCGCCAGGTGACGTCGACGGGCTACGGCGGGCTCTGCTGAGCATCGTCGGCCGTCGCTCCGAACGCTTCGCCGACCCCCACACGTGGTCGCCGCTCGTGCGCGCCGTCGAATCGATGGTCGAGGTGAACCGATGACCGCCACGCTCGACGAGCGCGCCGCCGCACCGCGTCGCGACGACGAAGCTCCGAGCACCACCGAGGTACGGCCCCGTAACCCGTTGCGGCAATGGCTGTTCGGTTGGCCGTCGGTGACGGTCGGAGCGGCGCTGGGAACGGTCGTCGTCGGGCTGTCCTACCGGCTGTCGACGCTCGGCTATTCGGCCGACCTCTACTACGTCACGTTCTGGGCAGGCATGCTCCTCGCATGTGCTCCCGCCGCGGCACGGCTCATCGCGGCAGACACGTCCCGGAGCGCACGCCTCGGCATGATCCTGATGCTCGGAGTCGTGACCGCGATGCCGAAATACCTGCGGAACCCGTTCGACCCCAGCTATCACGACGAGTACGCGCATTGGCGTGAAGCCGTCGACGTCACGTCGACCGGGCACCTGTTCCAACCCAACACCGTCATCCCGATCGTCGAATACTTCCCTGGCACATCGGCTCTCACGTCGTCGGCGCATTCGCTCAGCGGACTGTCGCTGTGGTCGTCGGGTGTGCTCGTCGTCCTGGTCATGCACGTCGTCGGTTTGTTCGCCATGTACCTGCTCGGTGAGGAAGTTCTGGGTTCGGCACGCGCAGGAGCAGTGGCCGCCCTGGTCTATGCGATCAATCCGTCGGCGGTCTACTTCGACACGCAGTACGCCTACGAAAGCATCGCGATCAACTTCTTCCTGTGGACGATCGCGCTGACCGCGCTCGCCGCGGGCGCCAGATCCACGCAGTCCAGGGTCGGAATGCTCGTCGCCGCGGTACTTTCGGCCGCCGGCTGCGTGGTCACCCATCATCTGACCACGATCTTCTTGATCGTCGCCCTGTCCGTCGTCGTCGTGACTGCCGCCGTACGCGCACGGTTCGTCCGCGGCCCGTCACGTGCCCGGCACCGCACCGGACCCGTTGTGGAGCCGGACGGACGACATGCCAGCCCGATCTACCCGTGGTGGATCACGCTTGCGTCGACGGTGGCCATTGCGGTCGCGTGGGTGACGTCCGTCGCCCGACCGACTCTCGAGTACCTGTCGCCCTATCTCGGCACGTCGATCAGCCAGTTGGACAACATGACTCGCAAGTCGGGTGAGGGCAGGCGCGCGCTCCTCGCTGCGAACGTCGAGCCTGACTGGGAGCGGTGGCTCACCGCAGCCGCGCCGGTGTCGCTGTTCTTCGTCTGCGTGGTGGCCCTCCTGATGATCCGCCAGCGTCGCGTCGTACTCAATTCGGCGACATGGGGTTTGATGCTGTTCGGCGGGGCCTACTTCCTGTCACTGCCCTTCATCCTCGCCCCCTCCGGTGCCGAAGGCGCCCGCCGCTCGTGGGGATTCACCTACGTCGGCGTCGCGCTGATCGTGGCGCTCGTTGTGGTCTACTGGCCCGCCAAACGCCCGCAGTGGTTCGGTCGCAACGTCCGCACTCCCCTGACCGCCGCGCTCATGCTGATCCTGCTCATCGGCAACGTCGGTGGCGGCCTCAACGACCCGTACCGCTTCCCGGGGCCGTTTCGTTGGGGCACCGACACCAACTCGGCGAGCGCTGAAACACGGTCGATCGCCGAACAACTCGGCGCGATGGTCGGCCGGGCGGGCGTCGTGTCGGATGCGTACACCGCACTCCAGCTCGCCGCGTACGGCGGTCTCGTCATGGCAGCGCCCTCACCTGGGTTCCCCGCGTGGGATCTCGTTCAGAGCGGCGAGGATCCGACGCCGGAACTGGCCAAGATGCTGGTGACGTCGCGGTATGACTACCTGGTCGTGGACGTCCGGATGAGCGAAGAGGATCCCTACAACGGGCACAACTTCGGCGGGGGCGACCCCCTCCTCGGACACAAGACCCCGAAGGCGAACCTGGATCGGCTCGATCACGTGCCATGGGCCAGACGAGTCATGTCGAGTGAACACCTGAGGGTGTACCGGTTGGATCTCGCCGACATCGCCGCGAAAGAGGACTAGGCAACATGCTGAAGCTCGAAAACCCCGTCCTGATCCAGGTGGGTGTGGCCATTGCGACGGTCGCGGCATTCGCCGCCGTCGCACTCCAAGCACCGGTGGGTGTGCGCATCGTCGCATCCGCGGTCCTCGTGATCGCCCCCGGCATTGGATTGGCACGGTTACTGTTGCCGCGCCGAGAGATTCGCGGTTCCGACGGGGCGCTCGTCATCCCGCTGTCGATCGTTCTCGGCATGCTGGTGTGGTTGGGCGCGGCGATGGGCCTACACGCCTTCGGTGTAAAGCTCGGCCCGACCGCCATCGCGCTGACGCTCACCGGCGTTGGCCTGATCCTCGCCGGCCTGGCGATTCGGTCCGGCGTCCGGCGGCCGGAGGCGGTGCGGGAAGCGCCCGCCGTGGGCCGGTACCGCACCGCCGCCGCAGTGGTGACGACGGCCGCGCTTCTCACGGGGGCGACGGCGGCTGCCATTGCGTTGATCCCCACGCCGACAGCGCCGTACACCACGGTCGCGTTCACCGACGACACCCCGTTCGGTGACCGTGTACCCGTTGCCGCCGCCGGCTCGACGGTCCGGCTCGAGTGGGTCGTCCGTGGCTTCGGCCAGCATCTGTCGCCGGCGCTGACCAGCGTGCGCCTCGCCGTGGACGGCGTACCGATCAGCGATGTCGCGGTCGACATGTCCCCCGACACCACCGACGCGTCGGCGTCGATCTCCGGCGCGGTCACCTTCCCGGCGCCTGTGGTGCCGGGCAGGCACATCGTGGATCTCTTCGTCCAACCGACTGCGCAGGACGGGTCCGACGTTCCTGGCCCCGGCTACGTCAGTACGCCACTGGAGGTGACGGCATGACCGTTGGCCAGCAGATCGCTGCAGGCGGTCTTCGTACGCGGGTGCGGCAGGCGGTAGCCGACCCGATGACGCGGAACAGCGCAGCCATCATGGCCAGCACGGTCCTGACATCCGTTCTCGGATATGTGTTTTGGATGATCGCGGCGCGACACTTCGATCGGGATGCCAACGGCACGGCTGCGGCGACCACCAGTGCGATCCAAGCCACCGTGTTGATCGCGAGCGTCGGTGCGGCGGCCGCCCTCGTCGAGTGGTTGCCTCGCTGCACGTCCGCCGACGAATGGCGCAGGCGGGTGACGACCGGCTTCGTCACCGCGGTGGCGACCGCAGCGCTGGGCAGCGTTCTGGTTGTCGGCGTCTTCGGTGTGACGACCTCGACGTTGCCGCAGTTGGCCACCCCGCTCAGTGGCATTCTGTTCTGCGCGGCGTGCGTGTTCTTCGCCGCCGGACTGGTCGTGGACTACGTGGCGATGTCCGAGCACCGCGGTTCGGTCCTGTTGGCACGCAACATGTTTCTGTGCGGCCTTCGAATCCCACTCATCTTCGTCCCCGTCGCCTTCCTGACCGGCGCCGAATCCATCCTGCTTGCCTGGACCGTCGCGGCGGGACTGTCGTTGGCCTGGTCGACGGCCACCTTCGGCGCGCGCGACGGTCGCTCGTTGGTCCCCGACTTCACCGGATTGGGCCAGAATCTGCGTGAGATGGCGTCCTCGCTCGTCGGGCAGCACCTCATCACCGTCACTGCGATGCTCGCGGGCTACCTGCTGCCGGTGATCGTCTACAGCCGGCTCTCCGCCACCGACAACGCGTACTTCTACGTCACGTGGATGCTCGGATCGGTCTTCTTCATCGTCAGCCCCGCCGTGTCGGCGGCGCTGTTCGTGGAGGGCGCGAAGGTGGGCACCGACATGCGCCAGTTGCTCCGCAAGTGCATTCTCACCATCGGCGCACTGCTCGCGATTCCCGTCCTCGTCTACCTCACCTGCGGACGCCTGCTGCTGTCGCTGTTCGGCGCCGACTACGTGGTGCACGGGTACACCCTCCTGTTGCTGCTCACGCTGTCGGCAGTTCCCGACGCCATCACCAACGTCGCCGTCGCCGTGTTGCGGGTGAGCGGCCGCATGGGCCTTGCCCTGCTGCTGAACGGCGGCATGCTCGTACTTTGCGTCGTCGCTGCGTGGTTCGTGTTGCCCTACACCGGAATCGTCGGCGCGGGCGTGTGTTGGCTGGCGTCTCAGACAATCGGTGCGGCGGGCGTCATCGCGTTCTGGAGTCGGCTCACCGGCTCCGCCCCCGAAGAGCTCGTCGAGGACGCTCGTCCCGTCGCCACCGGTTGCGTCGCGCCATGAGGGTCCTTCAGGTCAGTGACGGTTACCGGCCTGCGACCGGCGGACTGGAGCGGGTCGTCGAGAGCCTCTCCAAAGAGCTGGTGGCACGTGGGCATCCGACCACCGTGGCCACCCTGAGCCGGCCCGACGCCCCGGCGTTCGAGGAGCACGACGGCGTGCAGGTGCGTCGCCTCGACGGATACACCCGGCACCTTCGGCGGTTCTCGTCCGACTCGGGGCACTTCTTTCATCCCACCTGCCCGGATCCGCAGCTGGTCCGCAGGCTTCGCGAGCTGGTCGACGAGGTCAAGCCCGACGTCGTGCATGCCCACGGTTGGATACTGAACTCCGTTCTGTCCTTGCGCCTTCCGCCGTCGACCGCTCTCGTCACCACGCTGCACGACTACGGGCTGACGTGTGCGAACAAGACGTTGATCCACCGCGGCAGTCTCGACGCGATCTGTGCCGGCCCGAGCCCGGCCCGCTGCCTGGGTTGCTCGACTCAGAACTACGGCGCCGTGAAGGGCCCGGCGCTGGCGCTCGGAATCCAGCACAGCCAGCGGCGACTGGACCGGGTGTCGATGTTCCTGCCCATCAGTACCGCGGTTCGCAACGCTAGCCTCGGCGGCGTCGCGGAGGACAGGGTCAACCTCGTCCCGTCGTTCGTCGAGGACGCCGTCTTCGACGAGGCAGAGAACGCAACGGCGCCCGACTTCCTCCCGACCGAGCCGTTCATCCTGTTCGTCGGCGCGCTCGGTGAGCACAAGGGTGTGGACCTGTTGATCGACGCTCACCGCCGGATGCAGACGAACGCGCCGCTCGTTCTCATCGGCCCCACGGCGTCCGAATCACTCGACCTGACAGGCACTCTCGACCGCCCGGTCATCGTCCGGACCGGCGTGCCTCATCCCCAGATCATGGCGAGCTTCGCGCGGGCCTCGGTCGCGGTGACACCGTCCCGGTGGCAAGAGCCCCTCGGTTTGGTGGCCATCGAGGCGATGGCTGCGGGCACCCCGGTCGTCGCCACCCGGGTCGGTGCGCTCCCCGAGGTGGTGGCGCACGGCGAGACCGGCGTCGTCGTGAACCCGGGCGATCCGGCTGCCTTGGCGGCGGCGCTGGACGGCATTCTGACGGACCCTCAGCTCGGTCGGCGCTACGGCGCGGCGGGCCGCGAGCGCGCGAAAAACTACGCCGCGTCTGCCGTGATGCCGCGAATCCTCGACGGCTACCGGCAGGCCCTCAACCCTTCGCGGTCCGCACCAGAGCGGCTGCATACCCCGGCATGAACACCCCGGACGGTGGATCCCCCCGGCCGCATTCCCCGTCGGACTCCCCCGGGTGCTTGATCCACAGGTAGGCATCCGCGTGTGCCCCGGCGGTAGCTGTCGTCGGGCTGGCACCGATCGCGCGCCCTGCGGGATTGCACCAGTTCAGCGGCGCGTCCGGCGCGGGACCCACACCGTTTCGCGAGGTGTCGACCACGTAGTGCGCGCCGTTGAGGAGCCGGGAGACGGCCTCGCCGTAGCCGATCTCCTCGTCGGTGCTGAAGAAGTTGGACGTGTTCAGCGCAAAGCCGCGGGCCCGCTCGACCCCGACCGCACGCAACCGATCCGCGAGTTGGTCGGGGGTCAGCCAGCGCGAGTGGCCGCCGTCCACGTACACCGCCGCATTGGGATTCGCGGTCAGGGCGCCGACGGCGTCGCGTAGCAGAGCGGTTCGCTCCTGTCGCTGGTCTGCGGGTAGACAGTCCGCGGCGGTGAGGGCGTCGGGCTCGAGGACGACGCCAACGCGGGCCTTCCCAACACCGGCTGCCACCTGGGCGACCCACGCTCGATACTCGTCGCCCGAGCTGAATCCACCCGCGGTGAAGCTGCCGCAATCACGGTGCGGCAGAGCGTAAAGCACGATGACCGGCATGGCGTTGGCCGCCGCGGCCGCACCGATGTAGGCCGCGACCGCGCCCGCCGTCTGATCCGTCGGGGTGGTCTCGGTCAGCCAGCGGGCCTGGGGGGTCTGCGCGATACTCTGCAGCTCCGCACTGGGCGGTTCAGCCTGGCGGGCGGCGGCGGCGGCGCTGCTGTTCGGATCGACGTAGAACCCATTGCCCCCCAACGGGTTGTCGTCGGATACCAGTCGGGTGTCGGCGGGCATTTGATGGGGCAGTACAGCGACGTGACCCGTCCACGGGTTCGACGCCTCGACCCCGATCACCACGACGACGCAGAACACGACCACCCACGCGGAGACGGTTGAGGTCAGCAACCGCAGCGCGTGGATGGTCTTGGACATACTGGAAGTTTACGTGGCGCGCGCCTCCCCCACTTTCCCGCGAGCAGTCGCAAAAGGCCCTCATTTCGCGCAAAAGAGGGCACTTTGCGTCTGCTCGCGGGAAGGGACCCGGGGCTCACGCCAGCAGTCGGTCGATGCGTGTGACCAACTCGCAAGGCTGCAAACGGACGTCATCGACGACCATCGGTACCGTCGTCCAGCCGCAGTCCTTCAGCCGTTCAACCTTCAGGCGGTCGCGTCTCCAGATCCTTGGGTTCGCGTGCCATTCCATGCTGTCGTACTCCGCCACCACCATGCGGTCGGGCCAGGCAAAGTCGACGCGCCACAGGTCCCCGCATTGGTCGACGATCTCGTACTGCAGTTCCGCAGTGGGCAGGTTGTGATCGATGAACACCAGACGGGCCTCGCTCTCCATCGGCGACTCGGCTCGACAGTCAGCGTAGGGCAACAGCTCTCGCACGTGCACGATCCCTCGCCGGCCTGTCTGCTCTCGCGCGGCCACCTCGAGTTCGGGTATCGTGCACGCGCCCACCCGCAAAGCCGCATCGAGGGTCGCCAACGCCCGAGGGCGTCGCATCGAACATGCGACCTCGACCGCGGTCCACGCCGGTGCAGTCGTCAGGCGTCCGTTCACTCTGTGCAGCGGTGCTCCGACCCGTTGGTGCACCATGACGCCGCTAGTCGGCCGGACCCGAACACCGGGGTCGAGTACGTGCACCCGTGGATTACGTTCCGTGTCGAAGCCGTGCAGGAGCGCGGCGGTTCCCAGGCACGCGACGATCGGCCGTCCGACCATCAGGTCCAGCGCGCGCAGTGTGCCGGCGGCATCTGGCGGCGCGAGCGCGTACACGCCATGGCACACCCGAATAAGGTCACCCGAACGCACGTGCGTTCTCAACATCTTTCGTGACATCACGGCCTGTATCTCCGCGGCAGTGATCAAGCCGTCCGCATCGTTGACCAGATCGTGGATGTACACGCCATCGAGGCTGCCGCCATTGCGAGCCGGGCGCCAGACCCCACGTCCTGCCTGTGCATAACTCCCCGACCTCGTCGCCACCAGTCCGCAAGCGGCTCCAGCAAAAGGGCCCTCAATCCCGTGGATTGAGGGCCCTTTACGTCTGCTCGCGCAGAAATGGTTACCGGTAGTCGCTGAATCCGTAATCGTCGAGCGGCACGGCCTGGCCGGCACCCTGACCGAAGTCCGGGCTGTAGTACTGATCCTCGTAGGACGGGATCGTGTACGCCGCGGCGCGAGCTTCCTCGGTCGGCTGGACCTGGATGTCCCGGTAGCGGGCAATACCCGTACCGGCCGGGATCAGCTTGCCGATGATCACGTTCTCCTTCAGACCGTTGAGCCGGTCGCTGCGGCAGTTGATCGCCGCATCGGTCAGCACTCGCGTGGTCTCCTGGAACGACGCCGCCGACAACCAGGAATCGGTCGCCAACGAGGCCTTCGTGATGCCCATCAGCACCGGACGCCCGGCGGCGGGCTCGAGGCCCTCTGCCACCACGCGACGGTTCGCCGACTCGAACTCGGCCCGCTCGGTCAACGAACCGGGCAGGAATTCCGTTGCGCCCGAATCGATCACCGTGACGCGACGCAGCATCTGCCGGACGATCACCTCGATGTGCTTGTCGTGGATCGACACACCCTGAGCGCGGTAGACCTCCTGGACCTCCTTGACGAGGTGGATCTGCACCTCGCGGGGGCCCTGGACGCGCAGCACCTCGTGCGGGTTGGCCGAGCCTTCCATCAGCTGCTGGCCCACCTCCACGTGGTCACCGTCGGCCAGGAGACGCTCGGAGCCGTCCTCGTGCTTGAACACCTTCAGGCGCTGACGACGAGTGAGCTTGTCGTAGACGACTTCTTCACCACCGTCATCCGGGATGATCGTCATCTTGTAGAACTTCTCGCCCACTTCGATGTTGACCCGGCCGGTGACGTCCGCGATCGGAGCGGTGTTACGCGGCACGCGGGCCTCGAACAGCTCCTGCACACGAGGAAGACCACCGGTGATGTCCTCACCGACGCCGCCCTCCTGCTTGAACGTACGCATGGTCAGCTGCGTGCCGGGCTCACCGATGGACTGCGCGGCGACGATGCCGACGGCCTCACCGATGTCGACCAGCTTGCCGGTGGCCATCGAGCGGCCGTAGCACGTGGCGCAGACGCCGGTGCCCGTCATGCAGGTCAGCACCGAACGCACCTTGACCTCGGTGATACCCGCGGCCAGCAGTGCGTCGATCGCCGGATCGCCCAGATCGTGTCCACGCTCGACGACGACGTTGCCGTTCGCGTCGACCGCATCCACGGCCAGCGTCCGCGCATACGTCGAGGTCTCGACGTGCGCATCGCGGGTCAGGGTGCCGTCGGCCTCGGTGGCCGCGATCGTGGTCATGATGCCGCGCTCAGTCTGGCAATCGTGCTCGCGCACGATGACGTCCTGAGACACGTCGACCAGACGACGGGTCAGGTAACCCGAGTCCGCCGTACGAAGGGCGGTGTCGGCCAGACCCTTTCGGGCGCTGTGCGTGTTGATGAAGTACTCCAACACGGTCAGGCCCTCACGGAAGGACGACTTGATCGGGCGCGGGATGAACTCACCCTTCGGGTTCGTCACCAGGCCCTTCATGCCGGCCAGGGTGCGCGTCTGGTTGAACGTACCGGTGGCGCCCGAGTCGATCAGCTGAATGATCGAGTTGGACGACGGGTAGTGATCGCGCAGTGCGTTACCGACCTCTTCGGTGGCTTCCTTCCAGATCTTGACCAGGGCATCGGTCCGCTCGATCTTCTCGAGCAGGCCACGCTGGTACTTCTTCTCGATGGCGTCCGCTTGCTGCTCGTAGCCATCGAGGATCTGTGCCTTGTTCGGCGGCACCAGCACGTCGGCCATGGAGACGGTGACACCCGAGCGCGTGGCCCAGTGGAAACCGGCGTCCTTGAGCTTGTCGACGGTCTGCGCGACGACGATCATCGGGTAGCGCTCGGCGAGATCGTTGATGATCGACGCCTGGACCTTCTTGTGCATCTGCTTGTTGACGAACGGGTATCCGCGCGGCAGCAGCTCGTTGAACAGCACTCGGCCCAAGGTGGTCTCCGCCAACCAGGCGTCGCCCATCTTCCAGCGGTCCGGGAACAGCGCGGCCTCGATCTCGGCAGGCGGACGCAGGTGCGTCAGCCGAACCTTGATCTTGGACCGGACGCTCAGGGCGCCACGGTCGACGGCCATCTGCGCCTCGGCCGGCGAGCTGTACACGCCGAACTCCGCGGAATCGTTGGCGGCCGGCTTGTATTCGCCGATGTCGCCTTCGATCTCGGTGGTCAGGAAGTACAGACCGGTCACCATGTCCAGACGCGGCATGGCCAACGGACGACCCGACGCGGGCGACAGGATGTTGTTCGACGACAGCATCAGGATGCGTGCCTCGGCCTGCGCCTCGGCGGACAGCGGCAGGTGGACTGCCATCTGGTCACCGTCGAAGTCGGCGTTGAACGCCTCACACACCAGCGGGTGCAGCTGAATTGCCTTGCCCTCCACCAGCATCGGCTCGAAGGCCTGGATGCCGAGGCGGTGCAGCGTTGGTGCGCGGTTCAGCAGCACGGGGTGCTCGGAGATGACCTCTTCGAGGACGTCCCACACCTGCGGGCGCTGACGTTCGACCATCCGCTTGGCGCTCTTGATGTTCTGCGCGTGGTTCAAGTCGACCAGACGCTTCATCACGAACGGCTTGAACAGCTCGAGGGCCATCAGCTTCGGCAGACCACACTGGTGCAGCTTGAGCTGGGGACCGACGACGATGACCGAACGGCCCGAGTAGTCGACGCGCTTGCCGAGCAGGTTCTGACGGAACCGGCCCTGCTTGCCCTTCAACAGATCCGACAGCGACTTCAGCGGACGGTTGCCCGGCCCGGTGACGGGGCGGCCACGACGACCGTTGTCGAACAGTGCGTCAACGGATTCCTGAAGCATGCGCTTCTCGTTGTTGACGATGATCTCGGGTGCGCCGAGGTCGATCAGTCGCTTCAACCGGTTGTTGCGGTTGATGACGCGGCGGTACAGATCGTTCAGGTCGGACGTGGCGAACCGGCCACCGTCGAGCTGAACCATCGGGCGCAGCTCCGGCGGGATCACCGGAACGGCGTCGAGCACCATGCCCATGGGCGAGTTGCGGTTCATCTGGAACGCCGCGACGACCTTCAGACGCTTCAGTGCACGAAGCTTCTTCTGTCCCTTGCCGTTCTTGATGGTGTCGCGCAGGCTCTCGGCCTCGGCGTCGATGTCGAAGGTCTCGATGAGCTTCTTGATCGACTCCGCACCCATGGCGCCCTGGAAGTACTCGCCGTAGCGGTCGATGAGCTCGCGGTAGAGCACCTCGTCGACGATGAGCTGCTTGGGAGCCAGCTTGGTGAACGTGGTCCACACCTCGTCCAGACGATCCAGCTCGCGCTGGGCCCGGTCGCGGAGCTGACGCATTTCGCGCTCGCCGCCGTCACGGACCTTGCGACGGACGTCGGACTTGGCGCCGTCCTTCTCGAGCTCGGCCATGTCGGCTTCGAGCTTCTGGGCGCGCTCTTCGAGATCGCTGTCGCGCTGGGTCTCGACGGCCTTCTTCTCGACGACCATCTCGGCCTCGAGCGTCGACAGGTCGCTGTGACGCTGCTCGGTGTCCACCGCGGTGATCACGTATGCCGCGAAGTAGATGATCTTTTCGAGATCCTTCGGGGCGAGGTCGAGCAGGTAGCCAAGACGGCTGGGAACACCCTTGAAGTACCAGATGTGGGTGACGGGTGCGGCCAGTTCGATGTGGCCCATCCGCTCACGACGCACCTTGGCGCGAGTTACCTCGACACCGCAGCGCTCACAGACGATTCCCTTGAAGCGCACGCGCTTGTACTTGCCGCAGTAGCACTCCCAGTCGCGAGTAGGTCCGAAGATCTTCTCGCAGAACAGGCCGTCCTTCTCTGGCTTGAGCGTGCGGTAGTTGATGGTCTCCGGCTTCTTGACCTCACCGTATGACCAATTGCGGATGTCGTCCGCAGTGGCGAGGCCAATGCGGAGTTCATCGAAGAAGTTGACGTCGAGCACGTAACTCCCTTTCCCCTTGCGGGACTAGATGACTATCAATCAAATCGCGGGACGCGAAGCCCCCGAAACAGCAGTTAAGCGAGATCCTCGACCGACGGGGATTCGTTGCGGGACAGGTTGATTCCCAGGTTCGCGGCAGCGCGTTCCAGGTCCTCGTCGTCACTGTCACGCATTTCGATCCGCTGGCCTTCAGACGACAGCACCTCGACGTTCAGGCACAGCGACTGGAGCTCCTTGAGCAACACCTTGAACGACTCCGGAATACCGGGTTCGGGGATGTTCTCGCCCTTGACGATCGCCTCGTAGACCTTCACGCGGCCGACGGTGTCGTCGGACTTGATGGTCAGGAGTTCCTGCAGCGTGTACGCCGCGCCGTAGGCCTGCATGGCCCAGCACTCCATCTCACCGAATCGCTGACCACCGAACTGCGCCTTACCACCGAGCGGCTGCTGGGTGATCATCGAGTACGGACCGGTCGAGCGAGCGTGGATCTTGTCGTCCACCAAGTGGTGCAGCTTCAGGATGTACATGTAGCCAACCGTCACCGGGTACGGGAACGGCTCACCACTACGTCCGTCGAACAACTGCGACTTGCCCTCGGCGTTGACCATCACGTCACCGTCGCGGTTCGGAAGCGTTGCGCCGAGCAGGCCTTCCAGCTCGTTCTCGCGCGCGCCGTCGAAGACGGGCGTGGAGACGATGCTGTTCGACGGTGCCGAGAGCAGCTCGTCGGGCAGGTTCTCCGCCCAACCTGGCAGCTCGCCGGTGTCACCGACGACGTCGATGTTCCAGCCTGCCTTGGCAACCCAGCCCAAGTGCGTTTCGAGGATCTGACCGATGTTCATCCGCCGCGGCACACCGTGCGTGTTCAGGATGATGTCGACCGGCGTGCCGTCCGGCATGAACGGCATGTCTTCGATCGGCAGGATCTTTCCGATGACGCCCTTGTTGCCGTGGCGTCCGGCGAGCTTGTCGCCGTCGGAGATCTTGCGCTTCTGGGCCACGTAGACGCGGACCAGCTCGTTGACGCCGGCGGGCAGCTCGTCGTCCTCTTCGCGAGAGAACATCCGAACGCCGATGACCTTGCCGGACTCGCCGTGCGGAACCTTCAGCGACGTGTCGCGAACCTCGCGGGCCTTCTCACCGAAGATGGCACGCAGCAGGCGCTCTTCCGGGGTCAGCTCGGTCTCGCCCTTGGGCGTGACCTTGCCGACCAGGATGTCGCCGTCGCGGACCTCGGCACCGATGCGGATGATGCCGCGCTCGTCGAGATCGGCCAGCACCTCGTCGGAGACGTTCGGGATGTCCCGGGTGATCTCCTCGGCGCCCAGCTTGGTGTCGCGGGCGTCGATCTCGTGCTCCTCGATGTGGATGGACGTCAGGACGTCCTCCTCAACCAGGCGCTGCGAGAGGATGATCGCGTCCTCGTAGTTGTGGCCCTCCCACGGCATGATCGCCACGAGCAGGTTCTTGCCGAGCGCCATTTCACCGTTCTCGGTGCACGGCCCGTCGGCGAGGACCTGTCCGGCCTCGACCCGCTGACCGCTGTCCACGATCGGGCGCTGGTTGGCGCACGTGCCGTGGTTGGAGCGGGCGAACTTGCGCATCCGGTAGGTGTGCCGGGTGCCGTCGTCTGCCATCACGGTGATGTAGTCGGCGGACACCTCTTCGATGACACCCGACTTGGTGGCGACGATGACGTCACCGGCGTCGATCGCGGCACGCAGCTCCATGCCGGTACCGACCAGAGGTGCCTCGCTACGCACCAGCGGAACCGCCTGGCGCTGCATGTTGGCACCCATGAGGGCACGGTTGGCGTCGTCGTGCTCGAGGAACGGGATCATGGCCGTGGCCACCGACACCATCTGGCGCGGTGAGACGTCCATGTAGTCCACGTCCATCGGCGAGACGTTTTCGACCTCGCCACCCTTACGACGAACGAGGATCTTCTCCTCGGTGAACCGGTTGTTCTCGTCGATCGGCGAGTTGGCCTGCGCCACGACGTGGCGGTCCTCCTCGTCGGCGGTGAGGTGGTGGATCTCGTCGGTGACGACGCCGTCGACGACCTTGCGGTACGGGGTCTCGATGAAGCCGAACGGGTTGACCCGCGCGTACACCGACAGCGAACCGATCAGGCCGATGTTCGGGCCTTCCGGGGTCTCGATCGGGCACATGCGGCCGTAGTGGCTGGAGTGCACGTCACGAACTTCGAGGCCGGCACGCTCACGGGACAGACCACCGGGGCCCAACGCCGACAGGCGGCGCTTGTGGGTCAGACCCGACAGCGGGTTGTTCTGGTCCATGAACTGCGACAGCTGCGACGTTCCGAAGAACTCCTTGATCGCCGCCACGACGGGACGGATGTTGATCAGGGTCTGCGGCGTGATCGCCTCGACGTCCTGGGTCGTCATCCGCTCGCGGACGACACGCTCCATGCGGGAGAGGCCGACGCGAATCTGATTCTGGATCAGTTCGCCGACGGTACGCAGACGACGGTTGCCGAAGTGGTCGATGTCGTCGACCTCCACGGGAACCTCGGCTCCGCCGGGGGCGGTCATCGTGGTCTGTCCCTCGTGCAGGCGCACCAGGTACTCGATGGTCGCGACGATGTCTTCTTCGTTCAGCGTCGACGACGTGATTGGCTGGCCAACGTTCAGGCCGAGCTTCTTGTTGACCTTGTAGCGACCCACGCGGGCCAGGTCGTAACGCTTCTCCTTGAAGAACAGGTTCTCCAGCAGGGTCTGCGCGGATTCCTTGGTGGGCGGCTCGCCCGGGCGCAGCTTCCGGTAGATGTCCAGCAGTGCCTCGTCGGGACCGGCGGTGCTGTCCTTCTCGAGGGTGGACATCATGATCTCGGAGAAGCCGAAGCGCTCACGGATCTGATCGCTGGTCCAGCCGAGGGCCTTCAGCAGCACGGTGACGGGCTGACGACGCTTGCGGTCGATGCGCACACCCACGGTGGCGCGCTTGTCGACGTCGAACTCGAGCCAGGCGCCACGGCCGGGGATGACCTTGACGCTCGTCAGGTCGTTCTCGGTGGCCTTGTCCTTCGACTTGTCGAAGTAGACGCCGGGCGAGCGGACGAGCTGGGACACGACGACACGCTCGGTGCCGTTGATGATGAAGGTGCCCTTTTCGGTCATCATGGGGAAGTCGCCCATGAAGACGGTCTGGCTCTTGATCTCGCCAGTGGTGTTGTTGATGAACTCCGCGGTGACGAACAGCGGGGCCGCGTAGGTCTGGTCCTTCTCCTTGCAGTCGTCGACGGGTGCCTTGACCTCGTCGAACCGCGGATCGGAGAAGCTCAGCGAGAGCGTGCCCGCGAAGTCCTCGATCGGCGACAACTCCGTGAGTACCTCTTCGAGACCGCCGACGGGGTTCACGTCGCCGCGCTCGAGAGCCTTCTCACGCCAGCCGTCGGAACCGATCAGCCATTCGAAGGAGTCGGTCTGCACGTCGAGCAGGCCGGGGACTTCGAGCGGTTCGCGAAGCTTGGCGAAGGAAACTCTGTTAGGTGCTCCAGGAATGGAGTTGTTGGGGTTTTCTACTGACTTGCTCTGGCGAGAGACTGCCAAGATGCATCCTTCCAGCACCGGATGCGACGATCGGGTGACCGGCCGAAGACCGGACCCTTGCCGCGTTATCTGCGTTAGGTTCGGCTGGCGTTCTCAAGCCTGAATCTCGGCCCCCAGGCACACGACTAGTTCCCTGAGCAGGGCTCAGGCTAGGAGACGGTGACGAGAGGTGGATGAGGATGGGCAGGATGCAGCCAGCGCAACGTCCAACACTAGCGCAGAACGGCGCATTCCTCAACATCGGCATGGTGAAACAGACCAGGCGCTGGCTGGCGGCTAGATCCTTCAACCCGTGCGTACATTGCTGACCAACAGACTGGCCCGGTTTCGCCTTTCCGTCAAGAGTTCACACGCGGTTTGGGGAGGAAAGTTCACGCGCCGCCGCAGGCTGCCGAGTGACCGTGATCCATCCCTTGACGCCCTTTACCGACGCGCGGTTCAACAACTCCTGGTACAGCTCGGCTGACACGGTCCGGGTGCGGCTCAGCAGGAACCCGCTGAAGCCGCTGGGGTCGCTCACGACGGCCCAGCTGTAGTCGGGCGCGAGGTCGACGATCCAGTAGTTGCCGGGTGGCGTGGCCGAGGCGGGCCCGAAGAAGGTCACGTTCAGCTTGTCGTTGTCGGCGCTCACCGGCAGCGCAGTCCCGAAGATGCGCGACTGCGGGCCGTTGTCGAAGAAGTAGTTGCCGGAGTTCTCGACCCCGATCGACCCGTCATCGTTGGCGGTGTAGACCGCGGTGGTGTTCACCAGGCCGATCGAGAAGAACTGCTTGACGCTGCCCACCTCGTACCAGGTGCCGAGGTAGTCGTCCACGTTGACGACCGGCGCCGGACCGAGCACGACGCCGGCCGCAGGGCCGAAGACGAGGTACTGGTCGGGGTCGCCGTAGGTGCCGTACACGCCGTCCGTCGGCCCGAGGCCGGCGTACATGTCGTTGATCCAGCCGTTGGCCAGCGTGTAGACGGCCTCGGTGTTGCCCGCCGGGGACCGCTTGATGAAGAGCTGGCTGAAGAAGTCGATGATCGGAGAGCCGCCGATGAGCGAGTCGACGTGGGAGCCGTTGGCGAGGACGACGCCGACGAACTGGCCCGGCTGTTGCGCCGCCACCAAGTCCTTGGTGGTCTGACCGTTGGCGTTCCACGCCTGCGGGGGTGCGGCGATCTGGTAGATCGGGATGCCGCGGGCGTCCAGACTCTTCAGCGCGCCGGCGAAGGTGCCGTTGGACGAGACACCGTCGTACATCACCACGCCGAGCAGGTCGTTGTCCTCGGGCTTGACCGCGTCGGAGTAGAAGCCACCGGCGGCCGCGGCCAGTCCCCCACCGGCCGAGTGTCCGGTCAGGACGAACTTGCCAGGCAGCGTGCCGTGGTATCCCGCTGCCGCGGCGCTGGCGTTCAGCGACGTGCGGTTCGGATCGATGAACAGGTCGGCGACGCCCTTCTGCATCGACACGCTGCTCAGCGTGCAGCCTGCGCAGGTGAAGAACCCGAACGACGGGATGTTGGGGACCACCACGACGCTGTTGGTCTGCCGCGCCAGGTCTTGGGCGAGCGCGGAGTACCAGGACTTGGAGCCCAGGAATCCGTGTTGGAGCAGCATCACGCCCTGGGCCTTCACGGTGCCGTCGGCTTGGGTCGGGAAGTACCAGTCGGCCGCGCCGGTGTAGCTCCCGCTGCCGACCGGGATGGTCAGGTTCGAACTGCCGACCTTGACGCCGGTCACCCCGGCGGTGGCCGACGTGCCGGGAACGGGCTGCGTCGGGACGCCGGTGACGTCCACCGGTACCGGCGCGACGGGCGGGAGCAGTCCGAAGGCGGACAGCAGGCTGATGACGACCGTCGCTATCGGGCCCGGCTGGGGCCGCGGGGCGACGGGTACGGCCAGGCTGCGGATCGCGGTGACGTCCTTGGCGACCAGTGTCGCCGCCGCGGGCTTGTTGGTCCCTTCTGGCTTGGCGTCGGTGGGCGAGGTTGCCACGACCACCGGATCGGACTTCTCCTCGGTGACGACGGGCGGCTTCGAGTCGACGATCGGGGTCGTCTCGACGACGGTTGGCGTCTCGGCCGCGACCGGATCCTTGGGCGTCACGTCGACCGGAGTGGACACCGTCACCGGCGCGGTCGGGACCTTGGCCTCTGCCTTCGAATTCTTCGCGTTCGTCTTCGCCGGCTTCACCTTCACGACGGGGTCGGCGGTGGCGGTGGAAGTGTCGTCGCGGTCCACGGTCACGGTGTTGGCGCTCACCGTGCTGGTCGGCTTGCCTTCGCTCTTCGGCTCCGAATCATGGTCCTTGCCAACGCCTTTCGTACCCGTCGCAGCCGCGCCCGAAGGCGCTTCAGCGCCTCGGTTCGATGGGGCCGACGACGATCCCGTGTCACCGCCCGGTGAGTCGGACTCTGCGGCGGCGACGCCGTGGCCCGCGCTGAGCGCAATGCCGGCCCCGACGGCCACGACCCACACCCCACGCAACCAGCGATTCGCACTCACCGACGGAATGTAACCGGCCGCACCGACAGGCCGCCGATAATCGTCGCCGACGTCAGAATTTCGACATCAGGGCGTCTCGGGCCGCCGTCCGCTCACGGTCTGCGACGCGGCCGACACGTCGCGGGACACGTCGACCAACCCGGCGGCGCGCATCACGTCGACGACCTCGTCGACGTCGAACAGCCGCACCGGAGCGAATCGCGACGCCGCGACGCTGGCCCGCCGCACCGGCGCCGGTCCCCTGGCGCACGTCGTCAGGACGGCGATCCGTCCTCCGGGCGTCAGCACCCGGATCATCTCCCGGAGCGCGCCGAACGGGTCGTCCATTAGGTAGAGCGCGCCGTAGCAGCTGACGGCGTCGACGGTGCCGTCGTCGAAGGGCAGGTCGACGGCGTCGGCCCGGACGTAGCCGATCGGGCTGCCGGGCGGCGTGTCGCGAACCGCCTTGGCGAGCATCGTCGCGGAGCTGTCCACTCCGACCGCGAGACCATCGGACCCCACGGCGGCCAGCAGGGTGCGGGTGGTGTTGCCCGGCCCGCAGGCGACGTCGAGGACGGTGTCGCCGGGCCGCAGCTCGAGAAGTTGCAGCTTGCGACGGTCCTCTTGGGCGGAGTTCCGCGCGGTGAACCCGAAGAACAGGACGGGCCGCCACAGTCGCTCGTAGATCATCGGAAGCACCGACGACCCCATCACGCGTTGGCCCGTCGTCTGCGGAACCTCGGCGTCACCCATCACGTCGAGGTAGCCGTCCACGACGGTGGCAGGACGGTTGAGCAGCGCGCGTGTTCGCCGGCCGCCTGGGCCGGGGAGCGTCACTCCTTGGAGACGGGGATCGAAGCCGTGGGGGCCTCTTCTTCGGCGCCGTTGCGGTTCCGCGCGGTGGCGTCGTTGTCCGGGTTGTACCCGGGGTGCTGGTTGGTGCCGTCGAGGTCGGCGCGGATCGCTTCCTGCGCGGCCGGGGGCAGGGTGTGCATGATCTCGCGCACCCGAGCCTGTCGACGCCCGACGGCCTTGCGCTCCGGCATGCCCGGGGTGGCGTTGACCTGCGGCGGCACGCCCTCGATCTCCTCGGTACCACCATCGTGGTGACCGGCGTCGATCATGGCCTGCTCCTCGGCCATCGTCGACTCGTCCTTCTCCTCGGACATACCGATCGGACCGATACGACGACCGTTGAGGAACTGCTTGACCACCGGCTCATCCGAGGTCAGCAACACTTCGCGCGGACCGAACATGACGAGGTGCTTGCGGAACAGCATGCCCATGTTGTCGGGCACCGTGCGGGCGATGTTGATGTTGTGCGTGACGATCAGGATGGTGCAGTCGATCTGGGCGTTGATGTCGATCAGCAGCTGAGACAGGTACGCCGTACGGACGGGGTCCAGACCGGAGTCCGGCTCGTCGCAGAGGATGATTTGGGGGTCCAGCACCAGCGAGCGGGCCAGCCCGGCGCGCTTGCGCATACCGCCGGAGATCTCGCCGGGGAACTTGGTCTCGTCACCGGTCAGACCGACCAGGTCGAGCTTCTCCATCACGATCTGACGGATCTCGGATTCCTTCTTCTTCGTGTGCTCACGAAGCGGGAACGCGGTGTTGTCGTAGAGGCTCATCGAGCCGAAGAGTGCGCCGTCCTGGAACATCACCCCGAACAGGGTGCGGATCTCGTAGAGCTCCTTGGCCGAGCACTCGATGATGTTGGTGCCGTCGACGATGATCTTGCCGCGCTCCGGGCGCAGCAGTCCGATCAGCGACTTCAGGAAGACCGACTTGCCGGTACCCGACGGGCCCAGCAGCACGCTGACCTCACCCGCCGGAAGATCGAAGGTGACGTCCTCCCAGATTCGCTGGGGCCCGAAGGACTTCGTCAATCCCTCTACCTGAATACCGATGCCCACGCGCGACCCTTCCGCCAGTGCTTTTGCTCGCCAAACAGACACACACGCCTGTGGTTTGAGTCACTGTAGCGCACCGACTCTGGGCCCTCTTCGCTTTGCCCGCCATTCGGGCAACCGCCAGCCGATAGCGCCGAACTTTGCTCGACCTGGCTCCAGACATGAAAAAGCCGCCCGGGATCGTGATGATCCCGGGCGGCTTTCCCGTAAGGAATACTACTTGACGGTGACGGTGGCGCCGGCGGCCTCGAGCTTGGCCTTGGCGTCGTCTGCCTGATCCTTGTTGACCTTCTCGAGCAGCGGCTTGGGGGCGCTGTCGACGAGATCCTTGGCCTCCTTGAGGCCCAGGCCCGAGACGATCTCACGGACGACCTTGATGACGCCGATCTTCTTCTCGCCGGCACCCTCGAGGATGACGTCGAATTCCGACTGCTCCTCAGCGGCCTCGGCGGGAGCGGCTGCGCCGGCGGCGGCGGCAACGGCGACGGGGGCAGCTGCGGTGACGTCGAAGGTCTCCTCGAAGGCCTTGACGAACTCCGAGAGCTCCAACAGGGTCAGTTCCTTGAACGCGTCGAGCAGGTCTTCGGTGCTGAGCTTGGCCATGGTGTGGTCCTTCCTAGATTTCTTGCTTGGTTCTTGGTGGGTGGTTTATTCGGCGTCGGCCGGGGCGTCTGCCACGGCGTCCGTCGGTGCTTCTGCTTCTGCTTCGTCCGCGGCGGCGGCAGGAGCGGCGGCGGGGCCACCTTCGGCGGCCTCCCTCTTCTCCTGCAGCGCGAAGACGAGGCGGGCGACCTGCGACGCCGGGGCAGCGAAGAGCGCCGCAGCCTGGCTGGTCTTGGCCTTCATCGCGCCGGCCAGCTTGGCCAGCAGCACCTCGCGCGACTCGAGGTCCGCGATGCGGTTGACCTCGTCCACGGACAGCGCCTTGCCGTCCATGTAGCCGCCCTTGATGACGAGGGCCTTGTGATCCTTGGCGAACGTCTTGATTGCCTTGGCGGCATCGACGGGCTCACCCTTGATGAACGCGATGGCGGTCGGACCGGTGAACAGGTCGTCGAGACCCGTCACACCCGCCTCGGACGCGGCACGCTTTACCAGGGTGTTCTTGGCGACCGCGTAGGACGCGGAGCCACCGAGGGACTTGCGCAGATCCGCAAGGTTGGCCACGGTGAGGCCGCGGTACTCGGTGACGACCGTGGCGGTCGACTCCTTGAACTGCTCGGCGATGTCGGCAACGGCGGTGGCCTTGTCAGCTCTGGCCATGCATGCCTCCTATCTAGGTGTGGGTCCGTCAGTCGACCCCGGAAAACGACGAACGCCCCGGGCGCAGTGCGGCCGGGGCGTGAAGATCCGCTGACGCAAGTCAACGGTGGTGCCTCGTCCTCCTGCGTGGGCCGCCCGGGTGATTCCGGGACCTTCAACCGATTGCTCGGTGACCGACGGTCTTCGGTGGAACGTGGAAAAGGATAGCGCGCGGGGCGCCGATCAGCCAAAACGCGGCGTCGCCCCTGGTCCGTGGCGACGTCGAGCACGGACCGGGCGCTGGCCCGAACCTGGACGAATGCTGGTAAATGCAGTCTTCAGCTAAGCGTAGTGCGCTGTCGAAGCTGCCGGCTCGCGTGCGACCCGCTCGCCGCGTTGTCCCGATCAGCCGCGATTTTCGCAGGTAACACGTAATACTTTGCGCATTGCGGTTGCGGTGGGGGACTGTAATCATTGGTGCACTGATTGGGGGATCGGCAAACACATGAACAGTTCCAACGGGCGTCGTCATGACGCGGACGCAGTGGTTCGCTCAACATCTCGGAACAGCCCGGAGCTGGAACGTCTTGCCGAAGCGCAGGCCACGCTCGATCGCGCCCGGCGCAACGCCAAGTGGAAGCGCGAGTGCAAGAACCTGCAATCGGCGTCGCATGCGGTGCAGGTGGCGGCCTTGGCTGCGCACGAGGCCGGGTTCGGGTGGGCCGAAATCGGCGACGTGCTGGGGATCGAGCGCGCAATGCCGCAGCCGACCACCGCGAGCGAGGCGCCAGTCCCGACTCCGACCCTCGCACTGGCGCCCGTGCTCGAGCCCGTGACCGAGCTCGACCCCGCCAGGCACCGCAACCACCACGTGGTCACCGCCGCCCAGCACCTCTTCCCCGAGAAGAGGCAGTGGGCCGCCAACTAGTCGGCCACTAGCCACACCGCCGCGTCGGCCGGCAGCTGATTCGCCGTGCCCGCGACCGATGCCAGCACCACCGTGGCGTCGGTCGGCAGCTCCACCGGCTTCTCCCCCGTGTTGACCCAGCATTGGGCGTCGCCGCGCCGGAACGCGGCGACCTCGGGTGCGGTGGGAATCCACTCCAGCTCGCCGGCCCCCACCCACGTCGTCGCTCGCACGGATAGCGCCTCGCGATACAGGTTGAGCGTGGAGTCGGGGTCGCGGTCTTGCGCGGCGGCGGTGTGTGACGCCCAGTGCTGCGGTTGCGGCAACCACGTCGTCGCGTCGGGGTTGGTCGAGAAGCCAAGGGGCGCAGTGTCACCGCTCCATGGGAGCGGGACGCGGCAGCCGTCGCGGCCGACGTCGGTGTGCCCCGACTGCTCCCAGATCGGATCCTGACGGACCTCGTTGGGCAGGTCCTCGACCTCCTCGAGACCGAGCTCCTCGCCCTGGTACACATAGGCGGTTCCCGGCAGCGCCAACTGCATCAAGGCCGCCGCCCGCGCCCGACGCAGACCCAACGCGTAGTCGGCGGGCTCCTCGGCCCACCGGCTTCGTTCCCAGTCAGTCTCGATGAGATGGTCGGGCTGCGAGCGCGCATAGCGGGTGACGGTGCGGGTGACGTCGTGGTTGGACAGCACCCAGGTCGGCGGGGCGCCGACGGACGCCGCTTCCTTGATTGCGTCGTCGACGACCGTCCGCAGGATGCTCGCCCGCCATGGCGCGCGAAGGAAGTCGAACTGGAACGCGGTGTGCAATTCGTCGAAGCGTAGGTATCGCGCCAGGCGTTCGTTGTTGGGCACCCAGGCTTCGGCGATGAAGATCCGTTCGGGCGCATAGCGATTCGCCACCGTGCGCCACCCTCGGTAGACGTCGTGCACGCCGTCCTGGTCCCAGGCGGGGTGGGACTCGTTGTGCTGGACCAACCCTGGTGCGGCATCGTTTCCTTGGCCGCCGTCGGGCAGCCCGTCGGCCTTCACCAATCCGTGGGCGACGTCGATGCGGAAGCCGTCGACGCCCTTGTCGAACCAGAACGCCAAGACGTCCTCGAATTCGGCACGCACCTCTGGGTTCTCCCAGTTGAAGTCGGGTTGGCCGGGCGCGAAGAGGTGCAGGTACCACTGCCCGTCGGGCACCCTGGTCCAGGCAGGCCCGCCGAAGACGCTCTGCCAGTCGTTGGGCGGCAGCGCCCCGTCGGGACCGAGGCCATCACGAAAGTGGTAGCGCTGCCTGGCCTTTGGGTCACCGGCGAGTGCCGCGACGAACCACCGGTGCTGATCGGAGCTGTGATTGGGCACGATGTCGAGCAGCACGCGGATGCCGGCCTCGTGCGCCTCGGCGATCACCAGATCGGCCTCGGGCAGGGTTCCGTAGAGGGGTTCGACGTCGCGGTAGTCGGCCACGTCGTAGCCGCCATCGGCCAGTGGCGACGGATACCAGGGGTTGATCCAGATGGCGTCGACGCCGAGCCGGGCCAGGTATGGCAAGCGGTCCCGCAACCCGGCGATGTCGCCGACGCCGTCGCCGTTCCCGTCGGCGAAGCTGCGGATGTAGACCTGGTAGACGACGGCGGTCTGCCACCAGGATTCTGCGGGTGCCACGGCTCTCCTCGGATCGGGGTTGGGTGAACGTCGTCGAGGACTACCCGTTGAGCGGGCTGGCGATACCCCCACACCGCTGGTCAATCGGGAGTCTCAGTTCTGCAACGGCTTTCGCGACCATCGTCGTCAAGCATAGGCAACCTGCCAAAAGTCGTTGTGAGGTGTGCCACACTCGTGTACAGGTTGAGATGGCTGCTGCTCGACAGACGAGGATGCATGAAACGAATTCAGTTCGCCCATTCACCGATACGACGGGTAATCGCGCTGGCCAGCGCATCAATGGTCGCGGCAACCCTGTTGTCCGGCTGCGGGAGTGAGAGCGGTCCCCCGACGCTGACGTGGTACATCCTGCCGGACAACGGCGGGTCCGCGGCGCGCGCCGAACAGTGTGCGGCCGCCTCGGGTGGCGCATACAAGGTGCGGATCGAGTCGCTGCCCAGCACCGCCACGGCCCAGCGGGAACAGATGGTGCGTCGCCTGGCCGCCGGGGACAGCTCGATCGACGTGGTGAGCCTCGACGTGGTGTTCACCGCGGAGTTCTCCCACGCGGGCTTCCTACGTCCGTACACCGCCGAGGAGAAGAGCCGCCTGACCGCGGGGATGCTGCCGGCGCCGGTGGAGACCGGGATGTGGGAGGACAAGCTCTTCGGCGCACCATACAAGTCCAACGCCCAGCTGCTCTGGTACCGCAAGTCATTGGCAGCCGCGGCAGGCGTGGATCCCACCAGTCCGAGCTTCACGTGGGACGACATGCTGAAAGCCGCTGTCGGGCAAGGGAAGAAGATCTCCACGCAGGGCCAGCGCTACGAGGGCTACATGGTCTGGATCAACGCGCTGGTGCTCTCGGGCGGTGGTGAGGTGCTCCAGGACGTCGAGGCGGGACGCAACGCCAAGCCGTCGCTGGCCAGTCCCGCCGGTGAGAAGGCCGCCGAGATCGTCGGCAATCTGGCGCGGTCCAGCGCGGCACCCGTCGACCTGTCCAACGCCGCCGAGGAGCAGGCCCGCGCGACGTTCCAGTCCGAGCAGGGCATGTTCATGCTGAACTGGCCGTACGTTCTGGCGGCCGCCCGCAGCGCTGCCGAGGCCGGGACGCTCGACCAGGCGATCGTCGACGACATCGGCTGGGCCCGCTACCCGCGGGTGTTCGCCGACCGTCCCAGCGCTCCCCCGCTCGGCGGCGCCAACCTTGGCGTCGGCGCCTACTCGAAGCATCCGGATCAGGCCGTCCAGTTGGTGGAGTGCATCAACGCCGAACCGAAGGCCACCAAGTACATGCTCGACGAGAGCGAACCGTCGCCCTATGCCGCGTCCTACGACGCCCCCGAGATCCGCGAGGAGTACGCCAACGCCGATCTGATTCGGGAGTCCATCGCCGAGGGCGGTCCCCGTCCACTGACCCCGTTCTACACCGACGTGGCGGGGGCGATCACCCAGACGTGGCACCCGCCGGCGTCGGTGACCGAGCAAACACCCAAGGAGTCAGATCAATTCGTGGCCGACGTACTGGCGGGAAGGCGGCTGCTGTGACCGCGGTTCAGGACGCGCCCGTCCAGAAGAAGGACGCGGGCAAGAAGGTCACCAGTGAGCGGGTTCGCGGCGAGCGGCGGCTCGGCCTCTATCTGACCCTGCCGTCGTACGTGGTGATGCTGCTGGTCACCGCCTACCCGCTGGGTTATGCACTGGTGTTGTCGCTGTACAACTTCCGGCTCACCGACCCGGAGGGCCGCACCTTCGTCGGGCTGAACAACTTCGGGGTCATCCTGACCGACCCGGTGTGGTGGAACGACTTCGTGACGACACTGGCGATCACCGTCGTCACCGTCGCGATAGAACTGGTACTGGGCTTCTGCTTCGCATTCGTGATGCTGCGGATCATCCGGGGCCGTGGCCCGCTGCGCACGGCGATCCTGATCCCCTACGGCATCGTGACGGTGGTGTCGGCCTTCATCTGGCGATACGCCTTCGCCACCGACTCGGGCTTCGTCAACCAGTGGCTCAACCTCACCGACTTCGACTGGTTCGGCAACCGCTGGTCGGCGATCTTCGTCATCTGCCTGTCGGAGATATGGAAGACCACGCCGTTCATCTCGCTGCTGCTGCTGGCGGGTTTGGTGCAGGTGCCCGAGGACATGCAGGAGGCCGCCAAGGTCGACGGGGCGACCGCGTGGCAGCGGCTGTGGAAGATCACGTTGCCCAACATGAAGGCCGCGATCATGGTGGCACTGCTGTTCCGCACGCTCGACGCGTGGCGCATCTTCGACAATCCGTACGTCATGACCGCCGGTGCCAACAACACCGAGACCATCTCCTTCCTGGCTTACCGGCAGAACGTCACGCTGGTGAATCTCGGCATGGGGTCGGCGATTTCGGTGCTGTTGTTCATCACGGTCGTCGCCATCGCCTGGATCTTCATCAAGGTGTTCAAGACCGATCTCTCGCAAGTCAGGGGTGACCAGTGAGCAGCGCCAAGAGCGCCCGGTGGTGGACGATCGCCGGCATCGTGATCGTGCTCTACAGCTTCGTGCCGTTGCTGTGGATGATCAGCCTGGCCTTCAAGCCGCCGTCGGACATCGTGTCGGGAACGCCGCAGTTCCTGCCGAGTACCTTCACCCTGGACAACTTCGCCGAAATCTTCGCGAACCCGTTGTTCACGCGTGCGCTGATCAACTCGATCGGCATCGCGGTCATCGCAACCCTGATATCGGTCGTGGTCGCGATGTTCGCCGCGTACGCGATTGCGCGCCTGGAGTTTCGGGGTAAGAAGGTCCTGCTGTCCCTGGCACTGGGCATCGCGATGTTCCCGCAGGCGGCGTTGGTTGGTCCGCTGTTCGACATGTGGCGCGGGCTTGGCATCTACGACACCTGGCTGGGTTTGATCATCCCCTACCTGACCTTCGCGTTGCCGCTGTCGATCTGGACCATGTCGGCGTTCTTCCGGCAGATTCCGTGGGAGATGGAACACGCCGCTCAGGTCGACGGCGCCACGGCGTGGCAGGCGTTCCGCAAGGTCATCGTGCCGTTGGCGGCGCCAGGGGTGTTCACCACCGCGATCCTGACGTTCTTCTTCTGCTGGAACGACTTTCTGTTCGCGATCTCGTTGACCTCCACCGACAGTGCCCGCACCGTTCCCGCGGCGCTGGCGTTCTTCCAGGGTGCCTCGTACTTCGAGTCGCCGGTGCCCTACATCATGGCGGCGTCGGTCATCGTCACGATCCCCGTCGTCATCCTCGTTCTCGTCTTTCAGCGCCGCATCGTCGCCGGCCTCACCTCCGGCGCAGTGAAGGGATAACCATGGCAGCAATCACCATGCGCAACATCGTGAAGAAGTACGGTGACGGCTTTCCCGCCGTCAACGACGTCAGCATCGACGTCGCCGACGGCGAGTTCATGATCCTGGTCGGCCCGTCCGGCTGCGGAAAGTCGACGCTGCTGCGGATGATCGTCGGGCTCGAGGACATCACCTCCGGCGACATGATCATCGGCGACACCCGCGTCAACGACAAGGCTCCGCGCGAGCGCAATCTGGCGATGGTGTTCCAGAACTACGCGCTGTATCCGCATCTGACGGTGTTCGAGAACATCGCCTTCCCACTTCGGTTGTCCGGCAAGCACTCCGAGGAGGAAATCCGCAAGCTGGTGTCGGAGGCGGCCGCGACGCTTGAGCTCGGGGAGCACCTCGACCGCAAGCCTGCCAATCTGTCCGGCGGTCAGCGTCAGCGGGTGGCGATGGGCCGGGCGATCGTGCGGCAGGCCGACGCGTTCCTGTTCGACGAGCCGTTGAGCAACCTCGACGCCAAGCTGCGCGGTCAGATGCGCACCGAGATCCTGCGCCTCCAGCGCCGCCTTGGCGTCACCACCGTGTACGTGACCCACGACCAGACCGAGGCCATGACGCTCGGCGACCGGGTGGCGGTGTTGAAGAAGGGTGTGCTGCAACAGATCGCCAGCCCCCGGGAGCTCTACGACCAGCCGGTCAACCTGTTCGTCGCCGGCTTCATCGGGTCTCCCCCGATGAACTTCGTGCCGGCACGCGTCAACGGCGACTCGATCGAGCTGCCGTTCGTCACCATCCCGCTGCGCGACGAATGGCGTGATTCCGTCGAGGACGGGAAGATCTACATCGCGGGGGTCCGTCCCGGGGCGTTCGAGGACGCCGAGTTCGTCGACGCGGGCAAGAAGTCGCGTGGCGTCACCTTCGACGTCACCATCGACGTCACGGAGTGGCTGGGCAACGAGCAGTACGCATTCGTCCCGTTCGAGGCGCCGGCCGAAATCGTCTCGCAGCTGGCCGAACTCGCCAACGATCTGGACAGCGAACAGATGCGGACTCAGATTTGCGTCGAGCTCGATCCGCTGAGCCGGGTCGGCAACGGCGACGAGGCCACGCTGTGGCTGGACGCCGAGCGGATTCACCTCTTCGATCCCGCGTCGGGCGACAACCTGACCCGGGTCGAGGCGGCGAACGCGGCGGCCGACGCCACGGGTCGTCACGCCGCCGCCGCGGGCTGACCCGAGTTCGTCGTGGCCGCTCCCGAGCTGCGGCTGCGGACCCCGTCCCCGGGGCTCCTAGGCCTACCGTGGGAGCGGCCGCTCGCGGAGTGGCTGGTGCCCGATGTTCCGTTGCGCGACATGGCGGTCGGTCCCAGCAGGCACCTGGTGAAATTCGTCGAGTGCGACGGCGCGCTGTGGGCGCTCAAGGAGTTGCCGCCACGCATCGCGGTCCGCGAGTACGACGCGCTGGGCCGCATCGAGGAGCTGCATCTCAACGCGGTGCGGCGGGCCGGTCTGGTTCGCCAGCCCGACTTCGACTCCGCGATCCTGCTGACCCGCTATCTGGAGGGGTCGTGGCAGTACCGGCGGCTGTTCCTGCGGCTGCCTCCCGACGCGCCCAAGCAGCGGTCCCGGTTGCTCGACGGCATGGCCTCGCTGCTGGTGGAGCTGCATCGGCGCGGGGTGTTCTGGGGGGACTGTTCGCTGGCGAACACCCTGTTCTCGCGGGACGGTCAGGTGCTGCAGGCGTCCCTGGTAGACGCTGAGACCAGTGAGGTCCACCCGCACCTGTCGGACGGGCAGCGAGAGCTCGACGTCGACGTGATGGTGGAGAACGTCGCGGCGGGCCTGATGGACATCGCGGCCCGGATGGACGGCGGTACGGCGTTGCGGGATCAGCTGATTGGCGAGGCGTTGAGTCTGCGAACGCGCTACGTCGGGCTGTGGGAACTGCTGCACGACGAGCCGGTGTTCGCCTACGCCGACCGCTATCGCGTCGAGGGGCGGATCCGCAAGCTCAACGAGTTGGGCTTCGCCGTCGACGAGGTGTCGTTGCGTCACGACGAGGCTGGCAGCGACCAGCTACGGCTGAAAGTCGCGGTGGGAGACCGCAATTACCACGCCACCCAGTTGCGGGAGCTGGCCGGCGTCGACGTCGGCGAAGGGCAGGCGACTCACCTGCTCGGCGATCTGCACGCCTATCAGGGGCAGCTGTGCAGCGAGGCCGGCCACGACGTCGACCTGCAGACTGCCGCCCAACTGTGGTTGATGGAGCTGCTCAGGCCGACCATGGCCCGCGCGCATGCGGCGGTCGAGCGCAGGGGCACGGCCATTCAGGCCTACTGCGATCTGCTGGAGGTGCGGTGGCTGCTGTCGGAGCGGGCCGGTCGCGACGTGGGCACCGAGCGGGCGCTGATCGCCCTGGCGGACGAGGTCGTGCCGAGCGATTCGGCGGCGCGGTTGTTGGTGGTGGAGACGCCGACCGAGCCGTTCTCGGTGCTCGACGACCCCGACTGAACGACGGCACCCCGCTACGTGCCAGATTTAGTCATACTTGACGATATCGTCATTCTTTGGTTTGGTTGACCTCGCCAGCGCCACACGCTCGAGGGAAGGACCTGCCATGGGCAATGCCGCCCACGCTCCGGTGTACCGCCGGGACATGTTCTCCCGCAGTGGAATCCGAGACCCCTACCCTCACTACACCGCACTCCGCGAGCTCGGCCCGGTGGTGTGGTTGAGCCGCCAGCGGGTGTACGCGCTGCCCCGCTACACCGAGTGCAAGGCGGTGCTGCGCGACGACACCAACTTCATCTCCGGTGAAGGCGTCGCACTCAATCCGCTGACCAACCGGCTGTCCCGCGGAACCACCCTCAACAGCGACGGCGCCGACCACCAGCGCCGCCGCAAGCTGCTCGCCCACCGCCTCACCCCCAAGGCGCTGCGCGCGATGAGCGCGGCCGTCGACGCCAAGGCGAAGGCGGTCGTCGAGGCGGCGGTCGCCCGGCGCCACGTCGACGGCGTGCGCGACGTGGCCATGGCGCTGCCGCTGGCCGTGGTGCCAGACCTGGTGGGGTGGCCCGAGGACGGCCGCGAGAACCTGCTGACGTGGGCGGGGGCGACGTTCGACTCGCTTGGCCCGCTAAACCGGCAATGGCTGCGGACGACACCCGCCGCCATGTCGATGCTGCGCTTCTCGCGACGCGTCGTCCGCGACCGCAGCGTGCTGGCCGGCAGCATGGGCGACGACGTGCTGCGCGCCGCCGACGACGGTGCACTCCCCCGCTCGGAGTGTTCGGCACTGATGATCGACTACCTGGCCCCGTCTCTCGACACCACGATCAGTGCCATCAGTTCGGCGCTGCATCTCTTCGCGACCCACCCCGACCAGTGGCAGGCCCTGCGCGAGGACCCGTCGCTGGTGGCCAACGCCCTCAACGAGGTGGTGCGCCTGGAGTCGCCGCTTCGGGCGTTCACCCGAAAGTCCGTCACCGACACCGACGTTGGCGGCGTCCAGATTCCGAAGGGGTCACGGGTTCTGGTGGTCTACGCCTCGGCCAACCGCGACGAACGCGAGTGGGACGATCCCGACACGTTCGACATCACCCGGGACGTCAACCGTCACCTGGGGTTTGGCTACGGCACCCACGGATGCGCCGGCCAGGGCTTGGCCCGGTTGGAGTCGCAGGCGATTCTGCGCGAGCTCGCCGCCCGGGTGGATCGCATCGAACTCACCGGCACGCCGACCTGGGCGATCAACAACATCATCCACCGCTACGACCAGCTCCCCCTCGAGCTGGTCCCGGCCTAGAAGGGACCGTCCATGCGCGTCACCATCGATCACGACCGCTGCGAAGGCCACGGCCTGTGCACGCAGGCCGCCCCGGCCATCTTCTCCTTCGACGACGACGGGGAACTGGCCAACGCCTTCGCCGACGCCGACGTGCCAGACGATCTTGCCCCGGCGGCCCGCGAAGCCGCCGACGTCTGTCCCGTTGCAGCCCTGCTCAACGAGGAGTAGCCGGGGCGATCGCGTCGAGGTCGGGCAGCGGCCGGGAGCAGACGTCGGCCGCATCCGCGGCGGACATCCCGAACAGTCGCAGCACGTCCGCGGTGACGGAGTCGGCCGCGACGGCGTCGTCACGATCCGGGTCGTTGCTCAGCAGCGCACCCAGGCCCAAGATCGCGCCGCCTGCGACGGCGAGCGCCAACTGCGGATCTTCGACGGTGAAGCGGCCGGCGGCGACGCCGGCTTCGATGTCGCGCAGCGCGCGGGGCGCCAATCCCCGGTCCGAGGTCAACAGGGCGACCCCGTTGGCGAGCAGAATCTGGCTCTCTTGGGGACGTCGGCGGAACAGCCGTCCGGTGAGCCGGAAGCGGCAGCCGAAAGTCTCTGCGGGATCGACGATGTCGGCAGTCAGGACGTCCAGGAGCGCACCGTGCGCGTCGAGGGCTTCACCCACGGCGACGGCGAAGAGTTCTTCCTTGCTGTCGAAGTAGTTGTAGAACGAGCCCATCCCGACGTCGGCGGCCTGGGTGATGTCCAGCACCGGCACGCTGAGCCTGCCTTGGGCGATGAACCCCTGCGCCGCGCTGATCAGCGCCGCCCGCGTGCGCTGCTTGCGTCGTTCTACGCGACTGACGCCCGGCTCGGCCGACTCCTGCATCACTACCTCACCGTCTCTGGGGGACGCGGTGAATATACCAGTTGCCTCATTATTGAGGATTTCGTCAATCACCTTGACTGAGCGCCGCGTCGTATGTGACGATTTCATCAGTAAGGGAGAGGAGCGACCCGCCCATGGCTGGTAGCCACAGCGATTTGCACAGCGAGCAGGGTGCCGTCCGCGGCGATCATCCCGGCCGCGCGGCGAATCCCGTCATCAAGATCCGCGACATCGCCTGGCTCGAGTTCGACAAGCCCGACCTGGTTCGCGCCGAGGCCTTTGCCCGCGCATTCGGGTTCCAGACGTCGTCGCGCGGACCCGACGAATTGCACTTGCGGGGAACCGATTCCGGCGCCCCGTGTGTGCTGCTGCGGCGCGGCGACAGGTCACGCTTCACCGGGATCGCCTTCCGCGCCGCCGACGAGGCCGACCTCCGTCGTCTCGCCGCCAAGACCGGGTCGACGGTTCAACCCCTGCCCGACGACGTCGGCGGCTCGGAGGTTCGACTGGTCGACCCGAGCGGCATCCCGGTGCGCGTCGTCGCGGGGGTCCACGACCTGCCCCAATTGCCCACGCAGACACCACTTCTCGTCAACGTCGGCCACGACGTCATCCGCGCCAACGCCACCCAGCGCCCCCCGCGGGCACCGGCCCGGGTCCAACGGCTCGGGCACGTGGTGTTGCAGTCCACCAAGTACGTCGCGGCGCTGAACTGGTATCTCGAGAACCTCGGGATGATCGTCAGCGACTTCCTGTTCTTCCCCGGCCAGCGCGAGCGTGGGCCAGCCATGAGCTTCATCCGCTGCGACCGCGGCTCGGAGTTCGCCGACCACCACACGCTGGCGATGGCGCTGGGCCCGGCCAACCGCTACGTCCACTCGGCGTTCCAAGTCAGCGACCTGGACGCGCTGGCCGCCGGCGGCGAATACCTGCGCGACCGTGGCTACTTCAGGTCGTGGGGCATCGGCCGCCACATTCAGGGCAGCCAACTCTTCGACTATTGGCGCGACCCCGACGGGTTCCTCGTCGAGCACTTCGCCGACGGCGACATGTTCGACGACTCGCTCGAACCGGGCTGGGCGCCGTTCACCGCCAGCGGCCTCGCCCAGTGGGGCCCACCGGTCAGCGGCGACTTCCTCGGCACCAGCCCGCGCGGGGCGCGCGCAGAAGCCCTGTCCATTCTCCGCGCGCTGCCACGACGCAACGAATTCGACGTCCACCGCCTCATCGGCCTACTGAAAGTTGCCCGCTCATGAGCACTTCCGTCATCCGCACCTCCGACGCCTGGTGGGTCAAGAACGCCGACCGTGCCACCAAAATCGACACCACCGCCGTCACCACCGGGGAGCTTCTCGCCGACCGCGCGGCGATCACCGCCGCCTCGGGTGACTCCGTCGCGGTGGACGGACTGGACCTCATCTCGCCGGTGACGCGGCCCTGTCGAGTCGTCGCCCAGATGACCAACTTCGAGTCCCACGTCAGGGATTCGGGGATGGATCCCAAGACGATTCCGCTGACGTTCTTCCGGAAGTCCTCCGCGTCGATCAGCGGGCCGTTCGACGACATCGTCAAGCCTGCGCACGTCCGGTTCCTCGACTACGAGGTGGAGATCGGTCTGGTCATCGGACGCGACATGCCGGTGGGCACCGTCCTCACCGACGCGAACCTCGGTGACTACGTCGCCGCCCTGGTCATCACCAATGACGTGTCGGCGCGCGACATTCAGCTCCCCCAGACTCAGTTCTACGAGGCCAAGTCCTACCCCACGTTCACTCCCGTCGGCCCCGAACTGGTGCTGCTCGACGCCACCGAACTGGCCCGGTTCGGCGACCTGCGGTTGACGCTGAGTGTCAGCGGCGACGAGCGGCAGAACTCAGTCGTCGAGGGAGACATGATCTTCCGTCCGCTGGCCGCGTTGCAGTCGCTGACCCGGTTCCAGGACCTCGCCGCCGGCGACCTCGTGCTGACCGGCACCCCGGCGGGCACGGCGTTGAAGGCCCCGCCCAAGCCCATCGAGATGATCGGCGCGCTCCTGCCGCCCGCGGTGAAGTGGAAGGCGTTCTTCAAGCGCCAGGCCGGCAATCAGAAGTACCTCCAGCACGGTGACGTCGTGGAGGCCACGGTCGCCACCGACGACGGTGTGATCGATCTCGGCGCGCAGCGGATGAAGGTCGTCTACGCGTGACCGACAACTGCTCGTTGTGGCCGCGCTACACCGGTCCGGACGACCTCGTCGCAGTCGAAGGCGTTCCGCTGGAGCACCGGGAGCTACCCACGTCGACCTACGCCATTCTGGAGCGCGCCGCAGCCCTGTGGCCGGAGGCCACGGCGGTGACCGTGCTGCCGGATGCGGCACGGTGGGAGCACGGTGTCTCCCGGACATTCGCCGAGCTGGCCGCCGAGGTGCGCCGAAGTGCGAACTTCCTTCGTGCCATCGGAGTTCAGCGCGACAGCATCGTGGCGTTGCTCTGTCCGAACTGTGACGGTCTGATCAGTGCGACCTTGGCGGCGCAGCTCGCCGGCATCGCGGCTCCCGTCAACAGCGGCCTGAGTGCCGCCCACGTCGCCGAGCTCCTTGACCGCTCCGGGGCGAGGACGTTGATCTGTGCGTCTCCTGAATTCGATCCCGCTAGTTGGGATTTGGCAAAGTCACTGGTGTCCTCGGGGGTCATCGACACCGTGTTGCTGCTGTCCCCGACGGGAACCGAACCGACCGAGCCCGCGCCCGCACTTCACGGTGCCAGCGTCGGCTACCTCGCGGTCATGGCCTCGGGATACGACGGTGCGGTCTTCGACGGACAGCCCCCCGAAGCCGACGACGTGGCAGGCATATTCCACACCGGCGGCACCACCGGAACACCCAAGCTCGCGGCCCACACCCACGCCAACGAAGTCGTCGACGCGTGGATGGTCGCCGCCGCCGACACCGTGCTGGACCACGAGTCGGTGGCCTTCGCCGCGCTTCCGCTCTTTCACGTCAACGCCCTGATCGTCACGCTCCTCGCGCCGATGCTGCGCGGCCAGCAGGTGATTTGGGCCGGGCCGCTGGGCTATCGAGATCCCCATCTGTACGCGAACTTCTGGAAGATCGTGCAGCACCATCGAATCGCGGCGATGAGCGCGGTCCCCACGGTGTACGCGGTGCTGGCGCAGTGCCCGGTCGACGCCGACGTTTCGAGCATGAAGATCGCCATCGTCGGGGCCTCTGCGCTGCCGCCTGCCGTGCGCAAGGATTTCGAATCCGCCACCGGCATCACCCTGGTCGAGGGATACGGCCTGACTGAGGCCACGTGTGCGAGCGCCCGCAGCTTTCCCGACCATCCGCGTCCGGGCTCCGTCGGACAACGCTTTCCATACCAACGCATTACCGCGGCGAGGCCCGACGGACAGGGTCGCTACGAAGATTTGCCGTCCGGTGAGATCGGCACCCTGTTGATCGAAGGACCGACCGTGTTCGCCGGTTACGTGTCTGGCCGTGACGCGCACGGCCTTCAGCTCGACGGACTGGGCAGCCTCGTCGACGGACGGCTGGACACCGGCGATCTCGGCTGGGTGGACGACGACGGCTTCGTCTATCTGACGGGGCGGGCCAAGGACCTCATCATCCGCGGCGGCCACAACATCGACCCCGCCCAGATCGAGGACGCCTTGCTGACGCATCCCGCTGTCGCGTCCGCTGCGGCGGTCGGTGCTCCCGACGTCCACTCCGGTGAGGTGCCGGTCGCCTACGTCACGCTGCACCCCGGGTTCGACGTCAGTAGCGCCGAGTTGGCGACGTGGGCCGCCACCGAAGTCGGCGAGCGGGCCGCCGCGCCGAAGTCCGTCACCGTCCTCGACGCTCTGCCGGTCACCGCAATCGGCAAGCCGTACAAGCTGCCGCTGCGCGCGGACGCCGCCCGCCGAGTCGTCGTCGAGGCACTCGCCGCGCACCCGGATGCCACCGTGGAGGCCCACGTCGAGGACGGGTCTCCCGCGCTCACCGTCAGCATCACGAACCAGGAGCACTGGGACGACGTCGACCGCGTGCTGTCGCGTTACGCGGTGCCCTACCACGTCGCCATTTCGGATTAGTACGGAAAATGCCGAAGCACAGGGGTATTTCACCTGCGCCCGTCGTCGTCGTCGGAGCCGGACCTACCGGCGCCACCGCGGCAATACTGTTGGCGCAGTACGGGATCAGAAGCTTGGTACTCGACCGCTGGGACGGGGTGTATCCGCAACCCCGCGCCGTGCACATGGACGACGAGGTGTGTCGCGTCGTGGCGCGGCTCGGGCTTGCCGACCGGTTCGCGGCCATCTCACGGCCGGCGCACGGGCTGCAGCTGCGCGACAGGCACCACCGCGTGCTGGCCGAGTTTCGTCGCGACACGGCCCCTAGTGCAAACGGTTTCCCCCAGGCCAACATGTTCGACCAGCCCGAGCTCGAGGCCGTACTGCGTGACGAGCTGTTGCGTCAGCGGTGCGTGGAGTTTCGCGGCAACGCCGAGGTGACCGGCGTCGAGCAGGTCGACGGCCGTGTCCGCGTCACCTACCGCGACCACGCCGGCGACACCACGACGAGCGTCGACGCCGACTTCGTCCTGGGGTGCGACGGTGCCAACAGCTTCGTGCGCTCGTCCATCGGAGCCCGGATGGAAGACCTGCACTTCGACCAACGCTGGTTGGTCGTCGACGTAGACACCAACGCGGATCTTCGGCAGTGGGAGGGCGTCCATCAGGTGTGCGACCCGGTCCGCGCCGCCACGTACATGCGGGTCGGAGCCACCCGCTATCGCTGGGAGTTCCAGCTGCTGCCCGGTGAGACCGCCGACCAGTACGCCGAGCTGTCCGCGATCGAACCGTTGATCGCGCCGTGGACGCGCGGGATTCGCACCGACGAGCTGCGGTTGATCCGCGTCGCGGAGTACACCTTCCGCGCCCAGATCGCCGACCGGTGGCGGGCCGGAAACGTCTTCATCCTGGGGGACGCCGCCCATCTGACGCCGCCCTTCATCGGCCAGGGCATGGGCGCCGGCCTTCGTGACGCGAGCAATCTCGCCTGGAAGCTGGCCGGGGTGCTGTGGGGTCAGCTGTCGCCCGAGGTTCTGGACAGCTATCAGCAGGAACGAAAGCCGCACGCGCGAGCCATGATCCGACTCGCGCTGGCGGTCGGTCGATTCATGACCGCGGGCGGCGAAGTCGGTAGCGTCCTTCGGGGTGTCGTCGTGCCGCGGCTGGGCCTGATTCCCGGAATGCGCAAGCGGATCGTGGACTCGTCGACTCCCGCGCTGCACCGGTCGTCCCTCGTTCAGCGCCGGCTGGGGCCACGGTCGCTGACCGGAACGCTGTGCCCCAACCCCACGCTGCCGGACGGTCGCCGGCTCGACGACGTCCTTGGTATGGGTTTCGCGATCGTCACCGCGGTGCCGTTCACGGCCGCCCAGCAGGAGTTGGCCGACCAGCGCCGCACCACGGTGTTCTTCGCGGCGCCGGGTTCCGAGGTGGCCCGGTGGCTCCGCCGGGGTCGCACCACCGCCGCCCTGGTCAGGCCAGATCGCACCGTGATGGCCACCGCTCGCCGGCCCGGCGACCTGATCGCGCACACGCCCCCTTGCGATTTCGGCGCGTTCATCCGCGCTGACCGCGGATGAGCGCGCCCAAATCGCTCAGGCGGAGGCGTTGAACAGTGCCGCCGCACCCACCAGCCCGGCGTCCCCGCCGAGTTCGGCGGGCAACACGCGCAGGTCTTTGATGAAGCTCAGTCCCGCATAGTGGCCCAGCGCCTCGCGCAGCGGGTCGAACAGCAGCGCACCGGATTTCGCGACCCCGCCACCGATCACGACCAGATCCAGGTCGCACACCGCCGCCACCGAGGCGATCATCCGGGCGATGGCGTTCGCCCCGCGATCGAAGGCCCGGAGCGCCACTGGGTCACCGGCATTCGCCGCGTCGGCGAGCTCCTTCGCGTTGGCCTCGGGCGGTGCATCCCAGCCGTTGGCGCGGGCCCAGCGCGCCAGGTGCGGTCCGGCCGCCACCGTCTCGGCGCAGCCGTGGCCGCCGCACGTGCAGAGGTCGCCGTCCGGCTCGACGACGACGTGGCCCACGTGTCCGGCGTTGCCGGTCCGCCCGTCGTAGGGCGCGCCGTCGAGCACGAGTCCGCCGCCGATGCCGGTCGACACGACCATGCCCAGCAGGAATTGGGCGTCGCGGCCCGCGCCGCGCCAGCGCTCCCCCATCGCCATGCACAGCCCGTCCCCGCCGAGGCGTACCGGCAGCCCTGTGGCGGCGGCCACCCGTTCGGCGACCGGAAACCGTTGCCACGCCGTGATGTTGATGGGGCTGACGGTGCCGCTCGGTAGGTCGACGGGTCCCGCCGACGAGATGCCGACGCCGTGTACGTCGCCGGTGGCCGTCGTCATGGCGTCGGTGATGAGTCCCTCGGTGACCGCCCAGATGGCCTCGGCGTCCGAGGGCGGCGTCGGCAGCTGTGCGTGGTGCAGCAGGCTCCCGTCGAAGTCGACGAGGCCGACGGCGATCTTGGTGCCGCCGACGTCCACGGCGAGTGTCAGGTCACCCATCAGTGCTTGTGGGTGTTGTCGGGTTGGCGCGGGTCGCCGGGATGCTCGTAGCCCGGCGACAGGTGCACCAGTTCCGCGCGGCGGACGTCGAGCCACCGGCGAAATTCACGGCGCCTTGCCGAGGCCAGCAGGTGCTCGGCGATCTCCCCTCGCGCATCCTCGAAGGCTGCCTCGACGGGGCGGCCCCGCCATCCACCGGCACCAACGGCGCGACCACCGAATCGAAAGGGGTTGCGGGCGTTATAGTCCCGGATCTCTCGATCGGTCACCGCGACGCCCGAGGTGACGTGGACGAACACCGCACGCGCCAGCTCCTCCTCCAACGCGGCCGCGGCGACGCTGCCGATCTCAAGTCGTGCGGGCACGTCGGGCAAGAGCTCCTCCTCGGTCGGCGCCCCGTGGGCGGTCAGGCCGGCAGCCACCGCCTCGGCGGTCACCACGCGTGCGGTGACGAGCACCTGCACGAGCCACCGACGCAGCTGCCGGCCTTCGCTGGTGCCCGGCCGCGGCAGGGCAGTGGCCAGCCGGGTCGCGCGCAGGCGCTCTTCGCTGGCGTCCACCTCGCCGACGAGGACCGCGTCGTCCCCGACGGTGGCCACGACGGTGCTCACGAGACCACCACCTTGACCGCCGGCGAATATAGCAGCTCTCCCGCACAGGCCACGCGGATCAGCGCCCACCACTCGCCCGGCGCCTGCCACGCCGGGGGGGCGACCTCGAACTCCAGGTCAATTGTGCCGCGGGCAGCCAGATCGGCTCCGATGACGTTGGGCCCCATCCACTCCCACGTACCCCACGGGCTGATGAGATGGGCCTCGACCGCGAGGTCGGCGTAGGCGTCGGTGCCGACGGTGACGCTCAGTGTGGCGGTCTCCCCCGCCGCCAGCACGACGGCCTCTGGGTCGGTCACGAATCGCAGCACGCGGTCGTCGGTCGCGCCGACGGCGATGACGCACACGTCCTCGACGACCTGGCGCCACGACTCCGGGATGGCGCTTCCGGTTACCCCGAGCTCGGCCCGCAGCGGGTAGAGCCCGGGCTGTGTGTCGAGGGGCATCGTGAGGTCGACGATCGATTCCAGGAAGTCCCCCGGCGGCAGCACGAACGGCAGTTCGTCCATCTCCACGGTCCACCCCGGTGCGGCGAGGAGCCGCACCTTGCCGTGCAGCACCACGTCGGTGGCGTCGCTGACGGCGGTGAGTTGAAGGCGGACCGGTTCGCCGGCATCGACGGCGAGTTGGTGCGGGTGCAGGTGCGCGACCGCGGGTAGGCCACCGAGCGGGGCGGGCCCGCGATTGTGCAGCCAGTAGCGGGCGTAGAGCGGTTGCGCCGGTTCGGCGTTGGGCCCGAGCGCCACGTCGGCGGCGTCGAGGACACGCGGCAGGTTCAGCTGGACCCCGAAGGTGGCGATTTCGTAGCCGTGCAGCGTCAGGCCCGCCTGCTGGTCGGCCAGCGGTTGCTCCAACAGGTCGAGCCTTTGCGGCGCCGAGACGTTGCGCAGTCCCGAGCGGATGACGACGTCGGTGGTCCTGCCACGCGTCTCGACCAGGCGCAGCGCGATGCCGTCTTCTGCGTGCACTCGTCGGCCGCTGCCGCCGGCAATCGGGTTGCCGACGACCTTGAGCGCGCCCAGCGCCACGTCACGCTCCGGTTCGACTTCGAGAAGCGACCCCCAGGACGGCAGGCCGCCGGAGGTGGGGTCGTGGTCGGCGGCGACGCACAGCAGGGGCTGGCCGAACTCCGCACTGCGCGAGGGGATTCCGGAATCCCGCCAGTCTCCATCGCCGCAGGCCACGGCGTAGTCGAAGGTGTGCGTCCAGTGCTGAAGCTGAAAGTTGGATCCGTCGGGTGCGGTGCGCCGCGGCGGGTCGATCCACGTGCCGGACGGCCACCCGGTGCAGGACCGCATCAGCGACGTGTGCAGCGTCCCGTCGGCGTCGACCGCAAAACTCGGTACGCCGCGGTTGAACACGGCGACGGTCCGGTGCTCGAACCGTTCGAGGTCGTCGGGCGCGTCCTGGTCGACGACGATCTCCGCATCCTCGAGATCGGCGATCAGCGCGGTCACCGCGGCTTCGTCGACGATCAGGACGGGCAATGCGTCGACGCGGCGGAGGTCCGCCCCTGGCACCCAGACGTCCTTGAGTGGCCGTGCCGCGGGAACCCAGATGCGCTCGGCGACAGTCCCACTGCCACCGAGGACCGCGGCGGAGAAGGCGTTGACGTCGGGTCCGCCGACGGAGATTCGCACGTCCGGCAGGTTCGAGTCGACGGTGAGGTCGCCGTAGCGGGGTGACGCCGCGGCGGTGCAGGTGGCCGTGACGCCGGCCCGCGCGAGGGCCACCATCAGCTCGCGGACCACCGGGTCGGCGTCCCCGCCGGGAGACACCACTTCGGCCACCGAGATCGCCCGGGTACGGTCCTGCTCTCCGCGGAACCGCACCCGCACCGCCGACGACAACCCGAACCACCCGTATGCCGGGTTGTCCAGGGTGGACGGAAACTTGGCGGTGTCAACGGCTTTGGCGGCGCCACGGTCGTGGGTCAGCCCAAATCCGCGGCCGATCACCGCGTCGCCCACCTCGCTGACCGGCATCGCGCCGGGGACGGGGCACGGCCAGCGCAACCGCAGCATGCGGTCCTCGCCGGTGAATCCGTCGACCGTCGTGCGGCAGTCGACCCGGTCGACGCCGTTCCACAGCGTGATGGTCTGGGTGTACCGCAGCAGGTTCTTGACCCGGCCGGTGACGACGATCCGCTCGCCCACTGCGCAGCGGTAGCGCTGCATCGAGGTGGCGCGGGCGCCGGCGGACGTGGTGACGGGCCCCTTGGGCAGTAGGTGCCACGGCCCCTCCCCTGCCTTGGGATGCGCCGAGTACTCGTCGTAGACGGCCAGTTCGTTCCCGACGCGGCCCGCCGCGATCCGTTCGTGGCCGTCGACGGTCAGCGACGACACTCCCCCGCCGCGTTCCACGTCGACCCGCAGTTGGTAGAACTCGTTGCCGATGCCGTTCCCCGCCAACGGTTCCCAGCCCGACGGTCCGTCGCCGTCGACGAACCGGTAGGACCGCCAGCCCAGCGACGGGACGTCGCGGGCGAGCCAGCTGACCGAGTGCCCGTCGTGTTCGGTGAGCACGTCCACCGGCGCCCCGTCGGCGTCGACGACGGCGCCGTCGAAGGGTGCGTCGAGGTGCATGGTGACGACGTCGGTCCTGCTGTGCACCAACGGGTTCCACACGACGACGGACGCGTCGACCGCGGTGGACAGCAATCGGAGGGCGGCGTCGCGCGCGTCGGTCCCCAGCTGCCAGGCGTCGCGCCAACTGGTGAGCAGGTCGAGGTACACCTGGTCGGACTCCGACCCGGTGATGGCGTCGTGGTGCGCACCGTAGGCCAGCTGCACCCAGGCCTTCGCCAGCGCCGCCTCGGGATACTGTGCGCCGGAGAGCAGCCCGGCGAAGACGGCGAACCGTTCGGCCTCCAGCACGGCGTTCTCGGCGGCGCGGTTGGCTTGCTTGGTGTCGACGTACGACACGTCCTTGCCGGTGTAGATCGGGTTCATGTCGCGGGTCTGGGGCGAGGGCGCCACCCCACGCTCGTCGAGTTCGGCCCGCACCGCGGCGAAGAACTCACTGGGCAAGGCGCACACGAACCGGGGCCAGGTGTAGCGCGCGTTCCAGTCGCGGTGGATGTCGGTGACCCACTTGTTGGGCGGGGTGTAGTCGGTGCCGACGGGCAGCAGCACGTTGCGGGTCAGCGCGACCTTCCGCATCTTCGAGAACAGTTCGTAGGTCTGGTTTTCGGCGTCCTCGAGCGAGGCCGACGAGTCCATCCACCATCCGGCGGCGTAGTGGGCAGGCATGTAGTGGGTCAACAGGCCACGGCCCGAGGGAGCCATCCACTCGAATTCACTGGCGAACTGCATCCGCTCGGGATCGCCGCCGTCGGCCATCGGACCCCACTGGTGATACGGCCCGCGTGCCCACGAGCTGGACGTCAACCCCGCGTCGGCGGCCATCCCCGGGAATTGTGGATCGTGGCCGAAGACGTCGAGCTGCCATGCCGTCGCGGGATCGGCGCCCATCACGTCGCGTTGAAAGCCAATGCCGTGGACGAAGTTTCGAATCGCCGTCTCGGGGCTGGTGAGGTTGGTGTTGGGCTCGTTGTAGGTGCCGCCCATCACCTCCACCCGACCGAGGGCGATCAACCGGCGCAGGTCGTCGCGGTCCTCGGGGTTGGTGTCCCAGTAGGGCTTGAGGTAGTCGACTTCGGCGAGGACGAACTTGTATTCGGGTTCCCGCCTGGCCATTTCGAGATGTGCGGTGACGAGCTCGAACCCGTTGGTCTGCCGGCAGCGGCCCTGCGGGTCTTCGGTCCAGACGCTGGTGTAGGCGGCCTGGGTGTTCCACCACACCGGGTCGTAGTGGAAGTGGCTGACCATGTGCATGGTCCACCCGGGTTCGGCGACGACGAAGTCGAATTCGGTGATGTGTCGGCCGACGACGAGTTCTGCCCTGCGGCGCTCGCCGACGACGGGGTTGGCCACCCGTACCGACACCTCGACGACCCGGCCACGTGGCGCCGCCGTCGCCTCAACCTCCGTGTGCAAGCCGGGACCCTCGACGCGCACCGGCGTTTCGTGGGAGCAGAACCGGTAGGACACCCGCACCACCTGCAGCGGGTGGTCGGCTGGGCCCGTGAACAGCTCCGTCGACTCCGCCGAGGTGACGTGCATGTCGCCACCCTACGGTTCACCACCGCCGCGAGTGTGGACTTCTGCCACGGCGGGAGCGCCGCAGGCGTGACAGAAGTCCACGTTCGGCGGGAAGATCGGGGGCGGGGAG
>VIFX01000139.1:0-440 GCA_006864685.1 Mycolicibacterium hodleri | reverse complement strand
GCCATGAGCATCAGCCTCGCCTGGCAGGCGGCCGGCTGGTTGCGCCTGCAACGCAGCCCGGTAGCCGTCGCCGCCTCGCCGGTCAGCCACGAGTCGATCCGCAGCGATCCGACCCGCCTGGCGCGCCTCTTCGGCACCAGCGCCCAGGACCCCAACGCCCCGCCACCGGCCACCAACCTCGACCTGGTGCTCAAGGGCAGCTTCGTCCAGAGCGATCCCAAGCTGTCCAGCGCGATCATCCAGCGCCAGGGCGACAAGCCGCACCGCTACGCGGTCGGCGGCGAGATCAGCGACGGCGTGAAGCTGCACGCGGTCTACCGCGACCGCGTCGAACTGCAGCGCGGCGGGCGCCTGGAAAGCCTGCCCTGCCCGCACCGTTCCGGGGGACTGCTGGCCAGCGCGGACGACATTACAAGCGAGAACGACTCGATCGAACAACT
>VIFX01000138.1:0-441 GCA_006864685.1 Mycolicibacterium hodleri | reverse complement strand
AGGAGGGGAAGCGACTGCGCAGCCCCGAGGAGCACGCCGCGTTGGTCGGCGAACTGCGCAAGGCGGCGGACGCGTCGGGTGTGCACGTGGTGATCAACGCGCGCACCGATCTGTTCCTGCGCAACGACGGGGATGACGCCGACCGCGTCGACCGCGCCATCGCCCGGTTGAAGCTTGCGGCCGACGCCGGCGCGGACAGCCTGTACCCCGTCGGACGTCACGACGACGACACGATGCGCAGGCTGACCTCCGAGCTGCCGTTGCCGGTGAACGCGATTGCGCTGCCCGACACCGACGACCCCGCGTCGTTCGGTCCACTCGGGGTCGGCCGGATCAGCTTCGGTCCGTTCTTCCAGCGGGTCCTCTCCGGCCACGCGGAGACGCTCCTGGCCCGCTGGAAGTAACGAGTTCACCGGCCGTTCGCCTGGTGGACCTACCGTC
>VIFX01000137.1:0-442 GCA_006864685.1 Mycolicibacterium hodleri | reverse complement strand
GGCTGAACTGGCCGGTGTACCCGACCCCTCGATGGCGGGCGTGCTCGAGAACGAGGTCGGCAGTTGGGGTGCGGCCTTCATCTCGATCGGACTGGTCGTCTCCTTGCTTGGCGCGCTGATCGCGTGGGTGCTGCTGTGCGTTGAAATCCTGCGCCTGCCCGCGCTCGAACACGTGATGCCGAAGGCCCTGGCGCGGGAGAACGGACACGGCGCTCCCGCTAATGCGTTGTGGCTGACCAATATTTGCGTCCAAGCCCTGCTGTTGTGGACGCTGGCCAACGCCAGCACCTACACCAACCTGGTGTATCTCGCGACGTCGCTGATCTTGCTGCCCTACCTGTGGTCCGCGGCGTACCAGGTGCTGCTGGCCATCCGCGGCGAGACCTACGAGTCGGGTGGCGGACGCGCCCGCGACCTCGTCATCGGCGTAGTGGCACTGGGT
>VIFX01000136.1:0-443 GCA_006864685.1 Mycolicibacterium hodleri | reverse complement strand
GGCAACGGACAGATCGGGTTCGGCAGCTTCAACTCGGGCAGCGGAAACATCGGCCTGTTCAACTCGGGCAGCAACAACATCGGATTCTTCAATTCCGGCAGCGGCAACTTCGGCATCGCAAACTCGGGCAGCTTCAACACTGGCATCGGAAACACCGGCAACACCAATACCGGCCTATTCAACTCCGGCGACGTCAACACGGGCGCCTTCAACCCGGGCAGCTTCAACACCGGTAGCTTCAACACCGGCAGCTTCAACACCGGTGGCTTCAATCCGGGCAATACCAACACCGGCTACCTCAACATTGGCAACTACAACACCGGCATCGCCAACACCGGCGACGTTGACACCGGGGCTTTCATCACCGGAAACTACAGCAACGGGTTGTTCTTAAGCGGCGATTACCAGGGCCTGGTCGGCCTCAACCTGGTGATCGATATGCC
>VIFX01000135.1:0-447 GCA_006864685.1 Mycolicibacterium hodleri | reverse complement strand
TCCAACTTCGATGTCGTGGAAAGCGCTCTCGCCCAGGGCATCACCGCCGTCTGCGGGCAGGCCGGCATCACGACGGCCGACATCGACGCGGCGTTCTTCGGACTACCCGGGTACGGGGAGGCTAGCGGCGATGTCGACAAACTCGATGCCGTTCCCGCCGGAGTCCTCGGCCACGACAGGTACAGCTGCGACAACGACATGGTCTGCGGATGGGCCGGATCGCTTGCCGGTGAGGACGGCATCAACGTCATCAGCGGCACCGGGTCGATGACCTACGGCGAACGCCAGGGCACGGGGCACCGCGTCGGCGGCTGGGGTGAGCTGTTTGGCGACGAAGGGTCGGCGTATTGGATTGCGACGCAGGGCCTCAACGCGTTCAGCCGGATGAGTGACGGCCGGTTGGCCCGCGGCCCGCTGTACGCCCTCCTCAAGGAGCGACTGGAGCTC
>VIFX01000134.1:0-447 GCA_006864685.1 Mycolicibacterium hodleri | reverse complement strand
CATCGAGGTGGTCTTGCTCGCCCCCGCTGGCGCGCTCAACGGCACCACCAACTGCGGGCTGGCCGCGATCGCCCGAGTGGGGTGCGCCACCAACGCAGAGCGGGCGCTACTTGCCGGGCAGGGACTCGGTGGTCGTCGGCTCCGTCGGCGCCGACGGTCGGCCGGGCTTCGTGATCCTCACCGACCGGGCCGACCCCGCCACCGGTGATCAAGCCGCGGGCGAGGAGCTAATCCTGCTGCCGGAGGAGACCGCTCGCGGGCGGACGTGGATACCGCCGCTCGGCATGTGCGACGTCGAATTGCTTCCCGGTGGCCCGCGACGACATGGCTGCGCGGAGCCAGCAGCGACCCAAGTGTCTGCGTTCACCTCGACGATCACCGGGTCATCGCTTGCGTACCTGGGCAGGCAGCCGTCAGATCACCACTGTCACAAAGCAACCCAGGTGC
>VIFX01000133.1:0-449 GCA_006864685.1 Mycolicibacterium hodleri | reverse complement strand
GATGTCCGCCGGGAGGCCTATTCAAACGGACAGCCAGGGTTCGGTGCGTCCACGGTCAAGGGGGCACCTGCCTCATCGATGTAGACGACCCACATCACGACCGGCTCGGAGCCGAGGTTTCGGCCGACGTGTACGTGGTCGGGACCGCTCCCCTCGGTGATGGGTGCGCCCGCCGCGAAGATGCCGTCGACGGAGCAGTCGGAGAGATCGTGGGTCAACGTGCCTGAGCGGATCACCCCGAATACCCGGCCGGGGTGCCAGTGCCACCCCGTGCTGCCGCCAGGGGCGATGGTGATCTCCTTGGTGACGTAGTCATGGCCGTCGACGGTGGCCTGAGACAGGGTCGTGGCGTCCACCCCGGTGCTCGGCGTGGCAGAGGCCGCCGCCGCCGATGCGAGGGCTGACGCGATGGCAACGGTTGCGACGACCAGGCAACGAAGGGTGTGCAT
>VIFX01000132.1:0-454 GCA_006864685.1 Mycolicibacterium hodleri | reverse complement strand
GCTGTTGCACCGCATGGCGTGTCCCACCGCACCGCCCCACAGCGTGCGCCTGGCGCCGACCTTGCAATGGCGTAATTCATGTGGCTGCGATTGATTGGAAGACCTGCATATGAGCCGTCCTGTTTCCCTCGGCATCGACCTCGGCACCTCGGAACTCAAGGCCATCCTGATGGACCTCGACGGGCAGGTGCTGGCCCACGCCGGCGTGCGCCTGAGTGTGTCGCGGCGCCACAGCGGCTGGTCCGAGCAGGCGCCGGAAGACTGGTGGCAGGCGTGTTTACAGGCGCTGACCCAGTTGCGCGGGCATGCGGCGTTCGCCCACGTGGCCTGTATCGGCCTCTCCGGGCAGATGCACGGCGCGGTATTGCTGGGGGCTGACAACCGCGTGTTGTACCCGGCGATCCTGTGGGATGACTCCCGCGCCATCGCCGAGGCCGAGCAACTGGGCGCGACG
>VIFX01000131.1:0-455 GCA_006864685.1 Mycolicibacterium hodleri | reverse complement strand
GTATGGGTGTGCCTCGACCTGGTTGACGGCGGGCACGGTAGCGGTCTCGGCGGCAAGTCGCCGAAGATGCGGGACGTGGAAGTTCGATACCCCGATGCTGCGGGCTCGGCCGTCGGCGGCGAACTCCTCTAGGGTCTGCCACGTCGAGACGAAGTCGCCGCCGTAGCGCGTCGGCAGGGGCCAGTGGATGAGATACAGATCGACGTAGTCCGACCCGATGGCGGTCAGCGTGTCGTCGAATGCCCTTCGGGCAGCGTCGGGTTCGTGGAATCCGTTGTCCAGCTTGCTGGTGATGTAGACGTCGCGCCGGTCGATGCCGGCATCCCGCAATCCCCGTCCCACGCCCTCCTCATTGTGGTACATCGCGGCGGTGTCGAGGTGGCGGTACCCGGCATCGAGTGCGGTCCGGACGGCGACCGCGGTCTCGTCGGGCGCGACCTTGTACACCCCGAAGC
>VIFX01000130.1:0-456 GCA_006864685.1 Mycolicibacterium hodleri | reverse complement strand
GGGAAAAAAGTAAAACAAAGTATGAAAGAACCATCACCCAACCACAGAGAAAGAAAAATACTAAAGAAACCAATACAGTTGGTACAGGAGAACCTGATAGCTCTAAGGAAGTTCTAAATGTCCAAATTAACCCGACCACTAATGGAGATACAGAGTTTGAAGCTCCATATCATGGAAGAATCATGGGCCTATGGAATGCATGTTTAAAGGCACGCTCGTTAAATCCCAGTATTGTCAATGCAGTCCACTATTATACTTTTGAGGAAGAGTTTGATTACAGCGATAAACCCACTCTCATGGCTTTTTTCGTTAATTCAGAAACATTAAATAATAAAGATATTACAGATGGAGAAAAACAAACTTATAAAAATTGGTGTTATGCAAACTCAAATAAAACAGCACTTCGTGGAGCATTGGTCATCCGATTATCTCTTGTAAATTGCCCTCCAGTTTATC
>VIFX01000012.1:0-157408 GCA_006864685.1 Mycolicibacterium hodleri | reverse complement strand
GCCGTCCACCCACCCAACCTTCGCGCGGGCGACCGGGTTGCCGTCGTCGGCGACAGTGGGAGCGGTAAGACGACGACCCTGATGGCGATCGCCGCCGAGCACCAAAACCCCTTTACCGCAGGCTTCTTCCCCGAGGACGCGCATCTGTTCGACACCACCGTCCGCGACAACCTGCTGGTGGCCCGCGGCGACGCCACCGACGACGAGCTGCGCAGGGCCCTGTACGCCGTCGGCTTGGGTGACTGGGTGGACGGCCTTCCCGACGGGTTGGCCACGATCCTCACCGGTGGGGCGGCGGCGGTCTCCGCCGGGCAACGACGGCGACTGCTGCTCGCCCGTGCGCTCGTATGCGACCTGCCCGTCATCCTGCTCGACGAGCCGACCGAACACCTCGACGCCGCCGACGCCGACCGGCTCCTGCGCGAACTGCTGGCACCCGACGGGCTCTTCGACCCCACCCGCACCGTCGTCGTCGCCACACATCACCTGCCCCGCGTTGTGACCTGCCCGGTGCTCTACCCTCGGCAGACATGACGGGCCCCAGAAACGGAACAGGCACCGCCGCGCTCGCCGTCGCGGTTGCCGGCGTGGTCCTGTGCTGGTCGGTCGTCGGCGGCATCGCCTGCGGTGTGGTCGCCGTCATCCTCGGCGCGGTCGGGCGTGGTCGCGCCAGGCGCAACGAGGCAGACAACGGTGCCGTGGCGGTCGCGGGAGTGGCGCTCGGCGTGGTGGCGGCCGTCGCCTCGGTGGCGTTCGCCGTCGTCTGGGCGTTCGCGTGGCGCGACTCCGGCGGCGCCGACTACCTGGACTGCGTGAGCAAGGCAGGCAACGACCAGGCGGCGGGGAGGGCCTGTACGGACAAGTGGCTCAACGACGTTCAGGAACGGTTCGACGTCAGTCCGAAGCCGACCCGGGGAAGTACTTGACGATCCCCTCCTGAACCACGGTGGCCAGGACCTGGCCGTCGCGGTTGAAGAAGTGGCCGTTGCCGAGCCCGCGGGACTCCGCTGCAACGGGAGACGTCGTCGAGTACAGCACCCACTCGTCGAAGCGCACCGGACGGTGAAACCACACCGAGTGGTTCATCGTGACGGCGAAGATGCGGTCGAAACCCCACGACAACCCGTGCGTGGTGATGATGGAATCCAGCACCGTGGTGTCCGACGAATAGACCAGGGCGGCGGCGTGGATCACGGGGTCGTCGGGCATCGGGCCCCGCGCCGTCAGCCACACCCGGTTGTGGGCGAGCTGCTCCCCCTTGCCCCGCATCACCCACGCGGGATCGTTGGTGTAGCGCCATTCGATCGGTTTCAGCGCCGCCACGAAGAGCGGCACCGTCTCCTCGAAACCGACCAGCAGGTCCTCGATGCTCGGCACCGACAGCGGCTCGGGAACCTCCGGTGCCACGACCCCGTGCTCGAGGCCGCGACCACCGGCCAGATGCGACACCAGGGCCGACGCCAACAGCACGTCGCCCTGTCGCACGTCGACCCGGCGGTTGGCGAACCGACGCTCGTCGCGGAGTCGCACGACGTGGAACTCGAGGTCGCGCTCCGGGTCGCCGCCGGCGATGAAGTGGACCGACAGCGCGCTCGGCGGCAGATCGTGTTTCAGTGTGCGACTGGCCGCGACGAAGGCTTGCGCCATCATCTGACCGCCGAACGTTCGGATCGGGTTCTTGCTGGGGTGTGAACCGGTGAACAGCTCGTCGTCGACGCGGTTCAGGTCCAGAACGGCCAGCAGCTCTTCGAGATCGGAAGTCACTGCTGGCCGTTCCTCCTGGCGCTAGTGGTCGTCCTCGCCGATTCGGTGGACGTGAATCATGTTGGTCGAGCCTACTGTGCCGGGAGGCGCACCAGCCACGATGATGACGAGGTCCCCGCGCTTGTACCGGCCCAGCGCCAACAGGGACTCGTCGACCTGACGGATCATGCCGTCGGTGGTCTGGATGTGCGGGACGATGAATGTCTCGGTGCCCCAGGTGAGGGCCAGCTGGCTGCGGACCTCGGGAAGCGGCGTGAAGGCCAACAGCGGCAGCGGCGTGTGCAACCGGGCGAGCCGCTTGAGCGTGTCACCGGATTGGGTGAACGCGACGAGCGCCTTGGCGTCCAGTCGCTCGCCGATGTCGCGGGCGGCGTAGGAGATGACTCCCCGCTTGGTCCGTGGCACGTGGTGCAGCGGCGGCGCGGCCGTCGAGTTCTCCTCGACCGCGGTGATGATGCGGGCCATCGTCTTGACGGCCTCGAGCGGGTACTTGCCCACCGAGGTCTCACCGGAGAGCATCACCGCGTCGGTACCGTCCAGCACGGCGTTCGCCACGTCGGACGCCTCGGCGCGCGTGGGCCGGGAGTTCTCGATCATCGACTCGAGCATCTGGGTGGCGACGATGACGGGCTTGGCATTCTCGCGCGCCATCTGGATGACGCGCTTCTGCACCAGGGGCACTTCCTCCAGCGGGAGCTCGACGCCGAGGTCACCGCGGGCGACCATGATCGCGTCGAACGCCAGCACGATGGCCTCGAGGTTCTCGATGGCCTCGGGCTTCTCCAACTTGGCGATGACGGGCACGCGCCGGCCCATCTCGTCCATGATCTCGTGAACAAGCTCGATGTCGGCAGGCGAGCGGACGAACGACAGCGCAACCAGGTCGACGCCAAGGGCCATGGCGAACTTGAGGTCTTCGATGTCCTTCTCCGACATCGCAGGCACCGAGACGTTCATGCCGGGAAGTGACAGGCCCTTGTTGTTGCTGACCTTGCCGCCCTCGGTGACGATGCAGACGACGTCGTTGCCGTCGATGTGGCTGACGGTCAGGCCAATGTTGCCGTCGTCGACCAGCAGCCGGTCGCCGGCCACCGCGTCCTTGGCCAGCTCCTTGTAGGTAGTCGACACCCGGTCGTGGGTGCCCTCGATCTCGTCGACGGTGATCCGCACCGTCTCCCCGGCCACCCAGACCGTGGGTCCGTCGGCGAACCGGCCGAGCCGGATCTTGGGTCCCTGCAGGTCGGCCATGATGCCCACCGCACGCCCTGTCAAATCTGAGGCTGCGCGAACCCGTTTGTAGGCGATTTCGTGGTCAGCATGGTCACCGTGGCTGAAATTCAGCCGGGCGACATCCATGCCCACCTCGACGAGCGCCTTGATCTGCTCCTCCGAAGAGGATGCCGGGCCCAACGTACAGACGATCTTTCCGCGTCTAGTCACGTTGACTCAATATAGTCGTGATCGATTCAGAAGACGATTCAGACGGCGGCCAGCGGGAGCGCACCCGGCCTGACCGGGGCCGGAAGATCTGACTCTCCCATCAGGAATGCATCGACGGCGTGCGCCGCGCTGCGTCCCTCGGCGATCGCCCACACGATCAGGGAGGCGCCGCGGTGGGCGTCGCCGCACACGAAGACCCCCGGCGCGTCGGTCTGCCAATCCGACCCACACGACAGCGCGCCACGGCCGTTGAGCTGCAGGCCGAGCTCGTCGAGCAGCGCCATGTGCTCAACGCCTTCGAACCCGATCGCCAACAGCGCGAGCTCGCAGGGCAACTCGATCTCCGCGCCCACCGGGGTGATCTGGCGCCGGCCGTCGGCGTCGCGTTCGACCTTGACCTCCGCGATCACCATCGACTTGAGGCGGCCCTCGTCGTCGCCGACGAACCGCTGAACCGCGACCTCGTACCGGCGTGCGCCGCCCTCGGCGTGCGCGGGAGACGTCCGCAGCACCAACGGCCACGTCGGCCACGGCGAGCGGGTGTCGTCGCGTTGCTCAGGCGGCTCCGCGTTGTAATCCAACTGCGTGACAGACGCCGCACCCTGCCGGTGTGCGGTGCCGAGGCAGTCCGCCCCTGTGTCTCCCCCGCCGATGATCACGACGTGCTTGCCCGCCGCCGAGATGGGCGACGGTCCGTCGCCCTCGCACTCCCTGTTCGCGGGCACGAGGTGTTCCATTGCGAGGTGCACGCCGGCGAGCTGACGGCCTTCGACCTTGTTGTCCCGCGAGCGCAACGCGCCGACGGCCAGCACCACCGCGTCGTGTTGGCGTCGCAGCCGTTCGACGGACAGGTCGACGCCGACCTCGCAGTCGGTGACGAAACGCGTTCCCTCGGCCCGCATCTGGGCCAACCTCTGGTCGAGCCCCGACTTCTCCAGCTTGTATTCCGGAATGCCGTATCGCAGCAATCCCCCGATGCGATCGTCGCGTTCATACACCGTGACGTTGTGGCCCGCGCGCGTGAGTTGTTGGGCCGCAGCCATTCCCGCCGGCCCGGAGCCGACGACGGCTACCCCCTTGCCGGTCGAGATGGCCGCCGGTTGCGGTTCGACGGTGCCGTCCATCCATGCCTGGTCCACGATCGATTGCTCGATGCGCTTGATGGTCACCGCACCGCCGGTCTGGTCCTCGGCGATCGACAGCACGCACGCCGACTCGCACGGGGCGGGGCACAGCCGCCCGGTGAACTCCGGGAAGTTGTTGGTGGCGTGGAGGCGGTCGCTGGCCGCGTCCCAGCGGCCCCGCCGAACAAGGTCATTCCACTCCGGAATCAGATTGCCAAGCGGACAGCCGGCAGAACCGGAGTGGCAGAACGGGATTCCGCAGTCCATGCAACGTCGAGCCTGCTGCGACACCTCGCCCGCACGCTGGTGCGGATCCTGGCGCTCGTACACCTCGTGCCAGTCCCCGACCCGCTCGTCGACCGGTCGCTTGGCCGCCTCGACCTTCGGCACCTTCAGGAACCCGGTGGGATCAGCCACGTGTCGCCTCCATGATCGCGGTGTTCACGTCTCGGCCCTCCGCCTTGGCCATCCGCGTTGCGAACCGCACCTTCTCGTAGTCGGTAGGCATGATCTTGGTGAATTGGGCACTGCGCCTTGGCCAATCCGATAACAGTGAGCGCGCCACCGTGCTGCCGGTGTAGCCCTCGTACCGCGCGACGACGTCGTGCAGCCAGGTCAGGTCTTCGGCCTCGAGGTGCTGCAGGAGCACCATGTCGGGGTTGACCTTCGCGGGGTCCAGGCCCAGCACGTAGGCGATGCCACCCGACATGCCGGCCGCCATGTTGCGACCCGTCGGGCCCAGCACCACGACGCGCCCGCCGGTCATGTATTCACACGCGTGGTCGCCGACGCCCTCGACTACGGCCAGGGCGCCGGAGTTCCTCGCGCAGAAGCGTTCCCCGACCCGGCCGCGGAGGAACACCTCACCCGACGTGGCGCCGAAGAGAAGTGTGTTGCCTGCGATCACGTTGTCCTCGGGCAGGAACAACACGTCGGCGTCGGGCCTGACGATGACACGACCGCCCGAAAGTCCCTTGCCCACGTAGTCGTTCGCGTCACCGATCAGGTCGAGCGTGATGCCAGGCGGCAGGAAGGCCCCGATCGACTGGCCCGCCGATCCGGTGAGCGTGATGTGAATGGTGTCGTCGGGCAGCCCCTGGGCACCGTAGCGGCGGGTCACCTCGGAACCGAGAAGGGTGCCCACCGTGCGGTTGACGTTGCGGATCGGGAGCTCGAGCCGCACGGAATGAGCGTCCTCGAGCGCTCCCTCGGCCAGCGCGATGATCGTCTGGTCAAGGGCATGTTCCAGGGCGTGGTCCTGCTCGCGGAGCTTGCGCCGCTGCGTCAGTTTGGCCCCGTGCGCGTCCGTGGGCACCGCGAAGATCGGCGACAGGTCAAGGCCCTGACTCTTCCAGTGCGCGATTCCCGGGGCCGTGTCCAAGGTCTCGGCCCGCCCGACGGCTTCGTCGACGCTGCGGAACCCGAGCTCCGCCAGATACTTTCGAATGTCCACGGCGATGAACCGGAAGAAGTTCTCGACGAACTCGGGCTTGCCGTTGAACCGGGCCCGCAGCTCGGGGTTCTGGGTCGCCACCCCGACGGGGCACGTGTCGAGGTGGCAGACGCGCATCATGATGCAGCCCGCCACCACCAACGGCGCCGTCGCGAAGCCGTATTCCTCGGCGCCGAGCAACATCGCCACCATGACGTCGCGCGCCGTGCGCATCCCGCCGTCACACTGCACGGTGATCCGGTCTCTCAGCCCGTTCAGGACGAGGGTCTGCTGGGTGTCGGCCAGCCCGATCTCCCATGGCGCCCCCGCGTGCTTGAGCGACGTCAGAGGAGCGGCGCCGGTGCCACCGTCGTACCCGGAGATCAGCACGACGTCGGCGTGCGCCTTGGACACCCCCGCAGCCACGGTGCCCACGCCGACCGAGCTGACGAGCTTGACGTGAATCCGCGCCTGCGAGTTGGCGTTCTTCAGATCGTGGATGAGCTGGGCCAGGTCCTCGATCGAGTAGATGTCGTGATGCGGCGGGGGTGAGATCAGCCCGACGCCCGGAGTCGAGTGACGGGTCTTGGCGATGTTCGGGTACACCTTGTAGCCCGGAAGTTGACCGCCCTCACCAGGTTTGGCGCCCTGGGCCATCTTGATCTGGATGTCGGTGGCGTTCACCAGGTAGTCGCTGGTCACACCGAAGCGGCCAGAGGCGACCTGTTTGACCGCACTGCGCCGCCGCGGGTCGTAGAGCCGGTCTCGATCTTCGCCGCCCTCGCCGCTGTTGGACCGGCCGCCGAGCGCGTTCATGGCGATCGCCATCGTCTCGTGGGCCTCGGCGGAGATCGAGCCGTAGCTCATCGCACCGGTGTTGAAGCGGGTGACGATCGAATCGACGGACTCCACTTCGTCGAGCGGCACGGGCTCCCGGAGTCCCGTCTTGAACTGGAACAGGCCGCGCAACGCGCCACCGTCACGCGCCAGCCGGTCGACTTCGTCGGAGTACTGCCGGAATACCTCGTGCTTGCCCGTCCGCGTCGAATGTTGAAGCAGGAAGACGACTTCCGGGGTGAACAGGTGCAGCTCGCCTTCGCGGCGGAACGCATACTCCCCGCCGACCTCGAGGCGCCGGTGCACCCGTTCGGTGGGGTTCTCGGGATAGGCCCTGCGGTGGCGCAGTTTCACCTCTTCGGCGATGACGTCGAGACCGACGCCGCCGAGCTGACTCGGGGTGCCGGTGAGGTACTCGTCGACGACGTCGCGGTTCAGCCCGATCGCCTCGAATGCCTGCGCACCCGTATAGGACGCGACGGTCGAGATGCCCATCTTGCTCATCACCTTCATCACGCCCTTGCCGAGCGCCTTGAGGTAGTTGCGGACGGCCGTCGTCGGCTCGACGCCGGTGAGCTCGCCCTCGCGGATGAGATCCTCGATGGATTCGAAGGCCAGGTACGGATTCACCGCGGCGGCGCCGAAACCGATCAGCATGGCGATGTGGTGAACCTCGCGGGCGTCACCGCTTTCGACCACCAGGGCGACGGTCGTGCGCTCCTTGGTGCGGACCAGGTGGTGATGCACGGCCGACACCGCCAGCAACGACGGGATCGGCGCCTTGGTGTGGTCGGAGTCCCGGTCGGAGATGACGAGCGTCCGGTAGCCCTTCTTGATGGCCTCGCAGGCTCTGATACGCAGGTCCTCGAGGGCGTCGGCCAGTCCTTCGCCGCCGCGCTCGACGTCGTAGAGCGCGCGAAGGACCTTGGTCTTGAGGCCCGGGTGCTCGCCGTCGGCGTTGATGTGGACGATCTTGTTGAGTTCGTCGTTGTCCAAGACCGGCCACTTCAGCCCGATCTGACGACAGGACGCAGCCGTCGGATCGAGGAGGTTGTGCTCGGGTCCCATCACCCGCGACATCGAGGTGACGATCTCCTCGCGGATGGCGTCCAGCGGCGGGTTGGTCACCTGAGCGAAGAGCTCGACGAAGTAGTCGTAGAGCAGCCGGGAGCGCTGCGACAGCACCGCCGTCGGCGTGTCGGTTCCCATGGAGCCCAACGGTTCTGCCCCCGAGGCCGCCATCGGCGTGAGCATGATCCGCAGCTCCTCCTCGGTGTAGCCGAAGGAAATCTGCCGCCTGACCACCGAGTCGTGATTGGGCTGCACGCGAACCCGTTCCGGCAGCGTCGCGAGATCCAACAGGCCCGAATGCAGCCACTCGTCGTAGGGCTCCGCAGCGGACAGCCCCTGCTTGATCTCGTCGTCGGAAACGATGCGGCCGGCGGCGGTGTCGATCAGGAACATCTTCCCAGGCTCGAGTCGTCCCCTCGCCACGATCTGAGACGACGGGACGTCCAGCACGCCGCTCTCGCTGGCGAGGATGATCCGGTCGTCGAGGGTTCGCCACCACCGCCCAGGGCGTAATCCGTTGCGGTCCAACACCGCACCGACGACGGTGCCGTCGGTGAAGGTCACGCAGGCCGGGCCGTCCCACGGTTCCATCAGGGAGGCGTGAAATTGCCAGAACGCCCGCCGCGCCGGGTCCATGTCGACGTTGTTCTCCCACGCCTCGGGGATCATCATCAGGACGGCATGCGGCAGGCTGCGGCCGCCGAGGTGCAGCAGCTCGAGGACCTGGTCGAAGGACGCCGAATCGGAGGCCTCGACCGTGCAGATCGGGGACAACCGTGCCAGGTCGCCCGGAATCTGGGCGCTCGCCAGCATCGCTTCCCGGGCGTGCATGCGGTTGCGGTTGCCGCGGACGGTGTTGATCTCGCCGTTGTGGGCGACGAATCGGAAGGGGTGCGCGAGCGGCCAGGACGGGAACGTGTTGGTCGAGAAGCGGCTGTGCACGATGGCGATGGCACTCGTGCAGCGTTCGTCGCGCAGGTCCGAAAAGAACTGCGGCAGTTGCATCGTCGTCAGCATGCCCTTGTACGCAATGGTCCGGCTGGATAGCGAGGCGAAGTACACCTCCCCCTGTTCGGCGAGTTTGCGAACCGGGTACACGCGGCGGTCCAGGTCGACGCCGCCGGGCCTGCTGCCGTTGCGCTCGGGGGCGGCGAGGAACAGCTGCGCCATGAACGGCATGCATCCCAGGGCCGTCACACCGATGTCGGCGCCCTCGGGGTCTACCGGAACCGTGCGCCAGCCAAGGACTTCCAGTCCCTCGTCGACGACGATCGACTCGATTCGATGCCGCTCGGCGTCGCGGGCAACGGAATCTTGCGGGAGGAAGCAGATTCCCGTGGCAAAGGTGTTGGCGCCGTTGGACGTTGGCGCCGGGAGGTCGAAGTCGACGACGTCGGCGAAGAGCTCGACGGGCAGTTGCAGGAGGATTCCCGCGCCGTCCCCGCTGTTCGGTTCGGCGCCAGCGGCGCCACGGTGTTCGAGGTGCTCCAACGCGGTCAATCCGTCGGCGACGATCGAATGCGACCGGCGACCCTTGATGTCGGTGACCATCGCTACGCCGCAGGAGTCGGCCTCGTTCTCCGGATCGTAGAGACCCTGGGCTCTTGGCAACGCCGAGAACAACACTCGTAGCACCTCCGCAGTCCGGAAACATTCGGCAGGGACTGCGACGGCCCTCGGCGCGAGTGTATCAGCGGGGCTGCGAAGCTACCCGCCAATAAACGTCGGGACCAGCGGGAACCCGGGCAGGTTGCGGACGATCGTCCACGCCACCGTCGCGACGATCACGACGATCACGGCCGCGGTGGGCATCAACTTCCTGCCCCTCCGCCAGCGCAGAACCAGCCACAGCGCGAGCAGCGGAAGGGCGACGAGCATGAAGACGTTGTCGGTGACCGCCGCGGCGAGGTCGCCATTCAGCACGTCGTGGGTCATCCGGATGCCGCCGCAGCCGGGGCAGTTCCAGCCTGTCAGCAGACGGAAGGGGCACGCGGGGAAACCGAAGCCCGACACATGCGGGTCCCGCAGCCCGATGTAGGCGAGCGCGCCGGTGAGGGCCGCCGCGGTGCCGACGGCGGCGTAGGGCGGAATTCTTCGGCGGGTCGTGTCGCTGGGTTGCATGGCCAAACCAGCATGCCTGATCACGGTGCCTGCCGTCACCCCCGGCGGGTCGCCGTCTCCGATTAGCATGTGGCACCGACATTTTCGGGCCGATCAGTGCAGTTGTGCACAGTTGCCGATTCATCCCCAGATCGCACTGGAGGTCTTTTTCTCGCCTCCGTCCACACCTAGAATCGAAAGTATGTTCGAGTCATTGGTAGCCACCACGACCGGCACTTCCGGTGTCGGTGCGGTGGAGTCGTGGTCGCGGGTGGAATCCGCCGCCTGTGCTCGCCGCGTTGCCGCGATGGCCGGCATGTTCGAGGACGCCCATGCTGCCGACGGCTCCGCGGAGCGGGACCAGTGGTGCACCGACACCTGGGACGCGGTGGCCGCGCACATCGGGGCGGCCACGCGGATCACCTTCCACGCCGCGTCCAACCAACTGCTGATCGCCGTGGCGCTGCACGAACGCTTCCCCCTGGTGGCCGCGGTGTTCGCCGAAGGCCTCATCACCTACCAACTGATGAAGACGGTGGTGCAGCGCGGCGCCCTGGTCGTCGACCCGTCGGCCCTGCACGAACTGGACCGACTACTGGCCGAAGCGTTGAGCACACGGGAACCCATGTCGGTGGCGACGGCGGAGAAGACCGTCGACGCGTTCGTCGCCCAAGTCGACCCCCACGCGGTGCACCGCACCGAGACCCGGGCACGAGGCCGGTCGGTAGACGTCGGGGACGACGACGGCAGCGGGATGGCGACGGTATTCGCCACTCTGTTCGCCACCGACGCCAAAGCCTTCGACGCTCGAGTGGACGCCCTCGCCCGCACAGTCTGCCCCGCCGACCCACGCACCCTGGACCAACGCCGAGCCGACGCCATCGGAGCCCTAGCCCACGGGGCCGACCGCCTGGCCTGCCTCTGCGACACCTCCGACTGCCCCGCCGGTGAGAACCCACCCTCGACCGGGGTGGTCGTCTACGTGATCGCGAGCGCGGACACCCTCGACGAACGGCCCACACCGCCGCCCGCACCACCAACGCCTGCGCCTCCGCCCACCACTCCGGACACCGAGGACGCCGAGCAGTCCGCAGACGTGAACGACGCTGCCGCAGTTGACAGCTCAAACGAGCGCACCGCCCTCGACGGCGACGCCCCAGCCATGTTCAGCAAGCCGCTGCGCGAGCTGACCCTCACCGAAGCCCTCACCCCCACCCCGGGTCGCCTGGCCAGCCTGCGACCGGCAGCCCTGATGGATGGACAATTTCTGCCCGGCGCGATCGCCTGCCGCGCCAGCCAAGGGGCCACCATCACCCAGATCGTCCACCCCGGCCAAGCCCCACCAGAACCCCGATACCGACCGTCGAAGAAACTGGCCGACTTCGTCCGCTGCCGCGACATGACGTGCCGCTTCCCCGGCTGCAAAGTGCCCGCCACCCATTGCGACGTCGACCACAGCATCCCGTGGCCCTCCGGACCCACGGCAGCGTCCAACCTGAAATGTCTGTGCCGAAGACACCACTTGCTGAAAACCTTCTGGGGCGGCCAAAGCGGTTGGCGCGACCAGCAACTCGACGACGGCACCATCGTGTGGACCGCACCCGACGGCCGCACCCACACCACCACACCGGGCAGCCGCCTGCTCTTCCCCGAACTCAGCGAGCCCACCGCAACAGTGGTCGCCTCAGAAGTCCCCAGGGCACACACCGGCGGACTGACCATGCCCCGCCGCAAGACCACCCGCGCCCAAGACCGCGCCCGCCGCATCCAACGCGAACGCGAACTCAACCAGCGGGAGTCCGAACTCGAGGCCTACGAGACCGAAACTGCAGCCGATCATCCGGCTGCGGAGTCGCCCCCGCCGTTCTAAGCCGAAATTTGGCTAGTTTCGCTTCCACCAACGGCGCCGAGACGTGGCTGGCTTCGCCGCGGCGGCCTCCGCCGATGCGGTGCCATCGACGGCGGCGTCGTGAACCTCGGCGGCATCGGCCTGGGCGGCTTCGACTTCGTCACCGTCGACCGACCCGAGCCCGTCTTCGGGAGCGGAGGTGGAGTCCTCGGACGCGGTGTCGGCGGCGGTGGCTTCGGCCGATGCGGTGCCATCGACGGCGGCATCATGGACCTCGGCGGCATCGGCCTGGGCGGCCTCGACTTCGTCACCGTCGACCGACCCGAGCCCGTCTTCGGGAGCGGAGGTGTCCTCAGATGCAGTGTCGGCGGCGGTGGCTTCGGCCGATGCGGTGCCATCGACAGCGGCGTCGTGGACCTCGGCGGCATCGGCCTGTGCGGCCTCGACTTCGTCACCGTCGACCGAGCCGAGCCCCTCTTCAGGGGCGGCGGTGTCCTCAGATGCGGTGTCGGCGGCGGTGGCTTCAGCGGATACGGTGCCATCGACAGCGGCATCGTGAACGTCCGCGGCGTCTGCCTGTGCGGCTTCGACTTCGTCACCGTCGACCGAGCCGAGCCCGTCTTCAGGGGCGGAGGTGTCCTCAGATGCAGTGTCGGCGGCGGTGGCTTCGGCCGATGCGGTGCCATCGACAGCGGCATCGTGAACCTCGGCGGCATCGGCCTGTGCGGCTTCGACTTCGTCACCCTCGACCGAGCCGAGCCCGTCTTCAGGGGCGGAGGTGTCCTCAGATGCAGTGTCGGCGGCGGTGGCTTCAGCGGATGCGGCGCCATCGACAGCGGCATCGTGAACCTCGGCGGCATCGGCCTGTGCGGCTTCGACTTCGTCACCCTCGACCGAGCCGAGCCCCTCTTCGGGAGCCGCGGTGGAGTCCTCGGATGCAGTGTCGGCGGCGGTGGCTTCAGCGGATGCGGTGCCATCGACAGCGGCATCGTGGACCTCGGCGGCATCTGCCTGGGCGGCCTCGACTTCGTCACCGTCGACCGAGCCGAGCCCCTCCTCAGGGGTGGCAGTGTCTGCAGCGGTGGATTCAGCGAGCGCCTCGGCCTCTGCGGCTCCGTCGACGGCAGCCTCGTGGGCCCCGACCGCTCCCAGCTCGGCTTCGACCGCCTCGTCACCCTCGACCGACCCCAAGCCGGCTTCGCGGTGCTCGTCGGCCTCCACGCCCGCCTCGGCGAACGCTTCGGCCTCGGCGATGTCCTCCGACGACGCCGTCTCCACCTGCTCGGTCAAATCCTCCGCCTCCGCGGCGGCCTCCGACTCCGTGTCCGCGCCACCCGTGAACTCACTCGGGGACGACGCTGCGGTGGCTTCGGCGGATTCGGTGCCTTGGACGGCGGCGTCGTGGACCTCGGCGGCGTCGGCTTGGGCGGCTTCGACTTCGTCGCCCTCGACGGAGCCGAGTCCGTCTTCGGGGGCGGCGGCCTCAGCGGCAGTGGATTCGGCCTTGTCCTCGTCACCTGCGACCTTCGCCGCAGCGACGACACCCGACGTGGCGGCAACGGCCACCAATTCCTCACCGACCTCGTCGACCAGCGAGCGATCGGCGTCCTTGCCTCTCAGCAGCGCCGGATCTTCCCGGCCCTTGGCCGCAACCATGATGTAGATGACCGCACCGATGAACACGAACGTCGAGGTGAAGGTGTTTACCCTGATGCCCGCGATGAGCGACGCCGTGTCGCTGCGCATCAACTCGACCCAGAATCGGCCGACGCAATAACCCGCGACGTACAGCGCGAACAGTCGACCGTGGCCCAGCTTGAACCTGCGATCCGCCCACAGCAGGACCGCGAACACCAGCAGGTTCCACAGCAGTTCGTACAGGAACGTCGGATGGACGACGGCGTACACCTGGCCAGTCGACACTCCGTCGAGCGAATGCGGGCTGATCACACCGGACGGGTCCAGCCGGTCGTAGATCGTCAGACCCCACGGCAGATCCGTTTCGCGACCGTACAACTCCTGGTTGAAGTAGTTGCCAAGCCGACCGATGGCCTGCGCCAGGATGATGCCCGGCGCGACCGCGTCGGCGAAGGCAGGCAAGGGAAGCCCCCGCCGACGGCACGCAATCCACGCGCCGACACCACCGAGCGCCACCGCGCCCCAGATGCCGAGGCCGCCGTCCCAAATTCGCAGAGCCGCAAGGAATCCCGCGCCGTCGGCGCCGAAGTACTTCGGCCAGTCGGTCATCACGTGGTACAGCCGGCCGCCGATCAGGCCGAACGGCACCGCCCACAACGCGACGTCGTAGATGACTCCACGTTCACCGCCACGGGCCTCCCACCGGCGATCGCCGAGTACCAGCGCCGCGACGATGCCGGTGATGATGCACAGGGCATACGCCCGAATCGGGAGCACGCCGAAGAGGTGCCATACCCCCTGCGACGGACTGGGGATGAAGGCAAGAACGGTCGTCGTCACACTGCAATCCTCTGTCGCACACCTTCGGCGAGTTCTTCGGTCAACGCCCGTACCGCGGGAAGCCCGTCGTTCAGCGCCGTCACCAACGCAGAGCCCACGATCACACCGTCGGCATAGGCGGCGATCTCGGCGGCCTGCTCACGCGAACGCACCCCAAGCCCGACACCGACCGGGATGTCGGACACCTCGCGGACGCGTCGCACCAACTCGGGCGCAGCATCGGACACCGCGTCGCGCGCGCCGGTGACACCCATCGTCGACGCGGCGTAGACGAATCCACGCGAGACCGACGTGGTGGCCGCCAAACGCTCCGGCGTCGAGGACGGCGCTACCAGGAAGATGCGGTCAAGGCCGTGTTGGTCCGACACCTGAATCCACTCGTCGGCCTCGTCGGGAATGAGGTCGGGCGTGATCAGCCCGAGGCCACCCGCAGACGCGAGGTCGCGGGCGAACGCCTCAACCCCCCACTTCAGCACCGGATTCCAGTACGTCATGACGACGGCGTTGCCGCCGGCGTTGGTGATCGCCTCGACCGCGGCCAGGGCGTCGCGCACTCGAACGCCGTTGCGCAAGGCCACCTCGGTGGCGGCGGCGATCGTGGGTCCGTCCATCCCGGGATCGGAGTAGGCGACGCCGACTTCGATGATGTCGCAACCCGATTCGACCATCGCCGTCATCGCCGAGATCGACGTGGCCACGTCGGGAAAGCCGGTGGGCAGGTAGCCGATGAGCGCCGATCGGTCTTCAGCTCGGCAGGCGGCGAAGACGTCGGACAACCCCTTGGCCGTCACAGCGCCGCCTCCTGCTCGTCGAGCAGGCTGAACCACTTGGCTGCCGTCGCCACGTCCTTGTCACCGCGACCGGACAGGTTGACCAGGATGATGCCGCCGGGCCCAAGCTCACGGCCGAGTTCGAGGGTGCCCGCGATGGCGTGAGCGGATTCGATGGCCGGGATGATGCCCTCCGTGCGGCACAGCAGCGCGAACGCATCCATCGCCTGGGTGTCGGTGATCGGACGGTAGACCGCGCGCCCGAGGTCCTTCAGATACGCGTGTTCGGGGCCGACGCCGGGATAGTCCAAACCCGCTGAGATCGAATGCGATTCGATCGTCTGACCGTCCTCGTCCTGCAACAGGTAGGAAAACGAGCCCTGGAAGGCGCCCGGTGAGCCGCCGGTGAAAGTGGCTGCGTGGCGACCGGTCTCGACGCCGTCGCCGGCCGCCTCGTATCCGACCAGTCGCACGTCGGGATCGTCGATGAAGGCGTGGAATATGCCGATGGCGTTCGAGCCTCCGCCAATGCAGGCCGTGACCGCGTCGGGCAGGCGCCCTGCCTGATCCAGCATCTGTGCCCGCGCCTCCAGGCCGATCACGCGTTGAAAGTCGCGCACCATGGTCGGGAACGGATGCGGACCGGCTGCCGTGCCGAAGCTGTAGTACGTGTCGTCGGCGTGCGCGACCCAGTCGCGGAAGGTCTCGTTGATGGCGTCCTTCAACGACTTCGATCCGGATTCGACCGACACCACCTCGGCGCCAAGCAGCCGCATGCGGGCGACGTTGAGCGCTTGGCGTGCGACGTCGACCGAGCCCATGTAGATCACGCACGTCAGACCGAGCAGCGCACACGCCGTTGCGGTCGCGACGCCGTGCTGGCCGGCTCCCGTCTCGGCGATGATGCGGGTCTTGCCCATCTGCTTGGCGAGCAGTCCCTGCCCGAGGGCGTTGTTGATCTTGTGAGAACCCGTGTGGTTCAGGTCTTCTCGCTTGAGGAAGATCCGAGCGCCGCCAGCGTGCTCACTGAGCCGCTTCGCCTCGTAGACCGGTGAGGGCCGACCGGTGTAGTGGCGCTGCAGGCGGTCGAGTTCGTCGAGGAAGGCCTGATCGGTCCTGACCTTCTCATAGGCCGCAGTGACCTCTTCGATGACGGCCATGAGGGCTTCGGGGACCAAACGCCCGCCGTAGGTGCCGAAGTGGCCCTTGGCGTCGGGATCGTGCGTCGATGGTTCGGCAACGGCTGCGCTGGAACGCGGCAGCTCTGGGCCTACGAGATCTCCCACTGTCTCAGCGCGAAGGTTTGGGGCAGGACGGATGCGTGCCCGCGGTGACGAGGTCGGCGACGGCGGTGCGGGGATCACCACTGGTGACCAGTCCCTCACCGACGAGAACGGCGTCAGCTCCCGCACCGGCGTACGCGAGGAGATCAGCGGTGCCACGAACGCCCGACTCGGCGATGCGGATTACGTTGGACGGCAGTCCGGGCGCAATGCGCGCGAAGCAGTCCCGGTCAACCTCGAGAGTCTTCAGATCGCGGGCGTTGACTCCGATGACGCGGGCACCGGCCTGCAGTGCGCGGTCGGCCTCTTCTTCGGTGTGAACCTCGACGAGCGCGGTCATGCCAAGCGATTCGGTCCGGTCGATCATCGACACCAACGCCGACTGCTCCAGAGCCGCGACGATCAGAAGCAGCATGTCCGCACCATGGGCGCGGGCCTCGTGAATTTGGTACGGGCCGACGATGAAGTCCTTGCGCAGCACCGGAATCGTCACGGCGGCACGAACGGCATCCAGATCGTCGAGCGAGCCGTGGAACCGGCGCTCCTCGGTCAGGACGCTGATGACCCTGGCTCCGCCATCCTGATATGCGCGAGCCAGCTGGGCCGGATCGGAGATCGTCGCGAGTGCACCGCGTGACGGGCTGGCGCGCTTGACCTCGGCGATCACGCCGATGCCGTCGGCCCGCAACGCCGCCATGACGTCCAGCGCCGGGCGCGCGTCCTTGGCTTTTTGCTTGACCTCGACGAAGCTGACGACGGCCTCGCGTGCGGCTGTATCGGCTCGAACTCCCTCGATGATGGAGTCCAGCACGGTCCCCGTACTCATAGGCCGTCGCTCCCTTTCACACCCTCCGGAAGTACCCAGATAATCACTTCCACGAAGGGTAGTCGCCAGCGCCACACGGGCTGTCACCGCCCCTCGTTGTCCGAAGTCGGGTCGCGACCCTCGTCGAGGGCATCCCAGATCATTCGTTCCGACATCTCGGCCTCAGGGGTTTCCTGCCGCGCGGCCTCACGCTTGGCCGCCGGTGCCAGGTACTTCCCAGTCTTCGCGCCGCCCGCCTTGGCCTGCGCCGCAGACCGCACCAGCAGCACGGCGCCGGCCAGGGCGCACCCTGCGGCCACCAGCGTCACCACCGCTCCGGCGTGGTGGCGTTGCGTGTCGATCAGCGCAGTGATCGGGATTTGAGCCAGCTCGGCGGCCCGAGCCGCCACGTCGGGGACCACCCACAACCCGATGCCCAGGTAACCCATTCCGACCGTCGCGACGGCGACCAAACCACCGACCAGCCGCAGCACCCACCCGCGTACCGCCAGCGTGGCCACCGCCGCGGCGAGGGCGACCAGGGCCAGCGGCACCAGGGCCGTCGACCACGTCGCACCGTTCAGCGTCGTCGACTTCGGCTGACCGAGACCGTCGAACGAGGTGACGTCGACCCACGACATCCGCGACGCCACCCACAGCGCCAACGCCGAGACCACGAGGAGAAGCTGGGCGACGCGTGTCATGGCGTCTTGAGGGTTTCCGCCGCCGCGACCGCGTTCAGCACCGCACGGGCCTTGCTGGCCGCCTCGTTGAACTCATACGGCCCGTTCGAGTCGGCAACCACGCCTCCCCCAGCCTGGACGTATGCCGTGCCGTTGCGCATCAGCGCCGTCCTGATGGCGATCGCGAAGTCGGCGTTGCCTGCGAAGTCCAGGTATCCGACGACGCCGCCGTACAGACCCCTGCGAGTCTTCTCGACTTCCTCGATGAGCTCCATCGCCCGCACCTTGGGAGCGCCGGACAGCGTCCCCGCCGGGAAGCAGGCCGTCACGGCGTCGAGTGCGGTCTTGCCGTAGGCGAGTTGACCCGTCACGGTCGACACCAGGTGCATCACGTGGCTGTACCGCTCGATGTGGCTGTAGTCCTCGACGCGGACGGTGCCGGGCACGCAGACCCGGCCCAGATCGTTGCGGCCGAGATCCACCAACATCAGGTGCTCGGCGCGCTCCTTCTCGTCGGCCAGCAGCTCCTTCTCGAGCAGGACGTCCTCCTCCTCGGTGTCACCCCGCCAGCGGGTACCTGCGATCGGGTGGGTCGTCGCCTTGCCGTCCTTCACGGTGACGAGCGCCTCCGGGCTGGACCCGACGATCGAGAAGTCCAATTCACCAGCGGCATTCGGGACGTTCAGCATGTACATGTACGGGCTCGGGTTGGTCGCGCGCAGCATCCGGTACACGTCGATGGGATCGGCGGCGGTGTCCATTTCGAAGCGCTGCGACGGCACCACCTGAAAGGCCTCACCCGCCTCGATCTCGCCGACGAGCCTCTCGACGATGGCCGAGTACTCCTCGACGGTGCGTTGCGCCCGGTGCTGCGGCACGGGCCTTCTGAACGTCGCCACCGCCGACGGCAAGGGTTCGCCGAGAGCGGCGGTCATCACGTCGAGCCGACTCACGGCGTCGTCATAGGCCTGATCCACCCGCTCGTCGGTGCCGTTCCAGTTCACCGCGTTGGCGATCAGCGTGATGGTGCCCTCGTGATGGTCGACGGCGGCGATGTCGGTGGCCAACAGCAGCAGCATGTCCGGAAGGGCCAAGTCGTCGACCGCGAGTGCAGGCAGACGCTCCAGCCGCCGCACCATGTCGTAGGCGAAGAACCCGACGAGTCCACTGGACAGCGGCGGCAGTCCCGGCAGCGCCGCCGTGGAGAGCACCTCGAGGGTGGCGCGAAGGGCTTCGAGCGGGTCGCCGCCGGTCGGGGCGTCCTGCGGGGTGACGCCGAGCCACACCGCTTGGTCGTCGTGCACCGTCAGGGCGGACGGGGCGCCAGCGCCGATGAACGACCACCTCGACCAGGACCGGCCGTTCTCGGCCGATTCCAGCAGGAACGTCCCGGGCCGGTTGGCGGCGAGCTTGCGGTACGCGGACAACGGCGTCTCGCTGTCCGCCAGCACCTTTCGGGTCACGGGGACCACGCGGTGATCGGCGGCCAGCGCCCGGAAGTCCTCGCGAGAGGTGGTGGTGGCGAGGTCGGCATGAGCGGGCACGGGACAATCCTCCCAGACGGCTCCGAGGACGCGGGCGTAGCGTAGGCGGCCATGAAGCGTGGTGACGAGGTTGCCGAGTTCGAACTCCCCGATCAGACCGGCACCGTTCGCAGTTTGACCAGCCTGTTGGCCGACGGTCCGATCGTGCTGTTCTTCTATCCCGCGGCGATGACGCCGGGCTGTACCAAGGAAGCGTGCCACTTCCGCGACCTGGCGTCGGAATTCGCCTCGGTCGGCGCGAATCGCGTTGGCATCTCCACCGACGGCGTCGACAAGCAGGCGAAGTTCGCCGAAATGCAGAAGTTCGACTACCCGCTGCTGTCGGACTCCGACGGTGCCGTGGCGACGCAGTTCGGCGTGAAGCGCGGATTGCTCGGCAAGTTGATGCCGGTGAAGCGGACCACGTTCGTGATCGACACCGACCGCACCGTCCTCGCGGTGATCGCCAGCGAAGTCAGCATGGACACCCACGCGGACAAGGCGCTCGAGGTGTTGCGTTCCCGGTGAAACCCGTTCTGCAACTTGACGATGTGACCTTCCGCCGCGACGGAAAGCAGATCATCGACGGCATCTCGCTGACCGTCAACGAGGGCGAGCATTGGGCGCTGCTGGGCCCGAACGGCGCTGGCAAGAGCACGCTGCTTGGCTTCTGCGGTGCCATCACCTTCCCCAGCTCCGGGAGCGTCCGCGTGCTCGGTGAGCAAATGGGACGGACCGATCTCGCCGTGCTTCGACGCTCCATCGGACACGTCAACCCGCGCCACCGGCTGCAGCACCCACGAACCGTCCGCGAGGTGGTGCTGACCGGCATCACCGGAACCAACGACCTGCCGCTGCGCTGGACACCCACCGCCGACGAACTGGAGCGCGCCGACGCGATGGTCGAAACGGTCGGTCTGACGCGCATCGCCGACAGCACCTGGCCGACGCTGTCCCAGGGTGAGCGGGGGCGGACTTTGATTGCGCGGGCGCTGATCTCGGGCCCTCGCCTACTGCTGCTCGACGAGCCGTCGACCGGTCTGGACGTCGCCGCGCGCGAGCAGCTGCTGGAAACGGTGGACTCGCTGGGTCAAGTGCACCCCGACGTTGCGTCGATCCTGGTGACCCACCACCTCGAGGAGCTCCCGACGACGACGACGCATGCCCTGCTGATCGCCGAGGGCCGAACCGTGGCCAGCGGGACGGCCCTGGAGACGGTCACCACCGAGAACGTCACGGCGGCGTTCTCGCATCCCGTTCAGGTCGGCTACCACGACGGCCGGTGGTCCGCGCGGGCCAAGGCAACCCGGATGGAGGTCTGACCCAGGTGGCCGGACACGACGCTCACTACTACCGGGTCGCCGACGGCACGGGCCTGCCGCACGACCCCCTCAACTCCATCATCGGGCCGCGGCCCATCGGGTGGATCTCGTCGCAAAGTGCCGAAGGCGTGCCAAATTTGGCGCCCTACAGCTTCTTCAACGCGTTCAGCTACCGGCCGCCGATCATCGGGTTCTCGTCGATCGGGTGGAAGGACACCGTCACCAACGTCGACGCCACCGGTGAGTTCGTCTGGAACCTCGCCACCGCGGCACTGGCCGAACAGATGAACCGGACCTCGGAGTCCACGTCTACGGACGAGTTCGCGGACAGCGGGCTGACGCCAGTACCGTCGACGTGTGTGACGCCGCCTCGCGTGCTGGAGAGCCCGGTCAACTTCGAATGCCAACTGACACAGCTGATTCAGCTACGCAATCTCGACGACGAGACAGTTCCCACCTGGCTGGTGCTCGGACAGGTCGTCGCCGTCCACATCGACAGGCACCTCCTGGTCGACGGCGTGTACGACACAGCGGCAGCACATCCCATCCTGCGCGCCGGCGGACCCACCACCTACGCCGAAATCACACCCGAGGCCATTTTCCACATGACCCGCCCCGACGACCGCGGTTAGCGCTCCGGCGCCAGGAGTTGGTCGGCGTCGAAACACGTGTGCTCGCCGGTGTGGCACGCCGCGCCGACCTGGTCGACCTCCAGCAGCACGGTGTCGCCGTCACAGTCGAGCCGCACCGAGTGCACGTACTGGGTATGACCCGAGGTCTCGCCCTTGACCCACTGCTCGCCGCGGGAGCGCGAATAGTAGGTCGCCTTGCGAGTCGCCAGGGTGTTGGCCAGCGCGTCGTCGTTCATCCACGCCACCATCAGCACCTCACCGGTGCCCCGCTGCTGGGCCACCGCGGCGAACAGGCCGTTCGCGTCGCGCTTGAGTCGGGAGGCGATCGATTCGTCCAATGTCATCGCACGACAATCCCTTCCGCCGCCATCGCCGCCTTCACCTGGCCGATGGTGAGCTCCTTGAAGTGAAAGATGGTGGCCGCCAAGACCGCATCGGCACCGGCTTGCACGGCTGGTGCGAAGTGGTCGACCGCGCCCGCGCCGCCGCTGGCGATCACCGGAACGGTCACCGCCGCCCGCACCGCACGGAGCATGGCAAGGTCGAATCCCGCCTTGGTGCCGTCGGCGTCCATGGAGTTGAGCAGGATCTCGCCGACGCCGAGCTCGGCACCGCGACGCGCCCACTCGACGGCGTCGATCCCCGTGCCGCGCCGCCCGCCGTGGGTGGTGACCTCCCAGCCCGACGGCGTCGGCTGCGACCCCTCCGGCACGGTGCGGGCGTCGACGGACAGCACGATGCACTGCGACCCGAACTGCCGGGACAGTTCGGCCAGCAACTCGGGGCGCGCGATGGCGGCGGTGTTGACCGACACCTTGTCCGCGCCGGCCCTCAGCAGCACGTCGACGTCGGCGACGGAGCGCACTCCGCCGCCCACCGTCAGCGGGATGAACACCTGCTCCGCCGTACGCCGCACGACGTCGAGCATCGTCGAGCGACCGGCGGACGACGCCGTGACGTCGAGGAAGGTTAGTTCGTCGGCGCCCTCGGCGTCGTACACCGCGGCGAGCTCGACGGGATCACCTGCGTCCCTCAGGTTTTCGAAGTTGACGCCCTTGACTACGCGACCGGCGTCGACGTCAAGGCACGGGATGACGCGGACTGCGACGTCCATGTTCAGTACTCCCCCGGTGAACCGACCGCCGCCGCGATCTCCAAGATCTGCGCGTGCACGCTGGGCACCCCTGCCAACGCCGAACGCGACGTCGGCGTCCAGTCCTCGCCCGCAAGATCGGTGACCACGCCACCGGCCGCACGGACCAGGGCCACCCCCGCCGCGTGGTCCCACACGTGGTGACCGAAGCTGATGGCACCGCCCAGCACGCCAGCACCCGTGTACGCCAAGTCGATTCCCGTCGACCCGTGCATCCGGATGCGCGAACACCTGCGGCTCAGCTGCTCGAGGACCGCCACCCGATACCGGCCAGGGAAGGTGCCGCGCGAGTCGACGTTGAACGAGCCGACACCCACGATGGACTCGCTCAGGTCGGCGGTCTTCAGCGCGGGTTGGGCAATTCCGTTGGCGTACAGGGGTTCTCCCACGACGGCTGTGTAGCGGACGTCGCTGAAAGGCAGCCAGGTGAGCCCGGCGACCGGCACGCCGTCCCGCAGCAGACCGAGCAGGATCGCCGCCGTCGGCAGCCCGGCCGCGTAGTTGAACGTTCCGTCGATGGGATCGAGCACCCACACCAGATGCGAATCGATCGGCGCGCCCCCGAACTCCTCACCGTGCACGCCGATGCCGGTGGCCTCCTCCAGCGCCTTGACGACCTGGCGCTCGATGGCGAGGTCGACCTCGGTGGCGAAGTCGTTGCCCTTCTTCTGCACGGCGGACTGGGCGCGGTGCCCGGCGACGAAGGGCTCGGCCGCGGCGTCGAGGATGACGCTTGCCTCGGCGACCAGCCTCCGCAGATCAGTGTCGTCCAACGCCATTCCGGGCTACCGACTCACCGCGGCGAGCGCTTCGGGAAGCGTGAACCGCCCGGCGTAGAGCGCCTTTCCGACGATGGCGCCCTCGACGCCCGCGCCGGTCAACGTCGCGATGGCCCGCAAATCGTCAAGACTCGACACACCGCCGGAGGCGATGACGGGCGCATTGGTGCGCTCGGCGACACCGGCCAACAGTTCCAGATTCGGGCCGTTGAGGGTGCCGTCCTTGGTGACGTCGGTGACGACGAACCGCGAACAGCCCTCGGCGTCGAGCCGCTCGAGCACCGGCCACAGATCGCCGCCGTCGGTCTCCCACCCGCGCCCGCGAAGCCGGTACTGCCCGTTCTCGAGCTTGACGTCGAGGCCGACGGCCACCTTGTCACCGTGCTCGGCCATCACCTTCGCGCACCACTGCGGATTCTCCAGGGCGGCGGTACCGAGATTGACTCGCGCACAACCGGCGTCGAGCGCGGCGGTCAGCGAATCGTCGTCCCTGATGCCACCGGAGAGCTCGACCGCGACGTCCAGCTTCGCGATGACCTCCGCGAGCAGCTCGCGGTTGGAGCCCCGGCCGAACGCCGCGTCGAGGTCGACGAGGTGAATCCACTCGGCGCCGTCCGTTTGCCACTGCATCGCCGCGTCGAGTGCGGAGCCGTAGTCGGTCTCGCTCCCCGCCACGCCCTGCACCAGGCGAACCGCCTTGCCGTCGACGACGTCGACCGCCGGCAGAAGTATCAACGGTGCATTACTCACGAGAGCCCCTCGACCCAATTGGCGAGCAGCGTCGCGCCCGCGTCGCCACTCTTCTCCGGATGAAACTGTGTGGCGCACAGCGCGCCGTCCTCCACTGCAGCCAGGAAGGGTACGTGGTGCGTTGCCCACGTCAGCAATGCGCTGTCATTGCCCTCCCAGTTCTGGGCGGCGTAGGAGTGCACGAAGTAGAACCGGGTGTCGGCGTCCACGCCCTTGAAGAGCGTGCTGCCCGGCGCCGCGTCGACGACGTTCCACCCCATGTGTGGGACCACCGGAGCGTCCAGCCGGGTCACCGAGCCGGGCCACTGACCGCAGCCGACGCTCTCCACGCCGAACTCGACACCGCGGCTGAAGAGGATCTGCATGCCGACGCAGATGCCCAGCACCGGATGACCCTTGGCCAACCGGTCGGCGACGATCGCGTCACCGTTGACCTCGCGCAGACCCCGCATGCAGGCCTCGTAGGCGCCGACACCGGGGACCACCAAACCGTCGGCGGCGGCCGCCGCGGCTGGATCCGCCGTCACCTCGACCTCGGCACCGGTCCGTTCCAGGGCGCGTTGGGCCGACCGGAGGTTGCCCGAACCATAGTCGAGGACAACGACTTTCGTCGTCACAAACTCCCCTTCGTCGACGGCACGCCGGACACCCGGGGATCGGGCTCGACGGCCTGGCGAAGCGCGCGGGCGACCGCCTTGTACTGCGCTTCGGTGATGTGGTGCGGATCGCGGCCGTAGAGCGTGCGGACGTGCAACGCGATCCGGCCGTTCATCGCCAGCGACTCGAAGACGTGCGTGTTGATGACGGTGTGGTACGGCACCGAACTACCCGCAATCGTGCTGTGCACCATGTAATCCGGCTCGCCCGTGTGCACGCAGTACGGCCGGCCCGACACGTCGACCGACGCGTGCGCCAACGTCTCGTCCATGGGGATGAAGGCGTCGCCGAAACGGCGGATGCCCTTCTTGTCGCCCAGCGCCTCGCCAAGGGCCTGGCCGAGCACGATCGCCGAGTCCTCCACCGTGTGGTGCGCCTCGATGTCGACGTCACCCGTCGCGTGCACCAGCAGGTCGAAGCTGGCGTGGGTGCCCAGCGAGGTCAGCATGTGGTCGAAGAACGGCACCCCGGTGTTGACGTCGACGATGCCGGTGCCGTCGAGGTTCAGCTCGACGACGATGTCGGATTCCTTGGTCTTGCGTTCCACGCGGGCGCGGCGTGCCGCCGGGACGGTCGGCTCAGGCGCGGTCATGAGGCTCCTACGGATGTGGTGAGTTCGGATTCGGCCAGGCTGCGGCTGGTGTCGAGCAGGGCGTCGTTCTCGTCGACGAGGCCGGTGGTGGCGCGCAGGAAACCAGGGATGCCGACGTCCCTGATGAGCACCCCCGCCTCCAGGTACCGTTGCCACGCCCTCGGCGCGTCGGCGAAGTCGCCGAACAGGATGAAGTTTGCGTCGCTGGGGATGACCCGAAACCCCATGCCCGTCAACGCTTCCGAGACGCGCTCGCGTTCGGCGATCAGCCGCGCGACGCTGCCGAGCGTGTCGTCGGCGTGCCGCAGCGCCGCGCGCGCGGCGGCCTGCGTGATCGAGGACAGGTGATAGGGCAGCCGGACCAGCAGCAGCGCGTCGATCACGGCGGGATCGGCGACGAGGTACCCGAGGCGGCCCCCGGCGAACGCGAACGCCTTGCTCATCGTGCGGGTCACGATCAGCTTTGCCGGGAACTCCGCGAGCAACTCGACCGCGCTGGGCTGCGACGAGAACTCGCCGTACGCCTCGTCGACGATGACGACCCCCGACGCCACCTCCAGCAGACGACGCAGGTCCTCGAGCGTGACGCTCTGGCCCGACGGATTGTTGGGACTGGCGAGGAAGACGACGTCGGGCCGCCGCTCGACGACCGCCGCGACCGCCACGTCGACGTCGAGGCCGAAGTCCGCGGAGCGATTCGCCTCCAACCAATCGGTCTGGGTGCCGTCGGAGATGATCGGGTGCATCGAGTACGACGGCACGAACCCCAGCGCGGTGCGGCCGGGACCGCCGAAGGCCTGAAGCAGCTGTTGCAGAATCTCGTTGGAGCCGTTGGCCGCCCACAGATTGTCGGTCGTCAGCGCGACACCGGTCTGGGCCACCAGGTACTCGGCCAGATCGGTCCGCAGCGCCACCGCGTCGCGGTCGGGGTAGCGGTGCAGTTCGGCCGCGGCGTCGCGCACCGAGGCCGCGACGTCGTCGACCAGCGCCTGCGTCGGCGGGTGCGGATTCTCGTTCGTGTTGAGCCGCACCGGAACCGACAGCTGCGGCGCGCCGTACGGCGACTTGCCGCGCAGGTTGTCCCGCAGCGGCAGGTCGTCAAGGCTGATCTTGCGGGTGGCCTTGGTCACTTCTCGAACCTCCGCCGGACGGCCTCGCCGTGGGCGGGCAGGTTTTCGGCGTTGGCGAGGGTGACGACGTAACCCGCCACGTCCTTCAGCGCCGCCTCCGTGTAGTCGACGACGTGGATGCCGCGCAGGAACGTCTGCACGGACAGGCCACTGGAGTGCCGGGCACATCCCGCGGTGGGCAGCACGTGGTTGGAGCCGGCGCAGTAGTCACCGAGGCTGACCGGCGACCACGGCCCGACGAAGACGGCGCCGGCAGAGCGCACCTTGGCCGCGACCGCCGACGCGTCGACTGTCTGAATCTCCAGGTGCTCGGCGGCGTACGCGTTGACGGTCCGCAGTCCCGCCTCGATGTCGTCGACCAGCACGATGGCCGACTGGCGCCCCGTCAGGGCTGCGGTGACCCGTTCGCGGTGCACGGTGGTCTGCAGCTGCCTGGCGAGTTCGGCGTCGGTGGCGTCGGCCAACTCGATGCTCGTGGTGACCAGGACCGAGGCAGCCATCTCGTCGTGCTCGGCTTGGCTGATCAAGTCGGCGGCGACGTGCACGGGATCGGCGGAGTGGTCGGCGAGGATCGCGATTTCCGTCGGCCCCGCCTCGGAGTCGATGCCGACCTGCGAGCGGCAGATGCGCTTGGCGGCGGTGACGTAGATGTTGCCGGGGCCGGTGATCATGTCGACCGGCGCCAGCTCGGCGCCGTCGGTGTCCGTGCCGCCGTGCGCCAGCAGTGCGACGCCCTGCGCGCCGCCGACGGCCCACACCTCGTCGACCCCGAGTAGGCGGGCGGCGGCAAGGATGGTCGGGTGCGGCAGGCCGCCGAAATCGGCCTGCGGCGGGCTCGCCACGACCAGGGAATCCACCCCGGCGATTTGGGCGGGGACGACGTTCATCACGACGCTCGACGGATAGACCGCGTTGCCGCCAGGAACGTAGAGACCAACCCGCTCGACGGGAACCCAGCGCTCGGTGACCGTGGCCCCCGGCGCCAGCGTCGTCGTGCCGTCGGTGCGCCGCTGATCGGCGTGTACCGCTCTGGTCCGTTCGATCGCGACCTCGAGGGCGGTGCGGATGTCGGGGTCGAGCTCGGCGAGCGCCGCGTCGAGTGCGGCCAGCGGCACCCGGACCGTCTCGGGGCGAACCCCGTCGAAGGATTCGCCGTATTCGAGGGCGGCCTCGGCGCCACGGTCGACGACCGCGTCGACGATGGGACGCACCTTCGGCACCACCGCGTCGACGTCGACGCCACCCCGTGGCAACACGGCGCGAAGTCGGGCGGCGGAGAGCTGATCGCCACGCAGGTCGATGCGGGACATCAGCAGGGACGAGTCGGTCACGCCGTCTATTGTCCCAGAGCAGACAAATCAGAATCCGGGAGCCGCCATGTCGCCGTCCACCTCGCGAGAAGACCACCCGAACCACGCCCCTGGCGTGCCGATGATCATGCCGGTCTGGCTGGAGCGCTTTCAGATCAAGTACGTCAACCCGCTGCTCCGACCGCTGTCGAAGCGGATGCCAGGATTCGCGGTGATCACGCACCGCGGCCGTACCTCTGGCAAGGAGTACGAGACGATCGTGACGGCCTATCGCAAGGGCGACGTGCTGGCGATCGGACTGGTCCACGGGAAGACGAACTGGGTCAAGAACGTGCTCGCCGCGGGCGAGGCGGACATCCACGTCGGCCGCAAGGACCTGCACCTGGTGAACCCGCGGGTGCTTCCCGTTGGCACGGTCGACGCGACGCTACCGCGCATTCCGCAGATGCTTGCCAAGCGGCAGGGCACCTTCGTCGCCGACATCGCGTAAAACTCCGTTGAGCCGACCACGGCTCTCCTGCGACACTTCGCGACATGGCACTCGACATGTGGCTCGCATTCGTCGTCGCGGCGATCCTGATCGCGGTCTCCCCCGGCGCGGGTGCGATTCAGGCGATGGCCACCGGCATGACCCACGGGGTGCGCCGCGGTTACTGGAGCATCGCAGGCATGGAGGTCGGTCTGATGCTTCAACTCGCGCTGGTCGCCATAGGCCTCGGCGCCGCGGTGGCCAGCTCGGTCGTCGCGTTCAACGTGGTCAAGTGGATCGGCGTGCTCTATCTGGTGTATCTCGCGGTGCGGCAGTGGCGGTCGGTGACGACCGACCTTCGCGCCAAGATCGGGACGACGGTCGACGGCCGCCGCCTCGGGCTGCTGACGAGGGGCTTCCTCGTCAACGCCACCAACCCCAAGAGCCTGGTGTTCTTCCTGGCGGTCCTTCCCCAGTTCGTGGTCCCGACGGCGCCGCTGCTTCCGCAGTATCTGGCGATCGGCGCGACGATGGTGGCCGTCGACCTCGTCGTGATGGGTCTCTACACGGGCCTCGCGGTGCGGCTCGTCGAGTGGCTGCACACCCCTCGGCAGCAGACCATTCTCAACCGGGTGTTCTCGGGGTTGTTCGCCACGGCCGCCGTGGTGCTGTCGCTGATGCGCCGTTCCGCGACGGCGTGACGACAACCCGAAACTGACGCGGTAGTCTGCTTCTGGCAAATGCGCAGCGCTGTCGGTAAACGTATGTTTATCCAGCGCGCGTTCCGTGGTACAGGCGTCTAGCCGCCACGGCCAGAATCGATCCGGGAGATCTTCAGCGATGACCACTGCTCCGCGAAAGTCCTTGTTCACGGCCGTGATTGCGACGGGAATGCTTGCCGCCACCACGTCGGCAACGGCAGCCACCGGTACTTCGCCGTCCGACGGACCCCATGTCACGGCGGCAGCGAGCCGACCCGTCGTCGCCCCGCTGTTTCAGCCGGCGTCAATTTTGGCAAGTATTCAGCCGACCCCGCAGCCCACCGCACTGCTAGCCGCCGCCGCGGCCCAGCCGCCGGCGACCCAACCCCCTGCGGCCGACTTCCACCGCCGCGACACCACGCCCGCCGCACCAAGCAAGTTCACCCCCACCGTCCTGGTCGGGCCTGCGACGACCGCCGACGTCGGGCGCGCGGCATCCAGCGCGACGGGCCAGGCGACCGTCCCGAACCAGGCATTTGGTGACGTCGTCGGCTCGGTCTACGCGGTCTTCGTCTCCAACGGTGGGCCGGGCCAGAACGGCGGACTGCTCGTCGGCAACGGCGGCCCCGGATTGCTGCCGGGACAGGCCGGCGGCAACGGCGGGCTGCTGTTCGGCAACGGTGGCGACGGGGCGAGTGGAGCCCGCGGCGGCTTCGGGGGCAACGGCGGCAACGCCGGCCTGTTCGGCAACGGCGGCAAGGGCGGCACGGGTTCGTACAGCATCGTCGCCTTCGGACCTGCCAACGCCGGCCGGGGCGGAAACGGCGGTAGCGGCGGACTCATCGCAGGAACCGGCGGCGCCGGAGGGGACGGTGGCGTGGCATACAGCGCCAGCGCCAGCGGCACCGTAAGCGGCACCGCGAGTGGCGGCGCGGGCGGCGCAGGTGGCCGGGGCGGGCTCACCTCCGGCGACGGCGGCGCGGGTGGGGCTGGCGGCGAGGCCAACAGCGCCGCAGGATTCGCCGGCGGCGGCAACGGCGGCGCGGGAGGTGCGTCGGGACGCAGCGGAACGGGCGGCAGCGGCGGAGCCGGCGGCACCGCGACGGGCGCCACGGGTGCACGCGGTGGAGCAGGCGGACAGGGTGGCGACACCACCGCGGGCAAGGGCGCCAAGGGTGGCGCCGGTGGAAGCGCCACCTCCACGACCGGATCGGCCGCCAAGGGTGACGACGGCGCCGACGGCAAGGGCACCGTCGGCTGACGAGCTACTTGCAGCGTTCGATGACCGCGTTGTTCTGGGTGTCCGCGGTGCGCAGCCGGGCCGCTTGCTCCGGATCGGTGTTCGGCGATCCCGCGGTGGCGGCAGCGCCGATGTCGAGAAGCGTGTTGGCAAACTCCTTCACGGAGGCGGCCAGCTCGGTCGGCGTCGCCGGGTCGAGGCGGCTGATCAGGTACTGACCACCGTCGGAGAGCGACACCCGCGCATTGGCCGCGACGGCGAGGGACCCGGTGACGTCGGCTTCGCCCCCGGGAATCTGAAGGTTGGTGTTGAGCGAGACGCCCCTGCGCACCAGATCCGTTGCGGCGCAGATCGCGGTCTTCGCGTCGCTCTGCTGTGCGGCGGTGTAGGTCGGCTCGGCGGGGCCACTCGACGTGGGCCGCAACACCGCCCACGCGGCCAGGCCGACGGCGATCACCGACAGGACCAGGGCGACGATGGGGATGACGCGCTGTGTGGGGGGCTGTTCGCTGGTCGACATGGCTGCAGCCTAGCTGGCTAACTACAGATCGAGGCCGACGTCGAGAACCCGGACCGAATGGGTGAGCGCGCCTACGGCGAGGAAGTCGACGCCGGTCCCGGCATAGGCGGAGGCGTTGTCGAGCGAAAGATTGCCCGACGACTCCAGCAAAACCCCCGGGGCGTTGGCCGCGCGCCGCTGCACCGCCATCTGCGTCATCCAGACGGGAAAGTTGTCCAGCAGCACCAGCGGCGTGACGCCGAGATCCTCGCCGAGGATCTGGTCGAGCTGTTCGAGCGAGTCGACCTCGACCTCCACCGGCACGTCGGGTGCCATCTCGCGGACGGCATGCAGAGCCGCCACCACCGAGCCCGCGGCGGCGACGTGGTTGTCCTTGATCAGCGCCGCATCCCCAAGGCCCATCCGGTGGTTGACGCCCCCGCCGACCCGCACCGCGTACTTCTGGAGCACGCGGAGTCCAGGAAGCGTCTTGCGGGTGTCGCGAATCTTGGCGCCGGTGCCCTCGACGGCCTCGACCCACGCTGCGGTGGTGCTGGCGATGCCGGACAGGTGGCACACCAGGTTGAGCATGGTGCGTTCGGCGGTCAGCAGACCCCGCGTCGGCGCCTCCAGCACCAGCATGGTGTCGCCGGGTTCCAGGCGCGTTCCGTCGGCGACGCGGGACAGCACGCCGTACTCTCCCTGGCCGATGACCTGGTCGAGGACCAGCAGTGCGACGTCGACGCCCGCGGCGACTCCGCTCTGCCTGCTCACCATGGCGGCCTTCGTCGTGGCGTCGGCGGCGACGGTCGCCAGCGACGTCACGTCCGGCCCGTAGCGGAGGTCCTCGGCGAGGCCGCGTTCGACGGCCGCTAGTGCTTCGGCGCGTTCGTCATCGGTCAGGTTCGTGGAGTTCAGAGTCATCAGCAGCACACCTCGGCGTCGAGTCGGACGTTGGCGCTCACCGCACGCGTCGGGTCGGTGTCGGGATGGTCGGCGCGGTGGTGGCATCCCCGCGACTCGCGTCGAGCCAGCGCGGCCGCCACCACCACCGACGCGGTGGCGGTCAGTGCGGCGTCCTCGAAGGCGTTGCGGGAGTCCATGTTTCGGAGTTGGGCGGCGTCGACCAGGTCGGCGACCCGACTCAACCCCTCGGCGTCACGCACGACCGAGGCGTTGCGCGTCATGGCACGTTGCAGCTCCGTGCGGTCCGACGCCACCCTGGCAACGGGTTCGACGTCGGCGCGTGGCGACCCCGCGTCCGCGGCGTGTTCGGCGGCTGCCGAGCCGGCCCGACGGCCGACGACGAGACCTTCGAGCAGGCTGTTCGACGCCAACCGGTTGGCGCCGTGCATCCCGGTGCGGGCCACCTCACCGGCGGCGAAGAGTCCCGCCATTTCGGTACGCCCGTACACGTCGGTGACGACGCCTCCGCAGCTGTAGTGCGCACCTGGTACCACCGGGATCAACGCCGAGGTGGCGTCCACGCCGACGGCGAGGCATGCGGCGTTGACGGTGGGGAACCTGCGGGCGAAGTCGGGGACGGCGCGCGCGTCGAGGTAGACGCAGGGGTCACCGGTCAGGGAGAGGCGTTCGTCGACTGCCGCGGCCACCACGTCGCGCGGCGCGAGATCGCCCATCGGGTGGACGCCTGCCGTCACCGAATCGCCGCGGGCGTCGACGAGCACCGCGCCTTCACCGCGAAGGGCCTCGGTGATCAGCGGCCGCCGACCCCCCGCGTTCCCGGTGAAGAGCATGGTCGGGTGGAACTGGATGAACTCGACGTCGCCGACGGGCAGTCCGGCCCACAGCGCAAGGGCGATGCCGTCGCCCGTCGACCCCTCGGGATTGGTCGTCGCCGAGTACAGGTGGCCGAGGCCACCGGTGGCGAGGATGACCGAGGGGGCATGGATCACGCCGAGGCCGTCTTCGCTGAGGACGAGCACTCCGGTGACGGCGTCGCCATCGCGAACGATCTGCAGCGCAACGTGATTCAGCCGAACGTCGAGGGTATTGGCGGCGCGGTCGAGGGCGCGTTGGACCTCTGCCCCGGTCGCGTCCCCGCCGGCGTGGACGATGCGGCGACGGGAGTGTCCGCCTTCCCGGGTCAACGACCACCGGCCCGGCGCCGACTCGTCGAACCGTGCGCCGAAGTCGACGAGTTCTGCCACCGCGGGATATCCGTCGGCCACGACGGACGTCACCGCCTTGGGGTCGCACAGGCCTCCGCCCGCGGCGATGGTGTCGGCGACGTGTGCCTCGACGCTGTCGTCGGTGCGCGGCACGACGACAGCGATGCCGCCCTGGGCGTAGAACGTCGCGGTCGCACCCTCGGCGCGAGATGCCTTGCTGAGCACCACGACCCGGCTGCCCCTACGGTGCGCCGCCAGGGCCGCAGCCAATCCTGCGACACCGGTCCCGACGACGACGACGTCGGCCCGCTGCTGCCAGTGGCCGGAACCGCCGCAGTTCATTCTCCGCCGCCGGGCTGCCCGATCTCGATCATGCGCTGCACGCTGAGGCGACCCGCGGCGGCCACCTCTGGGTCGACGTGCACCTCGTCGGCACCCTCCACCAGGCACCGCAGCAACGCGGCGGGGGTGATCATCTTCATGTACGTGCAGGACGCCCGGTCGTTCACGGCCTGGAAGTCGACGTCCGGTGCGGCACGGCGCAATTGGTGCAACATGCCGATCTCGGTGGCCACCAGGACCTGGCGGGCGCTGGTCTTGCGCGCGGCGTCGAGCATGCCTCCCGTGGACAGGATCTTCACGCGGTCGTCGGGGACGGCGCCTTCTCCGGCCAGGTACAGCGCCGAGGTGGCGCAGCCGCACTCGGGGTGGACGTACAGTTCGGCATCCGGGTGGGCCTTGGCCTGGGCGGCGAGTTCGTCGCCGTTGATACCGGCGTGCACGTGGCACTCACCGGCCCAGACGTGCAGGTTCTTGCGGCCGGTGACCCGACGGACGTGCGCGCCGAGGAACTGGTCGGGGCAGAAGAGCACCTCGCGGTCCTCGGGGATGGAGGCCACCACCTCGACCGCGTTGGACGACGTGCAGCAGATGTCGGTCAGCGCCTTCACGGCTGCGGTGGTGTTGACGTAGGACACCACCACCGCGTCGGGGAACTCGTCCTTCCAGGCCCGAAGGTCGTCGGCGGTGATCGAGTCGGCCAACGAGCAACCGGCCCGCTGGTCGGGGATCAGCACCGTCTTCTCTGGGCTGAGGATCTTGGCGGTCTCGGCCATGAAGTGCACCCCGCAGAACACGATGGTGTCCTCGGCCGCCTCGGCGGCGATCCTGGACAGCGCGAGCGAGTCCCCGACGTGGTCGGCCACGTCCTGGATCGCGGGCAACTGATAGTTGTGCGCGAGGAGGGTGGCACCCCGCAGGTCGGCGAGGCGTCGCACCTCGGCCGCCCATGCCTCGTCGGCGACGACGCCGCCGTAACCGGCGGGACCGTTCGTGATCTGCGCTGTGAGATCCAATACCGTCATGGCCGCTCCTTTGATCCTGACGGGGTTTTCGACTTATGATCGAAAACATGCCCAATATTAGCACTGCGCACGAGGTGCTGGCCGTCGTGTTTCAAGTTCGACGGCTCGCAACTCGAAACCCGCAGCTCAGCGTGTTGCTGTGGGAGCGGGCCATGGAACCCGAGCGCGGCGCATGGTCCCTTCCCGGCGGACGCCTCCGGCACGACGAAGACATGACGAGTTCGGTTCGCCGTCAACTCGCCGAGAAGGTCGACCTACGCGAACTGACCCACCTCGAACAACTTGCGGTGTTCTCCGACCCGGACAGGGTGCCAGGGCCGCGCACCATCGCCTCGACGTTCCTCGGCTTGGTGCCCTCCCCCGCGACCCCCGAACTGCCGCCCGACACCCGGTGGCACCCGGTGAATGCGCTGCCGCCGATGGCATTCGACCACCGTCCGATGATCACCCACGCCCACGCCAGGCTGATCGCCAAGCTGTCCTACACCAACATCGGGTTTGCCTTGGCGCCAAGGGAATTCGCGCTCTCGACCTTGAAAGACGTCTACGACGCCGCGCTCGGCTACCAGGTCGACGCCACCAATCTGCAACGCGTCCTCGCGCGGCGCGGCGTCATCGTCCCGACCGGCACGACCGCAAAATCAGGTCGAAGTGGCGGCCGACCCGCCGCCATGTACCGCTTCACCGAAGCGCAGTACCGCGTCACCGACGAGTTTGCCGCCCTGCGTCCCCCGACCTGATGCCGACGACATGGCAAACACGGCCTAATTGGCTTTGACGACCACGTGACCCACAATGGCCGGATGGACCTTGGCAGTGCTGCCGTCTCGACCGGTGCCGAATGGATCGGGCGACCGACTCATGAAGAGCTACGTCGCAAGACAAGGCCGCTGCGGCCCGAAGCCGACCAGTTCTACCTCCCACCTGCTGGATTCGAGCACGCCAAGGCGGGCACCGTGCTGCGGTCCCGCGACGTCGAGCTGGCCTTCCTCGGCCTGATCCCCCAGAAACTGGCCGCCACCCAGCTGCTCTACCGCTCGACGGACCTCAACGGTCTCCCGCAGGCCGTCGCGACGACGGTCGTAGTGCCCGCCGACCGGCCCGCGGGCAGCAAGGGACCGATCCTCTCCTACCAATGCGCGATCGACGCCGTGGCAGGCAGCTGTTTCCCGTCCTACGCCCTTCGGCGCGGCGCCAAGGCCACCGGGGCCCTCGCGCAGGTCGAGTTCCTGCTGGTCTCCGCCGCCCTCGCCGAAGGATGGGCGGTGTCGATCCCCGACCACGAGGGCCCGCTCGGAATCTGGGGCGCCCCCTATGAACCCGGCTATCACGTGCTCGACGGCCTGCGGGCCGCGCTGAACACCGAGGCCCTCAACCTGTCCCCCGAGGCGCCCATGGGGCTGTGGGGCTATTCCGGCGGAGGACTGGCGACCGCGTGGGCCACCGAGGTGCACGCGACCTACGCCCCCGAACTCAACCTCGTCGGCGCCGTCCTCGGCTCACCGGTCGGCGACCTCGGCCACACCTTCCGCCGACTCAACGGCAGCTTCTTCTCCGGCCTGCCCGCCCTGGTGGTCGCCGCGCTCTCCCACGTCTACCCGGGCCTCGACCGCGTGATCAACGAGCACGTCACCGTCGAGGGCAAGGCCATGCTGACCGACATCCAGCAGATGACGACCGCCGAGGCCGTCGTCAAGCTGATTCGCAAGGACATGGGCAACATGGTCGACGAGCCGCTGGAGAACATCCTCCGCACCCCGGAGGTGCAACACGTCTTCGACAGCATCAAGCTCGGCACTGCCGCGCCGAGCATCCCGGTGCTCGTCGTACAGGCCGTCCACGATCGCATCGTGTCCGTCGACGACATCGACGAGCTGACCCACACCTACGCCCGCGGCGGCGCCAGCGTCACCTACCACCGCGACATGCTGAGCGAACACATGCTGCTGCATCCGATGTCCGCTCCGATGACGTTGCGCTGGCTGCGCGACCGCTTCGCTGGGCAACCGCTGTCGAGTCACCGCGCGCGGACCAAGTGGCCGACGCTGCTGAACCCCTCGACCTACCGGGGCATGATCCGGCTGGGAATCATCAGTGCGAAGGTGATGACGGGTCGCCGAGTGGATCGGTTGCCGCTGTCTGAGCTGGACCAGTAGCCGGACTGACCAGGTAGGCCACCTCGACGGGCGGCCACCCACCCAGATCGTCGCGTTTGGTCGACAGCGCACAGATCGCGTAGACCAGTGCGGCCACCCCCGCGGGGATGACGAGCGACGCCGCGATCTGAAACGGGCCGTGGCCAAAGAAGACCGCGGGCGCTTCGTGCACGTAGAAGACGCGATGCTCGGGAGTGACCGGGGCCGCCGCCACGTCGACCACACCATGGCGCCAACGGGCCACCATCGCGCCGACACCGGCCGCAGCACCCGCTGCCGCGAGTGAACCGATCGACAGCGCGCCGACCATCATCGGCCCACGATGCGGCCGCCACTGCCACGCCGCGACCGCGGCCGTCACCGCCATTACGAACAACAACCCGGTCATGACGAAGGCGCCGAGGAACAGCAGGTCGGATTCGTCGCCGACGTAGCCCCGCACCCGGTCGCCGGCCTTGGTCAAGGCGATCACCAGATTGATCGGCGGTGCCAGCCACGCCCACGCCACCCCGATGACGACGCCGACGCCGACCAGGGCAAGCGCCACCCGGATCGCTGCCTGCAGATGCGAAAGTCGCGGTGGGGCAACGGTGTTCGTGCTCAACGCTGTGCCTTGCTCTTCGCGCAAGCGCTCATCGCCGCGTCTCCAGGTCCTTGGAGTCCAGCTCGCCGTGCCGTGAGCACTTCGCCGACCATCCGTCGGGGCGCACCTGGACGATCATTCGCCGTCCACAGTCGGAACAGAATCTCGGCGGTTCGAGGCCGAGTTGGGCGGCCGCGGGCGTGCTGCCACCCTCGGGCTCGCCGGTGTAGACGTTGAACTTGGTGGGCATCGCTGGCTCGCCCGGTCTACAGCGTCGCGTTGAGTGCCTTGATCGGCATCTGCAGATCGTTGAGCAGCTCGAGATCGGACTCCGCGGGACGGCCAAGGGTGGTCAGGTAGTTGCCGACGATGACGGCGTTGATGCCACCGAGGATGCCCTGCTTGGCGCCGAGGTCGCCGAGGGTGATCTCGCGGCCGCCTGCGAAGCGCAGCATCGTGCGTGGCATCGCCAGCCGGAAGGCGGCCACGGCCCGCAGCGCGTCAGAGGCGGGCAACACATCGAGATCGCCGAACGGGGTGCCGGGACGCGGGTTCAGGAAGTTCAGCGGGACCTCGTGCGGGTTGAGCTCGGCGAGGTTGGCGGCGAACTCCGCCCGCTGCTCCAGCGACTCACCCATGCCGAGGATACCGCCGCAGCAGACCTCCATGCCGGCCGCGCGCACCATCTCGAGGGTGCCCCAGCGCTCCTCCCACGTGTGGGTGGTGACGACGTTGGTGAAATACGACCGCGCCGTCTCCAGATTGTGGTTGTAGCGGTGCACGCCCATCGCGGCGAGCTGGTCGACCTGCTCCTGCGTCAGCATCCCCAGCGAGCACGCGATCTGGATGTCGACCTCGTTGCGAATGGCTTCGATGCCGGCGGCGACCTGGGCGAGCAGGCGCTCGTCGGGTCCGCGGACGGCGGCGACGATGCAGAACTCGGTGGCTCCGGACTTCGCGGTCTGCTTGGCAGCCTCAACCAGGCTGGGAATGTCGAGCCAGGCGCTGCGCACTGGCGAGGCGAACAGCCCCGACTGCGAACAGAAGTGGCAATCCTCGGGGCAACCGCCGGTCTTGAGGCTGATGATGCCCTCGACCTCGACGTCGGGTCCGCACCACTTCATCCGCACGTCGTGAGCCAGCGCGAGCAGGTCCTCGAGCCGGTCGTCGGACAGCTGGAGCACCGCCAGCACCTGCTCCTGGGTGAGGCCCTCGCCGCGTTCGAGCACTTGCTCTCGAGCCAGACTCAACACGTCCGCGCCTACCTCTGAAGCTGCCTGCGTCACTACGTACTCCTCCTGCACCATGAACTTGAACGGTGTTTAGGCTACAGGGGTGCAACAGGTCCGACGCCACGCCCGTTCAGATGTGGTCGACAAGGCTGCTCAGCTCCTCGACGACTACGGGATCGCCGACCTCACCATGCGGCGGCTGGCGCGCGAACTCGGCCTCACCCCCGGCGCGCTCTACTGGCACTTCGCCGACAAGCAGGCCCTGCTTGGCGCGGTGGCCGACCGGATCCTCGCCTCGACGGCGACGGCCCAAGACGGTCCGTGGGTTCAACGGGTGCACCTCATCTGCACGGGCCTGCGCAACGCGCTGCTGTCGACCACCGACGGAGCCGAGTTGGTGTCGGCCAGTTTCGCCGCAGGCAAGTCCGAGCTGATGACCGAGCTCCTCGACCGGCTCACGGCCGCCGCGGCCGAGGCGGGTATCGATTCGTCGCACGCCGACCTGGCGGCCAGATCGGTGCTCTACTACGTGCTCGGCTTCACCGCCGACGAGCAGTCCCGGCTGCAGTGGGACGCCGCGGGCGCACTGCCGGAGACCCAGTCGGTGATGGCGACGGATCCCAACGGGCGCTTCGCCTTTGGGCTTCGTCTGCTGGTCGACGGGATGGCCGCACACGCGTCGGGCTCAGGTGATCAGGGTGTCGACCCTGGCGTCGCCGTCCCAGCGCCGTAACCCGGCGAACGTGCCTGCCGTGCCGTCGGCGGCATCGGAGCTGACGGCGTCGAGCGCTGCCGCGAGATCGGTGGGGGCCAGCCGGCGCGCCAACGTCACGTGCGGCGTCCACTGCCCGGGACGCGCGTGCGGGAACGGCCCAGACGGCATGTGCGGACCGCAGATCGCGTCCACCGACTCGTGCACCCGCAGCAACCCGGCGTCCGGCACGATCAGCCGCGCCAGGACCAGGGTCTTCCGCCCGAACACCACCGGGGCGCCGATCCGACAGGCCAACGGCAGCAGTGCGGCCGGTGCCCGCAGGGCTACGTCGACGCCCGCGTCGATCCGCTCGGCCACGGTCAGCGTCACGTGCGGCCGATTGGTCGGCGACCGGTGGTGTGCCTGGCTGGGCAGCCCCGCCTCGACGAGCGCGGCCCACTGTCGTCGGATGGCGTCCTCGGTGTCGGCGTCGAACAGCAACTCGACGGAGTGGGCCATGTCTTAGAGGCTCCGCACCCACTCGGTCGCGAACGCGCCCGCGCTGAGCTCGGCGAAGTCCTGCGGCGCCAGCGCACCCGCTCCACTCGGCAGCGCCGCGCGGACCTCGGCGATGCGGCCGAGGGCGACGCGGTTGGACGCCTCGGCGACGCCGGGATCGGACGGCCAGGCGCCGACGACCAGGCCGGCGCATGGAATACGTGCTGCCGCAAGGGCTTCCACGGTCAGTGCGGCGTGGTTGAGCGTCCCGAGCCCCGGGCGTGCCACCACGAGCACCGCCGCGTCGAGGTCGGTCGCCAGGTCCCGCAGCGTCACCCCGTCGGCACCGAGTTCGACCAGGAGGCCACCCGCACCCTCGACGACGACCAACCGCCCGGGCCGGACGACGCCCTCGACGAGACCGACCAACTCCGCCCTCGTCGGCAGCGGCAGCCCCGCCCGCTCCGCCGCGGCAACAGGGGCCAGCGGCTCGGGGTATCGCCATCCGGGGACGAGGACGTCGACGCCGGAGAGCCGGCCCACCTCCCTGAGATCGTCGTCTCCGTCGGCAACCCCGGTCTGGACGGGCTTGCACACCGCGACGTCCATGCCTGCCAGTCGGGCGTGGCACGCCAGCGCCGCCGTCACGACGGTCTTGCCGACACCGGTGTCGGTGCCGGTGACGATGAGCGTGCTCATCCGCGGGCCGCGGCCAGCACGTCGACCAGCACGCGACACGCCAGCTCGATCTCGTCGGAGGACAGCGACGCCCGCGCCGTCAGCCGCAGCCGCGACGTGCCGACAGGCACCGACGGCGGACGGAAGCAGCCGACCCGCAACCCGCGGTCCAGACACGCCGTAGCGGCGGCCAGCGCCACCTCCGGCTCACCGAGGACGACCGACACGACCGCCGACTCCGGTACGTCGGTCACGCCGCAGGCCGCGGCCAGCGTGGCGGCATGGCCGATCACCGCGCCGGCCCGCCAGGGTTCGTCGACCAAGACTTCGAGAGCGGCCAGCGCCGCTCCGACCGCAGCAGGCGCGAGGCCGGTGTCGAAGATGAACGGGCGCGCGGCGTCGACCAGATGGGCGCGAACCGCGGCCGGACCCAGCACGACCCCACCCTGGCTGCCGAGCGCCTTCGACAGCGTCGTCGTCATGACCACGTCGGGCGCTCCGGCCAGACCCACCTCGGCGACCAGGCCGCGTCCACCGTCGCCCCGCACCCCGAGCCCGTGGGCCTCGTCGACGATCAGCAGCGCGCCGTTGCGGCGGCACACGTCGTGCAGGTCCCGCAGCGGTGCCATCACGCCGTCGGCACTGAACACCGAGTCGGTGACCACGACGGCGCGGTCCTCGGCCCTGTCCCGGAGGGCGGCGTCGACCGCGTCGACGTCACGGTGCGGCGTGACCACGACCCGTGCCCTCGACAACCGGCAGGCGTCGACGAGCGAGGCATGGGTCAGCGCGTCCGACACCACCATGGAGCCGGGACCGGACAGCGACACCACGGCCCCGAGGTTGGCGGTGTAGCCGGAGGAGAAGACCAAGGCGGACTCGGCGCCGACGAACTCGGCCAACGCGGTCTCGAACCGTTCGTGCAGCGCGGTGTTGCCGGTCACCAAGCGCGAGCCGGTCGAGCCCGCGCCCCAGGTCTCCAGCGCACGGACGCCACCGGCGACGACGCGAGGATGGTGCGACAACCCGAGGTAGTCGTTGGAGGCCAAGTCGAGGCCGGCGTCCTCGGCCTGCCGCACGCGCAACGACCGGCGCAGACCGGCCGCGCGACGCTGCTGCTCGACGTCGTCGAGCCAGGCCAGCGGGGAGATCATTGCACGCGTCACGCCTGGACCCTTCCGAACCAACACAGCCACCTGAACGCCGTTCAGGTTAGCGCACGCGCCACACCCACCATCGCCGAGCAGATCGTCGCCACCTCGTCGGGCGTGCACACGTACGGCGGCATCGCGTACACCAGATTGCGGAACGGGCGCAGCCACACGCCGTGCGCCATCGCCGCCGCGGTGGCCACCGCCATGTCGACCGGCTCCCGCATCTCGACCACACCGATCGCGCCGAGCACCCGCACGTCGGCCACCCCGGCGAGCTCGCGTGCGGGCGCCAGCCCGGACCGCAGCCCGGCCTCGATCTCGCCGACTCGCGCTCGCCAGTCCTGGCCGAGAAGCAGCTCCACCGACGCCACCGACACCGCGCACGCCAGTGCGTTCGCCATGAACGTCGGTCCGTGCATCAACGCGCCCGGCTCGCCATTGCTGATGGTTGCGGCGACCTCACCGGTGCACAGCGTCGCCGCCAGCGTCAGGTATCCCCCGGTCAACGCCTTTCCGACGCACATCACGTCCGGCAGGACGCCCGCATGATCGGCGGCGAACAATTCGCCAGTCCGACCGAAACCGGTCGCGATCTCGTCGAAGATCAGCAGCACGTCGTGCCGGGTGCAGGCAGCCCGCAGATCACTCAGATGGCGAGGATCGTGAAACCGCATCCCACCCGCGCCCTGCACCACCGGTTCGACGATGACCGCCGCCACCTCGTCGGCACGGGCGGCGAGCAACTCCTCGAACGCTGCACCATAGGCAGGGTCGTACTCGGCGGGCACCTGCGGCGCGAAGATCTGCGACACCAAGACGTCGGACCAGATCGAGTGCATGCCGCCGTCGGGGTCGCACACGCTCATCGGCGTGAACGTGTCGCCGTGATATCCGCCACGCCACGTCATCAGCCGATGCTTGCCCGGCTTGCCTCGGCTGCGCTGAAACTGCAGGGCCATCTTCGCCGCCACCTCGACGGCCACCGACCCGGAATCACTGAAGAACACCGTGTCCAGACCCTCGGGGGTGATCTCGACCAGCAACTGGGCAAGGCGGGCCGCGGGTTCGTGGGTCAACCCGCCGAACATCACGTGGTTCATCGTCGCCAGCTGGCGGGTGATCGCCTCGTCGAGCACGGGATGACCATGCCCGTGGATCGCCGTCCACCACGAGCTCATCGCGTCGATCAGGTCGACGCGCCGTCCGTCGTCGACGACGGTGATCGACGTGCCCTTGGCCGCGACGGCCACCACGGGCGGGGTCGCGTCGGCCGCGATCCTGCTGTACGGATGCCACACGTGCGCGGCGTCGACCGCACTGATCTCGGCAGGCGTCAGCGGCGGCATGGAACCACCATCCCCCAGGACCAGCGGTCCTGACAAAACGGCCGTATCGCCCCGCGTTGGGTAGATTGTCCGACGACCATGTTGACCCTCTCTCCAGCCCGGACGGCGCCTCACACCGAATCCGGCTCAGCCCAGCGCGCCGTGATGGGCAGCAGGGCGTCCGGTTTCTACCGGCACGACCTCGACGGGCTGCGCGGCGTCGCCATCGCGCTCGTCGCCGTCTTCCACATCTGGTTCGGCAAGGTCTCGGGCGGCGTCGACGTGTTCCTGGCGCTGTCCGGGTTCTTCTTCGGCGGTCGCCTGCTGCGCACCGCGCTGACCCCCGGCTCGTCGCTGTCGCCCGTCCCCGAGGTCAAACGGCTGATCCGTCGCCTGCTGCCCGCGCTGGTGGTGGTCCTCGCCGCCTCGGCCGTGCTGACGATCCTCATCCAGCCGGAGACCCGCTGGGAGACCTTCGCCGACCAAAGCCTCGCCAGCCTCGGCTACTACCAGAACTGGGAGCTCGCCAACACGGCCTCGAACTACCTGCGCGCGGGCGAGGCCGTCAGCCCGCTGCAGCACATCTGGTCGATGTCGGTCCAGGGCCAGTTCTACATAGCGTTCCTCGCCCTGGTGTTCGGCTTCGCCGTCGCCTTCCGCCGACTCCTGCGCTCCCACACCAGGACTGCGCTCATCGTCGTACTCGCCGCGCTGACGATCGCGTCGTTCGTCTACGCGGTCATCGCGCACGACGCCGATCAGTCAAGGGCGTACTACGACAGCTTCGCCAGGGGTTGGGAACTGCTGCTCGGCGCACTGGTCGGGGCGCTGGTGCCCTACGTGAAGTGGCCGATGTGGCTGCGCTCGACGATCGCCGTCGTCGCGCTGGCGGCAATCTTGTCGTGCGGCGCGCTCATCGACGGCGTCAAGGAGTTCCCTGGGCCGTGGGCGCTGGTGCCCGTCGGCGCGACCATCCTGTTCATCCTCAGCGGCGCCAACCGGATGGCCGACCCGCACCTCTCGTCGGTCGGCGGTCGGTTGCCCGCCGTCAGCCGACTGCTCGCGACCAAGCCGTTCGTCTCGCTCGGCTCGATGGCCTACTCCCTGTACCTGTGGCACTGGCCCCTGCTGATCTTCTGGCTGGCCTACTCGGGCGACACCCGCGCCGACTTCCTCGACGGCGCGATCGTCCTGCTGGTGTCGGGCGTGCTGGCCTGGCTGACGACGAAGTACGTCGAAGAGCCTCTGCGACTGCGGGGGGCGGCCGCCGCCACCCAGCCGAAGCAGGCCGCCGTCATCCCGCTGCGCACCAGGCTGAGGCGCCCCACGATCGTGCTCGGTTCGATCGTCACGCTGCTCGGCGTCGCGTTGACCGCCACGTCCTTCACCTGGCGCGAGCACATGACCATCCAGCGCGCCAACGGCAAGGAGTTGTCGGGACTTTCGTCGCGGGACTACCCGGGGGCGCGGGCGCTGATCAACAACGCCAGGGTGCCGAAGCTGCCGATGCGGCCCACCGTCCTCGAAGCCAAGGACGACCTGCCGGTCTCCACCACGCAGGGCTGCATCAGCGACTTCGGCAACGTCGACGTCATCAACTGCACCTACGGCGACCAATCCGCGACGAGGACCATCGCCGTCGCGGGCGGGTCACACGCCGAGCACTGGATCACCGCGTTGGACCTGCTGGGCCGCATGCATCACTTCAAGGTCGTCACCTACCTCAAGATGGGCTGCCCGTTGACCACCGAGCAGAACCCGCTGGTGATGGGCGACAACCGGGCCTACCCGAACTGTCGCGAGTGGAACGAGAAGGTCATGCCGAAGCTGATCTCCGACCACCCCGACTACGTCTTCACCACGTCGACCCGGCCGTGGAACATCAAGGACGGCGACGTCATGCCGAGCTTCTACCTCGGCATCTGGCAGGAACTCTCCGACGCCCGCATTCCCGTCCTGGCGATGCGAGACACCCCGTGGCTGGTCAAGGACGGCAAGCCGTTCTTCCCCGCCGACTGTCTGGCCGACGGCGGCGACGCCATCTCCTGCGGCATCAAACGCTCCGAGGTGCTGTCCGACCACAACCCCACTCTCGACTACCTCGCGCGGTTCCCTATGCTCAAGCCGCTCGACATGAGCAATGCGGTGTGTCGCCAGGACTACTGCCGAGCGGTGGAGGGAAACGTGTTGGTATACCACGATTCTCATCACATCTCCGCCACCTACATGCGCACCATGACCGCAGAACTGGGACGTCAGATCGCCATCGCCACCGGCTGGTGGTGACCGGTGGTCTCCGCAGTGTGGCCGGGTAACGCGTACCCCCTCGGCGCCACCTATGACGGTGCGGGCACCAACTTCTCGCTGTTCTCCGAAGTCGCCGAGAAGGTCGAACTGTGCCTGATCGGCAAGGACGGTAGCGAGGAGCGAATCAACCTCGACGAGGTCGACGGTTACGTCTGGCACGCCTACCTGCCCGCCGTCACCCCCGGCCAGCGGTACGGCTTCCGGGTGCACGGTCCGTGGGATCCCGCTGCCGGACAGCGCTGCGACTCCTCGAAGCTGCTCCTCGACCCGTACGGCAAGTCGTTCCACGGCGACTTCGACTTCACCCAGGCGTTGTTCTCCTACGACCTGGAGGCCGACGACCTCGCCACCGGCGGCACCCCGCCGCGGGTCGACTCGCTGGGCCACACGATGACCAGCGTCGTCATCAACCCGTTCTTCAACTGGGGATCGGATCGCGCACCCGGCACCCCGTACCACGAAACGGTGATCTACGAGGCGCACGTCAAGGGGATGACGCAGACCCACCCGGGAATCCCCGAGGATCAGCGCGGCACCTACGCGGGGCTGAGCCACCCCGTGATCATCGAACACCTCAAGTCGCTCAACGTGACGGCAATCGAACTGATGCCGGTGCACCAGTTCATGCACGACCACCGGCTGATCGAGCTTGGCCTGCGAAACTACTGGGGTTACAACACCTTTGGCTTCTTCGCGCCGCACCACCAGTACGCGTCCAACCAGAGCGCCGGCGGAGCCGTCGCCGAATTCAAGAACATGGTGCGGTCCTTCCACGCGGCGGGCATCGAGGTGATCCTCGACGTGGTCTACAACCACACCGCCGAGGGCAACCACCTGGGACCGACGATCAACTTCCGGGGCATCGACAACGCCGGCTACTACCGGCTGCTCGACGGTGACCTCAAGCACTACAAGGACTTCACCGGCACGGGCAACAGCCTCAACGTCCGCCACCCCCACTCGCTGCAACTCATCATGGACTCGCTGCGGTACTGGGTGATCGACATGCACGTCGACGGCTTCCGGTTCGACCTGGCATCCACCCTGGCCAGGGAGTTCTACGACGTCGACCGCCTCTCGGCGTTCTTCGACCTGGTTCAGCAGGATCCGGTCATCAGTCAGGTCAAGCTCATCGCCGAACCGTGGGACATCGGCGAGGGCGGATACCAGGTCGGGAACTTCCCTGGTTTGTGGACCGAGTGGAACGGGCAATACCGCGACACTGTGCGTGACTATTGGCGGGGAGAACCCGCAACCCTCAACGAATTCGCCTCGCGACTCACCGGCTCGTCGGACCTCTACGAGGCCACCGGCCGGCGCCCGAGCGCGAGCATCAACTTCGTCACCGCTCACGACGGCTTCACGCTGGCGGACCTGGTGTCGTACAACGAGAAGCACAACGAAGCCAACGGCGAGGACAACCGCGACGGCGAGAGCCACAACCGGTCGTGGAACTGCGGCGTCGAAGGCCCCACCGACGACCCGGCGATCCTGGAGTTGCGCGGCAAGCAGATGCGCAACGTCCTCGCCACGCTGATGGTCAGTCAGGGCACTCCGATGATCAGTCACGGCGACGAGATCGGGCGCACGCAGCACGGCAACAACAACGTGTACTGCCAGGACTCCGAGATCGCCTGGATGGACTGGTCGTTGTGCGAGACCAACGCCGACCTGATGACCTTCGCCCGCACCGTGACCACCCTGCGCAAGAACCACCCGGTGTTCCGGCGCCGACGGTTCTTCGACGGCAAGCTGATTCGCAGCGGTGACGAAGAGATCCGCGACATCGCATGGTTGACCGCTGGCGGCGTGCCCATGACGCCGCAGGACTGGAACTCCGGCTTCCAGTGCGTGGCGGTCTTCCTCAACGGTGACGCGATACCCGCGCCCAACGCCCGCGGTGAACGCGTGGTCGACGACTCCTTCCTGCTGTGCTTCAACGCACACTCCGATCCCGTGGAATTCGTCGCCGCCGAAGGCGACTACGCCGCCGAGTGGACCGCGGAAGTGGATTCGGCGACGCCCACCGGGAGCAGCGACCTCGTGGTGAAGGCCGGCGAAACCTTCACCGTCGCCGCCCGGTCCATCATCGCGCTACGAAAGACGGCGTGACCACCATGACCCTTCTCTCCACCTACCGCCTGCAGATGCGCGGAGCCGCCAGCGGCGAGGCGTTCACCTTCGCCGACGCCCTCGAGCAGCTGGATTACCTTCAGGATCTTGGGGTTTCACACCTCTACCTGTCACCGATCCTGACCCCAAGCGTGGGATCCACCCACGGCTACGACGTCACCGACCCGACGACGGTCTCCGAGGAACTCGGCGGCGCCGAGGGCCTGGCGAAGCTGTCGGAGGCCGTGCACGCCCGCGGGATGGGCCTCGTCGTGGACATCGTGCCCAACCACGTCGGCGTCGACGATCCCACTCAGAACGCCTGGTGGTGGGACATGCTCACCAACGGCCGGGACTCCGCGTACGCCTCGTACTTCGACGTCGACTGGACGTTGGACCCGGCAGGCAAGATCGTCCTGCCGGTGCTGGGCGACGACGGCGACCTCGACGGTCTCGCCGCGGACGGCGACGTGCTGCGGCTCGGCGACCGGACCTGGCCCATCGCCCCCGGCACCGGCGACGGCTCGCCTGCCGAGGTGTACGAGCGCCAGCACTACAAGCTGATCGGCTGGAAGCACAACGTCTGCGGCTACCGGCGGTTCTTCTCCATCACCTCCCTTGCTGCGCTGCGGCAGGAGGACAAGGCGGTCTTCGACGCCACCCACGTCGAGGTCAAGCGGTGGTTCACCGAAGGCCTGGTCGACGGTCTGCGCATCGACCATCCCGACGGATTGTCCGACCCCGCAGGCTATCTCGAATGGCTGCGGGAACTCACCGGCCCCGACGCCTGGATCGTCATCGAGAAGATCCTGGCTCCCGACGAAGCGCTCGAGCCGACGCTGCCGGTCGCGGGCACCACCGGCTACGACGCGTTGCGCGAGATCGGCGGAGTGCTCGTCGACCCGTCCGGCGCCCCCGACGCCGAACCATTGGAGCCGGTGATCCGCGGGCTCAAGGTCGACACCGCCACCGGCACTCTGGCCAGCGAGCTGGCGCGGGTGCACCGCGCGATCGTCGCCGCGGTCGGCGCGGACCACCCCCGGATTCCCGACGCCGTCGCAGCGTTGCTCTCCCACGTCGGTGTCTACCGGTCCGACTACCGCGGGCTGACGGCGGTCATGCCGACGGCCCTCGCCGAAACCGCCGCCGCTGACCCGACTTTGGGCGAACCGCTGATGTTGGTCGCCGCGGCCCTCGAGCACCTCGAGCCGGCCACCAGGATTCAGCAGCTCTGCGGCGCCGTCACCGCAAAGTCCGTCGAGGACTGCCTCTTCTATCGCGACGCCAGGCTGGTCTCCCTCAACGAGGTCGGCGGTGAACCCGAGCGGTTCGGCGTCAGCGCGGCGGAATTCCACCACGCGACCGCACTGCGGGCACGGTATTGGCCGTCGGCGATGGTGACGCTGTCGACCCACGACACCAAGCGCAGCGAGGACGTCCGCGCCCGCATCGGCGTGCTGTCGCAAGTGGATTCACTGTGGACCGAACTGGTCGCCAAGTGGGTGCTCGCCGCTCCCCCGCCAGACCCCGACACCGGACGATTCCTGCTGCAGATCGCGTTCGGCACGTGGCCGGTGGACGGCCCAGTCACCGACGACCTGAGATCCCGACTGCATGCCTATGCGGAGAAGGCGATCAGGGAAGCGGCGCTGCACACCACCTGGAACGAGCCGAACGAAGCGTTCGAGACCGCCGTGCACACCTGGCTGGACCAGGTGGTCGACGGCCCCGTCGGCGTCGAGATGGCAAGTCTGGTCGCACAATTGGACGCCCACGCCCAAAGCGACTCGCAGGTCCAGAAGCTGCTGTCGCTGACCGTGCCCGGGATCCCCGACGTGTATCAGGGCACCGAGCTGTGGGACGACAGCCTCGTCGACCCAGACAACCGGCGCGCGGTGGACTACGCGGCACGCCGGCAGGCGTTGGCCGAGGCGAGTGACCCGAAACTCCGCATCGTCACCGCCGCCCTGCATTCGCGTGCCGACCGCCAGGAGTCCTACCTGTCCGGCGGCTACCAGCCGGTGCTCGCCGAGGGTGCGGCCGCCCCACATTTGATTTCCTTCCTCCGCGGTGACGACGTGCTCGTCGCCGTCCAGCGATGGACCGTCGGCCTGGCCGAAACCGGTTGGGGCGACACGTCGTTGCCGCTGCCCGACGGTCACTGGGTCGACCGCATCACCGGCCGCTCCTTCAGCGGTCGGGCCAGCGCGACCGAACTGTTCACCGACCTCCCCGCGACACTGTTGGAGCGCACCCGTGCCTGATCACGAATTCGCGGTTTGGGCACCACTGCCCGAACTGGTCCGCCTCGACGTCGACGGCACCCTGCACCCGATGACGCGCTCCGAAGACGGGTGGTGGCGCGCGACGGTCGACGCGCACGTCGACGCCCGGTACGGCTTCGTCCTCGACGACGACGAGACCGTCTTGCCGGACCCGAGATCCCCACGGCAGCCCGACGGCGTGCACGAGCGGTCCCAGCTGTGGAATCCGACGACGGTGGCGTGGACCGACTCGGGGTGGTCGGGCAAGTCCGTCGAGGGCGCGGTCATCTACGAATTGCACGTCGGCACGTTCACCCCCGACGGCACCTTCGACTCGACCATCGAGAAGCTGGACTACCTCGTCGACCTCGGCGTGGACTTCGTCGAGCTCATGCCCGTCAACTCGTTCAGCGGTACGCGCGGCTGGGGCTACGACGGCGTGCTGTGGTACAGCGTGCAGGAAAGTTACGGTGGCCCAGACGGTTTGGTGCGACTCGTCGACGCCTGCCACGCCCGCGGCCTCGGCATCCTGATCGACGCGGTCTTCAACCACCTCGGGCCGTCGGGAAACTACCTTCCCAAGTACGGGCCCTACCTGACCGAGGCGAACACCGGCTGGGGTCAGGGCGTCAACGTCTCCGAGGCAGGCGCGGACGAGGTTCGCCGCTACATCCTCGACTGTGCCCTGCGCTGGATGAGGGACTTCCACGCCGACGGTCTGCGGCTCGACGCTGTGCACGCGTTGGCCGACCACACCGCGATTCACATCCTCGAGGAGATGTCGACCGAAACCGACTCCCTCGCCGAGCAATTGGGGCGGCCGCTGTCGTTGATCGCCGAGAGCGACCTCAACGATCCACGGCTCATCACCCCGCGCGACCGCGGTGGGTACGGCATGACGGCGCAGTGGGACGACGACATCCACCACGCCATCCACACCGCGGTGTCGGGCGAGCGGCAGGGGTACTACTCCGACTTCGGCTCCCTGGAATCACTGGCGAACACCCTGAAGCACGGCTACTTCCACGCGGGCACGTACTCGTCGTTCCGGCACCGGCGCCACGGCCGCCCACTGGACACCGCGACCATCCCCGCCACCCGGCTGCTGGCCTACACCTCCGACCACGACCAGGTGGGCAACCGCGCGGTCGGTGACCGGCCGTCGCAGAACCTGACGTTCGGACAGCTCGCCGTCAAGGCCGCCCTCGTCTTGGCATCGCCCTACACCGCGATGCTGTTCATGGGCGAGGAGTGGGCGTCGTCGAGCCCGTTCCAGTTCTTCACCTCGCACCCCGAGCCGGAGTTGGCGCGGGCGACCGCCGAGGGGCGCAAGGCGGAGTTCGCCGCACACGGGTGGGACGCCGACGAGATCCCGGATCCGCAGGACATCGAGACGTTCGAACGGTCCAAGCTCAAGTGGGACGAGCTCGACTCCGGCGACCACGCGCGACTCCTCGAGCTGTACCGGGCACTGATCGCCCTGCGCCACGACGAGCCCGACCTCGCCGACCCGTGGCTGGACCACATGAGCGTCGACTACGACGAACAGCTGCGGTGGATCGCGCTGCACCGAGGGGCGTTCACCCTCGTGTGCAACCTGGGCGAGGAGACAGTCACCGTGCCCGTGTCCGGTGAGGTCGTGTTGGCGTCGGCCGATCCGACCGTCGGAGACGGGACCGAGCTGCCGGGACAGTCGTTCACGATCCTGCGGACCGTCAAGCAGTAGTCCACAGCGTCGGCGGCTGTGGACAACTTCGTCACCGTCGCCGGGAATCGTCGACCATGCGGGAATGACGATTTACGAGTTCCTCCCGACCCCGCCCGTCGAGACGGCCACCGATCCCATCGGCTCACCAGCAGACCTTCGGCAGCGCTGGCGAGCCCTGATGGAGCCGCTTGGCTTCGGTGAACGGCTCCTGCGCTTCGTCTTCGTCGGGCCAGACCGGCGAATCATCAAGGCGCTCAGCGAAGTTCCGGTCGCCAAGAGGGCCAGCCCCGGGCTGGCGCGGGACCTGATGACGGCACTGCACGGCGTCGTGGCCGAGGCCGAGGATCAGCTCGCGGTCGCCTTCTTGCTGACCCGCCCCGGACGTGGCGGCCCGACGGCCGACGACAGGCAGTGGTCGACACTGCTGACCCGCGCCGCGGCCGAGTTCGGCGTGCCCATCGAACCCGTCTTCATGGCCAACGACGAACGACTCGTCGCGGTGGAGCCGGCCCGTCAGGTCAGGTAGCGGTATGCCGGCGAGCCGGGTTCCAGCGCCTCGACGTGCATGTCGGACCGGCGCATCCGCTCCATCAGACCGTCGAAGTCCGCTGCCGAACTGAGTTCGACGCCGACGAGGGCTTCACCGGTCTCGCGGTTGTTGCGCTTGACGTATTCGAACAGCGTGACGTCGTCGCCGGGGCCGAGCACTTCGTCGAGGAAGCGGCGCAGCGCGCCGGGCTCCTGCGGGAAGTCCACCAGGAAGTAGTGCTTGAGCCCGAGGTGCACCAGGGATCGCTCGAGCACCTCGTTGTACCGGGACACGTCGTTGTTGCCGCCGGAGATCAGGCACACCACCGTCGAACCCGGTTCGACGGTGCCCTCGGTGCAGGCCTCCATCAGCGCCGCCACCGACAGGGCGCCCGCGGGCTCGGCGATGATGCCCTCGTTCTGGTACAGGTCGAGCATCGCGGTACAGACGGCACCCTCGTCGACGGCGGTGATCGACACCATGTCGCCTGCGGCGGAGAGCACTGCGTACGGCAGGGCACCGGCGCGGGCGACCGCGGCGCCGTCGACGAACTGGTCGACGTGCTCCAGGGTCACGGGCTCACCGGTGGCCAGGGCCGCGACCATCGCCGCGGCGCCCGCCGGCTCCACTCCGAGCACCGAGGTCTTGGCGGTGCGCTCGGCAAGATAGGTGGTGATTCCGCCGATGCACCCGCCGCCACCGACCGGAACGATGACGAGATCGGGTTCCGCCTCGAGCTGTTGAAGGATTTCGACGGCGATCGTGCCCTGGCCCGCCATGGTTCGGAGGTCGTCATACGGAGGAACGATGGTGGCCCCGGTCCGCTCGACGTCGGCGAGCGCCGCGGCGAGGGCGATGTCGAACGTGGCGCCGCCGACGATCAGCTCGATGAACTCGCCGCCGTGATACCGGATGCGGTCGCGTTTCTGCTTCGGCGTCTTGGCGGGCACGTACACCCGACCGTGGACGCCCATCGACCGGCAGGCCAGCGCGAAGCCCTGGGCGTGGTTGCCTGCGGACGCGCAGACCACGCCCGCCGCGAGCTCGGCGGGGGTCAACTGCATCAGCAAGTTGAAGGCACCGCGCAGCTTGTAGCTGCGGACCGCCTGCAGATCCTCGCGCTTGAGGTACACCTGCAGGCCCGTGATCGCGGACAGCCGGTCGCTGAATTGCAGCGGGGTGAGACTGATGAGCGTCGAAATTCGGTCAGCGGCCTCGTCGATGTCCGAGGCGCCGAGCGGCGCGGGACGGCGAGAAGTCTGACTCAGTTCGGCGGACACCGATCAATGGTGCCACTAGCCCGCCGGGCAGCGAAAACGGGTTTGAACGCCGACGCGCCCGAATCAAGGTTTCGGCTTCCCGAAATCTAGGTTACGAGCTATCGTGGAGGAATGACCACGCCTACGGAAGTTCGAATCGCCGGTGTGCCGTGGCCTGCCTACAAGGTGCTGGCCCTCGTGGTCGGTGCCCTGGTGTTCCTGGCGGTCGGTGTGATGACGGCGAGCGCTGCTCCCGCCGTCCTGAGCGGCGCCGCCGCCGCGGTTGCCATCTGGGTCGGGCAGGCCCTTTTCCACTCGTCGGACGCCTAGCCCGCTCGCTCGACCAGCGCACGCAGCGTCGCCAGGTCGGCCGCCACCGCGGCCGCGTCGGAGTCGAACTCCGCGTCGGTCACGCCCGCCAGGCGTCGTAACGAGAACACCACCTCGCATCCCCGCTCGCCGATCCCTGCCGGAATCACCCGCATCGGGTTGAAGAAGCGCTCCCCGGACGGCAACGTCACCACGTGATCCAGCACCCCGAACTCGTTGCGCTCGGCGAACTCCACCTCGACCCCCGCCAGCTTCGGATCGGCCAGGCCCGCCGCCCAGCGCGGGAGGTTGTCGGGGTCGGCGGCGTAGGCGTAGACCTCGTCGAAACCCGCGTCGACCCACTGGCTGACGTGTCGAGACGTGTTGGTCGTGTCGTCGGTCATTCCTCCATGGTGGCGGAGACACTGTCCTGATGGGTCCCGACGAACAAGATGCCTACGAGCCGCCCCAGGAAGTCGCGGCCTTCGTCAGCCGAGCCGAACGTCTCGCCTCCGGCGCCGAGCACCGCGTCCCGTCCTGGCTTCGGCCCGGCGACCCCGAGAACCGCTGGCCGGTACTGATCGCGATCCTGTCGGTCATCGTGATCCAACACGCGATTCCGTTGCAGTACACCGTGTTGCCCCGCTGGCCGCTGATCGGCATGGAACTGCTTCTGCTGCTGGTGATGCTGGTCGTCAACCCGGTGCGCATCTCGCGGCCCACCACGATCGGCCGATGGGCCAGCCTGATCCTGACCGGCGCGATCACCGTCGACAACACGGCGTCGGCCGTCGTTCTGGCCAAGCGGATCCTCAGCGGCGAGGTCAGCAACAACGCGGCCGTCCTGCTCGGCGGGGGCGCGGCGATCTTCGTCACCAACGTCATCGCATTCGGCATCTGGTTTTGGGAACTGGACCGTGGCGGCCCGTTCGCGCGGCGTTCCGGCGAGAAGCCGTACCCCGACTTCCTGTTCCCCCAGATGACGGATCCGAGCAAGGCGAAACCGGATTGGCGCCCCACGTTCGTCGACTACCTCTACGTCAGCTTCACCAACGTGGTCGCGTTCTCCCCCACCGACACGATGCCGCTGGCGCGCTGGGCCAAGGCGATGATGACCGTCCAGGCCCTGGTGTCGACGACGACCATCGCGCTCGTCATCGCCCGCGCCGTGAACGTGCTGGGTTAGCCGCCGAGGCAGCCCGGTCCCAACAGCGCCTTGAGGTCACCCATCAGCGCCGACGACGGCGTCACCCGCAGTGCCTGATCCAGTTCGAGCGTGGTGATTCGGTCACCGCTGATCAGCCGCAACCGCACCTGCGACGTGCCGGGGTGATTGGCCAGCACCTGTTTGAGGGCGCCCACCTTCTCGACGGTGCACTGCCTGGTCGGCAGGCTGACTGCCACCGGGCGGTCGGCCTGAGAGCTCGTGAAGTCCGGGACCACCAGGTCGTTGGCGATCAGCGACAGCCGGTCGTCACGGGAGTTCACCTTGCCGCTGACGATCACCACGGTGTCGTCGGCGATGTCGGCCCCGAACGTCGAATACGTGTGCGGGAAGAACATCACCTCGATGCCGCCGGTGAGATCCTCCAATTGCGCTGACGCCCAAGGCATCCCGTTCTTGTTGACCCGACGGTTCACCGACGCCAGGATGCCGCCGACGCGGACCTGGGAATCATTGGCGACGTCACCGTTGAGGATTGCCGGGATGTGCGTGTCGACCTGCGCCGACAGAAGATGGGCGATGCCGTTGAGCGGGTGGCCGGACACGTACAACCCGAGCATCTCTCGCTCGAGCGCCAGCTTGTGCTTGTCCTCCCACTCCTCGTCGGGCACCTTGATCGCGAACACCGACGCCCCCGAGTCCGCGGCGTCACCGCCACCGAACAGGTCGAACTGACCCATGGCCTCGGCCTTCTTGGTGCCGAGCACCGAGTCGACGGCGTCGGTGTGGATCAGGAACAGACCCTTGCGGGGATGTCCGAGCGAGTCGAACGCACCCGCCTTGACCAGAGACTCCGTCACCTTCTTGTTGCAGGCGGTGACGTCGATCTTGTTCAGGTAGTCGGAGAAGTCGGTGTACTTGCCCTTTTCGTTGCGAGTGTTGATCAGGGACGCCACGACGTTCGCGCCGACGTTGCGGACCGCGCCGAGCCCGAACCGGATGTCGGTTCCCACCGACGCGAAGTTGACCACCGACTCGTTGACGTCCGGTGGCAGCACGGTGATGCCAAGGCGGCGGCAATCGGCCAGGTAGACCGCGGCCTTGTCCTTGTCGTCACCGACCGAGGTCAACAGACCGGCCATGTACTCGGCTTCGAAGTTGGCCTTGAGGTAGGCCGTCCAGTACGACACCAGCCCGTAGCCGGCGGCGTGTGACTTGTTGAACGCGTACCCGGCGAACGGAAGGATGGTGTCCCACAACGCCTTCACCGCGGCCTCGGAGAAACCGTTGGCCGTCATGCCCTCGCGGAAGCCCTTGTACTCCGCCTCGAGCACCTCGAGCTTCTTCTTGCCCATGGCCTTGCGCAGCGCGTCGGCCTTGCCCATCGAGTAGCCGGCGACCTTTTGGGCGATGAACATGATCTGCTCTTGGTAGACGATCAGACCGTAGGTCTCGTTGAGGATGTCCTTGAGGGGTTCCTCCAGCTCGGGGTGGATCGGCTTGATCGCCTGCCGGCCGTTCTTGCGGTCGGCGTAGTCGTTGTGGGCGTTCATGCCCATCGGGCCGGGGCGGTACAGCGCGAGCACCGCGACGATGTCGTTGAACTCGGTGGGCTGCATGCGGCGCAACAGGTCTCGCATCGGGCCACCGTCGAGCTGGAAGACGCCAAGCGTGTCTCCGCGGCCCAACAGCTCATAGGCCTTCGGGTCGTCGAGTTCGAGTGCTTCGAGATCGAGGTCCATCCCGCGGTTGGCCTTGATGTTGTCGATGCAGTCACCGATGATCGTCAAGTTGCGCAGGCCGAGGAAGTCCATCTTCAGCAGGCCGATGGCCTCGCACGACGGGTAGTCCCAGCCGCTGATGACCGCGCCGTCCTGCGGCCGCCGCCACAGCGGGATCGCGTCGATCAGCGGCTCGGAGCTCATGATCACCGCGCACGCGTGGACGCCTGCGTTGCGGACCAGGCCTTCGAGGCCACGGGCCGTCTCGTAGATCGCCCGCACGTCCGGATCGGTGTCGAGCAGAGCCCGAACCTCGGCGGCTTCCTTGTACCGCTCGTGGGTCGGGTCGGTGATGCCCGAGAGCGGGATGTCCTTGGCCATGATCGGCGGCGGCAGGGCCTTGGTGATCCGGTCGGCGATGGCGAAGCCCGGCTGGCCGTAGTTGACGCGCGCCGAATCCTTCAGCGCAGCCTTGGTCTTGATGGTGCCGAACGTGATGACCTGGGCCACCCGGTCGCTGCCCCACCTGTTGGCCGCATAGCGCAGCATCTCGCCGCGGCGGCGGTCGTCGAAGTCGATGTCGATGTCGGGTGCCGACGGACGCTCCGGGTTGAGGAACCGCTCGAACAGCAGGCCGTGTGGGATCGGGTCGATGTTGGTGATGCCCATGGCATAGGCGACCAGCGATCCGGCCGCCGAACCGCGGCCGGGACCGACCCGGATGTCGACGGACTTCGCGTAGTTGATCAGGTCGGCGACGATCAGGAAGTACGACGGGAAGCCCTTGTCGCAGATGACCTTGATCTCGAACATGGCCCGGTCGGTGTACTCCTGAGGGACGGGCGCGCCCTTGAATCGGCGCACCAGTCCGGCGGTGACCTCGTGCGTCAACCACGACGCCTGGTCGTGTCCCTCGGGGACCGGGAAGACCGGCATCCGGTCCTTGGGGGCCCAGACGTCGTCGTAGGGCATGACCCGCTCGGCGATCAGCAGCGTCGAGTCGCACGCCCCGGGAACCTGGTCGTCCCACAGGGCGCGCATCTCCGCGGCGGACTTGAGGTAGTAGCCGTCACCGTCGAACTTGAAGCGCGTCGGATCCGACAGCGTCTTGCCGGTCTGTATGCACAGCAGGGCTTCGTGGTTGCGGGACGCGTCTTGGGTGACGTAGTGGCAGTCGTTGGTGGCCAGCGGCGGGATGTTGAGCTTGCGGCCCACCTCGAGCAGACCCTCGCGGACGCGGCGCTCGATGTCGAGGCCGTGGTCCATCAGCTCGAGGAAGAAGTTCTCGGGGCCGAATATCTCGCGCCACTTCGCCGCGGCGGCGACGGCTTCGTCGACGTGGCCCAGCCGCAACCTGGTCTGCACCTCACCCGACGGGCAGCCCGTGGTGGCGATGATTCCCTCGGCGTGTTCGGCGATGATCTCGGCGTCCATCCGCGACCACTTGCCGAGCTGGCCCTCGAACGAGGCCAGCGACGACAGCTTGAACAGGTTGCGCAGGCCAGTGGCGTTCTCCGCAACCATGGTCATGTGCGTGTACGCGCCGCTGCCGGAGACGTCGTCGGACTTCTGGCTTGGGTCACCCCACAGCACGCGCTTGGTGTCGAATCGCGACGCCGGGGCGATGTAGGCCTCGACCCCGATGATCGGCTTGATGCCGGCATCCGTTGCCGCGTTGTAGAACTCGCTGGCACCGAACATGTTTCCGTGGTCGGTCATGCCCATCGCGGACATCTCGAGCCGCTTCGCCTCGGCGAACATGGGCTTGACCTTCGCGGCACCGTCGAGCATCGAATATTCGGTGTGATTGTGCAGGTGCACGAACGACTTGCTCATAGGGCGGCCAGTCTATTGCTGCCCTCCGACGGCGCTCGGCGTGTCGGCCATCGTGTCGCCGCGAGTCGGCCAATTTTGGCCTTCGGGGCACAGTCCGCGCGACACCATCCGGTCCAGTTGAGCGGTGATGAGGGACATGTCGTCGGCGTCGTCGACGAAACCCGCGTAGAAGACGACACCCAACACCAGCGCCTGCAGCATGTCGGCCACCGGCGCGACGTCGGCGCCCTCGGCCAGTTCGCCGCGGGCACGGGCGGCAGTGACCAGCGTCACCAGGCAATCGTGTAGCCAGGTGCTCGCATGGGCGCGTAGTTCCGGATTCCTGGTGCACTCCAGGCGGGCGCTGACGATGAACGCGACCTGAGAACGGTCGCGGCTGCCGGCCTGGCGGATGGCTTCCACCAGGGCCGTGAACTGGGCGGCAAGGGTGGCTGGCCGCTGCGCGGTGTCGATCAGCTCGGCGACGACCGCCCCGGCCTCGACCACCAGGCACTGGTAGATCTCCTCGCGGGAGGCGAAGTAGTAATGCAGCGTCGGACGGCTCAGTCCGGCGGCCACCGCGATCGCCTGAAAGGTGGCCGCCTGGTATCCGCGCTCGTTGACGACCTGCCTGGCCGCCCGAAGAATTCGGTTGCGGGTCTCCACCGAGTCCGAGTTGACGGGGCGTCCTCGCCGACGGGTGGCTACGACCGGCCGATCGTCACCCTGCGCCATGTGGGCAAACCGTATTGCATTGCTGCCACCTGGTCAACCGTTCACATTTGGCAAACTTTTTGCGGCGTGCGCGGCCCGCTGACGCTGAGCATCTGGATCAGGCGGGTTCGCCAGGCAACCCCGTCGTCGTGGTCGTCGGCGTCTTTCTGCGCAGTGAACCCACGGTCAGCACCGCGAGCGCGACCCAGATCAACCCGAAGCCGATCCACCGTCCCAACGGCATCGGTTCGTGGGCGACGAGGACACCCCACACCATCTGCAGCGCCGGATTCAAATAGAACAACAGCCCCATCGTCACCATCGGCAGACGTTGCGCTCCGGCCGCGAACAGCAGCAGCGGCACCGCGGTCACCGGACCGGCCAGCAGCAACAGCACGGCGTGGCCCGCTCCATACCCGACGAAGTGGCCCTGACCCATCATCTGCAACGTGACGAGGTAGCCGCCCGCCAACGGCAACGCGAGCAAGGTCTCGACGGCGACGCTGACCCGCGGGTCGGCCACCACCACCTTCTTCACCAGGCCGTACAACCCGAACGAAGTGGCCAGCCCGACCGCGACGTACGGCGGCTCCCCCACCTCCGTGGTCAACACCACCACCGCGACGACGGCCAGTCCAAGGGCGACGAGTTGCCACCGCCCGACGCGCTCGCGAAACACCAGCACACCCAGTGCCACAGTGACCAGGGGGGTCACGAAGTATCCGAGGGCCGCGTCGACGACGTGGCCATTCGTCGCGGCCCAGATGTAGATCCCCCAGTTGACCGAGATCAACGCCGACGCCACCAACAGCAGCAGCCAGGTGCGACCGGTGAGGCGGCGCAGGTCACCGAACCGGCGGGCCACCGCGAGGACCACGCACAGGCACCCCGCGCTCCACACGATCCGGTGTGCCAGCACCTCGAGTGAACCGGCAGGCAGCAGTAATGGGAAGAAGCCGGGGCACAGTCCCCACCAGGTGTAGGCGCCGACGCCCGCGACCAAGCCGCTGCGCCGGCGCGATTCATCGGCCGGCGGGTCGGTCACGAGTCGTGGTGCCGCAGTACGTCGAGGGCGTGTTGCAGGTCGGCCGGATACGGGCTGGTGATCTCGACGCGGCGGCCGTCGGCGGGATGGGCGAACGCCAGCTGCCGGGCGTGCAACCACTGGCGTTCCAAGCCGAGTCGCTTCGCCAGGGTCGGGTCGGCGCCGTAGGTCATGTCGCCGCAGCACGGGTGGTGCAGCGCCGAGAAGTGGACCCGGATCTGGTGGGTGCGGCCGGTCTCCAAGTGCACGTCGAGCAGGCTTGCAGCCGCGAACGCCTCCACCGTGTCGTAATGGGTGACGCTGTTCCTGCCACCCTCGCTGACCGCGAACTTCCAGTCGTTGCTCCGATGCCGGCCAATGGGGGCGTCGATGGTGCCGCTGGACGGATCGGGATGCCCTTGGACCAGTGCGCTGTAGCGCTTCTCGACGGTCCGCTCCTTGAACGCGCGCTTCAACACCGTGTACGCGTGCTCGGAGATCGCCACCACCATCACGCCCGAGGTGCCGACGTCGAGACGCTGCACGATGCCCTTGCGCTCTGGCACGCCCGACGTGGTGATCCGAAAGCCCGCCGCGGCCAGCCCGCCCAGCACCGTCGGGCCGGTCCACCCGACCGACGCGTGCGCGGCAACCCCAGCCGGTTTGTCGACGGCGACGATGTCGTCATCGGCGTAGAGAATGTCCATGCCCTCGATGTCGACCGGCGGATTGTCCAGTGGCGCAGCAGGTTCCGGGAGTCGCACCTCGAGCCAGGCGCCCGCGACGAGGCGGTCGGACTTGCCGACCGAGGCTCCGTCGAGATCGACACCGCCGTCTTCGGCCAGCGTCGCCGCCGCCGTTCTCGACAGGCCGAGAAGCCGCGCCAATCCGGCGTCGACTCGCATCCCCGCCAGCCCCTCCGGTACCGGCATGGACCGGGTCGTCATCAGTCCCGCTCGGTATCGGCTTCGGCAGCCTGGCTGGCGGTGGTCTTCTCAGTTGCCTCGGGCTGGCGCCTCCCCTCGGTGTCGGATGCTCGGTCCGGCTGGCGCCTCCCCTCGGTGTCGGATGCTCGGTCCGGCTGGCGCCTCCCCTCGGTGTCGGATGCTCGGTCCGGCTGGCGCCTCCCCTCGGTGTCGAAGTCGAAGCCGAACAACGACAGCGCCACCAACAGGATCGCGCCGCCCACCACCGCGGGGTCGGCGACGTTGAACACGGGCCACCATCCGATCGACAGGAAGTCCACGACGTGACCGCGCAGCGGGCCAGGAGACCGGAAGAACCGGTCGACCAGGTTGCCGAGCGCACCGCCGAGAATCATCCCGAGGCCCAGCGCCCACCATGGCGACACCAGCCGGCGGCCCATCCAGATGATGCCGATGACGACACCGATCGCCACCAGCGTCAGCACCCAGGTGTAGCTGGTTCCCATCGAGAACGCGGCGCCGGAGTTGCGGACCAACGTCCAGGTGACCGTGTCGCCGATGATCGACACCGGCTGTTGCGGCGTCAGCAATTTCACCGCCAACACCTTCGTCACCACGTCGACGAGCAACACGACGGCCGCGACCGAGAGCAGCAGGCGCAGTCGACGCCGCTGCGGCGGTGGGTCGGTTTCGTCGCCCGCGGTCGCGGACTCCGTCGATCCCGTTGATTCGTCAGTCACGCGCCCATCATCCCAAAGGTTCCATGGTGAACAATCGCCGCATGAACGAAGCGGGCCCGTGGGTCGTCACCGGATGAGCCGGGTCGTCGTGATCACCACCGGCGGCACCATTGCCACCAGCACCGGCGCCGACGGCGTCGCGCGCCCCACCCAGACCGGTGACGACCTGACGGCGGGACTGCGGACCGACGTCGACGTCGAGGTCGTCGACCTGATGGCGGTGGACAGCTCCCAGCTGACGCCGTCCGACTGGGATCGGATGAGCGCGGCGGTGGCCTCGGCGGCCCAGGCCGGTGCCGACGGCGTGGTGATCACCCACGGCACCGACACCATGGAGGAAACCGCGCTCTGGCTGGAGCTGACCTACGGCGGTGACATGCCCGTGGTGCTGACCGGCGCGATGCGAAGTGCCGACGCCGAGGACGCCGACGGGCCTGCCAACCTGCACGACGCCGTGACACTGGCAGGCAACGCGCACGCCAGGGGCATCGGGGTCGTCGTGACGCTGGCCGGGACGATTTGGCAACCGTTGGGGCTCACCAAGACTGGCGCCGGCTTCGTCGGCGTGGACGTGGCCCCACGTGAAAGGCGGCGGGTGTCGCTCGGCGAGTTGTCCGCAGGCCGGGCACCTCGGGTCGACGTCGTCGCCACCTATGCCGGCGGCGACGCGGTGGCAGTCGACGCGTGTGTGGCCGCGGGCGCCGAGGGCATCGTGCTCGAATCGCTCGGGTCGGGAAACGCAGGCGCCGCGGTGATCGACGGGGTCCGACGGGCCTGCGCGGCCGGCGTCGCGGTCGTCATCTCCACCAGGGTTCCCGGAGCGCGGGTCACCGTCGGGTACGGGCCGGGCCGATTGCTGGTCGAGGCGGGCGCGGTGGTCGCGTCGACGCTGCCGCCGCCACAGTGCCGCGTGCTCCTGATGGCCGCGCTGGCCGCGGGCGAACCGGTCGGCGACGTCTTCGCCAAATGGGGTGACGTGCCAGACGTCCGACCCGCGACCGTGCGATAGCGCCGGTCGAGTCAGTCGGACTGGACCATCGAGGCGACGTACTCCGGCCAGTCGAGGCTGTCCACCGGGTTGGCCCGCGTGACGTCCGGGCTGCCATGGGGCAGCGTGTGTGCCTGACCGGGCCCGGTGGCACGGGTCTCGAAGCGCACCGTCATCACGCCGTGCCCGGCGCCCTGCACCCAGCCGTGTCCGTAGGTGGAGTGGGTGACGTCGTCGCCGATGCGCCACGCCGTGACGGACTCCTCGGGGGCGACGGCGACCGGTCCGGCGAGGTGACTGTCGGAGGCCTCGAGGGTCTGGTCGAGGTCGGGGAACAACGATTCCTGCAGGACGTCGGACAGCCCAGAGAACCCCACGCCGAGTAGCCGGACGGGACCGATCTCCACGGGGTCGAGCAGCAGCCTGCGCGCGGTGCCGATCAACGTCGCCGAGTCGGCCGTGGCATACGGCAGGGTGGCGGACCGCGTCAGCGTGCTCATGTCGGACTTCTTGAGCTTGACGGTGACGGTGCGCGCACCCCGACCGTCGCGCACCAGGCGCTCGTGGGCGTGCTCGCCGATCGGGCCCGTCGCCTCGCGCAGTTGCGCCAACGTGTTCAGATCCACCGCGAAGGTCGACTCGGCACTGATCTGCTTGGCTCCCAAGCGTTCTGCCACCGGGCGGTCGTCGACGCCCCTCGCCAGCAGGTGCAGGGCCGGTCCCACGGTGCCGCCGAGGACGTCGGCCACCTCGGAGGCGCTCAGTGCCGCCAAGGCGCCGACGGTGTCGATGCCGAGGCGGTGTAGCCGTTCCTCGGCAACGGGCCCGATCCCCCACAACCTCCGGACCGGAAGCCCCGCAAGCAGGACGCGTTCCTCGTCGCGCCGGACGACGCGGATGCCGTCGGGCTTGGCCAGCCCCGACGCGATCTTTGCGAGCTGCTTGCCAGAGCCGGCGCCGACGGAGGCGACGAGACCCGTCTCGGCGCGCACGCGGGCCCGCAGCTCCTCGCAGAATCGGTGGACGTCGGCGGCGTCGGCGCCCACCAGCTCGGTCGGCTCGCCGAACGCCTCGTCGAACGACAACTGTTCGAGGATCGGGACCATGGCGCGGACGGTGTCGAGGACCTTGCCGCTGGCCACCCCGTAGACCACGCCGCGCGGTGGCAACACCACAGCCGCCGGCCCGACCATTCGGCGGGCCTGATGCATCGGCATCGCGGACTTGGCTCCGAAGACGCGGGACTCGTAGCTGGCCCCCGCTACGACGCCTCTGCCGCCGAGCCCGCCGACCAAGACGGGTCGGCCGCGCAAAGTCGGTCGCGTCAACTGCTCGACCGAGGCGAAGAACGCATCCATGTCGAAGTGCAGGACCCAACGCCCCTCCATGAAGGCGATGCTAGGGCGCGACCCCGACGTACGACGACTCGAGGCTCGTACCTGACCAGCCACGAGAGTTTTGCGCAATCATTCCGTTTGCCGGAATTCGCTCAGCAGTGGGCAGCGGCCGAACAATTGTCTACACTCAACTCGATTCGTACATTTGCTTCTATTTCAGTCAAGGAAATACATGACCGTCCGATTGAAGCGGGTTCTCGTGACCCTCGCGTCCGGCTCGGCTCTCGCCATGGGCCCCCTGCTCTACGGGACCGTCGTCGTTCCTGCGATCAGCCATGCTGACGAATGCGCCCCCGGCGACGAGGCGTGCCCCGCACCGGCCAAGGGTCTGAATTGCCCTGACGGCACCATCGTCGACGAAGAGAACCACCAGTGCGTCGACTTGGTTGCCGGTATCAGCAAGCAGCTGGCGGCGCTGCCCGCCCCACCCTCGCTCGGCGGCGGCGGTGGCGGCAGCTTGGGCTCGCTGTCTGGCGGAATCCCGTCACTCGGCACGGTGAACCTGCCCGACGTGGTGCTCCCGAGCGTTGGGGTCGGCCTCGTCCCCGACTTCAGCCTCAACTTGCAGCCGAAGCTCCCCGGAATATCCCTGCCCAGCCCCAAACTCCCGTCGGCGCCGAAGCTCAAGATGCCGGATCTGACGCCGGGCATCCCGTTCATCTGATCGGTTGCCGCCCCGCGCGCAACGCTGAGCTCGGAATCTCGGCGTGCAGCGTTCGCTGCCATTGACCGCGGAGTCTCCGCACCCGCTAAGGCGCATCAAGTGTGCGTTTGAGGACCCGGCGTACTGGGCTGCCCGCCTCGGTGCGTTCGAAGATGGATCCCCGACGCTGGACTCCTTGAGCACCGACGCGTCTGGGCGCACCTGTGTCGTCATGACGATGCGCTTCGGTGGTGACCAGCTGCCGGATCCCATTCGGCGACTGCGCCTGGCCTCCCTGGAGATCGTGCAGCGCGAACAGTGGTATCCGGTCGACGGTGGCACGGTCCGCGGCGACATCACCGTCGATGCCCTGCGAACACCGCTGTCCGGACGCGGCGCGGTGGAGTTGACACCCGACGGACCGGGCACCCACCTCACCGGAACCGCCACGGTGAAGGTCAACGTGCCACTGATCGGTGGCACGATCGCCACGTTCGTCGCCGGCCAACTTGCCAACGGGATCGTCGACGTCGTCGCCGTCACCGACGCCTGGCTGTCCGGGCAGCGCTGACCGGCGCTTAGCATGTGGCAGTGGACAATACGCTCGCCTACATCGACCAGGGTTCCTTCCTCGCGTTGCGGGCGCTCGGCCGCGGCCCCTTGATCCAGTTCACCTGGATCTACGACCGGGCGGTCGACCTGGACGGGCTGCGCAGATTCCACGCGAACCTCGGCTTCGGCTTGCTGGGTAGGCGCATCGAGCGATCCGCGCTTCCGTTCGGCCGGGACAGGTGGGTGGCGGCGCCCGGTCCGGCCACCGTCGAAATCGCCGCCGAGGACCGCCCAAGAGCCGAGGTGTGGGAGTGGGCCGACGAACGGCTGCGCCTGCCCGTCGACCCCCAGCACGGGCCGTCGTGGCATCTCGGGGTCCAACCCCTGACCGGCGGGGGCACCGCAGTCACGTTGATCGTGTCGCACTCGGTGGGCGACGCGAAGGCCATCATCGACGCCACGGTCGACGCCGTGAGTGGCGTCCGCCGTGATCTCGGCTACCCACCGCCGGGGTACCGAACGCGTCGCCAAGCGGTGCGCGAGGACGGCAGGCGGGCGTTGCGGGACGTGCCGGAGATGGCGAAGGCCGTCGTCGCGGCCGCGCGGGTGGCCAGGAAGGAGAGCGAAGGACTCTCGACGTCGGTCAAGTCGGGCGGCAAGCCGCGCGCGCGTCGAGGCGCCGGTACGGATTCCGGTGAGGTCGTGGTGCCCAACTCGGTGGTCTTCTTCGACGTCGAGCAGTGGGACCGGCGCGCGCAAGAGCTTGGCGGCAGCAGTAATTCGCTCTTCGTGGGTCTAGGTGCCCGGCTTGGGCAGATCCTGGGACGCGTCGACGCCGACGGGATGGTGCGGGTGTCGCTGCCGGTCAGCGAGCGCACGCCGGGCGACACCAGGGCGAACGCCCTGACCGCGACAACGGTGACCGTCGACCCGAGCAAGGTGACCACCGATCTCGGAGAGGTCCGCGGCGACCTCAAGACGGCTCTCACGGCTCTCGCCGACACGCCCAACGAACTTCTCGGGCCGCTGGCGTTGGTGCCGCTGACCCCCGCCTTCCTCGTCCGCCGTCTCGAGGGCCTGGTGCAGCAGGTCGGCAACCCCATCGGGTGCTCCAACCTTGGCGTGCTGCCGCCTGAGACCAGCCGTCCCGACGGGACCGAGGCCGACTACCTGACGCTCCGGATGCTGGAACCGAAGATCACCACGACGGTTCTCGACCGCATGGGTGGCCTGCTGTTCGTGGGATCCGGTCGCACCGATCGCCACGTATCCGTCACCGTCGGCAGCTGGGTCGTCGGGGGCACCAATACGCGGGCCGCGTTGCGCGAGGCGTTCGCGCAGGCGTTGACCGACATGGGGCTCGTCGGCACCGTCGAATAGCCTGACCGGTATGGCGCAGCCTGCTAGGGACGTACCGATCTCGTCGGACTCCATCCGCCTCGGCCAATTCCTCAAGTACGCGGGAATGATCGACAGCGGTGCCGACGCCAAGGGGGTGATCGCCGACGGTCTGGTGCGCGTCAACGACGCCGTCGAGATCCGGCGGGGTCGTCAGCTGCACCACGGTGACACGGTGACGTTCGGCGACGAGGTCGCCCGCGTGGACGCGCCGCAGGGCTGAGCTCGCTCACGCCTTGGCGATCGCGACCCTGACCCCGTCGCCGATCTCCGTTCCGTCGGACGGCTCGCCGAACGTGAAGGTCGTGGCAAGAATCTCGCCCGCGATCAGGTCCGCGTGAGTCGTCGCCCAGTCACGCCGCTCCGGCGGCACCGACATCGTTACCGTGATCCGGTCGGATACGTCGAGTCCCGAGGACTTGCGCAGATCCTGGAGTTCACGGACGCGGTCCTTGGCCCAACCCTCCGCCTCCAGCTCGGGAGTGAGGGTGCCGTCGACGACCACCAGGCCCGCGCCGTCGGGCAGCGCGGCGGTCCACTCCGGCTCCGCGGCCACCAATTTCGAGGTGTACTCGGCGGGTTGCAGCGTGGCGGGACCGGCGGTGAGGGTGCCGTCCGGGTTGACGACGCCCTCGCCCGCCTTGACGGCCTTGATGGCCGCCTGGACGTCCTTGCCCAGCCGCGGGCCCGCGACCTTGGCGTTGACCGCCACCTCGAAGCGACCGTAGGCGTCGATGTCGTCGGTCAGCTCGACGGCCTTGACGTTGAGCTCGTCGGCGATGAGATCGGCGAAGGGGCGCAGCGAGTCCGGATCATGCACGGCCACCGTCAGTTTCGGCAACGGCAACCGGACGCGAAGCTTCTTGGCCTTGCGCACCGACGACGCGACCGAGCACACGTCGCGCACCTGGTCCATGGCGGCCACCAGCGCGGGATCGGCCGGAACCTCGCCGGCTTCCGGCCAATCGGTCAGATGCACCGATCGACCGTCGGTCACGCCACGCCAGATCACCTCGGTGATCAACGGCAGCAGCGGTGCGGCAAGCCGGGCGGTCACCTCGATGACCGTGTGCAGGGTGTCGATCGCGTCGGCGTCCTCGTCCCAGAACCGCGAACGTGACCGTCGCACATACCAATTGGTGAGCGCCTCGGTGAACTGCCGCAGCTGCTCGCACGCCACCGAGATGTCGCATACGTCCAGCGACGCGGTGAGGTCATCACGCAACACGGCGAGCTTGGCCAGGATGTACCGGTCCAGCACGTTGGTCGAGTCCGTCCGCCACGTGCCCTTTTGCGGGGCGTACAGCGCCAGGAACGAGTAGGCGTTCCACAGCGGCAGCAGCACTTGCCGGACGCCCTCGCGGATGCCCTGCTCGGTGACGACCAGGTTGCCGCCCCGAAGGATCGGCGAGGCCATCAGGAACCATCGCATCGCATCCGAGCCGTCCCTGTCGAACACCTCGGTGACGTCGGGGTAGTTGCGCAGCGACTTGCTCATCTTCTGACCGTCGCTGCCGAGCACGATGCCGTGGGAGACGCAGTTCAGGAAGGCCGGCCGGTCGAAGAGAGCGGTCGACAGCACGTGCAGCAGGTAGAACCAGCCCCGGGTCTGACCGATGTACTCGACGATGAAGTCGGCGGGATTGTGAGCATCCGCGCCACCGCTGACGCCGTCGAACCACTTCTGGTTCTCGAAGGGGTAGTGCACCTGGGCGTAGGGCATCGAACCCGAGTCGAACCAGACGTCGAACACGTCCTCGATGCGGCGCATGGTGGACGCGCCGGTCGGGTCGTCGGGGTTGGGCCGGGTCAACTCGTCGACGTAGGGCCGGTGCAGATCGGTCGGACGCACCCCGAAGTCGCGTTCCAGCTCGTCGAGGCTGCCGTAGACGTCGATCCTCGGATAGGCCGGATCGTCGGACTTCCATACCGGAATTGGACTGCCCCAGTAGCGGTTTCGCGAGACCGACCAGTCGCGGGCGTTGGACAGCCACTTGCCGAACTGACCGTCCTTGACGTGCTCCGGGTACCAGGTGATCTGCTGGTTCAACTCGACCATCCGGTCACGGAAGTCGGTGACCTTGATGAACCACGACGACACCGCCCGGTAGATCAGCGGGTTTCGGCACCGCCAGCAGTGCGGGTAGGAGTGGTCGTAGGTTTCGTGCCGCAGGAGAACGGCTCCGTTGACGACGGCGGCGCCCGTTCCGTTCTTCAGGTCGCGGATGATCTGCGGGTTGGCGTCGAAGACGTGCTGGCCGGCGTAGTCGGGCACCGTTACGTCGAACCGGCCCTTGGAGTCCACCGGTGTGACGGCGACGATGTCCGCCGCGTCCGCGGTGGCCTTGTCGTCCTCGCCGTACGCCGGGGCCATGTGCACGATGCCGGTGCCGTCGTCGACGGTGACGAAGGCGCCGGGCAGCACGCGAAAGGCGTTGGGAGAGTCCATGAAATACGGGAACGGTGGAAGGTAGCCGACGCCGAGCAAGTCCCGGCCGGAGTGCGAACTCACGACCGTGGGTTCCTCGCCCAACTCGCGCGCGTAGGACGCCACCCGTCCCTCGGCGAGGACGTAGCGCCTGCCGTCGACGCCTTCCACCTGGACGTAGGTGACGTCGGGGTTGACGGCGACGGCCTGATTCGACGGCAACGTCCACGGCGTTGTCGTCCACACCAGGAGGTGCGCCCCGGCCAGTGGACCGTCGGTGATCCGGAACCCCACCGTCAACGCGGGATCTTGCCGGTTCTGGTAGACGTCGTCGTCCATCCGCAGCTCGTGGCTGGACAGTGGCGTCTCGTCGTTCCAGCAGTACGGCAGGACCCGGTTGCCCTCATAGGCCAACCCCTTGTCCCACAGCTGCTTGAAGGCCCAGAGAACCGACTCCATGTAGCCGAGATCCAGAGTCTTGTAGTCGTTGTCGAAGTCGACCCAGCGGGCCTGACGGGTCACGTACGCCCGCCACTCCCCCGAGTACTTCATCACCGACGCGCGGCAGGCGTCGTTGAAGGCGGCGATCCCCAGTTCCTCGATCTGCGCCTTCTCGGTGATGCCGAGCTGACGTTGAGCCTCGAGTTCCGCGGGCAGGCCGTGGGTGTCCCAGCCGAACCGGCGCTCGACCTTGAATCCGCGCATCGTCTGATAGCGCGGGACGATGTCCTTGACGTATCCCGTCAGCAGGTGGCCGTAGTGCGGCAACCCGTTCGCAAAGGGAGGTCCGTCGTAGAAGACGTATTCTTGAGCGCCGTCACGACGGTCGATGCTGGCGCGGAAGGTCCCGTCGGCGTCCCAGTAGTCGAGTACTTCGAGCTCGAGGTCGGGGAAGCTCGGCGATCCGCTCGCCGGTCTCGGATAGGCCGTCACCGTGTTCGTCTCCTGTGCCCATGTTCGACAAGGCACGGGGACGACGTCGCGCTCGTGCGCGAACACCGCGGTACCACCCCGCTTGCGCACACGAGGTGCGCCGCTCGAATGTGGGCGATGACGGGCCCACCCGTTCGGTTCTACTGAGCTCCCGGGATCCGGACGCCGTTCTTCCGAAGGCTCCCCGGTGATGGCCGGATCGACGCCTCTGCGCAGATCCTAGTGACCGCTAGTGGGCGAGCGCCAGTTCGTGGCTGGCGTGAACGGGCGGCGTGGCTTCCGACGTCAGCTCGATCATCGCCAGGGGGAACTGGTCGGCCAGCTCGGCGACGGTGTACGCCTCGAAGCTACGGGCGTCGAACCACCAGTCCAAGGCGACGACGTCACCACGGCGGTAGGCGCGAAGCTCGAGGACTTGGCCGAGGTGCGTCCGCTCGGCGGCGTCCTCCCCCGTGGCGAACAAGACGGCAGAGACGGCTTCGGCCCTTGGGTCGTCCGGCACGCCGTGCACGATCCGGTGTACGGCTACCGCGTCGAGCTCGTGGTGCACGCCGGCAAGCATCTCGTCGGCGTCCAACTGCGCGGACGACGCGCACGACAGCTCGACGGGTCGCACGCTGGTGCCGTAGCAGGGCACGTCGACGCTGACGACGCCGGTGCCGATGGTGCGTTCGATCGCGCGCCCGAGCGCGGCGAGGAGGATCTCGTCCGTGGTCAGTTCCAGGACACCGGCGGCCCCGTCCAGCTCCATGGTCAACACTGCCGACAGCGACGCGGAGACCAGCTCCAGGTCTTCGACGCGGGGGCAGCCCTCGGCGTCGTAATCGGTCAGCTGCAGGTTTGCGCGCGTCATGTGTTGCACGCTACACGGCTGTCCCAGAAATGGGACACATCTGCCAGAACTGTGACGGCCATGTCAATAACGAGAGCGTTATCCGGTTTGCGGCGGGCCCTGCCCAACGGGGACGACACCGGTTAAGCTATGGCCGTGCCACGGACTGATGAGAACGGCCGGCAGCTAAAGACCCTGCTCGACTATCTGCTTGACGGAGACGTCGACGCGAGAGCCATTTACGACGCGCTCGGCACCTCGAGCAGCACGTATTACCGGCGCATCAAGGAAGCCGACTACCCCAACGCCGAAGAGATGCGTTTGGTGGCGGATCGCTTCGACCTCAGCTACCCCGACCTGCAGGTTCGCTTCGGGCTGATGACCCGCGAGGAAGTCTGGAATTACGTCGAGTCGGCCCCACTCTCGGTGGCGACGATCGCCGAATCCAAGACCGAACGGCGAACGGTCCGTCGGCCCAAGCTTCGTGACCTCACACCGCGGGCCGACGCTCCCCCGTTATAAGACCTAGCATTTGCCACCGGCAACTTGAGTTTGAAAGCGACACTTCATGGGATTGGCAGTCCTCATCACCATCACACTGCTGTGTGTGGCGTGGAGTTTGTGGATTCGCCGGGTCACGTGGTCTTGTCGCTGGGAGGTTGCCGCGACTCTCAACATCGCGCTTCAGGGCGCCACGGTGTTACTGATGTCACCGCTGGCGTCGGAGACGGTGGGTCATTGGCTGCACTCGCTGACCGGCCTGTGGAATCTCGAGGACTACATCGGCCACGACATGTACGTCGTGGCCGCGTCGGCGATCGTGTACAACTCGCTGGGCAGGCTGCAGGACGACCACGCCATGCAGGTCACCTTCAAGCAATACATCGAACGTCCCGCCACCCTGTGCATACCGCTTCTGCTGGCCGCGTTCTCCCTCGGCAACGGCGCGAAGATCTACGCGCCGGACTTCTTCGAACTGCACACCGACTTCTGGCTCGGCGCCTACTGGCTGATGCTCTGCGGCACGCTGATCTATTTGTTGGGGTACGGATCGCGGGCGCTGTTGATCCTGCGCAAGGATCCGCGGTCGCGCACGGTCGCGAACGTGTACCTGGCCGCCTCGCTCTGCGGCGTGATGGCGTGCGCCGTCCGCATCGTCACGGTGTTCGTGCCCTCCCTGCAGCCGATCGAGAACGGCAACCTGGTGTGGTTCTTCGCCTGCATGTGCGGTGCGGGGTTCGCGCTGACGTCCGCGCATTCGTGGCGCGTCAAGGCCAAGTGGTTCAGCAGGGCGAGCCGCTGACCGGTTCGATCTTGCACGCACACGCGTCGACCGACGGGCACGTGCACTGCATCGCGCACTCGATGATCTCCCTCGCTCGAACGAGCGTCGCCATCTGAGCGTCGACGTCGACGAGCTTGGACTCGGCCAGTGACCGGCTCTCCGCGCGCCCCGGGCTGTCGTCGGCCAGCAAGACGCGAATCTCCTCGAGGCTGAAGCCCGCGGCCTTGCACAGCCCGATCACCTCCAGCCGGTGGAACACGCCCTCGTCGTACCGCCGCCGGCCGCCGACCCGGCCGGGCGCGCTCAGCAAGCCCTCCGCCTCGTAGAACCGCAGCGTTGTCGCCGCGACGCCGGAACGCTCGGCCACCAGCCCGATTGAGAAAGCCATTACGCCATCATCCCCGAGCTTGACTTCGAGTCAACTCGAAGTTCTTGAATGGACGACATGAACGACACGAACCTCGACGACGCCCTCGCATCCCTCAGCGTGACCAAGTACGCCCAGCTGCGGACGTACCGCCGCGACGGCAGTGCCGTCGACACGCCAATCTGGTTCGCTCTGGACGGCGACGTGTTGATGTTCCGAACCAAGCAGGGGCCCAAGACCCGACGCATCGCCGCCAACTCGAACGTCGAACTGTGGCCGTGCGACTTCCGCGGTCGCTATCCCGCGGGCCTCCCCACCGTGCGCGGACGGGCAACGATCGTCGACGGTCCGGCCGCCCAAGCCGCCAACGCCGCCCTGCACCGGCGTTACGGCTGGCAGTACAACGTCGTGCCACTCCTGCGACTGCCCGGCGTGAAGAACGTCGACCACGCCCTGCCGCTGCGCGAAAAGCTGCGCCGCGCAACGATGAACGGCGTCTGGCCGGACAGCGCGATCGTCGAGGTAACGCTCGACCGCGGCGATGCGGCACCGACGCGATAGCGAGGGCCGTGCCGGGCATGGACGTCCGTCTCGGACGGTAGCTGGGTGATTGCGTCGATGCCGGCCAACCCGTCAGTAGCGGAATTCCCATCGGCGGGCGTTCGATCGAGCAAGACCTCACGGCGTCGTGGAATGCCCCGCCGACACCGTTTCAGGAAAAAGGTATTCAATTTTGGTGAACACCAATTGGTTTGCGACAATGTTTGCCGAAGCGTCAGTTTCTTCAGCGCGGTCGAGGCACCTAACCGGCTGTGCCATAGTCACACTCGCTACATTGCGCATTGCGTGGTCGCGTTCCCTAAGCTCGACCCACACGCATCGTTTGCGCTGCAGAAAGGGCCGCCCATGCTGGACTCGTCGATTCCCGCGATTCTCCGCGAGCGGGCGAGCCTGCAGCCGAATGATCCCGCGTTCACCTACATCGACTACGACGTGGAGTGGGAAGGCGTCGAGGAGACGCTGACGTGGGCTCAGCTTCAGCAGCAAGTCGTCGCGCTGGCCGCGGAGATCCGCGAGCACGCGCAGATCGGTGACCGGGTCGTCATCCTGGCACCGCAGAACATGTCCTACATCCTCGGATTCTTGGCGTCGTTCGAAGCGAACGTCATCGCAGTACCGCTGTCCACCCCCGCGGTGGGCGCCCACGACGACCGCGTCGCGGCGGTCATGGCAGACGCCCGGCCGACGGTCATCCTCACCACGGCGAGCACCGCCGCGGCGGTTGCTCCGTACGCCACGTCGCAAAATGGCGATGCCGCGCCGGTAGTTCTCGAGGTCGACCGGCTCGACCTGAGCGTGCGCCGCCGGTCGACGTCACGGCGCGAGACGCCGCCGGAGACGGCCTACCTTCAGTACACCTCCGGGTCGACGCGGACGCCTGCCGGCGTGATGGTCTCGCAGCGCAACTTGCTGTCGAACTTCGAGCAGCAGGTCGGCGCCCTCCTCAGCGAGTACGGCAAGGTCGGCCCGCAGAACACCACCGTGGTCTCCTGGCTGCCCTTCTATCACGACATGGGCCTCATCCTCGGCATCTGCGCCCCCATCCTCGGCGGCTGGCATTCCGTGATCATGAGTCCGATCGCGTTCCTGCAGCGCCCCGCACGGTGGGTGCAGCAGCTGGCCATCAGGAGTCGCGCGCTGACGGCGACGCCCAACTTCGCACTCGACCTTGCCGCCGCCCGCACCACCGACGAAGACCTGGCCGGGCTCGACCTGGGCGACGTCCTGGCGATCATCTGCGGAGCCGAACGCGTTCAACCCGTTTCGGTCAAGCGCTTCACGTCTCGGCTGGCCAAGTTCAACTTCCCCGGCAAGGTCATCCGGCCCTCCTTCGGGCTCGCCGAGGCAACCCTGTTCGTCGCGACCCGCGAGCCGGGGCAACCGCCCGCCGTCGTCACGTTCGACACCGAGAAGCTCACCGCGGGCACGGCCAAGCGGACGACCACCGGAACGTCTCTGATCAGCTACGGCACGCCCGAGTCTCCTCTCGTCCGGATCGTCGACCCGGAGACCCGGCACGAGGCGCCTGCGGGCACCGTCGGCGAGATCTGGGTGCACGGCGACAACGTGTGTGCCGGGTACTGGAACAAGGCCGACGAGACCGAGAGCACCTTCCGCGGCGTGATCGAGAATCCGACCGATGACATCCCGACCGAAACGTGGCTGCGGACAGGCGATTTGGGGTTCTTCGACGAAGACGAGCTCTTCATCGTCGGTCGCATCAAGGATCTGCTGATCGTCCGCGGACGCAACCACTACCCAGACGACATCGAGGCGACCGTCACCGCGGTCTCCAACGGCCGCGTCGCCGCCATCTCGGTGGAAGACGAGGCCACCGAGAAGCTGGTGGCGATCGTCGAGATGAAGGAACGGGCCACTCACGAGGAGACCCAGGAGAGGCTCGCGGCCGTCAAGAGCGATGTGACGTCGGCGATCTCGCAGGCACACGGGATCAGCGCCGCCGACCTCGTCTTCGTCTCGCGCGGAGCCATCCCCATCACCACGAGCGGAAAGATCCGCCGGCAGGCGTGCGTCGACCTGTACCGCCAGGGCCGTTTCGTCCGACTGGACTCGTGACGACTCACGCCTTCGGGTTGACTTCCCCTACGCGCCGGCACGTGGGCTGGCGCTAGGAAGGCGTACCGCAATCGTTGAACTGCCCCGTACCGACGACCCGCAAGAATCGAGTGAACGGACGCACGCAATGACCTCTGGCAATGGCTCGAAGTCGGTCGAATCTCTTCATGGCGTGAACCCGTGATCGAAGTCGTCAACCTCGCAAAGACATTCGGCAAGGGGGTTCCCGCCCTGACCGACGTGAGCTTCTCCGTACCCACCGGAGCGGTGTGTGCGTTGCTCGGACACAACGGCGCCGGCAAGACCACGACCGTCAACATTCTCTCCACGCTGTTGAAGCCCTCCTCCGGAACGGCCTTGGTCGCCGGCTACGACGTGGCCACCGACCCCGTCCGGGTGCGACAGAACATCGGCGTCACCGGGCAGGACGCGGCACTCGACTTGCGCCTGACTGGCCGAGAGAACTTGGTCTTCTTCGGCAGGCTGCGCGGGTTGCGTCGGAGTGAGGCGCGGTCCCGCGCCGAGGAACTCATCCAGCAGTTCGACATGGCTCACGCCGCTGATCGGCAGGTAAGCGGCTATTCCGGTGGTATGCGCCGGCGTATCGACATCGCCGTGTCCCTGGTGGTGCCCCCGAAGGTGCTCTTCCTCGACGAGCCGACGACGGGTCTCGATCCCCGCAGCCGGCGCGACGTCTGGAACCTGGTGGCATCGATGGCGGCCCAGGACATCACCGTGCTCTTGACGACCCAGTATCTCGAAGAAGCAGACATTCTCAGCGACTCCATCGTCATCCTCAACCATGGGCAGATCGTGGCGAGCGGGACGTCCGACGAACTCAAGAGGCAGACGGGCAGCAGCTACTGCCAGATGACGGTGCTCAACCCTGAGGATCTGCCGCGTATCACCTTGGCGCTGGCCGACTTCGAAGAAGTCGAGGTCGACGCCGACACGGGTTCGGTTTCCGTACCCGCGCCTCGCGGTGTGACGACGTTGTCCGAGGTGTTCCGCAGGATGGACGAACTCGACGTCGAACTTCTCGACATCTCGCTGCGCCGCCCGTCGCTGGACGAGGTGTTCCTGCACCTGACCAACCCGGTTCAGTCCTGATGACCGCCTTTGCCCTCCTTACCGCCCGCACCTTGCGACGCGGGCGACTCGACCTCGTGTTCGCCGTAGTGGTACCGATTCTCGGCCTGGTCGGCCTGACGTTTCTGCTACGGGACGTCATTGCGACGGGTCGGATGAGCTACCCCCAATACGTACTGCCGGCGATGGTCGTCCAAGCGATGCTGTTCGGTGCTCTGACCACTACCGACCGCGCGGCCTGGGACAAGATCAGCGGAATCAGCTCTCGAATGCGCACGTTGCCGATCTCGCCCTATACGCCGCTGATGGCCCGAATGGCCTACTGCCTCATCCGCGGTGGACTCGCGTTGACGGCGTCGTTCTTCGGCGCCTACTTGTTCGGATTCCGCATCACGAGCGGATTCGGCTACGCCTCGGCGTTCGTGCTGATGGCGCTCACGTTGACGCTTGCCTTGTCGCTCGGCGCAGACGCGACCGGCAACAAGGCCGGGCGGACCGAGGTGGCCAGCCAACTGCTGCTCGTTCCGCAGGTGCTGCTGGTGATGTTGTCGACCGGACTCGCACCGGTCGACGCGTTCCCCGAGTGGCTGCACCCCTTCGTCACGTATCAACCGGTGTCCCAAATCATCGAGACCCTCCGAGGGTTCACCGTCGGCCAGATCGAGACCGGCAACGTCGTCACCAGCTTGGCGTGGTGCATCGGAATGCTCGTCGTCTTCGGCATCCTCGCCGTGCGAATTCAGGGGCGGAGATCATGACTACGGTTTCGGAGAGCTCGCGTTCTCTGCTTGCCGAGAGTTGGATCTTCGCCGGCCGACTCTTCGTCCAATGGCGCCGGTATCCGATCGTCCCATTGCAGGCCCTGCTGTTTCCCACGGGACTTCTCGTCATCTACGGCCTCCTGGTCGGCAAGTCGATGACGCGGCTCACCGGCAACAGCGGACTGGACCTGCTGATCCCGGTGTGCACGTTGGCCGGCGCGATGTCGGGTGCCATCGGTGCTGGCCTCGCCGTCCCGTACGACCGGGACAGTGGTCTGCTGACCCGGATGTGGATGATGCCGGTTCGACGAACCGCTCCGTTGACCGGCGCGCTCCTCGCGGAGGCGGTGCGCACCTTCGTCGCATCTGCGATCGTCGTGGCAATCGGGTACGCGATGGGATTCCGCTTCACCGGCGGTTGGTTGGGGTTTCTCGCCTACCTGCTGATGCCCGTCGTCGTCGTCGTCGTGTTCGCGACGATCGTGATCACGCTGGCGTTGCGCCCACAGGGCCGAATCATCTTGATGTGGACCAATACGGTGTGCACGGGTTTGGCGTTCGCGACCCTCGCCCCGTCCGACAAGATTCCCGCACTGCTGCGGCCAATCGCCGACTACCAACCGCTTGCGCCGGCCGCGGCGGCCATGCGAGCCCTGTCCTCGGGCGGCTCGGCGGGGTTGTCGATCCTTCTCACTCTGGTGTGGGCCGCGGTGATCGGAGCCCTGGTGGTTCCCCTAGCCGTGCGCAGCTACCGGGGTGCCGTCGAAGGCGGAAAGGTCGACGGCTGAGCCCCAGTCGGGGTCAGGTCGTCGAACCAACGTCGGGTACGACGTCGAAGCTGACTGGCATCTCGAACTTCGATCGCCTCAGGGTCGCAGAGAAGTAGCCATACTGAAACGCGATGCCGACCAGAGCGGTCGCAGCGAGCTCCCCTGGCGGACGCCGCAATTCGGTACGAAGCGTCTGCCACGCCTCGGCAGGCGAGTAGCGGCGCCCGGCGTCCTCGACGTGATCCGCAGTGGCGTTGCGGTGTACCCATCGCATGTATGCGTTGCTGTGCCCGTAGCGCTTCCACTGGCTGATCAGATCCCCGACCGTCGCTCTCGGCTCCCACTCCATCAGGACCCTCGTGTCGGCGGCTATCGTGCCAAGCGATTGATTCTGGATGCGCCAGCAGATGTCGGTGTCACCACCCCCACGCATGGCCCTGAAGCCTCCCACCTTGGCGAACGCGATCCGGTCGATGCCGAGATTGGCGGTGGGATAGTAGTCAGGCTGGGGCGGCACCATGCCGATGGTCGCCTTCATCGCCCCGCCTCCCCGAGGAAGCATGAACGGCTGCATTCGGGCCGCCAAGCGTGCGGCGACGGTGGGCCCGGGCAGTGTCCGAACGTTGGTGCAGGACAACGCGACACCGGGTTGTCGCTGCAGCTGACGGTGGGCGTCGAGCAGACCTGGCAACGGCCGGCAACGACCGTCGACGAACAACAGAACGTCGGCGGTGGAGTTACTCGCAGCGAGCTGACGGGCGAAGTAGGGCCCCCGGCTCTCGGTCACCGTGACCACATGGGCGCCCAGCGAACGTGCCACCGCTTCGGTCTCGTCGGTGGACGCATCGTTGACCACGGTGACCCGGTCGCCGTCGACGATTTGATCCAGAAGAGGTTGGAGCAGCCTCGGCAAGTGATCTGCCATGTCGCGAACCGGGATGATGACCTCGATGGACTGGTCTCCCACAAGCAATCTCCTTCGTAGCGACTGAGGCTAAGCGGTTGGTCCGCCTCGGCCGAGGCCGAAGAGCTGCCAGCCGGCGTCAGACCAATACTGGCGGTCGAGGACGTTTCGGGTGTCGAGTAGCCGTGGCACCCTGACGACCGAACGGAACGACGCGGGTTCGATACTGAGGTACTCGTCCCACTCGGTGGCCAACACGGTGAGGTCGGCATTCCGGCACGCGTCCTCCGCGGTGTCGAAGTAGCTCAGCGTCGGGAATCGCTTTCTCGCGTTGGCGATCGCCTTGGGGTCGTGTACGCGCACGTCGGCACCCATCAAATGCATTGCGGCAGCGACGTTCAACGCGGGTGAGTCGCGGACGTCGTCGCTGTTTGGCTTGAACGCTGCGCCCAAGACGGCAACGCTCTTGCCCAGGAAGTCCCCGCCCACGATCGAACGCGCAGCCGCGACGGCCTTTTCCCGCTGCCTCACGTTGATCTTGTCGACCTCGTGCAGGAAGCGCAACGCGTCGGAGGCTCCCAGCTCGCCGGCTCTTGCACTGAAGGCTCTGATGTCCTTGGGCAAGCATCCACCGCCGAAACCCAAGCCTGCGTTCAGGAATCGTGAGCCGATGCGGTCGTCGTATCCCAGTGCCCGACTGAGCAGAACCACGTCGGCGTCGACGACGTCGCACACTTCGGCCATCGCGTTGATGAACGAAATCTTGGTCGCCAAGAACGCATTTGCGGCCACCTTCACCAACTCCGACGTCGCCAGGTCCGACGTCAGGTGAGGCGTCCCGGCATCTATCAGGGAGCCGTAGACCTGGCGCAGCGTCTTCTCGGCATGCTCCGACGTCACGCCGAACACCAGACGGTCCGGACGGAGCGTGTCTTCGATGGCCTTTCCCTCGCGCAGAAACTCGGGGTTCCATGCAATTTCGAGAGCATGCGGTGACGAAGCCTCCGCCAACTCCGCGGCCAGCCGCTGGGCCGTGCCGACGGGGACGGTCGACTTCCCCACGATCAAGCCGTCGCAGTCCGCGCTCGCGACGACCGCCTTGAACGCGCTGTCCACGTATCGGACGTCGGCGGCGTCCGAACCCGCCAACTGTGGCGTTCCGACACACACGAAGTGAACAGACGCCCCCGAGACCGCTTCGTCAGCGGACTGGGTGAAGCGCAACCGCCCCGTGGCGAGCACGGCGCCCAGCAATTCGTCGAACCCGGGCTCGTAGAAGGGCGAGGAGCCGGCTGAGAGCATCGCGATCTTGGCCGCGTCGGTGTCGTATGCGACGACCTCGTGGCCCAGATGAGCCATGCAGACCGCATGAACCGCCCCGAGGTAACCCGTTCCGATAACGCTCAGCTTCATCTCACTGCACTCCACGTGTAGAGGTATGTTGCGGTCAGGTGGTCTTCGACGATCGTTTCATGCCGTGCGTGTTTCGCCACATCGCCGCCCGCTCGTACGCAGTCGTCGACCGGCCCGTCGATGCGCCTTTGCCAGTTCGGTCGGCCGTTATGGAACGTCATGTCGACGACGGTCCACCGAACGATCTTAGAGGGCATCGTGCGCGGGCGAGCTTCGGCGTTGGCTTTGCTCGGCCGGGGCGACGCGATCGCAAGAGGCTGCAGCGCCAGCAACCTTCTGCGGACGCGATGGCCGGACGACATCGGGCGGAAGATCGCTGGCTTCTCTCGAAGGCAAATCATGGCGTCGAAATGCCACCTTGAGGTTGCCTGAGAGGTCCACTCGTCGCTATGTCAGCACCGCGAACGCTTGTTAGCCTGGGTGAACATTCGGATCTCGCTAGATTCGACATCGGTTGGGAGAAACCATGATTGCGCGAATGGTCACCGTGTCATCGTCATGACGAGTCGTGACATGCGGGTTGTGGCGTGGCCGCGGTGGTACGACAACCCGTATCTCCCCAACTTGGTCGAGGGCCTGAATCGGGAGGGTTTGCGCTCCGGCTCGGCTCAGCTGTTGCTCACCGCGGCGATGCGCCTACGCGCTGGCGATTGGCTGCACGTTCACTGGCCCGGTGAGACGCATACGTACGCTGCGCGCTGGAGATATCAGCGCGGCGCCAGATCGGTCGACGCCCAATTGCGCGCTCTCAAGCGCAGGGATGTGCGGATCGCGTGGACAGCCCACAATCTGCTGCCACACGACGATCCGCACCCCGACCTAGGACACCGCGCTCGCAGCAACCTGCTCGACATCGTCGACCACGTCTTCGTCCACTTCGAAGGCGCCCGGGCAGAATTGGCCAGGGAATTCGGGTATGACGGTCCGAGCACCGTCGTGCACCACCCCCACTACGTGGATGCCTACCCAACGCCTCCGTCCCAACGGGTGGCACGCGAGGAGCTCGGCCTTCCGGCGGACGGCTTCGTTGCACTGGCATTCGGCCTCATTCGACCCTATAAGGGCATCGACACGCTCATCGAAGCGTTCCGCCGGTGCGCCAGAGACGACGACCGGTTGGTGATCGCGGGGGCTCCGGCCGGCGGAGTGCAGTCAACCCTGGAGACGGCCGCGGCTGATCCGCGCATCGTGCTCCACGCGCGCAAGATTCCGGACTCGCGGGTACCGACGTACTTCGCCGCCGCCGACGTCGCGACCATTGCCCACCGGGCTTTCTTCACCTCGGGCAGCGCCCTGCTCAGCTTGAGCATGGGCTGCCCGATCGTGGGGCCGTCGGTGAACCACCTCGCCGACCTTGCCGGTGGGCACCGACTCTTTCCCGCCGACACCAGTGCGGACGGTTTGGCAGACGCACTGTGCAGAGCGCGCGACGAGTCTTCGCTCGTCGACCGAGTCGCCATCCGCAACTGGGCCGTTGACCACGGTTCGTGGCAGGCCACCACCGAGACGATTGCGAACACGTTGTTCGGCCGCCCGGGTGGAGAGGGCCGTGGCAGCCGAGCTGGCTAACTGCCTAGGCCCGACGACGACCCGTGGAACGGACCGACGTCCCGGCCGCTCGACAACCCGCGAGCAGACTCAGTCTCGACGGTCCCACGCGTGGGTGACGGCACCCGCAGCATGAACGGCGACGGAGTACTGGTCGGTCTCGTCAGCTAGGTCGTCGTCGTCATCGTCGTCAGGGTTGCGGGCCATCGTGACGGGGCCGGTGTCGTCGTCACCGTGCTCGTCGAGCCATTGCTGGTCAGCAGCGGCGGCAGCGGACCGCTCCGCGGCGCTGCGCCGAATCGCGTCGAGCAACTGCCGGGGCGTCTTCGACGGCCACCAGTTCTTGTCGCCGACCAACACGGCCATGGCGGGCACGGTGATCGTGCGCACGATGAACGTGTCCAACAAAAGGCCGACGCCGATCACGAAGCCCAACTGCACGACCGTGGCGAGGCTGCTCACCGTGAGCGCGAGCATCGACGCGGCGAAGATCAACCCCGCCGAGGTGATGACGCCGCCCGTGGCCCCGACCGTCCTGATCACCGCCGAGGGCACTCCGAGCTTGGCCTCGTCGCGGATCCGGGAAATGAGCAGCAAGTTGTAATCGGCCCCGACCGCGACCAACACCAGGAACGCCATTCCGGAGACACTCCAGTAGATGTCCTGACCCAGGATGAACTGGAAGAACACCACGCCGATGCCCATGGCGGAGAGGAACGACAGCACCACCGACGCCACCAGGTAAAGGGGTGCGACGATGGCCCGCAGAATGAGGGCCAGGATCAGGAACACGACGACCAGCGTCATGATGACGATGTAGTTCAGGTCCGAGTTGTAGTGATTGCGGATGTCGTTGTTGAGCGCCGAGAATCCCACCATGTCGATCTGGGCATTTTCGAGACTCGTGTTGGGTCGCGCACTGTTGGCCGCGGTGAGGATGTCGTCGACCTGGTCCATGGCCTCGACGCCAAACGGATTCAGTGCCGTCTGCACCAGGTACCTGATGGTGTGACCGTCCTGGGAGACGAACAGCTGGGCGGCCTTTTTGAACTCGGCCTGAGTCAAGATCTGCGGGGGGATGTAGAAGCCCGACATCGCAGGATCCGAAGCATCGCGTTTCATCGCCAGCAGGAACCCAGACGCCTGGTCGAGGCCGCCGCCGATCTTCCGGGTCTGGTCGACGAGGAGCTGAACGCCGTCCGCGAGCTGCTTGCTGGAATCTGCCAGCTTGTTCGCCCCCTGGCGCAGTTCGCCGAGCTTGCGGTCCAGATCGCTTTCGTCCTCGATGCCAAGCTGCTGCAGGCCGTTGAAGGCCCGCTCGAGGTTGCTGCCGACCTTGCGGATGGTGTCGTCGAGCCGGTCGGTGCCCTTGGTTTCCTTCAATCCGGCGCTGAGTGCCTTCAGATAGGCGATGTCGCCGGGGTTGTAGCCGTCCACCCGGCGCTGCAGTTCGGCGCGAGACGACACGCATGCGGGGTCGATGTTGCACGCCATGCTGCTGTTCAGCACGACGAGCATGGACCTCGACGAGTCGTAGGCGTTGGTGACCGTGTCCAAGCTCTGACCGAGGGAGTCACCGACGGTGTTCATGTTGGCGAGGATGGCGGCCTTCTTTTCAAGGTCGTCGAAGGTGACGTCGTCACCCATGGCCTTCTTGATCTCGAGCAGCCCTTGGAACACCTCGCGAATCGACCCCATCGAGCCGAGTATCTGGAGACGGATCTGGTTGTTCACGTCGGCCAGCTGATGCGCGCCGCCGGCCAGCAAATTGAGGTTCTGGTCGTTGGTCGCGATCAACCCCGACGCGTCGGCGAGTTTGGAGCCGACCTCGCCGGCCTGGTAGGTCGACTTGGCCTCGTTGAGCATCTCGCCGGTTGGTCTGGTGATGCCCCGCACCAGGTCGATGCCAGGCACCTGGCTGATGCGCTGCGCCATCTGCTCGAGATCGGCCAGAGACTTCGGCGACCGAAGGTCGACGTCTGGGTCGTGCACCATGATGAACTGCTGCATGGTGGCACTGACCGGGAAGTGCTTGGTCAACGCCTCGTACCCGAGGTTGCTCGGGGCGTCGTCGGGCAGGTTCCTGCGGTCGTCGTAGTTGTACTTGATCATCGACGTGCAGGCCGCGAGGGCGAGCAGCACCACCAGGCTGGCCACCAGGTGAATCCTTGGCTTGCGGACGATCTGAACCGCCGTACGCCGCCAGAAGCGCCCCGTGATGTCCTTGCGGGGCTTTATCCAGCCGCGTCGTCCCGCCAGCACCATGAGCGAAGGCAGGATCGTCAGTGCGCCGAGCACCGCAATCAAGATCGTCACCGACAGCGACGGGCCAACGGTCAGGAACACACCAAGGGTGGCAAAGGACAGTCCCATGAAGGTCAGGGCAACGGTTGCCGCCGAGCCCGCGACGACTTCGCCGATCGTGGCGATCGAGGCCACCACGGCGTCGTCGGAGTTCATTCCATCTCGAATGCACTCCTGATATCGACTGAACAGGAACACCGCATAGTCGACGCCGGCGCCCATCATCATGCCGGTCATCAAGACGATGGTCTGCGGGCCAAGCGGCAAACCCACTTCGCCGAGGCCGGCCACCACCTGCTGCGCGACACCCATCGACACGCCGATGGTGATCAACGGCATGAGCATCGCGACCAGGTTGCGATACACGATTATGAGAATGGTGAAGATCGTGACCACGGTCGATATCTCGATGATGGTCTGGTCTTTGACGCCGATCTCGTTGAGGTCGGCGAAGGTCGCCGACGCACCGACGACGTTCACCTTGAGATTCGAGCCCTCTGCGGCCTCGTTCACCGCCTTGAGCGCTTTGCCGTAGGCCGCTTGACCCTTGGCCGTTCCCATGTTGCCGGCAATGCTGACCGGCAAGGTCCAGGCCTGCTTGTCCTTGCTGGTCATCGCTTCGCGAAGCTCGGGGATCGTCACGAAGTCCTGGGTGGACTTCACGTTCTCCGTGTCTTCCTTGAGCCGGCTGACCACCCGCCGGTAGACGTCCTCTTCGGGCTTGCCGAGTGGGTGGTCGCTCGACAGCACGACGACGGCGACGTTTCCGCCGTCAGCTTGCTTGAAGGCGCTCTTCATGAGCTCCGTGGACGCCAGGATCGGCGAATCCTTCGGCAACAGATCCGGTGGCTTCTTCTGCGCCACCGTGAACAGCGGATCGATCAGAATGAACAACGCCGCCAGGAGGACGAGCCACGACCCGAGGATCATCACGGGTCGCCGAACGACGAATCGACCTAACGATTCGAACGCCCCATGAACAGAGGCGCCACGGATATCGGCGCGGCTGAACACCATGTGAGGTTACACCGACCAGCAACCACCCGACGTCGGTTAGGTTGCTACCGACCGCCACTGGCAGCAACGCCACAGCGGCCGACGTGCTGTAATCATGTGTGCTCGTGCCTGAATTCAAAGCAGCCCTTGGAAGCAGCGGAAATTCGTACCTTTGGATGAATTCGACTCATGCCTGAGGTCGCGACGCCGAAGACGTTTGCGGTCGCCGTGCACGGCACGCGCGGCGACGTGGAACCGTGTGCGGCCCTAGCCCTCGAGCTAACCCGCCGCGGCCATCGCGTACGGCTGGCAGTGCCACCGAACCTGGTCCGGTTCGTCGACGGTGTCGGACTAGGACCGGCCGCCACCTACGGCGTCGATTCGCAGAAGCAGCTCGAGGCGGACATCTTCAAGGACTGGTGGAAACTGCAGAACCCGATGACGGTCCTGCGGCGCAGCCGCGACTACGTCACCGAGGGCTGGGCCGAGATGAGCACGACGCTGTCGACGCTCGCAGACGGCGCTGATTTGATTCTGACGGGCACGACCTACCAGGAAGTCGCGGCCAACGTCGCGGAGGCGGCGCACCTCCCCCTGGCCGCGCTGCACTACTTCCCGTGCCGTGAGAACGCCCAGGTGCTGCCCGTTCCGCTACCGCGGCCAGTGCTGCACACCGGTTGGTCGACCGTCGAGTGGGCGCACTGGAAGGTGCTGAGCCAGGCCGAGAATGCCCAGCGCGACGCGCTGGGTCTACCGCGGGCCAAGGTGCGTGCCATTCGACGCATCGTCGAGGGTGGTGCCCTGGAGATCCAGGCCTACGACGAGGTGTTCTTCCCCGGTCTCGCCGAGGAGTGGCACGGGGTCCGTCCGTTGGTGGGGTCGCTGTCCCTCGAACTACCCACCCCCGGCGACGAGGAACTGCTCGCGTGGATGGCCGACGGCACGCCACCGATCTACTTCGGCTTCGGCAGCATGCCGGTCGAGGATCCCGCCGCCGCCATCGAGATGATCGCCGCCGTGTGCGCCGAACTCGGCGAGCGGGCAGTGATCAGCACGGGCGTGTGGGACGTGGCAGGCACCCCGGTCGACGACCACGTGCGGCTCGTCGGCGCGGTCAACCACTCGAAGGTGTTCCCGGCCTGCCGGGCTGTCGTTCACCACGGCGGCGCGGGCACGGTGGCAGCCAGCGTGCGTTCGGGTGTGCCGACCGTCGTCCTCTGGGTGTCGGCCGATCAGCCGGTCTGGGCGGGCAAGGTGAACCGCCTGAAAGTGGGTGTGGCCCGGCGCTTCTCGAGCACCGACGCCCGCTCCCTGACCAAGGCGCTGCGGACGGCTCTGACGCCCGAATACCAGGAGCGTGCCCGCGAGGCGGCGACGCGGATGACGTCGCCGACACATGCGGCGGCCAGGGCGGCCGACCTGCTCGAGGCGGCGGCTGACGCAGGCCGCCCTAGATGAGGGTGCCCTTGAGCCCGAAGTCGCTCAGTGTGCGAACCGTCTTGTCGGCAAGCCACTCTCGGGTGTTCTCGGCTCCCACTTCGTAACCGACGACGTTGACCGAGACGTGACCGGCATTCCGTCCGGCAGCCACCACGAGCTGACCGCCCGCGCGCTCGAGGGCGGCACGCGTCACGCCCTGGTCGACGGGCCGGAACAGCATGTACTCGGCCTCGGTTCCGTCGATGCGCGACAGCGCAGGCGGCACGTCCCCGAGGTTGGAACAGGACACCGGGAGGTCGCCGAAGATGACATCGGCGGTGCGCCGGACGGCGCGAATCGGCACGAACGGCGTGATCGGAAGGAGCGCGTGCTTGTCGTCGTGCCCGTCGCGCAGCGCCGCGAGTGCCTCTCGCACGGCCGCTCTGGCTGCCGTCAGGTTCGTGGTCGCCGAGCTGGGGTCGACCGTCGCCGAGGCAATCTGCATGGCGTTGCCGCGCCGGTCGTCGCGCCCGTCCCGATCGCTCAACGCGATCATCAGGGTGACGGCGCCGTCGGCCGGTCTGGCCCGGCCCATCCGCTCGCCGAGCACGGCGGCGAAGCCGGCGAGAAGCGAATACCCCGTGCCGCCCAAGTCACTGGCACGGGCGTCCCAATCCCCCAGGTCCACGACGGCCGACACCGCGGGCAGCACCAGCGGCCCGTCGGGACCACCCAGCGCCGCCGGTGGCCGGGACGCGGAGATCTCCTTGCGGCTGCGGTAGGCGTACTTCGCCGCGGTGACGACGGTGCGGCCGAGTTCGGGGAGGTCGCGTGCCACCTGCCGAAGATCGGAGGCCAGCGCCGCTCGCCGGGTCCGCGCTCGCGGCTCGCCGTAACCGAAGTCGCGAGGGGTGTCGTCGATCGCGTCGGTCATCGTGCTCACCGCCGCGCCGTGATCCATCAGGCAGTGTGACGCCACCAGCGTGACCGCCGTCGTGCCGTCGGTCATCGGGAGCACCCCGAGATGCCATCCCGGCCCGTGGACCGGGTCGACGCGCCGCTGGGACCGTTCGTCGAGCCAGGTTCCCAGCTCCCCCGGCGGCCTCGCGTCCTCGACGTCGAGGGGGGCGGCGGGTCCGGTCGCGGTGACCCAGCGATGCCTGCCGAAGGGCAGGATCGACGGCTCGATCAACCGTCCGGCAAACCCGAACCCGACGTTGCGATGAAAGCGCCGCAACCGTTCCTCGTCGACGGGATGGGTGTACACCCAGACGTACTGGACCAACTGTGAGCGGTAGTCGTTCGCCTGCATCGACAGGAACGTCGCCTGGTCGATGTAGGCCAACCGGTCGGTCACACGATCACCGCGGTGAGTTCGAACTCCTCGAGGACGGCCGCCAATCGGTCTCGCAGCGCCTGCTTGGTGTTCTCGACGCCCGGTTGGTAGCCGACGACGGTGATCGTGACCTTGCCGTCCAACCGTCCGGACACCACCGTCAACAGTCCGCTGCGCTCTTCGAGCACCCCGCGGGTGATGTGCTGGTCGATGCCCCGCAGCATCACCTGTTGGGCAGGCGCGCCGCCGGGGCTGGCGACCTGGACGGGAAGATCGCCGATGTTAGAGCTCGACACCGGTTGATCGGTGAAGCCGAAGGCCAGGTCCGCAGTGTGCCGGACGGCCACCTTGGGGACGAACGGGTTCAGCGGCAGAAGGGCCAGTGCCTCGTCCGGCTTCTCCCGCATCACCTTGAGCGCCTCCCGCACGGCGGTGCGGGTGTCGGTCAGGTCCTTCGCGACGTGGGTCGGGTCGACGCGGACGTAGGCCAGCTTGACCGCGTTGGCCCTGGTGTCCTCCAACGTGCGGTCGTTGATCGGGACGATCAACCCCACCGTTCCATCTGCGGCGAGCGCTCGGCCCTGGTGCACGGCGAGCCGCGCCGCCAGACCTGCCTGCAGCGAATGCCCGTTTCCACCAAGCGCTTCGGCGCGCGCGTCCCACTGCGCCAAGTCGACGAACGCCGAGATGGCCGGCACGATCACCGTCTCGTCGGGACGGGCGACGACGGGCTTCTTCTGGCTCGGCGCGGCCGACGTCGACGTGCCCCGCCGCCTCGCCTTGAGGAACTTCCCGGCCGCGACGAGTGTCCGACCCACCTCCGGCAGGTCACGCAGCGTCTGACGGGCGTCGGCGGCAAGGGCCTGGCGCCGGGTGCGGGACTTGGGCAGCGGGTAGCCCAGATCGCGCCGAGCTCCCATCACCGCCTCGAACACCGAAAGGAAGGCCGCCCCACCGTCGCCGATGCAGTGGGATCCGACCAGGGTGACGGCCGTCGCCCCGTCGTCGAGCGGTTGCACGGCCATGTGCCACGCGGGGCCCTGCTCCGGGTCGATCGGCAGCTGAGCCCGTTCGTCGATCCAGTCGCTGAGCTCGGCACGCGGCCGAGGTGTCGTCGCCACGTCGAGGGGGGCGGCGGGACCGAGTGCGGACACCCATCGGTGCCGGCCGAACGGCAGCACCGACGGCTCGATCAGCCTGCCCGCCAAGCCAAAACCGAAGTCCTGGTGGAACCGTCGCAGCTCGTCCCAGTCCGGCGCGTCGTCGTAGACCCACACCATCTGCATTGCCGCGGACTGTCCCGTGGCGCGCAGGCCGAGGAACAACGCCTGGTCGACGTAGTCGAGCAGGGACTCGGCGGGTGGCTGAGTCTCCGCCTCAATCTCCGACGACACCGTGGGTCAGCCCTTGGCCATCGGCAACAGTGGCTCGCGGTCGCGAACGCTGTTGCGGCGCAATGCCTCCCCGTGCCGCACGTGGGCGCGGGCAGGTGCCACCACGGCTCCGTCGGCAACGCCGAGGTAAACCGCGGTCATGGCCGCCAGGTAGCGCTCGATGGATTCCCGGGCAATCGGGTTGTCGGGGAAGGCCACCGTGACCGAGGTCTCCCGCTCGCCACGGTTGACCCACAATCCGATCTGATACGCGGAGCGCGCGTCGCTGAAGACCCTGCCGTTCATCCGCTCCCACTCGGCGATGATGCTCGCCGACAACGGCGGAAGGCCGGCGTCGAGGAACGAGACCATCGGCACGCCGGGAACCGGCGGGCGCAGTCCAAGTTCGCCGTCGGCCAGTTCGAGCACGCGGTCGAACGGGATGGGCCCCAACGGCATCCGGCTGTCGAACGAGCGTTGCGCTGCCCGCGCGGTGTCGCCGAAGTTCTTGGGGTCGACGGTCACCGAGACGGGAACCACGCCCGTGAACCAACCCGTGGTCTGGAATTCCTCTGGCGTCGACCGGGTCGTGATCGGCGTGATCACGTGATAATCCGTTGACCCCGTGAGCGCCTCCTGCGCCATTGCGGCGCAGGCGAATACGCCTCCGATGAAGCGGGCGCCCGCCGCGGTGCAGGCCGCCTCGAACCGTTCCGACTGCTGCTTGTCCAGCAACCGCACCGTCAGCAGATCACCGGTCTTGGACCACGGCGGATCGCCGAGCGGGAACGGGAAGTGCGGAAGCGTGCCGTCGTTGCACTCGGCGAAGCGGATCCACTCCCGCACCTCCGGCGACTCCAGCGTGAGGTTGGACAACAGCTGCTTCTGCCGGACGCAGTACTCGTCGTAGCTGCCCGCCGTGGGCAGGGGAATCGGACCCGCACCGCTGACGAGGGCGGCGTACATCATGTGGATCTCCACCAGCACCAAGCCCATGAACATCGCGTCGGTGTGCACGTGGTCGATGCTGATGTAGAAGGTGAAGTGGTCGGCGCGCTGGATGATGCCGAACGAGAAGCAGTCCCACTGAAGCGGATTGGGCGTGGAGAGCACGTGCTCGCGCCACTCGGTCGCCGTCATCTCGCCGTACTTGGTCGGCACGAAGTTGACGTCGCGCGGGTTGTCGACGGTATGCCGCACGATTTCCCCGTCGTCGACGACCTCGAACCAGCTGTGGTACGTGTCGTGGCGGCGCAGGTAGGCGTTGATGACGTGCGACATCGCCCGCAGGTCGCACTGCCCCTGCATGTCCCACGCGGGAATGTTGAGCCGCGCCATGTCGGTGCCCTTGGAGATGTGATCCAGGTAGCCCCGAATGTGCTGCGCCTGCTGATAACTGGGCGGCACGGCACTCACCGGCGCCTTGAGCACCTTGGCCCGACTTGCGGGCGAGGGGTGCCACGACACCACGTCACCGGATGCCCCGATCCAGTCGTGGATCGCCTTGATCGCAACCATCTATCTCTCCCCTGGTACTGAAAATTCGGTGAGCGACGTCGTCGGCGCAAATTCGATGGTCATGGTGACACCGCCGGCACGGCGGAGTCGACGTCGAGATCGATCGCGATCAACTCGCTGAGCCGTTCGGCAAGCCCGCGCACCGTGGTTACGTCGGTCGAGCCGATCCGCACGCCGGTCTCGGACTCCAACCGGGTCCGCAACTCCAGCGTGCCGAGGGAGTCGAGACCGTACTCCGACAGCGGTCGGTCAGCGTCGACCGATCGCCGCAGGATGAGGCTCATCTCCTCGGAGATCAAGCGTCGCACGCGGGCAGCCCACTCCTCGCGCGGCAACAGGCGCAGCTCCTCGAGGAACTCGCTCGATCCCGAACGATCCTGTCCCATCGAGGCGAACGCCTCGGCGAACGGGCTGGTCTGCGCGAACGCGGTCAGCCAGGCGGCACCCGCGACCGGCGCGTACCCGCTGTAGACCCGGGTGTGACGCATCAGGGTGTCGAACGCGTACGCGCCGTCTTCGGGGTCGATGGCCATGCCGTCGTTGTCGGCCATGGCCTGGCCGGCACCGATCTGGGCCCACGCACCCCACGCCACCACCTGGGCAGGCAGGTCCTGGGCGCGGCGCCACCGCGCGAAGGAGTCCAGCCAGCTGTTCGCGGCCGCGTAGGCGCCCTGCCCCGGCGAGCCAACCATGGCGGCAGCCGACGAGAAGCAGCAGAACCAGTCCAGCGGAGAGGTTGCGGTGGCTTCGTGAAGGCGCCACGCGCCCAACGCCTTCGGCGCCCAGTCCCGGTCGATCAATTCGTCGGTGATGTTCCCGAGCGTGGCGTCCTCGATGACGGCAGCCGCGTGCAGCACACCGCGCAACGGAATCCCGGTGGCGGTCGCCGCGGCGACCATGCGGGCGGCCGTCGTCGCATCGGACACGTCACCGAGTTCGACCTCGACCTCGGTGCCCGACTGGCGGAGCCGCTCGATGACGCGCAGCGTCTCCGGTTTCGGCGCGGACCGGCCGTTGAGGATGATGCGCCCGCATCCGGACGCCGCCATCTTCTCGGCCAGGAACAATCCGAGACCACCGAGTCCACCGGTGACGACGTACGCGCCGTCGGCACGGAACGCCGGCGCCCGCTCGGCGGGAACCACGGCGGCGAACTGACCGGTGCGCGGAACGTCGAGCACCAGCTTGCCGGTGTGTTCGGCAGCACCCATCGCACGGATTGCGTTGGCGCCGTTGGCCAGCGGGTAGTGCGTGGTCTGCGGCGGTGGCAGCGTCCCGTCGGCGATCTGCTGGTAGACGACCTCGAGGAGGCCGCGCAGCGTGTCCGGTGCGACGAGGGTCAGCAGCGCGAGGTCGACGGCGTAGAAGGACAGGTTCCTGCGGAACGGGAACAGCCCCATCTTGGTGTCGCCGTAGATGTCTCGCTTGCCGATCTCGACGAAGCGGCCACCGAAGGTCAGCAGCTCGAGGCCGGCCCGCTGCGCGGCACCCGGCAGCGAGTTGAGCACGACGTCGACTCCGTAGCCGTCGGTGTCACGCCGGATCTCGTCGGCGAACTTGGTGCTGCGCGAGTCGTAGACGTGCGCAACACCCATGTCGTTGAGCATCTTTCGACGCTCGGGGCTGCCGGCGGTCGCGTAGATCTCCGCACCGGCGGCCTGGGCGATGGCAACCGCGGCCTGTCCGACTCCACCGGTGGCGGAGTGGATCAGCACCTTGTCACCGGAGCTGATCCTGGCCAGGTTGTGCAGCGAGTACCACGCGGTCGCATGAGCGCTCGGCACGGCGGCAGCCGTGGCGTCCGGCAGTTCACCGGGGATGCGCACCGCGAGGTTCGCATCGCAGGTGACGAACGTGCACCACGCACCGGTGGCCGAGATGCCCGCGACGCGGTCGCCGATCTCGTGGTCGGTGACCCCGGCACCGACGGCGGTGACCACGCCGGCGAAGTCCGCACCCAGTTGGGGCATGCGTCCCTCGAAGGACGGGTAGCGACCGTAGGCGACCAGGACGTCGGCGAAGTTCAGGTTCGACGCCGAGACCGCCACTTCGATCTGGCCGGGTCCCGGTGCCGTCCGTTCGTAGCTGACCAGTTCGGCCGACTGCAGGTCTCCCGGCGTGCGGATCTGCAGTCGCATTCCGTCACGGTCGGGGTGCACCACGGTGCTGTGGCGCTCTTCGGGCTGCAGCGGCGTCACGTTGAGCCGGGCCGTGTAGTAGTGACCGTCGCGCCACGCCGTCTCGTCCTCGTCGGACAGCGAGAGCAGCTCGGCACCGACCAGCCTGACGTCGGTGGCGTCGTCGACGTCGATCTGGGTGGGCCGCATCCGTGGATGCTCCATCCCGATGACCCTGACGAGGCCACGAAGGCCACCCTGGGCGAGGTTCGGCAGGTCGCCGGGGAGCACGGTCTGCGCACCCCTGGTTACGACGAACAGCCGCGGCGGCTCGCCTGCGACGTCCGGGAGCACCTTGGCGATGCGCACGAGGTGACGCACGTGGTCGGCCCCGTCGGCGACCAGGTCGGCGTCGGCGGAGCGCGGATCCTGCACCACCACGATGCCCGCACTGGGGCGGGCGACGAGGGTCCGGCGCAGCAACTCGGCGTTGGCGGCGTGATCGCCGTCGGAACTCCACGTCATCGCGGTCACGTCGGCTTCGCCGGCCTTCAGCACGTCGGCCAGCTGGTGCGCGAGCATGTCGGACTCGTCGGAGGTGCTGATCAGCAGCCAGTGCCCGTGTCCGACCACGTCGGTGGCTGGCGTTTCCTGGCGCCGCCAGTCGATGGTCAACAGCCGCTCGTTGAGCCGCTTGTCGCGCAGCCCCTGCTCGGAGACACCCGTGCCGAGGCGAAGGCCTCCCACGGTCAGCAGGACGGCGCCGTGCTCGTCGAGAACCTCGACGTCGACCTCGACCGACCCGGCGCTGGCGTTCACCAGCTGCACGTAGCAGTAGTGGGCGTTGCGCGTCGACGAGTGGGCCCGCAGTCGCCGCACGCCCAACGGCAGCATCAGCGTGCCGGTGTGGTCGGTGTGGAGATCGGGGTGAGCGCCGACGGCCTGGAAGCAGACGTCCAGCAGTGCGGGATGGATCCCGTACGCGCCCTGCTGTGACCGGATGGAGCCGGGCAGCGCGACCTCGGCGAGCACCGAACCGCCGGGACCCTGGGTCGTGTGAGCCGCCGTCAGACCGCTGAACGCAGGCCCGTACTGGATGCCCCTGGCGTCGTACCAGTCGCGCATCTCGGCGCCGGTCAGGTCAACGGGGTGCTCGGCGAGCAGCGCGGCCACGTCGTAGGCGGCCTTTTCGGGTGCCTCGTCGACCGTCTGGAGCACCGCGGAGGCCCGTCGGACCTCCTGACCCTCGAGCCGGGTCGTCACCTGGAAGTCGGTGACGCCGTCCGAGGTGAGCGACGCCACTGCGGAGATCGGCGTGTGGCCCTCGAGCAGCAGCAGGTCCTCGAACACGAGGTCGCGCGCCTCCGACGCCTCGCCGAGGACGGTGCGGGCCGCGGAGATCGCCATTTCGCAGTAGGCGGTGCCGGGCAGCGCCGCGACGCCGTGCACCTGATGGTCGGCGAGCCACGGCTGCGCGTCGGTGCCGACGTCGGACTGCCACACGTGGCGCTCCGGCTCCTCTGGCAGCCGGACGTGCGCCCCGAGCAGCGGATGGACGGCAAGGGTCGACGTGCCCTGCTCCTGTCCGTCCCTGGTGAGCATCAGACGCGGGTGGTTGAACGTCGGAAGGGGCGCGTCGACGAGCGCGCCGACCGGCCACAAAGCGGCGAAGTCGACCGCGGCACCCGCACCGTGCAAGGCGGCAACGAACCCACGGAGCCCATGGGGAAGCTCCTGCTCGCGGCGGATGCTGGCAAGGGCGGCGAGGCGGACGTCGAGGCTGCGTGCGTTCTGGTCCACCGCGTAGGTGAGCAGCGGGTGCGGCGAGAGTTCGCCGAACACGCGGTAGCCGTCTTCGAGCGCGGCCTGCACGGCGGCGGCGAAGCGCACCGCGTGGCGCAGGTTGTCGGCCCAGTAGTACGCGTCGAAGTCGGCGGGGTCGCGGGGGTCGTACAGCGTCGACGAGTAGTACGGCACCGTCGGCTCGTTCGGCTCGATGTCCTGCAACGCCTCGGTCAGCTCGTCGAGGATCGGGTCGACCTGCGGGGAGTGCGAGGCGACGTCGACGGCGATCTCGCGGGCCATGACGCCGCGGGCTTCCCATTCGGCGGCCAGCTTGCGCACCGACTCCTTGGCGCCACCGACGACCGCGGACTGCGGGGAGGCGACGACCGAAAGCACGACGTCGTTGACGCCACGCGCCGCGAGTTCGGAGAGCACCTGCTGGGCGGGCAGCTCGACCGACGCCATGGCACCGGACCCGTCGAGGGTGGCCATCAGGCGGGACCGGCGGCAGATGACCTTGACGCCGTCCTCCAGCGAGAGAGCTTCGGAGACGACGGCGGCGGCGACCTCACCCATCGAGTGGCCGATCACCGCGCCGGGCACGACGCCGTGGGACTTCATCGTGGCGGCCAGCGCGACCTGGACGGCGAACACGGTGGGCTGCACGTTGTCCATGCCGGTCACGACGTCGTCCGAGGTCATGGCCTCGGTGACCGAGAACCCGGATTCGGCGGCGATCAGCGGTTCGATCTCTGCGACGGTCTTGGCGAACACCGGTTCGGAGGCGAGCAGGGCCGAGCCCATGCCCGCCCACTGCGACCCATGCCCGGAGAACACCCAGACGGGGCCGCGGTCGCCCTTGCCGACCGCGGCTTCGTACGGGTCGTCACCGTCGGCGACCCGGCGGAGTTCTGCGACGAGCTCGGCCTGGTCGTTCGCGAGGACGACCGTGCGGACCGGACGATGAGCGCGTCGGCGAGCGAGCGTGTACGCGAGGTCGGACAGGTCCGTCTCGGAGTCCTCGTCGGTCTGGCTCTCGATCCAGTCGGCGAGCCTGCCTGCCGTGCGCCGCAGCTCCTCGGGCGTCGTGGCGGACAGCGGGAACAGCTTGGGACCTGCCAGCTCGGGTGTCGTCGTCGAGTCGACGGTGCGGGTCGCCTGAGCGGCAGGTGCCTGCTCGAGGACGGCGTGCACGTTCGTTCCGGACAGGCCGTAGGACGACACGGCGGCGCGCCGCGGGTGGTCGCCCTTGACCGGCCAGGGGGTTTCCTCGGTCGGGATGAAGAGGTTGGACTCGATGCTGGCGATCTCGTCCGGCATCTCGGTGAAGTGCAGGTTCTTCGGCACCACGCCGTGCTGCAGCGACAGAATCGCCTTCATCAGCCCGACCGCGCCCGACGCGGACTGGCCGTGCCCGAAGTTGGTCTTCACCGATCCGAGCGCAACAGGCCCGGACTTGCCGTAGACGGCCGCCAGGCTGGCGAATTCGATCGGGTCGCCGACCGGCGTTCCGGTGCCGTGAGCCTCGACCATGCCGATGGTGGCGGCGTCGACGTGACCGGCCGCCAGGGCCGCCTCGTAGACCTTGGTCTGCGCGTCCCGCGACGGGGTTGCGATGTTGACGGTGTGACCGTCCTGGTTGGCCGCCGTCCCGCGGATGACTGCCAACACGTTGTCACCGTCGGCGAGCGCGTCGTCGAGGCGCTTGAGCATCAGCACTGCGGACGCCTCGCCGGACACGAAGCCGTCGGCGTGCACGTCGAAGGCGTGGCAGGTGCCGGTGGCGGACAACATGCCCTGTGCCGAGCCGGAGGACATCTTGCGGGGTTCCAGCATGATGGAGACGCCGCCGGCCAGGGCCATGTCGCTCTCGCGGTCGTCCAGGCTGCGGCACGCCATGTGCACGGCGAGCAGGCTCGACGAGCAGGCGGAGTCGACCGTGAACGCGGGACCGTGCACGCCGAGGTGGTAGGCGATGCGGCCCGAGGCCAAGCTGAAGTTGCTGCCGGTGAATCCGTACGGACCTTCGACGGCGTTGGCGTCGGCTGCGAGCAGCTGATAGTCCTGGTGGGTCATCCCCATGAAGACGCCGGTGAGGGAGCTCGCGATGGTCGCGGGGTCGATGCCTGCGTGTTCGACGGCTTCCCACGCGGTCTCCAGGAGGAGGCGCTGCTGGGGGTCGATCGCGATCGCTTCGCGCTCGTTGATGTTGAAGAAGTCGGCGTCGAATCCGGCGACGTCGTCGATGAACGCGCCCCACTTGGAGACGGACCGTCCTGGCACACCGGGCTCCGGGTCGAAGTACTCCTCGGCGTCCCAGCGATCCAGCGGAACCGTCGTCACCGCGTTGACGCCGCGCAACAACGCAGCCCACAGACCCGCTGGCGAGTCGATGCCGCCGGGAAGTCGGCACCCCATGCCGATCACGGCGATTGGGGAGACCGGTGTCTCTGCCACTTACTTCACCCTCTCAAACGAACGAACCAAGGCTCCCGACCCGGTTGTGCTGCACGAAGACGTCGGTCCTCCGGCGCTATGGATCAGCTGTGTGTCCTTTCCATGTGCGCCTGGAGTTGAGTATTGGTAAGGAGTTCCGGACCAGCAAACCGAACTTTAAGTACGAACCATTAGTACGAAAAATTCGGCAAATCCGTTACCTCCCTTTCCACTTCAACATTCTTCGGTCGGGACACTACACCGACAGCTACCTATTCGTCCCAACAACCTCGTTTAGGCGCATACGCTGCGGAAACGGTAAATATTGACGCAGACGTTCGTTTTTAGCGATGGCCCAAGACGGGTATCAGCGTTTCGCTGAGTGAATTTCTGGCAAACAATTCAAGATCGTCGCCCATATTCGACCATCCGTGTTGTCAAAATTGCGCCGACGGCATTCCCGGCGACGGCGAGATGGCCTCGATCCCAGCGTCGCCGCAGCGTATCGAGGATTCGCCGCAGCGTTTACGCAAGGTTCGGACGCCAGCGCGGACGGCCGGATCCACGTATCGGAAGGATTCTGCGAACGTATCGCCGTAACACTGGCAACATCCACTCCGATAACGACAAGGGCACCTACTGTCACTCTGGCAACATTACCGAACGTATACCTCGAAAACGGGCCGTTTTCTAGCCCCGGGAGAGCCGGTTCTGGCGAAACAGGCTGTCCTACAACATGATCGGCCAGACAACGGACATTGTCAGCACGTTGGGCCCACTCGCGGGCTGGGCGAAAATTAGTGAACAAATACACGCCCCGACGGAGTTACACCGCCGTGGAGAGCCCGGAGAATGAAGCGCCAAGCTTCGTGACGGCGTTGAACCCGTCCTTGCGAGCCAGGAAAACACCTCGCCGTATCAAAGCGGCGGTGGCCACGAACCCCGCCTGGTCGCTCACGACCAAGGGGGTCAGCAGTCGATTGTGCACGAAACCAAAGGCCAGGCCGCTGCGCGGGTCGGCCCAGCCCAGTGACCCACCGAGGCCGACGTGGCCGAATCCAGGCAGGATGCCGCCCAGCGGAAGGCCGTGATACCCGAGGTGAAACGACAGCGGCATGATGAGCCCGCCGTCGAGATGCAAGCTCGGCGGGCCGCTGAGCTTGGCCACCAGGTCGGCCGAAAGGAACTGGGCGCCGTCGATTTGGCCACCGTGCGCGATGGCCCCGTACATCCGTGCCAGCGCCCTTGCGGTCGCCACGCCGTTTGCTGCTGGCAACTCTGCGTCGAGCAACGACATGTCGCCCTGCACAGTCGACTTCATCCCCGGGAAGTACATCGACCCCAGCCCTCCGGAGAACGGCAGCGCGGCGAGGCGGGGCATCAGCAGGTTGACGACCGGATTCTGAAACCTGCTCTGCGGTCCGATGATTCGAGCTGGTTGGGTCGGCGCATCGGCCGGCGGCCTGCCGAGATGAATGCCGTCGACGTCCAGGGGTCCCGCGAGCTCCGACCGAAACAGCTCCCGCATCCCGCGACCGGTGACCGCGCGGGCCAAACCCGACAACAACCAGCCATAGGTCAACGCGTGATACGACGGCTTGCCCTTCAGCCACCCCATCGGGGCCGCGGCCATCCGCTCCTCCATCAGGAGGTGATCCATCAAGTCAGCCCCGCTAGCCCCGTTGAGCTGCGACAACCCCGCCCGATGCCGCATCAACTCGCGCACCGTGACCCCACCCTTGCCCTTGGCGCCGAAGGCAGGCCAGTAGTCCGCGACGGGAGCGTCGTAGTCGACGAGACCGCGGTCGGCGAGCCGGTGGATGACCGTGGAGGCCATGCCCTTCGTCGCCGAGAACACCATCGCACCGGTGTCGGCGGTCCACGGCCTGGTGCCGCGCCGGTCGGCCCATCCGGTCCACACGTCGACGACGGGTTGGCCGTCGAGATAGACGCACAGCGCACCACCGCCGAACCGTTTGCCCGGGAAGAGCTGAGCGAAGGCTCGCACTGCGCAGGCAAAACTGGGGTCCGCCTCACCACGGACGTTGTGCGGAAGCGCCGCGCTGCGCTGGCCGCCTATGGCCTGAATCACAATGAACGAAATTACCGGTAACTCGGCAAACTCCGCGGCGGGTTTACCGATCCGTTGCCGATTAGCGCAGTCTTGCTCCACCTGCGGTCAGTAGACGAGCTTCAGGATCTCCTGGGCAGCCAGCGCCGGAGTCAGCAGGCCGTCTCGGACCCGTTGCTCGACGTCGGCGCGGATGGCCTTGACCCCCGCATTGGAGGACACCTTGTCCAGCACCGCGTCGCGGACCATCGACCACATCCACTCCACCTGCTGGCGACTTCGGCGGGCGTCGAACTCCCCCGCCTCGGTGAGGACCCGGCGGTGCTCGAGCACGGTCGCCCAGAGCTCAGCGAGACCGGTGCCCTCGAGCGCGCTTGCGGTGAGCACCGGTGGGCGCCAGAGAGTCTCGCGCGGATACAGCAGTCGGATGGCTCCGCTGAGCTCTCGGGCCGCGGCCTTCGCCTCGGTGGCGTGTCGGCCGTCCGCCTTGTTGACCACGACGACGTCGGCGAGTTCGAGCACGCCCTTCTTGATGCCTTGCAGCTGGTCGCCGGTGCGCGCCAGCGTCAGGAAGACGAAGGTGTCGACCATGTTGGCGACCGTCACCTCGGACTGGCCGACGCCTACCGTCTCGACCAGGACGACGTCGTACCCGGCCGCTTCCAGCAGCACGATCGTCTCCCTGGTGGCCTTGGCCACGCCGCCGAGGGTCCCCGAGGTCGGCGACGGCCGGATGTAGGCGTCGGGATGCACGGCGAGCCGGGCCATCCGCGTCTTGTCGCCGAGGATCGACCCGCCGGTTCTCGTCGACGACGGGTCGACGGCGAGGACCGCCACGCGATGGCCCTGCTCGATCAGCGACATGCCGAGCGCCTCGATGATGGTCGACTTCCCCACCCCTGGCACGCCGGTGATGCCGACGTGCACGGCCTTTCCGGCGTCGGGCATCAGTTCCATCAGCAGCCGCTGGGCGGTCTCGCGGTGGTCGACCCTGGTCGACTCGACGAGCGTGATCGCCCGCGGCAGCGCGGATCGATCCCCGCCGCGAATGGCTGAAGCTAGCTCCGACGGGTCCATTTAGGAGAGGCTGTATCCCAGTCGCTCGGCCAGCTTCTCCAACAGGCCGATCGCGGCGTCGGCGATGACGGTGCCCGGCGGGAAGATGGCGGTGGCGCCGGCGGCGTACAGCTCGTCGAAGTCGCCCGGTGGAATCACCCCGCCGACCACGACCATGATGTCGGGCCTGCCCGCTGCGGCGAGGGCGTCGCGCAGCGCAGGAACCAACGTGAGATGGCCGGCCGCCAGCGAGGACACCCCGACGACGTGCACGTCGTTGTCGACCGCCTGGCGGGCGACCTCGTCGGGCGTGGAGAACAACGAGCCGACGTCGACGTCGAAGCCGATGTCGGCGAACGCCGTCGCGATCACCTTCTGGCCGCGGTCGTGACCGTCCTGTCCCATCTTGGCGACCAGGATGCGCGGTCGACGGCCGTCGGCCTCGGCGAACTTCTCGACCAGTTCCGTTGCCGCTTCGACGTTTCGCACGTTCTGGCCCTTCCCAACCTCGTCCCGGTAGACACCGGCGATGGTGCGAATCTCTGCCTGATGACGACCGTAGACCTTCTCCAGCGCGTCGGAGATCTCCCCGACGGTGGCCATGGCCCGCGCGGCGGCGATCGCCAACGCCATCAGGTTGTCAGCGAGACCGTCGGTGGTACCGGAAGCCTCTGCGGCGCGGGTCAACTCGGCCAGTGCCGCCTGGGTGGCCGCTTCGTCTCGGTCGGCACGCAGCTGTTCGAGCTTGGCGATCTGCTCGGCGCGCACCCGGCTGTTCTCGACCTTGAGGACCTCGACCTCCTGGTCGGAGTCCACCTGGTACTTGTTGATGCCGATGACCGTCTGCGCCCCTGAGTCGATGCGGGCCTGCGTGCGTGCGGCCGCCTCCTCGATGCGAAGCTTCGGGATTCCCTCACCGATCGCTTGGGCCATGCCCCCGTGCTCGGCGACCTCGGCGATGTGGGCACGGGCCTTATCGGCCAACTGATGGGTCAACCACTCCACGTAGTACGAGCCGCCCCACGGGTCGATCGGCCTCGTGGTGCCGGACTCCTGCTGCAGCAGCAGCTGCGTGTTGCGGGCGATTCGCGCGGAGAAGTCGGTGGGCAGTGCCAGCGCCTCGTCGAGTGCGTTGGTGTGCAGTGACTGGGTGTGACCCTGGGTGGCGGCCATCGCCTCGATGCAGGTGCGGGCGACGTTGTTGAACGGGTCCTGAGCCGTCAACGACCACCCCGAGGTCTGCGAGTGCGTGCGCAGCGACAGCGACTTGTCGTTCTTGGGGTCGAACTGGGCGACGAGTTCACTCCACAGCAGTCGGCCAGCGCGGAGCTTGGCCACCTCCATGAAGAAGTTCATCCCGATGCCCCAGAAGAAAGACAGCCGCGGCGCGAACTTGTCGATGTCGAGACCGGCGTCCAACCCCGCCTTGATGTACTCGACGCCGTCGGCGAGGGTGTAGGCGAGCTCCAGGTCGGCCGTCGCTCCGGCCTCCTGAATGTGATAGCCCGAGATCGAGATCGAGTTGTACTTCGGCATCTTGACGCTGGTGTATCCGAAGATGTCCGAGATGATCCGCATCGACGCCTTCGGCGGATAGATGTAGGTGTTGCGGACCATGAACTCCTTGAGGATGTCGTTCTGGATGGTCCCCGCCAACTTCTCCGGCGGCACGCCCTGCTCCTCGGCGGCCGCCACGTACAGCGCCAGAATCGGCAGCACGGCGCCGTTCATCGTCATCGACACCGAGACGGTCGACAGGTCGATGCCGTCAAAGAGCTGCCGCATGTCCAGGATCGAGTCGATGGCCACCCCGGCCATGCCGACGTCGCCTGCCACCCGGGGATGATCCGAGTCGTAACCACGGTGGGTGGCCAGGTCGAACGCCACCGACAGACCCTTCTGCCCGGCGGCGAGGTTCCGGCGGTAGAACGCGTTCGACTCCGCGGCGGTGGAGAATCCGGCGTACTGCCGAATGGTCCACGGCTGGTTGACGTACATGGTCGGGTAGGGCCCGCGCACGAACGGCGGTGCGCCGGGGAAGCTCTCGAGCGGGTAGCCGGCCTCGACGACGGCGTCCCGATCGGCTGCGACGTAGACCGGTTTGACGTCGACGCCCTCCGGCGTCGGCCAGTCGAGTTGATCGGCGGTGTAACCGTGCGCGGCGGCCGCGGCGGCCACCAGCTCGTCCACGTCCTTTCGCGTCGCGGCGGACGGGGCGCCGTCGCCGTACAGCGGGACGTCGGCGAAGTTGACGATCCTGGGCTCCAAAGCCGTCATGTCAGGCCCCCAATCGGGTGAGCAGCGTCGACAGCGCGTTGATCGCGTCGATCTTGGCGGTGAGGTACTCGTCGGGTTTGTCGGCCGACTCCGAGACGGCCTTGGCAGGCCCGGCCAGGTAGACGTGGGAGACGCCCGCGGCGCGCGCCGCGCGCACCACCTCGGATGCCTCGTCCGCATAGCGCGCGTCGGTTCCGCAGATCACGACGGCGCTCGGATCTCCGGCCTCGGTCACGGCCTGGGCGACACCGGCCGCGCTGACCGTGCCGGGGTTGACGGTCTCGACTCCCCCGGAAGCCAGCAGGTTGGCGGCGAAGGACGTGCGGACGTTGTGTTCGGCGAGTGGTCCGACCGGCAGCAGCAGGGCCTTCGGTCGCGCGCCACTAGCGGCCAGGTAGGCGTCCGAGCGGTCGCGAAGGGCTTCGAAACCGGCCGCGTACCGGGCCACCGACGAGGTCGAATCCGATGCGGCGAGTGGCGCTTCGGTGAGGTTCGGGTACTCGTTGACCCCGGTGAGCGCGGTGCGGCGGTGCGCGACGTCGTCGCTCCGCGTTGCGCGGACCTCGGCGATCTGGGCTGCGACGTGGTCGCGGGCCTCGACGAATCCGCCCCTGGCCTCGACGTCCTGGAAGTGCCGCCAGGCTTCCTCGGTGAGCCGGCGCGTCAGGTCCTCGACGAACCAGGAGCCGCCTGCCGGGTCGAGTACGCGCCCCAGATGCGACTCCTCCAGCAGAAGGAGTTGCGTGTTGCGCGCCATCCGACGCGCGAAAGTCCTTGCCACGCCTGGCAATCCGCCTGGGATGGAGCTGTCGAACTCGTACACCTGGACGGTGTCCGCGCCGCCCACCCCCGCGCCGAAGGCGCCGAGCGTGGTGCGCAGCATGTTCACCCAGGGGTCGCGCTGCGCCATCATGGCCCGCGAGGTGACGGCGTGGATCGTCGCTGCGCCCGCCTCGGGATGGCCGACGACCTCGGCGACCCTTGCCCACAGCTGGCGGGCCGCACGCATCTTGGCGATGGTCATGAACTGGTCGTCGTCGGCGCCGTAGCGAAACGATATTTGCGCGAGCGCATCAGGTGCGGCGATGCCGCCGTCGCATAGCAATCGCAGGTACGCGACCCCGGCCGCGACGGCGCCGGCAAGCTCCCAAGAGGCGCTGGCGCCGAGATCGTGCAGGGCTGCCCCGTCGACGGTCACGGCCCGCACCCCGCCGGCGAAGCCGGTCAGCTTTGCGGCGGTCGTGACCACCTCGTCGATGCTGGGGGCGCTGCGGTCCCCCAATGCCGAGGTCAACGGATCGGCCCCGAGGTCGACCGAAAGGCCCCGGCGCTTGGCGTCGTCGAAGTTGGACACCAGTGCCAAAACCGCGTCGGCGGCGGCGACGTAGTCCGCGCCGGACTCGAGGATTACCGGCACCAGCTCGAGGAACACCCCCTCGAGCAGCCGGTCGAGCTCCGCCACGTCGACCCCGTGCTCACCAACGCGAAGTACGAGCGCGCTCACCCCGTCGGTGAGCGCGCCGAGCACCGCCTCGTTGCCGTCGGAGACCGCCTTCTGCCCGGCCAGCGGGAACGACTCGGCGACCTTCCATCCGGACTTGACGTCACGCAGGGCGTCGCCGCCGCGCACGTATGGCCACTGACCTGGCAACGACGGCTCGGGGCGCTCGTCGAGGACGGTGTAGAGCGGGCGGATGGGGAAGCCTTCGTACGTCGGCGAATCCAGGAGTCGTTCCGGTTCGGCGCCCAGGTCGGCGGGATCCTTCCGGCTGCTCTTGGCAAGAACTCCGGCGACGGCAGCGCGCCATTGGTCGCGGTCCGACTCAGCCATGCTGATCGAACTGGACACCTGTTCGGACACTGTTGACTCCCCTGTCATCGACCTTGATGCAGCGTGTGACTTGACAACTGTCCAACAGGCTAAATGATCGCTGTCACGCCGCGAACCGGCAGGCTCGAGGCTACTGACGGGTAGCTCGGCCGCGCCGACTCGTGGGACTGTCCGCCGACCCGTAGTCTCGGTAGACGTGAAGGGGATAGTCAGCACGTTGGGTGCGGTGCGGGGCGCAATCGCGTCGACCGCGGCCCAGGTTCCCCGCCGCAAGTTGGTGGCTACCGTGGCCGCCGTTGTGATTCTCGTCGCAGTGGCCTATTTGGTGCCGTTGCCCACCGCGGTGCAGATGCGTGACTGGGCCACCTCCGCCGGTCCCTGGTTCCCGCTGGTGTTCTTCCTCGCCCACGTCGTGGTCACGATCTTCCCGTTCCCGCGCACCGCCTTCACGCTCTCGGCGGGCCTGTTGTTCGGCCCGCTGCTCGGCGTGTCACTGGCCGTGGTGGCATCCACGATCAGCGCCGTCGTCGCACTGTTCCTCGTTCGAGCCGCCGGACTTCAGCTCAACCGGTTGGTGTCGCATCCGCGGGTGGAGATGGTCGACGCTCGGCTGCGGCAGCGCGGGTGGCCGACCGTGCTGTCCATGCGCATGATCCCCGCGGTGCCGTTCTCGGTACTCAACTACGCGGCGGGCGCGTCTGCCGTCCGGCCCGTACCCTTCGCGATCGCGTCCTTCGTCGGCCTGTTGCCAGGCACGGCGGCGATCGTGATCCTCGGCGACGCGCTCACGGGAAACGTCAGCCCGCTGCTCTTCCTCATCTCGCTTGCCACCGCCAGCCTCGGCGTGGCCGGGTTGGTCTACGAGATCCGCAGCCACCGTCGCCAGAACCGGCAGGCCGACCCGGTGGCTAGCGCCGGGACTCCGGCCCCCTGACGGTCATCGCCCCAAACAACCCGAGGAACGACGTCGCCGCGACCAGCCCGGGACTCCAGTCCTTGGCCTTGACGTGAAACGCCACCGCCAGCACGAAGTACACGGTCAACATGAACGTGGTCAGCCGGGCCAGCCGCGGAAACCGGTACACCGACAGCAGCCCGACGGCCGACGCGGCCTTGACCACGGGAATCACCGGCCGCAGTTCCTCGGCGAGTCCGACGTCGTCGAAGGCCTTCTTGATCGGCGGAACCATCAGGGCGCATGCCACGGCGTCGCCGGCTTGCATCGCCGCGAGCACCGCGTAGGTCTTCTGCGACGTCAGCGCACTCACTCGTGGTCCCGGTTCCCGTGGCGTGGCGCAGGCGGTTGCGAGTAGTCGTTGGCCGGCGGTTGGGCCTGCTGCGACAGCGGTGCGTACTGCGGGAGTGCCCCGGCCACGGGGGTTCGTGCCTCGGCCACCGCCTGCGCGACGGCCTGGGCGATCTCCGGATCGGTCTTGGTGTCGAACCAGCCGGCCACCTCGTCGGTGTCGTCCTCCGGCTTGGGCAGGTTCTCCTCCACCGGTGACGGCGTGTAGCGGAAGACGCCGTCCGAGCCGGGGGCGCCCAGCATCTTGGTGAATCCCTCGAGCGCCGAACCGAAGTCGCTGGGAACCAGCCACACCTTGTTGGCCTCGCCCTTGGCCATCTCCGGCAGGGTCTGAAGATATTGGTAGGCCAACATCTCCGGGGTTGGCCGCCCGGCCTTGATCGCGGCGAAGGTCTTCTCGATCGCCTTCGCCTCACCCTGGGCCTTGAGATACGACGCGGCGCGCTCACCCTGGGCGCGCAGCATCCGGGACTGCCGGTCCGCCTCGGCCGCGAGGATCGCGGCCTGCTTGGCGCCCTCCGCGGAGAGGATCTGCGCCTGCTTCTGCCCCTCCGCCTGCTTGATCGACGCTTCCCGGTTGCCCTCGGCGGTCAGGATCATGGCGCGCTTCTCGCGGTCGGCGCGCATCTGCTTCTCCATCGAGTCCTGGATCGACGGCGGCGGGTCGATGCTGCGGAGCTCGACGCGGGCCACGCGCAGACCCCAACGGCCGGTGGCCTCGTCGAGCACTCCGCGGAGCTGGCCGTTGATCTGGTCGCGTGAGGTCAGGGCCTGCTCGAGGGTCATGCCGCCGACCACGTTGCGCAGTGTGGTGGTGGTCAACTGCTCGACGCCGACGATGTAGTTGCTGATCGCGTACACCGCGGCCCGGGGCTCGGTGACCTGGAAGTAGACGACGGTGTCGATGTTGACCGTCAGGTTGTCCTCGGTGATCACCGGCTGCGGCGGGAACGACACCACCCGCTCCCGGAGGTCGACCCTGGCGCGGATCTTGTCGACGAAGGGCAGCAGCAACGTCAGCTGACCGGAGACCGTCTTGCTGTAGCGGCCAAGGCGTTCGATCACGGCGGCCTCGGCCTGCGGGATCACCTTCACCGACTTCGCCACGACGATGATCGCGAAGATCACCAGCACCGCCGCCACTATCAGCCCGAAGAAAGCACCATCCATTTGCCGTTCCTCCCTAGGTTCAGATGCCCCTGAAGACGACTGCGGTCGCACCGTCGATGCGCACCACCGTCACGTGGTCACCCGGTTCGTACACTTCGTCGTCGTTGAGCGGCCGAGCCGTCCAGACCTGCCCGTCGAGCTTCACCTGGCCTTCATGGCGCCCGACCCTGTCGAGCACCAGCGCACCCTTGCCTTCGAGCGCCTTCATCGGCTCGGGGAGCCCGGTTCCGGCGGCGAACCGCCGTCGCAACGCCGGCCGGACCGCGACCAAGAGCAGGATCGACACGGCCGCGAACACCACGCCGTCGACCCAGACCGGGCCGCCGAACACCGCGCTGGCCCCCGCGGCCGACAACGCACCGCCACTGAGCATCAGCAGGAACAGATCACCGGTCAGCGCCTCCGCACCGGCGAGCGCCAGCGCCGCTACCAGCCAGATCAACGCGCCCATGTTCACAGCCTACTGGCAATCTCACTCGCGAAGCCGTCGACGACTACACTCCGTGGATCATGTGGTGCCCCAGTGTTTCTCTCGCGGTGTGGGCCAACGCCTGGCTTGCCGGCGTCGCCGCGCCCGACGACGTCTTGGATGCGTTGTCACTATGGGCGCCAAGGCATTCCGCGACCGCCTACGATTCGGCCGCGGCCGATCGCACCGGGTTGCCATGGCCCGACCTCACCGATGCCGGCGCCGTCTCCCTGTTGCAAACGCTGCGCACCGCCGCCGGTCCGCCCACCGGTGAACCCGCGATGGCCGTCGCGCTGCCGGTCCCCGGCGACGTCCGTGGACTCCCGGCCGGCACCCAGTTCACCGTCGACGCCATCTCGGCGGGCGAGGCGCTCATCGTGTCCCACGGAACGGCCACCGCGGTCGGTCTGGTGCCCGAGTTCGCCTACGACGAGGACGATCCCGACTTCGACCACACCGACGACGAGTCCACCGACCACTATCCCGAGCCGATCGCACTGGCCTGGACGGTGTACTCGATGCCGGAGGTGCCGCTACGCGAACACCTCGACCTGGGTCACGAAGAATACGAACTGCGTTCCGCCGTGCGGTCCGCCGCCGACGCACTGGTGACGCTGCGGGCGGGGATGACCTCAGCCGACGTCGCCGACCCGCGCGGGCTCGTCGAGCAGGTGCTCGAGTCGGCCCGGCTGCACCGCGCACCCGATCACGCCCCGGAGCGGGCGCTTCGCGTGCTGGAGAACGCCGCTCACGTCGACGCCATCATCACCGTCAGCTCAGGACTGATGCCGATCGGACTGCAGTCGTCGTCGGAGATGCAAATCGCCAACGACGCGCTGCGCCCCCTGGTTGGCGTGGTGCGGTCGGCGCGGATGGCCGCGGTCAGCGCGATTCTGCAGTCGGCCTGGCGTCGCTAGAGCAAGCGGGCGTACACAGCGCCCCGTTGACGCTGGCCCCGTATCCGGGCACGCTTCCTCCGCCGACCCTGGCCGGTTCGCGGCCGGTCAGCACTTCGTCGACGAGGTCGAGGGCGAGCCGGGCGTAGCGCGGCTGCGCATTTGGCGTCGTGGCCCTGGCCAAGGCGATCCCCGCCGCCTCCGCCTGCTCCCTGAGCTCGTTGTCGAGATCCCAGACCACCTCGATGTGGTCGGCGACGAATCCGATGGGACAGACGACGACCGCGCGGGTGCCTGCCTCGGCCAACGCGGTGAGCTGATCGCCGATGTCGGGCTCCAGCCACGGCACCTGCGGCGGACCGGATCGCGACTGCCACACCTGGTCGTAGTCGGCGTATCCCGCGGCGGCGGCGACCAGGCTGGCGGAATGCGCGACCTGCCTGGCGTAGAGGTCCTGGCCGCACCGCGACGCGGCGCGCAACGGAATCGAGTGCGCGGTGAAGACCAGGCGCGCGTCGGCGCGGAGCTCCTCGGGAAGGCTGGCGACAGCCTCGGCGATCCCGTCGGAGAACATGTCGATCAGCAACGGATGGTCGAAGTACTGCCGGAGCTTGACCAGCTCGGGTGCGTCGGACCCGACCGCGGCCCTGGCCCGGTAGATGTCCTCTTGGTACTGGGTGCACCCCGAGTACCCGCCCCACGCCGAGGTGGTGAACACCGCGGCCCGACGGATGCCGTCGTCGCGCATCGCGGCGACGGTGTCCTCGACGAACGGGTTCCAGTTGCGGTTGCCGAAGTACACCGGCATCCGCTGGTCGCGGTCGGCCAACTCCCGCTCGATCTGCTCGATCAGCGCCCGGTTGATGCCGTTGATCGGTGAAACGCCACCAAAGTGCAGATAGTGCTCGGCGACCGCGTCCAAGCGGGCGGGCGGGATGTTGCGACCGCGGGTGACGTTCTCCAGGAACGGACGTACCTGCTCGGGCCCTTCGGGACCACCGAAGGACAACAGCAGCAGGGCGTCGAAGTCCATCAGAGCAACTGTGTGCTTGCGCCGCCGTCGGCGTAGACGATCGTGCCGGTGGTGGCGGGCAGCCAATCGGACATCAACGCGCACACCGTCTTTGCGACCGGCGTCGGATCCTTCATGTTCCATCCAAGCGGCGCACGCTGATCCCAGCCCTCTTCGAGCAGCTTGATCTGGTCACCGGCCGACTCGCCGAGCGCGCCGCCGACGATGGCGCTCATCGCCAGGGTCCGAATCGGTCCGGCCGCAACGAGATTGGACCGGACGCCGTACTGGCCTGCCTCACGCGCCACGAAGCGGTTGACCGACTCCAGCGCGCTCTTGGCGACGGTCATCCAGTTGTACGCGGGCATCGCGCGGGTCGGATCGAAGTCCATGCCGACGATGCCGCCGCCCGGGTTCATGATCGGCAGCAGCGCCTTGGCGAGCGCGGCGTAGGAGTACGCGGAGATGTGAATGCCCTTGGCGACGTCCTCGTAGGGCGCGTCGAAGAACGGGTTGATCCCCATTCCGGTCTGAGGCATGAAACCGATCGAGTGCACGACGCCGTCGAGCTTGTTGCCATCGCCGATGACCTCGGTGACGCGCTCCCCCAGGCTCGCGAGGTGCTCGGAGTTCTGCACGTCCAGCTCGAGAAGCGGTGCCGGGTTGGGCAACCGGTCGGCGATGCGCTGGATCAGCTTCATCCGGTCGAAGCCCGTCAGCACCAGCTCGGCACCGGCTTCCTGCGCGACCTTTGCGATGTGGAACGCGATCGACGAGTCGGTGATGATCCCCGTGACGAGGATGCGCTTGCCTTCGAGAAACCCTGCCATGTGAAAGTCCTTACTGTTCAACGACGTCGACGAAAAATTAGTGGCCCATGCCCATGCCGCCGTCGACCGGGATGACGGCGCCGGCGATGTAACGGGCGTCCTCGGAGGCCAGGAAGCTGACCGCGCCGGCGACGTCCTCGGCGGTGCCGACGCGCTTGGCGGGGATGAAGTCCAGTGCACCGGCCTGGATGCGCTCGTCGAGCGCACGCGTCATCTCGGTGTCGATGTACCCGGGGGCCACCACGTTGGCGGTGACGCCGGCCTTGGCCAGCTCGCGGGAGATCGAGCGAGCCATGCCGATCAAGCCGGCCTTGGCTGCCGCGTAGTTGGCCTGGTTGCCGATGCCCCACATGCCCGACACCGAGCCGATGTAGATGATGCGGCCAAAACGCTTGCGCTGCATGCTTCGCGATGCCCGCTGAGTCACCCGGAAGGCCCCGGTGAGATTCGCGTTGATGACTTCCTGGAAGCGCTCCTCGGTCATCCGCATCAGGAAGGCGTCCTTCGAGATGCCGGCATTGGACACCAGCACCTCGACGGGACCCTGGTGCTCCTCGACCTCGGTGAAGGCGCGGTCGACGGCGGCGTTGTCGGTCACGTCGCACTCGACGCCGAACAACCCTTCGGGGGCACCGGATCCGCGGTGCGTCACGGCGACCTTGTGTCCGTCGGCGGCCAGCCTCTGGGCGATCGCGAGACCAATGCCTCGGTTACCGCCGGTGACCAGAACGGAGCGGGAAACGAACTCAGGCATGTACGTCAACCTATCGCCTCACCTGGCGATGGCCGAAATCGGCCGCGGGCCTCACCCCGGCAGACGACGGTTGATCAGCAACGCGGCCAACGCAGCCAGCGCGAGCACCAGCGAACCGAGCCGCAGCCAGCCCACGCTCGCGTCGCCCTTGACGGTCTCGTAGCCGATCTGGTCCTGCAGCGAGGTGAACACCGCCTTGAGCTGTTCCAGGCTCGACGCCGTATAGGCGTTTCCGCCAGACAGTTCGGCGATCTTGCGCAACATCTCGTCGTCCACTGGCACGGGCTGGCGTTGGTCCTGGATCTCGACGTAGCCGTACTTCGTGCCGAAGGACACCGTGGAAATCGGCACGCCCTGGTCGTCGGCCGTCCGGGCCGCGGTGTACGCGCCCTTGGGATTGTCCGGATTCGACGGCACCGTCTCCTTGCCGTCGGACATCAGCACGATGCGCGCCGGCGGCGGTTCGTCACCGCCGCCGATGACGGCGCCCACGGTGGCGATCGCCTGCAGCGCGGTGAAGATGCCCTCACCGGTCGCGGTGCGGTCGGCGAGCTGCAGCTTGTCGATGGCCGCCTTGGTGGGGTCCCGGTTGGTCGTCGGCGACACCAGCACCGTCGCGGTGCCCGCGTAGGCGATCAGCCCGAGGTTGATGCCCGGCGTCAGCTGGTCGGCGAACTGCTTGGCGGCCTCCTGCGCGGCAGCCAACCGACTGGGTGCGACGTCTGTGGCGCGCATCGACTGCGACACGTCGATAACCAGCATGACCACGGCCCGGTTGCGGGGAATCCGAACGTCGTTGGTGGGCCCGGCCATCGCGACGGTGAACAACACCAGCGACAGCACCATCAGCACCGCCGAAAGGTGCCGCCAGCGCGCGGGGCGCTTGGGCGCGACGCTCTCCAACAGCTCCATGTTGGCGAAGCGCAGCATTCGCTTCTGCCGTGCCGATTGGACGACGACGTACAGCGCCACCAGGCCGAGTACGACCATGAGGAACAGGAAGAACCACGGGCTCTTGAATCCCGAGAGGCTCATCGGACCGAAGAACGGCAATGTCATGTGCGAGTTGTCATTTCAGTCATAGGCGCTTAGCGGGCGGCGCCGCGGCGCCGGTTCGCCACGAACCTCACCACGTCGGCGATCCAGTCCCGATCGGTACGAAGGGTGAGCAGCGGCGCGTCACAACGCCGCAGCGTCCTGGCCACGTCCGCGCGGTGTTCCGCCGAGGCCTTGGCGAAGTCGGCACGCAGTTGGGCGTCGATGGTGAACTCCCGCGTGACGCCGGATTCGGTGTCCTGCAGGATGACGTCGCCGACGTCGGGCAGCTCCACGTCGCGTGGATCGATGACCTCGACGCCGAGAACCTCGTGGCGCCCAGCGATGGCCCGCAGCGGTCGCATCCAGTTGATCGGACCGAGGAAGTCACTGATGATGACCGCCATGCCGCGTCGCCGCTCGGGCCGCCGCAACGCGTCGATCGCGGCCGACAGGTCACCCCGGACGCCGAGCGGCGCCTGCGGCATGGTGGCGATCGCACGCAGCAGCTCGTGCTCGTGGATCCGTCCGCTGAGTGCGGGCACCCGCTTGGTGGTCTGACCGTTGGTGATCACGGCGCCGAGGCGGTTGCCGCCACCACTGTTGAGGAACGCGATGGCCGCCGCGGCAGCCACGGCCAGATCACGCTTCTCGCAACCGGCGGTGCCGAAGTCCAGGCTCGCCGACACGTCGACGACGAGCCAGGTCTCCAGTTCCCGGTCGGCGATCATCTGCCGCACGTGCGGCGTCGTGGTGCGGGCCGTCACCGACCAGTCCATCCGGCGCACGTCGTCACCGGGTTGGTAGACGCGGGAATCCCCCGGCTCGGAGCCGGGTCCTGGGACAAGGCCCTGATGGTCGCCGTGCAGCACGCCGTCGAGCTTTCGGCGGACCGTCAGCTCGAGCTTGCGTAGGGCGGCCGAGAGCTCGGGATCCCGAATTTGACCGCGCTGCAGCGACGGCAGATCCACGCGGCCTGACGGTTGGGTCACCGACCGCCGGCCGCTGCCGGGGTGGGCATGGCCGGCGCGACCGAATGTCCTTGCTGCGGAATGGCGTTCACCTGAGGCAGCGCGACGGTCTGCATGATGCGGTTGATGACCGTCTCGGCGGAGACCTCGTCGGCGAGCGCGTCGTAGGTCAAGACGAGGCGGTGCCGCAGCACGTCCGGGATGACCTCCACGACGTCCTGCGGGATGACGTAGTCGCGACCGCGGACCAAGGCCAGTGCGCGCGACGCGGCGATTATGCCGAGCGAGGCGCGCGGCGACGCACCGTAGGCGATCCACGCCTTGGCGTCGGGCATGCCGAACTTCTCGGGCTCGCGGGTGGCGGTCACGATGCGGACCACGTAGTCGACGAGGGCGTGGTGGACGAAGACCGACGCCGCGACGCCCTGCAGACGCAGCAGGTCACCGGTGTTGAGGATCTGCTTGGGCGTCGGCGGGGTGACACCCATGCGGTAGATGATCTCGCGCTCTTCCTCGGGCGACGGGTAGTCGACGTTCAGCTTGAACAGGAAGCGGTCGCGCTGCGCTTCGGGAAGGGAGTAGACGCCTTCCTGCTCGATGGGGTTCTGCGTGGCCATGACGAGGAACGGGCTCGGCAGTGCGAACGTCTTGCCGCCGAGGGAGATCTTGCGCTCGGCCATGATCTCCAGCAGTGCCGACTGCACCTTGGCCGGCGCGCGGTTGATCTCGTCGGCGAGCAGGAAGTTGACCATGGCGGGCCCGAGTTCGATGTCGAACTCCTCCTTGCCCATCCGGTAGATGCGGGTACCGACGATGTCGGTGGGCACCAGGTCGGGCGTGAACTGAATGCGGGCGAACGTGCCGCCGACGACCTTGGCGAAGGTCTCCACCGCGAGGGTCTTTGCGACTCCGGGAACGCCTTCGAGGAGGACGTGTCCCTTGGCGAGGAGTCCGACGAGCATGCGCTCGACGAGTTGATCCTGACCGACGATGATCCGCTTGACCTCGAAGATCGCCCGTTCCAGGGTGTGCACCTCGCTCTGCAGGCCGCCGTTGGTGGCCGGTGCCTGCTGGGCACCGCCGCCAGGCGGGAAGCTTTGCGTCGGGGCCTGCCCGGGGAAACCTCCGGCGCCCTGCGGCGGCCCACTCGGTGACGTCATTCAGTTCCTCCCACGTGTTCTGGTCCGGCGTTCGATGTAGACCGCTGGTCTTGCTTGGTCAAGTGGCGCCAAACCACTCGGCGGACGCTCCGGAGTCAACTATTCCAGGCAGTTCGGATTCCGTCGACGTGCCCTGCCCCGGGGCGGTCTCGATCAGGACTCGATGAACCGCACCAGGTGCGGCGACATCCCCGCGGTGCGCACCGGGCTCACGGTGACCTTTTCGGCGCTTCCGGAGGCTTCGAGCATCCGTCCGCCGCCGAGGAAGATCGCGACGTGCTGGCTGCCGCCGGGGCCGTAGAAGATGAGGTCCCCGCGCTTGGCCTGGGACGGCGCAATCGGGCGGCCCGAGTTGTACTGGTCACCGGAGTACTTCGGAATCGGCACGCCAACGCCGGCGAATGCGTATCTGGTCAGCCCGGAACAGTCGAAGCCGACCTTGCCCGTGTCGTAGTCGACGCCTTCGCTTGGTCCGTTGAGCGCGCCGCCACCCCACGAGTACGGCACGCCCATTTGGGAGCCGGCCCGTCGGATCACGTATTCGATGGCCTCGGGTCCGCGGACCCGACTACCGGTAGCGGCGGTGGGAGCGCCACCGAGTCCGATGCTCGAGAGGAACTGCTGGCCGAGGCTCTTGGTGGTCTGCAGCGCGATGGCGCTCGCCTGGAACGACGCGTTGGCGATCGCGACGGGGTCACCGGGAGCGCCGGAGCTGGGCCGCTGCGGCAGGGTCGGATCCCAACCGGGATCGCCGGGGTCGGCACCGGCGGGGGCGGCGGTTCCGAAGGCGACGGCCGCGGCGAGGATCGCCACCAGCATCAGGGCACGACGAAGAAACGACAAGGGCAAGACAACCACCATCAGTATTCGATGTAGCGGACGACGTACGGCGTCATGCCGCTGGTCCGGACGGGCGACACCTTCACGTTGGACCCGGTGTACGGGGCTTCCAGCATCTGGCCGTTGCCGAGGAAGAGGGCGACGTGCTGGCTGCCGCCGGGACCGTAGAAGATCACGTCGCCGCGGCGCGCCTGTGACGTCGGGATCTTGCGGCCCATGTCGTATTGCGCACCCGAGTAGTGCGGCAGCTTGATGCCCACTCCGGCGAAGGCGTAGAGGATCAGGCCGGAGCAGTCGAAGCCGGTCGTGCCCGCGCCCGAGTCGATGCCGCGGCTGGGGCCCACGGCGTTGCCGCCACCCCACGAGTACGGGACGCCCATCTGGGAGCCCGCCCGTTTGATGACGTACTCCGAGGCCTGCCTGCCGTAGACCCGCGGAATCGCTCCGTTGGTGAATCCGCTTGGCGTTGGGATGATTCCGAGCTTCTGCAGGAAACTGCGGCCCATCTGCTGGGTGGCCTGGGTGGAGGTGGTCGCCATCCCGAGCAGGGTGTTGATGATCGCGATCGGGTCGCCGCTGACGAACGCGCTGGGAATCGCGGGCAGTGTGGGATCCCATGCGACGTCCCACTTCGAGTTGCCGGGTGTGGCGGCGGCGGGTTCACGGTCCCAGTCGGTGGACGGGTTCGCGGCGGCCGCCGCCGGAGCCGGAACGGCCTTGGCGGCCACGGTGACCACGGGCCCGGAGACCTCGCGGGCCGCGGCGAGCTTCGCCTGGGCCGCCGTGCGTTCCGCCGAGAGCCGGTCGAGTTGGGCCTGCTGGTCCTTGAACGTCTGCTGCGCCTGAGTCAGTGAGGCGACGGCCGCGTCCTGACTCGACTGCGCGTCGACGACGGCCTGGTCGGCCTTCTGCTTGGCGAGGCGGGCCGCGGAATCCTTGTTGACCTGCTCGGTGCGGGCGCGTTGGAGGTCGGCGATGGCCTGCTGGGTGCTGACGTTGAGGGTCTCGCCGGTGGCCGCGGTGGCGAGGACGTCCGCGGGGTCCTTGGCGGTGACGTACGAGGCCGACGGCCCGTTGACGTATGCCGACGCGGCGAAGGTGTCGAAGCGGTCCTGCGCCGACGAGATGGCCGCGGTGGCGTCCTTGAGCGCGGCCTGGCTGGCGTCTACCTCGCCCTGGGCGGCGACGGCACCGTCCCGTGCGGTCTGGACGGCGACGATGGCCTTGTTGACGCCCTCCTGCTCGGCCTGGATGTTGGCCCCGAGGTCCTGGAGTTTCTGGTCGGCGTTGGCGACGGCGGCCACCAAGCTGGCGATCCCCTGGGGGGTGACGGGCTCTGCGACGGCAGTTCCGATGCCGAAGCCGACGCCATGGGTGAACGCCGACGCGACGAGTACACCGCATGTAAGCGACCCCGCAACGGAGGCGCGAAAGCTGCGTCTCATTGGACTCCGGTCTCCTAGGGCTCAACGCGAATGTGAGGGCACATCCATCGGGCTCTTACGTCGCAGGAGTCACATGGATCACAGCTGCAACAGCAGGTGCCTTCTGCACCGTACGTCACGAGAAGCGCCATGGAAACGCCAGGAAGAAATTACATGTTTGTAATTGAAACGTTGTTATCGAATGGTGATGTTCGATAAAAGAATGGCCGACGGACGACTTACCGAGCGGCGTCGGCGGGCGATTTCTCGGTGGCCGCTTTTCTGGCCCGGACCTGCAGCAACCGTGTGGCCACGGCGGCCACCGCAACACCGACAACGAGCACGATCGTAAAGGGCGTCCACGGGAAATGGGGCGTCGTCAATTCGGTCACGAAATTCTGTGACGCCAATACTGGCGTACCACTCACCTTTGCGATGTCCTGACCGGCTTCCAGCGTCGAGCGGTCGAACGTCGGGCTGTACGTGCCGGCGAACGACGGGCTCAGAACCAGGACCGTGGAACCGGGGTAGTCCCGGCCGACCTCGGTGGCGATGTCGCGCAGCGGGGTGTCGATTGCCGGGTTCTGGTCGAGCACGACGATCTTGAGATCGATGCCCTTGGCCTTGGCGTCGGCCACCACCTGCGGCAGGCCGGCGTTGGCCGGCACGTCGGGAGCGCTCACCCCGTCGTCGCGGAGGTCCTCCTGGACGAGCCCCATGCACACGTCTGGCGGGGTCGCGCCGGGATCCTTGCCGACCGTCGCGCACACCTGCGAGGGGATGAACAGCGGCACCTGCGGAGTCGTCACGTGCCAGACGGTACCGCCAACACCGAGTGATCGGCTGGCACCACGGCCGGATGGGGACAAGACTGGTACCCGCCTTGAGAATCCTTACAGGACAAGCGTACTGTTAGACGCGTTACCGCCGCGACACAGCCCGTCGCGGCGAAGATCGAAGCGGGAGTTGATGTGACCAGCGTTAATTCGTTCGGAGCCCACGACACGTTGAAAGTCGGGGACGAAGCCTACGAGATTTACCGCCTTGACGCGGTGCCGGGAACCGAGAAACTTCCCTACAGCCTGAAGGTGCTTGCGGAGAACCTCCTGCGCACCGAAGACGGCGCGAACATCACCAAGGACCACATCGAGGCCATCTCCAAGTGGGACCCGACGGCCGACCCGAGCGTCGAGATCCAGTTCACCCCGGCGCGGGTCATCATGCAGGACTTCACCGGCGTGCCCTGCATCGTCGACCTTGCCACCATGCGTGAGGCAGTCGGCAACCTCGGCGGAGACCCGAACAAGGTCAACCCGCTTGCCCCCGCCGAGATGGTCATCGACCACTCCGTCATCGTCGACGTCTTCGGCAAGCGCGACGCATTCGAGCGCAACGTCGAAATCGAATACTCCCGCAACGGTGAGCGGTACCAGTTCCTGCGCTGGGGCCAGGGCGCCTTCGACGACTTCAGCGTGGTCCCCCCGGGCACCGGCATCGTGCACCAGGTCAACATCGAATACCTCGCCCGCACCGTCATGGTCCGCGACGGCGTCGCCTACCCCGACACCTGCGTCGGAACCGACAGCCACACCACGATGGTCAACGGCCTCGGGGTGCTCGGATGGGGCGTCGGCGGCATCGAGGCCGAGGCCGCGATGCTCGGTCAGCCCGTGTCGATGCTGATCCCCCGCGTCGTCGGCTTCAAGCTGACCGGCGAGATCAAGCCCGGCGTGACCGCGACCGACGTGGTGCTCACCGTCACCGACATGCTGCGCAAGCACGGCGTCGTCGGCAAGTTCGTCGAGTTCTACGGCGCAGGCGTCGCCGAGGTTCCGCTGGCCAACCGCGCCACCCTCGGCAACATGAGCCCCGAGTTCGGCTCCACCGCCGCCATCTTCCCCATCGACGAGGTCACCGTCGACTACCTGCGCCTGACCGGCCGCACCGAAGAGCAGCTCGCGCTCGTCGAGGCCTACGCCAAGGCACAGGGCATGTGGCACGACCCGGCCAAGGAGCCGGTGTTCTCCGAGTACCTGGAGCTCGACCTCGGCGACGTGGTGCCATCGATTGCCGGCCCCAAGCGTCCCCAGGACCGAATCCTGCTGTCGGAGTCCAAGATCGCGTTCCGCAAGGACATCCACAACTACGTCGAGGAGAACCACCCGGCGGAGTGCACCAAGCTGGACGAGGCAGTCGACGAGTCCTTCCCGGCCAGCGATTCGGTGTCGCTGTCCTTCGCCGATGACGACGCGGTCGACGTCCGGCACTCGGCCGCCAACGGCTCGGAGGGCCGCCCGTCCAAGCCCGTCACGGTGAAGTCCGACGACGGCGAGTTCGTACTCGACCACGGCGCCGTCGTCGTCGCGGCGATCACGTCGTGCACCAACACCTCCAACCCGTCAGTGATGCTCGGTGCGGCGCTGCTGGCCCGCAACGCCGTCGAGAAGGGCCTGACCAGCAAGCCGTGGGTGAAGACCTCCATGGCGCCCGGTTCTCAGGTGGTCAGCGACTACTACGACCGCGCGGGTGTGTGGCCCTACCTGGAGAAGCTGGGCTTCTTCCTGGTCGGCTACGGCTGCACCACCTGCATCGGCAACACCGGACCGCTTCCGGACGCCATCTCCAAGGCCATCAACGACAACGACCTGTCGGTGACCGCGGTGCTCTCCGGCAACCGGAACTTCGAGGGCCGCATCTCCCCCGACGTCAAGATGAACTACCTGGCGTCCCCGCCGCTGGTCATCGCCTACGCCCTGGCCGGAACCATGGACTTCGACTTCGAGACCGAGCCCCTCGGCCAGGACACCGACGGCAACGACGTGTTCCTCAAGGACATCTGGCCGTCTTCGCAGGAGATTTCCGACGTCATCGCCAGCTCGATCGACCGAAAGATGTTCACCGACAGCTACGCCGACGTCTTCAAGGGCGACGAGCGCTGGCGCAACCTGCCCACCCCCGAGGGCAAGACCTTCGACTGGGATCCGAACTCGACGTACGTGCGCAAGCCCCCGTACTTCGACGGCATGCCCGCCGATCCGGAGCCGGTCACCGACATCACCGGCGCCAGAGTCCTTGCCCTGCTTGGCGATTCGGTCACCACCGACCACATCTCGCCGGCAGGCAACATCAAGGCAGGCACACCGGCCGCGCAGTATCTCGAAGAGCACGGCGTCGACAAGAAGGACTACAACTCCTACGGTTCACGGCGCGGCAACCACGAGGTGATGATTCGCGGCACGTTCGCGAACATCCGCCTGCGCAACCAGCTCCTCGACGACGTCTCCGGCGGCTACACCCGCGACTTCACCCAGGATGACGCACCGCAGGCGTTCATCTACGACGCGGCGCAGAACTACGCGGCCCAGGGCACTCCCCTGGTCGTGCTTGGCGGCAAGGAGTACGGATCGGGATCGTCGCGTGACTGGGCGGCCAAGGGCACCAGCCTGCTGGGCGTGCGGGCCGTCATCACCGAATCGTTCGAGCGCATTCACCGCTCCAACCTGATCGGCATGGGCGTCGTGCCGCTGCAGTTCCCCGCCGGGGAGTCCGCGGCGTCGTTGAAGCTCGACGGCACCGAGGTGTTCGACATCTCCGGCGTCACCGACCTCAACGAGGGCAAGACACCGAAGACCATGCACGTCACCGCGACCAAGCAGGACGGCTCGAAGGTGGAGTTCGACGCCGTGGTCCGCATCGACACCCCCGGTGAAGCGGACTACTACCGCAACGGCGGCATCCTGCAGTACGTCCTGCGAAACATGCTCAAGGCCTAGCGGTTTCGGTCTTCGGGATACCCAAAGAGAAGAGGGCCGTCCGTTGCCACGGGTGACCGAAGACCACCTTGCGGCGCGCCGTCGCCAAATACTCGACGGCGCCCGCAGGTGTTTTGCGCAGTACGGATACGAGAGTGCGACCGTGCGGCGGCTCGAGCAGACCATCGGGCTGTCGCGCGGCGCAATCTTTCATCACTTCCGCGACAAGGACACGCTGTTCTTCGAGCTGGCCCGTGAAGACGCCGAACGCATGGCCGACGTCGCCTCCCGCGAGGGGCTGATCCAGGTGATGCGCGACTTGCTGGCCGCGCCCGAACAGTTCGACTGGCTGGCGACCCGGCTCGAGATCGCACGGAAACTCCGAAACGATCCTGCCTTTCACCAGGGGTGGGCGGAACGGTCGGCGGAGCTTACCGACGCCACCACCGAACGCCTGCGTCAGCAGAAGCAGGCCGGCCGGCTACGCGGTGACGTGCCAAGCGAGGTCCTGCATACCTACCTAGACCTCGTTCTCGACGGACTGGTCGCCAGGCTTGCCACCGGCGACGATCCGGAGAAACTCAGCGCCGTCTTGGACCTCGTCGAGGCCTCCGTGCGCCAGCAGTGACTAGTGCTGTCTGCGTGTGTGATTCGGTCCGCCCCGACTTCGCATGGTGGTCCCGGACTCGCGCAACATGCTGTGAATCGACCCGTACGACTTCCCCGTAGTGGCCACCAAGGTGCGGATGCTCGCACCCTTCTCATAGGCGCTACGCAGCTCGTCGAGCAACTCGTCCCTGGACCTGTCCACTTCTCTCATCTGCATCTCCCCATCTCGCTGTGACAGACAGATACCCAGGGAGGCAGATCTCAATCAGGTGCAGCGTCAGGCAAGTTCGATGAGGTCGCGGTAGTCGTCGGACCAGTAGTCCTCGGTGCCGTCGGGGAGCAACACCACGCGCTGCGGATCGAGTGCCTCGGCGGCCCCGGGATCGTGGGTAACCAGTACGACGGCGCCCTGATAGCTGCGCAACGCGTCGAGTACCTGCTCGCGAGAGGCGGGATCGAGGTTGTTGGTGGGCTCGTCGAGCAACAGCACGTTGGCTGTCGAGGCCACCAGACCCGCCAGAGCCAGTCGGGTCTTCTCACCACCCGAGAGCGTGCCGGCCTGCTGCTCGAGCTGGGGCCCGTTGAACATGAACGCACCCAACAGGCTGCGCAACTCCTGATCGCCGGTGTCCGGCGCGGCATGACGGATGTTGTCCCACACCGAGGCGAGACCGTCGATCGTGTCGTGTTCCTGTGCGAAGTACCCCAGCTTCAAGCCATGGCCCGGCTCGATGGCACCCGCGTCGGCCGCCTCGGTGCCCGCCAAGATCCGCAGCAGCGTCGTCTTGCCTGCGCCGTTGAGACCGAGGACGACGACGCGGGACCCCTTGTCGATCGCCAGGTCGACGCCGGTGAAGATCTCCAGTGACCCGTAGGTCTTGGTGAGCCCCTTGCCCACCAACGGGGTGCGCCCGCAGACGGCGGGGGTGGGAAATCTGATCTTGGCCACCTTGTCGGCGACCCGCTCGTCGTCGAGCTCGGCGATCATGCGCTCGGCCCGGCGCAGCATGTTCTGCGCGGCAACGGCCTTGGTCGCCTTGGCGCCCATCTTCGCGGCCTGGGTCCGCAGCGCGGACGCCTTCTTCTCGGCGTTGGCGCGTTCCCGGCGGCGGCGCTGCTCGTCGGTGGACCTGGCGTCGAGGTACTTCTGCCAGCCCATGTTGTAGACGTCGGCTTCGCCGCGGACGGCGTCGAGGAACCAGACGCGGTTGACGACGTCGGCCAGCAGGTCGACGTCGTGGCTGATCACGACGAGGCCGCCGGTGTGGTTCTGCAGGAACGAGCGCAACCATCCGATCGAGTCGGCGTCGAGGTGGTTGGTGGGCTCGTCGAGGAGCAGCGTCGTGTCCGAACCGGAGCCGGTGTCGGAAGCGGCGAACAGGATGCGTGACAGCTCGACGCGGCGGCGCTGACCGCCGGACAACGTCCGCAGCGGCTGGGTGAGGATTCGCTCGGGAAGGCCGAGGCTCGCGCAGATGCGGCCCGCTTCGCTCTCCGCGGCGTATCCGCCGAGAGCGGCGAACCGCTCCTCGAGCTCGCCGTACTTCCGTACCGCCTTGTCCATGGCGGCGTCGTCGGCGACCTCGGCCATGATCGCCTGCTGCTTCTCCAGATCGGACAGCAGCGTGTCGAGGCCGCGCGCCGAGAGAACCCGGTCGCGGGCCAGCATGTCCAGGTCTCCCTCTCTGGGATCCTGTGGCAGGTAACCGATCTCACCGGTTCGCTCGATGGAGCCCGCGTAGGGCTCGCCTTCGCCGGCGAGGATGCGCATGGTGGTGGTCTTGCCTGCGCCGTTTCGGCCGACGAGGCCGATCCGGTCCCCCGGCTGGATGCGCAGCGCGGAGCCCTCGATGGCCAGCAGCGTACGCGCGCCAGCGCGGACCTCGAGGTCCGTTGCGGTGATCACGCTGTACTCCTCATTCGTTCTACTTGTCGTCGGTAAACGCAGCTGGCCGCTTCTGGGCGCGCGCAGCGACCGCTTCCTCGAAATTGGCGGTGAGCAGGCGCACGTACAGTTGACCCAAACCTTCGGCCTGCATGTGACCCTCTAGGCTACCGGCTTCCAGTCCACTCCAGAGCGTGCGCTTGGTCAACTCGATTCCCGGCCGGGAGAACGACGCGATGCGCTCGGCCATGTCGAAGCACGTGTCGAGGAGCTCGTCGTCGGGCACCGAGCGGGAAACCAAGCCAATCCGGTCGGCCTCCTCGGAGTCGATGTCACGCCCGGTGAGCATGGCCTCGAATGCCCGCGACGTCCCAATTGCCTTGGGCAGCAAGTACGACAGCCCCAGCTCGCTCGCGGTCAGACCGTTGTTGATGCCCGCCGCCCGGAAGTAGGCACCGTGCGCCGCGACCCTGATGTCACACGCCAGGGCCAAGCACAACCCGCCGCCGATGGCGGCACCGTTGACGGCCGCGATGACCGGCTGGTGCAGCTTCCGTATGGCGAGGATCACGTCGTCGAGCACTTCCATCGAGCGCAACGCGAACGTCGGGCGGGTCAACCCGTCGACGTGGGGCACCGATCCTGCCGACTTGTGGTCGGCGCCCGAGGAGAACCCTCGCCCCGCGCCGGTCAGTACCACGGCCCTGACCTCGTTGTCGGTGGTCAGCTCGTCGAGGGCAGCCTTGAGCGGCACCATCACGTCGAACGCCATCGAATTCATGCGCTCGGGTCGGTTCAACGTCACCAGCGCCACCTGTGGGCGTGGTCGGTCGACGAGAACCAGCGTGTCGTCGTGTTCGGTCACCGGTGCACGCTATCGCGTGCGACCGCTACGCCTCGTCGGTCTTGGCCTGCTCGGCGAGGGCGGCGTCGACGTCGAGTGCCTTGATCTGCCCGATGACCTCTTCGAGGTCCTTGGCGGGCAGCATCCCCGAATGCCGAAAGACCATGTGGCCCTTCTTGAACGCCATCAACGTCGGAATCGCCTGGATCTCCGCGGCGGCGGCCAATCCCTGCTCCGCCTCGGTGTCGACCTTGGCGTGTACGACGTCGGGGTGCTTGTCGGACGAGGCGGCGTACGTCGGCGCGAAGGCCCGACACGGCCCGCACCACTCCGCCCAGAAGTCGACGAGCACGATCTCGTTGTCGGTGATGGTCCCGTTGAATTGCTCTGTGGTGATGTCTTGCGTGCTCACGTTTCTCCTAACGTCGGGTTCTAGCTGGTTGTTCCACCACGCGGTGGACTGAACGGCGTCAATGCAACGTGCTCAGCGCGGACTCCGGTTGATACCCATTGAACCCGTCCAACGTGTCGTCGCGCAGCCTGTTCACCCACGCCGGATCGGCCAGCAGTGCGCGACCGATCGCGACGACGTCGAACTCCCCCGCCTCGAACTGGGCGACGACCTGGTCCGCGGGCGCGGGCGCGATCTCGGTGCGCGGTCCTTCGTCGCGGAACGCCGTGTCCAGGCCGACCGACCCGACGGCTATCACCGGCGCTCCAGTCACCTTCTTGGTCCAGCCGGCCAGGCTCAGAACCGGATCCGCGTCGGGGAAGGCGGGCGCGTAGTGGCGCCGGGTGGACGGATGGAACACGTCGACTCCCGCGTCGAGCAAGGGCCCCAGCAGTTCCTGCAGCTCGGTGGGATCGGCGGCGACGGTCGCGTCGTAGTCGGCGGCCTTCCACTGCGAGAACCTGTAGACGATCGGGAAGTCCGGTCCGACGGCGGCCCGGACCGCGGCCACCACCTCGGCGGGGAACCGCGTTCTGGCGGCCAGCGAGCCGCCGTATTCGTCTGTCCGAAGGTTCGTCTTCTCCCAGAGGAAAGCGTCGAGCAGGTAGCCGTGCGCGCCATGGATCTCGACGGCGTCGAAACCGGCCTCTTGGGCGTTGCGGGCCGCCAGCGCGAACTGCGCCGCGACGCCGGGAAGCTCGTCGACGGTCAGCGCGCGGCCCTTCGGCTGCCCCGTCCCGTCCACCCCGGAGGGGCTCACGGGCTCGACGCCGTCGGCGGTGCCGCGTTCGGCGCCCTGGTGCCACAGCTGCGCGGCGATCACCGCTCCATGGCCGTGGACGGTGTCGGTGACCCTGCGCCAACCCGCCAGGGCCTCGTCACCGGCCAGCGTCGGCACCGACGCGGGAAAGCCCGCAGTGGGGTCCGGCAGTCGGACGCCCTCGGTGATGATCAGTCCGACGCCGCCCGCCGCCCGACGGCCGTAGTAGGCCGCGACGTCGGGTCCCGGCACCCCGCCCGGGGACGCCTGCCGCGTCATGGGGGCCATGGCGAACCGATTGGGGATCGTCATCGACCGCACGGTCAGCGGCCGGAACAGTTCTGTCACGCCTTCGAGGCTCATGACGGGGTGCAACGTCGTCCGTCGCGTGGCGATTCCGCGTGGGCGAGGATCACAGTTCGGAGCGGCCACGTTCGAAGAAGTTCGTGACGTCCGCGGCGAGCTGGTCGACGTCGTGCGACGGGTCCAGTGACTGGAAGGCCCCGAACGGCGCGTTCCAGAAGTCCCCGATGCGCGAGGTCCACGGGCCGACGTAGGCGTACGGCAGCGGGTGGAAGTCGTCACCGGGCGAGACGCCGTAGTTCACCTCGTCCTCGGTGACCGCGACGTCGAAGTGTTCGGGCCACAACACCGGATGTTGTTCCGGCAGAGCGCTCTTCAGCGCGAACCCGCCGGCGTAGAGACTGCGGTGGACCAGTTCGGCGGCGTCGGCGTCGACGTCGAGGACGGTGTCCGCGGTCAGCGGCTCGACGATCTCGTAGACGCCCTCGGGTGGCCCGACGTCCAGACCGGTCGCGGCGGCGAGCGCGCCGACCGTCCCGGTCAGCTGCGCACCCGCGTCACCCCAGACGAGTTCGGTGCCGTGCACGGCGACGGGTATCGACACACCGGTGAAGCCGTCGGGCCGGACGGCCAGCCGAATGGTCTCGGCCGACCGGTACTGAGGTCCGGCGATGAAGCTCTCGGCAATGCCGCGGAGTTGGCGACGCGTGGTGACGTACCGGTCCTCGCGCACGACGTCAGACCGTGAAGCCAAGCGCCCTGAGCTGCTCGCGCCCGTCCTCGGTGATCTTGTCGGGACCCCACGGCGGATTCCACACCCAGTTGATCTTGATCTCGTTGACCAGTCCCGAGCCGACCAATGCACTGCGCGACTGGTCCTCGATGACGTCGGTCAACGGGCACGCGGCCGACGTCAGCGTCATGTCGATCATGGCGACCTTCGAACCGGCGTCGCCCTCTTCGATGTTCAGCCCGTAGACCAGACCGAGGTCGACGACGTTGATACCCAGTTCGGGGTCGACGACGTCACGCATGGCCTCTTCGAGGTCGGCGAGCACTTCGTCGGAAGCGGTGTCACTCATCTGTGTTCCTCCACATCGTTGCTGGCTTGCGCCAACGCGTCATCGTCATCCAACGGCCTGGCCTCCGACAGGGCAGCCTTGAAGGCCATCCAGCCCAGCAGCGCGCACTTCACCCGCGCCGGGTACTTCGCCACACCTGCGAAGGCGATGCCGTCGCCGATGACGTCCTCGTCCCCGTCGACGTTGCCCCGTGAGGAGATCATCTCGGTGAACGCGGCAACGGTCTTCATCGCGGCACCGACGCTTTGGCCGATCACCTGGTCGGTCAGCACCGACGTCGCCGCCTGACTGATCGAACAGCCCTGCCCGTCGTAGGAGATGTCGGTGACGGTGTCACCGTCCTCAGACAGCGTCACGCGCAGCGTCACCTCGTCACCGCAGGTCGGGTTGACGTGATGCACTTCCGCAGCAAACGGTTCGCGCAGCCCGCGGTGGTGCGGGTGTTTGTAGTGGTCCAGGATCACTTCCTGGTACATCTGTTCCATTCGCACGGACGCTCACTCCCGCCCGAAGAACTCGACGGCCCGCTGGACGCCCGCGACCAGCCGGTCCACCTCGTCGAGCGTGTTGTACACGGCGAACGACGCCCGGGCCGTGGCTGCGATGCCGAAGTGCTTGTGCAGCGGCCACGCGCAGTGGTGCCCGACGCGGACGGCGACGCCCTCGTCGTCGAGAACCTGGCCGACGTCGTGGGCGTGGACCCCGTCGACGACGAAGCTCACCGGCGATCCGCGATGAGCCATCCGCGTCGGCCCGATGATGCGGACGCCTGGAATGTCCGAGAGACCCTGGATCGCGACGGCGACCAGTTCGCGTTCGTGAACGGCAACCACGTCCATCCCGATGGCACTCAAATAGCGTGCAGCGGCGGCCAATCCGACGACCTGAGACGTCATCGGCGTCCCCGCCTCGAACCGCTGCGGCGCGGGCGCGTAGGTCGTGGCGTCCATCGTGACCGTCTCGATCATCGACCCGCCGGTGAGGAACGGCGGCATGGCGCCGAGCAATTCGCGCCGGCCGTAGAGCACGCCGATTCCCGTCGGCCCCAACATCTTGTGCCCGGAGAAGGCGGCATAGTCGACGTCGAGTCCGTGAAGATCGACCGGCTCGTGCGGCACCGACTGGCAGGCGTCCAGGACCGTCAACGCTCCGACGGCCTTCGCCCGCGACACCAGCTCGCCGACCGGCGCGATCGCACCGGTGACGTTCGAATGGTGGCTGAAGGCGACGACCTTCACCCGCTCGTCGAGTTGCAGCGAGTCGAGATCGATCTTGCCGTCTGCGGTGACCCCGTACCACCGCAGGGTTGCCCCCGTGCGGCGGGCGAGTTCCTGCCACGGAATCAGGTTGGCGTGATGTTCCAGTTCGGTGGTGACGATGACGTCCCCGGGCCCGACGGAACGCCCGAAGCGGTCGTCGCTCAGGGCGTAGGAGACGAGGTTGAGCGCCTCGGTGGCGTTCTTCGTGAAGACGAGCTCGTCGGAGTCGGCGCCGACGAAGGCCGCGATGTCCTCGCGGCCCTGCTCGTAGGCGTCGGTGGACTCCTCCATCAGCTGGTGCGCACCGCGGTGCACTGCGCCGTTGGAGGTGGTCAGGAACTGCCGCTCCGCATCGAGAACCTGCAGCGGCTTCTGCGACGTCGCCCCGGAATCCAGGTACGCCAGCTGCTTACCGCCGCGCATCACCCGACTCAAGATCGGAAAGTCCGCCCGAATGCGCTGCAGATCCAGCGTCGTGGACGCAGCCGTCATGTCAGGCCTCGACCGCCTGGGTGAAGCGCTCGTAGCCGTTGGCTTCGAGCTCGTCGGCCAGCTCGGGGCCACCGGACTCGATGATCCGGCCATCGAAGAAGACGTGCACGAACTGCGGCTGGATGTAGCGAAGGATGCGGGTGTAGTGGGTGATCAGCAGCACGCCTGCGTTCTCCGCCTCGGCGTACCGGTTGACGCCTTCGCTGACCACGCGCAGCGCGTCGACGTCGAGACCCGAGTCGGTCTCGTCGAGGATCGCGATCTTCGGCTTGAGCAGACCAAGCTGCAGAATCTCGTGGCGCTTCTTCTCGCCGCCGGAGAAGCCCTCGTTGACGCTGCGCTCGCTGAACGCCGGGTCGATGTCGAGATCGGTCATGGCCGTCTTGACTTCCTTGACCCAGTGCCGCAGCTTGGGCGCTTCGCCGCGCACGGCGGTCGCCGCGGTGCGCAGGAAGTTCGACATGGAGACGCCGGGTACCTCGATCGGGTACTGCATGGCCAGGAACAGCCCGGCCCTGGCGCGCTCGTCGACGCTCATCTCGAGCACGTCTTGCCCGTCGAGGGTGATCGACCCGGAGGTGACGGTGTACTTGGGGTGGCCGGCGATCGCGTAGGACAGCGTCGACTTGCCAGAACCGTTGGGCCCCATCACCGCATGGGTCTCCCCCGACTTCACGGTGAGGTTGACGCCCTTGAGGATTTCGACGTCGGCGCCACCTTCGGCGGAGACGACGGAGGCGTGCAGGTCCTTGACTTCAAGTGTGGTCATATCAGCTGTCTCTTGCTTCCGTGATGGCTAGTTCTCGTTCAATGGCTTCGGTAAGTCGCTCGCGGACCGCGGGCACGGCGATCTTGGCGATGATCTCGCCGAAGAAGCCGCGCACGACCAGGCGGCGGGCCTGGTCTTCCGGGATGCCGCGGGCACGTAGGTAGAACAACTGCTCGTCGTCGAAACGTCCGGTGGCACTGGCATGTCCGGCGCCGACGATCTCGCCGGTCTCGATCTCCAGGTTGGGCACCGAATCGGCGCGCGCGCCGTCGGTGAGCACCAGGTTGCGGTTCGCCTCGTAGGTGTCAGTGCCCGTGGCCTCCGCGCGGATCAGCACGTCGCCGATCCAGACGGTGTGGGCGTCGGGCCGGTCGGAGTCCGGATCGCCTTGCAGCGCACCCTTGTACAGCACGTCGGACTTGCAGTTGGGCTGCGCGTGGTCGACGAGCAGGCGCGACTCGAAGTGCTGGCCGTCGTCGGCGAAGTAGGTGCCGAGCAGCTGGGCGTCTCCGCCGGGTCCGGCGTAGCGCACCGTGGCGGACGTCCGCACGACGTCGCCACCGAGGGTGACGGCGACGTGGGTCAACGTCGAATCCTTGCCGAGACGGGCGTGGTGCGCGCTGACGTGCACCATGTCGTCGGCCCAGTCGGCGATCCAGATGACGTTCACGCCCGCGGCGTCGCCGACCACGATCTCGACGTTGTCGGCGTACGTTCCGCTTCCGCGCAGGTCGACGACGACGGTGGCCCTTGCCAACTCTTCGACGCGGATCTGCAGGTGGCCGTAGGCGGTGACGCCCTCGCCGGGTCCGGTGACGGTGATCTCGACGGGCTCGGCCACCTCGGCCTCGCGCGCGACGGTCACGATGGTGGCCGTCTCGAACGACGAGAATGCCTGCGCCGCAACGCGGTCGGCGGGGACGCCGCCCTGCCCGAGGCGGTCGTCGCCACGCGTGACGGTCTCGACCGTCACGCCGGCGCGCTCGCCGACCTCGACGACCGCGTGTCCGGTCGCGGGGGCCGATCCGTCATGCAGGCCGCGCAGTCGCTTGAGCGGGGTGAACCGCCACAGCTCGTCACGGCCGCCGGGCACCTCGAAGGCGTCGACGTCGAACGAGCTGAACTGCTCGCCCTTGTTGGCGGCGGCCAGTGTCGACCCGCCGTTCTTGATGCCCTCGGCAGCTTCGGTCAAGTTCGAGGTCATCCGACGGCCCCTTCCATCTGGAGCTCGATGAGCCGGTTGAGCTCCAACGCGTATTCCATCGGAAGCTCCTTGGCGATGGGCTCGACGAAGCCGCGCACCACCATGGCCATGGCCTCGTCCTCGGTCATGCCGCGGCTCATCAGGTAGAAGAGCTGATCGGCGCTGACCTTGGAGACGGTGGCCTCGTGGCCCATCGTCACGTCGTCCTCGCGGATGTCGACGTAGGGGTAGGTGTCGCTGCGGCTGATCGAATCCACCAGCAGCGCATCGCACTTCACACTGGACCTGGAACCGTGTGCGCCCTTGTTGATCTGGACGAGGCCGCGGTAGGACGCCCGGCCACCGCCGCGCGCGACGGACTTGGAGACGATGTTGCTCGACGTGTTGGGCGCCAGGTGCAGCATCTTGGCGCCGGTGTCCTGGTGCTGGCCCTCGCCGGCGAACGCGACCGAGAGCACCTCGCCCTTGGCGTGCTCACCGGTCATCCACACGGCCGGGTACTTCATGGTGACCTTGGAGCCGATGTTGCCGTCGACCCATTCCATGGTGGCGCCGGCCTCGGCGCGCGCCCGCTTGGTCACCAGGTTGTAGACGTTGTTCGACCAGTTCTGGATGGTCGTGTAGCGGCACCGGCCGCCGGGCTTGACGATGATCTCGACGACCGCGGAGTGCAGCGAGTCGCTCTTGTAGATCGGCGCCGTGCAGCCCTCGACGTAGTGCACGTAGGCATCTTCGTCGACGATGATCAGCGTGCGCTCGAACTGGCCCATGTTCTCGGTGTTGATCCGGAAGTAGGCCTGCAGCGGGATGTCGACGTGGACGCCCTTGGGGACGTAGATGAACGATCCGCCGGACCACACCGCGGTGTTCAGCGCGGAGAACTTGTTGTCCCCGGCCGGAATCACGGTGCCGAAGTACTTCTGGAACAGCTCGGGATGCTGCTTCAGCGCGGAGTCGGTGTCGAGGAAGATGACGCCGAGCGCCTCCAGATCCTCACGGATCGAGTGGTAGACGACCTCGGACTCGTACTGAGCGGCGACGCCGGACACCAGGCGCTGCTTCTCGGCCTCCGGGATGCCGAGGCGGTCGTAGGTGTTCTTGATGTCGGCGGGCAGGTCGTCCCACGTGGCGGCCTGCTTCTCGCTGGACCGCACGAAGTACTTGATGTTGTCGAAGAAGATGCCCTCGAGGTCGGAACCCCAGTTCGGCATCGGCTTCTTGCCGAAGGTGCGCAGCGCCTTGAGGCGCATGTCGAGCATCCACTGCGGCTCGCTCTTCTTGCTGGAGATGTCGCGCACGACGGCCTCGGACAGGCCGCGCTGTGCGCTGGCACCGGCGACGTCGGAGTCCGACCAGCCGTAGCCGTACGTACCCAGTGAGGCGATGGTCTCCTCTTGAGTCAGCTGAGGCGCTTCGGGTGTGGTCGTCATGTCGACGCTCCTTGATTCTCGATGGCTGATTGGTGCGATTCGGCGCGGGCCGTGCGCCGGGCGGGCTCGGGGATGAGCGGTACGTGCGTGGTGCACGCGCAGTCGCCGTTGACGATGGTCGCCAACCTCTGCACGTGGGTTCCGAGGATGTCGGAGAAGGCTTCCCGCTCGGCTTCACACAGCTCGGGGAACTCCTCCGCGACGTGTGACACCGGGCAGTGATGCTGGCAGATCTGCACGCCGTCGATCGGGCCGGTGACCCGCGTCGTGGTGGTGGCGTATCCGGCGCCGGTGAGGGCGACGGCCACCCGGTCGGCTGCCGTGGCGACGTCGCCGCCCGCCGTCCTGTTCGAGACGCCGGACAGAATGGTGTCGATGCGTCGTCGCGCGAAGGTGCGGATGGCGTCGTCACCGCCGACCTCGCGTAGCTGCCGCATGGCGGCGACGGCCAGGTCGTCGTAGGCGTGGTCGAGCTTGGCCCGCCCCGCGGCGGTCAGCCGATATCGCTTGGCCGGACGTCCCCGCCCGTGGTGTTCCCACGAGGCTGCGGCGTTGGACTCGGCGTCGCCGCCGTCGACCAACGCGTCGAGGTGCCTGCGCACCCCAGCTGCGGAAATGCCCAGTCGATCGCCGATGTCGCCGGCGGTCGTCGGACCCTCGAGCAGCAGTTGCACGATGGAGCGACGAGTGTGTCCGTCGGACGACGACGCAGTGCCGGCGGATGGCCCACCGGCAGCAAGTGTCTCCGTTCGGATTTTCACAACACCATTGTGACGGAATTCGACAAACGGGTCTAGCAAGGCAACCCTTAGGTAGCCCACTTACTACGCTGCACTGATGGCCACCCGTCCGTCGATGAGCACCGCCGTCGCGCGGTGGCACGCCGACGAGACGACGGTCGGATCTCCGCTTATCGGCTCCGACGTGGCGTTCCTGCGGCGTACCCGGGTGTTCGGCGCCACCGGCACGGTGCTGATGGCCATCGGCGCACTGGGCGCCGGGGCCCGACCGGTGGTCCAGGATCCGACGTTCGGAGTGCGCCTCCTCAATCTTCCCTCCCGCATCCAGACCGTGTCGCTGACCATGACCACCACCGGCGCGGTCATGATGGCGCTCGCCTGGCTGATGCTTGGCCGATTCGCGCTCGGCAGCCGGCGCATGTCGCGCAGCCAGTTGGACCGGACCCTGCTCATCTGGGCGCTGCCGCTGCTGTTCGCCCCGCCGATGTACAGCAAGGACGTCTACTCCTACCTCGCGCAAAGTCAGATCGCCCGCCTCGGCCTCGATCCATACCGCGTCGGACCCGCTCCTGGGCTCGGACTCGACCACGTCTTCACCCTGTCGGTCCCCAGCCTGTGGCGCGAGACACCCGCGCCCTACGGGCCGCTGTTCCTCTGGATCGGCAGGGGCATCTCGGAGATCACCGGTGACAACATCGTCGCCGCGGTCCTGTGCCACCGGCTGGTCGTCCTCGGTGGCGTTGGGCTGATCGTGTGGGCCACTCCGCGGTTGGCGCGGCGGTGCGGGGTCGCCGAGGTCAGCGCCCTGTGGCTGGGACCATGCAATCCGCTGCTGTTCATGCACCTCGTCGCGGGCATCCACAACGAGGCGCTGATGCTCGGGCTGATGCTCACCGGCACCGAGTTCGCCCTGCGTGCCATCAGCCGCACCCGCGACAACTACCCGGCTGGTCCCCTGGTGCCGCGGCCACTGCACTGGCCCCGCGACCGCGCCGGGTGGATGCGCTGGAAACCGCTGGCGATGCTCATCGCGGGGACCGTGCTGATCACGATGGCCTCCCAGGTGAAGTTGCCCGCCCTGTTGGCGGTCGGATTCGTGGCGGTGGCCCTGGCCGCCAAGTGGGGCGGATCGTTCCGCGCCCTGCTCGTCGCCGGTGGTTCGGTGTCCGCCATCACGGTCGCCGTCACGGTGTTGATCGGCTGGGCCAGCGGCCTCGGCTTCGGCTGGCTGTTCACCCTCGGCACCGCCAACGTCGTGCGGTCGTGGATGTCGCCGCCGACGCTCATCGCGCTCGGCACCGGCCAGGTCGGAAACCTGCTTGGCTTGGGCGACCACACCACCGCGGTCCTCGGCCTGACCCGTGCGATCGGTGTGATCATCATCGCGGTGCTGGTGACGTGGCTCCTGCTGTCCGTGCTGCGGGGCCGACTTCACCCCGTCGGCGGCCTCGGCGTGGCTCTCGGCGTCACCGTCCTGCTGGCGCCCGTCGTGCAGCCCTGGTACCTGCTGTGGGCGATCATCCCGCTGGCCACCTGGGCGTCCCGGCCGGGATTCCGCGGAACGGCGATCGCGATGACGCTGTTGGTGGGCATTTTCGGGCCAACCGCCAACGGCGACCGGTTCGCCCTCTTCCAGATCGTCGACGCCACGATCGCGAGCACGATGATCGTCGCGATCCTCATCGCCATCACCTACACCCGACTGCCGTGGCGCCCGCTGCCGGAGGCCGCCGGCGGTGACGGGCAGGCGTCGGCGCCACCGGTGCCACCGGTCGCCAACTCCGACGCCTACGCTGAGACACCGTGACCTCCCGTGACGCGGCAGTTGGCTCCTCGCGCGAGCGCTCGTCGGACACCCCCGTGCGGTTGCGCGGGGTCACCAAGCGCTACGGGTCGACGACCGCCGTGGACGGACTCGATCTGGACGTGCAACGCGCCGAGGTGCTGGCGCTGCTCGGGCCGAACGGCGCAGGCAAGACGACGACCGTCGAGATGTGCGAGGGGTTCATCAAGCCCGACTCGGGGTCCATCGAAATCCTCGGCCTCGACCCGGTCGTCGACAACGCACGCCTCCGGGAGCGCATCGGGGTGATGTTGCAGGGCGGTGGCGGCTACCCCGCGGCCAGGGCCGGGGAGATGCTCGATCTCGTCGCCGCCTACTCGGCCAATCCCTTGGACCCCGCATGGCTGATGGACACCCTCGGGCTGACGGACGCGGCCAAGACCACCTACCGCAGGCTCTCCGGCGGCCAGCAGCAACGACTGGCACTGGCGTGCGCCGTGGTCGGGCGGCCCGAGCTGGTGTTCCTCGACGAGCCGACCGCCGGAATGGACGCACATGCGCGCATCGTCGTCTGGGATCTCATCGACGGCTTGCGGCGCGACGGCGTCACGATCGTGCTGACCACCCACCAGCTCACCGAGGCCGAGCAGCTCGCCGACCACCTGGTGATCGTCGACAACGGCGTCGCGGTGGCCAAGGGCACTCCCGCCGAGTTGATGGGCCGAGGCGCCGAGAACCAGCTGCGCTTCTCCGCACCGCCGAAACTCGACCTGTCCCTGCTCATTTCGGCCCTGCCGGAGACCTACCTCGCCAGCGAGGTCAGCCAAGGCGAATACCTCGTCGAGGGCTTGATCGATCCGCAGGTGCTGGCCACCGTCACCGCGTGGTGCGCGCGACTTAACGTGCTGGCCACCGACATGCGGGTGGAGCAACGCAGCCTCGAGGACGTGTTCCTCGACATCACGGGGCGGGAGCTTCGTTCGTGACCGTCAATCGCTTCGAACCGGGCACGTTCACGCCGGACCCCCGACCGGCGAGCGTGCCGAACATGCTGGCCGCTCAGTTTCGCCTCGAGCTCAAGCTGTTGCTGCGCAACGGCGAACAGCTGTTGCTGACGATGTTCATTCCGATCACCCTGTTGGTCGGGCTGACGCTCCTGCCGCTTGGCTCGTTCGGCCCCAACCGGGCGGCGACGTTCGCGCCTCCGATCATGGCGCTCGCGGTCATCTCGACGGCGTTCACCGGTCAGGCCATCGCGGTCGCCTTCGACCGCAGGTATGGCGCCTTGAAACGCCTGGGTGCGACGGCACTGCCAGTGTGGGGCATCATCGCCGGAAAGTCGCTGGCCGTCGTCACCGTCGTGTTCCTGCAGTCGATACTGTTGGGCGCCATCGGGATTGGATTGGGCTGGCGCCCGGCCGTCGCAGGTTTGGCGCTCGGGGGGCTGATCATCGCGCTTGGCACGGCCGCCTTCGCCGCCCTCGGTCTGCTGCTCGGCGGCACGCTCAAGGCCGAGATCGTGCTCGCGATCGCAAACCTGCTGTGGTTCGTGTTCGCCGGGCTGGGCGCCCTCACGCTGGAGAGCGACCTCGGCGGCGGGGTGGTTTCGCAGACCGTTCGGTTCATCGCCAGGCTCACCCCCTCGGGCGCGCTGACCGAGGCGCTCGGACAGGCCATGACGGTGTCGGTCGACTGGTTCGGGGTGGCGGTGCTGGCTGCCTGGGGCACGCTGGCCGGGTTGTGCGCGTTGCGCTGGTTCCGCTTCACCTGACCGCCCCCTACTACGACCTGTAGTTAGAGCTGCTCTACGATCGGGCCATGGCCGTCGGACGCTCGTTGCTGCGGGTCGTGGACGCGCTTCCCCTGCCCAGTCTGCGCACCCAGCGCATGATCGCCGCCGCCGTCGTCTTCACCCAGGGCGGCATCGCCGTCACCGGTGCGATCGTCCGGGTCACCGCCTCCGGGCTGGGCTGCCCCACCTGGCCGCAATGCTTCCCAGGCAGCTTCGTGCCCGTGCCCGTGGCCGAGGTGCCGATCGTCCATCAGGCCGTCGAGTTCGGCAATCGGTTGATCACGTTCCTCGTCGTCCTGACGGCGGCGCTGGCCGTGCTGGCGGTCATCCGGGCCCGGCGGCGCCGAGAGGTGGTCGTCTACGCCTGCCTCATGCCCGCGTCGACGGTGCTGCAGGCCGTGCTGGGCGGCATCACGGTGCTCACGGGGCTGCTGTGGTGGACCGTCGCGATCCATCTCTTGGTGTCCATGGCGATGGTCTGGCTGTCGGTGCTGCTGTTCGTCAAGATCGGCGAGCCGGACGACGGGGTGTCCGCGTTGGCGGTGCCGAACCCGCTGCGCCAGTTGACCGTCCTCTGCGGCATGGCCCTGGCGGTCGTCCTCGTCACCGGCACGATGGTCACCGGAGCGGGTCCACACGCCGGCGACAAGAGTATCGAGTCCCCGGTACCGCGGCTCGGGCTCGACATCGTCACCCTCGTCTATCGGCACTCGGCGCTGGTCACGGCCTACCTGTGCCTGCTGATCGGCCTTGCCTTCGCGCTGCTCGCCGTGCGCGCTCCACGACCCGTCACGATGCGCGTCGTGGTCCTGCTCGTGCTGGTCGCCCTGCAAGGCATGGTCGGCACCGTCCAGTTCTTCACCGGGGTGCCCGCGGTCCTGGTGGCCGTGCACGTCGCCGGCGCCGCCATCTGCACGGCCGCGACGGCCGCGCTATGGGCGTCGATGCGCCCCCGCTCAGTGGTCAAGGGGGCCGAGCCCCAACCGGTCCAGGGCTGACTCGACCGCCAGCGCGAACTCGCGCTGCTGCAGATCGCGAGCGGTCTCGTCGAGCTGACGCCAGCCCAGCGACGGTTCGACGAGTTCCAACTCCAACAGCCGCGGGTCCTCCGGGCCGCCGATCACGTCGACGCGCGCGTAGAGGAACTCGCCGACGTCGAGGTCCAGCCGGGCCGCCGCGGCGGCGAGCGCGGCATGCCCGACGTCCCACAGCTCGAAGTCCGGGTCGGCCGGCCGGAGGGTCTCCTCGGCGAAGGTGCCGGACTCGTCGAGGGCGGCGAGTTCGCCGGGCGGCGGCAACAGCGGACCCTTGTTGAATGCGTGGGACTGCCGGCCGCCGATGAACACCAGCGCGGTCTCGCCGTCGGCGATCCGCGGATCGTAGGGCTGCACCAGCGCGGTGTGCCCGTCGGCCTGCAGGGCCTGCGCGTGCCCGCGCGCCAGCTCGGGGTCGGTGAACCGTTGCGCCCCCACCGAACCCGCCCCGATGGCGGGTTTGACGACCACCTGCCCGTCGGGAATCCGGACGGACTCCCCCGGCCCGAAGAACGCACTCGGCACGACGGGAACACCTGCCGCCTCGAGATCGGCGAGGTACCGCTTGTCGGTGTTCCACGCCACCACGGCGGGGGCGTTGACCAGGTTCGGCACGCGCCGGGTCCAGGCGAGGAACTCCTCGAGCCGCTCGGTGTAGTCCCACGTCGCCCTGGGGATGACGAGGTCGGCCTCCAGGGTGGCCGGGTCGTCCCACGACAGCCACCGGGCGTGCAAACCTCGCGACCTGAGCGCGGGAATCAGGCCGGCGTCGTCGCCGTCGCCCTCGACGAGGGCGCTGCAACCTGCAAGGACGATGCGGGGATGACGAACGTTGGGCCGTGCGAGCTTCACGTTGGAATGATAGGGGTCATGTACGCGATCGAAGTGACCGAACCCGGCGGCCCAGATGTCCTCACCTACGTCGAGAAGCCCGAACCGACGCCCGGCCCGGGGCAGGTGTTGATCAAGGCGGACGCCATCGGCGTCAACTTCATCGACACCTACTTCAGGTCCGGTATGTACCCGCGCGAACTGCCGTTCGTCGTCGGCACCGAGGTCTGCGGGACGGTCGCCGCCGTCGGAGACGACGTCGCGGCACTCAACGTCGGCGATCGCGTGGTCACGGCGCAGGCCAACGGCGCGTACGCCGAGTACACCGTCGCGCCAGCCGACTTCGTGGCCTACGTGCCCGACGCCGTCTCCGCCGACGTCGCGGCGTCCTCGCTTCTCAAGGGCATGACCGCCCACTACCTGCTCAAATCGGTGTATCCGGTGCAGCAGGGCGACACGATCCTGGTGCACGCCGGCGCGGGCGGCGTGGGCCTCATCCTGACGCAGTGGGCGACCAGCATGGCCGTCAAGGTGATCACGACGACGTCGACGGACGCCAAGGCCGAACTGTCCCGGCAGGCGGGCGCTGTGGAGGTGCTGGACTACCCGGACGATCCGGCGGAGTTCGGTGCGAGGATCAAGGAGCTCACCGGCGGCAACGGCGTCGCCGCCGTCTACGACGGGGTCGGCGCGTCGACCTTCGAGGCCAGCCTGGCCAGCCTGGCCGTGCGGGGGACGCTCGCACTGTTCGGCGCGTCCAGCGGACCCGTCCTCCCGTTCGACCCGCAACGCCTGAACAGTGCGGGTTCGCTGTTCCTGACCCGGCCGACGTTGGCGCACTACACCCGCACGGCGGACGAGTTCTCCTGGCGGGCGGGCGAACTGCTCGACGCCATCGCCTCGGAGATGCTGTCGATCACCGTCAGCGAACGCTACGACCTTGCCGACGCGGCCAGGGCGCACACCGATCTGCAGGGCCGTAAGACCGTCGGCTCCGTGGCGTTGGTTCCGTAGCACCCGACGTGGCAGACGACCTGGTGGTCACCCGGACCTTCGTGGTGCCTGCCGCAGAACTCGGCGAGCGCTTCTCGAGGTCGTCGGGTCCGGGTGGCCAAGGTGTGAACACCGCCGACAGCCGGGTCGAGTTGTCGTTCGACCTGGCCCGCTCGCCGTCGGTCCCGGAGCATCTGCGGTATCAGATGCTGTGCCGACTGCGTACCCGGCTGGCCGGCGGCGTGCTGACCGTGACGGCGAGTGAGCATCGCGGACAGCTGCAGAATCGGGCCGCTGCGCGCGAGCGGATGGCCCGCCTGCTGCGGGCGGCCGCGGCGGCTCCCCCGCCGACCCGGCGGCCGACGAAGCCGTCCAGGGGTGCCAAGGAGCGCCGCCTCGTCGACAAGAAGCGACGAGGGGGCATCAAGGAGGGGCGGCGCGGGGGCTGGGACGCGAGCTAGCCGAACACCCTGGGAAGCGCGAGCGCCGAGTCGACGGCGAGTGCGCAGAACACCACAGCCAGGTAGTTGTTGGACTGCAGGAACAACCGCAGCGGCTTCACCGGCTCACCGCGCTTGACCCCGGAGTACAACTGGTGGGCCATCGTCAGGAACCAGGCGCCGGCCAGCAGCGCGACCGCGGCGTACAGCCAGCCGGTGGCCAACGCGAGGGCCAGCGTGGTCAGCACCGTCAGCCAGGTGTAGATCAGGATCTGCTTGGTGACCTGCCGCTCGGTGGCGACGACCGGCAGCATCGGCACGCCCGCGGCCTTGTAGTCGTCCTTGTAGCGCATCGCCAGGGCCCAGGTGTGCGGCGGCGTCCAGAAGAAGATGATCCCGAACATGACCAGCGCTGGCCACTGAATGGTGCCGGTAACCGCCGACCAGCCGATCATCACGGGCATGCAGCCCGCGGCACCGCCCCAGACGACGTTCTGCGACGTGCGGCGCTTCAGCAGCAGGGTGTAGATGAAGACGTAGAAGGCGATCGTCGCGACGGCGAGCACGCCGGACAGCAGGTTGGTGGTCCACCACAACCAGGCGAAGGACCCGACCGTCAACACCAGGCCGAAGATCAGGGCGTGCCGCGTCGGGACGGCTGCACGGGCCAGGGGCCGCAGCGCGGTCCGCTTCATCACCTTGTCGATGTCGGCGTCTGCCACGCAGTTCAACGTGTTGGCACCCGCGGCCGCGAGCATGCCGCCGAACAACGTGTTCAGGATGAGGAGCGGGTCGACGGTGCCCCGATCGGCCAGGAGCATCGCCGGAATCGTCGTGACGAGCAGCAGCTCGATCACACGGGGCTTCGTCAGCGCCAGATACGCCAGAAGGGTGGTTCGAACTCTCGCACCGAACCCCTTGCGCGGCGACGCCGAACCCTGCGCCTCGGGGGAAATACGGCGCTCGCGAATGCTCACGCAGTTGTTCTCCTCGAATTTCGCGGCAGCACGCTGGCTTCTACTACAGGCGATGGTAGACCGTGGAACCGCGCGCCCACCAATACGGGGTGGCCGTTGGTGAACGCCCGGCCAACTTGGGTGACGCGGCCTGCATCGATGCAAGGGTCCGCACTAGGGTATTCAGTGACAGCTTGACGACACGAGGAGCTCGATCGTGACCACAACGGAAGAGATTTCCGCACTCACCCGCCCCAACCACCCCGAAGACTGGGCTGACGTCGACTCGGTCGCCGTCGACACCGTTCGGGTCCTGGCGGCAGACGCGGTTCAGAAGGTCGGAAACGGCCACCCCGGCACCGCTATGAGCTTGGCGCCGTTGGCGTACACGCTGTTCCAGCGTCAGATGCGGCACGACCCGTCCGACGTCCACTGGCTCGGCAGGGATCGGTTCATCCTGTCCTGCGGCCACAGCAGCCTGACGCTCTACATCCAGCTGTACCTCGGCGGATTCGGGCTCAAGCTCGAGGACATCGAGTCGCTGCGGACCTGGAAGTCGAAGACTCCCGGACACCCGGAGTTCCGGCACACCAAGGGCGTCGAGATCACCACCGGGCCGCTGGGCCAGGGCCTGGCCTCGTCGGTCGGCATGGCGATGGCCGCCCGCTACGAGCGCGGCCTCTTCGACCCCGACGCGGCGCCGGGGACCAGCCCGTTCGACCACTTCATCTACGTGATCGCCTCCGACGGCGACCTCGAAGAGGGCGTCACCAGCGAGGCCAGCTCGCTCGCAGGCACCCAGCAGCTCGGCAATCTGATCGTGTTCTACGACCACAACCAGATCTCGATCGAGCACGACACCAACATTGCCCTCTCGGAGGACGTCCCGGCCCGGTACCGCGCGTACGGCTGGCACGTTCAGGAGGTCGAAGGCGGCGAGAACGTCACCGGCATCGAGGAGGCCATCAAGGCCGCCAAGGCGGTCACCGACAAGCCGTCCTTCATCTCGGTGCGCACGATCATCGGCTATCCCGCACCCACCAAGATGAACACCGGTGGCGTGCACGGCTCGGCGCTCGGCGACGAGGAAGTGGCCGCCACCAAGAAGATCCTCGGCTTCGACCCCGAGAAGAAGTTCGAGGTGCGCGACGAGGTCATCGAGCACACCCGCAAGCTGGTCGACCGTGGCCGCGAGGCCCACGAGAAGTGGCAGCCCGAATTCGACGCGTGGGCCGAGCGTGAGCCCGAGCGCAAGAAGCTCCTCGACCGCCTCACCGCGGAGGAACTGCCCGACGGCTGGGACGCCGACATCACCTACTGGGAACCGGGTTCCAAGGCGGTCGCCACCCGCGCCGCCTTCGGCCAGGTGCTCAACGACGTGGCGCCGCATCTGCCCGAGTTGTGGGGCGGTTCGGCCGACCTGGCGGGCAGCAACAACACGACCATCAAGGACGTGAAGTCGTTCGGCCCGCCGTCGATCTCCACCGAGGACTTCAAGGCCGACTGGTACGGCCGCGTGTTGCACTTCGGCATCCGCGAGCACGCGATGGGGTCGATCCTGTCGGGCATCGTGCTGCACGGTCCGACCCGCGCGTTCGGCGGCACGTTCCTGCAGTTCTCCGACTACATGCGCCCCGCGGTCCGGCTGGCGTCGCTGATGGACATCGACACCATCTACATCTGGACCCACGACTCGATCGGGCTCGGTGAGGACGGGCCGACGCATCAGCCGATCGAGCACCTCGCCGCGCTCCGGGCGATCCCCAACCTGTCGGTGGTGCGGCCGGGCGATCCCAACGAGACGGCCTACGCCTGGCGCAGCATCGTCGCCCGCGGGAACGGCAGCGGCCCGGTCGGTTTCATCCTGACCAGGCAGGGCATCCCCGTACTCGAGGGCACCAGCTTCGAAGGGGTGAGCAAGGGCGGTTACGTCCTCGGCGGCGGGACCCCCGCCGACGACGCCGACGTGATCATCATCGGCACCGGTTCGGAGCTGCAGTTGGCGGTGGAGGCGAAGAAGTTGTTGGCGGAGAAGGACATCACCGCCTACGTCGTCTCGATGCCCTGCGTCGAGTGGTTCGAGAGCCAGCCGAAGGAGTACCGCGACAGCGTGCTGCCTCCCGAGGTGTCGGCCCGTGTCGCGGTTGAAGCCGCCGTCGCCCAGAGCTGGCACAAGCTGGTCGGCGACACCGGCGAGATCGTCTCCATCGAGCATTACGGCGAGTCGGCGGACGACAAGACGTTGTTCCGCGAGTTCGGCTTCACGGCGGAAGCCGTGGCGGCCGCTGCAGAGCGATCACTAGACAACTAGGAGCATTGATGACTCAGAACCCGAACCTGGCGGCGCTCAGCGCCGAAGGCGTATCCGTATGGCTCGACGACCTCTCGCGTGAGCGGCTGCAGACCGGAAACCTGCAGACCCTCATCGACACGAAGAGCGTCGTTGGCGTCACCACCAACCCGTCGATCTTCCAGGCCGCGCTGTCCAAGGGCGACGCCTACGACGCGCAGATCGCCGAGCTGGCCGAGCGCGGCGCCGACGTCGAGGCCACCATCCGCACGGTGACCACCGACGACGTCCGCAACGCGTGTGATCTGCTGGCCAAGACCTACGAGGCCTCCGACGGCGTCGACGGCCGGGTATCCATCGAGGTCGACCCGCGGATGGCCCGGGACGCCGACAAGACGGTCGCCCAGGCGATCGAGCTGTGGAAGATCGTCGACCGGCCGAACCTGCTGATCAAGATCCCCGCCACCGAGCAGGGTCTGCCCGCCATCACCGCGGTCATCGCCGAGGGCATTTCGGTCAACGTCACGCTGATCTTCTCGGTCGAGAGGCACCGGCTGGTCATGGATGCCTACCTCGAGGGTCTGGAGAAGGCCAAGGAGGCCGGACACGACCTCTCGAAGATCCACTCGGTCGCGTCGTTCTTCGTCTCACGGGTGGACTCCGAGATCGACTCGCGCCTGGAGGCCATCGGGTCCGACGAAGCCATGGAGCTGCGCGGGCAGGCCGGCGTGGCCAACGCGCGCCTCGCCTACGCCGCCTACCAGCAGGTGTTCGTCGGTGGCGAGCGGTTCGAGGCACTGGCCGCCGACGGCGCCCGCGTGCAGCGGCCGCTGTGGGCATCGACCGGCGTGAAGAACCCGGACTACTCCGACACCCTCTACGTCACCGAGCTGGTGGCCAAGAACACGGTCAACACCATGCCCGAGAAGACGATGGACGCGGTCGCCGACCACGGCGAGGTCAAGGGCGACACGATCACGGGCACCTCCGGCGCAGCCCAGCTGCTGTTCGACCGGCTGGTCAACGTCGGCATCGACCTCACCGACGTGTTCCTGACGTTGGAGAACGAGGGCGTCGACAAGTTCGAGAAGTCGTGGGGCGAGCTGATCGAGGCGACCCAGGGTCAGTTGGACCAGAAGAAGTCCTGAGCCTTGAGTAGCACTGCGGTGGGCGACGAGTGGAAGAACCCGCTTCGCGACAAGCTCGACAAGCGCTTGCCGCGTATTGCGGGACCATGTGCGGTGGTCATCTTCGGTGTCACGGGAGACCTGGCCACCAAGAAGTTGATGCCGGCGATCTACGACCTGGCCAATCGCGGCCTGCTGCCGCCGACGTTCGCGTTGGTCGGCTTCGCGCGTCGCGACTGGCAGGACGAGGACTTCGGCAACATCGTGTTGAAGGCGGTGCAGGCGCATGCCAGGACGCCGTTCCGGCAGGAGGTCTGGGACCGACTCAACGAGGGAATCCGCTTCGTCCAGGGCACCTTCGACGACGCCGACTCGTTCGCACGGTTGAAGGAGACGCTGGACAAACTCGACGCCGAGCGTGGCACCGGCGGCAATCACGCCTTCTACCTGTCGATCCCACCGAACGCCTTCCCCACGGTGTGCGAGCAGCTGTCCACGTCGGGGCTGGCGCGGCCCGAGGACGACCGGTGGAGCCGGGTCGTCATCGAGAAGCCGTTCGGTCACGACCTGGAGAGCGCCCGCTCGCTCAACAAGGTGGTCAACAGCGTCTTTCCCGAGTCGTCGGTGTTCCGCATCGACCACTACCTGGGCAAGGAGACGGTGCAGAACATCCTGGCGCTGCGCTTCGCCAACCAGCTGTTCGACCCGATCTGGAACGCGCACTACGTCGACCACGTGCAGATCACCATGGCCGAGGACATCGGCCTGGGTGGGCGTGGCGGATACTACGACGGCGTCGGCGCCGCCCGTGACGTCATCCAGAACCACCTCACCCAGCTCCTGGCGCTGACCGCCATGGAGGAGCCGGTCAGCTTCAGTCCGGCGGAGTTGCAGTCCGAGAAAATCAAGGTGCTTTCGGCAACTCGGCTGGCAGAACCGGTGGGCGAGAACACCTCCCGCGGCCAGTACACCGCGGGTTGGCAGGGTGGCGAGAAGGTGGTCGGGCTCCTCGAGGAGGAAGGCTTCTCTCCGACGTCGACCACCGAGACCTTTGCCGCCATCGCCCTCGAGGTCGACACCCGGCGGTGGGCCGGGGTTCCGTTCTATCTGCGCACGGGAAAGCGGTTGGGCCGCAGGGTGACCGAGATCGCCCTGGTGTTCAAACGGGCTCCGCATCTTCCGTTCGACGCCACGATGACCGACGAGCTCGGCAAGAACGCATTGGTGATCCGCGTGCAGCCCGACGAGGGCATCACGCTGCGCTTCGGGTCCAAGGTGCCGGGCCACGCCATGGAGGTCCGGGACGTGAACATGGACTTCTCCTACGGGTCCGCGTTCGCCGAGGACTCCCCCGAGGCATACGAACGACTGATCCTCGACGTCCTGCTCGGCGAACCGTCGCTGTTCCCGGTCAACCAGGAGGTCGAATTGTCCTGGGAGATACTCGATCCCGCGTTGGAGCACTGGGCGGCGTTGGACGCCGACGGCGGCAAGCCGGACCCGTACGAGTCGGGCGGCTGGGGTCCGGAATCGGCCACGGAGATGTTGGCCCGAACCGGCCGAGAATGGCGGAGGCCCTAATGATTGTCGACCTGGAGGCGACCACCACGACGGCGGTCAACAAGAAGCTGGACGGGCTGCGGGAAGAGGGCGGTGCGTTCACGATGGCGCGGGTCCTGACCCTCGTCATCGCGCCCGACAGCGAGACCGTTCTCGAGGAGTCCATCGAGGCGGCCAACGCGGCCAGCCGCGAGCATCCCTGCCGCGTCATCGTTGTGCTGCCCGTCGACCGCGACGCCGCCGACGCCAAGCTCGACGCCCAGATCCGCGTCGGTCACGATGCCGGCGCGGGTGAGGTCGTCGTGCTCAAGCTGCACGGCCCGCTGGCGGCGCATGCCAGCAGCGTCGTGACGCCCTTCCTGCTGCCGGATACCCCGGTGGTGGCGTGGTGGCCCGACGTCGCCCCGCGCGTGCCGGCCCAGGATCCCCTGGGGCAGTTGGCGATTCGGCGGATCACCGACGCCACCTACGGCGTCGATCCGTTGGCGTGCATCAAGAGCAGGCTCGAGGGCTACACCCCGGGTGACACCGATTTGGCGTGGAGTCGGATCACCTACTGGCGGGCGATGCTGACCTCGGCGCTGGATCAGGGCCCGCACGAAGACATCCAGTCGGCGTTGGTCTCGGGCCGCAAGGAGGAACCGGCACTCGACATCCTGGCGGGCTGGTTGGCCAGCCGGATCGACGGTCCGGTGACACGCGCGGTCGGCGAGCTCAAGGTCGAGTTGGTCCGTGCCAGCGAGACGATCACCCTCAGCCGACCCCAGGCGGGCGTCACCGCCACCCTGGCCCGCACCGCCAAGCCGGAAGCCAAACTTCCGTTGGCGCGCAGGGAGACTCGCGAATGCCTTGCCGAGGACATGCGTCGACTGGACGCCGACGAGATCTACCTGGCAGCGCTGAAGGGAATCGCCGAGGTGCAATATGTCTGAGACCGTGATCGAAACCTACGCCGACGCCGACTCCCTCGTCGCCGCCGCGGGTGACCGGCTGGTCCTCGCGATCGTCGCGGCCATCGCCAAGCGCGACGCCGCCTACGTCGTGGTGACCGGCGGCGGCACCGGCGTCAAGCTGCTCAAGCACCTCGGCGACCACGATGACGCGATCGACTGGGCGAAGGTGCATTTGTTCTGGGGCGACGAGCGCTACGTGCCCGCCGACGACGACGAGCGCAACGAAAAGCAGGCGCGCGAGGCGCTGCTCGACCACGTCGCGATCCCGGCGGCCAACGTGCACGCGATGCCGGCCAGCGACGGCGAGTTCGGTGACGACGTCGACGCCGCTGCGCTCGCCTACGAGCAGGTGCTGGCCGCCAACGCCCCCGACGGCTCACCGACACCGGCGTTCGACGTCCACCTCCTCGGCATGGGCGGCGAAGGACACGTCAACTCGCTGTTCCCGCACTCTGCGGCCACCGGCGAGACCGAGCGCATGGTCGTCGGCGTCACAGACTCCCCCAAGCCGCCGCCGGTTCGGATCACCCTGACGCTGCCCGCCGTGATCCGGTCACGCGAGGTGTGGTTGGTCGTCTCCGGGTCGGAGAAGGCCGAGGCCGTGGCCGCCGCGATCGGCGGCGCGTCGGCGGAGGACGTGCCCGCAGCCGGCGCGGTCGGTCGCGACGCCACGGTGTGGCTGCTGGACCAAGCTGCCGCGGCGAACCTGTAGCAACCCCCATACTGACTGCCATGGCAGACAAGGGCGACGGCCGGCGACGGCAAGCACCGGCGCGGCAACGGATCAGGACGCTGACCCATGCCGCGTTGAACGCCGACGCCACCGTCGAGCAGGTGGAGGCGATCCTTGCCGACCTGGGGCAGACGCTCGCCGACCTCGATTCGTCGACGAGCAGCTTGGACGTCACCCTCGAGCGGTTCAACGCCACCATCACCCGGATCGACGAGCTGGCACCGCGGCTCTTCGGCGTGGTCGACCGTCTCGAGGCCATCGTCGGCCGGGTGGAACGGATCGTCAGTGTCGGCGAGTCGGTGGTGGCGCCGTTAGCGGCGACCGAGCACGCGGTGCGTGGCGCGCTCAACGCGGTGCGCAAGAGCACCGGTCTCTGACGGCGACGTGCCAGGACCGCTCGAGGTCCTCCCGGTCGCCGACGGCGTCGGCCTGCCGTGGGACGTACCGGTCGTCGACGCGGTGGCCGCGGTGGCGGATGCGCGCGCCAGGTACGGGGACTCCTTCGTCGTGCGGAGTGGCGGCCACGACCACCTGTTCACGTTCTCCCCGACCGGCGTCGAGTCGTTCTACGCGCTGCCCGAGGAGTCGGCCAGCAAGGGTGTCGCCGACTACCTGATGTTGCGGCGCAAGCTGCCCGACGAGGTCTTCGCGGGCCGGCGGCTGCTACCAGACGCGCTGTTTCGCCGCGACGACGTGTCGTCCTACCTGGCGCACCTCGACCGGGCGCTCGACGCCACCGAAGCCGAACTGGGTGAGCGGGGATCGGCGGACCTGTTCGCGCTGACCCGGCGACTGGGCCACCGCATGGGGTTGGCGTCGTGGGCGGGACCGGGGTGTGCCGAGGGAGAGTTATTCGAGCGGTTGGTGCGCGCGTTCGACGTCCTCGACGGGTCGGACGCGTTCGTGCACCCCGACGCGATGGCGGCCGTCGCCGCGTCGGAGAAGCGGGCCGAGAGGGCCGCGCTCGACGACGTGGCAGATGTCATCGGATCGGCTGTGCGACAGGTGGATTCGGGAACGGTTCAGGGCGGCGGACTGTTCGGCCGGATCGTCGCGGCGTGGGCGGCGGAGCCGGCGCCCGTTCGCCAGCGCGGCATCGCGATGGACGTCGCGCTGATCCACGTCGCGTCCATGTCGAACCTGATGGCCGCCCTGGGCTGGGCACTAGTGGATCTCGTCGAGCATCCCGACAGGGCGCTGCGCGTCGCCGCCGGCGACGCCGACCTCGCCCAGCGCTGTGCGCTGGAGAGCACCCGGATGGCACAGCGTTCGATCATGGCCAGGGCTGTGCTCGGCACAGTCGCGTTCGACACCGGCGTTGGTGTGGTCGACGTGCCGGCGGGGTGGACGATCGCCACGCTGCTCCCGTTGCTCAACACGTCGGCGGCGCCGGATCTCGGGCACTGGAATCCCGACCGCTGGCACCGACATCGGTTGGCCCACGCCAGTGCGTTGGCGTCGCCGATGCTGGTGACCGCCTTCGGGCACGGCAGGCACTCATGCCCGGCGCAGCCGTTCTCGCTGGCCGCGATGACCATGGCGACGACCCGCCTGCTCGGCCGCTATGACCTGACGCCCGGATGGGACCGGCATCCGCGCCCGGTGCCCGCGCAGATCGGTGGCGTCGCCCGCTCCGCGGGCGTTTGTCGGGTCGGCTACCGCACGCGGTGATCCTGGGTATCGTCGGCTGGTGGCCACCCACGACGAACCGACGGGGTCGTCCCTGTCCGATCTCGACCTTCGGGTGCGCGCGCTCGAAACCGTGCTGACGCAGAAGAACTACGTCACCTCCGAGGCGCTCGACGCGATCGTCGAAGCCCACGAGACTCGCATCGGCCCGCACATTGGAGCCCGGGCCGTGGCACGTGCCTGGGTCGACGCCGACTACCGCGAAGCACTGCTGGCCGACGCGACCACCGCCGTCGCCGAGTTCGCCGACGACGGTCACGTCGGCGAGCTGTTGATCGCGGTGGAGAACACGCCAGAAGTCCACAACGTGGTGGTCTGCACGCTGTGCTCCTGCTATCCGTGGGACGTCCTCGGTCTGCCCCCGACCTGGTACAAGTCGTTTGCCTACCGGTCGCGGACCGTCAAGCAGCCCCGAGCCGTGCTCGCCGAGTTCGGACTGCAGCTGGATCCCAATGTCTCTGTGCGCGTGTGGGATTCGACGGCCGAGACGCGCTACCTGGTGGTGCCCATGAGGCCCGCGGGCACCGAGGACTTCGACGAGGCTCAGCTCGCCGCCCTGGTCGACAGGGACAGCATGATCGGCGTCGGAGTGCCCACGGCACCCGGCGGGCCGAGCTGATGGACGGCATCCACGACCTCGGCGGCATGGACGGCTTCGGCCCCGTGGTCGCCGAAGCTGACGAACCCCGATTTCACCAGCGGTGGGAGGGCCGGGCGTTCGCGGCGAGCATGGCGATGGGCGCCGCCGGCGTCTGGAACATCGACGTGGGTCGGTACGGAATCGAGCGCCTCGCCCCGGTGGTCTACCTGTCCAGCTCGTATTACGAGCGGTGGCTGCGGCGACTCGAGCTGCTGCTCGTCGAGTACGGCCTCGTCGACCAGGCCGAGCTGACGAACGGGCAGTCGACCACCACCGGAGGTGAGCTGCCGCGCGGCCCGTTCACCATGGCGCGGGTGCCTGCCGTGCGGCAGCGCGGCTCCTTCACCCGCGAACCTCGGGCGCCGCGCCGTTTCGAGGTGGGCCAACGGGTGAGAACCCGAAACGATCATCCGCCCTCGCACACCCGCCTGCCGCGGTACGTGCGCGGGCGCCTCGGCGTGGTCGAGCGGCTGCACGGCGCGCACGTCTTCCCCGACGCCGTCGTCACCGGGGCGGGAGAAGATCCGCAGTGGCTCTACACCGTTCGGTTCGACGGGACGGAACTGTGGGGCGAGGACGCCGAACCAGGAACCACCGTCTCCGTCGACGCCTTCGAGCCGTATCTCGAGGACGCCCGGTGACCGAGCCAGCCTTCGGGGCGCCGTGGCAGGCACGCGCCTTCGCCATGGTGCGCGCGTTGCAGGATGCCGGCGTGGTGACGGCGGGCGAATGGGCCGATGCGCTCGGGGCCGCGATCCGGCGCGCTGAGGCGGCCGGTGACCCCGACGACGGAAGTGCGTACTACGACCAGTGGCTGGCCGCCCTCGAACAGCTCGTCGTTCAGCGGGAGCTGACCACCGACGGCGCCCTGTCGGACTGCCGCACGGCGTGGGCCGACGCGGCGCGCCGCACCCCACACGGCGCGCCGATCGAACTGGGTTAGCCGCTGTTGCGCAGTGCGGTCGCCAACCCGCTCATGGTCAGCAGGATCCCGCGCTTGACCAGTTCGTCCTCGTCGCCGGAGCGGTATCGGCGCAGCAGCTCGACCTGCAGGTGGTTGAGCGGCTCGAGGTAGGGGAATCGGTTGAACACCGAGCGGGCCAGCGCCGGGTTGTCGGCCAGCAGATCGTCCTGGCCGGTGATGGCCCGCAACATGGCGATGCTTCTGTCGTGCTCGGCGACGATCTTGTCGAACACCCTGTGGCGCAACGCTTCGTCGTCGACCAACTCGGAGTACCTGGCTGCCAGACCCATGTCCGCCTTCGCCAGCACCTGCGCCATGTTGGACAGCACCGAGCGGAAGAACGGCCACTTCTCGTAGAGGTCGCGGAGCACCGCGAGCCGGGCGTCCTCGTCCCCGTCGGCGATGAACTCCTCGAACGCCGTGCCGGTGCCGTACCAGCCGGGAAGCATCACCCGCGACTGGCTCCAGGCCAGCACCCACGGGATCGCCCGAAGGTCGGAGATGGCCGTGGTCGGTTTGCGGGAGGCGGGGCGGCTGCCGATGTTGAGGGCCCCGATTTCGCTGACCGGGGTCGACGCCTTGAAGTAGTCGACGAAGCCCGGTGTCTCGTGCACCAATTCGGAGTATGCCCGCTGTGCCCGCGCGGCCAGGTCGTCGAGCACCTCGTAGGCGTCCGTGGCAAGTCCCCCGAGCCCTTCGGTGTCGAGCAGCGTCGACTCGAGCGTCGCGGCGAGCAGGGTCTCGAGGTTGCGGTGCGCGATGGTCGGTTCGGCGTACTTGGCGGCGATCACCTCACCCTGCTCGGTGATCCGCAGCGAGCCCTTCACCGCCCCGGGCGGCTGCGCGAGGATGGCGTCGTAGCTCGGTCCACCGCCGCGACCGACGGTTCCGCCGCGACCGTGGAAGAGCCGCAGGCGAATTCCGGTCTTGCGCGCGGATTCGACCAGGTCGAGCTCGGCGCGGTAGAGCGCCCAGTTCGCGGCGAGGTAACCGCCATCCTTGTTCGAATCCGAATATCCCAGCATCACCTCCTGCTGCTCGCCGCGCGCGTGCACCACCTCCCGGTACAGCGGAATGTCCAGCACCGCTTCGAGTATCGACGATCCGCGTTGCAGGTCGTCGATGGTCTCGAAGAGCGGCACGACTCCCACGGGGCTGTACGGCTCCTCCCCCGAGGCGTCCAGCAGGCCCGCCTCCTTCAGGAACACCGCAGCCTCGAGCATGTCCGACACCGACTGACACATCGAGATGATGTAGTTCGGCACCGCCTGCGGACCGAACGTCCGGACCGCCCGTGCCGCCGCGGCGGTGATGTCCAGCTCCTTGCGGGCCAGCTCCGAGAGCTCCGCGCCGGGGCTCACCAGCGGGCGACGGGTCGCCAGCTCGGCGGTCAGCACCTCCACCCGATCGGCCTCCGACAGCGAGCGGTAGTCGGGGTGTACGCCGGCCCATGCGAGGAGTTCGGCCATCACCTCTTCGTGCACGTCGGAGTTCTGCCGCAGGTCGAGACCTGAGAGGTGAAACCCGAAGACGTGCACCGCTTCCCGCAATCGCGCGAGTCGATCGTCGGCCAGCAGGGCGCTGCCGTTGGCGCGCAACGACGCGTCGACGACGTCGAGGTCGGCCAGGAACTGCTCCGGCGTCTCGTAGCGCTCCATGCCCAGGTCCAGCTGATGCTCGGGCTGCCGGTCCAGGATCGCCGCCGCCGTCGCCGTCAACCGCCCGTGGATCACTCGAAGGGCGCGGCGGTATGGCTCGTCGGCGCGGGCCGGCTCGCCGCAGGTGTCGGCGAGCGCCTTCAGCTCGTCGCTGATGCGCACCAGGCGCACCGACATCGACAGCTCCTCCTCGAGGGACGTCAGCTCCACGAAGTAGTGCGCCAAGGCGGTGTAGGCGGCGCTGCCGGTCGCCAGTCGGACCACCTCGCCGGTGACGTTGGGGTTGCCGTCGCGGTCGCCGCCGATCCACGAGCCGGGACGCAGGATCGGCTGCTCGAGCACGTGGGCGTCGGGCCAGCGTGCCTGAAGCGCGGTGCGCACCTCGGCGTTGACCTGAGGGATGACCTCGAAGAGGGCTGCCGGGTAGTACCGAAGTCCCGTTTCGATCTCGTCCTGAATCTTCAACCGCGACAAGCGAATCAGCGCCGTCTGCCACAACACCAGGACGTTGCGACGCAGCTCCTGGTCGATGCTGCGGCCGTCGTCGGTGCGGGTCTGGCCGTGCAGGCGCAAGCGCATCAGCTCGGTGATGCGGTGCTGGGTGTCGAAGACCGTCCTACGGCGCGTCTCGGTGGGGTGCGCGGTGATGACCGGCGAGACCAAGGCGCCGGTGAGGGCGTCGGCGACCGTCTCGGAGTCCAGCTTCGCCGATTCCAGCTTGAGGTAGGTCGCGGCCAGACTGCTGTTCTGCGGAGGCTCACCCGCGTCGACGTGGACGGCGCGGCGCCGTTCCCGGTGGATGTCCTCGGCGACGTTGGCCAGCAGGGCGAAGTGGGTGAACGCCCGGATGACGGGGATCGCCTCTTGCACGTCGACGCCGTCGAACAGACTGGCCAGATCGGAGCGGTCGATTTCGGAGCGCCGCACCTGGAAGGCTCCGACGCGGGCCCGCTCCACCAGGTCGAAGACGTGGTCGCCGTTCTGTTCGCGGACGGTGTCGCCGAGGATGGCGCCCAGCAGGCGGATGTCCTCGCGCATCGGTTCGGTGGCCTCACGACCGACCTGGGTTCGGCGCACCGAGCCGATGGGTGCGAGGGCAGTGTCGGGAGCGTCGGCCATGACGACAAGTATCGACGTACCGCGAACGGGGCGCAGTCCGAGGTCCCGTCCGGTAGCGTCGCGGCAGGCGTTCAGGGCGCCTCCGGTCCGCGGAAATGGGTTCAACCCACCTGGTGGCACGACCGATCAGGCCCGTCTCCTTTCGGCCCGACGCAGCGGACTTCGGGTGCGACGAAAGGAGGCCGTCATGGCCCCGTCCCTGCCCAACAATCCCTCCCTCGAGCGGTTCCGCCGCGACGCCCGCCGCCTGCAACGCGCGGTGCGTGACAGCGACTCCGAGGCGCTCGCGCTGGTGTCGCGTCTTCACCCCGCCGGCACGCCCGCCGATCCGGCGGCGTTCGCGTTGACCGCAGCGCAACACGTCGTCGCCCGTGAGGTTGGCTTCAGCAGCTGGCTCCGACTGCAGGCGTATCTGCGGACCGCCGAGCAGCTCCGCCGTGACCCGACGGTCACCGTCGACGACGACCCGGTCGCGCGGTTCCTGTCGCTGGCCTGCCTGACCTACTCCCAGGGCGACGGCCCCGACAGGTGGGCGGCGGCCGACCAGATCTTGCGTGCCAACCCCGAGCTGCCCGCGCGCAGCCTGTACGCCGCGGCGGCCGTCGGCGACGTCGACGCCGTGCGACGCCACCTCGACAACCACCCGCGCGGTGCGACCGAGCAGGGCGGCCCGTTCGGCTGGACCGCGCTGTTTCACCTCGCCGCATCGCGGGTGCCGCAGCGGGATCCGGTGGGGACGGCGCGGCTGCTCATCGACGCGGGCGCGGACCCGAACGCGGGCTACCTCTGGCTCGGACTTCCGACGCCGTTCACCGTGCTGACGTTGTGCTTCGGCGAGGGCGAGGCGGGGCCGGGCCGCCAACCCCGGCACCCGGTGGGCGACGACCTGGCGGCGGAGCTGATTCACCGCGGGGCAGACCCCAACGACGCGCAGACGCTGTACAACCGGATGTTCTCCCGCGACGACGTCCATCTTCGAATCCTGTTGCCAGCCGGGCTCGGCCGCGGGGATGGCGGGCCGTGGCATCGCCGGCTCGGTGAGGCGCTGGAGACCCCGGACGAGATGGTGCAGCGGCAGGTCGACTGGGCGCGGGACCACGGCTTCACCAAACGCCTCGAACTGCTCGCCTCGTACGGCTTCACCACCGGCCGGCCGGCGAGCTCGCCGTCACCGTGGCGAGCGAATCCCTCGGAGCCGCCGATTGCCTCGGCGGGCACGCCCGCCGGCGTGCGCGCACTGGCCGCGGCGGGCGGTGATCTCGACGCCGACGTCGGCGGTCACACGATGTTGCACCACGCCGCCTGGATCGGCGACGTCGAATTGGTCGAGGCGCTACTGGAGTGCGGGGCGAATCCCGACGTGCGCGACGCCGCACACGGCGCTACCCCGCTGGGCTGGGCCGAGCACGGTCACGCTCAGGCGACGGCGGAGACTCTACGGGTCAGGCGCCGTACTTGATCTGCAGCGCGACCGCGACGATCGACACCAGCCAGATGGCGGTGATGAAGTAGGTCAGCCGGTCGAGGTTCTTCTCGACGACGGTGGATCCCGACAGGCTGGACTGCACGCCGCCACCGAACAGAGTCGACAGGCCGCCACCCTTGGCCCGATGCAGAAGCACCAACAGGATCACCAGAACGCTGGTGACGACGAGGGTGATCTGCAGGGCGAAAATCATGGTCGCCAGAATACCGGCGACCCGCCGAATCGAGGAATCGGGGTCAGGGCAGCGGGTTAGGGCAGGGGTCCGCCGGCGGCGATCGCCGACAGGATCGCAAACTGCTCGCCGTCCAGCGACGCTCCGCCGACGAGGGCACCGTCGACGTCGGTCTGTCCGACGATCTCACCGACGTTCTTGGCGCTCACCGAACCGCCGTAGAGCACCCGGACGCTGTCGGCGACGGCGGGGGTGGCCAGCTCGGCCAGTTCCGCCCGGATCGCGGCACAGACTTCCTGCGCGTCGGCGGCACTCGCCACCCGGCCGGTGCCGATCGCCCAGACCGGCTCGTAGGCGATGACGCTCGCGCCGATCTGCTCGGCCGACAGCCCCGCCAGCGAGCCCTTCAGCTGGTTGACGTTGTAGGCGACGTGCTCGCCCGCCTCACGGACGTCAAGCCCCTCGCCGATGCAGATGATTGGCGTCAACCCGTGCTTGAGCGCCGCGGCGGCCTTGGCGGCGACCAGGGCGTCGTCCTCAGCGTGATACGTGCGGCGCTCCGAGTGACCGACCACCGCGAAAGTGCAGCCGAGCTTGGCCAGGAAGGCGCCGCTGATCTCGCCGGTGTAGGCACCCGCGTCGTGCTTGGAGACGTCCTGCGCCCCGTAGGTGAGTCGGAGCTTGTCACCGTCGACGAGGGTCTGCACGCTGCGCAGATCCGTGAACGGCGGAATTACCGTCACGTCGACCTTGTCGAAGTACTTGTCCGGCAGGGAGAAGGCGATCTTCTGCACCAGGGCGATGGCCTCGAAGTGGTTGAGGTTCATCTTCCAGTTGCCGGCGATGAGCGGCTTGCGTGCCACGGGTGTCTCCTAGTTTTCGAGGATCGAGATGCCGGGCAGCGTCTTGCCCTCGAGGTACTCCAGCGACGCACCGCCACCGGTGGAGATGTGCGAGAAGCCGTCCTCGGGCAGGCCGAGCTGGCGCACGGCGGCGGCGGAGTCTCCGCCACCGACGACGCTGAACGCGCCCTTGGCCGTCGCGGCGATGACTGCCTCGGCGACGCCCTTGGTGCCCGCGGCGAACTCCGGGAACTCGAAGACGCCCATCGGTCCGTTCCAGAACACGGTCTTGGCGTTGGACAGCAGTGCGGTGAATCGCTTCACCGACTCGGGCCCGATGTCGAGGCCCATCCGGTCGTCGGCGATGGCGGTCACGGCCACCGTCTCGGCCGGGGAGTCGGCGGAGAACTTCTCCGCGACGACGACGTCCACCGGGAGGTGGATGACGTCGCCGTAGTCCTCGAGCAGCTTCTTGCAGGTGTCGATCATCTCCGGCTGCAGCAGCGAGGTACCGACCGAAACCCCTTGTGCGGCAAGGAAGGTGAAGCACATGCCGCCGCCGATGACGATGCTGTCGGCCTTGGAGGCCAGGTTCTCGATGACGGCCAGCTTGTCGGAGACCTTCGAGCCGCCGAGCACCACCGCGTAGGGGCGCTCGGTCGAGCTGGTGAGCTGCTCGAGCACCTTGACCTCGGTGTCGACCAACAAGCCCGCGTAGTGCGGGAGGATCGTCGCCACGTCGTACACCGACGCCTGCTTGCGATGGACCACGCCGAATCCGTCGGAGACGAACGCACCGGGCGAACCGTCGGCCGCGCTGACCAGTTCGGCCAGCTCCTTGGCCAGTGCCAGCCGCTCGGCGTCGTCCTTGCTGGTCTCCCGGGGGTCGAAGCGAATGTTCTCGACCATCAACACGTCACCGTCGGTCAGGCCTTCGGCGCGCGCGAGCGCGTCGGAGCCCACGACGTCGCCGGCCAGCTGGACGTGCCTGCCCAATTCCGCGCCGAGGGCCGCCGCGACGGGCGCCAGCGAGAACTTGGGGTCGGGTCCGTCCTTCGGCCGCCCGAGGTGGGCGGTGACGACGACCTTGGCTCCGGCATCCGACAACGCCTTCAGCGTCGGGACGGACGCGAGGATGCGACCGGGATCGGTGATCGTCCCCTCGTCGTCGAGCGGAACGTTCAGGTCGGAGCGCACCAGCACGCCCCGACCCTCGACCCCCTCGGCCAGCAGATCCGACAGTGACTTGATGGAGGATTCGGCCACGGATTCGGCTCTACAGCGACTTGCCGACCAGCGCGACCAGGTCAACCAGCCGGTTGGAGTAGCCCCACTCGTTGTCGTACCACGACACGACCTTGGCCTGGTTGTCGATGACCTTGGTCAGGCCCGAATCGAAGATCGAGCTGTGCGGGTCGGTGACGATGTCGCTCGAGACGATCGGCGCGTCGTAGTACTTGAGGATGCCCTTCAGACGGCCCTCGGCTGCTGCCTTCATCGCCGCGTTGATCTCGTCGGCGGTGGCCGACTTGGCCAGCTCGGCGGTGAGGTCGGTGACCGAACCCGTTGGGATCGGCACGCGCAGGGCGTATCCGTCGAGCTTGCCCTTCAGCTCCGGCATGACCAGGCCGATGGCCTTGGCCGCACCGGTGGAGGTCGGGACGATGTTCAGGGCGGCGGCGCGGGCGCGACGCAGGTCGCTGTGCGGGCCGTCCTGAAGGTTCTGGTCCTGGGTGTAGGCGTGAATCGTGGTCATCAGGCCCTTGACGATGCCGAACTCGTCGTGCAGGACCTTGGCCAGCGGGCCGAGGCAGTTCGTCGTGCACGAGGCATTGGAGATGATGTTCTGGCTGCCGTCGTACTTGTCGTCGTTGACGCCCATCACGATGGTGATGTCGGGGTCGGTCGCCGGCGCGGAGATGATGACCTTCTTGGCTCCGGCGTCGAGGTGCCCCTTCGCCTTGGCGGCGTTGGTGAAGATGCCGGTGGACTCGACGACGACGTCGACGCCCAGATCGCCCCACGGAAGTTCGGCCGGACCGGCCTTGACCTCGAGCGCCTTGATCTTGGTGTCGCCGACGACGATGGTGTCGTCACCTTCGAGGCTGACGTCGTAGGGCAGCCGGCCCAGGATCGAGTCGAACTTGAGCAGGTGCGCCAGCGTGGCGTTGTCGGTCAGATCGTTGACGGCGATGATCTCGATGTCGACGTTGTTGCCGAGGGCCTTCTGCGCGTCCAGGGCCCTGAAGAAGTTGCGTCCGATTCGGCCGAAGCCGTTAACGCCTACCCGAACGGTCACTGTCGTGCTCCTTAGATCTCGAAGATGCTCCGGGACGTTGCCCCGTCTCGTGCTCGGGGATCAGCCTAGTGGTGCGCCCCTCCCGACGCGAAGGCTGGTCAGTGGGCGGCCAGACTCTGGTCCCGGTACGGGTTGCCGAGCCATTTGCGTCGCAATTCCTGTAACGACCCGTCTGCCTCCAGCCGTTCCTGTGCCGTGGCGATCTGCGCCGCCAGCGCGGTGTCACCCGGCGCGACCGCAACGGCGATCTCCTCGCGGGACAGGCCGCGTTGCACCACGTCGACGTCTGGGAGGGACCTGACGAGTTCCGTCAGCGTTGGCGCAGGGGCCATCATCGCGTCGCAGCCGCCCGCCTCGAGTTCGCTTGCCGCCGAATGGATGTCGCCGTAAGCGAAGCAACGAACCGCCCCGACTCTGCCGTCGGCGTGCAGTCGTTTCGCGAGCGAGTGCCCGGCCGAGCCGCGACGGACCGCGACGGTGAGCCCGCGAAGATCGTCGACCGATCTGACCGCCGGATGGCGTGCGGCGTTGACGGCGAGCGCGTGACCGGACACCAGGTAGGGCGGGGCGAAGGCGACGGTTCGCTGACGGTCGGCCGTGACGGTCACGGCGGCGACGACGCAGTCGTACGCGCCTGCCGCGAGGGACGACAGGAGCTCGTCCACGTCGGGGGCTCCGGTGGCGATCCTCTCGACGGACAACCCGAGGGCGGCGCCCACCGCGGCAGCGAGGTCGACGTCGAAGCCGCCGCCGACCATCCCGGCGAACGGCGGATCGGTGAGGAACGCGCCCACCCGAAGGGTGTCCATCGACTCACGGTAACTGCGGCGGCCGATTCCACCGAACCGCGGCGGTCGCGGGCTCGGAGCGGCTACGGTCCGTTAGCTCGAGTCGGAGGTTGTGATGTACGAGAGTTCCCGCCGCCCCAGTTCGCGCCGCCCGTCGGGGCGGTACCCGCGGCTGCGGCTCGCGCTTGCCGCGGTCGTCGTGGCGGGGTTCTCCGCCGGAGCGCTGGGCAGCAGTGGCGTAGCCAAGGCCGACGAGGGTCCGTCCGGTTCCGCCGGCCAGTCCACGTCCCAGCAGAAGGACAAGCCGGACACCGGGTCGAACCCGAAGTCGAACCCGGAGTCGAACCCGAAGTCGAACCCGGCGTCGAATTCGGAGTCCAACCCGGAGCCGAAGCCGGGGTCCTCCACGAAACCGCCGTCGAGTCCGGCGAAGCTTCCCGGCACCACAAACCCGACCGACAGTCCCTCCAGCAGCCCGTCCACCGCGGCATCACATGACGACGAGCCCACGACATCCGAGCCGCAGCAGTCCTGTCTCTTATACAC
>VIFX01000129.1:0-457 GCA_006864685.1 Mycolicibacterium hodleri | reverse complement strand
GAGATTTTGGCAGCCGATGCAACTCAATGGACTCCTGCACAGCCAGTAGATTGTATCGTGCTCGATGCACCTTGCTCTGCTACAGGAGTTATTCGTCGTCATCCTGACATACGCCTATTGCGCCAATCTACCGATATAGCTCAAACCATTGAACTACAAAAGCAGATCTTGGACCACATGTGGCAACAGCTCAAAGTTGGCGGCACATTGCTTTACATCACCTGTTCAATTTTAAAAGCTGAAAATGAACAGCAAATGATGACTTTTTTTGCTGAAAATCCAAATGCAAAAGAGATCAAGATTGATGCTGACTGGGGAATCGAGCAAACCTATGGTCGCCAATTACTGCCACAAGCGCAGTCTGGTGATGGATTTTATTATTGTAAAATCCAAAAAATTGTATAAAAAAGCAGGCTTAAAGCCTGCTTTTTTACTTGATCAGCATTAAAGTGTGTGC
>VIFX01000128.1:0-457 GCA_006864685.1 Mycolicibacterium hodleri | reverse complement strand
GATACCCCCTGCGTCGTCTGCGATGGCCGCGGTCGCATGATGGCGGCGACGTCTGGCGCCGATCCCGCATTCGTCGAGCAGGCATGCCGCCTTCCGTTCGACCCTCGCGCGGTGGGCGGCGGCTGGTCGATGATCGGCGACGTCGAGGTGCACACGGTCGGCGCAGGGACGCCGCTGGCCTACGTGGTGCTCGGTGCCGACATGGACGTGACGTCCCGCAACTCCTCCACGGTCCTGGTCTCGCTGATCGCGTTGGACATCGAGCGGCGCCACCTGTCCGATCAACCCGAACGGCGGCGTCGCGGTCAGGTCTTCACCCAGCTGCTGCGGCCGGGCATCAAACGTGAACGCGCCCAACATCTTGCGGCGAGCGTCGGCCTGACCGCGGAGTACTACCAGGTGGCCGTCGTCGCGTCCGACGACGCCGACTCGCTCGCCTTCCGCGTGCACCTCGGCC
>VIFX01000127.1:0-459 GCA_006864685.1 Mycolicibacterium hodleri | reverse complement strand
TGCTTATACAGGTGAGGATTATGATGACTATGGACCTATTGAAATCGCAGGTCGTGAGGCAATTCAATATGCTATAGATTTATCAGAACTGGATGTTGATAAAGATAATTTAGCTAGGAAGATTGCTGCAGAGTTATTTGAGAAAATTTAATTCATAGTCTTATAAAAAAGAGAATTTGAAATCTGTATTTGACTCATAAAATACAGATTTCATTATCATCGTTTAACATCCTGGGATAAGTTGTAGAAAGGCTTCTCTAACTTCAGAAAATTCGGCTTGAGGATGATCTTGTAAAAAATATTCGATCCAAATGAATGTTGCCTCATGGCCGTCATAGGAAGGATTTACATCCAGATAAAAAGCCAATCGTGCTGTTATACAAAGTTCAAGATCGTTAATTAATGCCAATCCAATCTTTTTTGCTTGAGAAGAAATAAGAAGCTTGGGCTGTACGAAAT
>VIFX01000126.1:0-460 GCA_006864685.1 Mycolicibacterium hodleri | reverse complement strand
GACGCGCTCTTCGTCTTCAGTTCAGGGACCACCGGCCTGCCCAAGGCCGTCAGGCACACCCACGGCGCGTTTGCCCACGCCGTGGCCCACTGGCGAACCGCGCTGGGGTTGTCGTCGACCGACCGCATGCAGATCATGACGCCGCCCTCGCACATCCTCGGATTGCTCAACATCGCGACCGCCCTCGACGCCGGGGCGTGGCTTCGGCTGCATCCACGCTTCGACGTCGATCAGATGCTGCAGCACATCGAGTCCGATCGCATCACGGTCGAGATGGCGGTCGCTCCCATCGCCCTCGCGCTCGCCGCACACCCGAAGCTGGAGAGTTACGACCTGTCGTCACTGCGCTATGTGATGTGGTGCGCGACGCCGGTCACGACGAGCGTCGCCGACGAGGTGACTCGGCGCAGCGGAGTGTCGTGGGTGACGGCGTACGGCGCCAGTGAGCTGCCCGTCATCG
>VIFX01000125.1:0-460 GCA_006864685.1 Mycolicibacterium hodleri | reverse complement strand
GAAGATGAGGTAGGCCCGCTCCGGCTCGTTCGCGGCGTGTACGCGGCCGGCGTGGGCGTCGCGCCAGAAGCGCTGCACGGGCTTGTCGGTCTCCAGCGCGGTCGCGCCGGATGCTTCGAAGAGCAGGTCGATCGACGAGATCGCCCGCGCGGTGGCGCGGACCTGGTCGCGGCGGGCGCGGGCCCGCAGTTCGAACGGAATCTCCTTGCCCGCCTGCAGGAGTGCGTACTCGTCGCCGACGTTGCCGATCAGCTGGCGCCATCCGGCGTCGATGTCGCTGGCCGCTTCGGCGATGCGCACCTTCGCGAACGGATCGTCCTTGGACTTCTCGCCTGCGAAGGCCGCGCGCACCCGCTTGCCCTGATGCTCGACGTGCGCGTCGTATGCGCCGTAGGCCATTCCCATGATCGGAGCGGTGATGGTCGTGGGATGCATCGTGCCCCAAGGCATCTTGTAGACC
>VIFX01000124.1:0-461 GCA_006864685.1 Mycolicibacterium hodleri | reverse complement strand
CGCCTACTGGCAGGGCAAGGTCAACCTGCCGATGGCGATGGCAAAGCGCAAGATCAAGGTCGACGGCAATGTTGCGAGTTTGCTCAAGCTGGCACCGCTCGGTAAGAAGCTCTACGGCGAGTATGTCCAGCGGCTCACGGACGACGGCCGCGACGACCTGATCGTCTAGTCGAACCATGTATCCAGGAACGCACGCCGCCACCGCACCCGATCGCCCGGCGGTCATCATGGCCAATTCCGGCTCGATGGTGACCTACGGACAGCTGGACGAGAATTCAGCTCGATTGGCCGCCGCACTGCGGCAGCTGGGCTTGCAGCCCGGTGATGTCATCGCCGTCCTATCGGACAATGTGCCAGAGGCTTTCGAAATCTATTGGGCCGCTGTCCGGTCTGGGCTCTACGTCACGTTCGCGAACTGGCACCTGTCGCCCGCTGAGGCCGCACATATCGTGGCCGACAGC
>VIFX01000123.1:0-461 GCA_006864685.1 Mycolicibacterium hodleri | reverse complement strand
CCCCGGGATCTGAGCACCCCGATCAACTCGATCCCGTCCATCACCGGCAACCCTCGATCGACGATGAGCGCGTCGTACCCCGCCGTCAGACCGCGGTGCAGTCCCTGCTGAGCATCGTTGGCGACGTCGACCAGGTAGCCCTCGTCCGTGAACAGCTCGGCGAGCAGAGCGCTGAGCGCACGATCGTCCTCGACGATGAGCAGCCTTGGCGCTGCGGTCGGATCGGGCACCCGACGAGCCTCCCACGCCCAATCTTGGAAGGTTCGAAGAATCGACTGCCAGCATCGGCGTCATGGATTCTTCCCCCTCCCGAGGAGTACCCGCGTGAACACGTTCAACGGGCTGCCCGCCCACGCCCTGCTGGTGCACGCCATCGTCGTCCTCGCGCCACTGACCGCTGTCCTTGCCGTCATCTGCGCGGTATGGCCTGCCGCCCGAAAACGTTTGGTGTGGTTGGTCGT
>VIFX01000122.1:0-462 GCA_006864685.1 Mycolicibacterium hodleri | reverse complement strand
TCCACCGCGTCCCCGAGGGCGAGTGGATCGGCATCCGGGCCGAGACCAGTTACGGACCCGACGGCATCGGAACCACGTTCGGCACGCTGTTCGACCACACCGGCCCGGTAGGCGGGATCCAGCAGTCGGTGCTGGTTCGTCCCATACCGAAGCGGTAGCGCGAAGGCCTCAGTCCATCAAGCGAAGTGCGGCGGCCGGGCACTGGGTCACGGCCCGTCGCATCCGGTCCCGGTCATCGTCGGGCCGGGCGGCGTCGTGGATCACTACGCTTCCATCGTCCTGCACCTCGAACACGTCCTCGGCGATGGACTCGCAGATTCCGTGGCCGGTGCACTTGCCGTGGTCGACTTCGACCCGCATGACGCTTCCGATCTACTCTTGCGCTACCGGACGACCGCCGGGAGCCTCTTGATTCCGTGGACGAAGCTGCTGTGTAACAGATCTGGCTCGCCGAACTCGATC
>VIFX01000121.1:0-462 GCA_006864685.1 Mycolicibacterium hodleri | reverse complement strand
ACTGTATCCGGCGCTGGCTGACAACTGGCAGATGTCAGCGGCACAGATTGGTTTTCTCTACGCGGCGATCCCGCTCGGCGCGGCTATTGGTGCGTTAACCAGCGGGAAGCTGGCACATAGTGCGCGACCAGGGTTATTGATGCTGCTCTCCACGCTGGGATCGTTCCTCGCCATTGGTCTGTTTGGCCTGATGCCGATGTGGATTTTAGGCGTGGTTTGTCTGGCGCTGTTCGGCTGGCTGAGCGCGGTTAGTTCGTTGCTGCAATATACAATGCTGCAAACGCAAACCCCGGAAGCGATGTTAGGGCGGATTAACGGTTTGTGGACGGCGCAGAACGTGACGGGCGATGCCATAGGCGCGGCGCTGCTGGGTGGTTTGGGCGCGATCATGACACCGGTTGCTTCCGCAAGCGCAAGCGGTTTTGGTTTGTTGATTATCGGCGTGTTGTTATTGCTGGTGCT
>VIFX01000120.1:0-462 GCA_006864685.1 Mycolicibacterium hodleri | reverse complement strand
CGCGACGTCCACCCCGTCGTCGTCACCGTCGAGGTGTTCGATCGATTCCTCGAAGATCAGCTCCGCGTCTCGCGGCAGGGCCTCGTGAAGGATGCGGGTGAGATTCTCCCGGGGTATTTCGACGTCGTCGGCCGAGTCGTTGACCTCCTCGGCGGGGATCTCGGCGATGGCTCGCCCGTCCCGGTCGACGAACTGGACGCGCTCGCTCATGTCGATTCGTTGGTCGCGGATGGGGGCGAGGACGCCCATCGAGTTGGCGACGCCGATCGCGTCACCTCGGACATCGATGGGAGAACCGTTGGTGCGCAGGTGTTTTGCGCGCTCGATGATCGTGACGTCGTGGCCGAGCGTGGTGAGGTCGATGCCCGCGCACAAGCCTGCGACACCGGCGCCTGAGATGAGGATGTGCACGAGAATCCCTTCGGGATCGCAACCATAAGATACATTCCGTATCTCTTGGCG
>VIFX01000011.1:0-166966 GCA_006864685.1 Mycolicibacterium hodleri | reverse complement strand
GACCAGAGCTGCCACCCGCCCCCGACCTGGGCCCGACAGCCATCTAGGCCCTTCTGGCGCGGCCGGTACGCTCGGATCCGTGGGCACACCCCCCGTCGCGCCGCTGCCAGGGCTCCGTGAACGCAAGAAGGCCCGAACCCGCCGCCTGTTGATCGACGCAGCGGTCGACTCGTGCCTCACGCGGGGTTACGAAGCCACCACCATCGAGCAGATCGCCGAGGCCGTCGACGTCTCGCCACGCACGTTCAGTCGGTACTTCGCGTCGAAGGACGCGGTGTTCATCGCCGTGATCGACGACCTCGCCGGGCAAATCACCGCCGAACTGCGGGCCCAACCGTCGGATCTCGGCCCGATGGAGTCCCTGCGGGCGGCGCACGTGGCCGTGCTCACCAGGATCGCCGAGCGGCGCCCCGTCGCCGGCCTGACGGCCGAACGCATCGTGATGATCCTGCAGATCGTCGCGTCCTCGGAGAGCCTTCGCCACGCGGCCGTCGACTACCGAAGCCCCGCCGCGATGGCGATCCTCGCCGATCGCATGGGCGTCACACCCGACGACAAGCGCCTCGCCTTGGCGGTCTCGCTCTTCTCGACCACGATCGTCAACGCCTGCACGGACGTGGCCGTGAGTGATCCCGACGTCCCCCTGGGCCCGACGTTCGTGACGGATCGGCTCGAGCGAGCACTGAACGACCTGGCTCAGTTCACCGCCGAGCTTCGATTGTCCTGAACCCGAGCTACTTTCGCGTCCGCGCGCCGAAACCGGCGATCGCGATGCCGATCACGGCCACGATCGGACCGATGACCGACCACGTGGTGGTGTTCGACATCGGGCTTCCGCCGACGACGCCGAAGCCCTGAAGGGCCCACAGCACGCCGAAACACGTGACGACGACACCGAGGCCGAGAATGGCTATGCGCATGGTTCGACAGTAGACGGCACGGAGACGGGCCGCCGCGCCGCGCCCCACAGCCCGACCCCGATCCCGACGACCGCTCCCCCAAGCCCGATGACCTGCTGGGACCGCCGCATCTGGTGGTGGGCCTTGAGACCTCCGAGGAGATCCGCGGCGTCAGCGCCGCCGGAGGCCAGGAACCAGCCCCTGGTGTCGCGACCACGCATCGCGGCCGCGGTCAGCAGCCCGCCGATGAGTGCGTCGCGGTAGCCCATCGAGGACAGCAGGAGGCGCGCCCCGCCCACGGGTTCCTCCGGGTCGCCCCACCACCGGTTGGCGCGGACGGGGTCGACGAGAAAAGACAGACCCGAGGCGAGCCGGATGCCACCAACGACGAGTGCGGCGCGATCGATCGACATGACGGGAGCCTAGAGCCTCCCGCCGGCGCCCGTCGGCGGTTTGACTAGCGCCCGAAGCCTGCGTTCCGCAACGCCTCCGCCATCGATCCTGACGGCGGCGCCGACTCGCGCCGACCGGAGTCCTTGGGTCGGTTCGACTTTGGCCGATCGCCACGGGGCTGCTGCTGCCCGGGTGCCCGACCCTGGCCGCCACCCTGCTGCCCGCCGCGTTGCTGCGGGGTGTCGTTGAGGCGCAGGGTCAGCCCGATCCGTTGCCGGTCCACGTCGACCTCGAGAACCTTCACCTTCACCACCTGACCCGATTTCACCACCTCGTGGGGGTCGGAGACGTATCGGTCGGACATCGCCGAGACGTGCACCAGTCCGTCCTGATGGACGCCGACGTCGACGAAGGCGCCGAACGCGGCCACGTTGGTGACGACGCCTTCGAGGACCATTCCCGGCTTCAGATCGGCCACCTTCTCAACGCCCGCGGCGAACGTGGCCGTCGAGAACGCCGGCCGCGGATCGCGGCCCGGCTTCTCCAATTCGGCGAGGATGTCGGTCACCGTCGGAATGCCGAAGCGCTCGTCGGCGAACTCGGCGGGCTTCAGGGAGCGCAGCGACCGCTCGTCACCGATGAGCTCGGCGAGCGTCACCCCGGCACGGTCCAGAATGCGCCGCACCACGGGGTAGGACTCCGGGTGCACACCGGACCCGTCGAGCGGATCGTCACCGCCGTTGATCCGCAGGAAGCCGGCACACTGCTCGAATGCCTTGGGGCCCAGGCGCGGAACCTTCAGCAGCGCCTTGCGGTTGCGGAACGGGCCCGTCGACTCGCGGTGGGCGACGATCGCCTCGGCCATCGTGTCCGTCACCCCGGAGACCCGCGCCAAGAGCGGCACCGACGCCGTATTCAGGTCCACGCCAACGCCGTTCACCGCGTCTTCGACCACCGCGTCGAGACTGCGGGCCAGCGTGCCCGGCGTGATGTCGTGCTGATACTGACCGACGCCGATCGACTTCGGATCGATCTTCACCAACTCGGCCAGCGGATCCTGCAGTCGCCGCGCGATCGACACCGCACCGCGGATGGTGACGTCGAGACCCGGAAGTTCGTGCGCGGCATACGCCGACGCCGAGTACACCGACGCACCCGCCTCGCTGACCATGGCCTTCGCCGGCGCCTTCGCCCCGGAGGCCGTGATGTCGGCGATGAGTTCGCTTGCCAGCGCGTCGGTTTCGCGCGACGCCGTCCCGTTGCCGATGGCAATCAAGTCCACGCCGTGACGAGCGATCAGCGCGCCGAGCATCGCCTTGGACTCGGCCCACTTCTGCTGCGGCTGGTGCGGGAAGATCGCGCAGTGGTCGAGCACCTTGCCGGTGGCGTCCACCACGGCGACCTTGACACCGGTCCGGAAGCCGGGGTCGAGTCCGAGCGTCGTGCGGGTTCCCGCCGGCGCCGCGAGCAGCAGATCCTTGAGGTTCTTGGCGAACACCGACACCGCGTCCAACTCGGCGCGCTGCTTGAGCTTGACCCGCGCGTCCACCGCCGCGGACACCATCAGCTTGACCCGCCAGGCCAGCTTCACCGTCGTCGCCAACCACGGCGTCGCAGGGGTCTTCGCGGTCAGGTCTACGCCAAGGGTTTGGGCGACCATCGCGTGATAGACGTCGTCGCCGCCGCCGTCGAGGTTGAGCGAGAGCACCTGCTCCTTCTCGCCGCGCATGACTGCCAACACGCGATGTGACGGCATCTTCTCCAGCGGTTCGGAGAACTCGAAGTAATCTCGAAACTTCTGTGCAGCAGGGTTTTTCGCAGCATCCGACGACGAGAGCGACGTGCGAAGGGTGCCGTCGGACCAGAACTTCGCGCGGACGGCACCGACGAGTTCGGCATCCTCGGCGGCGCGCTCGATGATGATGTGCCGCGCCCCGTCGAGTGCGGCTGCGGCATCGGCGACGTCCTCACCGAGGAAGTCGGCGGCCGCGGCCTCCGGCACCAGCGTCGGATCGGCCAGCAACCGGTCGGCCAGCGGTTCCAGTCCCGCTTCGCGGGCGATCTGCGCCTTCGTCCTACGCTTGGGCTTGTACGGCAGATAGATGTCCTCGACCCGGGACTTGGTGTCCGCCGTCAGAAGCGCCGTGCGCAGGTCGTCGGTGAGCTTGCCCTGTTCGGAGATGGAGGCGATCACCGCCGTGCGGCGAGCGTCGAGCTCGCGGAGGTAGCCGAGACGCTCCTCCAGCAGGCGAAGCTGCCCGTCGTCGAGGCTGCCGGTGATCTCCTTGCGGTAGCGGGCGATGAACGGCACCGTCGCGCCCTCGTCGAGCAATCGGACGGTCGCGGCCACTTGGGCTTCGCGGACGGCCAGTTCGTCAGCAAGGCGGGCATTTACGGACTTGACGGTAGGGCTCGGAGTCACGCCGAGACCCTACCCAATGCCCCCGACGGAACCCGGTGGGCAACGCCCGTGTGGTCAAATCGGCAGGCCATGACCAGAGAACTCCCCCGGCAGGTCTTCGTTCGCGGCGCGCTCGGCGCGGTGGCGACGGCCGTCCTGGGGGCCTGCGGAGCGCCGACGCCGCCCAGGCCCGCGACGACACCAGCCGAGCCGGGGCACTCGGCACCGGACTGGTCCAAGCTGGCCGCCGCGGTCGACGGGGCGGTCGTCCTGCGTGGCGACGATGGTTACCCGGCCGCCAAGACCGTGTTCAACACCCGCTTCGCCGGGTCGACGCCGGCCGCCGTCGTCGCGGTCACCTCGGTCGAGGACGTTCGCACCGCCCTGCGGTTCGCCTCGTCCAACGGCGTCGCGGTCACCGCCCGAAGCGGCGGGCACTCCTACGTGGGTGCGTCGGCGGCGGACGCCACGCTGGTGGTCGACCTACGCCGTCTGCCCGGCGGGGTCACCTACGACGACGGCACCGGACGGGCGACGGTGTCCTCCGCGGCGGACATCAGCTCGATTCAAAACGCGCTCAACGCCTTTGGTAGGTCTATTCCCACCGGTAGCTGCCCGTCCGTCGGTGTTGCCGGGTTGACGTTGGGTGGCGGGCTTGGCGCCGATGCCCGCCGGTACGGGCTGACGTGTGACGCGCTCGTCGCCGCGACGGTCGTCCTCCCCGACGGCGAGACGGTCACCGCCTCGCCAGGCGACGATGCGGACCTGTTCTGGGCTCTGCGCGGCGGCGGCGCCAACAACGGCATCGTGACGTCGTTCACCTTCGACACGTTCCCGACCACCGACCGCGACGTCGTCACCCTGGTGTTCGGAGAGGACGCCGCCGCACGGGTGCTCGTCGGCTGGCACCAGTGGCTCTTGTCGGCGGACCGCGCGGTGTGGGGCATGGTCAACCTCACGGTCGGCCCGGGTCGTGGACGCTGCTCGGTCGTGCTCGCAACCCCGGCCGGTGACGGGCCAGCCCTGGCCGCGGGCGTCGCGGCGGCGGTCGGCGTACCCACCGTCGGTCGGACGATCCGGACGCTGGACCACCTGGGCGTCGTCGCGTACTTCGGCGGCGGACCCGACGCGGTGCGACCGCGGGCGTTCGTCGCGGGCTCCGACGTCGTGGCCCGGATGACACCGGCGGCGGCCGAGTCGATCGTCGCGGCGACCTCCGCGTGGCCGCGGGCGGGCGGTGCGGCGACGGCGGTCGTCGAGTCGCTCGACGGGGCGATCGGCGACGTCGACCCGGCCGCCACCGCGTTTCCCTGGCGGCGTCACGCGGCGAGCGTGCAGTGGTACGCCGAAACCCCCACGCCTGAGCTCACCGACGCAGCGGACCGCTGGTTGACCGCGGCGCACGCCGCACTGGGCGGACACTCGGCCGGCGGGTACGTCAACTACCTCGAGCCGTCGACCCCTGCGATGCGCTACTTCGGGGCGAACCTGCCACGGCTGGCGGCCGCGCGTCGACGGTGCGACCCGCACGAGGTCATGTTCTCGAGCCTGCGGTTCTGACGGAATCAGTCGTGACGGCACACGTCCTCGCAGCTGCGGTCGCCGCGACGAACGCTCCGAGTGCCGACCAGCCGTCAACGCCGGCGAGGCCGTCCTTGGCCATCATCAGCAGCGCGATGCCCGCCACGCACACCAGCACGCCAGCGGCCGCCGACCGGATGCCCGTCGCCCGAGCCGGGGCGTCCCACCACGGAAGCCGGCGATGCTCCAACGGCGACAACAGCGCGAACGTCAGTGCCATGACCACCGCGAACACGGCGGCCCGCAGCGCGAGGCGGCCCCAGAAACCCGGTTCGTGCACGTCGTAGGCGTCGACGCCGACCGCGTGCAGCGCGAAGGTGGCCACGGCGATCGCGGGAATGTGCCAGAGGTAGAGCGTCATCGCGCCTCCGTTGCCGAGGGCGACGGCGCGCCAGACCCTCGGCCGGGCGGCCCAGCGACGGATCGCGCCCGCGGCGAGCACGAACACGCACGACATCCAGGTGCAGTGCAGTGCGAGCAGCAGCGTGGGCGGCGACACGTTGGACAGCCGCTCGGCGCCCGTCACCACCAGGGATACCTCGTACGGTCCGAGGGCGACGGCGGCGATCGCGGCGGCGAATGCGACGACCGCAGCGGCGAGCGCGGCCCGTGGGTTGACCAGGTTGCGCGCGTAGGCCACGCCGATCACCACCGGGATCAGCCAGACGAACAGGAAGTTGGCCACCCCGGCTTCGGGAGCGCCGACGGCGAGCCGGATCGCGTCCGTCCCCGCCGAGGCGGCGAGAAGGGCGACGACGACGAGGGCGATCGCGCGCCCGGACCGCAGTCGCGTCATGGCGGGGACGAAGCCGAGCACCACCAGGTACACGCCGAGGAACCACAGCAGGGCGACGGATTCGCGCCCCAGTCCCGCCGCGGACTCGGCTCCGAGCACCAGCCGGGTCACCAGCAGTCCGAGCACCCATGCCGCGAGATACCAGAACACCGGGCGGCACAGTCGCTGGCTTCGGGTGAACAGCCAGGTGCCCCACGCCGTTCCCGGCCGCCAGCCGTATGCGCCCGCGGCACCGCCTGCCAAGAAGAACAGCGGCATGACCTGCACGATCCACGTGATCGGGGCGATCGCGGGCAGCTCACCAAGCAGATTGCCGATCCGCAGGCCGCCGGTGCCGATGGTGGCCAGCAGGAGCGCGCAATGCCCGAACATCACCACGACGAGAGCGCCCAGCCGGGCGACGTCGACTGCGCGGTCTCGGACAGGTGCGGAGTCGTCGGCGACCGTGGGTGCGCCGGTGGTCGACCTGGTCTGTGCCATGTTCCCAGCATGCCGGGCAAACGGCTGCGGTGGATGAGTAGGACTACGCGAATTTTGGGCCGCCGGGTCGGATTCGCCTACATTGCACGTAATGCGTCCGTTACTGATCCTTCTCACCGTCCTGGTTGGCGTCCTGGCGTCGTCCACCGCTCCCGCCGGGGCCGAAACGCAGGCAATGCCCGATCTGAGTGGTTACGCGACGGTGTCGACGTACCCCTTCGTGATGGGCAACGAGGTGTACTTCCAAACCCCTGACGGGCTGCTCTGTGCGATTCAGCCGGCCCGCGGCGCCGCGGGGTGCGACGGCCGTCTGCCCGGCACGCCCGCCGAGGTCAACGAGATCGCCCTGAGCCCCGATGCCAGCACCCGGGGCCTGCTCGCGACCGCCAACCATCGCTTCGTGAAGTCCACCGGTAATGCCGCCCCACTGCTGCGCGAGGGCCAGAAGATCGTCTTCGAGGACTTCGAATGCGCCGTCGGCGCCGGCTCGTTCACCGCATGCGTCAAGGGCCAGCCCGCGTCGCAGTGGATGGTGGTGTCTCCCAACGGAACCGGCGTCGGGACCAGGACCGACGGGTTGCCGCCGGGCTTCCCCGACCCGAACGACTTCATCTTGGGTGACGAGACCTACATCGTCGGCCAAGGCGCGAAGAACCTCTTTCCGGTCTTCACCGTCGACGCGGGCCTCACTTGCTCGATGATTGTGTTCAGCGGTGGTGAAATCGGTTGTGACGGGCCGTTACCGCTCGTGCCCGGCGGCGAGAACGAGGTGTACGCGCAGCTGCCCGGCGCGGCCGGCATCCGACGCACCGACGCCCCGAAGTTCTCGACGCCTGCGTACCCGGGTCCGGTGAAGCGACTGCCCGTCGGCTACCGCGTGCACGGCATCGGCTCGACCTGCATGGCGATCTACGGCGGGGTGGCGTGCGTGGCCACCTTGAACGGTGCGGTCCACGGCTTCGAAGTGACACCCTCGGGAGTGTCCACCTTCGGCGGGTGACGCCTCAGGGCGTGGGGCGCTGGTGTTCCCACGTCTGCAGCACGTTGACGTACGGCGTCGGGCTGACCGACAACGCGCCGACGAACGGGTGCTCGAGGGCGAAGATGAGGTAGATCACGAACCCCATCAGCGCCGCGGTCAGGCCCACCGCGCAGGCGTGCAGCACCAGGTCGCGGGTGGCGAACAGGAACGTGAACGCCATCACCACCGCGCCGCCTCCGAGCAGCAGCACCCACAGCTCGCCGGGAACCGCCGCGTCACCGGCCGTCACCCGCAGCTTGCGGTTGGCGCTCAGATCGTTCAACTTGACGATGTCGTGGTCGAAGAACGCAATCTCGTTGCGGCTCTGCGGCTGAACGCTCAGGTAGGCCGACCAGACGTCGGTCATCGGGCCGGACTCCTCCTCGATGGTCTCCCCACGTCGCATGCGGGGTAGTTCGTCGTCGATCACGTCCCTGGTGTAGGCGATGAGGCTCTGCTGAACCTGCGCCCGGTCCGTGGGTGGTATCGCGACGGAGTCCCTGAGCAGCTCAGCGATGGCACTTGCCTCCGCCTGGGTGGCGTCCTCGGCGTCACCGAACTGTTCCCACACCACGACCACCAGGAACGCCACCAGCACCGCGTACAACACGCCGGCCAGTTGGAAGACTTGTGAGGACACCAGGTTCGCGCTCTCGAGCCTTGTGTGCGACACCAGCTTTCGGAAGAGGAGCAGTCCGCCGACCGACAACCCGACCACGACGGCCACGGCAAGGAACCCGAGTAGCGGGGCGGGCATCTGTAGCAGCCAGATCACGGGCAGTGTCCCCCAGTTCGGCAGACGCGAGCCGTCCGCAGCGCCATTATGGCCAACCAGGCCGGTGCGAGCGGGGTAACGCCGAGATGGCCTCTCAGATGACCGACCGCAACCCGAGGGCGGTGGACACCTGCGCTGCGACGACGCATACGCCCGTGGCGAGCTGCCGACCCACGGGCCCGGGCAGATCGTCGACGTGTCCGCACGCGGAACCCAGCACGCCGCCCCTCGGCAGCACCGCCACCACGCCCGGAAGCAGTTGCAGGACAACGGCATAGCCGTCGTGATCACCAGTCGTGTAGGTGCCGTCGTCGTAGGCGTTGCCGAGGGGGACGACGCCGACCACGGTCGCGGCGCCGCTGGCGACGAGCCGACGAGCCAGCGCCGCGCGAGCGGTGTCGGACGAGACGTACTCGTGGGTGAAGGGGTTGGCGGGGTTGAGCTGTTCGGTGCTGAATGCGCCCGACCACACGTAACCCGCACCGTTGGCCGCGGGGGCGGCCCCGAACATCCGGCCGTGGTCGTTGGGGAACAGGAAGAAGTTGTCGGAGAACGCCTGTAGGAAGCCGGTGGGCTTCTGTCCGTAGCTGGCGCCGTTGATGATTCCGGAGAAGCCGGTGCTGTGGATTGGTTGGGCGGGGAATCCGGCTCGGGTCATCGCGGCGTCGAGCCGGGCCGCGGATTCCGCGGAGCTCTTCGACGTCGGGTCGAGGATGATGACGTTGACGGGTTCGAGGACCGTTTTGCCGCCGTGCCGAACTCCGCCGTAGTTCGCGATCTTCCCGTTGGGTTGGAGCAGCCAGGCCCCGATGTCGCCGTACACGGTGTGGGCGACGTCGGTGGGGCGCGGCACGCCCGGCGCCGCGACGGGTGCGGCGGCGTTGGGTTGAACGGTAGTCACCGCGGCGGCGGGTTTGGCCAGGGCGGTGGCGCCCTCGATCTCGCGTCGAATCAGCTGCAGCGCCCCGAGGACGACCTGCCCCGGGGCTGCCGGCGCGCCGCCGGTGTGCGTCGTCGAGGTGCTCTTGGACGCTGCGGGTAAACCGGTGACCGCGGTCGTGGTCGGCGCCTCCTTGGCAGGCGCGGTGACGTCGTCGGCGGCGGGCTTGACGACGGACTTGACGGACTTGACGGCACCGGTCGTGCCGCCGACGGTCGCCGAGGGGGACGAATGCTTGGTCGCTCGGCCGTTCCCGGAGCCCGGCTTGCGGGTGGGTGGCCTGGTCGACTCGGCACCGGGAGATTCGGGCGAGTCGGCCACGGCGGTGCCGCCGGAGGTTGCCTCGCCGGCGCCCGCGCCCTTGATCGTGTTGGTCGCCTCGGACGACTTGGTCGACGACTGCGAGCTGCTGCCGCTCGCGGGACCGTCGGTTCCGGTGGTCCCCTCGGCATGGGCGACTCCGGCTCCGCCGGCGACGGCCGCGCCGATGCCCAGTGCCAGCGCCAGTGCGCCGATTCGGCCGACGTAGTTGGCCGCGCCCGCGTCGGTTACCGCCGCGTGCCGCGGCGCATGGCTGGATCTGCTGTGCCGCCCCATCGCCATCCCCCTGGATTCGCTCGTCTCGAGGGACTTCGCGTGCTTCTCAGCGCTCCTCGACGGACGAAGCGTATACGCACCGTGGCGGACCGACCCGCGAACGTGCGAGCGGCAAGAGGGAGCGATCAGCCTGTCCTCCCCCTGCAGGCCTATCGGATTGCCTCAACCCCATGCCTTGCGAAAACAGCCGATCGGACGCAATCTGCCCTGACCGTATTCGCTACAGCACGGGTAGACCAATTGACGTTTCAGCAAACCGTGAACGGGTGTGATGAAGTCGGGGCGTCGTTTGCCGCCCGCGAACGCCGGGGCCAACGGCGGGTTCGGGCGCCGGGCCGCCGGCGAGGATTTAGGGGCGGGGCCGCAGGCCACGTCACCGCAGCCCCGCGAGACGCAACTTACCTGCCCGTCAACGGTTCGGCATGTCGAGGGCGGCGGCGTCACTTTCATCGGTGTGTAGGCCGTACGGCACGGCGGTCAGCATCGTGACGGAAAGCTCGGCGCCGTTGGGCAGGCCGTAGGTGCGCCTCTCACCCGCGCGGGCGCCGACGATCACCGCCCCCAGGGGCGATTGGACCGAATAGACCTCCAGGTCTCCGCGTTCGGCGCCGCGCACGCCGAGGAGGAACGTCTCCACGTCGCCGGTGTCGTCGTATCGCACCGTGACCACCATGCCCGGCTCGGCGACCCCGTCGTCGGGCGGATCCTCGCCGACGACCGCGTTCAACAGCAGGTCGTGAATCCGTTGGATGCGGGCCTGGCGGGCGCGCCTGACGGCGATCGCATTCTCGTCGGCGTCCTGGTCGCCAGGAGCGCTCGCACACAGTTCGCGCAGTGTGTCGAACTCGCGTCGCAGCCGCTCGTGGGCGCCCGCCGATATCCAAACACGGTCGGTGATGGTCGTCATTCGAGGTTCCTTTCATGGGTTGCCGTCAGGGGCGGGCGGTGAACGGTTGCGCCGCCCCTGACGACTCGCAGCGCCCGAGGTGGGCGGAGGTAGGACGGTCAGGCGACGGCGCGTCGCCGTGGATCGAAGGGCCGCAGCACTTCGGGTTGCTTGCCGGTGGTGATCTGTTCGGCGAGAAGGCGTCCCGTCACCGGACCGTGGGCGAGTCCCCACATGCCGTGGCCCCCGGCCACGAACACGTGTGGCGACAGTTCACCGATCACCGGGCGACCGTCGGGGGTGACCGGACGCGGACCGACCCAGACGTCGCTGCGCTCGTCCCACCGAACGCCGTCCAGCAGCGGGCTCGCGGATGCGACGATCGCACTGACCCGGTCGGCGACGGCGGGGTGGTGCGGGGCGCGGAACTCCATCGTGCCTGCCACGCGCAGACCTTCCCGGTAGGGGGTGCACGCCACTCGGACGTCCGGCAGATAGACGGGGCCGGGCAACGGCCGGTCGACGGGAACGGTGAACGAGTAGCCGCGACCGGACCCCACCGGTACGCGCAGCCGTCGGCCCGCCAGTCGGGACAGCCAGGCGCCGGTGGCGATCACGGCGGTGTCGGCGGTCAGGGGCGCACCGCCGGCGGGCTGGACCACGACGCCGTTGCCCGAGCCGTCGACGTCCTTGACGTCCGTGGTGAGCAGGGTGGCGCCGCGGTCGACGACCGCCCGTCCGAGTGCCCTCACGAAACGACCGGGGTCGACGAACCGCTGCCCGTTGACGTTGACGCCTGCGGTGATCGCCCGCGACGCGAGCGGTACCTGGGCGCGGAGCGCTTCACCGGAGAGTTCGGTGACCGAAAGGCTCTGGCCGGCATCGGCGAGGCTGCGCAGTTCTCGCATCAGGTGTTCGGCGTCGTGGGTGCTGCGGAACAGCGCGGTGATCGGCGCGTCGGTCACGGGCGCGTCGACCCCGTTGGCGACCAGGACGTCGAAGGCCTCGAGGCATTCCTCGTTGAGCGGCACGTTGGCCTGCATGGCGCGGTCCCAGACGGACTGACGGCAGTTGGCGGCGAACTGGACGAGGAAGCTCCACAGTGCGCGGTCGGCGCTCATCGGGATGTGCAGGGGCGCCGAGCGGTCGCGCAGCGAGCGCAGGCCGTAGCGCAGCACGGCCGGAGAGTTCAGGGGCAGCGTGAGTGCCGGTGCCACCCAACCGGCGTTACCCCAGGACGCGCCGGTCGCGACACCGCAGCCGTCCACGACGGTTACCTCGACGCCGCGCTCCTGCAGGAACCACGCCGTCGACAGACCGACGATGCCGGCGCCGACCACGATCGCCGACCGTGGTCCCCCGTCGATCCGCCCGTCGCCACCCATGTCGCTGCCTCCGTCGTTGAAGTCGTGTGCCTGTGACTCCATAGTGCGGCGGACGGCGTGCCTTTACTTGGCGCGAGAGGACAACGACGGGAGGCGCCGTTGTCGGATTTCGACAATGGGCTGCCTCGTACAGTCAGGTGCCGTCGACGGCGGCGAGTTCGACCATCATGGCCAGCCGCTTGCGGGCGTCGGTCAAGGGGAGGTCGGTGACTTCACCCATCTTGCGCAGGCGGTATCGCACGGTGTTCTCGTGGACGCCGAGCCGAAGACCCGCCGCCGCGGGATCCCCGAGCGCCTCGAGCCACGCCCGCAGCGTCGACGCGTACTCCGTTGCGTGGGCCCGATCGTGGCGGCGAAGCTCGGCGATCGGCCCCCGGTCGGGAGTCCGGCCGGACCGTGCTGCGGTACGGAGCCGCTGCAGCAATATCTCGTCCCAGGATTCGTCGTAGGCCGGAGGCTCGGAATCGGCGGGCTTGCTCTCGTGGAGGGCCAGACATTCGTCGGCCTCCTGGCGGGCCGCCGGAAGGTCGGTCGCGGTCGCCGACTTGCTGATGCCTGCAGTCACCGTCGTCCGGTCGGGCAGAGCCGCGCGCAGGCCGGTGACCCACGTGCGCGCCGCGGTCGCCTGCTCACCGGGCAGCAGGGTGTAGACGGTGTTGCCTGCCAGCGCGCTCCGTCCTGGGCGCGACCAGCCGAACCCGGCGGTGGCGCGCTCGAATGCCAAGAGCAGAGCCGCATCCCGCTCCGCGTCGATCGACGCCTGCACGGCGATCACCCGCATCGGCCCCTGCGGCAACCCGAGTCTGCTGGCTGATGCGGCGGCGTCGGCGCTGCCGTCCAACAGTCGGATCACCAGGTCGGATTCCACCTGACGCTCGAGGTCGGCGCTGGCGCGTGACCTCAGCAGGTGCAATGCCACGGTGCGGGCGCCGTCGGCCAGCGCGGTGCGTTCGGGTTCGACCAACGGTTCGCGGCACGAGACCCATACCGACCCCATCAGTTCTCGTCCGGACCGCACCGCGACGACCATGCGGCCGGACAAGCCGTGGTCGTCGTCGGGACCGACGAAGAGGGGGTCGTCGGAGGTGGCCAGGTGCGCGAATACCCCACGTGCCGAGAAGAATTCGTGCAACCGCTCCGACGCCTGGCGACCCATGATCGTCGCGACCCGGGCGGGGTCGGCGCCACCCTGCCTGCTGGAGTAGGCGAGCACCCGCGCCAACGCGTCCTCGATGGTGACCGCGCCGCCGGTCGATTCGGCGAGGCTGTCGGCCAGCGCGAACAAATCGGTTGGGCCACGACCGGATTCGGTTTCACGCCCTTCCAGCACCAGCCCGTAGACCACCGCGGCGAGCTCGCTCCACCGCACCGCAGGCTCGACGACCAACACCGCGACTCCCGCCGCCTCCGCCGAGGAAGCGGTGCCGTCGTCGTCCCGAACGAGCACCGCCGTCGCGCGCGCCGAGACAGCCCATCGCACCGCCTCGTCGACCGAGCGGGCCCCGACGGCCAACAGCACGTCGCCCGTCACCGGTCCCCCGCCGGCGACTTCGTGCAGCACCACGCTGCCCAATTCGGCGGAGCGCGGCATTGGGCAGACGCGCAACTGGACGCCGTAGCCGCCCAACACGTTGACCAGCCTGTCCAGCGTGATCACGCGCGCCTCCCATCCGGTGCGGTACTGGAACCACCCGATGGCCAGTCAATAGTTCGCGGCGCAGGAACTCAAGGCGCCCGACGGTGTCACCCGCCGCGTGATCAGTTCTGCGGCGAATAACCCGGTCTGGCCAGCAGGTCCCGGATGCCGGCGTCGATGAATGCGGTGTCCACCGGGTTCGGTCCTCCCCCGGCGAAGTGACCCCAGATACCGGGAATGACGCGTACCTCGCCGTTGGCGATGAACTGCGTCGCCCAGTGCTCGTCCTCGGGAGGGAAGTAGAGATCCTTTTCCGCTGGCATCGCCAGAAGCGGGCAGCGGATCGAGGCGAGCGCCTTCTCGACGTCACCGCCGAATCCTGGTGTGTTGCCCACGTTTCCGCTATGCCAGGTGCGAAGCATGGTGATCAGGTTGTTGGGATCGCGTCCGTCACGGAAGAAGTTCTCCCAGAAGCCGTACAGGAAGTCGTCGAACGAGGTGAACCCCATCTCGCGCCACGCCTCCTCCCAGTAGAACGCCTGAGAGAAGCCCCAGCCCGAGTACACCCGGGCAAAGGCCCGTAATCCCTTGACGGGTAATGCATCCGGGGAGTAGTCGCCGTCGGCCCACGCCGCGTCGGCGGTGAGCGCGGCGATCAACGACTCGAGGAAGACCTTGTTGTGCGGCGCGGTCTTGCTCGACCCGCAGAACGGTGCGGCGCGTTGCACCATTTCCGGGTGGCTCACGGCCCATTGATAGGTCTGGCCGGCACCCATCGACCATCCGGTCACCAGCGCGATCGTCGACGCCCCGAACTTCTCGGTGACCAGTTTGTGTTGCGCCTCCACTTGGTCGTAGAACGTCACGGCGGGAAAGCGGGCCCGATCGTAGGGGGACGGGGTGTTGGACGGCGACGAGGAGAGTCCGTTGCCGAGCATGTTGGGCACGACGATGAACCACTCGTCGGGGTTGAGCGACTTGTCGGTGCCGATCAGCCATTCGTTGTCGGTGTGCCACCCCGAGTACCAGGTGGGGTAGACGATGACGTTGGTCTTGTCGGCGTTGAGCGTGCCGTAGGTCTTGTAGGCGAGCGTCGCGCCTCGCAGCGTGGCGCCGCTCTGGAGCGTGAAGTCGCCGAGTTCGAAGTGCTCGGCATCGGTGGGAGCAGGCATGACGGATCCCCTTTGACTCTTAGGTGCTGACCGCGCACTGTCCGCGGTCGACGCGTTGCGGACCCTGCGCCGAAGGTCGAACGTCGACGTCGAAGATCGCCGTCGGAATGTAGAGCGTGGCACAGGAATTCGGGACGTCCACGACTCCGGACAGGCGCCCTTCGACCGGCGCGGCGCCGAGGATCAGGTACACCTGTTCGCGCGTCCAGCCGAACTTCGACAGGTACTCGATCGCATTCAGACAGGCGTTTTGGTAAGCCAGCGTGCTGTCGAGGAAGTGTTGCGTGCCGTTGCGGTCGACGGAGAAGCCGACGAAGGTGAGGAATTCGGAGTATCGCGGTTCGACGTTGCCTGGCATGAAGATCGGGTTCGTGGTGACGCCGTAGGTCTCCATTCCGCCCTTGATGACCTCGACTCGGAGGTCGATGAATCCACCCATTTCGATGGCTCCACAGAAGGTGATCTCGCCGTCACCCTGGGAGAAGTGCAGGTCGCCCAGCGACAGGTTGGCCCCGTCGACGAACACCGGGTAGAAGATCCGGCTCCCCTTGGAGAGGTTCTTGATGTCTTGGTTGCCGCCGTTCTCCCGCGGGGGCGCGGTTCTTGCCGCCTCGGCGGCGACGCGTTCGTAGTCCGCGCCGGTGAGACTGCCGAGAACCGCGTTGGACGGCAGCGGCGGCAACGCCAGTGGCGGAACACGTTCGGGGTCCGTCGCGATGAGTGCACGTTCTCGGGCGTTCCAGTTGGCGAGCAGGTCCGCACTCGGCGCGGTCCCCATCAACCCCGGATGGATGAGCCCGGTGAATTCGACACCGGGGATGTGCCGGCTGGTCGCCGTCTGCCCGGCGAAGTCCCACACGGCCTTGTACGCCTCCGGGAACCAGTCGGTGAGAAAGCCGCCGCCGTTGTTCTTCGCGAAGAGTCCCGTGTAGCCCCAGCCCTGCCCGGCGACGGGACCGGCCTCCTGCGGGACGGGGCCGACGTCCAGGATGTCGACGACCAGAAGGTCGCCCGGCTGGGCGCCGTCGACGGCGAACGGTCCGGAGAGTTGGTGCACCATCGACAGGTCGCAGTCCCGGATGTCGTTCGCGTCGTCGGAGTTGACGATGGTGCCGTCGAACCACTCCTTCGATTCGACGCGGAACGTGTCACCCGGCTTGACGGTGGCGACGGCGGGAATGTCTGGGTGCCAACGGTTGTGGCCGACCAACTCCTGCTCGCGAAACGGCTTGCTTTGATCGACGGGGAATATGACGTCGGGCACGGCGGTCTCCTCAATCAACCTGGTGGACGGGCGGACGATCGGGCGAAGCTAGGGGCGCGGCAGACGCGAGGTCGGCGAGCCGGTGCCGCGGGTGGGTCGGTACGTCTGGTGGTTGGTCGACCTAGTGACCACCCCTGGCGACGATTGCGATTTTTCGTGCATGTCGAGAGCCTTCACGCCGGGGGCGTGTCGGCTCGTCAGCGCCGGTGACGAGAACACCCGCCGGGCCGGCCCGCGACACGAGTCGCACTCGACACTGGCGGGAGCGGTGCCAATCGGAAACGACAACTCTACGAAACCATGTGCAAGACAACGGTATTGGTAACCAGCCATGGCGCGCCTCCCGCTGAGCGACGGCATTGATCCCAAATGGGATCAATATGGCTGAACCTACACCCCCACCGGAGAACGTCAAGCGCAAGCGCAAGACCTGCGCCCGCTCGCGGCGAGCTCTACGGTAGAGAAGTCTCCGTCACGAGAGACGAACAGACCCGCGCGATCGTCGGCTCGACGTCACGGAGGAGCCCTTGGCCATGGGAGGACAGTCGCAACGTCGTCCTGCGCCGGTCGTGCGGGGACAGCGTCCGGAACACGGCGCCGATGTCCACGAGGAAGTCGACGATTCGAGTCGCCGACGTCGACGGGACGACCAACGCGTCGATCACGTCGGACATCGAGCAGCCCGGATTGGATTCGATGTGGGCCAGCGCGCGCCAGCGGTCCACCGTGAGATCGGTGCTCGACAGCGCGATCTCGAGACGTGCGGCCACGACGGCGGCCCGCCTGAGCAATTCGAGAGTATCCGCGACAGCTTCCATGACCTGCCTTCTGCAAACGACTCCACCCGCGGTCAGACCGCACCCCGAGTCAGCATGCCAGATGGCGCGCCCGTTCTCGAACCTCGAGCCTCGTGCCCCAAGGACTTTCGGGTTGCCCTGGTGTTGCCCCGGCGGGGTCCCGCAGGGATGTTCGGTCTCGAGTGTCACGCCGCAGCGGAGCTCGCGGCCGCCGAGATCGACGCAGCGGGCGGCGTCGCCGGCCGCACCGTGGAGTTCGTGCACGTCGACGGCAGCGGCGACCCGGCGGCAGTGGCCGCCACGATCGGGGCACTCCTCGAGTCGGCCTCTATCGACGCCGTCACGGGGTGGCACCTGTCGAACGCGCGCCAGGCCATTGCCAAGGTCGTCGGCGGGCACGTGCCCTACGTCTACGCCGCGGCCTACGAGGGCGGCGAGCGTAGCGACGGCGTGCTGTGCAGCGGAGAGGTTCCCGGCGATCAGATCGTGGCCTCACTGCACTGGTTGCGCACCGAGGAGCGGCTGAGTCAGTGGTTCATCGTCGGCAACGACTACGTGTGGCCCCGCGGAACGGCCGCCGCGACGCGAGTCGGGCTGCGCGACACCGGCATCGAGATTCTCGGCGAGAGATTCCTGCCGCTCGACACCCACGACCCGGCGTGCTGGGATCGCGTCCTGAACGAGATCGTGCGCAGCGGGGCGCACGGCGTGATCTCACTGCTGGTGGGATCGGATGCAGTGCGCTTCAACCGAGCCTTCGGGGACAAGGGACTGGACGCGGCGATCACCCGCTTCAGCCCGTTCACCGACGAGACCGTGATCCTTGCCAGTGGCGCAGAAGCGACCGCAAACCTGTTCGTCTCCGCGGGGTGGTTCGCCGGGCTGGACTCGGCGTCGGCCGCCGAATTCACCGCCGGCTTTGGCCGCGCGTTCGATCTGGTCAACGGGATCGGCCCGGCCGACGAGTCGGCCGCTCCACCCCCGGGCACCATGGCCGAGACGACCTACTCCGGGGTCCACCTGCTCGCGGGGATCGCAGGCACCTCGGTGCCGACGGTCGAGGATGCGCGACGCGCCTTTGGCAAATGGGGATGGGACTCGCCGCACGGGCCGGTCGACCTGCACCGCGGGTCCGCGCGACATCCCGTCCACATGGCGAAGGCGCGCGGTGTCGAACTCGACGTCGTCGCACGCGTTCGCTGACTGATCTTCCCCAACACCGGTCAGAGAATTTTGGTGCACTGACACCATTGCCCGCGGACTTAGGATCGTCTGCGTGGGAGGAGTCTTGCGAGTCGACCCGGCCCGGCTTCGAACCGCCGCAGCGGCACAGAGCGACGTCGGAGCCTACGTGTCGGGCATGGCCGCCGGGCCGTCGCTGGCCAACGCAGGCACCGGCATGTCGGGACTGCTCGTCGAGCAGGCCTGCCAACTCGCCGGCACGATGTTCGACGCCGCCGCCACTGCCGTCCACGACGAGCTCGTGGCCCACGCGAAGAAACTCTCGGCAGCCGCTGACAGATACCACCAAACCGACGGCGAACTCGGCCGTCGGCTAGGCACGATCGCATAGTGACTGCGGCCGCGGGACCGCCGCCGTGACCGTGACGATTCCGCAGGTCGAGGCGTCCCGGCCGGAGGTGTTGACCCAGTCGGCCGCGCAATTGGGCGAGAAGGCCTCTGGACTCGCATCGAAGATCGACACCCAGCGCGCCACGCTGACCGAGCTCAAGGCCGGTTGGCAGGGCCCCGCCGCGGATGCCGCCGTCGCCAAGGCCCAACCCACCCTCCGGCAGATGCGGCAGATCCACGACGCGCTCAACGCGGCGCAGACCGTGCTGACCGAGGGCGGATCCGCGCTCACCCTGACTCGAACGACGGTCCTCCAGACCGTCGCCCAGCTGTCCGGCCAGGGATGGCAGGTCGCTCCAGACGGGACGGTCTCGGTTCGGCCGGGCAGTCCCCTCGACCACTACGCCAAGGTCAGCCCTTCCAACGCCATGAAGCTGCGGCAGTTGGCGGCCGCGAACACGGTGAACGTCAAGGCCCTGCTGGCCGGCTTCGACGCCACCGACCGGGCGGTCAGCCGGAAACTCCGCACCGCCGTCGGCGGGCTCGACGGAACACCAGCCCAGTTCGGCAGCGTCGACGGGCCGCAGGCACCGCCGTATGACACCGGCGCGCAGATCCCCGTCGGCAAGAGCCCGGAGGAGGTCAACACCTGGTGGAAGTCGCTCGGCGACGACGAACGCTCGAGACTGCTACAGACCTGGCCGGAGAAGTTGGGCAATCTCAACGGCATACCCGTGGCCGACCGCAGCATCGCGAACAAGGCCATCCTGCGACGGGATCTCGATCGCCCGGCCGACGTGGCCACGTCTCGAGGGGTGACGAAGGAGGAGGTCCTGGCTCACCCCGAGAAGTACGGCATGGCCGGACCGATGACGGACCGCTACGAGAACGCCGTCAAGGTCCAAGATGCGTTGGACAAGGACGCCGCGGACGCCAAGAACGCCTACGGCAAGAAGCCCGACATCTTGCTGATGAAGTACGACCCCGAGGCGTTCGGCGGCGACGGCGCGGCGGCGATCGCCATTGGCGACCCAGACCATTCGGCGAACACGTCGGTGATGGTCTCCGGCCTGACGACGTCGGTGTCAGCGGGAACGTTGTCCGACGGCAGCGGGGTCAACGTCTACAACGAGGCGAACAAGGCGGACTGGGACGACTCGACCGCCGTCGTGCAGTGGATGGGCTACGACGCGCCGGACGACCTGGCGGTCGCGGAGCCGAACATGGCGCGCAACGGTGCCCAGCTCCTCGCCCCCGACGTCAACGCACTCGGCGTCACCCACGACGGGGGTCCCTCGCATACGACGGTGATCGGGCATTCCTACGGGTCGACGACGGTCGCGGACGCCGCGGCGGGCTACGGCATGCGCGCCGACGACGTCGTCCTGGTCGGGTGCCCGGGAACGGACTTGGCCAAATCGGCCGCCGACTTTCACCTCCCGCCTGACGGGCACCTGTACGTGGGCTCGGCGTCGACCGACTTCGTCACCAATCTGGGACGTGAACACCTCGACGTCCCCGGCGTCGGACTGGGTGCCGACCCCGCGATGGACGGGTTCGGTTCCACCCGGTTCCACGCCGAGGTGGCCGAGTTCAGTCCCAACCCGATCAACGAGCACACCTCATACTTCAAGGACGGCTCGGAGTCGTTGTTCAGCGTCGCCGACATCGTCTCCGGGCATGGGGACTCCCTCGAGCACGACGGCATGACGGCCGACCACCGCGTGAAGACTCCCGGATTCCCCTTTCCCATACCGGGATTGCCGCCGTCGATCGTGATCGACCCGGAGTTGGTGCACACCTCCGACAACGACAACCACCACACCGGGCCGGGCGGCTAACCATGAAGACCAAACGAACAGGGGTACTAACCGTTGAGGCTCGTACATCTACCCATCGCGGCGGCGCTCGCGCTGCTCTCCATGACGGGATGCGCTGACACCGTGTCGAATCCGATTTCTCCGCAGGACGCGCGTCGTCAGGTGGTCGACGTGTCCCGCCAGGTGGTGTCCGACCTCGGAGGGGAGGTGGCCGAGGCGACGTTCGGGTACAAGTCCTGCAACGACCAGGGTGAAGCACCCTTTCGAGGTCACGGTTATCTGTTGCTCTGGATGCCGGGAGCCGACCGGTCTCGCGAGGTGTCCCCCGACTTGGTGATGGAACGCTTGCGGCAGCACGGCTGGCAGACCAATCCCGACTTCAAGTCTCATGGCACCACGTTCACGCGCGACGGGGTGGACGTGAACGTGTGGGTGATACCGCCACCGAAGCCCGACGACCCGCCCATCGCGCATCTGAGCGTCGACGTCCTCGGCGAGTGCCGTGACACCTTCGACCATCGGACCGACCACACGGACAGGCTGTCCGAGGACGTTCGGGGGGACGTCACGTCCGGGTGACGGCGGTCGTGTCCGTCGTCCCCCGATCGGCGGACACCCGAATCCCCCGCCCTCTCCACCAGTCGGCGGACAGACTCCGGGTCGTCGACGCGACATAGTCGTCCCATTGCCGGATCGCAGCAAAGGATTACTAACACAAGAGGTTTGACGACGATGACAAACGACGAATCCGAACACCGCACCGAGGCCGACCGCCACGCGGCACTGTTGTGGGCGACGAAGGCCGCCGTCGCCGCGTTCGTCGACGACCGCCCGCCGCCGTATGACGATTGAGACCTGCTGCCCTCCTGGCTGATGCACAATCGTCCATGTCCGGATCGTCGACGCGAAGGAGCGCGCACCATGTTCGACGTCCTGCTCGGGGTGCCGTCGGACTGCTCCGGCCGATTCGCCGGATGCCAACTCATGCCCGCCGAGCTGCGCGCAGCCGGTGTCGTCGACGCACTCGGGGTCGAGGACCTCGGCAACCTGCAAGTCGCGATCGCCGACCCTCGCCGCGACCCCGCGACCGGTGTCATCGGACTGAAGGACCTGCTCAACCAATCGCGGGTGATCCGCGACAACACCCAAGCGCTTCTTGCCGAGGGCCATCGGCCCCTACTCGTCGGCGGCGATTGCACCGTCCTCATCGGCGTGGCCGCGGCCATGGCGCGCACCCACCCCGAGGCCGGGTTGCTGTTCGTCGACGGGCACCTCGACTGCTACGACGGAACCACGTCGACGACCGGCGAGGGCGCCGACATGGAACTTGCCGTCCTGCTTGGCGTCGGCGCGCAGCCCCTGGTCGAATTCGCCGACCGGACACCCGCATTCGCGCACCGTCGCGTCGTCGTGCTCGGACCGTTCGACGAAGCCGATGCTGCCGCCGAGGGCTCGCCCGACCCACGCACGTTCGCGCCCGAGACCACGATCGTGCCGATCGACGAGCTCCTCGCCGACCCCGGCGGTCATACGCGACGCGCCGTCGCGGCCCTCGACGCGCGGGCGGACGGCTTCTGGCTGCACCTCGACCTCGACGTGCACTCCAGCGACGTCATGCCCGCCGTCGACTACCGGGATCCCCGGGGGCTCGACTTCGACCAGCTCCGTGACGTCCTTGCCGTCGCGTGCGCCTCCCCCACGCTCGTCGGCGCCAGCGTGGTCATCCTCAACCCCACCCAAGCACCGCCGGAGGACGAATCGGCCCGACGCGTCGTCGAGATGCTGGCCGCGGCGATCGGGCGCTGAGCGCCGCCTCATTCCAAACGGCGCTGCGCTGCCCGATGCCGCCGGATCAGGCTCGAGGTCAGCTGGCTGTCCTGGCCGCAACGGGAGGACGGTGGTCGTCCAGACCTCCCTTGCGTTCCAGCAGTGCGCCCAACCGCAGGATGGTCGTTTCGTCGAACCACGTGGAGACGAGTTGGACTCCGATCGGAAGCCGCTCGGAACTCAGCGCGTAGGGCACCGAAAGCGCGGGCAGCCCAGTCAGATTGAAGGGGGACGTCGCCGCCATGACGTGGGTCGACGACACCGTGACACCGTCGACGACGTGCTCGGACAACCCGTGCGGGCGGGCGGTCACCGGCGTTACCGGGCACAACAGCACCTCGTAGGTCGAGAAGTACTCGGCGAAGGCCGAACGTAGTGCCTCCCTCTTCGCCTGGGCCGCGAGCACCTCGGTCAGGGACGGGTCCCTTGCCGCGACGGCAGCAGCACCGGTGCGGAACAGCTCTCCGTGGCGGTCGCCCACCAAGGCGCGGAGGTACGGGCCGAGTGCGCTGGACACCAACGTCATCAGCGCCGACAGGGCGTCGTCGCCGTCGAGGAACGGCACCTGCACTCGCTCGACGACACAACCCAGGTCGACCAACCTGGCCGCCGCCGCGGCGACGGTCGCGGTGACCTCCGGATCCACCGGACCAAACGCGGTGTCGGACACCCACCCGACGCGGACGGCACGTCCAGCCGCGGGGACAATGGCCGCCTCGGCGTTCTTTGCGTGTACGGCGTAGCCGTCGACGCCGTCGGGTCCGCTCAGCAGGGAGTAGCCCAACGCGACGTCGCGCACCGTGCGGGCCATCGGGCCGACGTGCCACCAGGCCGACGTCACCGCCGGGAAGTGTCCGGTATACGGAATGCGGCCATGGGTGGCCTTGAGAGCAACGATGCCCGTCAGCGCGGCCGGACCCCGGACCGAGATGGCCACGTCGCTCCCGATGCCGAATGGAGACATGCCCGACGCAATCGCCGCCGACTCTCCACCGGATGACCCACCGGGCGTGCGGTCCAGATTCCACGGATTGTTGGTTCGCCCCGTGACGAGGTTGTCGGTCTCGGTCCACCAGGAGAACTCGGGCAGGTTCGTCTTCGCGATCAGGATTGCGCCCGCCGCCCTGATGCGGGCGACGGCGGTGGCATCGGCGGCAGGGGTGAAGCCGGCGAACAACTTGGACCCCCGTTGCGTGGGTACGCCCGCGGTGTCCAATGAGTCCTTGACGGTAAACGGAACGCCATGCAGCGGGCCAAGTTCGGCGCCGTCGGCAACCGCTCTGTCCGCGTCGTCGGCTGCCGCCAACGCCTGGTCGGCCCGTAGCGTCACGACGGCGTTGATTTTCGGATTCACCTCGGCCACCCGGTTCAGGTGCGCCTCGACGACGTCACGGGAGGACACCGACCCTGTGGCGATGAGCGACGCCAGCGTGGTGGCGTCCTGATAGTGCAAGGGAACCGAGTTGCGCGTCATACGAATCGGATCGTACCGCCGACGACGACGTTGGCCGGAGCCGATTACTTCATCGTCACCAGGTTGCGCCAGAGGTTGCGAAGGCTGTCGGTACCGCCGAACAGCGTGGTGAAGTGCGTCGAGTCGACGAGGACCATGTCCCCGGCGCGCCGATCCGCAGGCGGCATCCAGATCAACGCGTTGAACTCCGTCGTGCCGTCGCTGGTGAAGGGATGAGGACGGTTGAGGTCGACCCGCTGGCGACCGAGCACCCGCACCGCGTCGCTCTCCGGGGCCGTGAGCTCGTAGTGCGGGAGGTGCGGGTGGAAGTTCAACGTGGACACGTCGGTGAGTAGCCGCGGGGTGTCCAGATCGCGGATGGCCGTCAGACGTGCGATTTCGTTCGTGCCGTCGGCGACGGCGGGTCGCAGCCCCCAGACGTTGCGCACCGGGACGTCCAACGCGGTCATCAACGAACGGGTGTACTGGCCAAAGCGCTGTTGGCGTGGCACCAGCCGGTCACCGTGGTGTTCGTACTCCACCTGCCGTTGGCCGTAGTCGTCGGTGAAGCCCACGTCGTGATGCGGCGCCAACAGCAGGCACGTGCCGTCGCGCTCGAGCCACTCGGCGATCGCGGCGACTTCTTCCGGTGCGGCCTCCTGCTGGGACAAGAGGTGGTCGAGGCCGAAGATCATCAACGTGTCGGTGTCGGCCAGGACGCGTTCGTCGATCGGCAGTTTGAAGCCGGCCTGGTCGATTCGCTGGAAGACCGCCACCGGATGACCGGTTGCCTCCTCCGCCAGCGCTTGGAAGTCCAGGGTGGATCGATGGAACAACTCCAATGTCCCCGCGATGCCCTGGAGGAAGTTCGCGGCGTCGTATTCGGGTGTCTCGTACGCCGGCCACGCGACGTTGCGCACCTCGGTGATGGTCGAGAATCGATTCTCCATCGCGGCCGGATCGCGTTGCGCTTCCCAGGGATAGGCCCAACTCCAGTAGATGCTGACGCGCCGTCCGCGGGTACGGGGCCTGGCGACGTGGTTCTGGTTGTAGGTGCGCGCCCTCGGCATCGTGGTCATGGTGGTCCTTCAGTCGCCCAGCGTCGCGAGGTAACGCATCGCCTTCAGTCCCGGCAGGAAGAAGTAGGCACCGCCTTTCAGCGTCGTGAAGGCCGGGATTCCGCGGTGCACCTTGCGGATCGGCCGGTTGGGGACGGTGAAGTCCATCGTCCCGTCCTGCACACCGCCGATCGGGTCGTGTTCGTTGCCGAGTTCGTGGAACGACTCGTCGTTGATCCACACGTTCTGGGCGAACTCGAACTGCCGCACCAGGTTCGCGCAGATGATGAACGCCGCGATGCCGCGGTCGACGCCGTCGTCGGGTGCACCCTCTGGCAGCGCGGGTCCGTACGTGGCACCGCGCCGGATCATCCGCCTGCGGTTCATGTAGTGCGCGGTGTCCCGCGGATTCAGCCGGCGGGCATGCGATCCGAGCGGACACGCATAGCCGAACGGATCCATCTCCTTGTAGTTGAAGTCGTTGTTGCGCATGGGGTCCGCGCCGAGTTCGGGATCGTCCTCGTCGGGCGCCAACACCAGCGGCGCTCCGCTCCGCCAGCGGCCCATGAACTTTGCAGCGAGCAGGTCCGCTTCCTCCGTCGTGTCGGAACGTTCACGGAGATACTCGCGAAAGACGGCGACGTGCTCCTCCAGGCGCCGATACGCCATGTAACTACCGTTGCGAGAAAGGATCTCTGGCTGCGGAAGATTGGCGACGGGCCCGTCCTCGTCGGGATATCCGAGAATGAACTCCCCGGGTTCGAGCGCTTCTCCGGACCCGGGGGTTGGCTCCTCCCCGGAACCCTTCATCACCGGCTGCGACAACCGGTCGCGAAATCCGAAGTGGTCGTGGGCGTAGTTGAACGGTGGCGTCGCGTTGAGATCAAGATACGAAAGACTGCGGACACCGTCGGTCCTCGACAGCAGCCCGTCGTGCTCCTCGATCGAACGACGGCACTGTTCGTCGGTGCGAGCGAACAAGATCGCGATTGCGTGCACATCGTCTCCGGCCAGGCCGCCGACCCAACGCCCGGGGTCATTGGCACCCGTGTCCCCCAGAATGCTTGCCCGCGACGGCATCCCTTCCCGAAACTCGTCGGGAAAGGTCGCCAACGAATCCTCGGGCACCCCTAGCGCGCGTAGGCCGTTCCACGTGAATGCCAGCGTCACCCAACGGTCGGAGCGTTCCATCTCGTCGACTGCGTCGGCCGCGGACTGGGTCTTGTCCGACAACTCTGAGAGCCACGCCCGGCCACCGGCGGCGGTGTCGAACGTCAGGAACTCGTATCGCCCCGTGATGGCTGGTGTTCGCGTCAACAGAATGTGCTGGATGTCGTCCAGCTCGAGCGTCGACGTGGGTGCCGAATCACTCATTGCATTTGGTCGAGCATGGTCGAGAAGGCCGCCTTCAGTCGTAACGCCTTCTTGATCTCGTCGGCCGTCACATACGGGTACTCGCCGTACTCCAGGAAGCTCGGCACCTGATGCTCTCGGACGAAGGTGATGAACGCCTCCGGGTTCTCCTTCCAATCCTCTGGAAAGCCAACGAGATTGGTGAACACCGTCGTGATGCCGGTCGCACTGAAGAGCTGCACAGCGTCTTCGGTGTACTTGTCGAAGTCGGTGTCGAAGATGCCTTGATATTGGAAGTGCAGTCCGGATCCGACGTCGAAGAGCACCCATCGCAGATAGTGCAGGCGCAACGGCGCCAACGCCTCCGGACTCGCCGCGATGGTCTCCTCGATGGTCTTTCCGTAGGCTCGCACCACCTCCTCGCGACCCTCCTTCACCTTCGCGATGATGGAGAATCCGTGGCAAGCCGGAGTCCGCGGAAACACCGGGCCGTACCGTCCCCGTTCAAGGTCGAAGTAACCCTCTTTCGGGATCGCCATCGCCGCCGGTGTCGTCCAGTCGCGGTCACCATCAGCCATGTCGTCCCCCGTTCGGCTCCACCCAGGCGGACGGTACACCCGCCGCCCGGGCATTCGGTCGAACTTCGACAATTTGACGATCACGAAGGTAAACCGGGGTCCAAGTCGTTGACCAGCAATTATCCTGCGTACTACCGCTCCGGTGCGGTTCGTGACGGGGCCGTGTAGTCAGGGGATGCACCATGCGACTAAGACAGTGCTGCACGAGCGTGGGTCTCGTCCTCACCTTTCTGTCCGTGGGAATAGCGGCCTCCTCGCCCGCGTCGGCGGATTGCACCAATGCGGGGGCCGCCACCGTGTGCGCACAGGGTTCGGTCCGCGGCGGTGGACCCGACGCCCCGGTCGCGGGGCCAAGCTACCCGTCGTACTGCGCGGACCCTTGGTATTGCGACGACGGCTGGGACGTGGACATCATCTGGGACCCCGGCCGGCCCGGTGGCGGAGGTGGCATCGGTCCACGTCGCTGAGCATTGCCCCCACGTCCCGCCAACCATTCGATGAAGGAGCCGCAAAGATGTTCTTCCGCAGCATGATTGGCGTCGGCGTGATCGCCGGCGCGATGCTAGTGGGTACCGCCGCGACCGCCACCGCCGATCCGCCGAACTGCACCGCCGCGGACCTTGCCGGTGTCATGTCCGGGGTGAACGCGGGCACGTCGAGCTACCTGTTCACCCACCCGGACGTGAACGCGTTCTTCACCGGCCTCAAGGGCAAGTCGAGGGACGAGATGCGCACGGAGATCGAGGCGTACGGGGAGGCAAATCCACAGGTGCGCGACGAACTTCGGGCCGTGAGGCAGGCCGCTGCCGACTTCCGCGACCGCTGCGACGCACTCGTCCCCGACGGACCCATGGGCTGACGGGCGGCAGCTTCGTCACGGCCAGTGGGGCCGGGATCACCAGGTAGCTGACTTGGTCAATCTCGCCTGAGGAGAGCGTAGGCCCTGGCCTTGAGCGTGTCGCGGTCGTCGAACATCGCTCGACCCTCTCGGATCCAGTCGTCGCGCCCGTCGTGAGACTTGGGCTTCCACCGGCCGTTCCATTCGGCCAACTGTATTTCCCAACAGGCGAATTCGACCACGAGCGCGGCGAGCCCCCGGTCGGCGAGCACCGCTTGATCCGACACCGACGCAAGCATCGTGGACAGGTCGACGAAGGCAGGCACTACGTCGCCGCCGTCGCGTGCCGTCATCGTCGGACACCAGCCTTCCGACCGCCATGCGGTGAGTTGGCATCCGCATCCGCTGACCATCACACGGCGACGGACCGAACGCTACGGCCGAAAGTCCTCTTCACGATGGCTTCCAGCGCGGATGTCCCCACCTGGGCACGCTACGGAAGTAGCGTGCCGCCCTAGCCCGCGCGACTGAACCTCGACGCCCGCCGTTGGATCCGGTGCTCGACGCCACGGGTGCGGTGTGCCCAGCACCGCCAGCCGGATGAGCGACTCGCGTGCTGTCGCCAAGGAAGTAGGACAACACGGCCGTCCCCGCCAAGAGGAGGAGCAGGGCGCTCCGCAGCTGACGTCCCAGGACGGCCAGTGCGCTGACCTCGTGGGAGCGAACGGCGTTGGGACCGTGGCTCTTCAGTCGCGCGGTGGCTTCCGCACCGGAGAGCCCCTCCGCTGAACCGCCCAAACACGCCAGTACCTCGTCGGGTGTGGCCTGAGCTACCCACTCGGCGGTCATGGCCGGCCGCGCACCGAACGCAGGCGGTGCCAGCCGGTTGACTGAAGGGCGGCTCACGCGTGACGGGCGATCAGCACTGGTGTCCGCGTGGACCGCAGCACGGCGGTGCTGACCGAGCCGAGCAGCATTCCGGTGAACCCCCCGAACCCGTGACTGCCCACCACGACTAGTTGGGCATGCGTGGATTCCTCGACGAGATGCTCGGCGGCCCGTTCCGCGACGACCACGCGCTGCACGGTGACGTCGGGATAGATTTCCTGCCAGCCGGCGAGCCGCTCCGCGAGCACCTCGTGGCCCTCGGATTCCAACGCGGACCTTTCATCGAAGGGGAATCCGTCCCCGCTCCAGTCCAGGCACGCGAGTAGAGCGATGAGACCCACTCCTCGACGGGACGCCGCGTCGAAGGCGATGGCCGTCGCGGCTTCGGAGATCGGGGAACCGTCGACGCCGACTAGGACCGGCGCGAAGGCGCAGTCCGGCAACAGCGGATACTCGTCGTCGACGACCACCACCGGGCCATGCGCGTGGTGGGTCAATCCGGAACCAACCGATCCAAGGACGTGCCGCAGACGGCCTCGTCCGTGGCGTCCCACCACCACGAGTCGAGCGTCGCGCGACGCGTCGACGAGGGACGGAACGGCAGCTCCGATGAGCATCCTCCGCTCGATCCTTGGAGTGTCATACGGTGCCGTCTTCTCGGCGATCATTGCCGCGTCGTCGAGGATGGCCCGCCTCTCGGATTCCTGCCACCGCCGAAAGTCGCCCGTGTGCAGCACCTTTGGCAAGGTCGCCGTCACCGGCGCAGCCACGTGGACCAGGGTCAACGGATCGTCGTGCAGTGCTGCGTCCTTGGTCGCCCATTCGACGGCCGCGTCCGAGGACGCCGACCCGTCGACGCCGACGATCACCCCGCGCCGCTGCGGGTTCTCGGTCATGTCATCACCCCTTCGGTGGGCGGTACCGCCGAATCGTGGCCGTCGCGCAGTCCGTGGTTGACGGTAGGGCCCCGTCAGCGCGCCGTCTGATGCCGTTGGTCCCCAGTTGAGTTGACCTAGGGCACCGGCCTGTCGGTCGGTACCGGCGGGTCTCGGGTTCGGCCCGCACCGGTGCTGCGGGTCGAAAGACCCTAGTGGCGAAGTACTTACGCGCGAATCGTGGCGCCGACGGCGAGAGGAGGAGCAATGATCGAAGTGCTGACGGACATGCCCGACGGGGTGGTCGGCATCCGCGTGTCTGGCCGGCTCAGTGGGGAGGACTTTCGCAGTGTGGAGGCGACTCTGAAGCGGGCAATGGATTCCGACGACATCAGGATCGTGGAGGTGATTGCCTCCGACTACGCGGGCTTCGGCCCCGGCGGCCTGGCCGCTGACCTGAAACTTGGTCTTGGCACCGTCCTTCGCCGCTACGCGGACTTCACCCGTCTCGCCGTCGTCACCGACAAGGAGTGGGTCGTCCATACGCTGCACGCGCTGGCCTGGATGGTGCCCGGCGAGCTCCGCCTGTTTGGCCTTGCCGAACTCGAGGACGCCAAACAGTGGGCGGCCGGATCCAACTAGCAGGCCCTTGGTGTGGTCGGCGCCACCGAAAATCGTCCAGCGCGAGGACTTTCGCCTCTGTCGCGGCGTGCGCCGAATACGGATAGTTCACCACGGGCCGCGCCACGTCGTTGCGCGGTCCTTCATCGTGCAGGAAGGGGTCAACGATGGACGCGCTCGACGTCTCCCGGTGGCAGTTCGGCATCACCACCGTCTATCACTTCCTCTTGGTACCGCTGACGATCGGCTTGGCGCCGATCATCGCGGCGATGCAGACCGCGTGGGTGGTCACCGGAAACCCCGCCTGGTACCGACTGACCCGCTTCTTCGGCAAGCTGTTCCTGATCAACTTCGCCCTCGGCGTCGCCACCGGCATCGTGCAGGAATTTCAGTTCGGCATGAACTGGAGTGAATACTCCCGATTCGTCGGCGACGTCTTCGGCGCCCCGCTGGCGATGGAGGGGTTGATCGCCTTCTTCTTCGAATCCACCTTCATCGGGCTGTGGATCTTCGGCTGGACCAGGCTGCCCCGCTTCGTGCACCTCGCCTGCATCTGGATCGTCGCGATCGCGGTCAACATGTCCGCGTACTTCATCATCGCCGCCAACTCGTTCATGCAGCACCCGGTGGGCACGCACTACAACCCGAGCACCGGCCGCGCCGAACTGACCAGCATCGTCGCGATGCTCACCAACAACACCGCGGTGGCGGCGTTCACCCACGTCATCGCCGGATCGCTGCTCACCGCAGGCGTCTTCGTCGCGGGGATTTGCGCCTGGTGGATGGTGCGTTCGCACGACGCCGAGGACGGGGACGCCGCGACGCTCTACCGACCGGCGACCGTCGCGGGGTGCCTGCTGGCGCTCGCGGCCACGGTGGGTCTGTTCTTCTCCGGCGACACGCAGGGCAAGCTCATGTTCGTCCAACAGCCGATGAAGATGGCCTCGGCGGAATCGCTGTGCGCCACCGCCACCGATCCGGACTTCTCCATCCTGACCGTCGGCACCCACAACGACTGCGACAGCGTCACCCACGTCCTGCAGGTTCCCGGCGTGCTGCCCTACCTGGCCGAGGGCCGGTTCACCGGCGTCACCTTGCAAGGCGTCCAAGACCTGCAACGTGAGTACGAGATGCGTTATGGGCCAGGAGATTACCGACCCAACCTGTTTGTCACCTACTGGTCGTTTCGGATCATGATCGGACTGCTGGCAATCCCCGTGCTGTTCGCCGTGACCACGCTGTGGCTCACCCGCCGAGGGCGGCTACCCAACCAACGCTGGCTGTCATGGTTCGCATTGCTGACCATCCCGATGCCGTTCCTGGCCAACAGCGCCGGCTGGATCTTCACCGAGATGGGCCGCCAGCCCTGGATCGTGGCGCCCAACCCCACCGGCGACCCGATGGTGCGACTGACCGTCGACCACGGCGTCTCCGATCACCCGGCCTGGCTGGTGCTGCTCTCCCTGGTGATCTTCACTCTGCTGTATGCCGCGCTCGGGGTGGTCTGGTTCTTCCTGATGCGGCGCTACGTGCTCGAGGGTCCGCGTGAGCACGACGCCGAGCCGGCGCCGCCCACACCACCCGACGAGCAGGACGTCGCCCCACTTTCGTTCGCCTACTGAGGAGTTGACATGGGACTGCAACAGTTCTGGTTCGTAACCCTGGGCGTCTTGTTCTGCGGCTTCCTCGTCCTGGAAGGCTTCGACTTTGGCGTTGGCATGCTGATGGCGCCGCTGGGCCGCGCCGCCCATGGCGACCCCGAGGCCCATCGGCGCGCAGTGCTCAACACCATCGGGCCGGTGTGGGACGGCAACGAGGTCTGGCTGATCACCGCGGGCGGCGCCATGTTCGCGGCGTTCCCGAACATGTATGCCACGGTGTTCTCCACCCTGTACCTACCGCTGTTGGTGATCCTGGTGGCGATGATCGTCCGCATCGTCGCCATCGAGTGGCGCGGCAAGATCGACGACCCCAAGTGGCGAACCTGGGCCGACGCGGGCATCGCCGCGGGCTCGTGGCTACCCGCCATCCTCTGGGGGGTGGCGTTCGCCATCCTGGTCCGCGGCCTGCCAGTCGACGGCCAGCACCAGGTCCACCCGTCGGTGTGGGACGTGTTGAACCCCTACACCCTGCTCGGCGGCTTGGCGACCTGCGGATTGTTCCTCATGCACGGTGCGGTGTTCGTGACCCTGAAGACCGCGGGAGCGGTCCGGGACGACGCGCACCGCATCGCGGTGTCTCTTGCCGTGCCGGTGACCGTGGTGGTCGCCACGTTCGGGATCTGGACCCAACTGGCCCACGGCAAGGGGTGGACGTGGTGGGTGCTGGCACTCGCCGTGGTCGCGCAGCTTGCGGCGGTCGTACTGACCTGGGGCGGCGGCCGCGAGGGCTGGGCGTTTCTGGCCACCGCCGTGGTGGTGGCCGCCGTGGTGGTGCTGCTGTTCGGCTCGCTGTATCCGAATCTGGTGCCATCCACCCTCGATCCCCGGTGGAGCATCACCGTCTACAACGGCTCATCGAGTCCCTACACGCTGAAGGTGATGACGTGGGCCGCCGTCATCTTCGCGCCGCTGGTGATCGCGTACCAGGCCTGGACGTATTGGGTTTTCCGACAGCGCATTTCGGCCGAGGCGATCCCGCAGCCGGTCGGCCTGACGGTGCGTGCGCCCTGAACGCGGCCGCCCCAGTGGAATCCCGCACCTCGATCGAGACGGTGCTGAGCAGGGCCCGCCGCCTACTCCCGCGCCGCGACGACTACGCCGGGCTCAAGCAGTCCTGGCGCAGGGACGTGTTGGCCGGGGTCACGGTCGGGGTGGTCGCCCTTCCCCTCGCGTTGGCCTTCGGCATCAGTTCGGGAGTCGGAGCGGCGGCGGGGCTGATCACCGCGGTCGTCGCGGGGCTGGTGGCAGCGGTCTTCGGTGGTTCGCACGTCCAGGTGTCCGGCCCGACGGGGGCGATGGCCGTGGTCCTGGCACCCATCGTCGCCCTGCACGGGCTGGGCAGCATTGCTCTGGTCACGGTGCTGGCCGGGCTCATCGTGGTCGCCGCCGGCGTCTCGGGTCTGGGCCGGGCGGTGACGTTCCTGCCCTGGCCGGTGATCGAAGGGTTCACGCTGGGGATCGCCGCGATCATCTTCCTGCAGCAGGTGCCGAACGCGATCGGCAGCCCCGCCCCTCCCGGTCGGGGAACCCTGCTGGCCGCCTACGAGGTGGTCGCCCAAGTCATCGGCAGCGGCGACTGGTCGGCGGCCCTGAACACCGTTGCCGTGGTGGTCTTCGTCGCGGTGGTGATGATCGGGCTCCCCAGGATGCACCGTGGGCTGCCGGCATCGCTGATCGCCGTCGTGGCCGCCACCGTCTTAGTCCAAGCGTTCCACGTGTCCGTTGCGAGCATCGGCGAGCTGCCGTCTCGGCTTCCCGCGCCCGTGTTGCCCAGCGTCGACGTCGCCGCACTGCGCACGTTGGTCGGCGCCGCCATCGCGATCGCGGCACTGTCGGCCATCGAATCGCTGCTGTCGGCGCGCGTGGCGGCCACCATGTCGCCCACCGGTCCGTATGACCCCGACCGGGAACTGCTCGGACAGGGCCTGGCGTCGGTCGCGTCCGGCGCATTCGGCGGCATGCCCGCCACCGGAGCCATCGCCCGCACCGCGGTCAACGTACGGTCGGGGGCTCGAACCCGGGTGTCGGCGATCGTTCACTCGCTGGTGCTGCTCGCCGTGGTGTACCTGGCGACCGGCCCGGTCGCGGCGATCCCGTTGTCCGCGTTGGCCGGCGTACTGATGGTGACGTCGTTTCGGATGATCTCTGCCGCCACGGTGGGACAAGTGCTGCGGTCGACGCGGTCGGACGCCCTGATCTTCGTGATGACTGCCGTCGTCACCGTGTGCTTCGACCTGATCGAAGCGGTGGAGATCGGACTCGTCGTCGCGGCGCTGTTCGCGCTGCGCAGCGTGGCGCGCCGCAGCAGCGTGGTCCGCGAGGAGCTGCCGGGTCCGCATCGGCCCGGTGACGAGCAGATCGCGCTGCTGCGCCTGGACGGGGCGATGTTCTTCGGTGTGGCCGAACGCATCTCGACCGCGATCGTCGACGCCGAGCATCCACACGTCACCGTCGTGATCATCCGGATGTCCCAACTCGGCATGCTCGACGCCACCGGCGCGCACACCTTGGCCGAAATCACGACTGAACTCGAGTCCCGGGGCATCACGGTGATCATCAAGGGCGTCCAGCCCGAACACTTGAGCCTGTTGGCCAACGTCGGGGTGTTCGATTCGCTACGCCACGACAACCATCTGGTGGGGACTCTCGACGAGGCGATCGCGCACGCGCGCTCCCACGTCATGACGGCGTAGTCGCACCCGACGGCTTCTGATCGCGACCGCCGAGTGCGGCCAATTGCGCGACTCCGCACTCGATTCCGCGAGACAGTGCCTCGATGTCGGGGGCGCTGTCGTAGTCCGCGGTGATGCCGAAGCAAAAGCGGTCGGCGTAGCTGATCATCGCGATGCCGGTGCGCAAGTGGAGCGCAATCGGGGGTATGGGCAACACCTCCAGTACCTCGCGGCCCAGCAGACGCTGACGTCCGCGTGGCCCGGGGACGTTCGTCGCCAGCGCGGTGACGGCGGACTGTGGCAGCCGGGTCAGGAGCCGGATGGTCCACGCCGACAACGCGAATGGGACGCTTCCGGCCACGGTGAATGCGGCGCTGGCGCCTTCCCGTTGACCGCTGCTCTTCGCCTCGGTCATTCTCTGGTGCACGATCTGGAGCCGGGTGACCGGGTCGGATTCGTCGACCGGCAACAACGGCAGCATCGCGGAGACCCGATTGTCGGTGACCTCGAAGTCTCGTGCAGAACGCGTCGACACCGGCACCAAGGTGCGCAGGGTGTGCGGACCGGGCGTTTCGCCGCGCTCCAGCAGCATGCTCCGGTAACCAGCGGTGATCGCCGCCAGTGCGACGTCGTTCATCGTCACGTCGAAGGCGCGACAGACGTCCGTCATGACGGCGAGTTCCACGCGGGCAGCACTGAACCGCCGCATCTTGGACAGCGACCCGTTCAACGACGACTCCGGACCCTGGCTGAGCACCCGCGCCGTCAGCTCCGCGGCGCCGACCGCGGCGTGTTCCACCGCGCTGGTCGCGGCGATCGTCGCCCGCAGCACGTCAGCCGCCCAGGCGACCGGGTTCAACCTCGGCCGCAACAGACCAAGCAGCGACCCGCCAGTGGATTGCCTCGATCCGCGAATGCTGGTGGCGAACGTCGCGCCAACGCCGTCGTCGCTGAGCCGCGCCAACATCTGGCTGGTGGCGATGCCGTCGGCGATGCAGTGGTGGATCTTCATCAGCATCGCCCACCGGTCGTCGCTCAGTCCTTCGATGATCCAGCACTCCCACAAGGGGCGCTCCCGGTCGAGTCGTCGTTCCATGATCCCGGCGATCATGGCGAACAGTTCGGCGTCATCGCCGGGGTGCGGCAGTGCGACGCGGTGCATGTGGTGCGCGATGTCGAAGTGAGGGTCCTGAACCCATTCCGGTGCGCCGAGGTCCCACGGGTGAGTCCGGAGCACCTGGGTGCACCGTGGAATGCCCTGCGCGCGTTGCGCCAACGCCGACACCAGTTCTGCGTAGTCGGGCGGGGGGCCCGCGACGATCGACACCCCACCGACCGCCAAGCTCACGTGGGGATCGGAATCCTCGGCTTGCAAGAAACTCGCGTCGAGAGTCGTGAGGTGATCCATGAATCGACGATGCACCTCAGGAAGGGCCGTCGGGAGGGTCTTGAGTCGGTAGGTGGGTCCTGAACCGTGTGACCTTCGGCCCTGTCTCCGCCATCGGCGCTGTGGGAGGTTGACCCTGTCGACCGAACGCCCAGCAGCCACCGTGTGACGCCGATACCTCTGTCGGACAACACCTCCGGACGAATTCGGCGCGACTCGCCATGGAGAGGTTTACCGATGAACACGACGAGCTACGTCCGCTTCTTCGAAGAAATCGGGATCGACGACGTGCCATCAGTGGGCGGGAAGAACGCGTCGCTCGGCGAGATGTTCCAGAAGCTCTCCGCCCAGGGCGTCCGCGTTCCGCACGGCTTCGCCATCACCGCCGCCGCCTATCGGTATTTGCTGGACGCGGCGGGCGCCTGGGACGCCCTGCACGCCGAACTCGACGACCTCGATCCGGCCGATATCGGCGCGCTGGCTCGAAAGGCCAAGCGCGCCAGAGAGATCGTCTACGGAGCGGGCCTCCCCGATGACCTGGCCGCCGAGATCACCGACGCGTACCGCATCCTCCGGCAGGAGTACGGCGACGACGTGAGCCTGGCCGTTCGCAGCTCGGCCACCGCCGAGGACCTGCCTACGGCCAGCTTCGCGGGCCAGCAAGACTCCTATCTGAACGTCACCGGCGAGCAGAGTCTGCTCGACACCTGCCTGCGCTGCTTCGCCAGCCTGTTCACCGACCGCGCCATCCATTACCGCGTCGACCAGGGTTTCGACCACTTCGGGGTATCGCTGTCCATCGGGGTGATGAAGATGGTGCGGTCCGACATCGCGTCCTCGGGGGTGATGTTCTCCATCGACACCGAATCCGGTTTCCGGGACGCGGTCTTGGTGACCGGCGCCTACGGTCTTGGCGAGAACGTGGTGCAGGGGGCCGTCGACCCGGACGAGTTCTACGTGCACAAGCCGACGTATCTCTCCGGCCACCGCGCGGTGTTGCGCCGCACGATCGGCGACAAGGCGGTGAAGATGATCGTCGTAAACGGCGACACCAAGAACACCACGCGAAACATCCCGACGCCCAAGGCCGATCGGGCAAAGTTCTGCCTGTCCGACGCCGACGTCCTCGAGCTTGCGGGCCATGCGTGCACCATCGAGGCGCACTATGGCAGGCCGATGGACATGGAGTGGGCCAAGGACGGCGTCGACGGAAAGTTGTACATCGTCCAGGCGCGTCCGGAGACGGTCGCCTCTCAGCACAGTGTGACGGCGCTGCAGACCTACGTCCTCGAGGGACGTGGCGAGGTGCTGACGGAGGGACGTTCGGTGGGCGAACGCATCGCATCCGGCCCGGTTCGCCGAATCGAGAACCTCACCCAGCTCGCCGACTTCCAGCCTGGCGAGGTGTTGCTCGCCGACACCACCACACCGGACTGGGAGCCGGTCATGAAAATCGCCGCCGCCATCGTCACCAATCGCGGGGGCCGCACCTGTCACGCGTCGATCATCGCTCGCGAACTCGGCATCCCCGCCGTCGTCGGCACCGGCGACGGGACCACCCGGGTGCCGGACGGCCAGGTCGTCACCGTGTCGTGCGCCGACGGCGATTCGGGACGGGTGTACCGCGGCGCCTTGAACTTTCACGTCGACCGAACCGAGGTCGGCGAACTGGCGCGCCCGCGCACCCAGATCATGGTCAATCTGGGCAACCCTGACATCGCGTTCAAGACGTCTTTCCTGCCCAACGACGGGGTCGGCCTCGCGCGGATGGAGTTCATCATCAGCGAGTACATCAAGGCCCATCCGCTGGCCTTGCTACACCCGGAGCGGGTCGACGATCCCGAGGTTCGGCGCGCGATCGAGCGGCTGACCGTCGGCTATTCCGACCCGCGTGCATACTTCGTCGAGCGGCTCTCCGAGGGCATTGGCACGATTGCCGCCGCCTTCTGGCCGAAACCGGTGGTGGTCCGCATGTCGGACTTCAAGACCAACGAGTACGCCAGCTTGCTCGGTGGCAGGGCTTTCGAGCCATCCGAGGCCAACCCGATGCTCGGGTTCCGGGGTGCCTCGCGGTACGCCCATCCCGCCTATGCGGAGGGATTCGCGCTGGAATGCTCGGCGATGCTACGGGTCCGCGAGGACATGGGCCTGACCAACGTCATCCTGATGCTGCCCTTCGTGCGTCGGGTCGCCGAGGCCGACCTGGTCCTGGCGACGATGGCCGATCTGGGTCTGCGGCGCGGCGATAACGGGCTGAAGGTCTACGCGATGTGCGAGATTCCCAACAACGTGATCCTGATCGACGAATTCGCCAAGCGCTTCGACGGCTTCTCCATCGGCTCCAACGATCTCACCCAACTCGTGCTGGGTGTCGACCGAGACAGCGAGATCGTGGCATTCGACTACGACGAACGCGACGACGGTGTCAAGGAGATGATTCGGATGGCCGTGGAAGGCTGCCGCCGCAACGGGATTCATTCCGGGTTGTGCGGGCAGGCTCCGTCGGATCATCCGGACATGGCGGAGTTCCTGGTTCGGATCGGCATTGAATCGATGAGTTTGAATCCGGATACCGTCGTCAAGACCACTCGCCAGGTGTTGGACCTGGAGCGCCAGCTCGCACCTGTCGCCGTGCCATGACTTTGCCCGTCTGCGTCGATCCGCGCCGTCACGACGCGGTGCTGTTCGACCTCGACGATCCGGCCCGCCTCGCGCCTGCAGCACATCTGGCCAAGAGGTGCAGTGCCGCCGGCGTCGCCGTGGCAGGCGCCGGACCCGTCTCCGGCGGGCTCCTACAAGCCGCCCGACGGCTCGACGTCACCCCGCGGCGGTGCGTCGCCGTCGAATTCTCCGCCGCCGGAGTTGCGGCGGCACGCGCCGACGGATTCGCCCTCGTCGTCGGCGTCGACGACAACGGCAACGGCGACGAATTGGCCCGGCAGGGAGCCGACGTCGTGCTCGCCGATCTCTCCGAGATCGCGGTGCGCAACGGCGATCGGCGCATCTCCGAACTGCCCAATGCGTTGGCGTCGTATGGACAGTTGGTTGGCATTGCCGGTGCCCGCGGGACGATGGTGTTCCTCGACTATGACGGCACCCTGTCCCCCATCGTGTCCAACCCCGACGCCGCAAGGCTGGTCGACGGCGCCGCGGAGGCACTGGCATTGGTGGCCGAGGTGTGCCCGGTGGCGATCCTGAGCGGTCGCGACCTGACCGACGTCCGCGATCGGATCGGATTGCCCGGCATCTGGTACGCGGGTAGCCACGGGTTCGAACTGACCGGTCCCGACGGCGCCCATCATCAGAATGACGCCGCCTGTGCCTTCGTCCCAGTGCTGTCCGACGCGGCCGACGAGTTGAAGAAGGCCCTGGCGCACATTGCCGGGGTGCGGCTGGAACACAAGCGCTTTGCGGTGGCGGCACACTACCGCGAGGTCGAACCGGGACGCGTGGCCGAGATCGTCGACGCGGTGCATCGACTCGCCGGCCGGGCCGGTCTGCGGGTCACCCACGGACGGATGCTCGTCGAGCTGCGCCCCGACCTGGACTGGGACAAGGGCACCACGCTGGCCTGGATCCGCGACCGCGTCGACCCGACCGGATCGTTGCTGCCGATCTACCTCGGCGACGACCTCACCGACGAGGACGCCTTCGACGCCGTGCGGTTCGACGGGGTCGGCATCGCGGTACGCCATGACGAGGACGGCGACCGCAAGACCGCGGCGCAGTTCAGCTTGACGAGCCCGGATGAGGTCCGGGAATTCCTGCACCGTGGGTCGCGGTGGCTGGCCTACCGACAGCGCACCGCCGCGGAGTCATGGGATTACGCCTTCGACGGCTATGACCCGGACACCGAGAAGCTGCGGGAGGCGTTGTGCACCTTGGGCAACGGCTACTTCGCCACCCGTGGCGCCGCCCCCGAGTGCGCAGCCGGACCCGTGCACTACCCGGGTACCTACGCCGCCGGGGTGTACAACCGCCTCGTCGACGACGTGGGCGGCACCGAGATCGACAACGAGAGTCTGGTCAACCTGCCGAACTGGTTGCCACTGACCTTCCGCATCGACGGCGGCGACTGGTTCGACGTCGACGCGGTCGAGATGCTCTCCTACCGGCAGACTCTCGATCTGCGCCGCGCGGTGCTGACCCGCGAGGCCCGCTTCGTCGACGGCGGCGGCCGGACCACGACGCTGACACAGCGACGCTTCGTCGCCATGCACCTGCCGCACGTCGCCGCGCTGGAGACGACGATCCGCGCCGACGATTGGTCGGGCACCTTGGAGGTCCGTTCGACACTGGACGGCGCCGTCACCAATTCGCTGGTGGAGCGCTACCGCGAGTTGGCCGGCCGGCATCTCGGCTCGGTTCGGACCCGGGCTCTCGACGACGACTCGGTGCTGCTGAGCACCCGGACCACCGAGTCCGACGTCGCGATCGCCATGGCCGCGCGAACCACCATGTATCGCAACGGCATACCCGTCGGCGCCCGTCGCCTGGTCAAGCATGGCGCCACGATTGGCCATGACGTGGCGGTGCGACTGTCGGCCGGCGAAGCGGTCACCGTCGAGAAGGTGGTGACCGTGCACACCGGGCGTGACGTCGCGACGTCCGCACCCGCCGTCGAAGCCGCCCGGTGGCTGCCGCGATTGGGCCGCTTCGCCGAACTGCTCGACGGGCACGTCACGGCATGGGGACACCTGTGGGAACGGTTGTCCATCGAATTCGACGACTTCACCGACGAACTACGGATCCTGCGACTGCACCTGCTGCACCTGCTGCAGACGGTCTCGCCGAACAGCACCGACCTCGACGTCGGGGTGCCCGCCCGGGGGCTGCACGGCGAGGCCTACCGGGGCCATGTGTTCTGGGACGAGTTGTTCATCTTCCCGGTCCTGAACCTGCGGTTCCCGATGATCACCCGGTCGTTGCTCGGCTACCGTTACCGGCGCCTGGACGAGGCCCGATACGCCGCCCGCGCCGCCCGCCACGCCGGGGCAATGTTCCCGTGGCAGTCCGGCAGCGACGGGCGTGAGGAAAGCCAACGCCTGCACCTCAATCCGCGAAGCGGCCGGTGGAATCCGGACGCCAGTGCGCGCGCCCACCACGTCGGCATCGCGGTGGCCTACAACGCGTGGACGTTCTACCAAGTGACCGGCGACCTGGCCTACCTGATCGACTACGGCGCGGAACTGCTGGCCGAGATCGCCCGCTTCTTCGTCAGCCTCGCCACCTACGACGAGGACCGCGAGCGGTTCGTCATCCGGGGTGTCATCGGACCCGACGAGTTTCACTCGGGCTACCCAGGTGCACCCTATGACGGCGTCGACAACAACGCCTACACCAACGTGATGGCGGTCTGGGTGATCCTGCGCGCCCTGGACGCCCTCACACTGTTGCCGCTCCCGAACCGCATCGACCTGTTGGAGGACCTCGGGCTGAGCAGCGCAGAACTGCGCCACTGGGAGGACGTCAGCCGGCGGATGTACGTGCCGTTCCACGACGGCATCATCAGCCAGTTCGAGGGTTACGGCGAACTGGCCGAACTGGATTGGGACCGGCTGCGCGCCCGGTACGGCGACGTGGCCCGGCTGGACCGCATCCTGGAGGCCGAGGGCGACGACGTCAACCGCTACAAGGCCGCCAAGCAGGCCGACGCGCTGATGCTGCTGTACCTGCTCTCCACCGACGAGCTGCACGAACTGCTAGATCGACTCGGCTACCACTTCGAGCCCGACCGGGTGCCGGAGATGGTGGACTACTACCTGGCCCGCACCTCTCACGGTTCCACCTTGAGCGGGGTGGTGCACACCTGGGTGCTGGCGCGGGGCCACCGCGACCGCGCCATGGAGTTCTTCACCCAGGCGCTCAAGTCCGACGTGTCCGACGTGCAGGGCGGCACCACCGCCGAGGGGATTCACCTGGCGGCGATGGCCGGTCCCGTGGACCTCCTGCAGCGCTGCTTCACCGGGCTGGAAACTCGTGCCAACCGCATCATCCTGTCGCCGTACTGGCCGGAATCCCTTGGGGTGCTTGCGGTCCCGATCCACTATCGCGGCCTGCACCTACACCTGCGGGTCAGCGGCAAGCGCGTGATCATCAGTGTCGACCCACGCGATGCCGCCGGCATCGAGGTCGAGTGCCGCGGCCGCGTAATGCAGTTGATGCCTGGCACCACGGTCAGCTTCCCGAGCTGACCGATGACCCACCCACGCGATGTCACCCCGCCGCCCGACCTGGCGCGGGCGCGCCCGCTCGCCGGCCCGATACGCGAGCGCCGCCCGGTGTACGTCGACCTGTTGCCCCCGTGCAACGCCGGTTGCCCAGCCGGGGAGAACATCCAAGCCTGGCTCGCGCATGCCACCGCGGGTCGCCACGAGGCCGCGTGGCGGCAGCTGGTCGCGGACAATCCGTTCGCCGCCGTCCACGGCCGGGTCTGCTATCACCCGTGTGAAAGCGTCTGCAACCGAGCGAGACTCGACAGTGCGGTGTCGATCCATGCCGTCGAGCGCTTCCTCGGCGATCTCGCCCGTGAGCGCGGCTGGACGTTCGAGGTTTCGGCGGCACCGACCGGCAGACGTGTTCTGGTCGTCGGTGCGGGTCCGAGCGGTCTGTCGGCCGCCTATCACCTGGCCATGCTGGGACACCAGGTCGAGGTGCGCGACGCCGGGCCGCTGCCCGGCGGCATGATGCGGTACGGCATCCCGAGTTATCGACTCCCCCGTGACGTACTCGACGCCGAGGTCGACCGGATCGCCGCGCTGGGTGTCAGGTTGACGGGCGACCATCGGGTCGACGATCTCGCCGCCGAGCGGGCCGACGGCGATTTCGACGCGGTGTTCGTGGCGGTGGGCGCGCACTTGGCCAAACGCGTCGACGTCCCGGCCAGGGATGCCGGCCCGATGCTCGATGCGGTGGCGTTCCTCCACGACGTCGCCGACGGGGCTGCCCCGACGCTCGGGCGTCACGTCGCGGTCTACGGGGGCGGCAACACCGCCATGGATGCCGCCCGGGTGGCCCGCCGGCTCGGCGCTCGGGACACGGTCGTCGTGTACCGCCGCACCCGGGAGCAGATGCCCGCCCATCCCCGGGAGGCCGCCGACGCCGAACGCGAAGGCGTGCGCATCAACTGGTTGCGCACCGTCACCGCCCTCGACGGCCCAGAACTGACGGTCGAGGTGATGGAACTCGACGAATCGGGATACCCACGGCCGACCGGACGTACGGAGACGCTCGAAGCGGACACGCTCATCATGGCGCTCGGGCAGGAGACCGAGTCGGGCTTCATGCGCACGCTGCCCGGCGTGGCGTTCGACGCCGACGGTGCCGTGTGCGTCACCGAGACGCTGATGACCGGCTGCCCCGGCGTGTTCGCCGGCGGCGACATGGTGCCCGGCGAACGCACCGTGACGGTCGGCGTCGGGCACGGCAGGAAGGCGGCCAGACACATCGACGCCTGGCTACGCTCACAACCCCTCGCGCGGACGCCGAAACACCCCGTCGCCGAATTCGACGGGCTGCGCCCGTGGTACTTCGGCGACGCCGCGCGCCGTCACCAACCCGAGCTTGCACCGCAGGCGCGCCTCGACGGGTTCGCCGAGGTCGTCGGAGGCCTGACCCCGGAGCAGGCGAACTTCGAAGCGGCCCGGTGCCTGTCATGCGGCAACTGCGTCGAGTGCGACGGCTGCCTCGGGGCGTGTCCAGAAGGAGCGGTGATCAAACTCGGAGCCGGGCACCGGTACGAATTCGACTACGACGCCTGCACGGGGTGTGGCATCTGCGCCGAGCAATGTCCCGTGCACGCCATCGACATGTTTCCGGAGCCAACATGACCCACGCCACGATGGACGGCAACGAGGCCGTGGTCTCGGTGGCCTATCGCCTCAACGAAGTGTGCTGCATCTACCCCATCACCCCGTCCTCGCCGATGGCCGAACTCGCCGACGAGTGGTCCAGCGCGGCGCGCCCCAACGTGTGGGGCACGGTGCCCACCGTCGTGGAGATGCAGAGCGAAGGCGGGGCGGCGGGCGCTCTGCACGGCGCCCTGCAGAGCGGGGCGTTGACGACGACCTTCACGTCCTCGCAGGGTCTGCTTCTGATGATCCCCAACATGTACAAGATCGCCGGTGAGCTGACCTCGGCGGTCATCAACGTCGCCGCCAGATCGATTGCCGCGCAGGGATTGTCGATCTTCGGCGACCATTCCGACGTGATGGCGGTGCGACAGACGGGTTTCGCGCTACTTGGGTCGGCCTCGGTTCAGGAGGCACACGACCTCGCATTGGTGGCGCAGGCGGCCACCCTGGCAACCCGAATCCCGTTCGTGCACTTCTTCGACGGATTCCGAACCTCCCACGAGATCAACACCGTCGACGCGCTGTCCGACGACGACCTGCGGGCGCTGGTCGGCGAGGACCTGATCTGGGCACACCGCGGCCGGGCGCTGACCCCCGAACGACCCTTCATCCGCGGCACCGCCCAGAACCCGGATGTCTACTTCCAAGCCAGGGAGACCGTCAACCCGTTCTACGCACGGGTCCCACAAGTGGTCGAGGACATGATGTCCCGGCTCGCCGAACGCACCGGCCGCAGCATGCACATCGTCGAGTACTCGGGGCATCCACAGGCCGACCGCGTGCTCGTGCTGATGGGTTCGGGCGCCGAGACCGCGAAGGAGACCGTGACCGCGCTGGTCGCGCGCGGCGAGAGGGTCGGTGTGGTGCACGTGCGCCTGTACCGGCCGTTTCCCGCCTCGGCACTGCTGGCCGCGTTGCCCGCGTCGGTGCGCACGGTCGGGGTCCTCGACCGCACCAAGGAGCCGGGCTCGTTCGGCGAACCGCTCTATCTGGACGTCGTCGCGGCCCTCGCCGAGGAGTGCGCCGACGGCGCCCGGTCCGTCATGCCGACGGTATGTGGTGGTCGGTACGGATTGTCCTCCAAGGAGTTCACGCCCGCCATGGTGGCGGGGGTGTTCACCGAGCTCGACGCGGACAACCCTAAGCGGCGGTTCACCGTCGGCATCGACGACGACGTCTCCCATACCAGCGTCGCCTACGACCCGGCGTTCGACATCGAGGCGCCCGACACGGTCCGCGCGATCTTCTTCGGGCTCGGGTCGGACGGTACCGTCGGCGCGAACAAGAACACGATCAAGATCCTCGGCTCCGAGGACGGCCTGTACGCCCAGGCGTACTTCGTCTACGACTCGAAGAAGTCTGGCTCGCAGACGGAGTCGCACCTGCGGTTCGGGCCGCATCCGATCCGCGCACCCTACTTGGTCAGCGGGGCGAACTTCGTTGGCTGCCATCAGTTGCGATCCCTCGACACGGTCGACGTGCTCGGCCGGGCCGCCGACGGCGCGACGCTCCTGCTCAACTGTCGGCTGCCCCCAGACAAGGTCTGGGACGCGGTGCCCCGCCCGGTGCAAGAACGAATTCTCGCCAAGGGGATCAGGGTCTACGCCGTCGACGCCGACCGGATCGCGCGCGCGGCGGGGTTGGCGGGCCGCATCAACGTGGTGCTGCAGACCTGCTTCTTCGCGATATCCGACGTGCTGCCGCGGGAGCGCGCGATCAGGCGGATCAAGGAGTCGGTGACCAAGACCTACGGTAACCGCGGCGCCGAGGTGCTGAGCAAGGAATTGGCGGCGGTGGACGGCGCGGTGGCCGGGCTTCATCGCATCGAGGTGCCCGCTGTGGTCACCTCGACGCGAATGCCGGCGCCGACGGTGCCTGCCACCGCGCCGGAGTTCGTCCGCACGGTGACCGCGACGATGATGGCCGGACGCGGAAACACGTTGCCGGTCAGCGCACTTCCCGTCGACGGCACCTACCCGAGCGGCACGACGGCCTACGAGAAGCGCAACATCTCCGAGCTCGTCGCGGTGTGGGATCCCGACAGCTGCATTCAGTGCGGCAACTGCGCCTTCGTCTGTCCCCATGCCGTGATCCGCTCCAAGTTCTACGACCAGTCGAATCTGGCCGCGGCGCCAGCCGATTTCGACTCGGCGCCGCTCAACGCCGTAGGTCTGCCGGAGAGCCGCTTCTCCCTGCAGGTCTACGTCGAGGACTGCACGGGCTGCGGACTGTGCGTGGAGGCGTGTCCGGTCGTCGTGCCGGGACCCGCCGTCACGAAGGCGATCAACCTCGGCCCCGCCGAACCGCGAGTCGTCGCCCAACGCGAGAACATCGCGTTCTTCGAGTCGCTGCCGGTGAACGATCGCACCAGGGTGGACTTCGGCACCGTGCGCGGAACCCAGTTTCTGGAACCACTCTTCGAATTCTCCGGTGCGTGCGCGGGATGCGGAGAGACGCCGTACCTCAGACTTCTCTCACAGCTGTTCGGGGACCGGTTGATGGTCGCCAATGCGACCGGGTGCTCGTCGATCTACGGCGGCAGCCTGCCCACCACGCCGTGGACCACCAACGCCGACGGACGAGGGCCCGCCTGGTCGAACTCCCTCTTCGAGGACAACGCAGAGTTCGGTCTCGGAATGCGGCTGGCCGGGGACGGCCACGTCGACCTGGCGCGGCGCAGGCTCACCGAGCTGCGCGATGCGGTGGGCGCCGACCTGGTAGACGAGATCACGAGTGCACCGCAACTTCGGGAGTCCGATCTGGCGGCGCAGCGTGCGCGGCTGCACGAGTTGCGGGAAAGGCTCGCCGACCTGGACCCGGCGGCCACTGCCGACCTACTCAGCGTGGTCGACCACTTGGTCCGTCGCAGCGTGTGGATCGTCGGCGGCGACGGGTGGGCATACGACATCGGCTCCGGCGGGCTGGACCACGTGTTGGCCAGCGGGCGCAACGTCAACGTGTTGGTGCTCGACACCGAGGTGTACTCCAACACCGGCGGCCAGATGTCGAAGTCGACTCCGCTGGGCGCGGTGGCGAAGTTCGCCGCGGCGGGAAAGACGGTGCCCAAGAAGGACCTTGCGCTACAGGCGATCGCCTACGGCAGCGTCTACGTGGCCAAGGTGGCGATGGGTGCCGACCCGCAGCAGACCCTGCAGGCCTTCCGCGAGGCGGAAGCCTACGACGGCCCGTCGCTGGTGATCGCCTACAGCCAGTGCATCGCCCACGGCATCGACATGCGCCTGGGCATGGGCCAGCAGTATCGCGCCGTGGCCAGCGGGCACTGGCCCCTGCTGCGCTACGACCCGGTGCTGCGGGACGCCGGGAAGAATCCGTTCCTGCTCGATTCCCACCGACCACGAATCCCACTGTCGGACTATGTGTACCGCGAACTTCGCTACCGCACGCTGGCCAATTCCGACCCAGAGGAGGCCGAGCGTCTGCTAGGGCACGCCGAGGAGGCGGTCGAACAGCGCTGGAACGTCTACGAGGAAATGGCGTCCCGTGGGCCGGAGCACTTCCACCCCGACGCGCGAAGGACACGCTGATGGACCTGTCGAGCCGCTATCTGGGCCTTGCCCTGCGCAACCCGCTGATCGCCGCGGCGTCTCCACTGTCGCGCACCGTCGACGGCGTCAAGCGGCTGGCCGACGCCGGAGTCGGTGCGGTGGTGCTGCATTCGCTGTTTCAGGAGCAACTGCACCAGGAGGCCCAACGCAACGCGCAGCTTGTCCTGTCGGGTTCGGACAGCGTCGCCGAGTCGCTGTCCTACTTGCCGCTTGCCGCATCCGTGGACCACGGACCCCGCCGATACCTGAGCCTGCTCGAACGGGCGGCGTCGGCGGTGCCCATTCCGGTGATCGGCAGCGTCAACGCGACTGCCGCCGACGGTTGGGCCGACTACGCAAGGGCGATGCAGGATTCCGGGGCGGCGGCGATCGAACTGAACGTCCATCACGTCGCCGCCGACCTTCGGGAGACCGGCCGCGACGTCGAACGTCGCCACCTCGACGTGCTGTCCCACGTCAAGGCCGCGGTGACGGTACCGGTGGCGGTGAAGCTCAGCCCGTACTTCAGCGCGACCGGCGACATGGCGCGGCGCTTGGACGACGCGGGCGCTGATGGTTTGGTGCTGTTCAACCGCTTTCTGCAGTCCGATATCGACCCCGAGACGCTCGCCGTGACACCCGGCTTCGCCCTGTCGCGGGCCGCCGAGGCTCGGGTGCCGATGACCTGGATTACGCTGCTGCGGGGCAGAATTGGTGCATCACTTGCGGCCACCACCGGTGTCGAGGGGTCGGTCGAAGTAGTCAAGTATCTGCTGGCCGGCGCCGACGTGGTGATGACGGCGTCGGCGCTGTTACGACACGGACCCGAATACGCCGGCGTACTGCTCGACGGGTTGAGCGACTGGATGGCGCGGAAGGGCTACGGGTCCGTCGACGAGTTCCGCGGGCTGCTCGCCGTACCACTCGGCGAGGACGAGTCCGCCAGGGAACGGGCAGACCACGTAGGCATCCTCCGCCGGGCCAACGGCGCCGACGCCTGGCCCTGGTGAGCGGCATCTCCGCAGGCGGACGTCGACCGACGTTCACGTCCCACCGTCGACTCCGTCGAAGACCTGCATGGCGTGTTCGAAGGGTGCTGGTGTGACGCCGAGTTGACGCCCGAAGGGGTGGTCCAGCCAGAACACGATGAACAACAGCAGGCTCAGCAGGACCGCGACGGCGCTGGACAAGACCATGTGACCACCCTTGCTGGGCAGGCGGGTGAATCCCATGAGACAGATCAGCAGGATCGCACCGAACAGCATGCCCGTCCACAGCAGTCCGGGAATGCGCGGTCTGGCGTCGAGGATTCGCGTGTTCCGTTCGGAGGTCAACACGGTCAATTGGCCGAGGAACTCACCGTTGATCGGACTCGATGCGGTGTCGGACGGTTGTCGCCCGAGGACGCGATACATCTGGGTGATCGCGCCTCGCGCGGCGTCGCTGGTGTCTCCGTCGTCGGAACGATCCCACTCGACTTGAACTGCCACCGTGTACGTCCGCAACAATGCCTGCATCTCGCTGCGCTCCGCAATCGGCATACCGACGGTTTGGCGGTACATCGTTGCCAACGTGGACGACTCGCTGATGACGTTCTCCTCGGCGGAGGAGAACTGTTCCCAGGCCACCACGACGGTGAACCCGAGCAAGGCCCCGTAGACCAGCGCCACGGTGGTCAGAAACGGTGACAGCGCGGAGGCGTACGCCGCGCCGAGCGGTTCGTCGAGGACGCGATCCGCCACGGCGATGACACCAACGGCCAGCACGACGGCCACCGCGACGACCACGCCAAGGAACAGCCACAGACCACCGAGACCCATTCCGGCCACTGATCACCCCTTCTGGGTCGCGAGAGCGGCCGGTTGACCAGGACGACTAACCGCCGCAGCGGGCCCGGAAGTCGACCGACGGCTGCCTGATGCCCTGAAGTTCGGCCCGCACCTGCGGGTTCTGGTCGAGATAGGCCTGCACCTGGGCGCGAATCTGGTCCTTCGGCTGCCCTTTGAGACTGGTGAAGAAGCCGTTGACGTCGGGATGGGTGAACAAGTAGACCGAGGTTGCGGCGGAGACACCGGTCATCACGCCGGCAAGATCGGCCGCCGTACAGTTCGGCGCGTCGGCTGCGGCTGTCCCGGTCGTGCCCATTAGCAGCGTTCCGGCCACCGTGCCGGTGGCGAGGACGCTCGTGATCAGTTTGCGCGCGGTGCGGGGTGAGGACATGACGGCTCCTTGTGGTTTCGGGGTATTGGCTGGGACGTTGGTTCTGGGTTCAGCGCGGTCCGATGCCACCGCCACCACCCCCGCCCGGGCGGCCGGGACGGTTGCCCGGTGTGCCGGGGAACCCGATGTCGGGCGGACCCGGATCCGGCGGCAGGATGATGTCCAACTCGGAACCATCGCATAGCCAGTCGTATTCGCACGGATACGGCACATAGGGTCCGGTCGACACCGGCGCTCCGCTGGAACCGCGGACCTCGCCTTGCGAACACAGGGTGACGCCGCCCGAACTGGTGCAATCGGCACCGGCCTGCGGGGCGGAGACCATGCCCAATGGTGTTGCTGCGACGGCAAATACGAGCGCCAAACATCGTTGTCTGATTCGCACGACTGCTCCCCTCTGAGTTGCTCCGACAAGCGATTTTCCTCAGCGTGTTCTGCGTCGACGGGATCCGTTAGGGCCCAAGGCCATCGCGTCGTGGGCCGGGTGGCATTGGTCGCCGGCCGGCCCATTCGGAGACGACGCGACGAGGTGACCAACGGCCCTATCAGGCATCGCCGGCAATCGCCACCATGGTGGGGTGGGCGCACGTCGCGAACTGCGTCCAGCTGCGCAACCGTGCCGACGGTCTTCGGATACGCCGGGTCGCCGTGATGGCTACTCCCTAGCGCCATGTGCGGCCCGGCGTGTCCGGGGGCCGTCGGTGCTACCAACCGGTGCCGCGAACCCGTCCGTCCGTTCCGCCCCTGATCGCCATGTCCCGCAGCCTTTCTGTCACGGATGCTCCGAAAGTCTCGTTGGTGAGGAGAGGAACGTCGTCGCGTCGTTCAGGTTGTCCTGCGCCGCGGGCGTCAAGCCCACGGCGAGTCCGAACTCGAAGCCCCGGATCGCGAGGACGTGCACCGTCGGCAGACGGTCGAAGCATTGTTGGGAGGTGGCCATCAGCGCCGGGATCGAGATGGCGTGCGAGGTGAAGCTGAAGTCCATCAGCGGCACCGCGCGTTCCACCGTGAAGGACGCCACCGAGGAGTCCTTGGTCGCGTCGACGAACAACACGCGTCGCTTGCGGCTGATCAACTCGGCGTCCTCGAGCAAGAGCTGATAGTTCCTTCGTACGTCGGCGTTTCGGCAACACCCCTTGGCCTCGAGCCAGTCGACGAATGCCCAGCCCAGACCGTCGTCTTGGCGACCCACGTTGCCGATGCCGTAGATCAGGCAGGAGTCGTCGTCGAAGTCCGCCAGTCTCACGAGCTCGCCCCGCGAATGCGCTCGTCGAGCGGGTTACCGCTCGCGTCGTACACTCTCACCACGAGCGGCATCTGCCCGTAGGCATGGGTGGCGCAACTCAGGCATGGATCGTAGGCGCGAATTCCCACCTCGATGGCGTTCATCATCGCCTCGGTGATCTCGGCCCGACCGCTGAGGTGCTCGTCGGCCACCAAGCGCACGGTCCGGTTGATGACCTCGTTGTTGTGGGTGGTGGCCACGATCAGGTTGACGAAGGTGATGTCGCCTTCCGGGCCGGCGCGGTAGTGGTGCAGCAGGGTGCCACGAGGTGCTTCCACGACGCCGATCCCCTCCCCGACCCAGGCGCCGGGTGCCGGGCTCGCCACGAGGTCGTCTCGTTGAAGGTCGGGGTCGCGCAGCAGGCGTTCGATCAGCTCGGCGGCATGGAGCACCTCGATCGCGCGCGCCCAATTGGTGTGCAGCGTCCTGTCGTTCGCCCTTCCGCCGGAGTAGGCCTGGAAGCGCTCGAGCGCTTCTTGAGCCAGTGGGGTGGAGAGCGACTCGGTGACGTTCATCCGAGCCAGCGGCCCGACCCGCACCGAGCCCGCTTCTCTCCCCAGGTTCGTCAGATACGGGAACTTCATGTACGACCACGGTTCGACGGCCTCGGAGAAGTGCTCGAGGTAGTCGTGATGGTCGACGTCGCGGACCACGTTCCTGGCCCCGTCCATCACGCGGATCGTGCCGCGGTAGTAGTCGACGTTGCCCGCGGCGTCCACCAGGGACATGTTCAGCGCTGGCACGGTCGCGAAATCGTCCACCTCACTGCGGAATCGGGCGTGAAACTCGTGGAACAGGCGCAGCGCGTCCTGCGCGTAGTCGACGATCTCGGCGACGGACGGGAGTCCCTCCTCGCCGTTGAGCAAGCGATCGCACGCCGCGCGGCTCAGATTCTGGTCGACGCCGCCGGGCACCGAGCTGATGCCGTGCATCCTGCGTCCGAAGACCGCCTTGATGACCTCCTGGCCCCACTTGCGCAGCATGATCACCCGGCGCATCAACTCCGGGTCCGCCTCGACGAGGCCGACGATGTTGCGCTGCTCGGGCGCGGCGTCCATACCGAACATCATCTCGGGGACCACAAGGTAGAAGTACGCCGTGGCATGCGACTGCAGCATCTGCGCATAGTGGCCGAGTCGGCGGATCTTCTCCGCCGTCCTGGTCGCCTCCACCCCGACCATCTCGTCGAGTACCTTTGCGCCGCAGAGATGATGGCTGACGAAGCAGATGCCGCAGATGCGTTGCAGCAGCATCGGCGCCTCCCAGAACGGGTGGCCCTGGACGAACTTCTCGAACCCGCGGAACTCGACGACGTGCAGCCTGGCATCGACGACCTTGCCGGCGTCGTCCAGGTGCACGGTGACCTTGCCGTGGCCCTCGATCCGGGTCACGGGGTCGATGATCAGTTTCCTACCCACTAGCGGTCTCCGAAATCAGTCGTAGTGGTTGAGATTGCGCGGCAACGCAACTGGGCGACCGTTGATCAGATCGTCGAGCACGGTGAGGATGGCCTCGGCGTCCGGCGGACAACCCGGGATGAAGTGGTCCATGTGGACCACTTCGTGACACGGGTACACCTTGGCGGTGAGTCGCGGGATGTCCGGATGCATCGGGACGACGGGTAGCGCACCGGGCACCGCGGTCGGCGAGTTGACGTAGGCCTCGGTCAGGCAGTCGCCGACGTCGAAGACGTTGCGCATCGCGGGCACGCCGCCCCAGATGGCGCACGCGCCCACCGAGATCAGTACGTCGCAGTTGTCGCGGAAGTGGCGCAGCACGTCGACGTTGTCCTCGTTGGCGACGCCGCCTTCGATGAAGCCGATCGCGCACCGTTCGGTGATCCTCTTGACGTCGGTGAGCGACGAACGGTGAATGGTGATCTTGGTCAGCAGTGGCAGGATGCGCTCGTCCATGTCCAGAAAGGACAGGGTGCAGCCCCAGCAGCCGCACAGCCCGATCATCGCGACCTTCAGCTTGCCGTCACGGGCGCTGGCCACCGTGGGATCCATTGGCGTGGAGGTCATGTCGTGGGAGTAGACGTCGTCGGTCACGGCTAGGACCCGTCCGTCGGGTCGAGCGCACGGGCACGGACCGACTCGAGTTCGTACTTGCGTCTGCCGATCGGGACGTCGTAGCCGACGCCCTTTTCGAGGATCGCACCGACGGGGCAGATCTCGACGGCGAAGCGAACCTGTTCGTGCGACATGGCGTTGGCACGTTCCACGTCGACCTCGATGCGGGCCCGTTCGCCGCGGTCGTCGATGCTGAAGATCTTCTGCCCGGTCGCTTCGTCACGGACGAACTCCACGCAGCGCTGACAGAAGATGCAGCGGTCACGTTCCAGCCAGATTCGGTCGGGGGCGTGCTCCCGCTCCCGACGGGGGAACCGATACGGAAACCGCGAGACCACCATGTCGACCTCGTAGCCGACCGCTTGCAGCGTGCAACGGCCGCTCTTCTCACAGCTCGGACAGTCATGGTTGCCTTCGGCGAACAGCAACTCCACCAACGACTTCCGCAGATCGGTGGTCTCCGGTTCGTCGACCTCGACCCGCATTCCATCGGTGACCCGCACCGTGCAGGCGGCCGCCACGGCGCCGTTCACCTTGACCGAGCACACCCGGCACGTGCCAAGGCACGGTCGGCCACGCAGGTGGCACAGCGTCGGGATGTACACCCCGGCGTCGGCGGCGACGTCGACCAGGGTGCCACCCTCCTCGGTCGACACCGACACGCCGTCGATCTCGACGTCGATTCTCATGTCGTCTCCAGCGCGGCGTCGGGGTCGAACGACGGCAGCAGGGGCCCGAACCGGTCGCCCAACCGCGCGCGGTACAGCTCGGGAAACTTGTCCAACGTCGTCAGGATCGGGTTGGCGGCGGTGGCGCCGAGACCGCACCGGCTTGTCGTCCGAACCAACGCACCCCAGGCGGCCGCGTCGTCCACGTCGCGCTGACTGCCCCTACCGGCGGTGATCAGTGCCATCTTCGCGTGCAGGGCCACGGTGCCTGCGCGGCACGGAACGCAGATGCCGCAGGACTCGTCGGCGAAGAACCGCGTGTAGCCCGTGACGCATTCGAGTAGATCCCGCGTTTCGTCGAAGACGGTGACCGCGCCGTTGCACGGGATGTCCTCGTAGGCGATCCGTCGTCGGCCGTCGGCCTGCACCGACAGACACTCCCCCGACGGTCCGCTGATCTGGACGGCCAGTGGGTCGTGCGCGCCCACCATATCCAGGACGTGGTCCAGGGTCGTACCCCACTCGACTTCGTAGACGCCGGGGCGCAGGCAGTCGCCGGCGACGCTTAGCAGGCGTGCGCCCGGGGAGTCGGGTGTGCCCATGCGGCGGAACCAGTCCGCGCCCTCGGTGAGGATGCGGGTCGCGGCAGCGAAGGTCTCGACGTTGTTGACGCAGGTGGGTTGGCCGAGGTAACCCGCATGCACGGGAAACGGTGGCTTCAGCCGCGGTGTGCCACGGTTGCCCTCACAGGACTCGATCAGCGCCGACTCCTCGCCGCAGATGTAGGCCCCAGCCCCCAGTTGGATGCGGATGTCGAAGTCGAATCCGGGTCGGCCGACGACGCCGCGTCCGAGCAGCCCGGCGTCGCGGAGGTCCTGCAGTTGGCGTTCCAGGTAGTCCTTGAGGTACTCGTATTCGGCACGCAGGTAGACGATTCCGTGCGCGCTGCCGACCGCGTGGGCGGCGATCACCATCCCGACGAAGACGTCCTTGGGTGCGCGGGTCAACAGGGCGCGGTCCTTGAACGTGCCGGGTTCGCCCTCGTCGGCGTTGCAGATCACGTACTTCTGCGCCCCGGGGGCCTCTCGGCACAGGGTCCACTTCCGTCCGGTGGTAAATCCCGCGCCGCCGTATCCGCGCAACCCGGAGGCAGTGATCGCGTCGATCGTCGCATCGGGCCCGTCGGACAGGCAACGGTCGAGCAACGACGGGTAATCCGTTGGTCTGCAGAAGAACACCGGTCCGTCGGTGCGGACGTTGGAGTCCACCATCGCGTCGACGTAACCGACACCGTCGGCGGGCTGCCCCGCCAAGTTGGCCACGTCGACGGCGGATCGCCCGGCGGCCAGTCCGGCGACGATTGCCGAGACGCGCTCGGGGGTAAGTCTGGTGAACGCCACGCCGTCGACCAGCATCGCCGGTTCCTGATCGCTGAGCCCGATGCAGGACGTCTCGAACAGGCCGAACGTCGCCGACGCGTCGGTCTCGCCAAATCGGACCCCGGTGGCAACTTCGAGCGCGTCGCGCACCTCCCGGTAGCCGTTCATCGCGGCAATCACCGTGTCGGCCAAATAGATCCGGTGGCGGCCGGACGGTTTGCGATGAAAGAAGTGGTAGAACGAGGCGGTCTCGACGACGTCCAGCGTGGTTCGCCCCACCCCGGTCGCGATCTGCGCGAGGACCGCGTCGGAGAGGTGGCCGTACAGGTTTTGCGCATCCCACAGGATGTCGATCAGCCGGGTGCCGTCGTGATCGTAGCGTCCGAGGATGTCGCCCACACCCGTATCCAGATGCTGGGTCACGTTGCTTCGCAGGTCATCTGGGAGCTCATCGTCTGGGGCATGTCGCGTTCCTCGTCGCCGGAGAAGGGGCCTATGGTCACGTCGTGTAGTCGATGCTGGTCATCATTCCGGCGTCCTGGTGATAGGTGTTGTGGCAGTGCATCATCCAGGTACCAGGGTTGTCGGCCAGGAAGGCAACACGGAGGTTCTGTCTCGGCAGCACGATGACGGTGTCCTTGCGCGCACCCGGGCTGCCGTCTCTGTTGACGACCTGAAAGGTGTGGCCGTGCAGATGCATCGGATGCCACATCATCGTGGTGTTGGCGAACGTCAACGATGCGCTCTCCCCCTGTCTGACGGACAGGGGCCGATTGCCGCCGTCGGCCGTCGCGTTGACGGCCCAGTCGTAGCGCATCATGCCGCCCGACAGCGTCGCCTGCAGGTCGACGTCAGTCCGCCCCAGGCGCAGGTCGACCTCGGGGGTGGCGGCGAAGCGGTCGGCGGTGCCCACCCGACCGGTGAGCTCGCCCGGCAGGAACCCGGCTTCTGGTGCGACGCCCGCGGCGGTGGTCAAGAGGGCACGGGCCACCGCGTTCTTGCCTTCGGCCACGGCCACCAGGGGGAACGACCCGTCCTGGGCGGTCACGGTGACGTCGTAGCGTTCTCCCATGCCCATCAGCACCGAGTCGACCTCGGTGGGGATTACGGGATATCCGTCGGTGTGGGTGACGGTCATGGCGTGCCCGGCAAGGGCGACGCGAAAGGCGGTGTCGGAGGCGGCGTTGACGATGCGGATTCGGATGCGTTGTCCCGGCTTGGCGGTGAAGCTCGTCGGTGCCACCGCTATGCGCCCGTTGACCAGGTAGTAGGGGTAGCTCACGTCGCCGGCGTCGCCACCGAGCAAGCTGCTCGAATTGTCCGTGCGCATCATCGGCATCGACCCCATGCGTCGGTTCCGAAGACCGTCGAGGATCTGTCGTGGACTTGGACCGACGCCAGCCGTCCAATCGTCGAGCACGACGATCCACTCCGCGTCGTAGTCGCCTCGTTCGCGGGGATCGTCGACGATCACCGGTGCGTACAACCCGTAGTCGGCGTCCAGGCCGGTATGCGGGTGCGCCCAATACGTTCCGGGGCGAGGGGCGGTGAATCGATAGGTGAACGACTCGCCAGCGGCGATGTTCGGTGTCGCAGGCTCGGCCCCGTCCATGTCGTTGCGTAGCGCGATGCCATGCCAGTGCACCGAGGTGGGGTGGTCCAGGTGATTGCGGACGGTGACGGCTAATTCGTCGCCGACGTTGGCGCGAACGAGCGGACCGGGAATGGTGTCGCCGTACGCCAGGGTGCGCGCGTTGACCCCGCCGAGGTCGACGGTGGTCTCCCGAGGAGTCAGCGCCGCGGTGACGGTGCGACCAGAGTGCGGCCGCGCTGCCTCGACCCGGTCGATCGCCGCGGTCAGGTTCGGTCGGGCCGGTGGAGAGTCGGAGGTCGACCGACCGCACGAGGCCAGCACCGTTCCCGCGGCGAGACTGCCCACGAGGAACCTCCGGCGGCTCACTTCCGTCGTCGCCACGTTGAATCCGGTCCCATGCGGTCCCCCACGTGTACCACCATCGGCGTTCGGAGGCCACGGCGAAAGGGCCTTAGGTCCCGTCGCACCCAGCCCGCGTCCTTGAGGCCGAACGGCCCTATGGCAGCGGTTGATTCCGAGGGCACCCTTTTGAGTGGAGACGGGAGGACGACGATGTCCGGACACTGGCTGATGATCGAGGGCGGTAGTACTTCCGCTCCGTTTCGCACCCGACTGGCCGGAGCCGGCAGGTGTCTACCGGACACCCGTCTGAGCACCGACGAACTGATGGCCTCCACCAAGCACGACACGCACATCGACCTCGAGCGCCTGACCGGTATCCACGAGCGTCGCGTGTCGGTCGGCGAGGAAGACTCCTACAGCCTGGCCACCGCGGCCGCGCGGGACTGCCTGACCCGAGCTGGACGGGACGGCGCCGAACTCGACGTCGTAATCAGCTGCAGCATCACGAAGTTCCAGGGTGGTCTGACGCAATGGGTTGAGCCGACCATGAGCAGTGGCGTAGCCAAGGCCATCGGTGCCGGAAATGCCATCACCTTCGATCTGTCCAACGCCTGTGCCGGAATGCTCACGGGCGTAACGGTTCTCAACAACTGGATTCGTCAGGGGATCGTGCAACGCGGCCTGGTGGTCAGTGGCGAGTACATTTCACAGCTCGGCCGCAATGCGGCCCGGCACATCCGCACGATCATGAGCAAGGAACTCGCCTGCCTGACCCTGGGTGATGCGGGAGCGGCGCTGCTGCTCGAGCGCACCGACGTGGGCTCGCCGGGCATCAGCCTGGCCGGCTTCACGACGGTCGCCGAACACAGCCGACTGTGTCTGGCCTACCCGAAGGGAGACGATCCGGGGGCCCGGATGTTCACCGATTCGCGTGGCATTCAACGCGCGGCAATCGCCGACACTCCGGTCCTGCTGCGCGAGGTCTTCGACGCCGCGGGCATCTCGATTGGCGACGTCGACCACGTGATCACCCATCAAACGTCGGCCCGCGCGATCCGCAAGGGCATGGCCGCGGTCACCGAGTCGCTCGGAGAGAGCCCGCGCCACGATGCCGTGGTCACCGTCGACCGGTACGGCAACACCGCCTCCACGACGCACACCGTGGCTTTGATCGAGGAGCTCGAGGCGGGGCGTATCCGAGCGGGAGAAACCGTCGCCCTCGTCGCACTGGCCTCGGGCCTGGAGATCGGGGTGGTCCTGCTGACCTTCGACCAGGAGTTGGTGAACCGCCATGGGCACGGTCATTGAGGGCGTCGAGGTCACCCACGGTCGTTGGCGCAACCGGCATAGCGCGCTGCATCTCGCCGTCGCCGCGGCGGAGACCTGTTTGCGTCGAGCCGGACGGGCGGCCGACGCCGTGGACCTGCTCGTCAACGCGGGGATCTACCGTGATCGCAACCTGGCCGAACCTGCGCTGGCGGCGCTGATTCAACAGGATGTCGGGGCCAATCCAGAGGATCCGCACGGCACGGGTCGCGGAACCTTCTCCTTCGACGTCGCCAACGGGGCGTGCGGTGTGCTGACCGCACTGCACATCGTGGACGGCTTTCTGCGCTCACACGCCATCGATTGCGCCCTCGTCGTCGCCAGTGACGCCGATCCCGGCCACGGGCTCAGCGAGGGCTTTCCGTTCTCACCCGCCGGGGCTGCGGTGCTGTGCAACTGGAGCGACGACGACTACGGGCTGGGCCGCGTGCACTGGGTGAACCAGCCCGACGATGCCGACTGCTTCCGCGCCACCGTCGGACTCGAGGATTCTCGAAACGTCCTGCGCTTCGCCGCCGCCGACACGATGGATCAGCGTTTCGCCAGTGCCGCGACCGAGGCGGCTCGCCGCTGTCTCGACGCGGCGTCCGTCCACCCGTCTGACGTCGACGCGATCGTCGCGGCACCCGCCAGGGACACCTACCGCCACGCGCTGGCGGCTGGACTCGGCGTTGCAACGGACCGGATCGTCGTCGCCAAGGACCAGCGGATGCACACCGCGGCGTTGGTGGCTGCCCTCGACGAGGCGTCGGGGCGAGTGCCGGCGGGCGGACGCGTGCTTCTCGTCGCCGCGGGCGCGGGAGTCACCGCGGGTGCCGCGCTCTATCGCAAGGCCGATCACGGCACCTGAGACCTGGGCGCCAACGCGACGCCCCCACCTACCGGGTCCCCCCGGCGCAGCGAAGGGAAGTACGTAATGTCGACGGACGACGGTCATCCGGGTGTCGTGGTGGGTGTTGACGGTTCGCCGGGTTCGGCGGTTGCGCTGCAGTGGGCCGCCCGTGACGCCCAATTGCGCAACGTGCCACTGACGTTGGTGCACGTGGTCCCACCGGCCGCCGGGCACTGGCGCGATTCAGCCATGCTTCCGCCATGGTTGCACGCGAGACGTGAGATGGGGCGCCGCCTGCTCGAGGACGCGCGGCGCACCGTCGCCACTGTCATCGGAAAGACCACGCTGGAGACAACCAGCGTCATGCCCTCGGCCCATGCCGTGTCCGCCCTGGTGGATCTGTCCAAGGACGCCGACCTCGTGGTCGTCGGCTGCCTGGGAGCCGGCACCCTACGGGGTCGCCATCTGGGGTCGGTCAGCGCCGGTGTGACCCACTACGCCCACAGCCCCGTCGCGGTAGTCCACGACGGCACCTTGCCGGCCGTCGATTCGAGGGCCCCGGTGCTCGTGGGGATCGACGGCTCGCCCTGCGCTCAGGCGGCGGCCGCGATCGCCTTCGACGAAGCGGCGCAACGCGGTACCGGCGTGCTGGCGCTGCATGCCTGGAAGGAGGTCGGCGTCTTCGATTCCGTCGTGAGCTTCCCCAGGCACCGTTGGCCTGAGCTGTACGCCAAGGAGGAAGCGGTGGTGGACGAGCAACTGGCGCCGTGGCGCGAGCGTTACCCGGACGTGCCCGTGCGGCGAATGATCAAGCGCGGCGATCCGGTCGAGATCCTCGTCGACATGTCGGCGTCGGCTCAGCTCGTGGTGGTCGGCAGCCACGGCAGCGGCGGCTTCGCGGGAATGCTGCTGGGCTCGGTCAGCGCGGCCACGCTGTTGTTGGCTCGGGTCCCGGTCATCGTGGCGCGGTGACGGTTGCGTCCTGTCACTGTGGGGCGGCGGCCGGCAGCGTGAGACGGAACGTCGCTCCGCCGCCGGGGGTTTCGCTGACGTCGACGCCGCCGCGATGCGCCACCGCGATCTCGCGGACCAGCGCCAAGCCGATGCCGTAGCGCTCGCGCCCCGCGGTCGAGGTGTGACCGTGGCCGTGGGCGAACCGGTCGAACAGGGTCGCCATCGCGGCCGGGTCGACGCCGACACCGTCGTCACGTACCTCGACGACGACGTCCGCCGCGCGCCGCCCGACGTAGACGTCAATCGCCCCACCGGAGTGCTCGTGGGCGAGGGCGTTGTCGACGAGGGCGGTGATCGCCCGCCGTAGCGCCGCGGCAGATCCGAGAACCGAGACGCCACTCGCCGCGCCGACGTCGTGGGCCAGCGTCAGACGTACCCCGGCGGACTCGGCATGCTCGGTCATGCCGTCGACGACCTGGCCGGCGACGGTCGACAGGTCGACCCGCACGCGGGGGATGGCGTCGCTCGCCATGGAGGCCGACGCGAGGAGGTCCTCGATGACCTCGCCGAGCACGCGGGTGTCGGCGGCCAGCGCTTCGATCTGCTGCTTGGTCCGCTCGGCGTCTCCGGCCTCGAACCGGCGAGCGAGGAGTTGAATCCTGGTGTGCAGCACCGTCAACGGCGCGCGCAGCTCGTGCGACGCGTCCGCCACGAATCGGCGCTGCAGCGCGAGCGCTTGGGTGAGGGGGCGAATGGAACGCCGGGTGAGCAAGACGACCACCGCGACCGAGGCCAGAATGCCAGCCAGCTCGGCGGCGCCCAGCGCGAGCAGCAGCCGGCGGCGTCCCTCCTCATAGGAGTCCAACGCCACCAGGGCCACCACCCGGCCCTGCGGTCTGTCGGCGACCAGTACGCGGTGTTCCCGGCCGTCGACGTGCGCGTCGGAGAACCCCGCTGGGCGCGCCAGCAGATCAGCCGACGGCAAGCCTGCGGCACTCACCTGCACCCTCCCCGACCGATCTCGCAGCACGAGCTGCATCCCCGGGGGCGGGTCCGTCGCGTCGTCGGCCGTCGCGGCGACCGTGGTGAGCTGGTTGGCGATCTGCTGGTTCTGTACGCGCACGTCGACGATGAACACCACCGCACCGACGACCAAGAGGACGGCCGCCAGCGCCGACGACGCTTGCACGGCGGCGATCCGGCCCGCACGCCGTACGACCGCCAGATCGCCGCTCTCCCAGGTCATTCGGCACCGAGACGGTAGCCGGTTCCGTGCACGGTGCGCACGATCCCCCGACCCAATTTGCGCCGTAGGTAGTGCACGTACGTGTCGACCACGCCGGGGTTGTCCGCACCGTCGAATACGGCGGAGAGCAGTTGACCGCGCGTGTGGACCCGCCCCGGCGCCGTCATCAGCACACTCAACAGCGCCGCTTCCCGCTCGGAGAGCTCCACGTCGGCGCCGATCCGGCGGCCGCTGGCGGTACGCGTCACCCGGTCCAGGCACAGACCTTCGGCGCGAAGCGTCGAGCTACCGGTCGGTCGCCGCACCAGTGCGCGTATTCGAGCCAGCAACTCCGGGACCTCGAACGGTTTGACCAGATAGTCCTGGGCTCCGGCGTCAAGCCCCTCGACGCGGTCGGCGACAGCGCCCCGGGCGGTGAGTACGAGGATCGGCGTCGAGATTCCGCGGGCCCTCAGCACCTCGACGAGTTCAACGCCGTCCATCACGGGGAGTCCACGATCGACGATGATGGCGGCAAAGTCACCGAGTAGCCCGCGGTGAAGTCCCCGCTGGGCGTCGTAGGCGACATCGACTTCGTAGCCTTCCTCGGTGAACAGCTCGGCGAGCATCGCGCTCAAGGCCCGATCGTCCTCGACGATGAGCAGGCTCGGCGCTGCGCTTTCCTCGGCCACCCCGACGAGCCTGCCACGCGACATCTTCGAAGGCTCGAAGAATTGGCTGCCAGCATCGGGGCATGACCACCCCCGTTCCGAATTCCCGACGCCTGTGCCAGACCCAGATCAACGGAGAAGGAGATGGTTCGTGACGACGCTCAACGGGCTCCCCGCCCATGCCTTGTTCGTGCACTTCATCGTCATCCTCGCACCGCTGACGGCCGCCCTGGCGATCCTCTGCGCCGTCTGGTCGGCAGCCCGAAACCGATTGGTGTGGTTGGTCTTCAGCCTCGCGACGGTCGTCGTGGTACTCACCCCGCTCACCACCGAAGCGGGCGAATGGCTCGAAGACCAGGTCGGCCGATCGCCGCTGTTACACCAGCACACCGAACTGGGTGACACGATGATCTACTTCTCGATCGCGCTGTTCGTCGCCGCTGCCGTGCTCGCGGCAATCCAGGTGCGGGAAGCCCGCGGCCGCACACTGCAGCGGACCGCGTCGTGGAGTGTTGCCGCGCTCGTCATCGTCGTCAGCGTCGTCACCTCGGTGCAGGTGTACCGCATCGGAGACACCGGCGCTCGAGCGACGTGGACCGACAGCGTCGGTGCCGCAGAGTCACCCTCGCCGTGACCACCGGCGCGCTCAGCTCGCCGGCGCGCGGTCGACCGGGTCGGGACCGAACGCGAATCGCCGACCGGTGACCCGTGACGGGCGGATCCGCACGAAGTGGTCCTTGGCGGTCACCGTCCACGGCCGCAGCGGCGCGGCTTCGGCCCTGGTGCGGTCCTCGTCAGTTCGGACGACCCGCGTCCAGCCCCTGACGATGACGCTCCACCCCTCGGTGTCGTCGTGGTAATCGGCTTCGAACAGCACCTCGTCGTTGATCGCCGTGCTCACCAGTTTGGTGCCTTCGGCGGTGCGGAAGAGGACGGTCCGATCCTGGACCACGAAGTTCACGGGGAAGATCTCCGGGCTGCCGTCGACACTCGTGACGAGTCTGCCCAAGCCGACGCTTGACAGCCGGTCCCAGCACTCGGGCTCCGACATGATCGAAATGGGTTGCGGCGCTGTCGTCATGAGCCGACGCTACGCGAGCATCGGGGCTCTACGCGGGTGCCATAGGTCCTCTACTTCGGTAACCACTGGCACCGATCCTCGTGCGAGCTCATCCGCCGCCGGTGACGACCAAAGTCCCTAGCGGGGACCGATACGCGTGGTGCTGAATCGACGGGCACACGCGCACAGCCCGCAACGGACGACCTCCGTTGCCTCAAGACATCTGGGGAGTACATGACGACCGAAGCACCGCCCTCGGCCGAACTCGAGGCCCGCCGTCCGTTCCCAGAGCGGCTGGGCCCCAAGGGAAACCTGATCTACAAGTTGGTGACCACCACCGATCACAAGATGATCGGGATCATGTACTGCGTGGTCTGCTTCGGCTTCTTCTTCGTCGGCGGGCTGATGGCGCTGTTCCTGCGTGCCGAGCTCACCGTGCCCGGGCTGCAGTTCCTGTCCAACGAGCAGTACAACCAGCTGTTCACCATGCACGGCACCGCGATGCTGCTGTTCTACGCCACCCCGATCGTGTTCGGCTTCGCCAACCTGGTGCTGCCGCTGCAGATCGGCGCCCCCGACGTGGCGTTCCCCCGGCTGAATGCGCTGTCCTTCTGGCTGTTCCTGTTCGGGGCGCTGATCGCCTTGTCGGGCTTCATCACCCCGGGCGGCGCGGCGGACTTCGGCTGGACCGCATACACCCCGCTGACCGACGCCGTGCACTCCCCCGGAGTCGGTGCCACGCTGTGGATCTTCGGGCTGGGCGTCGGTGGTCTTGGCACCATCCTCGGCGGTGTCAACATGATCACCACGGTGGTCTGCATGCGCGCCCCCGGCATGACGATGTTCCGGATGCCGATCTTCACCTGGAACATCCTGGTGACCTCGATCCTGGTGCTCGTCATCTTCCCGATCCTCACGGCCGCCCTATTCGGCTTGGCTGCCGACCGGCTGCTCGGGGCCCACATCTACGACCCCGCCAACGGTGGGGTCATCCTGTGGCAGCACCTGTTCTGGTTCTTCGGTCACCCCGAGGTGTACGTCATCGCGTTGCCGTTCTTCGGCATCGTCAGCGAGATCTTCCCGGTGTTCAGCCGCAAGCCGATCTTCGGGTACACCACGCTGATCTACGCCACGCTGGCCATCGCCGCGCTGTCGGTCGCGGTGTGGGCGCACCACATGTACGCCACGGGAGCCGTTCTGCTGCCGTTCTTCTCGTTCATGACGTTCCTGATCGCGGTCCCGACGGGCATCAAGTTCTTCAACTGGATCGGCACGATGTGGAAGGGGCAGTTGACTTTCGAGACACCGATGTTGTTCTCGGTGGGCTTCCTGGTCACGTTCCTGCTCGGCGGTCTGTCGGGTGTGCTGCTGGCCAGCCCGCCACTGGACTTCCACGTCACCGACTCGTACTTCGTCGTGGCGCACTTCCACTACGTGCTGTTCGGCACCATCGTGTTCGCCACCTACGCGGGGATCTACTTCTGGTTCCCGAAGATGACCGGCCGGCTGCTCGACGAACGCCTCGGCAAGCTGCACTTCTGGCTCACGTTCATCGGCTTCCACACCACGTTCCTGGTCCAGCACTGGCTGGGCAACGAGGGCATGCCACGCCGGTACGCGGACTACCTGCCGACCGACGGTTTCACCACGCTGAACATCATCTCGACGATCGGCGCGTTCACCCTTGGCATCTCGACGATCCCGTTCGTGTGGAACGTGTTCAAGAGCTGGCGCTACGGCGAACCCGTGACCGTCGACGATCCGTGGGGTTACGGCAACTCCCTGGAGTGGGCCACGAGTTGCCCGCCGCCGCGGCACAACTTCACCGAGCTGCCCAGGATCCGTTCGGAGCGACCGGCATTCGAGCTGCACTACCCGCACATGGTCGACCGGATGCGCACCGAAGCGCACGTCGGCCGCGCGCACGGCCCCGACGACGGAGACGTCACCCGCCTCGCCGAGGCGGACGTGCGCACCTGAGCCGGCCGGCTGGCGGCGGTCAGCGGTTCGTCAACCCCAGCAGGCCAGGGTCGAACGTCGCGCGTGCCGCGACCGACGCCGCTGCCGCCGCGACGATGACGCCCGCAGCCGCCTCCTGGCCCTTCGGAAACACGATCTCGGCACTGTCCGCACCGTCGCGGTGCGCCATCAGCCAGTCATACAGCAGCCAATCCAGCGCACAGGTGACCGACATCGGGTCCGCCTCGGGCGATCCGGCCGCGGCGGTCACCGACCGCAACGCCGCCAGATGCTCGGCGCGCGACGCCTCCTTGTTCACCCCGGAGCTGTCGAAGAGAAGCATCGACAGGGTCAGCGGATAGCGGTGGCCCGCTTCGGTTCTGACGACCCACCGGCCACCCTTCCACGGTTTCGCCGGATCAACCTCGGTCATCTCGCCGAAGCCGCCGACGACGCCGATGGACGGGTCGTCCAGTTCGTCGTCCAACGGTGCGGGCCCGAGGAGCCCGAGCGGCTCGCGCGCCAGGATGGAGAACAGTGTCGCGGTGCCGATGATCTGGCCGGATCGCGGATCTGCGGGCAGACCCGTGATTCCAAGGGCGGCCGCGTACTCGAAGCACGACCGGTCCAACGCACGGTGCAGATCCAGCAGGCCGTCACGCTCGTCGGGTGAGGGACGCCGACCGCCGCCGAGGATCTCCCCGAAGCGCCCCGCGGCGATGATCAGCGCGTCGTCGAGCGCCTCCAGGTGCGTGGCAAGCAGCCGATCCGGCTCGTCGTCGCCGGCCACGAGTGCCCCCAGCGACGTCGCCGAACCCGTCGGCGTCGCCCAGTGGAACCCAATCTGCCCGTCGCCCTGAACGATCCGCGGCCTCACCTCGGCGTCCGTCTCCAGATGACGACGCGGTTGTTGCCCGAGTCCGCGACCGCCAGCCGGTCTCCGCGCAGCGAGATTCCGTACGGCCAGCACAACGTGTCCCGTTGCACCGAGGTCCACCGGTTCTCGCCGTTGGACCCGAAGTCCGCCTGCGCCAAGACGTAGTCGGCGGCGCGCCCGTCGTCGGGGACGCCGTCCCACAACAGAATCCGATTGTTGGCGGTATCGGCGACCGCGAGACGCTCCTCGCCGCCCGTGCCGTCCAAGCCCACGGCGTACGGGAAGCGAACCCGGTCGCCGGTATGCGGTCCGTAGGGCCATTCGGTGGCCGAGGTGAAGTCGGGCTGTCCGATCACGACGTTGGCGGCCCGGTCGGCGTCCGGGGGCGGTGACCAACCCAGAACGCGGTGGTCACCCGCGTCGGCGACCAACAGCAGGTCGTCGCGTCCGGTGACGTCGTGCGGCCAGCGGAAGCTCTCGGCGCTCGCCGCCCCGCCGCGATTCTCCTCGCGCTGGGTGCCATTGGGCTGTCCGAGCACGACGTCGGCAGGCCGACCGGGGTCCGGAATACCCCCGTCCCAACCGAGAACCCGGCGGTTGCCGGTGTCGGCCACCCAGAACCGACCCGCGACGACGGCCATGCCGAATGGCCAGTAGAACGTCGCCCCCGAGCACTCGCCGCCCTGGTTCGGCAGAACGCCAACCGAATCTGGTTGGCCGAGAACGTGATCAGGCGGCGTATCGTCGAGCACGGGCACTTCGTCCCAGATCAAGATGCGGTGATGCCAGGCGTCGGCGACGATCAACCGTCCGTCGTGTACCAGCACCCCGGTCGGCAGATTCATCCCGCGCTCGGGTCCACGGCCGTTGGCCGCCCTGCCCTCGGTGGTGCCGTCGGGTTGGCCAAGGACGACGTCGGCGGCCTGCTCGTCGGCAGTGGGCAGACCATGCCAGACGAGCACTCGGTGGTTGCCGGAATCGGCGACGACGAGGTGGTTCTCGCCAAGGAAGACCCCTCGCGGGGAGTACATCCAGGCCATCGTCGGACGCGCGGGCGGCAATGCCAAGCCACCAGGCGATGGCGCCCCCAACCACAGTTCGGGAGCCCAGCCGCCGCTGAGGTCGACCGTGGGTGCGGCGTCCACTCGGGCCGGTCGTCCGCTGACGTTCATCCGGACGGTGTATCGGCTCACGACGTAATCCGGACCCAGACGTCGCCCGCGTCGACGCGCAACGGAAGCTGTTCCAGCTGGGCGCCCGGCGCGGTCAGGCACTCACCGGTGGTCGCGTCGTAGCACAGGCCGTGCCACGGACAGGTCAGGGTGCCGCTGGAGACGTCGAGGATCGCATTGTCCAACGGCAGTGCCTGGTGGGCACATTCGTTGCGATAGGCGGTCAGCCGATGGTCGACGTTGACCACGATGATCTCGACGTGCTCACCCGTGGCGGCGGCCAGGGTCGCCGCGGTGACGTGGCCGTCCCCCACCTCGGCGACAGGGCCCATCTTGACCCAGCCCTCGGCGGCCGGATCGCGGCCCATCCGCACCGATTCGAGCGGAATCAGCGTCGGGGACGGCTCATTCGGCAACACCTCGACGGCGCCCACCCCGGGGACGCCGTCGGTCAACGCGCTCTCGACCAGGTTCCGCAGCGTTACCGACGACATCGAGCAGCCGTTGCAGGACCCCTCGAGCCGGACGAACGCGGTACCGTCCTCGATCCGGACGAGCACCACGTCGCCGCCGTGGCTCTGCAATTGCGGGCGCACCTCGGCCAGTACGCGATTGGCCACCGTCACGGGGTCGGGGCGGACGATCTCGTGAATCGACAGCAACAAGTGCACCACGGGGTCGTCGACGAGTTCGAACAACGCCTCCCTGGTGGCCTCGTCGGACTTCAACCGGCGCACGATGGTCACCAGGCCGGCGCGGTGGATCGCTTCGACCGAGGCCTTGACCTCCTCGGCGATCGCACGCGACATCGGGTCCAAACCCGCCAGGGCACGCATCGCGTCGTCCACGCGTGTGGCGAGCTTCTCGAATTCCAGCTCGGTCCGTCTCTCGGCAACCGTGGTCATGTCAGCCCTCGTCAATCCGACGTTCGGTTCAAGGTGATCTGCCTGGCGATCTCGTCGAGCACCCCGCGCACGGCCCGCACCGACTCCTCGTCGCCCAATTCCTCGAACAGCGACCGCGCCTCGTAGAGCTTGGCCTTGGCATCCTTGAAGGCGCCAAGGTGCGCAAGCACGTTGCCCTGGTTGGCCAACACGCGGGCGCGCCCAAGCGGGTCGGCGTGGCGATCACGCGCCGCCAGCACGGCCTCGTAAAGTTCGACGGCCTCGACCAGGTTGTCGGCCTGATGCTTCGACGGGGTGTACACCAACGAATTGGCAAGGTTCAGTTGCGCACTCGCCCACTCCTCGGGGTACTCGTCGCGGGTGTAAACGGTCAGTGCCGACCGCAACGATTGCGAGGCGACACCCAGCCGCAGCTGGCCGGAGGCTTCGACCATCGGCATCGTCAGGTACGCGGCCGCGAGGTTGGCGTGCGCGGACGCCCACAGCAGGGGCGCGTCCTCTCGCTGCACCAGCTGAAGCGCCGAGTGGTAGTGCGGAATGGCTTGAGCCATCAGGCCAGGGTTGTCGTGCGTCTGCTCGTGCAGCAGCGCGGCGGCGCTCAGGTGCAGTTCGGCCCGCTCCACACGCAAGCCGTCGGCGCCGGCGAGCAACCGCAGTGCCTTCTCGATGCGTTCGTGCGCTTCACCGGGGTCGTCGGACTCGATGCAGACCGACGCGGAGGCGCCCAGCAGCAGACCGGCCAGGGGACGCGACACGGTGCGCGCAACCTCGACCGCCGCGTCGAGGGTCGCGACGGTTGACGGCGGATCCTCTGCCAGGGTCTGACTGGCGGTGGCGCCGAGCAGGACCGCGGCGATCTCGTTGTCGGCGTTGCCGATCGCGGGAGGAGAGTCCGTGCGCCCCAGGGCAAACGACACCAGGTCGACGAGCGGGGCGAACTCACCGAGTACCGATCGAAGGTCGTCGGCGTCCTCGAGGTCGGAGTTCAGCACGAAGCGGTTGTAGCGGGTGATCGGGTCGGTGCCGACGAGCGCTGCCAGGGCTGCGTCCCGGTCACCGGCCAGGGCGAGTTGGTGCGCAACCAGTCTGGGGGGCCATTGCTCGGGTAGGCAGCCGGCCAGCATCGCCAGCCGCGCCGGCTCGGTATCCGGACCGGCGGGAATCAGCAGGTATCCGATGGGAAGCTCGAAGGCGCCCAACGGTTGTGGACGGATGGCCAAGACCGGCTGCGTCGAGGCCTCTACGATCGCGGTGTCGGTCACGTCGTCACTTCGAGTGGAACGCGAAGGGCCCCACGCTCGTCGTCCCAGTACGCGCGCTGCACGCCGACCGGGATGCGGCCGTAGAGCACCTCGTGGACCAGGGCGCTGCGATCACCGGCTGGGTTGCGTTGCTTGAGCAGCAGGCCACCGCTGCGCGGACCGCGCAGCGGGATCAGCAGGAAGTCGTCGTCCTGCACGATCGCGGCCACCGCATCGGAGGCAAACCTGCTGGCGGCCAGCGCCGCGTCGAGACGAAGGTAGCCGTCCGCGGTGAACTCGACGGTGACCTCCGCAGCCTTCGCCGGGCGAAGCGGAGCCAAGAAGTCGCGCTCGACGACGTCGATGACGGTGTTCATGGCCGCCGTCACCGGTTCGGAGAGTTCGGCCCCATAGTCCACGCTCAGCACCTCGATGAGGAACACGGTGATGTCGGTTGGGCACGCGTCCCCCAGTGCCCACCGGGCGAACGCGATCGCGTGATCCCACCGGAAGGAATGGGTGTGCAGTCCGTGCAGCGGTGGCAGCTCGGCGAACTCCTCACCCGGCACGCGATAGACCGTGCCCGGGGCGGCCCCCGTCGCCGCGGCGTCGACGATGACCACGCGCTGCGCGCCGCGCATCCGAAAGGCGGTGTCCATCCCGGCGGTGCCGCCGTCGACCATCTGCGCCCCGTCCGGCACCCCCAGTTCCCATAGGTGACGCACCAGAACGGGTCCGACGCCGTCGTCGCCACGGAGCAGGTTGCCGCAGCCGACGACCAGCACCGCGCAGCCGGGCGGCTCAAGGTCGACTGCCGAGATCGCTTCCGCTGACTGGAATTTCAACTTGGGGTCACACCATTCCGTTGACGACGAACTTGGACAGTTCCTTGCCGGTCTTTCCGTCGTAGGCGTGCACGGTGCAGACCAGACACGAGTCGAAGCTGCGCGCCACGTGACCGAGTTCGACCGGGTCTTCGGCGTCGGCGATCGGGGAGCCGACGAGGGCCTGCTCAATGGGGCCGAGCACCTCGGAACCGTCGCGCGGCCCGATGTTCCACGCCGTCGGGGTGACGACCTGGTAGTTCTTGATCTTGGAATTCTCGATGACGATCCAGTCCGCCAGCGAGCCTCGGGCGGCCTCGGTGGCGCCGAAACCCCGTCCCTCGGCGTGCTCGGTGGGCTTGGTGTAGAAGCTCTCCTTCAAGTCGATGTCGTCCAGCCACTGGCGCGCCCACTTGTAGTACTTCGGCGCCTCGTGCATGCGGGCCATCTGACGCACGAACACGCTGGGCCCGATCGACCGCATGAGATTCGGAAAGAGCGGGTCGTCGTCCTGATGCGCCGCGGCATGTGGGCCGCCCGCCGCCATTCGCCGAGCCAGCGGGCCCGCCTCGAGCGGCACGTTGCCCAATCCGCCGCCGATGTCGTAGCGCGGCGACTTCGCCCAGCTGTACTTGCCCTGCTTGCGACCCGTCTCCGGGTCGATCGGGATGGTCTCGCCGTCGAACGGATGCAGGGGCTGGCTGCCTTCGTAGAACGAGTGCGTGACGTCTTCGCGCACCTTGGCCTGGTCGAAGTCGTGCCATCCGCCGTTGGCGTAGATCCCGGACCGGCCAATCAGTGCGGCGTTGCGTCCGTCGATGGTCGGGTTCTCGTACAGGGTGGGGTCGAAGTAGGTGCCCATGGCGAGGTAGTTGCCGACCCCCTGGCCGTACTTGTCTAGACCGACGTCGAGGCAGTAGCGGATGAAGAAGCCACAGTCGCTGTTGTACTGCGACTCGTTCTCGTCGACCCAGGCGAGCATGTCCTCCCAGGTCTTCACCTCCAGCCAGCGGTCGACACTGCACCCCAGCCACTGACCTTCCAGCCAGGCGTCCTTCCAGTGCTCCAGGATGGCGATCGACCGTGTGACGTCCGTCAGCGTCGGTGCGCACATCACCCCGCCGGGCACCATGAAGCTCGAGTGCGGCCACTGCCCACCGAAGATCGCGTACACCTCGACCGGCTTGCCCGAAAGCACCACGCCCGGTTGGTAACTGGTCCCGACGTAGGGCGCGAAGCGGCGCACCGCCTCGGCGTACATGGGTGACTTCGCGTACTTCTTGTTGGTGAGGTCGATCGCGAACAACGCGTAGAAGTAGCGCGGAATGGATTGCAGGGTCTCCGCGGCCTGGCAGATGTTGCGGACGAGCGTCGCGTTGGGCGGCATGTGCGTCGCCCACGCCGTGTCGAGCGCGTAGGCGGACTTGTACAGGTGGCTGCCGCCGCAGATGCCGCAGATGCGCGGGCACACGACGAGACCCGCTTGAGGATCCTTTCCGCGCAGGATGATCTCGAAGCCACGGAACATTGCGGCCTCGGTCCAGGCGGAGGTGACGATGCCGTCCTCGATCGTGACTCGCACGTCGAGGTCACCCTCGACGCGCCCGAGTGGGCTCACATACAGGTCGAGCGCGGTCATGGGGGTCCTTTCGAAAACCGGGGCTGGTCGCTTCGGGGCGGTTGGTCCGTTCTCAGACGACGAACATGTCTTCCTTCGACCACTGCGGCGCGGCGATCCGGGCCGCCGCCGCATGGGCCATGTAAGTCAGGTGGTCGCTGCCCTCGGGGACTTCCTTGGGGATCACGCCGGCGACCTTCTGCGTCTTGAAGACGGTCCCTGGGGCCAGGTCGAAGTGGGGAAACTCGGGCTCAGTGCACCCGAGGCAGGGCATGCCGGCCCGAGTCTTCGACGATTGCCGGTTCCACAGGATTCGGTTGCACGGCGAGTGCGTCATGGGGCCTCGGCAACCGAACTCGTAGAACAGGCAACCCGTGCGGGTGCCTTCGCCGAAGGACATCGTCGACTGCTTGTACTCGAAGAATTGCACTCGGGTGCAGCCGGTTTGGGTGAAGGTCTTGAAGAACGTCTCGGGCCGGTGAAGCTCGTCGAGTGTGAGGTCGCCGGCTCGTCCGGTGGCAAGGGCGACGAGGATTTGGGTGATCCAGTCGGGGTGAGCGGGGCAGCCGGGGATGTTGACGACGGGAAGGCCCATCTTCGACTTGAAGTCGGGGCCGAGGAATCCGCCCTTGTTGCGCTTGTGGAACTGCAGTCCGGTGGACCCCGAGGGGTTGGGCTCCATCGCCGGTATGCCACCCCAGCATGCGCAGTCACCGATGGCCACGACGATCTGTGCGGCGCCCGCGAGATCGGTGACCCAGTCCTTCATGGGGCGGTCGGCGAACATGTCGGTCCGGCCGTCATAGGCCTCCATCACGGTGCCTTCGAACACGAAGATGTCAAGGGGCCGTTCGCCGCTCGCACAGTCGTAGAACACCTTCTGGGCGTTCTTGCCCAGCTCCAAGCCTAGGGACGGATGCCAGAGCAAATCCAGCCCGAAGTCGACGATCAGGTCGACGACGTTGGGCTCTTCGGCGTTGAGGAACGACATGGTGTTGCCACTGCACGCGCCTCCCTGAAACCACAGAACCGAAGCCATGGAATATCCCTTCCTCGTGGCGACACCGTTACCCGGACACTGGTCGACGGCGATTGGAAAACAAAGGGCCGAAAGTCATCTGAGCTGTCTGCCGAACGCCTTGGCGACCTGCAGCAGGAAGCCCAGGCCGCGTATCACGTCGGGATCCTTCGTCGTCTTGAGGATTGCGAAGAGCCCCTTGGGACCGCGTGGGTCTCGGGCGGCATCCGCCTTCGCCTCCACCAGGGCGTCACCCAGTTGCGTCAGTACTTCGGTGGCCTGCGGGTCGGTCAGGCGGGATCCCAGTAGCGAGTTCAATGCTGGTGTCGCGACGATGACTTTGTCGGACAACGTCGCGAAGCTCTCGGCGAGACCGGCGAGGTCGACTGATCGCAGCGATTCGAATCCCGGAATGGAGCTGGCCAGCGACGGATCGCCGGCGGCTCCCTTGAATTCCCGAATCGCCGCGGTCAACGAATCGCTGATCTCGTCGCTGCGCTGCATCAAGCCGTCCAGGCCGGACACCAGAATCGCCAGTAGATCGGCGTGATCGAGCAGGTCGTTCAGAGATTCGGCCACCCGGGGATCGTCGAGTTTGGCGCGAACCCTCTCAGAGGGCGAGAGTTCCAGAGCTTGAGCATGTGCTGTCACTGCGCCTCCGAAAGTCGGGTGTTCGACTCGTCACAAGCTAGCTCGCGAAAGTGGCTGCGCCTATCGCTATTACGCAGCTATTGTCACCATTGCGCAGACTTCAATGCGCTGGTGCGCAGCAGGATTGGGCAAATGACGTGAACGAGTTCGCAACCTTAGGGCAGGCTCGGCTATCCCGGCCCGGCCGTCGTGGGCGACGCCGATGTCACGCCTGACCCGGCTCGGCTTCATCAACGTCCGTCACACCGACGGCCCGGTACGGCGGAAGGTGCGGCCCCGCGGGGTGCCGCCGGCGCTCGCCGCCAACGAGATCTTCTACACCGAGGACCTACGAGAAGCCACCAAGTTGATGGGACAGGCGCTTTCACCGTTGAGCCTGCGGGTGGCCGAAGAGCACCTCGCCGGGTTCGCCGCAGGCATGCATGGCGTACGGCTGCGCAACGTCAGCATGCTCTACTTCGACCTGCACGTCCCCGTCGAGGTCGACATCCCGCGCCTCGGCTCCTATTACGCCGTGCACATGCCGACGAACGGCAGCGCGACGGTGACCTGTCACGGAAACACTTTCGAGTCCAACAGCATTCGCTCGTTCGTCACCAACCCCGACACGTCTCTGACCATGCGCCTTGAGCTGGATTCCCCGCAACTGTTGATCAGGATCGAGGAGCCTGCCATGACGGCATACCTGACCCGCGTCATGGGCCACAGGTTGGCGCACCCGTTGGCGTTCGATCCTGAATTCGACCTCACCACCGAGGCCGCGATGCGATGGCATGCCGCAGTTCAGCTCATCCACGCCGAGGTTCTCCACCCTGGCTCCTTGGTGGGGCGCGGGCAGGGCATCGGACCAGTCGAAGACCTCGTCATGAGCAGTCTGCTACACCTGCAGCCGTCCAATCATCACGCCACCTTCAGCTCGCCGGCGCGGCCCGACAAGCGTGGGGCCGTGGTCCAGGCCGCCATGGACTACCTGGACGACCATCTCGCCGAGCACATCACCATGGCTTCGGTGGCGAGCGCCGTCCACATGAGTGTTCGCGCGGTTCAACAGGGTTTCCACGAGCAACTCGGCATGACCCCGATGGCATACGTGCGCGAGCGCCGGCTCGAGCGGGTGCGCGAGGAGCTGATGGACGCCACCACCGCAGATGGCATCACGGTAACCGCCGTCGCCGAACGGTGGGGCTTCCACCACCTTGGCAGCTTCGGCGGCGAGTATCGCAAGCGGTGGGGCGAATCTCCTTCGCAGACCCTGCGCCGCTAGCCACGTCAGCAGATGCGTGGAAGTTGCTCCCCCAGTTCACGTTCGATCACTCGCGTGGTGCCGAACGGCGTCCTCCCCACCGCCATGCCCGGATGCTCGGGAACCACCCGACCGATGACGACGGCCCTGGCGCCCTCGGGATGGGCGTGCATCGCGGCGAGGACGGCCTCCGTCGCGGCGGGGTCGACGAACGCCACGAGCTTGCCTTCGTTGGCAACCTGCAGCGGATCAAGGCCCAGGAAGCTGCAGGCCGAAGCGACGGCATCCGGGACAGGAATCACGCTCTCCTGCAGGCTGATTCCCACACCTGCCGCCCTGGCGATCTCCACCACCGAGGCGACGAGACCACCTCGGGTGGGATCGCGCAGGGCGTGAATGTGGTGTCCGCCCTCGTCGGCCGCCAGCATCGCGGCGACCAGGCCGTGCAGGGGTGCACTGTCGGTGGTGACCACCGTGCCGAAGTCGATGCCCGTGCGGACGCTCATGATCGCCACGCCGTGCTCGCCGACATTGCCCGAGACGATGACGTCGTCACCGGGCCGGACCCTTTCCGGCCCGATGTCCACGCCGTCGGGGATCACCCCCACGCCCGCGGTGTTGACGAAGAGCTGGTCGGCACTCCCCCTGCCGACCACCTTGGTGTCGCCCGTGACGATGCCGACGCCGGCGTGGTCGGCCGCCTTGCCCATGGATTGAGCAATGCGTCCTAGGAGCTCCAGTTCGAGGCCCTCCTCGAGGATGAATCCGGCGGTCAGGCCCAGTGGTTGGGCCCCGCTCATCGCGAGGTCGTTGATGGTGCCGTTGACTGCCAGATCCCCGATGTTGCCACCCGGAAAGAACAAGGGCTGCACCACGTATGAGTCGGTCGACACCGCGATCCGTCCGGCGGGGACCGTCAACACCGCGGAGTCGCGCGACGGTCCGCCGGCACCGAACGCGGGTAGGAACAGATTTTCGATCAGCTCCTCCGACAGGATGCCGCCGCCTCCGTGGCCCATCACGATGCGCTTGGTCTCCCGCAGCGGAAGGGGGCACACCCAGTCCGCAGGATCGATTGCGGTCACCTCAGACATGGGCCAGATCCAGCCGTCGGAATTGGTAGTAGGCCGCGCACGCTCCCTCGCTGGAGACCATCGTCGCGCCGAGTGGACTGCGCGGCGTACAGGACTTGCCAAACGCCGGGCACTCATTGGGCTTTAGCAGCCCCTGCAGCACCTCGCCGCTGCGGCAGTCGGCGGACTCTTGCACGTGCATGTGGCCGACGCCGAACTTCTTCTCCGCGTCGAATGCCGCCCACCGCGGCGCGAGGGTCCACCCCGATTTCGGAATCATCCCGATGCCGCGCCACGCTCGATCCGTGACGACGAAGACGTCGTTCAGCACCTGCTGGGCGACGACGTTGCCTGCGTCGTTCACCGCGCGCGGATAGGCGTTGCGCAGCTCGACCTTGCCGTCTTCGAGCAGGTCGACCAGCTGCCGCACCCCCTCGAGGAGATCAAGGGGCTCGAATCCGGACACCACGATCGGCACCCCGAACTTCTCGACCAGCGGGCCATACTCGGACGTTCCCATGACGGTGCATACGTGTCCCGCGCCGAGGAAACCCTGTACGCGGTTGGTCGGTGAGGACAGAATCGCCGTCATCGCCGGTGGCACCAGGACGTGAGAGACCAAGAGGAAGAAGTTCTTCAGGCCGAGCCGTTGGGCGTGCACGACGGACATGGCGTTCGCGGGTGCGGTGGTCTCGAAGCCGACCCCAAAGAACACCACGTCCTTGTCGGGGTTGTCGGCGGCGATCTGGGTGGCATCCAGCGGGGAGTAGACGATGCGGACGTCGCCCCCGCTGGCACGCACGCCGAACAGATCCTGAGTGCTTCCGGGGACCCGGAGCATGTCCCCGAACGAGCAGAAGATCACGTTGTCGCGCGACGCGATCTCCAGTGCCCGGTCGATCATTTCCAACGGCGTGACGCAGACCGGGCAGCCCGGTCCGTGGATGAACTCCACGGCACCGCCCAACAGCTGGTCGATGCCGTTGCGGATGATCGAATGCGTCTGTCCCCCGCAGACTTCCATGATCGTCCAGGTACGGGTGGCCCGCCGCTTGATGTGCTCCACCAGGACGCGGGCGGCGGCGGGATCGCGGAACTCGTCGAGGTACTTCATGCCGGCGTCCGCCGTTCGCCGTCGTGGGGCGCCTGAACCCCTGCGAGTTCCTCTTCGAGGATGCCGAGGTCGGCGAACATCTTCAACGTCTCGTTGGCGGACTCCTCATCGAGCCGGTTCAAGGCGAAACCGGCGTGGACGATCGTGTACTCACCGATCTGGAGGTCGGGCAGATACGCCAGGCAGACCTTCTTGGTGGTACCACCGAAGTCCACGGTGGCCATCCTGGTGCCCGACTCGTCCCAGATCGTGGTCACCCTGCCGGGTATTCCAAGGCACATTAGCCGCTTCCTTCACTAGTGGATCGTTGGAGTGCTGCCGCGATCGCGGCCTGTCCCAGCGCCAGCCCGCCGTCGTTGCACGGCACCACTCGATGGGTGAGCACTTCGAAACCGCGGTCCTGCAGACGGTTTCGAATGCCCTCGAGCAGCAGCCGATTGACGAAGACGCCGCCCGTCAGTCCGATCGTCGGGATCGCCGCGGCCAGCGCGCGTTCGGTGGCAGCCGCGACGGTGGCACGGACGACCGCGTCGTGAAACGCCACGGCGAGGTCGGCGACGCTCACCCCGGCACGGAGACCCTCGACCAATCCGGCGACCACCGGAGCCGGATTCAGCACGCCGTCGCGCACGTCGAAGTCGGCGGTCACGACCCCCGATGTGCCCCCGCGCGCCACGTGCTCGAGCTCGATCGCAGCCTGGCCCTCGTAGGTGACCTCCTGACAGACACCGAGGAGGCTGGACACCCCGTCGAACAATCTGCCCATGCTGGTGGTGGTGACGCAGCCGACTCCCCGCGCAATCTGTTGCGCCAGCACGCGCACACCCGCCGCCCCGATAGCGGCGACCGGTGCCAGGTCGACGTGCCAGTCGATCCCGGCTCTGGTCATCAGGTCCAGTGCGATCCGCGCCGGTTGCCGCACGGCACCCTCACCGCCGGGCAGACCGAACGGCAGCAGATGACCGACCCGAGTGAATCGCGACGGCTCGACCAGTGCGAGGAGTTCGCCGCCCCAGATGGTCCCGTCGGTGCCGTATCCGGTGCCGTCGTAGGTGACAGCGAGCATCGGAGTGCCGAGGCGACCGTGTTCGGCCAGCAATGAGACCGCGTGCCCGTGGTGGTGCTGAACCTGCACCATCGGTCGACCCCGGCGTTGCGCCCAGTGGGTGCTCGCGTACCCGGGGTGCATGTCGCAGACGACTAGGTCGGGCCTTTGGTCGGTCATCAGCGCCAGGTGATCGAGCGCCTCGGTGAAGCACGACTGCGTCCGCGGATCTGCCATGTCACCGAGATGCGACGACATGTGGGCATGTCCGTCGGGCGCCATCAGGCAAAAGGTGGTCTTGACGTCGCCGCCCGTCGCCAGGATCACCGGGGCGTCGTCCCGAGACGTCGGCATCGTCACAGGCAACGGGGCGTACCCCCGAGATCGCCTCAGCGGCAAGGGGTTACCCACGTCGTCGACGGTGAGCACGGAATCCTCACACGGGACGTGAATCGGCCGGTCGTGGGTGAGCACACCGTCGGCGAGGCCGTCGATCCAGCTCAGGTCGCCGTCCCTGAAGACGATCGGCGATCCACCCGCGTTGGCCGAGGTCATCACCAAGGCGGTCGGTCCAAGAGCCGCGAAGAGCAGGTGATGAATCGGCGAATAGGCCAACATCACCCCCACATCGCGCAGACCCGGCGCGACGAGCGGAGACAGCGCCCCCGGCTCGGCAGGCACCACCACGACCGGGGCGGCCGGCGACGTCAGCAGGGCGGCGGCGGCATCGCCGATCTCGGCCACGCGACGGGCCGTCGAGAGATCGGACACCATCACGGCAAACGGTTTGGCGGGCCGCGTCTTTCGTCTGCGCAGTTCGGCGAGGGCGGCGGTGTCGTCGGCTCGGCAGGCGAGGTGATATCCGCCAATGCCCTTCACCGCCACGATTCCACCGGTCTCGATGACCGCGGCGGCGGCCGCGATCGGCGCCAATGTGGCACCCGGTCCCACCCACCTCAACCTCGGGCCGCAGTCCGGGCAGGCGATGGTCTGCGCGTGGAAACGGCGATTGCCGGGCTCGCCATATTCGGCCGCGCACCGCGCACACATGGCGAAGTCGCTCATCGTCGTCGCGGGACGGTCGTAGGGCAGATCGGTGATCACGGTGTAGCGCGGGCCGCAGTTGGTGCAGGTGATGAAGGGATGCCGGTAGCGGCGATCGGCGGGATCGCGCATCTCCCGCAGGCAGTCGGCACACGTGGCGACGTCCGGCGGCACCAGCGTGCGCGCAGTGCCCGAGTCCTCGCTCGCGACGATGAGGAACTCCCGATCCCCCCGCGGCAGTACCGACGTCACCCTGACGGCGTCGATGCGCGCCATCGGCGGCGGCTCGTCGCGAATCTCGGCGATCGCCGCCTCGACGTTCGCGGGGGTGCCCTCCAGTTCGCAATGTACGCAACCAGAGTCGTTGTAGACGAGACCGGTGAGTTCATGCGCGTTGGCGACGCGCACGACGGCGGGCCGGAATCCGACACCTTGAACGACGCCAGAGATGTCGAGCCGGTAGCGCACCGCCGTGACGCTCTCATCTCGGACGCGCTTCATGGGCCTCCCGGACAGGGCGCACCAGTCACGTCAATGGGCTGTCGACGCGCCTTGGTCACCTCAGGCTAGACCGCCACACTATGGCCGGAATCGCGAATAAACGAGTGACTTTAGTCCTCGATTCTTGAGGCGCCTTTCACTCTCACAGGGCGCATCCACGGCATAGGGTAGGTCGTCGTCGACGACTAATCCGATCGGAATCCGTTGTGCACGAACTGTCCTTGTGCCAGGCCATCGCCGGCGTCGTGAAACCTCACGCCGCCGGACGACGGGTGGACGTCGTCCGCGTGCGGGTGGGCGCCCTGCGTCAGGTGGTGCCCGATGCGCTCGAATTCTGCTGGACCCTGGTCCGCGACTTCGAGGGCATGGAGCACGCAGAGCTCGAACTGGAGCTGATCGCCGCCGCCGTGTCCTGCCGGTCATGCGGTGCCGATGCACCGATCGCTTCCCGATTCTCCGTGGCCTGTCCAGCCTGTGGTAGCGCGGACGTCGAGATAACCCACGGTGAGGAGTTCATGGTGACATCCATCGAAGTCGCCGACCACACGGTGGTCGAATCCTCGGAAGGTGTTGCTAATGGGTAGGTTTCATCGACACGACGACGGTACCGATCATCACCACGAGCACGATCACGACCACGGGGACCACGGCGGCTACGACACCGGGTCGCAGCGGGTCGACGTGCTCGAGTCGATCTTCGCCGAGAACGACGTCAGAGCCGGTGTCAACCGCACCGCGTTCGAGAGCAACGGCGTTCGCGCCCTGAACTTGATGAGCTCACCGGGATCGGGCAAGACGACGATCCTCGCCGCGACACTGGACGAGCTGCGCGACGACGTCTCCATCGGGGTCGTCGAGGGCGACATTGCCACCGATCTCGACGCCGCAAAGCTCGAGGGCAGGGGTGCGCAGGTCTCGCTTCTGAACACCAGCAACGGCTTTGGCGGCGAATGTCATCTCGACGCACCAATGGTGAACCGGGCCCTCGGCGGCCTCGACCTGACCACCCTCGACCTCGTCATCGTCGAGAACGTCGGAAATCTGGTGTGCCCAGCGGAATTCGATGTCGGCGAGCACGCCAAGGTGATGGTGTACTCGATCACCGAGGGCGAGGACAAGCCCCTCAAGTACCCGGTGATGTTCCGCTCGGTGGACGTCGTGTTGGTCAACAAGATTGATCTGGAACCGTATCTCGACGCCGACGTCGCGACCTACGTCGACCGCGTCCGTCAGGTCAACCCGACCGCCCTGGTGCTGCCGGTCAGCGCCAAGACGGGGGCGGGTATGCCGGCCTGGTACACCTGGTTACGGACGTTCGCCCGTCCAACGGGCATGTGACGTCGGCGGACCAACGGCCGCAACGAGGGGACCTTCTGCCCTGCCGTCGACTGGTCGCGCTGTCATAGCGTGTGTGTAGGTAACCACACTGGGAGACAACGCATGCGAGACACGATTGCAGCGCGACCTTCGGTAGTAGTCGGCATCGACGGTTCCCGATCCGCCGTGACCGCAGCTCTGTGGGCCGCAGAGGAAGCCGTGGCGCGCCACGTTCCGCTGCGCCTGGTGTCGGTCGTCGCAGCGAACGGCGCGTCGCCCGACGTCGCCACCGCCGAGACCAGGGTGCGGCAGGCCGTCACCGCCGTCGAGTCGACGAACGACGCGGTGAAGGTCGAAGTGGAAATCTTGCAGGGCCGGCCGGTCGATCGGCTCCTCGAGGCCGGTCGCGGTGCCGCAATGCTGTGTATCGGCGCCGTCGGAACCACCGGAGCCACCTCGAGGCGCATCGGTTCCACGGCCGTTGAGCTCGCCGGCCGAGCGCACTGCCCGGTTGCCATCATCCGCGGAGCCACACCGTCGCCGGATCTGGCCGAATCGATCGTCGTCGAGCTCGACCGATCCCCCGCCGGCGACGTGGTGCTGCAGCTGGGCGTCGACGAAGCACTGCTGCGCCACGCACCGCTGGTCGTGATCTCCGTGTGGGACCCGCACGTGACCGACGTCCACGACGTCCACGCCGTCGCCGAACAGAACCGGCAGGTCCGGGCCCAGTTGAATCGGCGTCTGGCCTGCACGCTGCGTCGGCATCCCGAGTTGAAGGTGGAGGCGGTCGCCGTGCACGGCAGCCTGCTGAACTACTTGTCACATCACGGCCGGTCGGTGCAACTGGTCCTGGTCGGACGCCGCCGAGCCCACGGCATCGCCGAGATGACCGGACCACGCAGTCACGCCGCGCTGCACGACACCGACTGCTCCATCATCGTCTGCGACCAGCAAGGCGCGCTCTGACGCGCTAACAAGTGGTGCCCGCATGCTGGTGAATCCACTGTGCGACGTCATCGACGACCGCGTCGTCGACGTGTTGCGCCGGTTCGTATTCCCCGGGTTCGGACGGTCCGGAACCGGAGAAGAACAGGTGGTTGTCCGCGGGAAAGACGCGGATGGTGACGTCGGGATGACCGGCCAGTCCGGTCTGCCAGCCGACGAGGTCGTCGGTGACGGTCACCTGGTAGTCGCGGCCTCCCTGCACGATGAGCATCGGCTTGCCCAGTTGGGCGGCCACGGCGACGGGTTCGTAGCCGCTTAGATCGAGCCAATATGAGAACGGAATGCCCAGTGGCGGCGGATCGTTCGACGCGGGTGAGGAGAGGTCGAGGCTGTCGACCAGCGCGGCTTGTCGGGTGATTTCCCGGATGGTCGGATCGTCGTCGATGTCTCCTTCCGGGGCCCGAAGGGCTGCGAGGTAACGATATTGACGCACGACGGCGTGGTGCAGCGGCTGCGTGGCACCGGCTAGAACGACCAGGCCGGCGACGGAAGGTTCCGCCGCCGCGATGCGTGGGGCCACGGTGCCGCCCTGGCTGTGACCGAGCACGAAGACTCTGGTGGCGTCGACCAAGGGGTGTTCGCGTAGCAGTTGAATCGCGGCGACCGCGGGCTTCACGTATTCGTCGACGACGGTGAAGTCGGTGACGCCCGCCAGCGCCTCGCCGTGGGTGTGGGTGACCTTGTCGAAGCGCAGCACCGCGATTCCCCGGCTCGCCAGACCCCACGCGACGTCCTTCATGATCTTGTTGCGGCCGATCGTCGCGTCGCGGTCAGCCGGTCCGGAACCGGCGAGCAGGACCACGGCCGGCACCGGTCGCGGCGAGTTCGGCAGGCTCAACGTGCCCGGTGTCGCCCACGGCTCGGAGTCGACCGTGACTGATTCTTCGGTGAAGCTGGCCGGGTCGACGTAGGACGCCGGCTGCCAGGGGGCCACCGGTTCGGCCGCCTCCGGCGGCGCGAATTGCAGACCTTGCAGACCGCCCGCGTCGTCGACCGCCATCAGCACGGCGAACGCCCCACGTTCACACGTCACGAGAACCTTCACCATCGTGTTGTTCGGACCGGCGGACTCACTCGAGCGGGTACCGACCCGAGTGACCGGTCCGTACGTCGTGATCAGTTCTTGCCAGGGGTCACGCAACGCGTCTGCCGAGACCTGGTTGCGCAGCGCCGGGACGCGCAGCTCGTCGATCTCGGCGAACCGATCCGCCTCCATCAGGTGCACCACCGCTTCGGCGGTGGAGACGGCATCATGCTGCATCGCGAAAACCCATGCCTCTCTTCAATTCTCATGGCCCACATCGAAGGCCTTGCGCGGTGGCGCGATTCACATGCTAGTGGTCAAACCCAGTCCGCGGTGAGTCGACGTGCGGTGGCACGGCGTCTGTCGAGCAGTTCCCGGCCGCGGTCCCGCACACGATCGAGGACGTGTGGCGGGGCGGTTGCCGGCGTGCCGCTGTGGAACGGCGGATCAGGGGCGTACTCGATGGACAGCTGGATGGCCTGCGCTTCGTCGGGGCCGCGTAGCCCGGCCGCGGCCGTCAGTGCCGCGTCGATGCCTGCGGTCACGCCGCTGGCGAACACGTAGGACCCGTCGACCACCACCCGATGGTCGACGACCGTGGCGCCGAAGAGCGGAAGTAGTTCCACCGCAGCCCAATGCGTGGTGGCGCGACGACCGCGCAACAGGCCCGCAGCACCAAGGAGCAGAGCGCCGGTGCACACCGAGAGGACACACTGCGCGCCGGCAGCCTGGGTGCGCAGCCACTGCAGGAGGCGGTCGTCGTCCATCAAGGCTTCTTGGCCGGGGCCGCCGGGCACGTGAAGGACGTCGAGCTGCGGCGCGTCCTCGATGACCGCATCGGGCTGCAGCCTCAGACCGTGGCAATCACGCACGCTCTGCGTCGTGAGCCCGTAGGTGGTGTGGGTGCTGTCGGACAAACCGGCCAGCACTTCGTATGGTCCGGTGAAGTCGATTTGGTCCATGCCGTCGAAGATGACGGCTCCGATCCGCAATGGTGCGCAGAGCTCGTTGGGAGGGTTCACGCACGCCAGTATTCGCGCGATGGGGCCGTTCGACGACGCCGTTTCGGCCAACATCCGTCGCATTCGTGCCATCTCCGGCATCACGCGTCGACCCCCGCCGAGTAATGTCTCAGCCCATGCAGATGACATCGGCCGGTGGTCTTCGAACACCGAGGTAGCCTCACCCCGCAGCGGATCTGTGGGAATCGTTGGGGCGCCCAGCTTCGAGGATCCGCCGATGTCCCGCACCGATTCACACGTTCCCTTCCATGTCCGCGTCGCCCGCCGTGAAGTTCCCGTGCGCGCCGCCCACCGCTGCGCAGGTGGCGACTGCGACCTTCCCGCTCTCGATCCCGGCTGGGCCGACGCCAGCTCCCGCTGCCGATGGGAGTTCAGGTACGCCGGGGTGAACGTATGCAGCTGCTGGATGTGTCACTGGCCCCGCCGGAGTCAGCCTCGCCGCGCGGCGGTGCGGGCAGGACTCCGCGGTCAGGCCCGCGAATGGAACGGTGGGCTGAACGACTGATCCAATGTGTGGCCACCTCCCCTTCCCGCTGACTGAGGAAATCGCCTGCTCTAGCGTGACACACGATCCGACTCGAACCAGATCTGGTCGATCGTTCAACTCTGGAGGTAACAGGTGATGGTTCCGGCAACCGCCGATGCGTCGAGGCCCGTCGCGGTGGTGACGGGCGCAGGTAGCCCCACCGGCATCGGATTCGCCTGTGCCCATGCCTTGGCACCCACGCATGCGCTAGTGATCGCGGCGACGTCGTCGCGCATCGATGACCGCGTCGCCGAGCTGACCGCCATCGGGGCTCAGGCCGTCCGCTTCGTCGGCGACCTCAGCGACTCCTCGACCGCTCAGCGACTCGTCCACGTCGCCGTCGAACGGTTCGGTCGACTCGACGTCCTCGTGAACAACGCGGGCATGACGGCCACGACGGGCAGCGAGGAACAGACGCCTGCCGAACTGACGTCGGACGATCAGTGGCACGCAGCGATCACCCGCAACCTGGACACCAACTTCTTCGTCACTCGAGCCGCGTTGGCCCCCATGGCCAAACAGGCGTTCGGGCGGATCGTGAACGTGGGTTCGGTGTCGGGATCGGTGATGGCCTACCGAGGCGACGCCTCATATCACGCGGCAAAGTCAGCCCTGGTCGGGCTAACGCGGTCGATTGCGATCGACAACGCCCATCATGGCATTACCGCAAATATCGTTGCCCCAGGCTGGATCTCGACGGGTTCGGCCAGCGATCACGAGAACGCGATGGGGGCGGCCACCCCCATGGGCCGCTCGGGCCGGCCCGACGAGGTCGCGGCTCTCGTCGCGTTCCTGGCCTCTGCTGCGGCGTCCTACATCACCGGCCAGGTCTTCGTCGTCGACGGCGGTAACTCCATCGCCGAGGAACGGGGAGCACGCTCACACACCACGACCTGACGATCGTTGCGCACGGGTCGCCGGCGCCTACCTCGGTGCTGCCGCAATGGCTTGTTGCGCCGCGCGGTGAAGGTCGAGGCGTGAGTACACCCCGAAGGCGCTGCCGTTGTCGAGGAAACCGCCGCCCGGCCCCAGAGTCGCCGTCAGGATGGCGTTGGCCTGATCGAGCGAGAGGTAGGGGTACGCCGCGGTGAGAAGATATCCGGCTTCCGGCGCCACCTTGCCGACGTCCACTGCGGCGTTTACGTTCTGACCGAATACTGCTGGCAGGCCATAGGTCTGGGTGGTCTCGACGAATCGCGCGTTGTCCTCGGGCCGCGCGAACCGGCTCTGGTCGTCTCTGGCGCACACCGACACGGCGTTCCCGCACGCACCGGCGAGCGCCCCGGTGAGGTCGCTTCGCGCCTCGGCCAACGCTTGGCGGAAGTCGTCGATGCGCACTCCGTCCCGGTCGACACCGACGTAGTCCGGCGTATTCGCCAACAGGTGCGCCAGGTCGTAGGTGGCCAAGGTCCGACCACCGAGCACGTCCATGGCGTAGTGCGCGCCGATGATGACGCGGTCGTTGCCGTACTCGGCGGCGCGCACCATCATCTCCGGATAGCGGTCGGGAACCAACAGGGCAAGCACCAAAGATTCGGTGTAGCCGTACGTGGTGTGGCCGCTTGGGTAGGACGGGCTGTCGACCAAGTTCATCGCCGGCCCGCGCAGCCAAGCCACGTTGTCGGACGGCACCCCGAAGAAGTCGGGCCCGCCGTAGGTCAGCAGATGCGGCTCGGTTTGGAACGGTCGGGAGTCGCCGTAGGCGTCGGCTCCCTCGCTCCCCGCAGGCAAGTTGTAGGCCTTGCCGAAGATGTCGGTGACCCCGCCCGCCTGGTGAAGGATGGCCAGCGCTTCGGCCGAAACCGGTTCCTTTCCGTCGGTGGTCGCATTGGCGAAGAAGTACTTTCCCGCATTGGAGTCGGTCTTGGTGACAGCCGATGCGTAGGCGATCAGATTCGCGACCGCCGGAGAGACGTTGGTGTAGTTCTCGTCGCGGGTATAGGACGTCAACCTCCGGTAGGCGTCACCGAGCTTGGTCCCCAGGCCGTCGGCGAGCTGATAGGCGTTGCCGTCGGTGATGAAGGCGTCACGCAGTGCCTGCTGCTGCTGATCGGGGAAGGGCAGAAGGGTCGGCTGATTGGCGGTCCCGTTCTGGATCGCCCCGGTGACCGTGAGGTTCGCCGCAAGGGCAGCCCGCCCGGCGTCGGTGTTGTTCAGGGTGGCGACGGGAGTCAGTCCACGGAGCACGGTCAGGCTCGTCGCGCTCTGGGCCGTGGCGGTGCCGGGGCTTAGCAGCGCACCAGCGCAGACGATCACGACGAGTAGGCAGGCACGCATCTTCATACAAAATCCTCAGGTCACGGGAACAGCTCGATCCTAAGGACTGAAACCGGTCGGCCGCCAAGGTATGCGGCATCGTCCGGTGCGCCGCCTAGTGCGCGGAGATCACCAAGGGACGGGGCCGTGCGCGGAGAAATCGCCGCCGGTGGGACCGTCACTGGGAGTTCGGGCCATCTCGACGATGATGCGGGCTCCTTCCTCGACCGTCTGCGTTCCGGTGTGCCCGTTGAGGTCGGTGTCGGTGTAGCCCGGCTCGACGGCATTGACACGCATGGTCGGGAATTGCTTGGCGAACTGGACGGTGATCATGTTGACCGCCGATTTCGACGCCGGGTAGGCGACACCGGGATAGAAGAAGGTCGGGCTCTCCGGCGATTCGGCGAGGGTCACCGATCCCAGACTGCTGCTGACGTTGACGATCACCGGGGCCGACGACCGCTGCAGCAGCGGCAAGAACGCGTGGGTGACCCGGACCAGCCCAAAGACGTTGGTGTCGAACACCTCTCGCATCATCTCGGCGGTCACGTCCTCGGCGGCGATGATCGCGTTGCCGTCACCGCGACCCTCGACACCGGCGTTGTTGACCAAGACGTCGAGCCCGCCCATCTCCTCGACGAGGTGCGCTGCGGCGGACACCGAGTCGTCGTCGGTGACGTCGAGTTGGACTAGCCGCGCATTGAGTCGCTGCGCGGCGTCTTGGCCGCGCTGGGGGTCACGACACCCGAGATAGACGGTGTGCCCCGCCGCAATCAGCTGCCGAGCAGTTTCGTATCCGAGGCCCTTGTTGGCGCCGGTGATCAGGATGGTGCTCATCTGTTTCTCCTTTGGGTGTGATGTGCGTTGCCGGGTGATTCAGTCGACGAGCCAGTCGAAGGCTTCGGTGAGCAGCGCTTCTGCCATGGCCGGCTGGTCGTCACCGGGCAGGTCGGGGTCTACGGAATAGCCGCGAATGTCGAAGTAGTACGCGAGCATTCGATAGCTTGCGGGCATCGCGGCGAGCCGCTCGTGATCGACCGAGAGGGAAGTCCCTGGTACGACGGCGGTCAGGGTGTCTCGTTCGTAGATCGTCGACAGGTCACAAATCTTGGGCTGCCCGTCACGGCGTTCCATGCGGTAGATGCCGCGCGCATAGCTGACCAGATCGGCCTCGACACCGTGGACGTCGACGCGAAGTTCGATCGCCATCGGCATCGACACCACCGCGCGCTGTCCGTGCCGGTGCACCGACGGGACCGACAGTCGGTGTCGCGCATGGTCACCTCGCTCGGCCATGGCCCGGGAGGCAGCGGCGAATTGCTCGCCGGTGCCGGTGAACCACATCGACCGCACCCGCGAATCGTGGTGATAGCAGCCGGCCATCTGGTCCCACCAACCCCGGTCGCGACCTTCTCGTTCGTGTGCGACTACGTCGACGAAGTCGGTCATTGGATCCGTCATCGCTGGGCCTCAATCCTTGCTGGGCGCCCACGTTTGGTGGGCTCACCATCAAGCATTGGCGGGCTGGCGGCGCCCTGGGTAGGTCACGCTCATCCTGGGTACCGGGAGTCCCAGTCTTGGCTAGGCTATGGCGATGAGCAGCGGCAATGCGCTCGGCGACTATCTGAAACTGCGTCGCGGCCGAGTCCGGCCGGAGGACGTCGGCCTGGTGGCCGGCCCGCGGCGGCGCGTCGACGGCCTACGCCGAGAAGAACTGGCGGCGCTGGCGGGCATCAGCGCCGACTACTACCTGCGAATCGAACAGGGCCGCAACCCCCATCCCTCTCCGCAGATCCTCGACGCGCTCGCCAGGGCGCTTCGCATGGATGCTGCCGCCAGCGCGCACCTGCACCAACTTGCCCGCGACCGTCGTCTCACGTACTCCGATGTCGAGCGGGTCGGCGACGACATCGCCAGCCTGATCGATCAGCTGCCCCTGCCTGCATTCGTCGCCGGACGGTGCCTGGACTGCCTGGCCTCAAACCAGCTCGCGCGCAACCTCTCCCCCAACTTCGCGCCCGGCCGAAACCTTCTCCGCGCGTTGTTTCTCGACCCAGCCGAGCGTCGACTCCACCGCGACTGGGACGACGCCGCCGCCGGTGTCGTCGGCGGTCTGCGCCAAGTCGCGGACGGTGAAACCCGCGACCCTCGTCTCGACACACTCGTCGACGAACTCCGCGCGAGCAGCGCGTCCTTCGCGGAGCTCTGGGCCAGAGCCGATGTGGGCTATCGACCAGCGGGCACCAGCCGCCTACACCACCCCGAACTCGGCGAATTGGTGTTTCGCCGCAACCGATTCGCCATTCCAGACTCCGACGGCCAACACCTGCAGATCTACCATCCGGAGCCAGGCACCTCCACTAGCGAAAAGCTGGCACTGCTCGTGACAAGTGCCGACTGAGGTGAACCAGGGCCACACCCGTTCCTATCCCCCGATCCCGTCCAGCTCGGCGACGTCCTGCTCGGTGAGCACGCACGCCGCACCGGTGATGTTCTCGCGCAGATGTTTCGGCGACGACGTGCCGGGGATCAGCAGAATGTTCGGCGAGCGCTGCAGCAACCAGGCCAACGCAATGGACAGTGGCGTGCATCCATGCCGGCCGGCCACGGTCGAAAGTGCCTGCGATTGCAGTGGAGTGAAGCCGCCAAGGGGGAAGAACGGAACGTAGGCGATCCCGTCGGCCGCCAACTGGTCGACGAGCGCGTCGTCGTGCCGGTGGGCGAGGTTGTACATGTTCTGCACGCACGCGATCGGGGCGATGGCCCGCGCCTCGGCGAGCTGTTCCTCGGTGACGTTGCTGACCCCGAGGTGACGGATCAGGCCCTGCTGTTGCAGTTCGACGAGCGCATGCAGGGCCTCGGCGATCGGTCCAGGCTGAGTGCCGTTGGCGTCACCCATGCGCATGTTGACCAGATCAAGGGCGTCCACACCGAGGGCGTCGAGGTTCTCGTGTACCTGTCGGCTTAGGTCTTCGGGTCGTCGCGCGGTGGGCCAGCCGCCCTGAGCGTCGCGGTCGGCCCCCACCTTGGTGGCGATGAAGAGCGTCTCCGGGTACGGATGCAACGCCTCGCGGATCAGTTCGTTGGTGATGCGGGGACCGTAGGCCCCACTGGTGTCGATGTGTGTGATGCCGGCGTCGACTGCGGCGCGCAGGACCGCGACTGCGCCGTCGTGGTCGGCGGGTGGTCCGATCACCCAGGGTCCGGCCAATTGCATTGCGCCGTAGCCAAACCGGGTGAGCGTCGAGTCACCCAGGGTCCAGCTGCCACCTGGCAGTCTCGCCGTCGACGAGTCGTTCATCATGCCCTTCCCTCGTGCAGCGCGATGACCGGAATCGTGCGCGTCGTCTTGCGTTGGTACCCGGCGAAGCCGGGATACCGGCGGGCCTGTTCGGCGTACTTCTCGTCGCGTTCGGCGCCGGCGAGTTCGACGGCGTGCACGTTCAGATGTTCGTCGCCCACTTCTATGCTCACGTCGGGGTGGTTGCGCAGGTTCCAGTACCACGCCGGGTTGTTGCCCGCTCCTGCCCGCTCCGCACCCCTACGGTGTGCAACAGCAACATCGGTGCGCCCTCGAAGGATCCGCCGAGTCGGCCATGATTGGCGCGGAACTCCTCGATGTTCTTGCGATTGACGTCTTCAACATTCATGATGGCTCGCTCCCAACTTTCTCTATTGGCAATGGAATCGTCGATCGCTTCGCGCTGTTGGGCGCTCATCGTGCCTTCCCCTTAGGGATGCCGGTACTCGAATCGGGTTGTGGCAGAGGGCTATTTGCCGTCGGGCACCAGGATCGTCTTGCCGTGCAGGCGGCCGGCGTCGGAGTCGGCGTGCACCTCGGCGGCCTCGGCGAGCGGGCGACGGTGGGCGACCTCAACCCGCAGCTGCCCGTCGTCGACCCGGCGCACCAACCCAGCCAGCTGCGCGGCGTCACTGCGCACGAACACCCGCTGCGACCGCACCCCACGCTCGGGCTCCTTCGGCCCGAAGACCATCGTCCCGACGTGGAAACCGCCGTCGGCCACCAGTCCGATCAGCGCGTCGGTCAGCTCGTCAGACGTGGGGACCAAGTTCAGCACCACGTCGAACGGCGCACCCTCGACCACCAGTGGGGACCGGGTGTAGTCGACGTAGTCCACGATGCGGTCCGCGCCGTAGCCGCGCAGCCGATCCGCATCACGGTCCTTCGCGGTCGCGGTGACCACGGCACCGGCCTGCTTGGCCAACTGAATGGCATATCCGCCCACCGCACCCGAGGCGCCGTTGACAAGAACCGACTGGCCGTCGGTGAGCCCGGCGATCTCGAAGAGGGACTGCCACGCCGTCAACCCGGCCTCCGGCAGCGCGGCGGCATCGGCCAGCGGAACCGACGTCGGTGCGGCAGCGAGAGATTCGGACGAGGCGATCGCGTACTCCGCGGCGGCTCCGTCGGCGTCCAGCGGCAGGAACGCGACGACCGCGTCACCGACGTTCCAGCCCGCCACCCCGTCACCGATCTCGGCGATCGTGCCGGCGACGTCGACCCCGGGAGTGTGCGGGAAGCCGACGGTGTACACCTCGGCCAGATAGCCACCGCGGATGCCGGCGTCCACCGGGTTGAACGAGGTGGCGGCCACCTCGATCAGAACCTCCCGCGGGCCGGGAACCGGTCGCGGAGCGTCCTCGTATGCCAGAACGTCGCTGTCGCCGTAACGGTGGTAGCGGACTGCCTTCATGATTCCTCCTCGATTATGTGCTTCGAATGTGAAGCAGTTGCACGTCGTATAAGTCGCTTCGATATCGAAGCGATTCCGCACTCCGCCGTGAGGGTGGTCACAATGCTTCGATATCGAACCAACGACGGGGGGTGCTACAGCCAGGCCACCATTTGGGAGCTCGTCATCGCCGGAGACACCGAAGCCGCCAGAACCCTGTTGCAACAATGCGCAATTCGCCCACGGCAGCGTTCGCCAAAGCGCTCGGCGTGCCCACCGGATCAGCCATGAAGTTTGAGACCGTCGACGATCTTGTCGACGACCTTGCGTTCGGCACGCACCGCCAGCCCGACGACGTCCAGCTCGGCCCGCCGGACCGCTGCCACGGCGGCACGGTTCTCGTCATCGTGTCCGGTGCCGAACAGTGCAGAGGTGAAGATCGCCGGCGACACCCCACGATCCAGCGCTCGATTGAGGGTCCGGGTGAGCCGGGCTTTGTCCGCGCCGAACACCATCACCGGCTGCCCGAACATCGGCGCGTAGGCGGTGCCGTCGGCGTCGGCGTAGTTGAGGCCGATTGAGTCGACCGCCGTGGCCGCGATGCCGCTGGCCAAGAACGCCGTCACGTTGAGCTTCTGCCACACGGGCAGATCCACGTCGAGGACCACCGCAATTTTCGTGTTCAGGCGATTTATTTCCTCAGGCGCCCGAAAGGGCATCGTTAGTTCGCTCACGCCGCCCAAAGTAGGCAATCCGTCGTGCGTTCTCCAGGCCAGCCGAATTTTGTTCGGTCAGCGGTGTCAATATGGCGGTATGGACGAACTAGATTCTGCGATCGTCGCCGCATTGCAGGCAAATGGTCGGCGCAGCAACCGCGACCTCGCCGCCGCCCTGGGGGTTTCACCGTCCACCACGCTGGAACGCGTGCGCTCCCTGCGGGACCGCGGCGTCCTGGCCGGGGTTCACTACGTGGTCGACCCCGCCCAACTGGGACGGCCCGTGCAGGCAATGATCACCGTCCGACTGCGCCCCCAATCACGCGACGTGGTGCTGGGTTTCCGCAACTTCGCGATTCAGCTACCCGAGACCTTGCAGGTGTTCATCACCACCGGCGCCGAGGACATCGTCATGCACGTCGCGGTCCCCTCCACCGAGGCGTTGCGTGACTTCGTGCTCGACTCTCTGACCAAACGGCGCGAAGTCGCCGGTGTCCGCACCGAAGTGGTCTTCGACCACGAACGAAATCACGTCGTCGCCCTCGCTCCACAGCAGGGTTGACGTCGCCGAAAGCGGTTGCGCACGTTCTCAGGTCAGAGTGACGACGACCTTGCCTGCGCCGCTCTCGGCCAATTCGTGCGCCTCCCGAATGGAGGCAAGCGGCAGCACGCGGTCGACGCGGGGGGTGTACAGGCCACGCCGGCCGAGGTCGGCCGCGCGTTCGACGAGCGCGGAGTCGTTGACGGCGTTCACGGCGCGGGCCCCTAGCCGCCCGGCTCCCTCCGCGTCGACGACGGTCACCACGCGGGAGGCATCGCCGACGACGGCCACCAGGTCCGGCAGCGACGCAGACGGCGCCGCGTGGAAAGCCGCATGGACGCCCTCGGGCGCCAGCGCGCCGACGCGTTCGGCCAGTCCCGGTCCGTAGGTCGTCGCCACGGCTCCGAGGTCGGTGAGGTACTGATGGTTCGCGAGTCGCGCAGTGCCGATCACCCGAGCCCCGGCGGCCAGCGCGAAAGCCGCTGCGGCGCTGCCGACTCCACCTGAAGCGCCTTCGATCAGCAGTGTCCGACCGGTCAGGTCCCCGAGCGCGTCGATCGCAGCCGCTGCGGTCGCCGAGGCAAGCCCCGCAGCGGCCGCCTGCTCTGCCGACCAACTGGAGGGCACGGCGCTCCATGCCGTCAGCACCGCGAATTCCGCCGTGGTGTCACTCACGCCACCGAGACCGAAGACCAAATCACCGGCTCTTACGTTCGACACACCGTCGCCGACTTCGTCGACGAATCCGGCGGCGTCGCGTCCGGGTATCGCCGGAAGGTCGAGCGGAAGCGCCTCCTGCAGGGCGCCGCCGCGCAGCAGGTAGTCGATGGGGTTCACGCTTGCCGCTCGCACCGTGATGCGAACCGAGTTCGCTACGGCGTGGGGTTCGGCAGCCTCCTCGACGATCAGCACGTCAGGGTCCCCGTACTGATGAAAGCGCGCAGCCCGCATTGGTTCTCCATCCTGGTTACGAAAGGAATATTCCTGCTACGAAACGATATTCATCGAGAGGTCATTCCCGAACTCGATGGCTGCTATGCCAGGTCCGCCGGCCGCGTCCGCAGCTTTTCGGCAATTCGCGCCAGCGCACGTTCATCCGTGGCATTGAGCGGATCGAGCACGAACCGGCGCACAGTGGCCAGGTGGGTCGGTGCCGCCGCGACGACCTTCTCGTATCCGGCGTCGGTGAGCGCCACGATCGTGTAGCGGCCGTCCTCGGGATCGGGAAAGCGGACGACCCAGCCCCGTTGCTCGAAGCGCTTCACCACGTTCGACAAGCGCGAAAGGGATCCGTTGGCCAAGTAGGCAAGTTCACTCATCCGCAACTGTCGCTCGGAAGTCTCCGAGATCTGGCTCAGGGTCAGGTACTCGAACAGAGTCAATCCGGCAGCCCGCTGCAACGGAGCCTCTAGACGGCCCGGTAGCAGCAGGACCAGAGAAACCAGCCCCGTCCAGGCCTCCTTCTCGGCTGACGTGAGCCACTGGGTGTCGTCGGACATACGAGAACGATACCCAGTCGCACAAACATTTCACGCTTGAAGTCATCTCGTGATAGGTTTACTTCACACATGAAGTCAATACAGAGAGGCCTTCCCCCATGGCTACAACACCAGAGTTCTTCGTAACCCCCGGCTACGGCGACACGCTGTTGGCGAACTTGCGCTACAGCCAGGCCGTGCGGATAGGCGATCACGTCGAGATTTCCGGGCAGGGTGGCTGGGACGACCACTTCAACTTCCCCACCGACATCGCCGATGAGATCGTCGCGGCCTTCGACAACGTCGAGCGCACGCTCGCCACCGCCGGTGCCACGTGGCGCGACGTGGTTTCCGTGAACTCCTATCACGTGGCCGAGACAGACGTTTCAATCGGCGACGAGCACAACAGAGTCATGGTCGAGCAATTCCGTAAGCGCATGGGTGAGCGCGCACCCATCTGGACCCAGATCGGCGTTGCCACTCTCGGCGCACCCAAGATGCGCGTCGAAATTCGCGTTACGGCCGTGGTGGCCCAAAACGCGTGATCGACGGCCCGGCGGCAGTGTCGTAGATTCCCATTGAGACGCAACCGTTTTGGGGCGTCAAGTCTGGAGGAGTCGCATGACGTGGACCTTGAGCAAGTCAACCGAGCTCGACGACGGAGTCGTGCGCTGGGACGAGTTGGGCGACGGCCCGCCGATCGTGCTCGTCCACGGCACGCCGTACTCGTCGTTCCTGTGGCGCGACGTTGCGCCGGCGCTCGCTCGCCGTGGCCGACGCGTCTACGTCTTCGACCACCTCGGTTATGGCCAATCCGACAAGCACGAGGGTCAAGATCTCACCCTCGCGGCACAAGGTCGCAACTTCGCCGATCTGCTACAGCGGTGGAACCTACAGCGTCCCAGCGTGGTTGGCTGTGACATCGGCGGTGGGATCGTGCTGCGTGCACTGCTGCTCGAACACGCCGCCTACTCGGATCTGACCCTTTTCGACGCCGTCACGGGAGGAACCTGGGAGCACGGTCTGTTCGGTCTGATCCGCCAACACCACGACGTGTTCGAACAACTTCCCGCCTACGCCCACGAGGCACTGGTGACCGCCCACCTACGCAACGGCACGCATCAGGGCTATCGTCCGGGAGTTCTCGAAACCTATTTGGCCCCTTGGCTCGGCGCCGACGGGCAAGCAGCGTTCTACCGGCAGTACCGACAGCTCAGCGAAGACGACACCGCCGAGTACGAACACCTGTTAAGCAGCATCGACATCCCCGTCACGCTGCTGTGGGGTCGCGACGACCAGATTCTGCCCCCACCTCACGGCGATTGGATTGAACAACGCGTCACCAATCGCGGACTGACGTGGATCGACGACGCAGGCCATCTCCTACCCGAGGATGCGCCTGCCCAACTGGTCGAGCGATTGACCCGGCACCAAAGCGCCTGAGGAAGGGCCACGTCAGAGCGCAGCGAGGAGATCGATTGTGCGCGATTGAGTCTCGGCGTCGCCGACCGGTGTTCCGACGAACTCGGTGACGCCGATGTCGGCGAGGCGGTGCAGCTGCGCCTTCACCGACGCCTCATCGCCGACGATGCTGACGTCGCCGGGTCCGTTGACACCTTCGCGAGCGAACATGGCGCGGTAGGCGGGCATCGACCCCGCCGCGGCGAAGTCGTCGTCGATCGCGGCGCGGACGGCGTCGGCGTCCGTGGTCAACGCGACGAGAAGGCCCGCGATGACCCGCGGCGCGGGACGACCCGCATCGGCGGCCGCCTTGGTCAGCGAGGGCACGATGTGCTCGTCGAGAGTGCGCGGACCGACCCAGCTGGTGACGGTTCCGTCGGTCCGCGACCCCGCGATGCGCAGCATCCGGGGACCCAGCGCGGCGAGGACGACCGATGGCACGGGCGCCTGCGACACCTCGAGCTGACCGACGGCGGTGAGGAATTCGCCGTGAACGTCGACCGGCTCCCCGGCGAGAGCGGGTAGAAGCGCGGTCAGGTACTCGTCGAGGAATGCGGCGGGTCGGTCATAGCGGTGGCCGAGCGCCTCCACCACGGCGGGGTGGCTGACGCCAAGCCCCAGGGTAAGCCGTTCCCCGACGGCCGCCGACGTGGTCGCCGCCTGCCGGGCCAGCGTGAAGGGATGCTGCCCGTAGATCACGCTGACCGCGGTGCCGAGTTTCACCTCCGGCGCGAGCTGGCCCACCAGAGCCAGGGCGATCAGCGGGTCCCAGCCCGACATCCCCGGCCCCGCGGGCAGCTGCGGCAGCCAGAGCGAGTGGAACCCCCTGGCGGCGATATCGCCCAAGCCGTCGAGGACCTGCGGGAGCGGATGCGAAGGATCGGGCATGGGCATGGTGCTGATGTGCATGGTTCTCATACCTCGCTAGAATTCGGAGAATGTCTCCGGTAACCATACGGAGAGTGTCTCCGCTTGTCGAGAGAGGTATCCGCGTGACTACTTCACCCGCCCCGTCACGGCCGTTGCGGGCCGATGCCGTCCGCAACCGGCGCGCCCTGCTCGACGCCGCGCTCGCGGCGTTCCAGCGCGGCGGCGTCACCGCATCCCTCGACGACATCGCCAAGGCCGCGGGCGTGGGGGCCGGCACGCTGTACCGGCACTTCCCCAGCCGTGACGATCTGGTGCTGGCGGTCATCGACGACGGCCTGCTGGGCCTCGCCGAACGCGGTGAGGAACTGTTGGATGCCACAGATCCCGTTGCTGCGCTTGCCGATTGGCTCGACGCCTTCGTCGCCCAGGCAGGTCTGTTCGAAGGCCTGGCACGCACCCTCGTCAACCCGGAGGCTGGTGACGACACCACGTGCAAGCGCAGCAAGCGCGCCGGAGCGGCTCTCCTTGACCGCGCCGTGACCGCGGGGCGCCTACGTGATGACGTCTCGAGTGCGGATCTGCTCGACGTCGCCGCCGCGATCGCCTGGCTCGGGGATCAGGGCCGCGACGACGCTCAACGATCCCGCCTGCTGACACTCGTGATCGACGGTATGCGCCGGGCCCCATCCGCCTAGCCAGACCATCAGCGGTGAAGTCGAACGAGTTGACCGCACACCGGTGCAGGCGGGATCCGCTCCCCCGCGCCAATGAGGCAATTCGGCCTAACCTGGCGACGTACGGGTGTTCTTCGCATCCGTGCGCTAGACCTGGCGTGGTCACCTTCGCAAACCACTGCGCGTGTCGCAGTGGAGCTATCCCCCAACAACAGTGGGGGTTATCCCCGGCGACACTGCCATTTTTTCGCGGCATGCTGGTGGTCATGACACTGGTTGGCGTGGTGAGCTGCAAAACCACTGCGCGACCCCAGAGTCGGGGGTTACTCCCTGTGACACTGGCATTTTCGATCGGCATGCTGGTGGTCGTGACCTTGGCCGGCGTGCCCGAGGCGCGGGCCGACGGCGGCATCGGATCGGACGCAGACGTGCACGTCGCCCAGTCGCTCGGCGGTCGCGAATTGACGGTCACGATCCGGCGTGTCGGCCCGGTCCTTGGGCCTCTGCGCGTCGACGTCGTCACCCATCTCGGTGACGCTCCAGGCACATTGCAACTCACAGCCTCGGCACCGGGAGCCACGACCAGCAGCGGGCAGGTGAAGCTCGGCACGCCCGGCATGTATTCGGCGGCACTCAACGTCGACAGGGCCGGGCCGTGGGAACTGATCGTCGATGACGGCCACACCGCGGCACGGATCCCGTTTCTGATTCCCGCGCAGGTGATTCCGCCGTGGAAGAAGGCCAGTGACTACGGCTTCTTCACCGCGGGCGCGCTACTGATCGTGTCGCTGGCGGCGACGTTGCGCGCACGCCGCAACTGGATGGCGCTAGTCCCGGCGACCGGCATGATGGTCGCGCTGACGGTGGCTGTCACCGGCGCGATGCTGTCTGCGTACTCCCCGCTGCCCCCGCAGCCCGGCCAGGACCTCGACCCCACCCTCGAGAACATTCGTGATCCCTACGCGCGGGTTGCGGCCACTTCGCTCAATCCGGTGGACTATTCGCGGCCGCCGGTGAACATGGCGGTGTCCGCTGGCCAGTCCACGCTGCGTGTGAACCTCACCGACTCCTCCACCGGACGACCCGCCGACGACCTGCTGATCCACCACGGCGCGCTGATCCACCTCATCGTCGTCACACCTGCGGGCTCCATGTCGCACGTGCATCCTGTCCGCGTCGCGCCGGGGCGGTACGAGGCGAAGTTCGACACCGCCGAACGCGGGACTTACGCGATGACCGCCGAAATCGCCAGGCGCGGTGGCGGTTTGCAACTGCTACGTGGCTCGGTCGACGGGCAATCTCTTACCGCACCGTCGGCCGCGGCACACCCCTCGCAGGGCGAGATCACCGCCACGGTCGCGCCAGCGGGCAACCCGAGCACCATCCGGGCTAGGTTCGGGGACACCCCCGATCTGCAGCCTTGGCTGGGGATGGTCGGACACATGATGGTCGTCGGACCGCTACCCGACGGTCCCGATATCGGCAAACAGGCGCTGACAGCGCCGGTTTGGTCGCACGCGCACGCCATGGTGCCGCCCTCACCCGGCGCGGCAGGCGGGCAGCCCGACGAGTCGGTTGCCCGGTACGGGCCCGAGATCGATTTCACCTACTCCTTCGCACTGCCCGGCCGCTACAAGGTATGGGTGCAGACCGAACGCGACTACGCCATCCTCACCGCGTCAACCGAAGTCGAGGTCCGCCAATCGTGAGTCGCCAGCGCCTTGTCGTCATCGCCGCGATCGCCGCCGCCGTCGTCGTCGCCGGAATCTGGTTGTTGTGGCCAAAATCGATGGACGACGGCGCGGCGCCCGCGACGGCAGGACCGTACCTGGTCAAGCTGATCGGTGAGTCGCCGAAGGCCGGAATCAGCCCGGTCACCGTCGAGATAACCGGCAACGGGGGCCAGTCCCCCACACCGGACTCGGTCACCTTCGAGCCCGCGATGACCCAAATGGGCCATGCCACAACACCTGTGGTTGCCGTGGCCCAAGGCGACGGTCGGTACCGCGCCGACGTGGAGCTGTCCATGGCCGGGCAATGGGAGATCACGGTCCGCATCGCGGCCAGCGGCCAAGTACGCGAAGCAGTTCTGAGCGTCACCACCAACGGGTAGAAGGGCACAACGCCATGACAAGTGCGGATTCGCACGGCAAGATACCGGCGTTTGTCATGCTCGCAGGCACCCTGATCTCGTTGTCGGGGCTGACCTGGGACATCGACTGGCACCTTGACGTCGGGCCGGACAGCTTCTTCACGCTGCCGCATCTGTTGATCTATTCCGGCGGTGCGATCGCCGGGTTGACCAGCTTGGTGATGGTGTTGCGGGCCACCGCCGCACAGCGCAATGGCCTGGCTCTCGATCCGACCGTCGGCGGTCGAGCGTTCAAGGTGCTCGGCGTATTCGCCGCGCCGATCGGCTATCTGGTCGGCGGCATCGCCGCGGCCACGTTCCTGCTGTACGGGTTATGGGACGAGTGGTGGCACGGCCTGTACGGATTCGACGTGACCATCGCGTCGCCGCCACACCAAGGTTGGCTGACGTCGATCTGCGTCACCATGATCGGCACGGCGATCGTCTTCGCTGCGGCCCGCGAACACCGCTGGGGCCGTTGGGGATTCATGGTCGCGATCGCGGCGTTCGGGCAGTACGCCTCGATTCAAAGCGGCGCGCTGGCGGACATCAACCTGAGCGCCACCGTCGACTGGCCCACCCTGACCTGGCTGTCCATCCCGCTCGTCTGCGTGCTGCTCGGATCTCAAGTCGTGCCGCGCGGAGGAGCCCTCGGCACCGGACTTCTCACACTGGTGCTGAACCTGTTGACCTGGTCGTTCGCCGTCTGGGCGGTCGGCTGGTACGCCGACCTGCAGCACTTGGCGCTTCGCGACTTCGTCGAGTTGGGCTTCCCCGTCGACATGGTGCTGATCCCCGCGATCGTTTTCGTGTTCAGTATCGCCGTCGAGCTCCTGCTGCGTTGGAGAGGTGCGAGCGCTTTGTTGCTGGCCGGTTCCGGCGCGGCGGGTGTGATCGCGATCGCCTGGTTTCTCGGCTCAATGGGATCCGGGGGCGTCGACCTAGGCGGTGAGGACGGCGAAGGGGGCGCGGGCAGCATCCTGCTGACGTGCGTCGCGGGTGGGCTGCTCGCGGGGGTGCTCGGCGGCGCGACGTGGCGACTCGGCCGCGCATTGCGGTCATCGAACGCGACACCTGCCGTCGGTGAGGCGGCATGACCATCCACAAGAGATTGCGGGCGATGGTCGCGATGCTGTGCGCCGTCACCGCGCTGTCGATCGGCGTGGCACCGGCCGCGGCCGCCGACCCCCTCGACTACGTCGTGCACACCGAGCACGTCCAGGTTGGCCCCTACCTGGTGACGGTCGGGTTCACCGTGTGGCCGCTGCGCGCCATGCAGTCGTTGGATTTCACGTTCGAACCGGACGGCGGAATCGCAGGCAAGTCCGGCACCATCGCGACGATCGCTCCCGATGGCCGGGAGGAGGCCGATCGACTGTCCCGGCATCCCCGCAACCGCGAAGTGTGGGGGCTTGACGTGGAGTCGCTCGACTCCTCGGGGATGTGGACGCTGCGGTTCACGATCGACGGTCCGCAGGGAGAAGGCACGGGCGACCTGGCCGTCGACGTACTCAATCAGCCAGGACCCCCGCTGGCGCTGAGCTGGCTCGTCGGACTCACCCCGCTGGCGCTGACCTTGGTGTTCGTCGCCGTGGTCTGGCTCCGCACCGGCCGACGCAGGAACGCCGACACGAGTTCTTAGCGGCTCGTCTCAGGCTTGGCAGACCCTTGGCACATGGGTGGCTGGGGGCGGCGGAGAATCGAGAATCCGTGGGACTGTCATGGGGCGTTGGTGTAGCGATCTCGGAGTGCGCCCGTAAAACCCACACTGGTCGGCCGCGCCACCTCGTGGGTGCAGGCCCCTGGGCAATACCGCGCTCAACGTGGCCGACTCCCCCGGCTTCGCCAGCTGCCGCCTCGGGGTTGCCATGACCCTCGGGTACCGCCACCGCCAGGCGCGTGCCACTGACCGAGACAACGCGCTTCCACCACTCCACCTCGGCGTAGCTTCGCGATCGTGGGCTTCCCAACATGGAACAAGACAAAGACGACCGGTGCGGTGTTCGGTGCGCTCGTAGCGGCTACGACGGTCCTGGCGCCGAGCGCAGGCGCCGTCATGAACGCGGGCAACTATGCGCTGAACATCGCTGGGCGATACGACTTTCACACCTGGATATGGGCCATCGCCCGCTGTGAGATTAATGTCGAGTGCCGGAGCGTCACTGCGATCCCCATGCCGGTCGCGAAGGCATTCCCCTATACGGGTGAGGCGCCGTTGGTCGACGGCCGCTACACCCTCACCGTCGATATCCCAGACGGGTTGCGTTGCGGCAACGTCTATTACGGTCCAGTCGTACCCACGCGCGACATCTATTCGTGGGATGCAACCACGCTGCAGGGCACCATGGAATCGTCGTTTGCGACCGGCTGCGACGGAGCCCCGGGCGGCACGTTTTCCTATCCCTTCACCCTGTCGCTGATGTAGCTCTACGCGGTGGCCGTGGCGTCTTGCTCTCGTTTGATCTCCAGCGCGATGTCGATGAGCTGGTCTTCCTGGCCACCGATCAGCTTGCGTTGACCCGCGCGGTGCAGCAGCTGATGCGCAGGCACGCCGTAGCGCTCGGATTGGCGGATCGCATGCTTGAGGAAGCTGGAGTAGACGCCGGAATACCCCATCACCAGGGCATTGCGGTCTAACAGGCACTCGGCGGGCATCGCGGGACGCACGACGTCCTCGGCCGCGTCGGCGATCTCGAAGAAGTCGATGCCGGTCTTCACACCGATCTTGTCGAACACCCCGATCATCGCCTCCACCGGCGCATTACCCGCACCCGCACCAAAGCGCCGGGTGCTGCCGTCGATCTGCTTGGCACCCGCCCGCACCGCCGCCACCGAATTGGCGACTCCGAGGCCGAGGTTCTCATGGCCGTGGAAACCCACCTGGGCGTCGGACCCCAGTTCGGCCACCAACGCCGCGACGCGGTCGGCGACACCTTCGAGCACCAACGCACCCGCCGAATCCACGACATAGACGCACTGGCAGCCGGCGTCAGCCATGATCCTGGCCTGCGCAGCGAGCTTCTCCGGCGGGATGGTGTGCGCCATCATCAAGAATCCGACGGTCTCCAGACCGAGGTCACGCGCGAAACCGAAGTGCTGGACCGACACGTCGGCCTCGGTGCAATGCGTGGCGACGCGACAGATCGAGCCGCCGTTCTGCTGCGCCTCGGCGATGTCGTCCTTCGTCCCAAGGCCGGGCAGCATCAGGAAGGCAATCTTGGATTCCTTGGCCGTCTCGGCGGCCAGCTTGATCAGCTCTTGCTCGGGGGTCTTGGAGAACCCGTAGTTGAAGCTCGACCCGCCGAGCCCGTCGCCGTGGGTGACCTCGATGACGGGCACGCCTGCGGCGTCGAGCGCGTTGACGATCGCAAAGACCTCGTCCTTGGTGAACTGGTGACGCTTGTGATGACTTCCGTCGCGCAGCGACGTGTCGGTCATCCGGACGTCCCAGACCGGGTTGAAGAAGATGTCAGTCATGCTTGCGCACCTCCAGCTGTTTCGCAGACGCGTTCCTTCGCGATCTCTTCGCCGACCTTCGTCGCCGCGGCGGTCATGATGTCCAAATTCCCCGCATACGGCGGCAAATAGTCCCCAGCACCCTCCACCTCCACGAACACCGTCACCAACGCATACCCACCCGAATGCACCGACGGCGGGTCGAACTGCGGCTCGTTGAGCAACCGATAACCCGGCACATAGGTCTGCACCTGCGCCGCCACCTCCTTGATCGACGCCGTGATCGCATCCTGATCGGCATCCTCGGGGATCGCGCAGAAAATGGTGTCGCGCATGATCATCGGCGGCTCCGCCGGGTTGAGGATGATGATCGCCTTGCCACGCGCGGCACCGCCGATGACCTCCACCCCAGCGCTGGTGGTCTTGGTGAACTCGTCGATGTTGGCCCGCGTCCCCGGCCCCGCCGACGCCGACGACACCGACGCCACGATCTCCGCATACGGCACATCCACCACCCGCGACACCGCATGCACCATCGGGATCGTGGCCTGCCCACCGCAGGTGACCATGTTGACGTTCGGCGCATCCAGATGCTCGCGCAGATTCGCCGGAGGAATCACCCCCGGCCCGACCGCCGCCGGGGTCAAGTCGACCGCCCGGATGCCCGCCTCGGCGTAGCGCGGCGCGGCCGCGCGGTGGACGTACGCGCTCGTCGCCTCGAACACCAGATCGGGCTTCTCGTCGCGGGCGAGCAGCCAATCCACGCCCTCGTGGCTGGTCTCCAACCCGAGCTTGCGGGCCCGCGCCAAACCCTCACTCTCGGGGTCGATGCCGATCATCCAGCGTGGCTCCAACCACTCCGAACGCAGCAATTTGTAGAGCAGGTCGGTACTGATGTTGCCGGACCCGACGATCGCGACGGTGGCCTTATTCGGCATGGCTTCTCCTCATTGGAACGGCGCATCAGAGGTGACCGTCATGCGTTGCCCCGCATCGCGTCCAGCCCGACCCCGCCCAGGGATCCCTTACCCACCTCGGCGTTGTGGGCATGGGCGAAGTGGTGCAGGCCGAACGCCGCGTCCATGCCGTTGCGCAAGCCCATTTGGTCCTCGCATTGGTTGACGGCCCTCTTGGTCAGCGAGAGGCCGAACATGGGCATGGCCGCGATGCGCGACGCCAGTGCCACCGTCTCCTCCTCGAGGCGCTCGCGGGACACCACGTGACTCACCATGCCGATCTCGTAGGCACGTTGCGCAGTGAACCGATCGCCGGTGTAGAGGATCTCCTTGGCGAATCGCGTGCCAAGCACCCATGGATGGGCGAAGTACTCAACTCCCGGTATTCCCATGCGGAGCACCGGATCCGAGAAGAAGGCATCCTCGGATGCCACGATCAAGTCGCATACCCACGCCAGCATCAGGCCGCCTGCCACGCAGGCACCCTGCACCATCGCGATCACCGGCTTGGGAATGTCGCGCCAGCGACGGCACATCCCCAGATAGACCTCCGCCTCCCGAGCGAAGCGTTGGTCTCCCCCAGTCCGGTCCACGTGGTCCCACCACAGCACGGCACGATTGTCGTAGTGCACGTGATGATCTCGGTCCGGGGTGCCGATGTCGTGGCCCGCGCTGAAGTGCTCGCCGTTGCCGCGCAACACGATGACGTGGACGTCGGCGTCGTCGACCGCGCGGGTGAATGCGGCGTCCAGTGCGTAGGTCATCGCAGAGTTCTGCGCATTGCGGTACTGCGGTCGGTTCATCGTGATCATGGCCAGTCCATCGGTGACGGAGTAGGTCACCACATCGTCGTCGCCGTGCACTGAAAGCCCTTTCGCCCAACATGATTCGCGTGTGCTGTCATGTTGTCAAGGCCGCGTTCAACGCCGACGAACGTCGTCCACTGACTGGACGTCGCCTAGCTCACACGTCGACAGTCAGCCCCGCTTAGATGGGGTCGAACGACGAGATGAGCCAACGTCCGTCGACTTTGGCGAGCCCCACCATGACACTGCTGGCCGCCTGCACGGGATCGGGACTGTCACGACTGACGGTGATCTGATTGAGGAAGACCAAAACCTTGGCGTCGTCGGGATTTACCTCGGCCGGGGCGGCCCGCACGACCGTCGCCGTGGTCTGGACGCCCCGCTGCTTGGTGGCCGGGGCGACGATCTGCTTGGCGAATTCGCCGTAATAGGTGAGGAACTCGCCCGTCAAGTTCGATTGCGCCACCGCAAGGTCACGGTCCACGGTGTCCGGCGCGTAGGACAGGAGCGCCACGCTGCCCTGCGTGGCCGCGTCGACGACGGCGGTCGTGGCCGACGCGGTGAGCTGATCGGTCCGGTACTGGCCGAAGTACAGCCAGCCCGCGGTGGCGGCGGCGGCCGCCAGCGCCACACAGATGGCCAGCGCACGCCAGTGCGCCAGGGCCCGTCGGGTTCCACGTTGCGTCGAGGCGTCCGCCGGAGCGGCCTCGGACTCGTCGGAGTCCTCCGGGCCCGGTCCTGGATCGGCACTCACCTCGGCGTCGGTGTCGTCCAGGTCGTCGGTCGCGTCTGTCTTGCTCTCGAGCACGCTCATGGTACGAAATCCACCTTCGCCATCTTGATCTGTCCGCCGTCGCGCACGACGTCCACGCTGAGCCGCCAGGTGCGCGGCTGCTGGTTGGCGCCAGCAGTGTTACTGATGGTCGTCGCGGCGGTGACCAACACCACCGCGGAGTCACCGGACATCGACTCGACGGCGCTGGCCTTCACCGAGGCCGTCGTGACGGACTTCGACTCCTTGGCGACGTCGACGAATTCCTTGGCGCTGGACTGGAAGTCGTCTCGAAACTGTCCCGTGGAGCTGTCGATGATTCGCTGAACGTCTTCTTCGGCCTTCGCGCCGTCGATCGACATCAGGGTGACCACCGCCTGGCGTGCGGCGGCGGCGAATTCGGCGCGCTGCTGCCGCTCGTCACGCACCTGTTGGTGATGCCACACGAGGTATCCGCTGGCCGCCAAGAACGCGCACGTCGTCGCCATGGCGAGGCCGGCAAGTACCGTCGCGAGCCGTGGTCGGCGCCATAGCCGCTTGCCCATGGGCACTCTCTCAGTGGGCGCTGACTCCGTTTCCGATGCCTGATCCACCGCGGCGTCCCCGCGCAACTCGCGGGCCCGGGCTCGCGCGGCGGCGGCGACCTCCTCGGCCGCAACCGCCTCGGCTTCGGCTCGCTCCGCCAACGCCTCGAGCTCGGAGACGTCGTCCGGCGTCTCGGCGGGCTGGTCGTCCTCAACGGGGCGGCTGGTGGTCTTGACGCCGTGCATCACCGACATCCTCTCTCCTACGGGTGGCACCCCGGGGAGGTCCATCGGCGGGCTGCCCGTGTTACGCGACGCTAGACCGAGATGCGTAGTGAGGACCCCGATGCTCCCGTTGAGTGGTCGTATCCGAGAAGTGCTGACGCCAGATCCTCACCAGTGCCGTAGCGAACACAGCGCACCGTTCGGACCGTCGCCCGAGGCGACCACCGCTCCGTCGACCGCCAACTCGCAACGAACGGTGACCCCTGCCGGTGACGAACCGATGCTGGCCGCCACCATCGCCCACTGGTCGGGGTTGACCAGCGACACCTCGCGGACCCAGGACTGACCCGGTCCGATCGAGGCCTCGTCCCGCGGACTGAATTGGTAGGGATTGTGGCTGTAGTCGGCCCATGTGGGCGGGTCGACGTCGCGGTAGTAGACGTCGAGTTGCACCGGCTGATCGGCGGTCACGGTATAGGTCACCCGGTGCACAGGAAGGTCGTCGCCGCGCGCCGACGCCGGCGCCACCGCGAGCATCAGGAGCGTCGACCCCAGAATCGCCATGGCACCGCGAGAAACACGGCCGGGTGACAGCGCTTCGGTCGTCGTCATGCGTCACCACGGACCCATCGCGTGGCACCGTCGACGCCGACGCAGCTGAGGAACAGACCGTCGGGCGCCTGCGCGACGCTGTTCAAATAGCTTCCGCAGTCGGCGTTCTCGTCCTTCACTCCCACCATGGGAGGTGAGCGGAAGTATCGCGGGCCGTACCGGCGGGGTGATCCGCAGAACACCAGTCGACCCCATGACGTCGTACCGAACACGTAGTACCCCGTATCCGAACACGACGCGCCGAGCACGACACCGCCGGTGATACCGGGTGTGCACGACGGTTGATTGCACTCCACGGGTGCAGCGCTCGCCGAGCCCGGTGACAACATGCCGGCGAGCAGCAGCCCGGACAGAAGCACCGTCGTCGCACGCACGGCGTCACTGTGGCACGTCGCCGACTCGACGGATCGCGAATGCCCACCAGGTGGGAGTGTGGCGGCCCAACGCGGATCGAACGTCGGACAGTGAGTGCGACAGCTGAGGAGAAGCGATGCGGGTTTCGAGTGTCCTGGCGGCGATCTGCGTGGCCGCCGGCGCGGTGGTGGCATCCGAGATGCCGGCCGGTGCGAGCCCCGGCGAGTGGGGCCTCAACGGCACCTACGTCGGCACCTCCAACGGTGAATGGGCGAAGGTCAACGACGTCTTCCGGGACCAGCCGAGCATCCGGAGCACGTGGACGATCACCTCGACGTGCAGCTACCCCGGCGAATGCACCGGCACGGTCACCAGCGACTGGGGCTGGACGGCGCCCATCTATCAGAAGAGTTCGGTGTGGTACCTCAAGCGCACCGTCGACGGCTGGCAGCCGTGCCCGGACGGGAGTGCCGGCCCGGGTCTGCAGGTGTATCGGTTCTTTCCATCTGCACCCGACGGCAGCTCCGCCGACCCGGCGTCGACGACCCTGATGGGTGACGACCAGACGACCGGCGTCAGCGGGTCATGTGGGAGCAGCAAGGTGATCTTCATCAGCATGCCGTTCAAGCTGGTCAAGCTGAGTTAGTCCGCGGCACTCGGGGTTTCACCCGGGGAGCAGATCCTTCCACGACCGCGGCCCGGAATGGGCGGCCAGATCCGACTGTCGGTACACCTTGCCGTCGGGTGCGGCGTACTGACCCGTCTGAGGGTCGTAGGTGGCGAACGCGACCGAGGGACCGGTGGCCCCTTCGCCATCGAAAGCGCTTGGCGCAACCGATGGTTCGGTGGGAGCCGGTGGCGGCGGGCTCGGGGACTCGGGAGGCATGGGGGTCCCCTGCAGCGGACCGTAGGTGTTGGAGTCGCGCCCGGCGCGGTCGTCCGGCGGGACGCCCTGCGCGATCAGATTCGGATCGATCGGGTACGGCCCGAGCACGTGCTGATGCATCGCCAGTGGTTCGTAGGGCTGGTCGCTGTCGCAGATCTCCACCGTGGGCGCGCGCTTTCCTGGCTTGCCCATGCACGGATAGTTGCGCGCACCGCGAACACCTATCGGAGAATCCTGCGGAAGCTTGCAGTACAACCCGTCCGGGGTGTCGACGACGGTGGTGTCCTCCGGAGACCGCCACATGTTGGGCGGCAAGAATCCGACGGTGCACGCCGGCGGGTCGCCGATGTTGAGGGTGAAGTCGCCAAGCGACATGCCGGTGGGATTGTTCTTCGGCGCTCCGTAGGACTGCGTCGAGGCGACGGTGGGCGGCAACAGGACCAGCAGCTGTTCCAGCGACGGATGGTAGGTAACGCCCACCTGGCCAAGCGTCCTGAGGTTGGCCAGGAGCAGCGGCAACGTCGGCTTCACCTGGTCGAGCAGGCGTGATGCCTCATCCGCGGCACCGGGGCCCTGCTGCAAGACATTTCGTACCTGGGGGTCGTTGGCGTCGAGTTGCTCGCTGATTCCCCGAAGGCTCCGGGCCCACGTCCCGATCGCGTCGATGGACTGCGCCTGACCGTCGAGCAGCGGCGCGCTGTCGTCGATCAGCGACCGCGTCTGGTCGGCAACGCCGTTGAGGTCGCCGATGACGCGCGACGACGAGTCCAGCAGCGATCCGAAGTCGTATCCGGATCCGTTGAACGCCCTGAAGGTCTCGTCCAGCAGGGGGCTGATCTTCTCGGTCGGGATGCTCCCGACGAGCGCGCTGACTTGATCCAACATCGGCCCCACCGCTTGGGGAACCGAGGTGCGATCCGTCGGAATGGACGAGCCGTCCTCAAGAAACGGGCCCGAGTCGTCGACCGGTTGAAGGTCGACGTACTGTTCGCCGACTGCCGAGACGCTCAACACCGCGGCGTGAAGGTCGACGGGAATCCGTGGCGAGGTGTTCAACGACAGTGTCGCCGTGGCACCTTCGCGTGTTGCCCGTACGTCGGTGACCTTGCCGATCTGCACGCCCCGATACGTCACGTTGGAGAACCGGTAGAGGCCGCCGGTCGCCGGCAGGTTCAACGTCACCGTCATTCGCCCGATCCCGAGCAGGGTGGGCGCCTGCAGGTAGACGCCGATCATCACCGCCATCCCTACCACCGACACGATCGCGAAGATGGCGAGTTGTATTCGAACGAAGCGAGTCAGCACTAGTTGCCACCTTCGACGGGCGGGGTGGTCTCGGGCGTCGGCGCCGCCGGTTGGGGGTCGACCAGTGGCGGCATCTCGGCGACCGCCGGTGGTGGTGCCGTGACGGGGGCGTTCAGCGGATCCTTGGTGTAGTTGGCGTAGAACGGATCTCCCGGTGCCGGCACCAACGGGGCGCCTTCCTGACCGAACCGGGTGCCGAGGAACAGTCCCCGCTTGAGGCGCGGGATGGTGAAGTCGAAGGTGATGAACTCGTTGAGGTAGTCACCCCTGATGGCCCGGTCGATGAAGTTCTGCGGGTACGGGTAGGTCGGGACGTACGCGAGGTCCGTGCCCAGGCTCGGTCCCACGTCGGCCAGCGCGCGCACCGTCGGCTCCAGATTCTTCAGATTCTGCACCAGGTCTTCCTGCGTTGCGTTGATCACTCCGGTCGCGGTGTTGCTGAAGATCCGGAACTTGTCCAGGGCGGTGGTGATGCGCGGCCGTTCCCGGATCAGCACGTCGAGGGCAGGCGGAATCCGCTTCAGCGCTTGGGTGATGACGTCACTCTGGCCGGAAAGCGTGCCGGCGAGCCGGTTCAACGCCGAGATGGAGGCGACGATGTCGGCCCGCTGCCTGTCGAAGACTCCGAGGAAGTCGTTGAGTCGTGTCAGCAGATCGCGCACCTGGTCCTCGCGACCGTTGAGTGCGGCGTTGAACTCGTTGACGATGTCACCGATCTTGCCGAGTCCGCCGCCGTTGACGACGACCGAGAGTGACGACAGCGTCTGTTCGGTCGAGGGATACGTCGTGGAGCGGTCGAGCCCGATCGTGGCGTCGGCCGCCATCGTGCCGGTGGGCGGTTGTCCGACTGGCGGATTGAGGGCCAAGTGCATCGAACCCAGCAGGCTGGTCTGCCCGACGGAGGCGACCGCATTGGCGGGCACCACGACGTCGGGCTTCACGGAGATCTCGACGTCGGCATGCCAGTTGCGGACCGTCATCTTGCTGACGCTCCCCACGACGACGTCACTGATGAGAACCGGTGAATTCGGTTCCAGCGTGCCGATGTTGCTCAATTCGACGTGATAGGTCTTCGCGCCGTCACCGCGTCCGACGGTGCCCGGCAGCGGTAGCGAGTTCAGGCCGTTGAACGAACATCCACTGGCGGCCAGCACGACGCAGGTGGTCGACGCCACGACGGAGGTGAGTGAACGCCGCGTGATCATGGTGTGCCTTCCGGTGCCGGCGGCGCTGGTTGGGCCTCCGCCGGAAGCAGGATGTCCTGCAGGTTGGTTGGCGTTTGCGCGGGAGGTGCTTCGGGCACCCCGGGCGGGATCGGCGCTCCCCGGAACAACGCGGGTGACGGGTCGGCAGGTAAACCGTTGGGCGCGTACGCCCCCGGCGGGCCGGGGGGCGCACCCCACCCGGGTGGGGGTGGAACGTCGCCCGCCCCGGTGTAGGCCGACACTGCCGGCGGGACGCCCGGCAGGTCCGGGCTGCCACCCGATCCACCGGGTGCGAGCGCGGGATCGGTATAGGCGAGGTTCTCCGGGCTCGGCGACTTGCGCAGGTAGGCGTTGAACGGGAACGGCAGGTAGTTGAAGTTGATGAGCCGCAACGCCGGTCCGAGGTATTGGGCGCACAGCTTCGACGTCTCCGACGCCGTCGCGTTCTTCACCGCGGCTATGGCCGAGCACACCACCGCCACTGGATTGGCGAAGTTCGACAGGGCGAAGGCGCCCACCGCGGTTCCGCTATCCGGGTTGTAGATGTTGTACCCGTTGGCGATGGCGTTGGGCGCGACGTGCAGGACGTTCTCCAGCGCCGTGCGGTTGTCGACGAGGTTCTGGGTGACGTTGTTGAGTCGCTGAAGTTGCTCGGAGGTTTGGTCCCGACTTCCTGCGATGAATCTCTTCACGTCCACGACCGCGGTACTGAGGTTGGTCAGCGCTGCGTCGAGATCGTTGCGGCTGCCGTCGACGACGCTGGTGACGCTGGCCAATCGGTTCTGGAATTGGACGATCTCGGTGTTGCTGTCGCGCAGCGCACCGACGAAGGTTTGCAGGCTCTTGATGATCTCGACGACGTTGCCGCTGCCGTCGGCGAGGATGCGACCCACGCCGGAGAGTTGGGCAATCGCCTCCCTGAGCTTGTCGCCGTTGCCGTTCATGGCGTTGGCGGCACTGTCGATGAAGCGGTTCAGCGAGGTCCCCGAGGCGTCGTTGACCGGTCCCAAATCAGTTGCCAGCCGCATCAACTGGTCCTTGACCTGGTCCCATTCGACGGGCACCGCCGTGCGTTCGACTCCGATGCGCGCACCGTCGGGCATGGTCGGCCCGCTGTCCTCGTAGGCCGGTGCCAGCTGCACGTAGCGGGCCGCGACGAGGTTCTGCGCCATGATGACGGCCTTGGCGTCGGCGGGGATCGGCACGCCGCGATCCACTGCCAGGGTCAGCTTCGCCTGCGCGCCTTGCGGTTCGATCGATTCGATGGTGCCGACCTTGACACCCGCGACCCGTACCTCGTCACCAGGGTAGATCGACGTTGCCGAGGTGAAGTAGGCGGTGATCGTGGTCGGGCGGGCCAGTGCGTGGTGAAGTACCACGGCCGTGCCGGCGACGAGCAGGCTCGCCAGCACGATGGCCAATGTTCTGCTGACGCGCGCCCTGTGAGCGGCGATCATCGACTTCCTCCCGGGATGCCGTTGTGCGGCCATGGGAATTCGGCGCGTGGGCCGGCATTGTCCGGCGGCTGCCCGGCGTTGACGCCGCGACGGAATCCGAACGCGTAATCGAGGAAGGGCTGCAGGGTTTGTGCGGGCAGCAGGTTGCCGACGAAGGCGTTGTAGTAGAAGCCGTTGCTCACCGATTCACCTTGCGTCACTTGATATTTGGCCAATCCCTTGAGCGCCTTGGCGATGTTGTCGCTGTTCTTCTCGAGCATGGCCGTCACCGAGTTCAGCTTTTCCAACGTCGGGGCCAATTCGGCCTCGTTGTCGGCCACCAGGCCGGACAGCTGTTGCGACAGTGCCGAGGTGTTGGCCAGCAGGTTGACGATGGCGTACCGGCGCTCCTCGAGCACGCCGAGCAGATCGTTGGCGTTGAGCAGCAGGGTGTTCACCTGCGCGCTGCGCTGGGACAGGATTCCGGTGACGTCGGCGGCGCTCTTGAGCAACATGCCAAGGGATTCGTTGCGGCCGTTCAACGTCTGCGACAGGCGCGTCAGCCCGTCGAATGTCGGCCCCAGTTGGGGCGCAACCCGATCGATGGTGTCCGAGAGCGTGTCGAGGGATTGGGTCAGAGACGCCGTATCGGTCCCCTCGGTGTTGGACGTGAAGTCACTGACGGCGTTGGTCAGCGAGTACGGCGACGAGGTGCGGGTGACGGGAATGGTGTCCGCCGCGTGCATGGTGTCGGCGCCCGCCGGCTCCAGGGTGAGCATCCTGGCCCCCAGCACCGTTCCCGTCCTGATGTGCGCGGTGGTCTCGGTGCCGAGACGCACTGTGCCGTCGAGGGTGAATCCGACCAGCGCCTTGCCACGGCTGAGCTCGACACTGGTCACCCGGCCCATCGTCACGCCCGATACCTTGACGTCGTTGCCCGCCGTGAGTCCGCCAGCCTCCGTGAAGAGCGCGCGGTAGTGCACCGACGTCGCCCACGAGATCAGCGTCTGTGGCTGCAAGCCGACCGCGATCACCAGGACGATCAGCACGACACCGATGAAGCCGGAGCGAACGAGTTTGGACCCCTTGTACTTCAGCATCAGGGCTCCCCGCATCGTCCGGTGTTTTGCATGATCCAGGGGAAGTACGCGGTGCGGCCCTGCAGGTCGGTTACCCGCACGTTCATTCCGCACAGATACTGGTTGATGAAGCTGCCGTAGGAGCCGAGCCGCACCAGCTTGCGGTAGTTTTCGGGCGCCTTCTGAAGGGCTAGGTCCAGGCGCGCCTTGTCGTCGTCATTGGACAGCAGCGGGGCTACCCGGGTGAGTTGGTCGACGGTGCCCGACAGCGGGGGCCGTGCCTGGGTCAACAGATCCGCGATGGAGGCCGTACCCGAGTCGAGCGCGGTGATGGCCTCGCCAATGGGATCACGCTCACGCGACAAACCGGTGATGAGTTCTTCGAGTTTTCCGACGGCGCCGGAGAACTGGTCGCCGTCCTTGGCGACGACGGCCATCACCTGCTGCAGGTTGTCGATCAGCTGTTGGACGGTCTGGCCATTGTCGGCCAGCTCATTGGTGAACGAGGACGTCTGCGCCATCAAGGATTCCACGTTGCCGCTCTGCCCCTGCAGAATCTGAATCAGCGAATTGGTGAGCGCGTTGACGTTCTGGGGATTCAGGCCCTGAATCACCGGTTTCAGTCCACCCAGAAGCATGTCGAGATCCAGGGCAGGCGCGGTCCGCTCCACCGGTATCCGAGAGTTCGGCGGCTGAATTCTGGTCGAGCCCGGCCCGTCGAGCAGGTCGAGGTAGCGATTGCCGACGAGGTCCAGGTAGCGCACGGCGACCTTGGTCCCCGTGGTCAACGCGACAGTGCGGTCGGCGTCGAAGTCCACCAGAACCTTGTTGTCTTCTTGTAGCGCAACACCGGTCACCGTGCCGACGCGAATCCCGGCCACCCGCACGGAATCACCGGACTTGAGGCTGGAGGCATCGGCGAACACCGCGGTGTAGGTGTTCGTCGAGCCGGTGCGGTACTGCCCAAGTATTACGAAGAGCGCAGCGGTCAGCAGCACCATGATCACGCCGAAGGCTCCGAACTTGACGGCGGTGCCTCGAGAATTCGTCATCCTGGCTGGCCGACCTGTGCGGTGTTGCGCGGCGGACCGTCCAGTGGTCCGAAGAGCGCTTCCTTGAGCGCATCGGAGTTCAACAGGATTCCTTGGTTTCCGTATTGCCCTGGGTTGGCGTCGATGTCGGTGACCACGAACGGAGGTCGCTTTCCGAAGCCGACGTTCGGGAGGTCCATGCACTGCGGGCCGCCCTTGGCTGCCACCTTGGGCAGGTTCCCCGGGTAGCGGTACCGCTCGGTGCCCAGGAGGAACGAATCCAGCAACATGACCCCTGGCAGTGGCTGAGGCGGACCCGTCGCCAGCGGCTCGAGCCCCCCGAGTGCGCAGGTGATGGCGGGGTTGTACTGATTGGTCAACGCGGTGGTGGGCAGCAGCAGGTGCAGGACGTCGGCCAAGGGCTGACCGTTGGTCGACAGTACGTCATTGCCCATGTCCGCCAACCCAATTGCGCTGACCAACAGCGAATCGAGATCGGCTTGGCGTTCGACGAGCGTGTCACTCACGCGCGTCGTGTGGTCGACGGTGGCGACCAGGTCGCGTGCCGCGTCGGCGTAGGCGCTGATCACCGGAGGAGCCACCGCGACGTCGTGACTCAGATTGGGAAGGCTGGGGTCGAGTTTGACCAGGAGCGCGTCGAGATCCGACAGCGTCTGCCCCAGTTTCTCACCCCGCCCGTCGAGCGCCTGCCCAAACGCCCCGAGAGTCTCGTTGAGCTTCTCCGGCTGAACCTGCGACAGCACCGACACCAATTGTTGGAACACCGTGTTGACTTCCACCGTCACGTTGGTGGCGGCCAGGACCTGCCCTGCGTACATCGATTGCGGCGACGGGTCCGGGGGCGGCACCAACTGGACGAACTTGGAGCCGAAGACAGTGGTCGAGGCGACGTCGACGAGGGCGTTGGCCGGAATGATGGAGAGCTGGTCGGGGTCCATGGCGAGGTGGATGGCCGATTGGCCGTCGGGAAGCGACTCGATGGACACCACTTTTCCGACCTGTGCACCGTGCAGCTTGACCTTTGCGTCGGGCCCCATCACCAAGCCGGCTCGCGGCGAAAGCACGGTCACCGGAACCGTTTTGGTCGCGCCACCGCGGAAGAGCACGACGGCTCCGGCGATGATGGCGACGATCACGACGATCGTGGCCAACCCCACGAGGGGTCGGGTGTGTTCACGCATCACGAATGCCTCTCACCCCGACAGGTTGAAGTTGCCGTTGGCGCCGTAGACCGCCAGCGAGATGAGCAGGGTCACCGAGACGACGACGATCAGCGAGGTGCGCACGGCGGTTCCCACCGCGACGCCGACGCCGGACGGGCCGCCGGTGGCGAAGTAGCCGTAGTAGGTGTGGATGAACAGGATCGCCAGCGCCATCAGGACGGCCTGCAAGAACGACCAGAGCAGGTCGATCGGATTGAGGAACGTGTTGAAGTAGTGGTCGTAGAGACCACCGGACTGACCAAGTAGTACGACGGTGGTGAATTGGCTGGCGACGAACGACAGGATGACGGCGATCGAGTAGAGCGGGGTGATGGCGATCATCCCCGCCACGATGCGGGTGCTCACCAGATACTCGATCGGACGGATGCCCATCGCCTCGAGCGCGTCGATCTCTTCGTTGATCCGCATGGCGCCCAGCTGCGCGGTGACGCCCGCCCCGAAGGTGGCCGCCAGCCCGATGCCCGCGACGATCGGCGCCGAGATGCGGACGTTGATGAACGCTGCAAGGAAGCCGGTGAGCGCCTCGATGCCGATGTTGCCGAGCGAGCTGTATCCCTGAACCGCGAGTACCCCGCCGGTGGCCAACGTCAGGAATCCCACGATCACGACGGTGCCGCCGATCATCGCCAATGTGCCTGCACCCATGCTGATCTCGGCGATGAGGCGGATGATCTCGCGGCGGTAGCGGGTGGCGGCGAACGGGGTGGCGGCCAGCGACCTGCCGTAGAAGAGGATGTGGTCGCCGAGCGCACTGAGCGCCACGACAGGTCGACCGGCGCTGCGCACCAGGCGGGGATAGGTCGCTCGCAACGTCGTGGTTACGCTCATTTCGACGTCATCTGGATGCCGATCGCCGTCACCACGACGTTGACCACGAACAGGGCCATGAACGCGAACACGACGGTCTCGTTGACCGCGTTGCCGACGGCCTTGGCGCCCCCGCCGGTGATCGTCAGCCCGCGGTAGCACGCGACCAGGCCGGCGATCAGCCCGAACAGGGTGGCCTTCACGCACGAGATGATCACCTCTGGCACCCCGGTCAGGAGGGTGATCCCCGCGGCGAACGCACCGGGATTGACGTCTTGGACCAGGACGGAGAAGAAGTAGCCGCCCATGATGCCGATGATGCACACCAGGCTGTTCAACAGGAGCGCGACCAGACCGGAGGCCAACATTCGAGGCGTGACGAGGCGCTGAACCGGGTTGATGCCGAGCACCTCCATGGCGTCGATCTCCTCACGGATCGTCCGCGAACCCAGGTCGGCACACATCGCCGTGGCACCTGCGCCGGCCACGATGAGCACGGTCACCAAGGGGCCGACCTGCGTGACCGCCCCGAACGCTGCTCCGGCGCCCGAGAGGTCGGCCGCGCCAAGCTCGCGAAGCAGGATGTTGAGCGTGAAGCTCACCAGCACGGTGAACGGAATGGCCACCAGCAGAGTGGGCGCCAGCGACACTCGGGCTACGAACCAGGACTGGTCGAGGAGTTCGCGCCATTGGAACGGCCGCACGAAGATGAACTTCACCGCGTCCACCGACATCGCGAACAGTCCGCCGATCGCCTGCATCGGAGCGTTGAGGCTCATCCGACCCATCGCTGCTCCCTTCCAATCCGGCGCACGGGTCTTCGGACGCCCGTGTCTCGACGGGCAACCATGGCAGCACCGTGACCCCCGACACAGCGACCGTCCCGCTTGATGGGAGACGCGTCTCGGCAGTGTCGCGACGAGCGCGGCGGCGGCCCGGCCACCGGGATCGTGCGCTCCGTCTGCCGGACCGTGTGACAGGCTGTGGCCACCACGCCTCGATCCTCGGAGGGACCCATGGCTCAGTCTTCGGCGCAGACGCCAACAGACGACGATCGCGACGATCTCCGTGAAATCAGCACGCCCGCAGGGGTATTGCGGTATTACGACGTCGGCGACGGCCCGGCGCTGCTGTTCCTGCACGGCTCGGGGCCGGGAGTCACCGGGTGGCGCAACTTTCGCGGGATCCTCCCCGCGTTCGCAAAGAGCTTCCGTTGTCTCATCCTGGAGTTTCCCGGTTTCGGTGTCAGTGACGACTTCGGCGGACATCCGATGGTCACGGCTCAGGGCGTGGTCGCGCCGTTCCTCGATGCGCTGGAGCTGGAGCGCGTCGACGTCGTCGGCAATTCGATGGGTGGCGGTGTCGGCGTCAACACCGCCATCCACCATCCCGGTCGGATCGGACGGCTGGTCACGATCGGCGGGATCGGCACCAACGTGTTCAGCCCCGGTCCGAGTGAGGGCATCCGGTTGCTGCAGGAATTCACCGAGGATCCCACCCGCCAACGACTGGTGGACTGGCTCAACTCCATGGTCTTCGATCAGTCCTTGGTGACCGACCAACTCGTCGAGGAGCGCTGGCAGTTGGCCACCGATCCCGAGACGCTGGCCGCCGCCCGCCGGATGTACGGCAAGGCGGCGTTCGCCGCCATGATGGACATGATGAGGACCGCAGACATTCCGATGCCGTGGGCCCAGATGCACAAGGTGTCCGCTCCGACCCTGCTGACGTGGGGCCGCGACGACCGGGTGAGTCCGCTGGACATGGCCCTGATCCCGATGCGCACCATTCCGAATGCGGAACTGCACGTGTTCCCCAACTGCGGGCACTGGGCCATGATCGAGGCAAAGGACGCCTTCGAGAGCACCGTGCTGGGGTTCCTGCAGCGCGGCTAGTAGCCGGTGCCAAATCGACGGAGTCGCCACAGGTAGCGAGGGGTCTCTGTCAGCGACGGCGCCGTCGGCCACTGGTCGGAGCGGAAGTAGGCGTCGGATCCGCCGTCGACGAATACCACGCTGCCGCAGAGGAAGTCAGCGGCATCGGAGAGCATGAACAGGATCCACTCGGCAAGGCGGTCCGAGTCGCCGTACCCGCCGATCGGCACCGGGAAGCCTCGGATGGCCTTGGCCTCCCGCGGTGTGGCGAGCTGCTTCTCCAGCAGTGGCGTCATGACCGCCCCGGGAGCCAGCGCGTTCAGCCGGACGCCCTGCCCGGCCCACTGCGGCGTCACCGCCTGGCGCCGCACCCACCGGCTGACCGCGATCTTCGACGCCGCATAGGCCATCGCCGGCGCTGCGTGTCGAAACACGCGCGTCGAACGCAGCGCCCCGTCCAGGTCGTCGGACAGCAGAGCACGCACGGCGCGCCGCGGCACCATCGGCACGGTCGTCGCCGAATTGCTGCTCACCACGACGACTTTCGCCTTACCGGTGGCAGCCAGCGCGGTCCGCCAAGCCGACGCCAACTCGACCACGCCGCGGTAGTTGGTCTCGAGGATGAGTCGTGGCCGATCGGGTCCAGGCGTTGGCCCCACACCTGCGGCGAGAACGGCGCCGTCGAGACGGTGTCCCGCAACCTCGAGAACGGCGGCGGACGCCCGTGCCCGTCCGGCGGCCGTGGAGAGGTCGGCGACGACGTCGGCATCCCTGAGGTCGACCCCGACGACGGTGTGACCGTTGGCGCGCAACCGCTCCGACGCCGCCCGCCCCATTCCCGACGCCGAGCCGGTGACGGCATAGGTGCCCACCGGTCAGGAATCCTTGAGGAGGCGGAACCCCTTGTATCCGGCGGCGGCCACCTCGCGGCAGATGTCGAGATAGACCGCGAACCCGCCGATGAACAACATGAAGACCCGTGGTTTACCGGGCACGTTGGCTCCCATGTACCAGGAATTGGCCTGGGGAAAGAGGGTGGCGTTCGCGCGCCTGTTGCACTCGACGATCCACTCGTCCACCGCGTCCGGTTCGGCTTCGATGCCGACGTAGCCGTGCTCGTCGAGGTAACCGATCGCGTCGGCGATCCAGTTCACGTGCGCCTCGGCGTGCAGCACCATGTTGGCCAGCACGGCGGGTGCGCCGGGTCCCGAGACCAGGAACATGTTGGGAAACCCGTCCACGCCGAGGCCGAGGTAGGTCCGCGGTCCGTCGGCCCAGTCGTCGCGCAGCCTCTGTCCCCCGCGGCCGACGATGTCGATCTTGGCCAGCGTGCCGGTCATGGCGTCGAATCCGGTGGCGAGCACGATCGCGTCGAGGTCGTAATGCCGCTCGGTGGTGGTGATTCCCGTCGCGTCGACGGCCACGATAGGTGTCTTGCGAACACTGACCAGCTTCACGTGGGGCCGGTTGAATGTCTGAAAGTAGTTGGTGTCGGTGCAGATTCGCTTCGTACCGATGGGATGGTCGGTCGGGATGAGCAGGTCGGCGACGTCCGGGTCGTCGACGACGCCGCGGATCTTCTCCTCGTAGAACTTGCGGGCTTCCTCGTTGGCGGTGCGGTCGGTCATCTGGTCGGCGAAGGTCTTGGAGAACAGGACCCCGCCCAGCTGCCATCGTGTCTCGAAGGCCTCGCGCCGTTCCTCGGGGCTGGCCTGCATCGTCAACTTGGGGTGCGCCACGTGCGGAGAGCCACCACCGCTGCGCCACGACAGCCGACGCCGCTCGGCGTAGTTGGCCTTCACCGCGGCGACGTCCTCCGACGACAGCTCCCGGTTGCCGGCCGGGACGCTGAAGTTCGGCGTGCGCTGGAAGACGACCAGCTCATCGGCTTGGTCGGCGATGACCGGAATGGATTGGATGCCAGAGGATCCGGTGCCGATCACCGCAACCCGTTTGCCGGTGAAGTCCACGCCCTCGTGGGGCCAGTGCGCGGTGTGATGGATCTGGCCCTCGAAGGTGTCCAGTCCGGGAAAGTTCGGCGTCAGGGCCGCCGAGAGCGGTCCGGTGGCCATGATGACGAACCTGGCGCGCACCACTTGCCCGGTGTCGACGCGCACCGTCCACGTGGAGTCGTCCTCGTCGAGGGTCGCCGATACGACCCTGGCGTTGAAGTCGATGCCGGAGCGGAGGTCGAGCTTGTCGGCGACCCAGTTGATGTAGCGCAGGATCTCGGCCTGGGTGGCGTACTTCTCCGACCACGTCCATTGCTGCTGAAGTTCATCGGAGAACGAGAAGCAGTAGTCGACGCTCTCGACGTCGCAGCGTGCACCCGGGTACCGGTTGAAGTACCACGTACCGCCCACCTCGGGGGCGGCTTCGAAGACGCGCGTGCTCAAACCTCGGGTGCGCAATTCGTGCAGGGCGTACAGACCGGCGAACCCCGCACCGACCACTACGGCGTCCACTGACGGGGCCTGTCGCTCTGCGCTGTCACTCACCCTCCCGAAGATAGACATTCGGTTGAACCGCACGACATCGGTTCCCGATGACCGGGCCATTGGCCGCACCCATCCCGACCATCGGGCGCATCGGTTGTGACGCCGAAGGGGATGGCGACACTTGACGTCACACCCGTACCCACAACCTTGAGGACCGATGACCGACGCCACTAGTCGCAGTGTCATGGTGACCGTCACCGAGGTCATCGACGAAACCGCCGAGGCACGATCGTTGGTGCTGGCCATTCCCGAGAACGCCCGGGCGCAATGGGATCACCGGCCCGGACAGTTCCTCACCCTGCGCGTTCCAAGCGACGTGACCGGGTCGGTCGCGCGTTGCTACTCGCTGGCGAGTTCACCGCACACCGACGCCGCGCCCAAGGTCACGGTGAAGCGAACCAAGGATGGCTACGGTTCGAACTGGTTGTGCGACAACGTGTCCGCCGGTGACGAACTGGAAGTGTTGCCACCTGCGGGCACCTTCACCCCACGGGATCTCGACGGCGACGTGGCGTTGTGGGCGGGTGGGAGCGGCATTACTCCGGTGCTGTCGATCCTGAAGTCCGTGCTGACGGCCGGGACGGCACGCGTCACGCTGGTGTACGCCAATCGTGACGAGCGGTCGGTGATCTTCGCCGCCGAACTCCGCGAGTTCGCCGGCCGCTTTCCCGATCGGCTGACGGTGACGCACTGGCTGGAGTCGGTACAGGGTCTTCCGTCGACGGCCCACCTTGCCGCACTCGCGGCGAACCTGCACGATCGGGACCACTATCTTTGCGGCCCAGCAGCATTCATGACGGCCGTCCAAAGCGCGCTGGCCGAGATGGCGGTTCCCCGCGCCCGGATTCACGCCGAAGTATTCGCATCGCTGTCCGGCGATCCATTTGCCCCTGCCCCGGTCGACGTCCAAGGTGCCGACGGCGGCAGCGCCGACGACGCGGACTTGGAGGTAGATCTCGACGGCCAGGTCCACCGCCTGCGCTGGCCGCGGCGATCCACCCTGGTCGAGGTGCTGCTCGCCGCCGGAGTCGACGTTCCCTACTCGTGTCGCGAAGGTCAGTGCGGTTCGTGCGCCTGCACGGTGACCGACGGCGAAGTGGCGATGGAGCAGGCGGACATCCTGCAACCCGAGGACGTGGCGGACGGCATCATCCTGGGTTGCCAGGCCCGTCCGGTGTCCGACGGCGTCCGGGTCGAGTTCTGACGTCACGACTTCCCGGTCCGCTGACCGGGATGGCCCGACCGGATGGCACCGGCAATCGAAGACCATCGAAGAAAACCATCGGAGCGAGGGGCATTGACATGAGCGAACGGGTGATGGATCGGATCGCCGACATCGCGGACCAGCTGCGTCTGCAAGCGTGGGAGGCCGAAACACTCGGCCAGTTGCCCGAGACCACGGTCAAGCAGATGAAGGCGGCCGGGTCCATTCGGTTGCTACAGCCCAAGAAGCACGGCGGGCTCGAAGTGCATCCGCGGGAATTCGCCGAGACCGTGATGGCGACGGCGGCGTTGGACCCGGCTGCCGGCTGGGTCAACGGCGTGGTCGGCGTTCATCCTTACCAGCTGGCGTACGCGGATCCCCGTGTCGCCGAGGAAGTCTGGGCCACCGACGTCGACACGTGGGTGGCCTCCCCCTACGCCCCGCAGGGGGTGGCAAAGCCGGTGGACGGCGGGTACGTCTTCAACGGCCGCTGGCAGTTCAGCTCCGGCACCGACGCCTGCGACTGGATCATCCTCGGCGCGATGATCGGCGACGCGGACGGCAAGCCGTTGATGCCCCCGCAGATGCTGCACATGATCCTGCCCCGTGCGGACTACGAGATCGTCCCGGACTCGTGGAACGTGGTGGGGCTGCGCGGAACCGGCTCCAAGGACGTCATCGTCAAGGACGCATTCGTCCCGGCCTACCGCACCATGGACGCGATGAAGGTCATGGACGGGACGGCCCAACGTGAGGCCGGGATGACCGAAACCCTCTACCTCATGCCGTGGTCGACGATGTTCCCCCTTGGCATCTCCTCGGCGGTGATCGGCATCGCCGAGGGCGCGCTTGCCGCCCACCTGGACTATCAGCGCGAACGCGTCAACTCCAGTGGAGTGGCGATCAAGGACGACCCCTACGTGATGTATGCGATCGGTGAAGCCGCCGCCGACATCAACGCCGCCCGCCAGGAGCTCCTTGCCAACGCCGACCGCATCTACGACATGGTCGACGCGGGCAAGGAGGTCTCGTTCGAGGACCGTGCCGCGGGCCGGCGGACCCAGGTGCGTGCCGTGCACCGGGCGGTGTCCGCAGTCGACGAGATCTTTGCGCGCTCCGGCGGTAACGCGATGCGGATGGACAAGCCCCTGCAACGGTATTGGCGCGACGTGCACACCGGCCAGGCACATGCGATTCACGTCCCGGGAACCGTCTATCACGCTGCGGCACTCAGCTCCTTCGGCGTCGACCCGCAGGGCGCGCTGCGGGCCATGATCTGACCCTGCAAGCCATCGAGCAAAGGACACCCGTGGGACTCATCAAGAGCTTGGGCTACGTCAAGGTTCAGACCGCCGACATCACCCGTTGGCGTCAATTCGCCTTTGACGTACTGGGATTCGCCGAGGGCGCCGGCCCGGACGACGCAGCCCTCTATCTGAGGATGGACGAGCGGGCGGCCCGCATCATCGTGGTGCCCGCCGAGACCGATCGCATCGTCACCGTTGGCTGGGAGGTGCGCGACCACGCCGCCCTGGAACGCGTCAAGACTGCGCTCAACGGGGCCAGCATGCCGTTCAAGCAGCTGGCCCAAGAGGACGTCGACGCCCGTCGCGTCGAAGAGGCCATCGCGTTCGAGGACCCGGCAGGCAATTCGCTGGAGGTGTTCCACGGCGCGGTACTCGACCACAGCCCCGTCGTGACACCGTTCGGAGCGAAGTTCGTCACCGGTAACCAGGGGCTTGGGCACGTGGTCCTGCCGGCGATGGACGTCGACGGCCTCTTCGCGTTCTACACCGACACAATGGGTTTCGTTTCCCGTGGCGCGTTCCGCGTGCCCACGCCGCCAGAGTACGGACCCGTGCGGGTCCGATTCCTGGGTACCAACGAACGACACCACAGCCTGGCGATCTGTCCGGCGATGACGGTGCGCGACCCTGGCCTGATCCACCTGATGGTGGAGGTGGACAGCCTCGACACCGTCGGGCAGGCGCTCGACCGCGTCAATCGAGACGGTTTCCAGCTCTCCTCCACACTGGGTCGTCACACCAACGACAAGATGGTGTCGTTCTACGTGCGGGCCCCCGGCGACTGGGACATCGAGTTCGGCACCGAGGGCATGCGCGTCGACGAAGATTCCTACACCGCAGAGGAAATCACCGCCGACAGCTATTGGGGTCATGCCTGGGTGAGCGACCTGCCCGCGGCAATGCGCCCATGATCGTCCAACAGGACGTCACACCCATTCCCGCCGAATCGATCCACCATTGGGATCACGAGGCGGACGTCGTCATCGCCGGTTATGGGGTGGCCGGGGCAGCTGCGGCGGTCGAGGCCGTCGCCGCCGGGGCCGACGTGCTCGTTCTGGAGCGCACCGGTTCGTGGGGAGGCGCCGCGGCGATGGCGGGCGGGTTCATCTATCTCGGCGGGGGCACCGCGCTGCAACGGGCATGCGGCTTCGACGATTCGGTGGCCGACATGACGGCGTACCTCAACGCGGCGATGGGCCCGGGTGCGGACGCCGACCGGATCGCCGACTACTGCGAGGGCAGCGTCGAGCACTTCGATTGGCTGGTCTCGTGCGGCGTCCCCTTCAAGGCGGAGTTCTTCGGCGAACCCGGCTGGGAGCCGATGGGCGACCAGGGTCTGATGTACAGCGGCGGCGAGAACGCGCACCCGTTCAACACCATTGCCAGGCCGGCGCCACGCGGTCACGTGCCTCAAATGGCCGACAAGAAGCAGGGCGAGGCCAGCGCCGGCTTCATGTTGATGAAGCCGCTGGTGGAAACGGCGACCGCAGGCGGAGCGCGGGGTCTGTTCGACGTCCGGGTGCAGAGCCTGGTGGTGGCACCCGACGGTCGGGTCGTCGGAATCCGTGCGCGTCAGTATGGCGGCGACGTCACCATCCGCGCGCGACGCGGGGTCGTCTTGGCGACGGGGAGCTTCGCCTATAACGACGCCATGGTCGCCCAGTACGCACCGCGGATCAGCGGTCGACCGGCGGCGTCGATCGAGCAGCACGACGGCCAAGGCATCAGAATGGCGCAAGCACTCGGCGCGGACCTCGCCCACATGGACGCCACCGAAGTGGCCATCTTCATCGATCCCCAACAGTTGGTGCGCGGCATCCTGGTCAACGGTCGCGGGCAACGTTTCGTCGCCGAGGACACGTACCCGGGGAGGGTCGGTCAGGCGACGCTGTACCACCAGGACAACACCGCATACCTCGTCATCGACGGTGCGGCGCAGGAGGAGGCGATGGCATCGGCGTCTCCACAGCTGATGATGCGCCCGCCAACCTGGGTGTGCGACACCGTGGCCGAACTCGAGCAGGAGATGGGTCTCGCGCCCGGATCGCTGCAGAGCACCGTCGCCAGTTACAACGAGGCAGCCGAGCGCCGAGAGGATCCACTGCTGCACAAGAAAGCCCAGTGGCTCAAGCCCATCGGTTCACCGGTGGGAGCTGTCGACCTGCGCGAAAGCACGGGCGGATTCACCCTCGGTGGCCTGAAGACCACTCTCGACGCCGAGGTGTTGGACGTCAGCGGTCAGCCGATCGCCGGCCTCTACGCAGCGGGCCGTTCGGCATCGGGGCTGGCCGCGTGGGGCTACGCCAGCGGAATCTCTCTCGGCGACGGCAGCTTCTACGGCCGGCGGGCGGGCAGGCACGCCGCCAAGGGGTGAGACAGCCCGCCCACTTTGCCGCCCGGCTCGTCTGCGAGCCGGGCGGCTTTTTCGTTGGTCATGTGACAGCAGCCACATCCATATGCTACAAACTGCTATATCACTAACAGGCATATGTAGTCCGCATCACAGCCGCTGGAGGAACGCATGACGATTACGACGCAGCCCGCCGAAACCACGACCCCCAACGCCGTCATAGACCGCGTCTCCCTGGTGCTCGACGCGTTCGACGGGCCAGGCCGGCTGACCCTGGCTCAGGTCGTGCGGCGTACCGGCCTGCCGCGTTCGTCGGCCCATCGGATGCTTGACCGGTTGGTCCAACTGCGGTGGCTGCGACGCACGGGCCGCGACTACGAGCTCGGAATGCGCCTCGTCGAACTCGGCTCGCTCGCCGTGCACCAGGACCGGCTCCACAAGGCGGCCGCCCCACTTCTGCAGGAGCTACACCGCGCCACCGGGCTCGTCGTGCACCTGGCTATCCTCGACGGCTCCGACGTGGTCTACCTCGACAAGGTCGGCGACCGACTGGCGACGGCGATCCCCACCCGCGTGGGCAGCCGCCAGCCGGCCCATTGCGCGGCCGTCGGCAAGGCGATCATGGCCTACGGCACTCAGCCCGACGCCGTCGACCTGACCGTACGCAAGACCCGATACTCGATCACCTCACAGCAGCAGCTGGCCACCGAACTGGCCAAGGTCCGCGCCCATGGGGTCGCGTTCGACCGGGAGGAGTCGGTGCCCGGATTCGGTTGCGTCGCAGCACCAATCGGCGGTCCCGGCGATGCCGTTGCCGCACTGTCGGTGTGTGGTCCGATGAACAGGATGAGCTTCGACCAGCGGCTGGCCGCACCCGTGCGGATGACCGCGATGGGCATCTGGCGCAACGTCGAGGACGGCCCGCAGCGAGTCGCTCCGACCCTGCAACAGATGCGCCCCCTGCGGCCCATCCCGGCCGTCCAGTACGCGTGAACCTCGACCCTCAGATCGCCGACCTGATCGGCGCACTCGACAGCGGCTTTCCACCGGTACACACCATGACCGGTGCGCAGGCCCGGGCGACCATCCGGTCCAGGTTCGTGCCCGCTCCCGATCCCGAGCAGGTCGGATCCGTCACCGACACGCACGTTTCGGGTCCCGGCGGTGACGTACCGGTTCGCATCTACCGCCCGGTGAGCGACGCCACCGTCCTACCCGTCGTCGTGTACGCCCACGGCGGCGGGTTCGTGTTCTGCGATCTCGACAGCCACGACGGCTTGTGCCGCAACCTGACGAATCGCACTGGTGCGGTGTTCATTTCGGTGGACTATCGGCTGGCACCGGAGAATCCGTGGCCGGCCGCCGCCGAGGACCTCCTTGCCGTCACCACCTGGGTCGCCGACAGCGCAGACATGCTCGGCATCGATGCCGCCCGCATCGTCGTTGGCGGGGACAGCGCGGGCGGCAACCTGGCCGCCGTCGCCGCACTGATGGCTCGCGATCGGGGCGGGCCCGATCTCGCGGCACAGCTGCTGCTCTATCCGGTCATCGCGGCGGACTTCGACACCGAGTCCTATCAGCGATTCGGCGCCGGGTTCTACAATCCGAAGCCGGCGCTGCAGTGGTACTGGGATCAGTACGTGCCCAACGACGCCGACCGCTCCCACCCCTACGCGTCGCCACTGGCGGCGCATCTCGAGAGACTGCCCCCGGCCGTCGTCGTGCTGGCGGGTCACGATCCCCTGCACGACGAGGGCGCGGCCTACGCCGACGCGCTGGAAGCGGCCGGGGTGGTCGTCACCCGGTGTTCGTTCGATGGCGGCATCCACGGCTTCATGACGATGCCGATGTTGGAGCTGGCGCACCGTGCTCGCGCAGAGGCGAGTGAGGCACTGGTGCAACACCTTTCGGTGTCTCCAGCACACTGACGGTGCCGTAACGCTGCTCGGGATCGAGCACGCAGTGCGTTCGGCCGAACACCGTGACCATGCACTTGTTGTTGTGCGTGCAACGGCTGCGCGTCGCGGGATCGGCGGTCATCGCGGCCACGAGACCTGGTTCCCGCAAGAGCGCCCGACCCATCGCCATGAAGTCGAAACCCTCGCGCACGCCCGTGTCGAGATGATCGCGGTTGGTGATGCCACCGAGCAGGATCAACTTCGTCTGACGCATCACCGGGACGAACTGGCGCGCCGCGGGCAACATGTAGAGGTCCTCGTAGGGATAGCTGCCCATCGCCCACTTCCCCACCACCCGCAACGGCATCCGCATCGCCGGTGGCATCACCTTGGCGAACTCCCTCACGGGAACGTCGCCGCGGAACAGATACATCGGCTTGAACACCGAGGAACCCTGGGTCAACTCGATGGCGTCGAGCGTGGCGTCGGCGTCGAGGAGCTGCGCGGTGCGGAGCGCCTCGTCGATCCAGATGCTCCCCGGCAGGCCGTCGTCCATGTCGAGCTTGGCAATCACCGCGATGCGGTTGCCCACGACATCGCGGACCCGCTGGGCGATCTCGCGCACGAACCGCGACCTGTCGTCGATGCCGCCGCCGTACTCGTCCTTGCGACGGTTGACCAATGGACTCAGGAACGAACTCGGCAGATACAGATGGCCGAAGTGCAGTTCGACCGCGTCGAATCCGGCGTCCATGGCGACTTGGGCCGCAGCGCCGAATTGATCGACGACCGAACGGATCTCGTCACGGGTGATCTCCCGGCAATACGCCATCGATGCCGGGTTGACGAATCGGCTGGGAGCGACCGGAGTGACGCCGGTGAGCCGCTTGTGCGCCACCACCCCCGCGTGCCCCAGTTGCGCCGAGATCGCCGAGCCCGCTCCGTGTACGGCGTCGGCCAGCCGCTTCAGCCCGGGGAGTGCCGACGCGCTCATCACGATCTGCCCCGGTGCGCTGGCAGCCTCCGGTGCGACACAGCAGTACGCCACCGTCGTCATGCCGACGCCGCCGCGGGCGAACCCGACGTGAAAGTCGATCAAATCGTCGGTCACCGTACCGTCCGGCGAGCGCCCCTCCGACGTCGCGGCCTTGATCACCCTGTTGCGAAGTGTGACGGGACCAAGTCGGGCAGGGCTCAGCGGATCTGGCGCGACGGCGGTGCTCATCCGTCCACTGTGGGCCGGTGTGGCACAGATCGTCGACGCCCTCCCGATGGGCGGGAGCGCCGGGGCCGAACCGCTGGTCCGCTCCTACTGTTCGACTCGTGTCCGGTGAGGTGTACGTCGTCGATCGCGTGATCACCAAACCAGGTTGCGCGAAGAGATTCGTCGACGCGTACCTCGCGGAGTACGCACCTGGCGCCCGACAGCGTGGCATGACGCTGTGCCACGTACTCGTCAGTCCGCCAATCTGGTTCGACGATCAGGTCAACACGATCACGGTCACCTGGTCGCTACCCAGCCCGCAGGCATGGTGGGAGATGACCTGGCAGGGGCGCCCCGACCCGACCGTGGCGCAGTGGTGGGCGGACGTCGGCCCGTTGATCCACGACCGCTCGCGCGGCGTGGCCGCCACCGCCGAGGACGTCGACGGTCTCTGCGATGTTTAACGTCACCACCCTCGTCCACACCGAGGCACGCGACGCCGTCGTCGCGGCCTTGCGGGCCGCAGTACACGGGGTGCCCGACGCGCTGATCGCGCCCACCCTGCCCGGCGTGCGCAACGGCGGCGACGTTCTGATGCACTTGGGTTTTCACGACGACCGGGACTGGCCGCAGGTGCACGCACGCGTCGACGAGGCACTGTCAACGCCCGCGGTAACCCGCGTGGACAGCGTGACGTACCGCGGCACGCCCGTCGGCCCGGCCGAGCCGGGAGGCTCGGTGTACCGGGCGCTGTTCCTCCGTGTCGCCCCGGACACTCCCGCTGACGTCGTCGACCGCTTCGAGGCCGATCTCGCCGCCCTACCCCGGTACGTCTCGACCATCACCGCCTGGCAACTGAGTCGGGTCGAGGTCGCCACCGGGGTTTCCGACTGGACACACGTGTTCTCGCAACGGTTTACCGACCTAGCCGGTCTCACGGGTCCGTATCTGATGCATCCGATCCATTGGGCGTACGTGGATCGGTGGTTCGATCCCGAGTGCCCGGAGTACATCGTGAAGGACCGGGTCTGCCACAGCTTTTGCGCCTTGCCGCGGTAATTCGCCGCAGGGCAGGGGAATCAGTTCCACTCAATGGGCGGGACGTGTTCCAGATCACTGTGTTACGCCATCGTAACCAGCGACACACCCATCGAAAGCCTAGGGGAACCTCCGCCCATGCCTGCTGACAGTCCTTCGAACTTCGACACACACGCCCCACGACCCGAGGCGGGCACGCCCATGCGGTCCCCACGATCGACCTCGACCACCGTCCGTAGGGCGGCACGCGCCGGACGCTATGGCGGACTGGCGGTTTCCGCATGGCTGGTCACCGCGGTCGCCGCCGGGCACGGGGTTGCCGTTGCCGACGAGTCCTCCTCCTCCGCGTCCTCGTCCTCGTCCTCGTCCTCGTCCTCGGATTCGTCCTCCCCTTCATCGTCTTCGTCGGGATCGTCACCCAAGCCGCCTTCGTCGTCGCCCACGTCGTCGACGACAGGTACCAAGTCCACCGAATCCTCCGAATCCACCACCAAAACAAGACATTCGGAGACGTCCCCCGCATCGACGACGGCGAGTTCATCGCCTGAAGCAGGATCGGAATCAGTGACCGCCAAGACCACTTCCGGTTCTGTAGCCAGCACGAGCCAAGAGCCACAACCGGTTTCCAGCACTCCGACGATCGAGCCGTCCATTCCACCCGTCGTCACCGAGACGCCGGAGAGCACTCCGCCAGCAGCGGAGCCGGTCATGTCGGTGACTGATCCGATGCCAGTGCGTCACTCCACGTCGTCAGCGACCACCGCCAGCGCGGCGCCTCGCCCCACCATGGCCAAGGTGTCGTCAGCGCCGAGCGCCCGCACCACAGCGGTCACCCCTCCGGCGTCGACCTCGGCCACCGCCCGATCTGCAGTGACGACCGCGAACGTCACGTCGAATCCTGCGCAGAGCCCATCCGTAGTCACGCAGTCTGCGACGATCACCCAGGTGCCTGCGCCGGCGCCTGCGGCACGAGGCCCTTTTGGCATCATCACCAGCGCGTTGACCAACTTCGTCAACGCCATCCTGAGCCCATTCCATGTCGCATTGCCGACGGCCCCTCCCGGTGAATCACCCTTCGCCTGGGCACTATTGGCGTTCGTGCGGCGCAACTTCTTCAACCAGTCACCTGACGTCACCACCGTCACCGTCGGTCAGCAGAGCACGACAGGAGTCATCAAGGGACGCATCGGCGGAGTCGACCCTGACGAGCTCGGAAAGACGATCCAAATTCGCGCCAGCGTGTACGCCGGCGCGCCAACGCCGACCGGCCCTGGCACGCCGGCATCTGACCCCAACCTCATCTTGGTGGGTGCATATACCAACCCGGCGGTCCTCGGCACGGCGCCGGGCGACAATTGGCACGCGCCTGCGGCCGTCGACAACACGGTCGTCTACGTGGATGCCGCCGACAACTACGCCGTCGTATACACCGGTACCGAAACCGGTCAGGTCACCATCGACGGTCTCGGGACGGGTGGCGTCCATCTCGAGTTCACGGGAAACCTGTTCGACGACGGCAAGCAAGAACAATCGTTTGCGACACTTCGGCCAGATCTTGGCACCGGCGACCTCAAGGGCGTAACGGGGACGGTGCACAGCGTCAGCACACTCAACGCGGACGGCACGGCCAACGGCGTCCTGACGGGAACGGTGCAGCGTCCCGAACTGCGATACGTCGTCGTCCGCGGACCCGGCCACGGCACAGTGTCCGTGGACGAGGTGACGGGGGCCTTCACCTACACACCCGACGCCGGCTACGCCGAGCAGGGTGGCGAAGACTCGTTCCAGGTCCTGGTCACCGATCACCGGGCCAACCTGTGGCAGATCTCCAAGCCGTTCAACGGCGACCCGGTGCAGACCGTGACGCTCACCGTGACGCCCACCGCGGCCTTGGTCTAACGACGACCACGGTGGTGGTCTGCACAAGGCAGACCACCACCGTCGGCGACGGTCAACGCATCCCACCAGAATCCCGGAAGGAACCCCTATTGGTGCGGCCGAACTCCCTGCGGGAAGGACTACGAACCGGTGGCTGGAGACACGAATTCCATTCTGGTGCGGGTGAGGTGTATCGACTGGATCCTCCAGGCGCCGTCGGTCTTTCGATACGTCTCGTGATAGTGGCCTGCCCCGTACAACGTATGGCCACTCGGGAACACCACGATGTCCGACATCGCCCAAATGCCAGATGCCGAAGTCGCGGATTCCAGGGTTATCTCCGACGTATGACCGTGGTGCACGGTCGTGCATTCTTCGATCGCCGCACGGATCGACGAGACGAGTACGTCGACTCCCTCCCAGGTCGGCGCCGTCTGGCCGCTCACGCCGTTGGTCGTCACCTCGTTGTCGAAGACGCCGACGACTCCGCTGGTGAACAGGTCGCGCCAGCAATCCCAACGCTTCGTGTCCATGAATCTGAAGTAGCGTGCCTTGAGCTGCCGGATTTCCTCCACTTCATCGGCACGGCACGGCTGCGCGGACAATTCCGAAGCGGAATTCGAGGGTAGTGACATGTGGGAGTCCTCCTACGATCGGTGGGTTGCCAGCGCCTCTTGCCCGCCCGATGACGTTGACCCTTGGGTTTTAGAGCCCGGCGGGCAAGATGTTCGGGTTCGCCGCCGCGGGAGGCTCAAGGGGCGGGAGCACTTCGCGGCCGTCGAGAGTGTGCACGGGCAGCTGCTGCGACCACGGGTAGTGCAGGCTGAAGGCGACCAGACCGGTGCGCTCGGCCGCCGGCAGATGGCACATCGCGAGCACTGTCTCGGCCAGATACTCCACCGGCTCGGTCGGAAAGTCGTCCGGAATCAGTTGCGCGGCACCGGGTGTGCGAATGGCCGACGACGGGCACACGCAGTTGACTGCGACGTTGGCGTCCAGCACCTCGGCTGCGACCCCCTGGGTGAACCGATGCAGCGCCGCCTTCGCCGACGCGTAGACGACGTCCCCGGAGGTCTTGTTGTAGTCGCGGTAGGGACGTGCCGGCGCCAATCCGGTGACCGACCCGATGTTGACGATCCACCCCTCCCCCTGTCCCACCATGTGGGGAATGGCGGCACGGGTCAGCACGAAGGGTGTCCGCAGGTAGTGCTCCAGGGTGCGGTCGAAGGTCTCGGAGCTCATCGCCTCGACCACCGAGTAATCGGCGAATCCTGCATTGTTGACCAGGATGTCGATGCGGCCGGTCTCGTCGAGAACGCGGTCGACGAGGTTGTCCCGTTGCCCGGCGTCCTCGAGGTCGGCGGCAAGTCCGATGGCGCGACCGCCCGCCTTCTCGATAAGAGCGACGGTCTCCCCGATGGTTCCCGGCAGCGCCGTCGCATCGCCACCGCGGATCGACGGTGACGGCGTGTGCGACCGAGCCGTCACCACGACGGTGGCCCCCTCGGCGGCCAGCCGTTGCGCGATGGCCCGCCCGATCCCCCGGCTACTTCCGGTGACCAATGCCGTTCTACCCTTTAGCTTTTTGCTCATCGCAGCAAGAAGTCCTCTTCGATGGGCGCGCGGTGCTCAGTCCACATGTCCACGAGGCGGAATGGTGTGGCGACCACGACGCGACCCGAGCCGGATCGGTAATAGGTGTGCGCGTTGGGGGTATGGCACCAGACCGTGCGCGCCATCGCGTCGTCGATCGACTCCACGTACTCCCGGTAGGCCCTCTCGGTAACCTCCATGCTGCGCGCCCCCTGCAGCGCCATCAACTGCAGACATTCGATGACGTAGTGCGACAGCACTTCCATGGAGAAGTTCGCTCCCGCGCCATGTCCGGGGCTGTAGTTCGGCGCCGAGTTGATGAACAGGTTGGGGAAGCCGGGGACCGTACCGCCGCGGTACGACCGTGGGCTCTCCCCCCACTCGTCGGCCAGCGCGACACCGCCGCGACCGCGAATATCCAAGGTGGACAGGAAGTCCAGGTGATACCCGGTGGCGTAGATGATGACGTCCAGGTCAAGTTGGCGGCCGTCCTGGGTCACGATGCCCTTGGCGTTGACGCTGGCAGGCTCGGCGGCCTCGACGTCGACGTGGTCGCGCGTCAGCGCTGCGTAGTAGCCGCCGGGATCGCGGATGATGCGCTTGCCGTACGGCGCGAAGTCTGGTGTCACCTTCTTCGCCAGTTCAGTACCGGCGCCGAAGGTCTGGTCGATGTACTGCTGGCACATCTGTAGGAGCACGTCGTTGGCTGGTGAGATCGACAGGTGGGTCTTCGACCATTCCTCGTCCAGCAGGATGATCGGATAGTTGTTGTCGGCGGTGCCCCAGTAGGACTTCAGCCGGTGCCACTTCGTGTAGTGCGGCAGCCGGCTGCCCAGGTATCGGCGGTGCTCGGGAACGTCGTCACTGAGCCGCTTGCGCGGCGCAACCCAGTGGGGTTGGCGCTGAAACACCGTGAGGTGGGCGACCTGGTCGACGGAGGCGTCGACGATCTGCACGGCGGTGCATCCGGCTCCGATGATCGCCACGCGCTTGCCGGTGAGGTCGAGGTTCGGATCCCACAGGGCGGAGTGAACGCTGACGCCGGCGAAGGTCTTTCGGCCCGGCAGATCGGGCCACCGGGGCCGGTTGAGGTAGCCGGCCGCGGTGACGACCACGCTGGCATGACTGACGTCGCGGGTGCCGTCAGCCGTGACGAAGTGGATCTGCCAGTGTTGGTGTTCCTCGTCCCACCACAGGGCGTGGACCTCGGTGTCGAACCGGGTGTGGTCACGCAGTCGATGCTTGTCGGCCAACGCCACCAGATAGGCCTGATACTCCGCGCCCTGCGGGTAGTAGTTGCTCCAGCCGGGGTTGAGCTCGCGCGACAGCGAGTAGTAGGCCGACGGGGTGTCCACCCCAATGCCCGGGTACTTCGTGGTGAGCCAGGTGCCTCCCACCTCCGCGTTGCGCTCGAAGATCTCGTAGCTGACTCCGGCCTCAGCGGCACTCAGCGCGGCGTTGATGCCGGCAAGACCCGCACCGATGATCGCGACGGTCATCGTGCTGGGAATCGGCACCGTACGCGGCAGCGTCGGACTGGACGGCCGAAAACCACTCTGCTCGTACAACAGTGGCACCTGCTCGGCGTCGACCTCGGATCCCAGCACGACCGGCAGCAGGCGGGCGAAGGACTCGAGGTCGTCGGCGGGAATCGTCTCGGACTGCGACGCGGCGCTCAACGCGGCCACCACCGCATCGGCCAATCTCGCACCGGTGGCGGCGTCGGTGGCCCCCGCACGTTCGGGCGGGTCGGGCACGTAGGTGATCTTCGGGGCGAACTCGTCGACGACGGAGGCGTCGCCGGTGAGTTGCGCCAACACCGCGAGCAGGACTCCCGGGTCGGCCTTCAGCAAGTTGGCCCGGAGTTCGTCGACGTCGGTGTCCGCGATCAACGCAGCATCGATCGGAGAGGCGGTGGTCATGCACCCGAGTATCGAAGAGCTTGGGTGCCTGGGAGATCGGGCTGCCTACTCAGTGGGAGGCCATCCGGCCGCCGGGGTTCCCGCATCTAGTGTTCGCCGCATGCAACACACGACCGCTGGGACGGCCGGTCTGATCGCGCGGGCCCGCCAGAACGGGCTCGGTGACATTCCGCGGCGGTCGGCTCGCCGCCAACCCGACAAGGTCGCGATCGTCGACGGGGACGTCGTGCTCACCTTCTCGGAGTTCGACCATCTGGTGAGCCGGGCGGCAGCAGCGCTCTCCGACAACGGGTTCGTACCCGGTGATCGAGTCGGTCTGCTGGCCAGAAACTGTTGGCAGTACGCAGTACTGGCCTTCGCCACGGCCCGAGCCGCCGTGGTGCTGGTGCCGATCAACTTCATGCTCACCGCCCAGGAAATTGGGTTCATCCTGGACCACAGCAAGGTCAGCGGGCTGATTGCCGATTCCGCGCTGACGCCGGTGGCCGAGCAGGCGATGCACCTCGGTGGCGTGGTCACCAGTCGCGCTGCGCTGGTGCCGGTCGGGCAGGCTGCGCCCGCCGGGTGGGACGACTTCGCCCAGTGGCTCACGACGACGAGTGAAACGCCCAACCCGGACGTCGACGACGACCAATTGGTGCGGTTGATGTACACCAGCGGCACCGAATCGCGCCCGAAGGCTGTGATGCACAGCAGCCGCAGTCTGATGTGGCAGTACATCAGCACCATCGTTGCCGGCGCGATGACCGGTGACGACGTCGAGGTGCACTCGCTCCCGCTCTACCACTGCGCTCAGCTGGACAACTTTCTCGCCACCGACGTCTACCTGGGTGCCACCAGCATCATCGTTGACCGGCCCGACCCGGAACTGGTGCTGCGCACCATCGAACGCCATGGCGCCACCAATTACTTTGCGCCACCGACGGTCTGGATCAGCCTCTTGCGCAGCCCGATATTCGACGCCGTTAACCTCTCGACCCTGCGCAATGGCTACTACGGCGCCTCGGCGATGCCCGTCGAGATCCTCGGGGAGATCCGCGAGCGGTTACCGCAGCTGCGGCTGTGGAACTTCTACGGTCAGACGGAAATGGCGCCACTGGCATCGGCACTCGGGCCCGACGAGCAGGATGCCCATGCCGGGGCGGCCGGACGTCCGGTCGTCAACGTCGAGACCACGATCCTCGACGACGCCAACAACCCGGTACCCGCCGGAACGGTCGGCGAAATCGCCCACCGCAGTCCACATTTGATGTTGGGCTACCTCGACGACCCGGTCAAGACCGCCGAGGCGTTCGACGGCGGCTGGTTCCATTCCGGGGACCTCGGCTTCTACGACGAGTACGGCCTGTTGCACGTCGTCGACCGCAAGAAGGACATGATCAAGACCGGCGGCGAGAACGTCGCCAGCCGCGAGGTCGAAGAGGTCCTCTACCGTCACCCCGGGGTACAAGAGGTTGCCGTCTTCGGGTTGCCGCATCCGGTATGGGTGGAGACCGTGGTCGCTGCGGTGGTCGTCCGCGACGGGACGTCACCGACGGAAGCGGACATCCTCGCCCACTGCCGCACCGAACTCGCGGGGTTCAAGACTCCGAAGGTCATCTTCTTCGTCGACGAACTGCCGAAGAACCCCAGCGGGAAACTGCTCAAGAGGGCACTGCGCGAGCGGTTCGCCCTCGAATCCACCAGCTACTGAGAGGACGTCACGTCGTGTTCGAGGGACGTATCGCGCGGTTCGACGCGCCGGGCACACCATTCAAGATCGAAACGGTGAGGCTGCCCGAAGTTGCTGCCGGTCAGATCCTCGTCAGGGTCATCCGGGCCAACATCTGTGGTTCTGACGTCCATGCTTGGCACGGGACGTTCGCGACCCGCGGCCTCGGCGGCCAACTGCCCACCGTGTTGGGACACGAAATGGTCGGCGCGGTCGAAGCACTCGGTGACGGCGTGACGGCTGACTCCAACGGTGCGCCGCTCGCTGTCGGCACGCGGGTGGTGTTCCCCTACTTCTTCTGCTGTCACACCTGCCGCAACTGCCTGGCTGGGCGACGCAACGCGTGCCTGAACCTGAAGATGGCGATGCTCGGACGTGCCGACGAGCCGCCGTACTTCGTGGGCGGATACGGCGACTACTTCCTGTTGCCTGCGGGAGCAGTCGTGTACACCGTGCCCGATGCCATCTCCGACGACGTCGCGGCGGGCGCCAATTGCGCTCTGTCGCAGGTGATGTACGGCCTCGAACGCGTCGACCAGCAGCTCGGCGAGCACGTCGTGGTGCAGGGCGCGGGTGCACTGGGCCTCTACGCCGTCGCGGTGGCCAAGGCTCGCGGCGCCGCCCGGGTCATCGCCATCGACGGGGTGCCGGAACGGCTCGAACTGGCGACGGCATTCGGCGCAGACGCCGTCGTCGACCTCAACACGGCGACGACGCCCAAGGAGCGAATCAAGGCGGTCCGCGCGCTCACCGAGGGCCAGGGCGCCGACGTGGTGGTCGAGGTCGTCGGGCACCCCTCGGCGATCGAGGAGGGTCTGCAGATGCTCGGGCAGTTCGGTCGGTACGTGGAGATCGGCAACATCAACGTGGGCAAGACCTTTGACTTCGATCCGTCGCGGTTCGTCTTCGGCAACAAGACCATGGTGGGGGTCTCGCTCTACGACCCAGCCGTGCTCTCCCGCGCGCTGACGTTCCTGGTTCAGCACCAACACACTCTCCCGCTCGACCGGCTGGCCGCGGCCAGCTACTCGCTCGACGACATCAACGAGGCCTTCTCAGCCGCAGAGGGCAAGCGCGACGTGCGCGCTGCAATCGTGCCCTGAGCCGGCTGCCAACACCTGCATCACTCCCATCGAGAGCCACGAGGACGATGATCAACGACTACACGCGCACTGCCCTACTCATCAACGGGGAGTGGAAAATACCCGACGGCCGCGACACGATCGAGGTGGTCGACCCCGCCACCGAACGCGTCATCGGTAGTGTGCCCGCAGGCACGGTCGCCGACGTCGAAGCCGCCGTGGCCTCCGCCAAGAACGCTTTCGACCCGCTGGTCACGGTCGCAGAGCGACGCGAGCGGGTGGCGGTCATCCTGTCGGCGATGGAGAAGCGGTTACCCGAGATTGCCGAGGCCATCACCGCCGAGATGGGCGCTCCGGTACGCATCGCCCAAGGCGTGCAGACGCAGGTGCCGCTTGCGGTGGCCCGCGGTTTCGCCGATGTGCTGGATTCCTTCGAATTCGAAGAGCGAATGGGGAATTCGTTGGTGGTGCGGGAGCCCTACGGCGTGGTGGGCGCCATCACGCCGTGGAACTACCCGCTGTATCAAGTCGTCGCCAAGGTGCTCCCGGCGATCGCCGCCGGCTGCACCGTCGTCCTCAAGCCCAGCAACGAGGCCCCGCTGTCGGTGTTCGCGTTCGTCGATGCCGTCAACGAGGCCGGCCTCCCCGCGGGCGTGCTGAACCTGGTCTCGGGTCCCGGCGCGGTCATCGGCGAACGCCTCGCGCAGCATCCCGACGTGGACCTGGTGTCCTTTACCGGCTCCACCAGTGTCGGTGCGCGCGTCGCCGAATTGGCAGGACGCTCGATCAAGAAGGCGACTCTGGAACTCGGCGGCAAGTCGGCCAACGTCATCCTCGAGGGCGCGGACCTGAAGACGGCGGTCAAGGTCGGTGTCGGCAACGCATTCCTCAACGGCGGGCAGACCTGCATGGCGTGGACCCGGATGCTCGTTCCGCGGTCCCAGTACGGCGAGGCCCTCGAGCTGATCGAGGCCGCCGTCGGGCGCTACACGGTGGGCGATCCGTGGGATCCGGCCACTCGCATTGGGCCCTCGGCCTCGGCCTCGCAGTTCAGGTCGGTGAGGGGGTTCATCGAACGCGCCCAACGAGACGGTGCGCGGCTGCTCACCGGAGGCGCCGAACAGATCAGAGACGTCGGATACTTCATCGCCCCAACGGTGTTCGCCGACGTCGACCCCACTTCCGAACTTGGGCAGGAGGAGGTGTTCGGTCCCGTCTTGGCGGTCATCCCGTTCGACGGGGAGGACGAGGCGCTCGAGATCGCCAACGGAACCCCGTACGGATTGGCCGGTGCCGTGTGGGCGAAGGACACCGACACCGCCATCGCGTTCGCCCGTGGCGTGCAGACCGGACAGCTCGACGTCAACGGCGGGGCCTACAACCCGATCGCCCCGTTTGGGGGGTACAAGAAGTCCGGAATCGGCCGCGAACTTGGTCGAGTGGGGTTCGAGGAATTCCTCCAGACCAAGTCCTTGCAGCTGCCCTCATGAGCGCACTGTTGAGGATCGAAACGGCTGGCGCGACGCAGGTCTGGACCATCGATCTGCCGCACGTCGGCAATGCGATCACCGACACCGAGTTCATCGCGGCCTTCGAAGCCGCCGTGGCGGCCGCCAACGCCGACCTCGACGTCCGTGCCGTCATCCTCACCGGGGCAGGCAAGATCTTCTCCGCTGGCGGCAACGTCAAGGAGATGGCGGACCAGCAAGGCATGTTCGGGGTGAGCGCACTCGATCAGCGCCGGGCCTACGTCGACGGCATCCAGCGCATCCCCCGGGCCCTGGCACGCCTGGAAGTGCCGTTGATCGCGGCGGTCAACGGGCCAGCCATCGGCGCGGGCTGCGACCTGGCGATGATGTGTGACATCCGGGTGGCCTCCGAACGCGCGTCGTTCGCCGAGAGTTTCGTGCAGATTGGACTGATCCCCGGCGACGGAGGAACGTGGTTCCTGCCGCGGGCGATCGGCTACGAGCGTGCCGCCGAGATGACGTTCACCGGAGACCGCGTCGACGCCAACACCGCGCTCGCATGGGGAATGGTCAGTCGGGTCGTCGCACACGACGAACTCCTCGCCGAGGCCCGCGCGCTGGCGGACCGCATCACCAAGAACCCAACCCACGCCCTGCGAATGGCCAAGCGGCTCATGCACGAATCCCGCACCGGACCATTGGAGTCCACCCTCGGAATGGCGGCGGCCATGCAGCCACTGGCACATCGCGACCCCGAGCACGAACAGCGGATCAGCCGCTGGCGGAGCACGGTATGACACTCCCACGGTTGGTGCCGTCGGCCGCCCAGGATTCGTCGACCACCGACGATCTTCGCAGCGAGGTCCGAGCATTCGTCGACGAACAGCTGGCCGCGGGGACGTTCACGCCGTCGGTGGACGGCTGGCTGGCTGGGTGGGACGAGGACTTCACTGCCGCGCTGGCCGCCCGCGGATGGCTCGGCATGACGGTGCCGAAGGCGTATGGCGGACATGGCCGTTCATTCCTGGAGCGCTTCGTCGTCGCGGAGGAACTGCTGGCGGCCGGTGCCCCGGTCGCCGCGCACTGGATCGCCGATCGCCAGATCGTCCCCTCGCTGTTGAAATACGGCACGGAGGAGCAGCGGCGACGATTCCTGCCCGGCATCGTCGCCGGTACGTGTTTCTTCGGCATCGGCATGAGCGAGCCAGATTCGGGATCGGACCTGGCCAGTGTGCGCACCCGGGCTGTCCGGGTCGAGGGCGGCTGGACGTTGAATGGCACCAAGGTGTGGACCTCCGGCGCCCATCACGCCGACGCGTTCATCGTGCTGGCCCGCACCGCACCCGTCGACCCGGCGCACCGTCACGACGGTCTCAGCCAGTTCATCGTGGACTTGGCCGGTTCCGGCGTCGACGTCCGACCCATCGTCTCGATGAACGGAGCGCACCACTTCAACGAGGTCATCCTCGACGACGTCTTCGTTCCCGACGAGATGGTGTTCGGCGAGATCGGCGCCGGCTGGCAACAGGTCACCTCGGAACTCGCCTTCGAACGCAGCGGGCCCGAGCGGTTCCTGTCGTCGTTCGTGGTGCTCGCCGGTGCCGCCGACCAGACGACCAAGGGCACTGTGGGCCGCAGCAACGAGCTGGGCAGGTTGGTGGCGCGCATGGCGGGTCTGCATCACATGTCCACCGCCGTTGCCACGGCACTGGAGCGCGACGAGTCGGCCGACGTGTCGGCCGCCGTGGTCAAGGTGCTCGGCACCACCACCGAAGGAGACGTCGCCGAGTTCGCCGACTGCGCCCACGACGGCAGCGATCACGCATTCGGCGAGCTGGTCTCCACGGCCATGGATCAACGGCCTGGCTTCACCCTTCGCGGCGGAACCAACGAAGTGTTGCGCGGCGTGATCGCACGCGGATTGGGGATGAGATGACCACCGTCGAGAGTACGTCGGCAGCCGCTGACCCGGCCTTGATCGAGATGATGGACGCCGTCTTCGGCGCCCATCGCAGCACCCTAACTCGCACGCCGGCACTCGATTACGACGAGGCCCTGTGGCGGCGCCTTGACGAGCTCGGGCTGGTGCGCCTGACCGGCCCGGAATCGAAGGGCGGCAGCGGCGCCGGCTGGTTCGAGGCCGCCGAACTCCTGGCAGCCGCGGTCCGCCACGGAGTACGAATCCCGCTCGCGGAGCACGACCTGCTGGCGTGCTGGCTTCTCGAGGCCAACGGCATGGACTACGACGACGCCGTGCGCACCGTGGCCGTGCTCGACGACGACGGAATTTCCGCCGCGGTGCCGTGGGCACGAAGTGCGCAGCGAATCGTCGTCCTCTGGCGGGTCGACCGCGGCTACCGATTGGCCGACGCAGCCGTTGGGGCAGTGGCGATTTCGGAAAGGACCAACCCGATCGGCGAACCACGGGACACGGTGACCGTGGACGTGTCGCTGCTCGACGGAGTACCCGTATCCGACCGACTTGTCGACCAGCTGGTGCGCAAGGCGGCGCTGATCCGGGCGATTCAGGTGTGCGCCGCGCTCGACCGCATCGTCGAACTGTCGATCGAGCACGCCAGCACCCGTGTTCAGTTCGGCCGGCCCCTGTCGAAGTTTCAGACGATGCAGAACCTGATCTCCGACAGCGCTGCCGAGGCGGCGCTGGCCCGGTCGGCGACCGAGGCGGCGCTCACCGCCGCCGTGGCCGACTCGTGGGCCACCGACCGCCTCGACTTCATGATCGCCGTCGCGCGCTCGTGCGTCGGCCACGCCGCATCGGTGGTGGTCCGCAACGGCCATCAGATCCACGGGGCGATTGGCACCACTCGCGAGCACCGGCTGCACGAATTCACCAGGGCGGCGCTGGCGTGGCGGTCGGACTACGGATCGGTGGACCACTGGGACTCGGCGGTCACCGATGCGACGCTGCACGTCGGGGGACGCGGACTGTGGAGCCTCATCACCGCGTGAGATGTTCCACTGATCGGGCATCGGCAGTGGCATCGTCGCCTCGTTGGCGTTGACTCGCGGTCATGAGCAACGAGATCACGCTGTCAGAGGTCCAGGAGTTCCTCGCCGAGTTCTGGTTTCACTACGACCAGGGCCACTTTGCCGAGCTGGCCACCCGGATCGCCGACGACATGACCTATGTCAGCCGATCCGACTCCGGCAACTGCGCCTTCGAGCATCTGCTCGCCGCCGAACTCGACGGCGGCGCAGAGACGCTGGCCTGGCTGACCCAGCACCGCAACGAGAACCCGTACCCGTTGCGTCACCACGCCACCAACGTCTTCCGCACCGGCACCGACGGTGACGTCACCCAGGTCCGCTTCTACCTCTACGTCAACCAGATCACCAACTCGGTGCCGTTCGACGTGTCAAGCGGCGTCGTCGATGCCGGAATTTGCCGGGGCACAGATGGTTTGGTGCTCACCTCGCTGTCCGTCGTCCTCGACGCGGAGGACTCGGTGCCCTTCGCCCAGCACAGTGCCGCCGCCACCGCGGCAGCGACTCCATGATCCCGATGACCGCACGCGAAATCTTCACCGGCGGTGTCGCCGTCATCACCGGCGCCGGCGCCGGCATCGGAGCCGGATTGGCCAGGCACGCTTCGCAGCTCGGCATGACCGTGGTGATCGCCGACGTCGACGTGGACGCGGCGACCCGGCTGCGCGACGAACTGGTCGCGGACGGAAGGGCGGCGTACGCGTACGGCTGCGACGTCCGGGACCCCGACGAGGTCGTCGAACTGGCCGAGCGCACCCATCGCGACGTGGGCAACGTGCGCCTGCTCGTCAACAACGCCGGCGTCGAACAGTTCGGCTACCTGTGGGACACGCCGGTGGCGAATTGGAACCGTGTCGTCGACGTCAACGTCAACGGCGTCTTCCACGGGGTGCGCGCGTTCCTGCCCAGGATGCTGGCAACCCCCGAGCAGTCCTGGGTGTGGAATCTCTCCTCCATCGGCGGTGTGGCCGCGGTCCCGCTGCAGGCGCCGTACATCATGAGCAAGCACGCGGTCCTCGCGCTGACCGAGTGCCTGCGCCTCGAGGTCGAGCTGGCCGGCCACGACGACCACGTTCACGTCCAGGCGGTACTCCCAGGTGCGGTGGTGTCCAACATCTTCGAGTCCGCCGGCGGCGTCAGCGACGGCGACGTGGCCGCAGCGGAATCACAACGGACCGCGATGCTGGACATCAAGGCCGAAGCCATGGACCCGATCGCCGCGGCAGAGGTGGTCTTCGAACAGGCCGCGCAGGGCCGCTTCTACCTGTTGACTCAACCCGACTACGTCGGGTCGGCCATGACTGAGCGGGCCACAGTCCTTGCGACGCAACGCCCCCCGGAGCTGCGCACCAAGCAGCGATTCGAGCCGGCCGAGCACTGACCGTGACGGCTGCCCCACTAGATCCCGATGCCGCTGCCCGGGTGGCGGCATTCGGTGTCATACCGCCCATGCGTGACCGGGGCCTGGACGCGGTCAGGCACGCACTCGAATCCGCCCCCCTCCCCGACGACTTGCCGCCCATGGCCTCCGTCGAGAACCGGTCGATACCAGGTGTGGTCGGCGACATCGAAGTGCGCATCTACCGGCCCACCCCCACGACAGACGGACCAGCGCTGGTCTACTTCCACGGTGGCGGAATGGTACTGGGCTCCAACCACTCCTTCGAGCCGCTGGCGCGGATGCTCTCGGCCGCCACCGCGGCGACCGTCGTGTCAGTGGACTACCGCCTGGCTCCGGAGAATCCGCCACCGGCCCAGTTCGAGGACGCCTACGCCGCGACGACGTGGGTCGTCGACAACGCCGAGCAGCTGCGTCTCGACCCGACGCGGGTTGCGGTTGGCGGCGACAGCGCAGGCGGATCACTGGCTGCCGCAGTGGCTTTGGCCGCCCGCGACCGCGGCGGGCCCGCCATCCTTGCCCAACTCCTGATGTATCCCGGCCTCGACCGCGACATGGCCGCGTCGTCGATCGTCAGCCAGCCCGACGCGCCGCTGTTGTCGCTGGACGACATCACCTTCATGCACGACCTCGCCGACCGCGGGGCCGGCCCACCTCACGACGCCTACCGGGTACCCGCCTATGCCGCCGACCTGTCCGGCCTGCCCCAGGCAATAGTGTTGACCGCGGGTTCCGATCCGATCAGGGACTGGGGTGAGCGGTATGCCACCCGCCTTCGCGACGCCGGGGTGCAGACCACGCTGACCCGCTATCCCGGTGTCTATCACGGCTTTCTGATGCGCGCCGATGCCACTGCACGCGGCCGGCTGGCCATCGCGGAGACGGGCGCCTTGCTGCGGGCCAAGTTCGCCCATCCGCTCGAGTTTTGACGATGTTCGGGCAGACAGACGTCCCAGCCACCGGACAGCCCTGTGCTGGCGCGACGAGCCCTCGCCCACAATCGTTGCAACAGAACGACTAAAGGAGACGACATGCTCACCGACGAACGCCGGATGGAATTGTCCAACGTGCTGCGTCCGGCCGCGCCGCCGCGGGAGATCGATGCCGTGTACACCGACGACCAGCGCCAGCGTCTCCTCGACGTCGTGCGCAAGGACGGCCCGTGGAAGCTCATCATCGCCCAGCACTTCGCATCCGCAGATGAGTTGATGGCCACCATGAGTGGTGCGTTCCCCGAGGGCTTCACACCGTCGCTCGACCTGTTCCTGACGCCCACCTTCCGTGGCTATCTCGCGAACTACGGCACTGTGCTCTACCCCGAACTGCACGACGTGTTCTACAACGAACACTTCCTCGAGATGGCGAAGTCGTACTGGCATGCCGAGTACGCCAAGCCAGAACTCATGTTGTTCAACATCAACGGTCCGTGCGCCAATCGCGATCCCGGCCATCTGGATTCACCGAGTTTCCGCGGGGTGCGCCACGAGAACGCCCCCACCTGGCTGTGCAGCGTGATGGGTAAGTCGGGCCTGTTCACCGACTACCTGATCAAGATGGCTCAGGTCATCACGTGGTTCTCCCACGACGAGAACAGCGGCTTCACCTACTGGCCCGACGGGCCCCTGAAGGATCCTCGGCGGCTGCTGCCCCCGGTGTACAACCGCGGCGTCGTCGTGCAGAACGAGATGATGGTTCACCGCGGGGAGGCCAACGGCTCGGTGGAACAACAGGTTCCGGCCGGCTTGGCCTTCGACACCGTCTTCGCCGGCGACCCGAGCGATCGTGATGGCTGGGTGCTGAAGAACGGCGACGAGGTGATCGCTCGGCACCATACCGATGATCTGCGCTTCCTGGTGCACTGGTCGGCCGAGGTGTTCTCCGACTTCGACGAACTGAAGAAGAACATGGACGGGTCCGACGACCTGACCGTCGACAAGGCGATCGACATGCTCGTCGACAACCTGGCCAAGACCGGCGTGAAGCTCGACATCCCCAGCGCACCACTGCACGACCCGGAGTTCATCGGTGCGCTGAACGCGGCCTACGACCTCGGCGGACCTTCGACGTACCCGAAGGAAGCACCTCTTAGCGCGTTCCAGATGGCCTGATCCGGAGGACTGATTCATGCAGCGTTTCACCGATCGCAGAATCATCATCACCGGCGCCGGTTCGGGTATCGGCGCGGCCACCGTGGCGCGCCTCCTCGAGGAGGACGGCACGGTGGTGGCATGCGACGTATCCGAAAGTGGCCTGGCCGCAACGGCGGCCGCCGCCGAGGAGGCCGGCACGGGCAAGCGGCTCACCACCAAGGTTCTCGACGTGTCCTCTGAAGCGGCGGTAGCCGATGTCGTCGACGCGGCGGTGGCCGACCTCGGGGGCCTCGACGTCCTGGTCAACGCCGCGGCCATCCAACGGTGCGCGCACACCCACGAGCACACGCTGGCCGACTGGAACGACACCCTGGCCGTCAACCTGACGGGCACGTTCCTGATGACCCGCCGGGCGCTGCCCGCCCTGCTCGACTCGGGTCACGGCGTGGTGGTCAACTTCACCTCCACCTCGGCATCATTTGCCCACCCCTACATGTCGGCCTACGCAGCGAGCAAGGGCGGGGTGCTGGCGTTCACCCATGGGCTTGCACTCGAGTACGCCAAGCAGGGTCTACGTGCCGTCAACGTCCAACCAGGCGGTGTGGCAACGGCTTTGGCGATGAGTACCCTTGACAAGATGCCCGAGGGCTACGACATCGGGTTGTGGGGCAAGCAAACCCCGCTTCTGAGTCAGCCCGACGGCAGCATTCTCGGTGAACCCGGTGCAGTGGCAGGGGTGATCGCCATGGTGGCCTCCGATGACGGTCGGTTCATCACCGGAACCGAGATTCGGGTCGACGGGGGTGCGCACGCCTGATGTCCGACGAGCAGTCCGTCGCGCTCTCCGAGTTGCTCGACGAGCGCGAGATTCACCGAGCGCTGTCCCGCTTTGCCCGGATCGCGGATGCGAAGCTGTTCGACGACCTGGGTGAGGTCTTCGCCGACGACGTGACGTTCGACTACGGCGCAGGCGAGAACCAGCAAGGAATCGCGCAGCTACGCCAACTGCTGCGCGGCCACCTCGAACGGTGCGGCGGCACCCAGCATTTGATCGGCAGCATCATCGTGGACGTCGACGGCGATCGAGCGGTCAGTCAGGCCTACGTCCAGGCGCGCCACCAACGCGCCGGGGACTTCGTCGGTCCGGTGTTCGACACCAACGGTGAGTACACCGACCGGTGGGAGAAGCGGACCGCGGGATGGCGCATCGTGCGCCGGGACGCCTGCTGGTCGGTGGTCACTGGCGACGCAACGATCCTCGCCGTCGAGGACGTCCCCAGGTGAACGGCTGACTAATCGTGACAGCCACCCAAAGGAATGACCCGACATGCAGATTGAGTCCAAGGTGTTCGTCGTCACCGGCGCCGGGAATGGAATGGGCAGGCAGGTCGCGGTCGGCCTGGCCCGGCGTGGCGCGCACGTTGCCGCCGTGGATCTTGACGAGATCGGCCTGACCGAAACCGAACACCTCATCCGTGACACCGTCGGATCGGCGTCACGTCATGTCGTGAACGTGACCGACAGGTCCGCGGTCGACGCCCTACGCGAAGCTGTCGTGAACGTTCACGGTCACGTCGACGGCGTCGTCAACATTGCGGGCATCATTCACCGGTTTGCTCCCTTCACCGACCTGACAGCCGAGGAAACCGACCGCGTCGTCGACGTCAACTTCTGGGGCACCGTCAACATGTGTCGCGCCTTCCTGCCACTTCTGCTCGAACGGCCCGTGGCCAACCTGACGAACATGTCGAGTCTGGCAGCGCTCGTCCCGTTCGCGACGCAATCGTTCTACGGAGCCAGCAAAGGCGCGGTAAAGCAGTTGAGCGAAGGCCTCTACGCCGAATTGCAGGACACCGGCGTGCATGTCGTCACCCTCTTCCCCGGCAACATCAGCACGAACCTCACCGGCAACTCCGGAGTGAAGATGATCGACGCCGGTGGGCGCAAGGTCCGCGCGACGACGCCGGAAGTGGCTGCGGAGAAGATCATTGCCGGCATCATGCGAGACCGCTTTCGCGTGGTAATCGGCTCCGACGCCCACGCACTCGGCGCACTGACGCGGATTTCGGCGAAGTGGACTACCGGTTTCGTCGCCAAGCAAATCAAGTCCGTGCTCTGACACATCTGGCCCAACCGCAGCGGCGGCACCCCGTCCGATTTCTAGCCAACGAGGATTCACGATGAATGCAGTCACCGAATACGACGTCATCGTCGTCGGTTTCGGAGCGGCCGGTGCGGCGGCAGCCATCGAAGCTGCCGACCAGGGCGCCAGAGTGCTGGTGCTGGACCGCGGCTACGGCGGAGGTGCGACCGCGCTTTCCGGCGGCATCGTCTACGCCGGCGGCGGCACCCAGGAGCAACGCGACGGTGGCTACAGCGACACCGTCGACGACCTAAAGGCCTATTTGGCACAGGAGGTCGGCGACGCCGTGTCCGAAGAGACACTCGACCGCTTCTGCGCGGAGAGCCCCGGCCTCATCACGTGGCTCAAGGAGCAAGGCGTCGAATTTCGCGGCGGAACCGTGTCGACGTACAAGACCAGTTATCCGACCGACGACTTCTATCTGTACTACTCGGGCAACGAGAAGGCTCACCCCTACGTCGAGCATGCCCGGCCGGCGCCACGTGGCCACCGCGTGGTCGCACCAGGGATGAGTTCCGGCAAGGTCCTCTTCGAGCGGCTGCGGGCGTCCGCGTTGGCCAAGGGGGTGCACTTCATTCCGCTGGCCAGGGTCGAGGGTCTCATCCGGGAGGGCAACCGGGTCGTCGGTGTTCGTTACCGCGCCATGGATGCGCGTCATCGCAACGCGCGGCCACATCGGATGCTGACGAAGTCCACCGGCAAGCTGGGCACATGGATGCCAGGTCTGGTCAAGCCCGTGGTCGCCATGACCGAGCGGCTTTGGGAGAACGGCGCATTCGAGCGTCGAGCCCACGCACCGGCCGTGGTCCTCGCTGCCGGTGGCTTCATCTTCAACCGCGAGTGGGTGTCCGCGCACGCGCCCGCATTCACTGCGATCTCACCGTTGGGCACCGCGGGTGACGATGGAGCTGGCATCGCCATGGGTCTCGACGCCGGCGGCACGACGGCCAAGATGGGCAATGTCACGGCGTGGCGCTTCCTCGCCCCGCCGAGTGCGTTCCTGGAAGGGCTGACCGTCGGCGTCGACGGACGGCGCATCGCCAACGAGGACCTCTACGGCGCCACCCATGGCAACGTCATGATGCGGGAGTTCGGGGGGTCGGGCTGGGCCGTCTACGACGCCCGCACCTGGAAGAAGGTGCGCGAACAGATAGCCGACCAGACGCAGTTGTTTCAGCGGTTGCAGCTGGTCTATCTGTTGACGATCGGTCACGAGAAGGCCGACTCCATCGACGAGCTCGCCCGAAAGAACGGGATCGACCCCGCCGGATTGCGCCGCACCGTCGACGGTTACAACGAATCGTTGGCCGATGGCACCGGCGACCCCGCACACAAACAACGGGAGCTGTGTGCCCCGGTCGAGTCGGGACCCTTCTACTCGATCGACATCTCCGCCGCGGCGTCGATGTTCTACCCCGTGCCGGGGCTGACCCTGGGCGGCCTGAACGTCGACGAACGCTCCGGGGAGGTCGTGCACCGCGACGGCGGCACCGTCGCGGGGCTCTACGCGGCGGGCCGCACGGCGGTTGGGATCTGCTCCAACAGCTACGTCAGCGGACTGTCGTTGTCGGACTGCATCTTCAGCGGCCGACGCGCCGGCGGCCACGCGGCGACGACGGGCAGCCGTCAGGCGCGGTCGACGACACGGGCGGTGTGACTACGGCGCCTGCACCTTGGGGCGGACGAACACGCCCTCCGCCGTGACCGTGACCCCTTCGGCGTCGTAGATCTCCCCCACCGCGAACGTCTTGACACCGTCCACGCGGTCGACCCGCGCCTCGGCGCGCAGCGCTCCCAACCGCGTCCCTCGCACGTAGCGCAGAGTCAGCGTGCCGGTGTACGCGGGCCTGCCCGGTTGGTGGGCGGTGGCGCCGAGGACGTGGTCAAGGATCAGGGCACAGATGCCGCCGTGCACGTGCCCGGCCGAACCCTCGTACTGCGCACCGAGGACGAATTCCGCCCACACTCGACCGTCGGCCTCGTGGTGGACCACCAGTGGCGGCGCGACCGGGTTGCGGGTGCCGATCACGACGTTGCCGAGCACGCCCACACGACCGTCGGGCGCCGTTCGTACGCCGAACGAACCAGGCATCAGGGCGACCCCGAGGAGCTCGCTCGTCTCGTTGACCAGGCGCGTCGCGGCCAGCACCGCGGCGCCGTCGGCCTCCGTCCGGATGGTGAAGTCGACGAGGCGACGGACGGCGACGGCGAGGGGTTCGTACATCGCATCCAGTGGATGTGGGTCAGTCATGGACGGTGATGCCGCCATACCCGCCGCGGTAGAACAGCAACGGGTGCCTGTCCGTGTGTGCGTGCAGCCCGGTGACCCTGGCGACGACGATCCCGTGGTCACCGGCCACGTGCTCGAACTCGACGTCAGCCTCGATGGAGGCCAAGGCACCGTCGAGGACGGGGCACCCGTTCTCGCCCGGCGCCCACGACACGTCGGCGAACTTGTCGGCGCCCGGCGTGGCGAACTTGGCACAGATCGAACGCTGGTCGACGGCGAGGACGTTGATGCAGACCTTGCCCCCGCGTCGGATCAACGGCCAGCTCGTCGAGGTGTGCGCCGGGCAGAACGAGACGTACGGCGGGTCCAGCGACACCGAGGTCACCGACTGGCAGGCGAAGCCGTGCGGTCGCGTGCCGTCGTGGCCGGTGATGACGGCCACGCCGGTGCAGAAGTGACCGAGCACCGCGCGCATCGTCGCCGGGTCCGGTGGGCTGATCACGCGTGCATCGGGCCGCGCGTACTCCGATGTGCTCATCGAAACTCCGTCACTGTCGTACCTGCTCGTCACGATCTCGGACGCCTGCCGCCGGCGCAACGCCCCCTCCCGACCACCGGTCAGCGCAGGACCGCCAGGGGGTGGGGTTGCTAGTCTTCGGCAATGGAGGGTGACGAGGCGGCGGCGAAATCGACTCTTGCGGCGACCAGCTGGGCGATCCTGGCCATCCTGTCCTACGAGGACGAATTGTCCGGCTACGACGTCAAGAAGGTCACCGAGTGGAGCATCCGGTACTTCTACTGGAGCCCGTCGTTCAGTCAGATCTACACCGAACTGAAGAAACTCGAGAAGCTCGGACTGGTCACCTCACGCCTTGACCACGACAACGGCGCCCGCAGCCGACGCCTGTACAAGATCACCCCGGCCGGGTTGGAAGCGGTCACCCGATGGGCCAACGACAGTCCAGCCGACCCGCCGATGCTGAAACACAGTGTGCTGCTTCGGGTTGCGTTCGGTCACTTGGCGGGCGCCGCGAAGCTCAAGGAGTTGCTGCAGGAACACGTGGCGTTCGCCGAGAGCATGCAGCGCCAGGCCGCCCACGACGCGCACGGCGCCGAGACGCTGGACGCCTGGGCGTACCCGCGGCTCGCATTGCAGTGGGCGGCACGGTACTACGCCAGCGAGCGTGAACTCGCGCTGCAGATGATCAAGGACCTCGACGGCGCCGAAGAGGCCTACGCGCGCTCCGGCGGCGCCCAGGGCGTACCGGGTCCCGGGCCCAGGTACTGGCAGGAAGTCGAACGAAAGGTCGCCTCCGAGGAGGACGACCAGACCTAGGAGACTGCAGCGGACGCGGCGGCGGTCTCCGCGGCGATGTAGCCGTAGACCAGTCCCTGAGCGATGGTCGCCCCCGCACCGGGGTAGCTCGCACCGAACGCGTTCGCGGCGGTATTCCCAAGGGCGAACAGACCTTCGACCACGCCGCCGTCCTCACGCAGCACCCGCGCCCGATCGTCGGCACGGAGACCGCCACAGGTACCCAGGTCGCTGAGGACCATCTTGACCGCGTAGAACGGCCCCTTGGTCAACGGACGCAGGTTCGGGTTCGGGGTGACGGTCGGGTCACCGTAATAGCGGTCGTAGGCGCTGCGACCGCGCTGAAAGTCGGGATCGTCGCCGGCGTAGGCACCGTCGTTGAAGCGAGACAAATTGTGCAGGAATCGATCTCGCGGTACTTCCATGGCCTCGGCCAGTGCCTCGATGTCGTCGGCCCGATGGGCGATACCCGCGTCATACCAACTTTGTGGAATCGGCATGCGCGGGAAGAGTTCTGCGGCAAAGACATAGCTGTTGCGGTACTGCTGGTCGAATACCATCCACATCGTTTCCACCGGGTTGCCACTGCGTTCCCGATCGAGAACCAACTGCCCGAACGACATGTAGTCGGCAGATTCGTTGGCGAACCGGTCGCCGCATTGGTCGACGATGAGCGAACCCGGCAGTGAACGTTCGGCCAACAGCACGGCGGGCGCCCCTCCAGGCAACGGTGCCACCGCGGGGAACCACCACGATTGCTCCATCAGTTCGATGGCTGCACCCACGTCCTGACCGAGGCGGATCGCGTCACCAGTGTTGGTGTCGGCACCCAAGCTGGCGTGCGGTTGTAGCGCCTCCGACTGGAACTTCCACCGCATCTCCATGCTGTGGTCGAACCCGCCCGCCGCCAACACGACACCGCGGGTAGCGGTGATCACGTAGTCCTGCCCGCCTTGCTCGACCACCGCACCGGTGACTTGGCCCCCCTCGGTGGTCAACCTCGTCAAGGTCGTGTCGGTCCAGATGGGTATGCCAGCCCGGAGAACACCGGCGAACATGGCTGCCGCCAAGGCCTGACCACCAGCCACGTAATGTCTGCCGAGAAGAAGCCCGCCGACACCCTGCGCGAGCCGTTTGGCGATCAGCGGCAAGCCCTTTCGGGGTACTCGCGCCATCAGGTTGAGCCAGCGGTAGTCCGCGCCGGTGGTGGGCATCGGCACCGAAACCTTCATGATTCCCGGCCGCAACCGGCTGCGGTACTCGCCGAGGACGGACGTGTCGAACGGCCGGCATTCGCAGGTACGCCCCGCGGCAGAGCCACCCGGCTCCTCGGGGTGGTAGTCCGAGTAGTCCTTGGCCCAGAACAGACGCATCGGCGTGGTGCGCCGCAGCATCTCCACGGTCGGTGCCTGGTTCTCGAGGAAGGCGGTCGCTCGGGCCACCGACGTGCTGTCCCCGACGACGGACTCCAGGTAGGTCTGCGCCCGACCGGAGGTGTCGCCAGCCCCGGCGTCGGCCAGGACCGGACTGGCCGGCAACCACAGCGCCCCTCCCGAGCGGGCCGTGGAACCGCCCACGACGGAGGACTTCTCGACGATGAGGACCGACATGCCGCGTTCATGGGCAGCCAGCGCGGCCGCCATGCCGGTACCCGAGCCGACGACCAACAGGTCGACGGTGGTGTCGCATACGGGCAAGCCGGTGGGAATCGTCGATGAAAGCGCAGTCGTCACGACCGGAAATCTAAGCCTGCGCCCATCGCTTGGGACGCCACCGTCCTGATGAGCGGAACACGGCGCACTCGCGCACTGCGCTTCGCGGTTGAATTCACCGGAGCAGACCACAGCCAAGCCGAAAGACGATGCTGATGAGTACGGAAAGCCTGCCTGACCACGTTCGCCTGATCGAAGCCGACGCAGCGCCGACCCGGTTCGCCCGCGGGTGGCACTGCCTGGGGCTCACACGGGACTTTGGCGACGGAAAGCCGCACGCTGTCAACGCCTTTGGGCAGAAGTTGGTGGTCTTCCGCGGTACCGACGATGCGATCAACGTGCTCGACGGCTACTGCCGTCACATGGGCGGTGACCTCTCCCAAGGCCAGGTGAAGGGCAACGAGATCGCCTGCCCCTTCCACGATTGGCGCTGGGGCGGTGACGGCAGGTGCAAGAACGTGCCCTACAGCAAGCGGGTTCCGCGGCTGGCACGAACCGCGACGTGGCCGACGCTCGAACAGGACGGAATGCTCTTCGTCTGGAACGACCCGGAACGCAAACCTCCGCCCGCCGACGTGTCCATCCCCCGGATCGACGGTGCGACGAGTACGAACTGGACCGACTGGCATTGGTACACCACCGTCGTGAACACCAACTGTCGCGAGATCATCGACAACGTCGTGGACATGGCCCACTTCTTCTACATCCACGGGTCGCTCCCTACCCACTTCAAGAACATCTTCGAGGGCCACGTCGCCACCCAGTACATGAAGAGCGGCGCCCGCCCCGACATCGCGGATCCCGAAGGGGTCAAGATGCTGGGCACCACGTCGCTGGCGTCTTACCACGGACCGTCGTTCATGATCGACGACCTCACCTACCACTACGACGGCGCCGACCAACGCACCGTGCTGATCAACTGCCACTACCCCATCGACGCCAATTCCTTTGTGCTGCAATACGGCATCGTCGTCGAGAAGTCGGAGTACCTGCCGGAGGAGCAAGCCATCCAAACCGCCGTCGCCCTGGGGGATTTCGTCAAGATGGGCTTCGAACAAGACGTGGCGATCTGGCGAAGCAAAGCCCGCATCGACAACCCGTTGCTCGTCGAAGAGGACGGACCGGTGTATCAACTGCGACGCTGGTACGAGCAGTTCTACGTCGACGTGGCCGACGTCACCGCTGACATGGTGGACCGGTTCGAGTTCGAGCTCGACACGACCCGCCCCGGCGAGGCGTGGATGAAGGAGATCGAGGACGGCATGGCGGCCAGAGCGGCACTGGCGGAAACGGTGGGATGACCCTTCGTCCGGACAACCGACTCGCCGACGTCCCGATGACGCCCATCCGGTGCGGCCGGTGCGAGTCCCGAGTTCTGGTCCGCAAGAGCAGCTGGGACCAGACCAGCGTCCAGTGGGATGCCGCTGCCGTGCAGGGCTGCCTGGAGCGCAGCCTTGCCGAACGAGTGGCGGTTCGCGGGCGCACCGAGCCGTTCCTGGCATGCGCTGCCCTTGGCGAGAGCATCGTCGAAGCGGCACGCCAGGGCGAGCTCCCGGTGGTCGACGACGTCAGGCACTGACCCGCCAGGCATCTGGTGACTTCGGCAGCTCACACTGACCCGATGGCGGGCGCGGGCGACTCCGGTGCACGTTGTCGGTGCCGTTTTGTTCGGCTGGCGGTTGGCCCACCGAACCTCGCTTGGGACATTGCCGGGACACTGGCTTGGGTCCGCCGAATCCCCCAACCGACAAAACCCGCTCTGACACTGGTCAGAGCGGGTTTTTCTGCGTCGGGCTGACAGGATTTGAACCTGCGACCACTTGACCCCCAGTCAAGTGCGCTACCAAGCTGCGCCACAGCCCGCGGCGCTGCCGGGATCACCGGCAGCCGTCGAAATGCTACAGCAGCGGGTGCCTGCAATCCCAACCGCGTGGCCGTCGGTGGTCGCGGGTATGAACGAGGCGTGGCCCCGACGACGCGCGACGACACTCCCCTGTGGCTCTTCGCCGACCAGCTGGGGCCCGCGATGTACGGCGGCGAGCACGCCCACCGCGAAGTCCTGCTCGTCGAGGCCACCTCGGCGCTCCGAAAGCGGCGCTACCACCGGCAGAAGCTGCACCTGGTCCTGTCGGCACTGCGCCACGCCAAGGAAGACCTCGGCGACCGCGCCACGCTCGTCGAGGCCGACACCTACACCGACGCGCTCGAGCAGTTCGGCCGTCCCGTCCTGGTCCACGAGCCGACCTCGCATGCCGCGGAGCGGTTCGTCGTGAAGCTCAAGCAGCAGGGCCTCGTCACCGACGTCCTGCCCACTCCGATGTTCGCGTTGCCGCGCAAGGACTTTCAGCAGTGGGCCGGCGATCGGACGCGTTTCCGCATGGAGGACTTCTACCGCGACCAGCGTCGCCGCTTCGACGTCCTGATGGACGGCCGCGAACCCGTCGGCAACCGGTGGAACTACGACGAGGACAACCGCGAGTCACCACCCAAGAAGCAGAAGACGCTCGGCCTGCCCAAGCCCTACCAACCGCGGGAGGACGACGTCGACGACCGGGTCCGGCGCGACCTCGACGGGATGGACCTCGACACCGTCGGCGTCGACGGCCCGCGCCTGTTCGCCGTCACTCCCACCGAGGCGAAGCGCGCGCTCGATCGGTTCGTCGAACACCGACTCCCCCTGTTCGGCCGCTACGAGGACGCCATCATGGGCCAGGACTGGGCCATGTCGCACTCGCTGCTGTCGGTCCCCCTCAACCTCGGCGTGCTGCATCCGCTCGACGCGGTCGAGGCCGCCGAGAAGGCCTACCGCGACGGTCGGGCACCGCTGGCCGCCGTCGAGGGCTTCATCCGCCAAATCCTCGGCTGGCGCGAGTACATGTGGCACCTGTATTGGCACTTCGGCCCCAAGTACACGAAGAACAACGCCCTTGGCGCACACCAGGATCTACCAGAATGGTGGGCCAACCTCGACGCCGACGCCGTCACCGCCGAATGCCTGAAGCACGCCATCGCGGGCGTTCGGGACCGCGGCTGGAGCCACCACATCCAACGCCTCATGGTGCTCGGCAACCACGCCCTGCAACGCGGCTATCGGCCCGACGCACTCACCGAGTGGTTCGCCACCTCCTACGTCGACGGCTTCCGCTGGGTGATGCCGACGAACGTCATCGGCATGTCTCAGCACGCGGACGGTGGCCTGCTCGCCACCAAGCCGTACGCCTCCGGCGGCGCCTACATCAACAAGATGAGCGACCACTGCGGCGACTGCGCCTACGACCCGAAGAAGCGGCTCGGGGACGACGCCTGCCCCTTCACCGCCGGCTACTGGAACTTCGTGCACCACAACCGCGACATGCTCGCCAAGAACAACCGAACCCAACGCGTGGTCGCCAACATGGACCGGCTCTCCGACCTCGACGCCGTGCTCGAACAGGAAGCAGATCGCCAAAACTTCTAGCCGCTCCCCCTACGATTGAGTCATGTCCGACGACCTCGCGATCACCGACGTTCCCTTCACCCACGACCCTTGGGTGGCCGCCCGCGACCGCTATGACGCGATGCCCTACCGCCGCGTGGGAACCTCTGGTTTGCTGCTCCCCGCGATCTCGTTGGGCCTTTGGTACAACTTCGGCGACAACCGGCCCTTCGACGTCATCCGGCAGGTGCTGCGGCACGCCTTCGACCGCGGCATCACCCACTTCGACCTCGCCAACAACTACGGCCCGCCGTACGGATCGGCCGAGGAGAACTTCGGCCGGATGATGCGCCGCGACTTCAAGCCATACCGCAACGAGTTGCTCATCTCCACCAAGGCCGGCTGGGACATGTGGCCAGGACCCTACGGTCAGCTCGGCAGCCGCGCCTATCTGTTGGCAAGCCTCGACGAGTCCCTCGACCGCATGAGCCTGGACTACGTGGACATCTTCTACTCCCACCGCATCGACCCGGTGACGCCGCTCGAGGAAACCATCGGCGCCCTCGACACGGCGGTGCGGGCGGGCAAGGCGCGCTACGTGGGCATCTCGTCGTACTCCGCGGCGAAGACCGCCGAGGCGTCGGCCATCGCCGAGCGCATGGGCACGCCGCTGGTGATTCACCAGCCGTCCTACTCGCTGCTGAACCGGTGGATCGAGGGCGGCCTGACCGACGAGCTCACCAAGGCGGGCATGGGCGCCATCGCGTTCACCGCCCTTGGCCAGGGCCTGCTGACCGACCGTTACCTGCAGCGCGCCGCGGGCGACGTCGACCGCGCCACGGCACGCCCCACCTTCGACGACGACTTGGTGACCGACGAGGTACTTGGACAGTTGCGGGGTCTCGCGGCCATCGCCGAGCGTCGTGGTCAGTCGCTGGCGCAGCTGGCACTGGCCTGGGTCTTGCGTGACCCCGCGGTGAGCTCGACTCTGATTGGCGCCTCCAGCGTCGAACAGCTCGACGAGAACCTCGGAGCGCTGGACAACCTGGACTTCACCGCCGACGAGCTGACCGAGATCGACAAGTACGCCTCGGACTCGGGCATCGACCTGTGGCGGGAGAGCTCCGACGTCTAGACGGCCAGCAGACGGTACAGCCCGATCAGGCCGACGATCACGATGATGATCCGCAGTGCCTTGGGCGACAGCCGCCGCCCGTAGTGGGCGCCGAGGAACCCGCCGAGCAGCGAACCAACGGCGATCAGTCCCGCCGCGACCCAGCTGATCCGGTCGAACGCGACCAGCGTGTACGCCGCCGCGGCGACCACGTTCACCAGCAGTGACAGCAGGTTCTTCGCCGCGTTCATCCGCTGCATCGACTCGGGCAGCAAAGCGCCCATCACGCCGATCAGCAGAATGCCTTGGGCCGCCGTGAAGTAGCCGCCGTAGACTCCGACGGCGAACGTCCCGATGACCACGAGGGCCATCCGCCCGGTGGAGATCGGCGTTGCCTCGTCGGCCGACCTCTTCTTCGCCCATGCCTGAATCCGCGGACCCAACACCACCAGTAGCAACGCGCCGATCAGCAGGATCGGCACGACGGTGATGAACACCTTCTCCGGCAGGTGAAGCAACAGCCATGCCCCGAGCACCGCGCCAAGCAGTGACGCCGGGATCTGCCACTTCAGCCGGCTCCACTGGCCCTTGAGTTCGCGGCGGTAACCCCAGGTGCCCGAGATTCCGCCGGCCACCAAGCCGACCGCATTCGACATCGTGGCGGTCACCGGCGGGTAGCCCAGCGCCACCAGCGTCGGGAAGGTGATCAGGGTGCCCGAACCGACGACCGCGTTGATCGCGCCGGCTCCGACACCCGCAAGGGCGATCAGGATCATGTGGGCGACGGACACCCAGCGACCCTATCGGGCCGGTGCCGACCCGCCGTCAGCGAGCGTCGTCGACCGTTTCGGCTTCGAGCGCGTTGGGGACGAACGCGGGCGCCTTCGACAGCTTCCACGCGAGGTACACGAACGACGCCCATGCCACGACGATGGTGGCGTAGATCAGCGTCGACCACGGCGACGTGATGCCGAAGTACTTGACCAACTTCTGCGAGTTGGTCAGCACGATGACGCCACCGACCGCGGTGCCCAGCAGTGCGGGGCTCACCCGGCTCACCAGCCAGGCCGCGAACGGCGCCGCGATGACACCGCCGATCGCCAACCCCAGCACCACGGGCAGGTTGTCGAAGAACTCCTCGCGCAGGCCGATCAGGAATCCGACCGACGCCGACACCGCGACCAGGAACTCCGACGCGCTCACCGAGCCGATGACCGTGCGCGGCGCCGTCTTGCCCTGCGACAGCAGCGTGCTGGTGGTGACCGGACCCCAGCCGCCGCCGCCGGACGCGTCGATGAAGCCCCCGAACAATCCCAGCGGCGCCAAGAACTTGGCGCCGTGCTTGGTCGTGCCGACCTTGACCGCGGGTGGGTTCTTCAGCGAGAACCGCAGCAGCACGTAGACGCCGATCGCCAACAGGATCGCCGCCATCACCGGTGCCGCGTCCTCGGTCGACAACGACGACAGCACCGTCGCGCCGAGGAATGCGCCGACCGCACCCGGCACACCGAGCCGCAGGACGAGTCCCCAGTCGATGTTCTTGAACTTCCAGTGCGAGATGCCCGAGGCGAAGGTGGTGCCCACTTCGGCGAGGTGGACCGCGGCGCTGGCCTGGGCCGACGCGACGCCGCTGAGGACCAAGAGCGTCGAAGCCGTGACGCCGAAGGCCATGCCGAGCGCACCGTCGACGAGCTGAGCCCCTACGCCGACGAGGGTGAAGATGATGAGCGAACGCACGAGGTCCGGCTACTTTCGATCAATGGCACCAAAGATGTGCCACAAGGGTTGTGGACGCGAATCAAACGCGCGTACAACACCATTCGTCGAAAGCGATGAAACGTCGTGAGGGCCAGAACGGCTCCAGTGCGAAGGCATGGGAGGGCGCGGTTCGGAAGGCCAGATCAGCCATCACCACTCCCCTCCCATACGTGTTGCGTTCAGCATACGCACACGTCGCGCGTCAGCGCTTCTTGCCGCCCTGGGCGCGCTTCTCCCGCACGCGGACGTTGATCTTGATGGGGCTGCCGTCGAAGCCGAACTTCTCGCGCAGCTTGCGCTCGATGAAGCGCCGGTAACCCGCCTCGAGGAAGCCCGAGGTGAACAGCACGAAGGTCGGCGGCCGCGCCGTCGCCTGGGTGGCGAACAGGATCTTGGGCTGCTTGCCACCGCGCACCGGCGGCGGCGTCGCGGCGACGAGTTCCTTGAGGAACGTGTTGAGCTGACCGGTGGTGATGCGCTTGTCCCACGAGGCGAGCGCCGCCTCCAGGGCAGGCACCAGCCGCTGCACCGCGCGGCCGGTCTTGGCGGAGATGTTCACCCGCTGCGCCCACTGCACCTGCTCCAGGGACAGGTCGATCTCGCGGTCCAGCAGGTAGCGCCGATCCTCGTCCATCAGGTCCCACTTGTTGAACGCCAGGACGACGGCCCGTCCCGCCTCGATCACCATCGAGAGCACCCGTTGATCCTGCTCGGTCAACGGTTGCGACGAGTCGATCATGACGACGACGACCTCGGCGGCGTCGATCGCACCGTGCGTGCGCACCGAGGCGTAGAACTCGTGCCCGCTGGCCTGCCCGACCTTGCGGCGCAGACCCGCGGTGTCGACGAAGCGCCAGAGCTTGCCGCCAAGTTCGATCAGCGAGTCGACGGGGTCGACCGTGGTACCGGCGACGTCGTGCACCACCGACCGCTCTTCGTCGGCCAGCCGGTTGATCAACGAACTCTTGCCGACGTTCGGCTTGCCGACCAGCGCCACGCGCCGCGGACCGCCCGTGCCGGACCCCATCTCGGAGACCTCGGGCAGCACCTCGAGGACCGCGTCGAGCAAATCGGCCACGCCGCGGCCATGGATCGCGCTGACGGGGTACGGCTGCCCCAACCCGAGGGACCACAGCAGCGCGGCCTCGGATTCCATCTTCTCGTTGTCGACCTTGTTGGCCGCCAGGAAGACCGGCTTGCCCGACTTCTGAAGACGCTTGGCCGCGGCCTCGTCGGCGCTGGTCGCGCCGGTGACCGAGTCGACCACCAGGATGATCGCGTCGGCGGTGCGCATCGCGACGGTGGCCTGCTCGGCCACCAGTTGCTGCAGACCCTTGGCGTCCGGTTCCCAGCCGCCGGTGTCCTGCACCATGAACCGGCGTCCCAGCCAGTTCGCGTCGTAGGACACCCGGTCGCGGGTGACGCCGGGGATGTCCTGCACGACGGCCTCACGACGGCCGAGGATGCGGTTCACCAGCGTGGACTTGCCGACGTTGGGCCGTCCGACCACCGCGACGACGGGCGGTGGGGCGAACTCTGCCTCCAGATCGCCGATCTCTACGCCGTCGGGCGACAGTTCCCAGTCACCCTCGTCGGTCCAGGTACCGTCGGCCTCGACGCCGATGTCACCAATGTCGTTGTCGCTCATTGCTTTACACTCTGTTCTTGGCGAGCTCGCTCGACCAGGTCGAGAAGACATGCCACGGTCTCGGACTGAGACATGTCACTGCTGTCGACGACGATCGCGTCGTCGGCCGCGCGCAGGGGCGACACGGCACGGGTGGAATCCAGGTGGTCGCGGCGCAGCACGTCGGCCAGCACCGCGTCGTAGTCGCCGGGCAGGCCGGACTCGACGTTCTGATCGTTGCGGCGACGGGCCCGCTCCTCGGGCGAGGCCGTCAGGAACACCTTGAGGTCGGCGTCGGGCAGCACGACGGTGCCGATGTCGCGGCCCTCGACCACCACGGCCACCGGGCCGTCGGCCAGTTCACGCTGCCGGTCCACCAGTCGGGTCCGCACCTCGGGGACGGCGGAGACCGCCGAGACCGCCTTGGTCACCGCGTCGCCGCGGATTTCGACCGAGACGTCTTCTCCCCCAAGGAAGTACAAGTCTTCGTCGGGATCGAAACCGACGGCCAGGTCGACGCGCGACGCCAACTCGGCCACCGCCGCGGCGTCGTCGAGATCCAGACCCGCGCGCAGCACGGCCAGCGTCACGATCCGGTACATCGCTCCGGTGTTCAGGTAGCGCGCACTGAGGGCTCGCGCCAAACCCCGTGAGACGGAGGACTTTCCGGTGCCCGCCGGTCCGTCGACGGCAATCGTCAAGGGGGCACTCACATTCCCACCGCCTTGTAGAGTTCGCCGACCTCTTTGCTCGTCAGAACCCGGATGCTGCCGGGCTTCTGCTCACCGAGGGTGACGGTGCCGATGTCGGTGCGGACCAGGTCGGTGACGGGAAAGCCGACCGCGGCCAACATCCGTCGCACGATCCGCTTGCGCCCCTCGTGCAGCGTCACCGTCACCAGTGACTTGCCGGGCACCGTGTCGACCATCCCGAAGTCGTCGACGTGAATGGGACCGTCGTCCAACTCGATGCCCGCCTTCAGCTTCTTGCCGAGGCCACGCGGCACCGATCCGACGACCGTCGCCAGATACGTCTTGGGCACCTCGTAGGACGGGTGCATCAGACGGTGGGCCAGCTCGCCGTCATTGGTCAGGATCAGCAGACCCTCGGTGTCGGCGTCCAGTCGGCCCACGTGGAAGAGCTTCTTGTTGCCGCGGACCCGGTACTCGACGAGGTCTCCGACGCAGGGCCTGCCCTGGTCGTCGGACATCGTCGAGTGCATGCCGCGCTCTTTGTTGATCGCCAGGTACACCATGGTGTCGTCGCGCCGGATCTTCACCCCGTCGACGCGGATCTCCGCGTTGTCGACGTCGACCCGCGTGCCCATCTCGGTCACGATGTGTCCGTCGACCTCCACCCGGCCGTCGCGGATCATGCGCTCCGCAACGCGGCGGGAGGCAACCCCCGCCTGGGAGAGCACCTTCTGCAGTCGGGTGCCTTCGTCTTCGTCGGCCATGTCAGTCCTTGTCCACGTCGAAGGCCAGCGGTTGATTGTTGGGCACCACACCGAGTTTCACGAACCTGGGTTCGTCGGCCAATGACTCGGTGATGTCGTCGATGTTGTCGATGTCTGGGAGAAGCGGAGCGATGTCGGGGAGGTCCGCCAACGTGGAGAGCCCCAGCCGTTCGAGGAACAGCTCGGTCGTCGCGAAAGTGGTTGCGCCCGTGTCGGAGTCGGTACCGGATTCGATGATCAGACCGCGGGCCAGCAGGGTGCGCATCACGGCGTCGCAGTTGACGCCACGCACGGCGCTCACCCGGACCCGACTCACCGGCTGCCGGTAGGCGACCACGGCCAGCGTCTCCAGCGCGGCACGGGTCAGCTTCGAGCGGGTGCCGTCCAGCAAGAGCCGCTCGACGAATGGCGCGTACTGGGACCTGGTGTACATCCGCCAGCCACCGCCGGCCTCGCGCAGGTCGATGCCGCTCTCGCGGGCGGTGAACTCGTCGGCCATCAGGCGCAACTTCGCCGCGACCCGGTGGGCGGGCTGGTCGACCGCAGTGGACAGCGCGTCGACGGTCACCGGCGTGTCGACCACCAACAGCAGGGCCTCCAGCACGGCACCGAGTTCGGAGTCGTCCATGTGGGGCTCGAGCGCGAGGTCGACCCCCAGATCGGAGGCAACGTCGGGCTCGGGACGGTCGTCGGTCATCTGCGTATTTCTCACTCTTCCACCGCCGTCGCCAGGTATTCGCTGGTCGGGCGATCCCCGGTCCACGAAACCTGCAGCACTCCAAGCGGTTCTGGCTGGTCAAATGCTACCGCGTTGGCACGGAACAACTCCAACAGCGCCATGAACCGCCCGACGATCTCGATCGTCGCTCCGCAGTCGGCGACCAGGTCGGAGAACGACGCCCACGCCCCGATCCCGCGTTCTTCGAGCATTCCCAGCAACAGGCGGGCCTGCTCGGGCACCGACACCCCCTGAACGTGCAGGTGACTCAGGCCGACCGTCGGGACCGGCCGTGGGGTGAAGGCCGACGCGGCGATCTGAGCGAAGGCGTCGGCGTCCACACCCAGCATGACCTCGGGTAACAGGTCGGAGAACTTGTCTTCGAGCGACACCAACCGCGGGTAGCTGCGCAACGCGGCGGCCTCGAGTTCGCCGAACATCACCGCCACGTGCTTGAACGCGCGGTACTGCAGCAGCCGGGCGAACAACAGGTCGCGAACCTCGAGCAGCGCCAGGTCTTCCTCGTCGTGCACCTCACCGGCGGGCAGCAGTCGGGCCGCCTTGAGGTCGAGGAGGGTGGCGGCAATCACGAGGAACGCCGTGGTCTCGTCGAGCGCAAACTGGCGGCCGATGTGCTTGGTGTAGGCGATGAAGTCGTCGGTGACCCGGTGCAGTGCGACCTCGGTCACGTCCATCCGGTGGGCGAAGATCAGCTGCAGCAGCAGGTCGAACGGACCCTCGAAGTTGCTCAGACGGACCTGAAACCCCGTCTGCGGTGCCTCCTCCGGTACCGGCGAGCTCACGCGCCGAACCGGTCGATGACCTCACGCGCCAACGACCGATACGCCTGTGCACCAGTGGATTTGGGCGCCCAGGTGGTGATGGGCTCACCGGCGACGCTGGTCTCGGGGAAGCGGACGGTCCTGGTGATGACGGTGTCGAACACCAGATCGCCGAACTGCTGTAGCACCCGCGCCATCACCTCACGGGAATTGACGGTGCGCGGGTCGTAGCGGGTGATGAGGATTCCGCCGATGTCCAGCTTCGGGTTGAGGCGTTCCTTGACCTTGGTGACGGTGTCGGTCAGCAACGCCAGTCCGCGCAGCGAGAAGTACTCGCACTCGGTGGGGATGATGACGCTGTCCGCGCAGGCCAGCCCGTTGACCGTGAGCAGGCCAAGGGACGGCTGGCAGTCGATCAGCACGTAGTCGTAGCGGTCCAGCACGGGGTGCAGCGCCCGGGACAGCGAGTGCTCGCGGCCGACCTCGTTGACCAGCTGAATCTCCGCCGCCGACAGGTCGATGTTGCTCGGCACCAGGTCCATGCCCTTGACGCGGGTCTTGATCAGCACGTCTTCGACCGACACCCGCGGCTCGATCAGCAGGTTGTGCACCGTGTGGTCGAGCTCGTAATGCGGCACGCCGAGACCGGCGGACAGCGCGCCCTGCGGGTCGAGGTCGACCAGCAACACCCGACGGCCGTACTCGGCGAGGCTCGCACCCAGGTTGATGGTGGACGTCGTCTTGCCGACGCCACCCTTCTGGTTGCACATCGCGATGACCTTGGCCGGGCCGTGCATGCTCCGGGGCTTCGGTTCCGGGATGAACCGGGGTGGACGGCCGGTATGGCCTACCGCGTCCGACACGCCAGAGCCGTCGGGGGTACCAGCGTCGTCGGTCACTCGGGACCGCCGCCGGTCAGGCATCCTTCGGGCTTGGCGAACATCGCTTGGAGTTTAACGGGATGAGAACGCTCTGGACGCCAGACCCGCGCGGTCGGCTAGAAGAGCTTGTTCCGCTTGGACCGCTGGGACTCGGCGATCGCCCTGGCGATCCGCGCCGCCACCCGCTCGGCCTGCGCGGAGGTGTAGCCGATCAGCGACGGGCGGGACCACATTCCGAGGAACCACAACCCCGGCTCGGCGGCGACGTCACCGCCGACCCTCGGGGTCCCGGCGTCGGTCAGCACGCCGAGCTGGCCGACGAGCGGCTCCAGCCCGGTCCGGTAGCCCGTGGCGGCGATCACCACGTCGGCGTCGACTCGGGCGCGGTCGGTCAGCACCACCGAGGATGCCTCGAACGCGGTCACCGCGGCGACGACCTCGATTGCGCCGTCGCGGACGGCGGCGACGACCTCCGGGTCGACGATCGTCGGCGCGGCGTGCAGGCGGTGGGCCCGGCTGAACGGCCCCTCCCGGGGTATCGGCAGGCCGAACTCGCTCAGATCGCCGAAGGCTGCCAGCCGGGCGCGCCGCGCCACCGCGTCGGCCAGCCGTGGCGGCAGGTGGAACAGCGGCCGTGAGACGACGTCGTTGGGCCGTCCGCCGGGGCCGGTCCGCGGCATCACGTTCGGCGGGGTGCGCACCGACAGCCACACCTTTGCGGCGCCACCGGTCGCGAGGTCGTGCGCGATCTCCAGGCCCGACGAGCCGGCGCCCACCACCAGCACCCGCTTGCCCGCGAACGGACGTGGACTTCGGTAGGCCGACGAGTGCAGCACCTCGCCGGGGAACGACGCCGATCCCGGCCAGTCCGGCAGCACCGGCGTGTGGAGGTAACCGGTCGCCACGACGACGTGCGCCGCGCCGACGATCCCGTCGGGGGTCAGCACGCCCCACCCGGTGGGCTTGCGCCGGACCACCCGCTCGACGGGGGTGTTCAGCCGCAGCTCAATGCCCCGCTCACCGGCGTGCTCCTCGAGATGGGCGACCACCTGGTCGCGGGTCGGAAACACGGGAGTTCCCTTGGGATACGGCCGCTTTGGCAGATGCGAATAGCGTTGGCCGGTGTTGAGCCGCAACCGGTCGTAACGCGACCGCCACGCCGCGCCGACCCCGTCGCCGCGCTCGAGCACCACCGACGGGATCGACAGGTCGCTCAGACACAGGGCGGCGGCCAGGCCCGCCGTCCCCGCCCCGACGACGACCACCTGATTCTCGGGTGCCGACATCCTCAGCGTGCCCGTGGATGGGCGCCGGCCCAGACTTCGCGCAGCGCGCTGACGGTCACCAGCGTGTAGATCTGCGTGGTGGTGACCGATGCATGCCCGAGCAGCTCCTGCACGACGCGGACGTCGGCGCCGCCCTCCAACAGGTGGGTGGCGAACGAGTGGCGAAGCGTGTGCGGTGACACCGACCCGGAGATGCCCGCGCGCTCGGCGGCGTCCTGCAGCACCTGCCAAGCGCTCTGCCGCGAGAGCCGGCCGCCGCGGGCGTTGAGGAAGATTGCCGGGATGCCCTTGCCGCGGCGTGCCAGGTCGGGGCGGCCGCGGACGTAATAGGCCTCGAGCGCGCTGACGGCGGGCCGGCCGATCGGCACCAGTCGCTGCTTGCCGCCCTTGCCGCGCAGCAGCACCGACCGCGACTGCACGTCGACGTCGTCAACGTCGAGGCCGACGGCTTCGGAGATGCGGGCGCCGGTCGAGTACAGCACCTCGAGAAGTGCGCGGTTGCGCAGCGTCAGCGGGCCGTCGGTCTCGCTGTCACCCCCGGCGCCCTCCAGCAGCGCGACGACGTCGTCGAGGCTGATGCTCTTGGGCAGCCGGCGGGTCGGTGTCGGCGGCTTGACCGCGCGGGCGACGTCGACGGTGGTGAGCCCCTCGGCGGCTGCGAAGCGGTGAAAGCCGCGGACCGCGATGAGGGTGCGCGCCGCCGACACCGCCGACAGCGGCGTGGTGCCGAGGTCTTCGTCCCCGAGTCGCAGCGACACCAGGAAGTCGGTGACGTGTTCCTCGGTGACCGCGGCGACGTCGTCGACGCCCCTGGCCGTCAGATGTGCGGCGTAGCGGCGCAGATCGCGCCGGTACGAGCTCAGCGTGTTGGCGGCCACCCCACGTTCGATGGTGAGGTGGTCGAGGTAGCCCCGGAGCTGGTCGTCCAAGGCGCCCAGGGCGGTGGTCACCCGTTGGTCCGCCTTGCGGCGAACCTCGTCGGCTTGTCGGGCCACGGCGCGTCGACCGGGCGCAGCTCCCGAGCGTCGCGGTCGACGGCGTTGGCGGCCAAGATGCCGGACACGGCAAGGGAATTCACGATGTCGCCGCTGAGCACCATCTCGACGGCGTCGGCGAGCGGAAACCATTCGAGCTCGAGGTCCGCCTCTTCGTCGTGCGCTTCGGGCCGTCCGACGTCGGTCAGACCCGTGGCGAGGAAGATCCGGACGGATTCGTCGCTGAATCCCGGTGCCGAGATCACGTCGACCAGGACGGCCCAGTCCCTGGCCGCCAGCCCTGCCTCTTCCTCGAGTTCCCTGGCCGCACTCAGATGCGGTGCCTCGCCGCCGATGTCGAGAAGGCCGGCGGGCAGCTCCCACAGCCGGCGCCCCACCGGATGCCGGTACTGATGGATCAACGCGATGTTGTTGCTCTCGTCGAGCGCGACGATGCCTACGGCACCGAAGTGTTCGACCACCTCGCGGCGCGCCGTCCGGCCACCCGGCATGGCGACCTCGTCGGCGCGCAACGCCAGGATCTTCCCGACGTAGACGGTCTCGCTGTCGACGGTGGAGAACTCGTGGTCAGCCACGGGGTGCGGGCTCTGACAGCTCGGCGCCGTTGGCCCGTTGCGTGGCGAGCTCGACCGGAAGGCGTTCGGCGGCCTTGTAGTCG
>VIFX01000119.1:0-463 GCA_006864685.1 Mycolicibacterium hodleri | reverse complement strand
GTACGCCGGTGCGGCAGTTTCGCGGCATTGTGGCTCCGGGCAGTGGTGGCAGTGCTGATAAGAAAAAGGCTGCACCGCGTAAACGTAGTGCGAAAAAAAGTCCGCCAGCAGATGAAGTCGGAAGCGGGGCGATAGCGTAAGCGAGTGAATCTTTCGTGCTATTCGAGTCATATTCTGAAATATCCAGCGGATCAAGCAAATTCGTTGGATATTTTTTTTGCATGGATAAAATTATCGCCTCTAAAGTATGTAATAACAGGGAATGTGATGAAAAAAGTTTTATTACAAAACCATCTTGGGAGCGAGAAGTATTCTTTTAATGGCTGGGAAATATTTAATAGTAATTTTGAACGGATGATTAAAGAAAATAAGGCCATGCTGCTTTGTAAGTGGGGGTTTTATTTAACATGTGTTGTCGCTGTAATGTTTGTGTTCGCAGCGATAACATCCAACGGTTTGAATG
>VIFX01000118.1:0-463 GCA_006864685.1 Mycolicibacterium hodleri | reverse complement strand
TCGCACATCTGATTGAGGAACCATACGAACCCGTCCCACGGGTCGTCGATCAGCAGTGCTTCCCCTGCCAACGCGATGAGTTGCTCCAGGCCGTCTTCGAAGATCGCCAGGATCAAGTCATCCTTGGTGGCGAACCGTCGATACACGGTTCCGACGCCCACGCCGGCGTGATGTGCCACGTCGTTCAGGTTGGGCTTGAGACCACGCTCAGCAAACAACTCACGCGCCGCCTCCAAGATGCGCTGACGGTTGCGGACGGCATCGCTACGCAGCGGACGTCCGGTCGTTTCGTGAGAACTCATCCCCGTCAGTGTAACGAGCGCCACCCATAAGTGGATTGACTTCATCCACAAACGGGGATACTTTTCTGCCTTAGCCCGCGTCGACCGCCCGTCAGGTGACGCCCTCAATCTCGGGAAGGCCGCGATGTCGAGCGCCGTCACCTCGGAGCGATCCGTGAAAC
>VIFX01000117.1:0-464 GCA_006864685.1 Mycolicibacterium hodleri | reverse complement strand
GCATCATTCGAGTCCGTCACGGTTGGACCGCCACAGGTCCGCAGCAGAGATGAATTCATCGCCGCCCTCGCGGCCGCGCAGGTCGATGGCAGCGGGTGGATCAGGGCCATCGGATATCACGATTCAGTGGCCGGCCCCTTGGACCGCGAGCTACTCGACCGGCTGTCACCGCCGGTGCCGGTCCGTGTGCAGCATCGCAGCGGAGCGCTGTGGACCTTCAATTCGGCGGGCCTGGCCATGCTTGGTCTACCAGGTCCGCCCAATGGGCGTATCCATCGGGCCGACGACACTGCGACTCCTGTTCCCGCACGGTCGATTTCATCGATGCGCGCGCTAAGCGACACCCTGGCCCGATGGGGTGTCACGGGCGTCACGGATGCCACCCCGGACTACACCACCTCCGACGTCGAAAACCTCTCGGCCGCAGTGGCGTCCGGTGAACTACGCCAGAGGCTGCACTGCAT
>VIFX01000116.1:0-466 GCA_006864685.1 Mycolicibacterium hodleri | reverse complement strand
GCGCACGACGGGCCCACCTAGAGAAAGCATGGCGATGACGACCCAACAGATCTCGGCACGACGACTGATTCTCGCCGGCGGATTCGCACTCGCGATCGCCGCGGGACCCGCGGTCGCCGCAGTCGCCGCTCCGTCCGTCGCGCCGTCGTTCGGGGCCGCCTGCCCCAACGGCGAGACCGAGGACACCTACACCGACGCATGCACCCCCGACCTCGTTCCGAACTCGCCGGCGGTCCAGCAGAACCAGGGCGGCCTGCCCTCGGTCGATGGAGTTCCCTGCACCGGCGGCAACTCCGGCCAGTGCATCGGCCTGTCCGAGGATGCCCCGCAGTACGTGCCGCCCACGTCGTCGGTCGGATCGAGTCCAACGGTCACCGGCTCCACCAACTAAAACCGGGCGCAGCGGACACGCTCGCTTCGAGAACTCGCAGTATCTGAGCAGATTGCTGGCAGCTTCCCTACAATC
>VIFX01000115.1:0-468 GCA_006864685.1 Mycolicibacterium hodleri | reverse complement strand
GCAGTCCTGAACCGGCTCCGCCGCGCCCAGGGGCAACTCGCCGGGGTCATCACGATGATCGAACAAGGTCGCGATTGCCGAGACGTCGTCACCCAACTCACCGCCGTGTCGAAGGCGTTGAGCCGAGCCGGATTCAAGATCGTCGCCACCGGAATGCGGGAGTGCATCACCGGAGACAGATGCGACGGCCGCACACCGATGACCGAAGACGAACTCGAAAAACTCTTCCTCGGACTCGCATGACACCCCACCCGTCCGGCCATCCTGGCTGACCAAATCCGGTCGGGCTCAGGAGAAGACGCGCTCCACGAAGGCCTCCGTGCCCTCCTTCCACGCGACGACGAAGTTGCCGACGTCGTCGCGTGCGATGGCCAGGCTGGGACAGAACCAATTCCCGCCGTCGTCGGTGAAGAAGTGGGGCGAGCCGACCACGCCGCGGGCGCGGCCCGCGTCCCAATCAGCTTGGAC
>VIFX01000114.1:0-470 GCA_006864685.1 Mycolicibacterium hodleri | reverse complement strand
GTTCCAACAGTTGACCGACCGTGAGGTCGATCAGTTCCACACTCCGGTCCGCGGGGACATGGGCGTAACGCACCTCACACACGGTAGATGAATATCAATTAAAAACGAAGCGACCATGGGCGTGGACTGGTTCAAATCGCCTTCTTCAGGCCCTTTCAAGGCCGTGTCCTCCCCATATTTTCCATAAGAAAACGATGTGGAGATTTGTTGACTCCTGTCAGAAATTCTTGCTACCGTGACCGCAGTCACAACGTCGAGGGAGAGTCATGCACGCCACACCCAGGACCGCCATCATCGGCGCCGGTATCAGCGGCCTCACCTCGGCCAAGAACCTCGCCGACGCCGGTATCGAGTACGACTGCTTCGAGTCTTCTGACCGCGTCGGAGGTAACTGGGCGTTCCGCAACCCCAACGGCCACTCCAGCGCGTACCGGTCACTGCACATCGATACCTCACGGGACTGCCTGTCC
>VIFX01000113.1:0-470 GCA_006864685.1 Mycolicibacterium hodleri | reverse complement strand
GATGGTGCAACCTTCTTGGTTTAAAGGGAAGAACTACGTTAAGCACGAACGTTGGGTAGAACTCTGGCGCGATTGCTTGCGGGTGAACTATGAGCCGAATATCGATATTCGGGCAGTAAAAACTAAGACAGGTGAGGTTGTGGCCAACGTTGCCGAGCAACTGCAAAGCGCGGTTGCTGAAACGCTGAAATACTCCGTTAAACCGGAAGATATGGCAAACGATCCTGAGTGGTTTCTTGAGCTGACGCGGCAGCTTCACAAGCGCCGTTTTATCTCGACCGGTGGGGCGCTAAAAAACGTCCTCCAGTTGGATCGAGAAACCAATGAGGATCTTGTCATTGCCGACGATGTAGGGGATGGCACTGATGACGGGAAGCGGACGGCGTTTGTCTGGGATTCAGGTAAACGGCGTTACAAACGCGCCCCTGAGAAGGATAAATCGGATTAACGTATGAATATTAATATTGAAT
>VIFX01000112.1:0-473 GCA_006864685.1 Mycolicibacterium hodleri | reverse complement strand
ACTTTGTCTTGTTTGATATTGAAAGAGAAAAAATCTTTTAATATTCTGCGAGTATGTACGTCTATTATGGATAGTAAATAAGCATTTTTACCTACGTTTGGAATCCAAACCATCTTAATATCCATTTCTAAACATTCAAAAGGTTTAGTGGTGTTTACTTTTCTATATTTTACAAATTTACGACCAGAACCACTCCTGTTTATTCGGTTTTCTAGTTTCAATAAACCTTCCTCTTTCATAATTCGGTACAGCTTTTTATGATTAATTAAGTAACCTTCTCGTTTTAAATAACAACTCATTAAACGGTAACCGCAGTCAATAAATTCATTACTTAAAATGGATTTAACAGATTCAATAACAACATCTTGACTTACATATCCTTTAGATTCATTAAAAGTAAATTCACTAGGTTTATTACCTTTCTTACCTGAGCCTGGTCTTCGATAATAACTACTTGGAACCATGCCTAACAT
>VIFX01000111.1:0-474 GCA_006864685.1 Mycolicibacterium hodleri | reverse complement strand
GCACGGGTGGGCCCGATGCCTACACCAGTGCTGATGGACGATCGGCGAACTTCGTCACCGCGTGCCTGACCCAACAGCAATGCCTCACCGCCACACCCACCTCCACGTCGGTGGACTCTTGTGACAACCGGCTGCTGGCGAACATGTCGATCCCATGCACCACCGTGTTCGGCCAAACCGGCGCCGATTACGACGCCTGCACCCGCACCGCCGCGGACTATGTCGCCTGGACCAAGACCACCATGACCGGGGGGCGCAGTGAACCGCACCGGCAGCGCACGACACCCGTATCCAGAGTCGTTGAACGAGGCGGAGATCCGGCGATGACACCCCGATTCGGTCCACTCTCGCCGCGCTACCGGCGGCTCGTGGCGATCCCGGCGATCCTGGCCGTGCTGCTGGCGGCGGTGATCACTACCACCACTGATCATGGTGGGTCACCGACCTCGGCGCTGCCGGGTGCGACTGCTGATC
>VIFX01000110.1:0-510 GCA_006864685.1 Mycolicibacterium hodleri | reverse complement strand
TTCCAGGTCCGCACCTACGGCTGTCAGATGAACGTCCACGACTCGGAGCGACTCGTCGGCCTGCTCGAACAGGCGGGTTACCAGCGGGACGGCGACGGTGTCGACGCCGACGTCGTCGTCTTCAACACCTGCGCGGTGCGCGAGAACGCCGACAACAAGCTGTACGGCAACATCAGCCACCTGGTCCCACGCAAGGAAGCCAATCCCGACATGCAGATTGCCGTCGGTGGATGCCTGGCGCAGAAGGACCGCGACGCCGTGCTGACACGAGCGCCGTGGGTCGACGTCGTCTTCGGGACGCACAACATCGGATCCCTTCCGACGCTGTTGGAACGGGCCCGGCACAACAGGGTCGCTCAGGTCGAGATCGTCGAGTCGTTGCAGGAGTTTCCATCCACTCTGCCGGCCTCGCGTGAATCTGCTTACGCCGCTTGGGTTTCGATCTCAGTCGGCTGCAACAACACCTGCACGTTCTGCATCGTGCCGTCGCTGCGGGGCAAGGAGACCGAT
>VIFX01000010.1:0-170929 GCA_006864685.1 Mycolicibacterium hodleri | reverse complement strand
AGCCTGCCGGAACACGACGGCCCACCAACCAACACTGACGCACTGTTCATCGCGTGAGAAGCCGAGCAACCCGCCCGGCCCATCAACCACGCCCAACATCACCCTTGACTCACGGCGCGAAAGCTAGGCGAAATCGGGCCTGCGCTTGCCGAGGAACGCGGCGACGCCTTCCTTGCCGTCGACGGATTCGGCACATTCAGAGATCAGCCGCGCCTCGCGGGCCACCTGGTCTTCGAAGCTCGAAGCGTAGGCCGTCAGCAGCAGTTCCTTGACCGCGGCGTTGGAATTCCTTGCGCCAGAAGCGGTTCGGGCGGCAAGCTCGTCGAGCTTGGCGGCCAGTTCGGCGTCGGGGACGACGGTGGTGACCAGTCCCCACTGCGCGGCCTCGGCGGAGGTGAGCACGCGATTGGTGATCATCAGTTCCTGGGTCTTGCGGAGGCCGATCAGGCGGGGCAGCAGGTAGGACGAGCCGCCGTCCGGGCTGAGGCCGGCCTTCGTGTAGGCCATCGTGAACGACGCCGACTCCGCGGCCAGCACCAGGTCACCGGACACCGCGAGCGGGAAGCCCGCGCCGGCCGCGACACCGTTGACCGCCGTGATCAACACCGCGTCCATTCTGGCGAACGTCGACATCGCGCGGTGGAGGTCCTCGGCCATGCCGTTGACGTACGCGCCGGGGCTGTCGGCCGCGGCGACCGCCTTGAGATCGCCTCCCGCACAGAAGAACCTGCCTTCACCGGTCAGGGTGACCACCTTGGCGGTGTCGTCGTCGCAGAGCGTCGCGACCTCGGCGAGCTCGCGGGTCAGCGTGGCGTTCATCCCGTTGGCGGCCTCGGGTCGAGCCAGAACGATGCTGATCACGGGTCCGGACCGGGCGAACTTCAGCGTTTCGAATTCGGGCATGGCGAGACGTTATCGCACCCGTTGGCGGGGGCTGGGGCTCGTGCGGCCGTTCGTTCACCTTGATGTGGCAACCTGTTCACCTACGTCATAAAACGAGCCGAAGGTGAAGATGCCAGCCCAAAAGCGCAAACCGTCGCGCCACACGGAGGTCGAGCGCAAGTTTGCGGTCACCCCGGCAACCGTGTCTCCGTCGTTCGGCGGGCTGTCCACCGTGGCCACGGTGGAACGCTCCCCCGTCCAGCAGCTCGACGCCGTTTATTACGACACGCCGGACCAGGATCTGGCCAGGCACCGGATCACGTTGCGCCGCCGCACCGGTGGCCCCGATGCGGGCTGGCATCTCAAGCTTCCCGCCGGCGCGGACGCCAGGACCGAGGTGCGCACACCACTCGACGATTCGGGCGCCCCCGACGACACGGTCCCCGACGAGTTGCGCGACGTCGTGCTGGCGATCGTGCGGGACCGGCCGATTCGCCCGGTGGCGCGAATCTCGACCAGCCGGACAGTCGACGTGTTGTACGGGCCGGACGGTCAGGCGCTGGCCGAGTTCTGCGACGACAGCGTCCGGGCGTCGGCGGAGGGCGACGACGAGCCGCAGGAGTGGCGGGAGTGGGAACTCGAGCTCCTCGGCGACGCCGGTTCCGACGGCGGCGCGGCGTTGCTCGACCGACTGGCCAATCGCCTGTTCGACGCGGGTGCCGAGCCCGCCGGACACGGCTCGAAGTTGGCGAAGGTTCTGCGCACCCCCGCGACCGAGACGGCGTCGCGTTCCGACGATCCGGTGCACCGCGCCGTGGCCGAGCAGGTCGAGCAGCTTCTGGTGTGGGACAGGGCAGTTCGGGCCGACGCCTGGGACTCCGTCCACCAGATGCGGGTGACCACGCGGAAGATCCGCAGTCTGCTGCGCGCGTCCGAGGAGTCGTTCGGCATCGCCGACGACTCGTGGCTTCTCGAGGAGCTTCGGGTGTTGGCCGGGATCCTCGGGGGTGCTCGAGACGCCGAGGTGCTGGCCGAGAAGTACGAGACCGTGCTCGAGCAGTTGCCCGCCGATCTGATTCGGGGGCCGGTCAGGGAACGTCTCGTCGAGGGCGCGAAGCGGCGGTATCGCGCCGGCTGGAAGCGGTCGTTGGTGGCGATGCGCTCGGAGCGCTACTTCCGGCTGCTCGACGGACTCGAAGCCCTGCTCACCGCGGAGCCGGTGCCGACGCCGAGCGGTGCGGCGCACGAGCCCGTCACCGTCGCAGCGGCCTATCGCAAGCTTCGCAAGTCCGTGAAGAAGGCCGAGTCCGCCGCCGCGGACGAGACCGTCTCCCCCGAGGACGCCGACGAGGCGCTGCACGCGATCCGCAAACGCGCCAAGCAGCTGCGCTACACGGCGTCGGCTCTCGGTGAGGACGGGGTGGCCGACAAGGCCAAGTCGATCCAGTCGCTGCTCGGGGATCATCAGGACAGCGTCGTCAGTCGCACGCACTTGTCCGAGGAGGCGGTGACGGCGCACGGCGCGGGTGAGGACACCTTCACCTACGGCGTGCTGTTCCAACTCGAGTCGGAGATCGCCCGGCGGGCCGAGGAGCAGCTCGACGCGGCGCTCACCCAGCTCAAGAAGGCGGTGCGCTCCGCCGGCTAGAGCGCTGGATCATCTTCGGGTGAGGGGCGCGACGAGATTGGAGAGCCGTTCGCGTCGCGCCTCACGCCGGTGCCCGCGGTGAATGCACTGCTCCAACGCCTCCTCGAGCTCGGGATCGTTGCGCCCCGACCGCCGCAGTGCTTCCAGATTCTGTTCCGCGAACACAAGGCTGCCGTGATTGGTGATCGGCAGTTTCGCGATCTCCTCGACGGGAACGGCCGCGGGTAGCGTGCGGCACCGGCCCGCACCGCCGGCGACCTGGAGGCTTATCACGGTGCGGATGCACTTCTCGCATTTGCCGCAGTTGTACACGCTGTTGGGATGAAGCCAGCACACGCGGAGATGTTCCATCGCCGGAGCGCAGTCAACCAGCCGCATGATCTTCTGCACCCGGCGGGCCGACAATCCGTGATGCACGAACCGCACGCAGGAACTCGACCACAAGTGGTCTAGTTGGGGGTGGCTGCCCCACGGCATCAACGTGCCGTCGTCATACGACGACGGAAAGTAGACCGTCTCGAGATGTTCGGCGAGGAGATGGCCGATGTGGGCCATCGCCGCGCCGTGATATCGGTATCCCCAATGCGATGATCGGTCGCTGAATCCTCGGATGTTCGTCCGAACTTCAATCAGCTCTTTGCCCATCTCGCGGGCGGCCCTCCGAACACTGGACAACGCCTTCTCGGCCAACTCGTTGTCGTCGATGCGAATGTCGAAGCCGTGAACGAACACCAGGTGGGTGACTTCGGGTGCGAGGGCTGAGTAGAACGAATCGACTCCGCCTGAGAAGAACGACCCGATTCCGCGGCCCGCGGGGACCTCGAGGCGGCGCGTAGGTGCTACCACCGGTACGGGATGGAGGTCGTGGTACCACGAAGCCAGCAGCCGCTGCGCCTCAATCAGGTTTGTCAAGAAGTCTTCGTCGACGACGGCGTTGGTGTGGATGGGAGATCGCATCTTCATCGCCAGCGGAGTGAGCGCGGCAACCCAGCCAGTCGCCCCTTGATCGAGCGAAGTGTTCGCCTCGACCCGCGCGGTGAACTTGCCCTTCGGGGTGGCGAGTGTGGCGCGGGCACAATATTGATCGGACGGAATTACGTCGACAACCGAAGCCCCCATGATTCGCAACCTAGCGCGCGACTTCCGACCGGCGGGCCGGTTTCTACACTTGTGGCCCGATTCCGGCGACCGGATACGTCGACCAGTTGATCTTCCAGGTCAAGGGGCGAGGGCGGACGAGTTGGCCTGTAAGCCGGATTCTGTTCCGCGCCGTCATGACTGACGGCACGGCGGCGACCATCCATCTGGACACACCGTCACCGGGTGCCTCGAGCGGCCTACCCGCAGGCTCGGGCGAGCAGCCCTCAAACGTCTGCGCAGCCGCAACCAGGTTGCGGCCTTCTTGGCCTTGCTTCGGGTGGGGTTTGCCTAGCCACTCCGGTCACCCGGAATGCTGGTGCGCTCTTACCGCACCGTTTCACCCTTACCACCCGAGGGTGGCGGTCTGTTTTCTGTGGCACTTTCCCGCGAGTCACCTCGGATTGCCGTTGGCAATCACCCTGCTCTGTGAAGTCCGGACTTTCCTCGACGTCCAGGCGAACCTGGATGCCGCGGCCGCCCGGCCAACTCGTCCGCGCTGATCACCGTACTCCGCGAGTCGGGCCGGGGCTGGCACCGGCCCGACTCTGCGGTGGCCGTCACGGCTACTCGCACTTTCCCGCGGTGGACGCAGAGTGGGCGCCGACGGTCAGGCGCGGCGGCGCAGCACCATCACGTTGTCGCGCCACGTGAACGGCTGACCGTCGGGGTCGGTCCCGTCGCGCTCCACGACGTCGACGCGGGCCCGCTCCCACTGCGCGTCAGGCAGGTCGAGTTCGGCGAGCACCTCTTCGGGGCTGGGGAATGGGTGGTCGTGCGGGACCTTCTTCGAAAATGGCGGCGGGGCGGCGTGGTCGACGATGACGAGCCTGCCTCCTGGGGCCACGGCGTCGGCCGCGTTGCGCAGAATCTGGGGCCGCTCCAGCCGCACCGTGGAGTGGAGGAACTGCGCGGAGATCAGGTCGAAGGTGCCCTCGGGAAAGGTGTCCGAGAGGTCGTGGCGTTCGAATTCGATGCGATCGCGGACGCCCCGCGCGTCGGCCGCGGCGGCAGCGCGCCCGATGGCCGTATCGGATATGTCGACCGCGGTCACCTGCCAGCCGTTCTCGGCCAGCCAGACGGCGTCACCCCCCTCGCCGCAGCCGAGGTCGAGAGCCCGGCCGGGGGCGACGCCGGCGAGGATGCCGGGCAGCTGGGCGTTGACCCGGCCGCTCCAAATGCGTTCGCGCTCTCCGTAATGCGCTTCCCAATATTCCTGGGCGGTCTGATCGTCATGCGGGGACATCGGCATTCTCCTTCTGGTTGGGCCAGGGTGGCACGGGCAGGCCGACGTCGTCGGCGAGCAGACTCTGGACGACGGCCGCGGCGCTCAGCGATCCCGCCGAGATCGCCGCGGCGACCTGGGGCATCGACGCGCTGAGGTCGCCGGCTGCGAACACGCCGGGGACCGAGGTGCGGTGGAACGCGTCGACGGCGACGGCGTCTTCTGCGATGGGTCCTGGCGGCGCCATGGCGACGCCGAGTTGGGCGGCCAGGTCGCTGCGCTGTCGCAGGGTTGCCGCCACCAGGACGCCGCGGCGGGCCAGCCGGTCACCGTCGGCGAACTCGACGGCGACCAAATCGCCTGCCTCGGAGACGAATTCGGTGACCTGGCGTTCGTCCGTCGGCAGGTCGGCGGTGAAACCGGCTGGGCCGTTGGTGAGTATCACGACGTCGTCGGTCCATCCGCGCAGCATCAGTGCCATGTGCACGGCGCGGTCGCCGCTGGCCAGCACGGCGAGCGGTTGGTCGCGGGCCTCCCAGCCGTGGCAGAACGGGCAGTGGAACGCCGATCGTCCCCACAGTTTGGCCAGCCCGGGGATCGGCGGCGCCACGTAGTCCATGCCCGTGGCCAACAGCACTCGCCTGGTGTGGATCTGGCTGCCGTCGGCGAGGCCAAGCACAAACCCGGCGCCATCCGCCACGCCGGTGGTGACCTCACCGGGCCGCACCTCGACGGTGGGGTACTTCGCGAGTTCCGCACGGCCCATTGCGTACAACTCCGCCGGGGGTCGACCGTCGTGGCCGAGCAGTCCGCCGATTCCGTGTGCGGGCAGGTTGCTTTGCCGGCCCGCGTCGACGACGAGCGTGCGGCGCCGGGCCCGACCCAACACGAGTGCTGCGCTCAGACCTGCCGCCCCGCCGCCTATGACGACGCAATCCCATTCCGTGACGTCCATGGGTACCACCTTGCCGACGTCGGCGTCATCTGCCAACATCATTTGCCATGCAGGCAAAGGGCACCGATGACGTTGACCTCCGGGTCAGACGACGACTGCGCGAATTGCGTACCCAGCGTGGCATGACCCTGGACGAGGTGGCGTCGAAGGCCGACATCGACGTCTCCACGCTGAGTCGGCTGGAGTCCGGTAAGCGCAGGTTGGCGCTCGACCACCTCCCCCGACTCGCCGCAGCACTGGCGGTGAGCACCGACGATCTGTTGCGGGCACCCGCCGCGGAGGACCCTCGGGTGAAGGGCGCGTCTCAGACGCACGACGGGGTGACCTACTGGCCGCTGACGCACAACGGTCCCGCCGCCGGCCTGCACGCCTTCAAGATCCGCGTGAGCGCGCGTCGGCGCACTCCCCCCAGCGAGTTCCCGGTGCACGACGGCCAGGACTGGATGTACGTGCTGTCCGGTCGCCTGCGGTTGATCCTCGGCGAGCGCGACTTCACCATCAAACCCGGTGAGGCCGTGGAGTTCTCCACCTGGACGCCGCACTGGTTCGGCACCGTCGACGGTCCCGTCGAAGCGGTGGCCATCTTCGGCCCGCACGGCGAGCGGCTACACCTACACGCTTGAGCTGGTGTCCTTGGTCTCGGGTCCGAGCAGCTTGCGCACCGAGATCCGGGATCCGAAGGGCTGCAACATCTGGCTGGCGGGTCGGGTGCGCACGTTCAGCGGCCACCAGAACCAGCGGCCGAGCATCGCGGCGATGGACGGCGTCATGAACGACCGGACGATCAGCGTGTCGAACAGCAGGCCCAGGGCGATCGTGGTGCCGATCTGGCCGAGCACGATCAGGTCGCTGAAGGCGAACGACGCCATGGTGCCGGCGAACACCATGCCGGCCGCGGTGACCACGCCGCCGGTGCCCGCCATCGCCCGGATGATGCCCGTGTTCAGACCCGCCGCGATCTCCTCCTTGAACCGCGATATCAGCAGCAGGTTGTAGTCGGCACCCACCGCCAGCAGCAGGATGATCGCCAGGGCGGGCACGATCCAGTACAGCTCGATGCCGAAGATGTACTGCCACACCAGGACCGCGAGGCCCAGCGAAGCCCCGAGCGACAACACGACGGTGCCGACGATCACCACCGCGGCGACCATGCTTCGGGTGATGAACACCATGATGAGCAGGATCAGGGCGATCGCGGCGATTGCCACGATCAGCAGGTCGTAGGTCGACCCCTCCTGGATGTCCTTGTACGTCGACGCGGTGCCGGCGACGTAGATCTTGGCGTCCGACAACGGCGTCGCCTTGATCGCGTCGAACGCGGAGTTCCGCAGGGCGTCGATGTGCGAGATGCCCTCGGGGGTGGCCGGCGTGCCCTCGTGCGTGATCGTCATCCTGGCGGCCTTGCCGTCGGGTGACATGAACAGCTTGAGACCACGCTTGAAGTCCGCGTTGTCGAAGGCCTCCGGGGGCAGGTAGAACGAGTCGTCGTTCTTGGCGTCGTCGAACGCCTTGCCCAGCGCGGTCGCGTTCTTCAACGCCTCCTGGCTCTGGGTGTTGGTGCCGCCGGTGGTGGCGTAGTTCGACTGCAGCAGATCGCGATTGGCTTCCTGAATGTCGATCTGGGGCGGGATCAATGCGATCAGTTGCGGCTGAAGGGCGTTGAGCTTGTCGAGGCTGGCGGTGACCTTGGCGAACTGGTCACTCAGCGCGGAGATGCCGTCCAGCGAGTCGAACACCGACCGCAGTGCCGCACACGACGGGATGTCGAAGCAGTGTGGCTCCCAGTAGAAGTAGTTGCGCAGCGGCCGGAAGAAGTCGTCGAAGTTGGCGAGGTTGTCACGCACTTCGTTGATGGTCCCCACGGTGTCGTGGAAGGCCTGCACCTGCTCGTCGGTGGCGGCGGCACTCTGCTTCTGCAGTTCCAGCTGCTGTTGCAGGACGGCGATGGACTTGGTGGTCTGGTCCACCTGCTTGAGGATGTCTTGGGCTCGCGCCTCCTGATAGCTGAGGTTCATGATCTGCCCGGCGCTCTGGGCGCTGATCTGAAACGGTATGGAGCTGTGCGTGATTGGCGTGCCGAGCGGCCGGGTGATGGACTGCACCAGGGCGATGCCCGGGGTGTGCAACACGGCCTTGGCGACCCGCTCCAGGATCAGCATGTCTGACGGATTGCGCATGTCGTGGTCGGATTCGATCATCAACAGCTCGGGGTTCAACCGCGCCTCGGAGAAGTGCCGCTCGGCGGCGGCGTACCCCACGTTGGCCGGTGCGGTGTCGGGAAGGTAGGGCCGCCCGTCGTAGCTGATCTTGGCGCCCGGCAGCGCCAGGACGCCGATGGCGGCGATGGCGAGTGACACGACCAGGATGGGTCCGGGCCACCGGACGATCGAGGTGCCGATGCGGCGCCATCCGGAGTTCCGCACCTTGCGCTTGGGCTCCAGCAGTCCGAACCGGGAGACGAGCACGATGACGGCGGGGCCGAGCGTCAGTGCCGCCATGAGCGTCACCAGCACGCCGAGCGCGGCGGGCACGCCGAGGGTCTGGAAGTACGGCAGCCGGGTGAAGTAGAGGCACGCCACGGCGCCGACGATCGTCAGTCCCGAGCCGACGATGACGTGCACCGTCCCCCGGAACATGTCGTAGTACGCGTCACCGCGTTCCAGTCCCCGGTTGCGGGCTTCCTGATATCGGCCGACGAGGAAGATGACGTAGTCGGTGCCCGCGGCGATCGCCATCAGGGTCAGCAGGTTCGTCGCGTAGGTCGACAGGCCGATGACGCCCTCGTGGGCCAGCGTCGCGACGACGCCTCGGGCGGCCATCAACTCGACCATCACGACCACGAGCATGATGAGCATGGTGACCAGGGATCGGTACACGATCAGCAGCATCACGGCGATGACGGCGAAGGTGATCGCGGTGACCTGATGGGTGCCCGCGTTGCCGACCTCGAAGTTGTCGGTGATCAGCGGCGCGGCGCCCGTGACGTAGGCCTTGACCCCTGGCGGGGCCGGGGTGTCGGCCACGATCTTGCGGATGCTGTCGACGGACTCGTTGGACAGCGCCTCGCCCTGGTTGCCTCGTAGGTACACCTGGACGAGGGCGGCCTTGCCGTCCTTGCTCTGGGCGCCGCCGGCCGTCAGGGGGTCCCCCCAGAAGTCCTGGACGTGCTCGACGTGCGTGGTGTCGGCGTTGAGTTTCGTGACCAGGACGTCGTAGTAGTCGTGGGCGTTCTGGCCGAGCTTCTCGTCGCCTTCGAGGACGACCATGGCCGCGCTGTCGGAGTCGAACTCCTCGAACTTCTGCCCGATGTGCCGCATGGCCATGATCGACGGTGAATCCGGCGCGTTCATCGCCACGGAACGCTCTTCGCCAACCGTCTCGAGCTGGGGTGAGATGACGTTGCTCAACACCGCTATCGCGATCCACAGAAACAGGATTGGCAGTGCCAGTGTCCAGATCAGCCGCGCGGGCCGGGACCTCTCGTCCGAGCTCTGCTCGGCGTGCTGGCTCATGCGGACTTGTCCAGGCAAGCGATGTATCCGTTCACGTTGCTGGCGGACCTTTCGTCCTTGACGATCCCGTTGACGGTGATGCGGCAGGTGATGGGGGCCGAGTCACCCTGTGCGCGCAGATCCGCGAAGAGCGTCGGGTCGTCGGTGGTCAACGTGTGCGACCACGGCAACGGCACGTCGTCGACGCGTTGGGGTTGGGCGTGTTCGTCGAGGAAGTTGATGGTGGCCGTCGCTCCGGGTGCGCCGAACACTTCGAACAGGACCCGCTTGGGGTTGTAGCCGGTGTTCTCCAGCGAGTCGGCACTCGGGCGGGACACCTCGTTGTTCGACCCGAAGATCCCGTGCAGCCGCGTGACGCTGAAGACCACGAGCGCCACCACCACCACTGCGACGATGACGGTCCATTGCCGCTTGAGGACTTTGCCGATCGAAAGCTTGCTCACCCGTACGCCTTTCGACTGCCGGCGACGCGGCACCACCCGGTTCTCTCTCTTAGCCCAACTAAGAGCGACCTGAGAGACGGTACGGTACGGTACGGGTCGGTGCAAGTCGTCCCAAACCCTTGCAATTGAGGTGTGTGTATGGTCTCCGAATCGACGGAAACGTCAGCTCCGGCGCCGGGTTGCCCGTGGAGCGCGCGCGAGGCCGAACTCCTCGCCGTGACGCTGAAGCTGTTACAGCAACACGGGTACGAGCGGCTGACGGTGGAGGCCGTGGCGACCGAGGCCAGAGCCAGCAAGTCCACGATGTACCGGCGCTGGCCGTCGAAGGCCGACCTCGTGCTGGCCGCCTTCATCGAAGGCACCCGCGAGTCCGCGGTGCATCCTCGCACCGGTTCCCTGCGCGGCGACCTGCTCGCCATGGGTATGTCGGTGTGCGAGCAGAGCCGGGAACACGCGAGCACCATGCGCGCGGTGCTCGACGAGATGTCCCGTAGCGAAGCCCTGAGAGCGGCCATGCAGGACAAGTTCGTCTACCACCGCAACGTCCTGATTCGGGAGGTGCTCGGTGATGCGGTGGCGCGCGGGGAGATTCAGGCCGAGGCGATCAACCCGGAGATCTGGGACGTCCTGCCCGGATATCTGGTGTTTCGCTCCCTGGTCGCGGACCGACCGCCGACCGACGAGACGGTGCGCGCGCTGGTCGACGAGGTTCTGATGCCGAGCCTTACTCGAGGTACGACGTCTCGTTGACCAGCCGCACCGACGACCCGCCGTCGGGGTAGAACTCGGCGATGCACAGCGAGGCCAAGTCGAGGTGCAGTCGGTAGAGGATGCCAGGCCCCGCGTCGAGCGCCAAGCGCAGAATCGACTTGATCGGCGTCACGTGCGACACCACCAGAACGGTGGCGTCACCGTGCTCGGCGATGATTCGAGTCCGCGCCCGTCGTACCCGCTTCGCGACGGCGTCGAAGCTCTCTCCCCCACCGGGCGGTGCCACGCTGGTGTCACGCAGCCATGCGCCGTGCACCTCCGGATCCCGTTGCGCCGCTTCGCCGAACGTCAGGCCTTCCCACTCGCCGAAGTCGGTCTCGATCAGGTCGTCGTCGACGATCACGTCGAGTCCGAGTTCCTTGGCCGCCGCCGACGCGGTGTCGTGGGCGCGCTGCAGTGGCGACGAGACGACGGCCGCGATGCCACCCCGCCTGCCGAGGTAGCGGGCGGCGGCCTCGGCTTGCTGCCGCCCGAGTTCGGTGAGCGGCGGGTTGCCCTGACCCGAATAGCGGCGGTCCACCGACAGTTCGGTCTGGCCGTGCCGCAGCAGAAAGAAGCGGGTCGGCGCACCACGCGCACCAGTCCAGCCCGCGGGTGACACGACTTCGGCCGACGCCGCACTCGGCGCGGCCTGCTCGGCCGCGGCGTCCATCGCCTCGTTGGCCAGCCGGTCGGCATGAGAGTTCTCGGCCCGCGGTATCCACGCGAACGTGACGCCGTCGAAGGCGCGGGTCAACTCCACCGCTTGGTCCTTCAACGGGATCAGATCGGGGTGCTTCACGCGCCAGCGCCCCGACATCTGCTCGACGACCAACTTCGAATCCAACCGCGCGTCGACCTCCGTCGCGCCCACCTCCGCGGCCGCTTCGAGGCCGGCGATCAGACCCCGATACTCGGCGACGTTGTTGGTGGCGCGCCCGATGCCTTCCTTGCGCTCGGCCAGCACCGTCGAGCGGTCTGCCGACCAGACCACGGCGCCGTAGCCGGCGGGGCCGGGGTTGCCACGCGATCCGCCGTCCGCCTCGACGATCACCTTCATTCCTTGAAGTCCCTCACCCGCACCAGGATTGCGGCGCACTCGGGGCAGCGGAGCACCTCGTCCTCGCGGGCGGCGGAGATGCGGGCCAGCTCTCCCCTGTCGATCTCGATGCGGCACGCGCCACACCGTCCACCCTGCAGTCGACCGGCCCCGACGCCGCCGAGAGCCCGCTGCCGCTCGTAGAGCTCGACCAGTTCGGGGAGCACCGACGCCGCCACCTTCTCGCGCCGGGCCACCGCCTGCTGCCGGGATTCGTCGATGAGCACCAGCGCCTCGTCGCGCGCTGCGACGGCAGCGGTGAGATTGGCCTGGGTCTCGTCGACCCGGCTCTGTTGGGCCGCCTGGTCGTTTTGCAGCTTCTCGCGACGCTCCATGATCTCCAGTAGCGAATCCTCCAAGCTCTCCTGGCGCCGCTGCAGCGTTTCGAGTTCGTGCTGGATCTCGCCGACGTGCTTGGGGTCGACCGTGCCACCGTCGAGCAGGCCGCGGTCACGATCCTCGCGCTTGCGCACCCCGTCGATCTCGGCCTCGAACTTGGCGATCTGGCCGTCGAGATCCTCGAGGGCGATCCCCAACACCGCGAGTCCGTCACCGGCCTCGCGGTGCTCGGCCTCGGCGGCGTCGAGCCGTTGCTGTTCGTCGAGGTGCGTGGCCCGGTGGTTGAGGCGGCTCAGCTCGGCGTCGACCGCGGCGAGCTCGAGGACCAAACGCTGTTGTGACTCTTCGGCTTTCATGTGGTGCTGGTGTCCTTCTCTAGATTCCATGGATCCGTCCGGACCGGGCTGACGCGCACGTCGAGCGCGTCACCGAAGTGCTTGACCAGCAGCGCGCCTGCCTGACCACACCAGGGATGCTCACTCGCCCAGTGCGCGACGTCGACGAGGGCGACGTCGGAGGTGCGGAGGTGTTCGTCGGCCGGATGATGTCGAAGATCGGCGGTGACGTAGGCCTGGACGCCGGCACCGGCCACGGTGTCGAGAAGCGAGTCGCCCGCTCCGCCGCACACGGCAACTCGCGACACCACGGCGTCGGGATCGCCTGCCGCCCGCACTCCCCACGAGGTGGCGGGAAGGCCGCGGTTCACCCGAGAAGCGAAGGCGCGCAGCGTCTCGGGAACCGGCAACGCGCAGATGCGGCCGATGCCGACGTCGGACGGCAAGGCCGCCAGGGCAACCACGTCGAACGCGGGCTCCTCGTACGGATGCGCGTGGCGCAGCGCCCCCAGCACCGCGGCGCGCACACGGGCGGGTGCAATCACCTCGATGCGCTCCTCGGCCACGTACTCGACCGCACCGACGGTGCCGACGGCCGGTGACGCACCGTCGTGGGGCAGAAACTGCCCCGTGCCCGAGACGGTCCAGCTGCAGTGCGAGTAGTCGCCGAGTGCGCCCGCACCCGCCTTGAAGAGGGCCGTGCGCACGGCGTCGGCGTCGGCCGCGGGGACGAAGACCACCCACTTGTCGAGCCGGGTGCCGTCCGACACCGGCGACAGCACGTCCTCGACGATCAGTCCCAGCGCCTCGGCAAGCGCGTCCGAGACCCCGGGGTTGGCCGAATCCGCATTGGTGTGCGCGGTGAACAGTGCACTGCCGCTGCGGATCAGGCGGTGCAGGATCGCGCCCTTCGCCGTACTCGCCGCCACCGTGTCCACTCCGCGAAGCAGCAGCGGGTGGTGTGCGAGAAGCAGTCCCCGGTCCGGCACCTCGGCGACGACGGACGACGTCGCGTCCACCGCGATCGTCACCGACTCGACGAGCTCGGAGGGGTCGCCGCAGACCAGCCCGACCGAATCCCACTCCTCGGCCAACGCGGGCGGGTAGGCGTGCTCCAGCACCTCGATCACGTCGGCCAACCGCGCGCTCATCGCCGTACCTCCCCTGCCGTTGCCTCGACGAGAGCGTACGACGCCACCAGCGCAGAGAGAGGGTCCAACAGCCCCGACGGGGGTTCGGCGGCGGTCGCGTCGACCCCGCAACCCCGCGGTCCCGGCGACCGGGAAAGACTGCTCACAACAAGACAGTAGACAATGGAGCGGTGAGTCCCCAGCTGGTCCTATTCGATCTCGACGGTACGCTCACCGATTCCGCCCCCGGCATCGTGGCGAGTTTCCGCCGGGCGCTGGGTGAGATCGGTGCCGCAGTGCCCGACGGCGACCTCGCAAGCCTGGTCGTCGGCCCACCCATGCACCAGACGCTGGCGGCAATGGGCCTCGGCGATCTTGCGGATCAGGCCTTCGCCGCCTACCGCGCCGACTACACAACCAGGGGCTGGTCGATGAACAGCCTGTTCGACGGCATTCCCGACCTCCTCACCGACCTGCGCACTGCCGGGGTGCGGCTGGCGGTCGCCACGTCGAAGAACGAGGTGACGGCCCGGCGGATCATCGAGCACTTCGACATCGAGGAGCACTTCGAGGTGATCGCCGGAGCCAGCTCCGACGGCGTTCGCTCGGCCAAGGCCGACGTGGTGGCGCATGCCCTGGCCCAACTCGGACCGCTGCCGGATCGGGTGCTGATGGTCGGCGACCGCTCCCACGACGTGCTCGGCGCGGCCAGCCACGGCATCGACACCGTGGTCGTCGAATGGGGTTACGGCGCCTCGGACTTCGACGGTCCCGACGCGGTGAGCGCGTTCAAACACGTGGCGACGATGGCCGATCTGCGGGAGGTGCTCGGTGTCTGAGCACCCCCTGCACGTGACGTTCGTGTGCTCGGGCAACATCTGCCGGTCCCCGATGGCCGACAAGATGTTCGCCCACCAGATCGCCGAACGAGGCCTTGCGGAGGTGGTTCGGGTGAGCAGCGCGGGGACGGGCAGCTGGCACGTCGGGGACCCTGCCCACGAACGGGCGGTCCACGTGCTGCGGGAGCACGGCTATCCGACGTCGCACCGCGCCTCCCACGTCGGAGACGACCACGTGACGGCCGACATGGTCGTCGCGATGGGGCGCAACCACGTCCGCATCCTGCGGGATCTCGGCGTGGCCGAGGAGCGGATCCGGATGATGCGCTCGTTCGACCCTCGCTCGGCCGCCAACGCGTTGGACGTCGAGGACCCCTACTACGGAACACTGGAGGACTACGAGGAGACCTTCGCCGTCATCGAGGCGTCGCTGCCCGGGCTGCACGCCTGGGTCGACGACCGACTCGCCGAACGCGAGGTCGCGGGCTGATGCGTCGCTTCGCCTTCTTGTTGAAGCCACAGTGGCTCGCGCTGTACGTCGTCGCGATCGCCTTTGCCTACCTGTGCTTCACCGTGCTGGCACCGTGGCAGCTGGGCAAGAACACGACGACGTCACGGGAGAACGCCCAGATCTCCAACTCGGTGTCCCAACCACCGGTTCCGGTGACGACGCTTCTGCCGCAACAGGATTCCTCGGCGCCCGGCGACCAGTGGCGACAGGTCACCGCAACCGGCAGATACCAGCCGGAGGCCCAGGTGTTGGTGCGCCTGCGCGTCGTCGACGGCAACCCGGCCTATGAGGTTCTGTTGCCGTTCCACGTCGACGGCGGCCCCACCGTTCTCGTCGACCGAGGTTACGTCAAACCCGACCGCGGCACCGAGGTGCCGGAGTTCGCCGCACCGCCCACCGGAACGGTGACGATCACCGCCCGGTTGCGTGACCCCGAATCGGTTGTCGTCGGCAAGGAACCGTTCCGCGAGAACGGCATTCAGCAGGTGTACTCGATCAACCCCGACCAGGTGGCCCAGGTGACGGGTGTTCCGTTGGCGGGGTCCTACCTTCAACTCGTCGACGGTCAGCCCGGCGGACTCGGGGTGATCGGCCTCCCCCACCTCGACGCGGGGCCGTTCCTGTCCTACGGCATCCAGTGGATCGCGTTCGGGATCATCGCGCCGATCGGCGTTGGGTACTTCGTGTTGGCCGAGGTCAAACAGCGCCGCAGGGAGAAGGCCGAGAGCGATTCGCGGGCCACCACGCCGGCGCCGCTCACCGCGGAGCAGAAGCTCGCCGACCGGTATGGCAGACGGCAGTGACCACGACTGCCGCCACCGCAGCGGCGAGCTGAACGGCGCGCGACAACCGCACCGATCGGGTGACGTCGGCGACGTCCGGCGCCCGGCCCTCCCCCAGCGTCGGCCGAATCTCCAGGCGGTGGGCGTACTGCGTTGGTCCGCCCAGCCGCACGCCGAGGGCGCCGGCGAACGACGCTTCGACCACCCCCGCGTTGGGGCTCGGGTGGCGCGCGGCGTCCCGGCGCCAGGCGGCCACCGCCGCCCGCGGGGAGCCCGAGACGACCGGTGCGCACACCACTGTGAGCAGCCCCGTGACGCGGGCCGGCAGGTAGTTGGCGACGTCGTCGAATCGGGCTGCCGCCCAACCGAACTGCAGAAGGCGCGGCGACTTGTGGCCGATCATCGCGTCGAGGGTGTTGGCTCCCCGGTAGACCAGCAGGCCGGGCACCCCGCCGATCGCCCCCCACCACAGCGGCGCGACTTGGGCGTCGGCGGTGTTCTCGGCGACCGACTCGACCGTGGCCCGCGCGATGCCTGCCTCGTCCAACGAATTGGGGTCGCGCCCGCACAGTGACGGCACCAACTGCCGTGCGGATTCGAGGTCACCGTCCTCGAGTCGACGGGCCATGTCGGCGCCGGTGCGGCCCAGTGACGTCCCACCCAACACGACGAAGGTGGCTGCCGCAGTGACCGCCGCGGTCCAGCCCGGTCCGCGCAGTGCCGCGCTCCGCTCGGCCGCCACGCCGAGCACGCCGAGCCCCCCGAGCAGAATCCCGATGTGTGCGACACCGGCGACCCGGCGGTCGGAGTAGGTCAGCCGTTCCAACGACATCGCCGCGGTGCCGAATGCCGCGACGGGGTGGCCCCGGCGCGGGTCGCCCCAGAGCACGTCGGCCAGGTATCCCACCGCCAGACCGACGGCTCGGCCGCGGCGAATGGACTGGGACACCCCGGCAGCGTCTCACGAGCGCCATGTTCCACCGCCGTCGGCGTCAGCCGCGATGACCTGCGTGGCGGTCCCGTCGACGGTCGTCACCGGGGTGCTCGCGCTTGTCGGCGTTGCGTTTGGGCGCGGCCGCAGGCTCCTTCTTGGGCGCCGAGGCCTTGGGTGCCGAGGCCGAACGCCTGGGAGTGTCCGCTGCGACCTTCGGCGCCGACGGCGCCTGAGCCGACCGTTCCGCGCGCCGGTCTTGGCGGTCGATTTTGCGGTGGGTGGCAACGTCTTTCGCCTGCGCCGCCACCGGCGTCTCGGGTGCGGGCGCTGCGACCGTAGCCGTGGCCGGCTGGAGAGCGGTGGCCACCAGCTGGCCTGCTGCGTCGACGGAATCCGCGGCCAGGTCGGCGGGGGCCGCCTGCTGCGCCTCGGGCAGGGCGAAGGCCATCCGTGCCATGGCAGGCGGCGTGCCGCTTTGCGACGCCAACTCCTGGATCACGTAGGCCGCCGGCTTCCACGTGCCGTCGGAGCGGATGACGCCGAAGGTGTCCTCGGGGTCGACGCTCGCGGTGTTGCGATCCTGCAGGGTCCACACGAATGCCGGACCGGTGTAGCCAAGCGTCCGCCACGTCGTCAGCATGTCCTCCAGGTAGGCGGCTTGATTGGCTTCTCCGGCCACCGAACTCGGCTCTCCGTATTCACTGGCCCAGATCAGCTTGTCGCCGTCGCCGTTGGCGACCATCAGGTCGTGCATGGCCGCCAGCTGGTTGATCGGCGAGTCAGGCAGGTAGCCGCCCTCGGAGAACTCGGTCGTGTACTGATACGGGTGGAACGACAGGGCGTCGAAGTACGGCTGGCCACCCGCGGCATAGATGCCGTCGACGAAGTCGATCGGGTTCATGGTGAGGTTGCCGTAGGTGACCACCGAGCCGACGACGCCACCGATGACCGTGGCATCGGGATCGGCGGCCTTGATCTGCGGGTAGGCGGCCTTCAGCAGGTCGGTGTAGCCCGCCGGGTCGGGTTGCGGCGAATAGAAGATGTACGCGTTCGGCTCGTTCCAGATCTCGTAGGCGCCAACCTTGCCCGCGTAGCGCTCGGCCACCGTGCCGGCGAATTCGCCGTAGGCGTCGGGTGACGCGGGGGCGCCGCTCAGCGGGGGTTGTCCCGGCTCGGTCGCCCAGAACGGGGTCGTGTTGATCACCCCGAGCACGCCCATGCCGCGCGAGTCGGCGGCGTCGATCATGTAGTCGACGGTGCTCCAGTTGTAGTAGCCCGGATAGAACTCCACGCCTGCCCAGGGAATCATCACCCGGACGTTGTTCACGCCCATCGCCTGCATCTGGTCGAGCTGGGCATCTATCTGCGCCGGCGTCATGCCGTACAGGTCGGAGTCGGCGAATCCGATGGTGTCGCTGGATTCGTCGATCGCGGCGAGCGGGGCGACGTTCATCGTCACCGTACGCACGGTCGACACCGTCGCGGTGGCGCCGACCGCGGAGATGGCCACGGTAGCCATGCCCGCGACGACGATTTTGCCTGCCGGCGAATGCCAGCCTCGGTCAGCGATTTGCCGCATGACGCATTTCCTTTCCTCATCCATGCCCACGGCTCGACGGTCAGTGTCGATCCGCGCCAGGAAAGTGATGCCCCCTTGCCGTGTGACTCAACCCACAACTCTGCGACATATCCGCGACTGATCAGCATGTTTACTGATATCAATGGCGTTGTGTCCAACCCGCGACTCACCTGGATCGACGGTTCCAGCAAACTTGCAGCCGGTGCAGTACGATGCCCGCCATTGCGCAGGATCGGGCATTTTCCATTTGCTTTCGCGCAACCGGTGGCGGCGCGAGCACAAGATTTGAAGATCAAGAATGGCGTTTCACGGTTTGCCGCTGAAAACGTTTCAGTCGACGACCGTTCACCAAAGAAGCTGGTGATCGGTGGCGACCCTGGGCCCGCACCGGGCAACGACGTTTCCTTTGCCAGATTCAGCGCGGGCGTCAAATCGGGGGTCAACGGCGTTACGACAACCCCGGGGCCGACGCCCGTCCATCGCCTAGGATCGAACGCGTGTTCTAATGAACTTGCCCGCTGCGCCCCGCCGAATGCGGGCGCCGTCCCAAAGGAGAGAACCGCACCGATGACCGTAGACACCATGACAGCAGAAGCGCCGTCCACCGACTTCGACACTCCCGACGCGCCGGCTCCCGTGCTCGCCCAGGCGCCCGAACCGGTCGCCGCCCCCGAGGAAAAGCCCGTCAAGGCGCCGCGGAAGGCGGCTGGCAAGAAGACCAAGACCCTCGAGTTGACGCTGACCGTCATCGGCACCGCCGACGGCGAATGGCGCGCAGAACTCAAGCAGGGCACCACCTTCCTGGCTCGCGACCTCGCCGTCGCCGCGGCCGCCGTGTCCCGGGCGGCGAAGGAACTGCACGACGACCTCTCCACGCCGATCGACGCGGTCATCGAAGAGGCGCGCTCCCAGCAGGCCGCCAAGGTGGCCGCCCTCGAAGCCGAACTGGAAGCCGCGCGAAGGACGCTCGCCGACCTGGACTGACGTTCGCCGTTGCAGGCGTTAGTGCCGCTGGTACACGTCGGGCATGCCGTCGTGATCGTCGTCGCGCGCCTCTTCGGCGCAAACGTCTCGATAGTGACGGTTGCGCAGACTCAGCAATATGGCCGCAAGCATCGCGGAGACGACGGAGCCGGTGATGACGCCGATCTTGACGTGTTCGTCGCGCTCGGATCCGAGGCCGTAGGCGAGATCGCCGATGAGAAGCGACACGGTGAAGCCGATACCGGCGAGCAGCGCGATGCCGAAGACGTCGATCCAGCGCAGAGCCGCATCGAGGGTGGCCTTCGTAATGGTGGCGAGAAGCGCTGTGGTGGCGAAGATTCCGACGGCCTTGCCGACGACGAGACCTGCGACGATGCCCATGGCAATCGGATCTTGCAGTGCGGAGGTGAGCCCCTGCACGCCACCGACCGTCACCCCTGCGGCGAAGAACGCGAACACCGGGACCGCAAAACCCGCCGACAAGGGCCGGATGCGATGCTCGAAGTGCTCCGCAAGCCCGGGTCCGGCGTCCGGACCGCCGGCGGAGGCGCTGCGCAGCACGGGCACCGTGAACCCCAGCAGAACCCCGGCGACGGTGGCGTGAACCCCGGATTCGTGCACCAACGCCCAGGCGAGGAACGCCAGCGGTAGAAGAATCCACCAGGCCCGGAGCCGGCGCTGAACGCACACCGCGAACAGTCCGATCGGGACCAGCGCGAGACCCAACGCCCCAAAGTTGATGTCCTCGGTGTAGAACACCGCGATCACCGTCACGGCCAGAAGATCGTCGACGACGGCCAGGGTCAGAAGGAACGTGCGCAGCGCCGCGGGCAGATGGGTCGAGATCACCGCCAGAACCGCGACGGCGAACGCGATGTCGGTTGCGGTCGGAATGGCCCAGCCGCGGACCGCCCCGTCGCCGGCGTTCCACGTGAAGGCGACGAAGACGAGTGCAGGAACCACCATTCCACCGATGGCGGCGGCGATGGGCAGGGCCGCGCGACGTGGATCGCGAAGGTCGCCTGCGACGAATTCCCGTTTGAGTTCCAAGCCGACGACGAAGAAGAAAATGGCCAAGAGACCGTCTGCGGCCCAGGTGGCGAGGCTCAAATCGAGGTGCAGCCCGAGACGGTCGGACCCCAGTGTGTATTCGCCCAAAGCGTCGTAGGACGCCGACCACGGTGAGTTCGCCCACACGAGGGCGAGGACGGTCGCCGTCAACAGTAGGGCGCCGCCAACGGTTTCCCGTCGTAGGATCTGCGTGATCCGAGCCGTTTCAGCCCATGATCCTCGGTCGAAGAGCGTCCTGGCATTGCGATGAATCCGGTTGTCCGGCAACGGAAGTACCTATCGTCGTTAGCATCCATTGATCACAGGCGTCGCGCTCGTTTACCTGTGAGCCGACCAGACTTCCCGGCACACCGTTACGACCACCCTACTGCAGCCGTCGTCCGCGTCCGCTTGCACTCTGATTCGATATCCGTCAATATCGATGAGTGTCGAATCCAGAGAACGGGGCTGACTGCTGCGTCACGGCGCCGTTGTTGCGCGAGCCCTTGCCGGAGCCTGCCGCCGTCGAGATGGCGAAGAAGCTGAAGGCGCTCGCCGACCCGGTGCGGTTGCGGCTGTTCAGCGCCATCGCCAGCCATGCCGGCGGTGAGGCGTGCGTGTGCGACGTCTCCGGGGGCGTCGACGTGTCTCAGCCCACGGTGTCGCACCATCTCAAGGTGCTTCGTGACGCCGGACTCTTGACCTCGCAGCGTCGGGCGTCCTGGGTGTACTACGCCGTGGTTCCCGAAGCACTGCAGGACATCTCGGCCCTGCTCGATCTCGCCACGCCGGTGACCGCGTGACCCCGGCTTCGCCGGTGGCGGCGAAGTTGTCCACCCTGGACCGCTTCCTTCCGGTGTGGATCGGCGTCGCGATGGTCGCCGGCCTGCTGCTCGGTCGCTGGATCCCGGGATTGAACACCGCACTGGAAAGCGTTCAGCTCGACGGCATTTCGCTGCCGATCGCCCTCGGCCTGCTGATCATGATGTACCCCGTGCTCGCCAAGGTCCGCTACGACCGCCTCGACACCGTCACCGGGGACCGCAAGCTGCTGCTCAGCTCACTGCTGTTGAACTGGGTGTTCGGGCCGGCATTGATGTTCGCGCTGGCCTGGCTGATGCTGCCGGACCTGCCCGAGTACCGCACCGGACTGATCATCGTCGGCCTGGCTCGCTGTATTGCCATGGTCGTCATCTGGAACGACCTCGCCTGCGGTGACCGCGAAGCCGCCGCCGTCCTGGTCGCACTCAACTCGATCTTCCAGGTCGTCATGTTCGCCGTCCTCGGCTGGTTCTACCTGACCGTGCTACCCGGCTGGCTCGGCCTCGAGCAGACCACCATCAGCACCTCGCCGTGGCAGATTGCCAAGTCGGTACTCATCTTCCTCGGCATCCCCCTCCTTGCCGGATACCTGTCCCGCCGACTCGGCGAGAAGGCCAAGGGCCGCGACTGGTACGAGTCCACGTTCCTGTCCCGCGTCGGACCGTGGGCGCTCTACGGCCTGCTGTTCACCATCGTGATTCTCTTTGCGCTGCAAGGAGAACAGATCACCAGCCGACCTCTCGACGTGGTGCGGATCGCGCTTCCGCTGCTCGTCTACTTCGCCGTCATGTGGGGTGGCGGATACCTGCTCGGCGCCGCGATCGGCCTGGGCTACCAACGCACCACCACCCTGGCCTTCACCGCGGCGGGCAACAACTTCGAACTGGCCATCGCCGTCGCGATCGCCACCTACGGCGCCACCTCCGGGCAAGCCCTGGCCGGTGTCGTCGGCCCACTGATCGAGGTGCCCGTCCTGGTCGGCCTGGTCTACGTGTCACTGGCACTGCGCCGCCGCTTCGCCGATCAACACCAGGCCGTCTCGACGGGACAGACGGCATCGTGACCACACCGTCCGTCTTGTTCGTCTGCGTGAAGAACGGCGGCAAGTCACAGATGGCTGCCGGACTGATGCGCCAGCTGGCAGGCGACACCGTGGACGTTCATTCAGCGGGCACCGCACCCGGCACGGCCGTCAACGGCCTTTCCGCGCAAGCACTTCTGGAGGTCGGCGTGGACATCACCGCCGAGGTGCCCACTCCGGTGGACTACGCGCTGGCCCGCAACGTCGACGTCGTGGTCACGTTGGGCCGGGAAGCCCGTCTCGATCCGCTGCCGGGAACCAGGGTCGAAAACTGGGACACCGACGAACCCTCCGAACGGGGCGTCGACGGCCTCGAACGGATGCGCCTGATCCGCGACGACATCGCCGCCCGCGTGCAACGCCTCTACTCGACGCTCACCGACTCCACCCCGTGACTCGCGGCCGGGACCCCGCCGCCAGCAGCGCCCCGGCCGCCGCGATCGCGCCGAGGACCACGAACATGGCGGCATATCCGCCGAGCAGGCTGGCCAGGGCTGCGCCGACGAACGGACCGACGGCGGTGGCGATCATGATGGGAGCGTTGAGATATGCGCTGAGGTGGCCGTAGTGGGTGGCACCCCAGCGTTCGGTGACGGCGGTGGCTTGTAGCAGCGTCATGATGCCGCGCATCACCCCCGCCCCGATGGCCACCGCCACCAGTGCGGCGTACGCGGTGAACATTCCGAGCAGCGCAGTGGTGGCCGCAATCCCGGCCATGATGATCACCGTTCGGGGGACGACGCCGACGCGCCGCACCAGCGTTTGATAGCCCAGTCGGCCCAGCACCTGGCCGGCGCCGCCGAGCCCGAGTGCGACGGCCGCGGCGCCGGTGCCGATGCCGCGTTGACTCATCAACGGCACCAGGTTCGCGATCACCGCGTACGACGCCAGTCCGGCGAGCGCGAACGCCGCGACGAGTGCCACGAATGCACCGCTGCGGACAGTGTGCGTCGGTGATTCGACGTGGCGCGCCACCACCGGCGGCCATGGGCGGCGCAGTCCGAAGAAGTGCGCGGGGACGGTGATCACCGCCATGAGCAACGCCAGCACCAAATAGGTTCGGCGCCAGTCCATCTGAGCCGACAAGGCCGCGGTCAGGGGCGCGAACACGGTGCTGGCGAAACCGGCGACCAGGGTCAGCACCGTGAGCGCCCGCACCGCGTCGGCGCCGAAGAACCGGGTCAGCGCCGCAAAGGCGGGTGCGTAGAACACCGCGCTCATCGCCACGCCGCCGACGATCCACGCCGCGACGAACGAGCCGTAGTTCGGCGCAGCCACCACACCGACCACCGACAGGCAGCCGAGTACCGATCCGGCCGTCATGATCCAGCGCGGGCCGACGCGGTCCAACCACCGCCCCACCGGGATCCCCACCACCGCCGCCGTCACCAGACCCGCCGAGAACGCTGCGGTCACCGCCGGCGCCGACCAGCCGGTGTCGGCACTGATCTGCTCGGACAGAACCGTGAACGCGTAGTAGAGCACGCCCCAGCTGGTGATCTCGGTGACGCACAGAGTGGTCAGCACCCAGCGCAAACCGTGCGATGCGGGTGGCGCCTGCGCGGGTCGGGGACTCATCCGCCAATCGTATTGAGCGTCAACGTCGCAGGCGCCGAACCGCAGCACCCGGCGGCGCCGTCGTCCTCGGGACCGTCGAACAGCCCTGCGCCGTTGCACACCCCGGTGTCGGGGAGGGTGAGTTCGACGCGTCGCGCGGCCTCGTGGTCGCCGGCCAGTTCGGCGGCGATGCTGCGCACCTGCTCATAGCCGGTCATCGCCAGGAAGGTCGGCGCGCGCCCGTAGGACTTCATCCCCACGATGTAGAGATCCTGCTCCGGATGCGCGAGTTCGGTTGCGCCGTGCGGCAGCACGCTCCCACAGGAGTGCGCGTTGGGGTCGATCGACGGGGCCAGCCGGACCGGCGCCTGCAGGATCGGATCCAGCTCGATGCGCATCTCGGACAGGAACGACAGGTCCGGCCGAAACCCGGTGAGGACGACGACGTGATCGGCTGGCGGCAGCGCACGACCGTCCTCGGCGACGACCACGGCGCGCCCGTCCACCACGTCGACGCGCTCGGTCCGGAAACCGGTCAGCAGGGCGACTAGCCCCGCCTCGACGGCGTCACGGGATCGCACACCCAGGGCACCACGCTGGGGAAGTTCGTCGGCGGCCCCGCCGCCGAAGGTTCCGTCGGTCACCCCGCGGCGCAGCACCCACGTCACCCTCGTCGACGGATCCTCGCGCACGACCTCGCCGAGCTGGATCACCGCGGTCATCGCCGAATGCCCGCTGCCGACCACCACGACGTGCTTGCCCGCGGCTGCCGAAGCCAGTTCCGGCGTCGGCGGGACGTAGCTCACCAGTCCGGCGTCGGCGGCCGCCCGCTCCCCCGTTGCCGGAACGCCTGCGGCGCCAGCCGGATTGGGCTGCCCCCAGGTACCGGAGGCGTCGACCACCGCGCGTGCCCGTATCCGCCGTTCGGATCCCTCGGCGCCGCCCGTGTGGACGACGAACGGAACGTCGGCGCGGCCTGGGCTGACCAGCCGGTCCCGGCCCAGCCGGGTCACCGCGTGCACTCGCGTGCCGTAGTGCACGTGCTCGCCGAGGGCGGCCGCCACCGGTGCGAGGTAGTCGTCGACCCACTGGCGGCCGGTGGGGAAGCCCGCGGCCGGGGCCACCCATCCGGTCGGTTCGAGCAGTCGGGCGGCGGCGGGGTCGACGAGCTCGGGCCAGGGCGAGAAGGTGCGCACGTGCGCCCATTGCTCGACCGCCGATCCCGGACCGGGACCGGCCTCCAACACCAGTGGCACTAGGCCGCGCTCCAGCAGGTGGGCCGCTGCCGCCAGTCCCAACGGTCCGGCGCCGATCACCACGACGGGCAACTCCGACATGCCGCACTCCTTCCATCGACGTTCTTCGATGGGTTCATCGTGCGCAACGTATCGATGTTTGTCAATGCGTATGGCACCATGGACGACATGGCCGCTTCCGTGACGACAGCCGACCTGGCCGTCTGCTGCTCACCGCTGACCGGCGGTGCGTTGAAAACCGTTGCCGCCGAACGCCTTGCGTCCATGTTCAAGGCGCTCGCCGACCCGGCGCGGGTCAAGCTGGTGTCGCTGATCGCGGCATCCGATGGCGGCGAAGCATGCATCTGCGACCTCACCGAACCGCTGGGGCTGAGCCAACCGACGGTGTCCCACCACATGAAGATGCTCGTCGACGTCGGCCTCGTCAGCCGCGATCAGCGGGGCAAGTGGGCGTACTACCATGTCAACGACGACGTCCTTGAGACGTTGGCCGGAGCCCTGTCACCGCGTAGTCGCTGACGCCGTGCTCATGCGTCGAACTCGTCCAAGATCGGCGACAGGGCCTCCCAGTTGTGCCGGGTGGCCTCTGCGGCACCCTCCGCATCACCTTGACGGCACAGTTCAATGATTCGCTTGTGCTGCGCTATTGACTGACGGCCGGAAAGCGAAGAGAAGCGCAAGAACTCGACTCGGCGGAGCACCGGAGTCACTTGTTCGAGGACGACCGGAATCACCTCGTTCAGGCTGGCGACGACGAAGATGTCATGGAACGAGTCGTCGGCACGCATCCCGGATTCGGCGTCTGTCGCGGAGACGGCAGCGGCAAATTCCTTGTTTGCCCGCGTCAATGCGGCGTAGTCGCTCTTGCCCATGAGCGGTACGGCAATCCGGACCGCAAGCGCGTGGAGGGACGCTGCGACGTCCTGGGCATCGAGTACCGCCTTGCGCTCGATGGTCGAGACCACGGTCGACCGACCAGGCAACGTATGAACCAGTCCAGCCGTCTCCAGCCGGGCAATGGCCTCCCGGATCGGAGTGCGACTGATTCCCAGCCACTTCTCCAGTTCGGGATCGCGCAACGTCTCCCCGGGCGCGAGTGTGCCGTTGACGATGGCATCCCTGATCGACACGTATGCCTGGTCTCGCAGCAGCGACCGTCGATGTCTTCCGTGTTCATCTGGCACCGGCATGCAAAATATCTTATGCCAGGTTCACTGATCCGACGGGAACCGCCCGCGGATCAAATCCGCTGCCTTCTCGCCGATCATGATCGCCGCGGCATTGGTGTTGACGGGCACGATTCTCGGCATGATGGAGGCGTCGGCCACCCGCAGGCCCGTCAGCCCGTGCACTCGCAACTCCGGGTCCACCACCGCCTGGGACCCGGTTCCCATGGCACAGCTGCCAACTGGGTGGTAGTACGTTCCGGTGTTGTGCGCCAGGAATGCGCGCAGCGCCTTCTCGTCGGTGGCATCGGGCCCGGGCAGCACCTCACTGCCGCGCCACGGCCTGAACGGTTCACTGGCCGCGATCTCACGGGCCACGGCCAAACCGTGCATCATCCGCTGCACGTCGGACTCCGTGCCAAGGTAATTCGGATCGATCAGGGGCGCAGTGGCCGGATCTGGCCCCGCAAGCCGGATCGAACCGCGGGCGTCGGGCACCGTGGCGATCCCAAAGGTGAAGCTGTTCACGGGGGTCACCAGGTGTGGCAGGTGGAACGGCACGTGAATGAACATCAGCTGCATGTCCGGACCGGTGAGCGTGTCGTCGCTGCGCCACAGCATGGACGCCTCGGCGAGGTTGGTCTGGCCGGCAGGTACCGGCTGCGCGGATTCGTAGACGACCCCGCAGAGGGGGTGGTCGTGCAGATTGCGCCCCACCCCGGGAAGGTCGTGCACGACGGTGACGTCGGCGGCGCGCAGTTCTGCGGCCGGTCCCACCCCGGACAGGAGCAGTAACCGTGGCGAGTCCACCGCACCCGCACTCAGCACGACCTCGGTGTCCGCATGGGCGGTGACGAGTCGCCCGCCTCGCTCGAAATCCACTCCCACACATCGATTCCCCTCGAATCGCAGCTGCCGCGCCCGGGACTCGGTGGAGATGGTCAGGTTGGGCCGGTGAGCCACCGGGTGCAGATAGGCCGCCGCGGTGCTCTGCCGCGTGCCCTGGGTGATCGTCAGGTCGTGCCAACCGGCGCCCTCGGCGTTGGCGCCGTTGAAGTCGTCGGTCAGCGGGTAGCCCGCCGCGACGGCGCCCTCGAGGAAGACTTGTGACAGGGGGTTGGCGACCTCGGCCGAGGCGGTAGCAGGGCGCAGCGGACCGTCGGTGCCGCGGTACTGCTGATCACGGCCGCCGACCGTCTCCATGCGCCGGAAGTAGGGCAGCACCGACTCGTAGTCCCAGCCCGTGCAGCCGTCCTTGGCCCAGGCGTCGAAATCACTTGGGTGGCCTCGCAGGAACACCATGGCGTTGATGCTGCTGCTGCCGCCGAGTGTGTGCCCCCGTGGCCAGTTCCGCGTCCGGCCATCGGCATTCGTCTGCGGGACCGTGTCGTAGGCGTAGTCGACGTCGGTCCCCCACAGAGAGGGCCAGGCCGGTGGCGTGGCGATCTCGGGTCTGGTGTCTGCCGACCCGGACTCGAGCAACAGCACCCGAACGGACGGGTCCTCCGACAGTCGGGCGGCGATGACGCACCCGGCCGAGCCGGCGCCGATCACCACGTAGTCGTAACGGTCGGATGTACCGCCGGTATTCGTCATGTCTTGCACACTCTTCTCACTAGTGGATTGGGGATTGCGTCGGCGGGGTCGCGCCTACGTCAGTGGTTCGGGTTCCGTGGTTGCAGCACGAAGTCGTAACGCGCAATCAGCCACGGGACCTTACATACGCCGCCGTCGGGCGTGAGCCCTGGCGCACGGCGCTCGAAATCGACGATCAGCTGGCTCTTCACGCTGAACACGGCGTCACTGTCGAGGAAATGGGCGCCCCTGGGAAACAGGTGGGTGATCAGCGGCTCATAACCGGGCACGTCGATCAGGAAGTGGACGTGCGCCGGTCGGTAGTGGCTGATGTCGGTTTGTGAAATCAGTTCGCCGACTGGACCATCCATCGGAATGCTGTAGCCGACCGGCGCGATCGTCCGCACGCAGTAGGCTCCCGTCGACGTCGAGGTGTACTTTCCGCGCAGGCGCGCCTCGTCGACGTCCAGCTGGGCCTCATAAGCACCTTCGGCGTCGGCCTGCCACACGTCGAGCACCGCCTCCGCCACTGGCGTGCCATCCACTCGACGGACCGTGCCGACGATGAATAGCGGCGTCCCGGGCACCCCGTCGGACATGTCCGCCCCGAATTCGAACGCGGGCGAGCCGTCGACGTGAAATGGGCCGAGAACCGTCGCCGGCGTGGCAGCCGGGTCGAGGCGGTGGTTCATTTCGACGATGAGCATCGACAGACCAAAGACATCCGAGGCAAGGATGAATTCCTCGCGCTTGTCGTCGCTGATCTGTCCCGTGCGGCTGAGCCACCGCACGGCCGCCGACCATTCGGATTCGGTGAGCCCGACCGTGCGGGCGAAGTCGTGTAGGTACCGAACCAGCGTCGGCATGATCTGGGCGACCCGAGGCTAGTGGGCGGTTGACCAGCGCTCCGCGGCGATGTCGGTGATGTTCCGTTCGGTGATCAGCTCCATGTGTCCGCTCCTCTCTCGTGTGACGCTCAGCCGAGCGTGGAGTCTGCGGCCTGTGTGATGAAGTCCGCGACGGCATCGGGTTGCGACACCGCCACCGCATGAGACGCCTTGATCTCGAGCGTGTGCGAGTTCGCCCGCTTTCCCATGAACCGCATCGACTCAGCCGGGATGGCGAGATCCTCGGTGGTGACCAGGTTCCACGACGGAATCGCCTTCCAGGCGGCCTTGGTCGCCGGTTCCTCCAATGCGGCTGCGGTGATGGGCCTTTGAGTAGCAGCCATCAACGCCGTGACGTCCTCTGGAACGTCCGCGGCGAACACCCTGCGGAACTGGTCCTGCTCGATGTAGAGGTCGCTGCCCTCCTTCCCGTCGGGCAGCGGGACGGGAAGAGTCTTCAGAGCGGGGCCGAGCTCGCCACCGGGGAACTTCGCCGCCAACTCCCCCGTGCTCTCCCCCGCCTCGAGGATGAAGCTGGCGATGTAGACCAGCGCCTTGACGTTCGGCAGACCGTCGGCGGCTTGGCTCATCACCGACCCGCCGTACGAGTGTCCGGCCAACACCACCGGACCCCGCACACCGTCGACCACGCTGCGCACGTGCCCCGCATCGCTGGCCAAGCCTCGCAACGGGTTTGCCACTGCGATCACCGGATACCCGTCAGCCTCCAAAGACCTGACGACCCCGTTCCAGCTCGACGAGTCGGCGAACGCACCGTGGACGAGCACCACCGTCGGCTTGTCGGCCGACGTGGTCTCCTCCGTGGCTTGCGCCCCAGCGCAACCGACTGTCATTGCTGCCACGGCGACACCGGCCGTCATCGCCGTCTTGAACGTGTGAAACATCATCGGTGACCTCTCCTGGTTGAGGTGCGCCCATCGGGCGCCAATGGAACCTCGTCGCTCTCAACCAATATATTGCATGTTGCATTCCCGTCAAGGATTCCCTTCGGCACCCCACCCGGTCCGCCGACCACGATCCCGTTTCCTTGCAGCACTTTTCGATCACCAACCACGACCGGTGGACAAGCGATCGGCGCGCGTCCGTCGGACGACATTCGCGTCAGCGCGAATAAGAACGGCTCCGCACTCGTTCATGCCGTACAACAACCCGTCGACACACCTCGAGGACGATCGTGAACGAGCACGCACACCAGATGACCCCCAACACCGGCGTCGACGGCCCCGCGAACGCGGTGCAACGAGGGTCGTGGCGCGCGCACTTGGCCGCGCGACTCTTCGCGGGTCACCTCGACCGACAGCTCGCAGTGGGGTTCGTCGGACCGATTGGTAGCGCACTGGCCGTCCGCGCTGCCCGCCTCGAATCCGACGCCGAGCGCCATTCGGTCGCCCGCGCTCTTCGCCGGGCTGTCGTCGAATCCCGTCGAGGCCGCCCCCTCGGGGCTCCTACGGTGCCCGTCAACACCGACAACGTCACCGCCGCGGAAGACGTGATCGACCGCATCACCCTGCGACTGCACTCGCCGCGGCGCGTGAACGCTCGCGGGATGGCACGCCTGCAACGAGTGCTCTCCGACGGATGCGGACCGCTATATGCCCGCGCCGGCGGCAATCTCGACGACCGCCTCCGCGCAGCATTCGCCGCGCTCTAGGCCCGGCACCTGACGTTCGACTCCCAACGGATTGCCGCTGCGTGTTGACCCTCCCGTGGGGGCAGACTGCACGCTCTTCCTCAGCGTCGCCCGATCGTCTACCGACGGACGACGACGGACTTCCCTCCAACCGAAGGAATTCAGATGAACGAGCGTTTTGGCACCTACGGGGCATGGCTGCACCCAGACCTGGGAAGGTCACGCATCGCGTACGCCGCCGAACTCGAAGACCTCGGCTTTCGCACGGTGTGGGTCGGCATCGGAGCCGAACCGGTCGGCGACATGCGGCTCTTGGAAGAGATGCTCGCCGCGACCCGCACCGCGGTGATCGCCACCGCCATCGTGAACATGTGGAACGACGACGCACGCAGCCTGGCTCGTCACCATCGCCGCATCGTCGACCGACACGGGCCCCGCCTGCTGTTGGGAGTTGGGCTGGGGCACCCCGAGAAGCGACCTTCGTACCAGGCGCCGTTGCAGCGCATGACCGACTACGTCGACGTGCTCTTGCGCGAGCGGGTCCCCGCCGAGGACGTGGTGATAGGCGCGCTCGGTACGCGGACACTCGACCTCGCCGGACGCCGCACCCTCGGCGCCCACCCGTATCTCACGGTGCCCGCACACACCCGACACGCACGAAACATCCTGGGGGCCAGGGCGTTCCTTGCACCCGAGCACAAGGTGGTCTTCACCGAAGACGCCGACCAGGCGCGCAGCATCGGCCGTCCCGCGGTCCAGCACCCCTACCTAGGCTTGCGGAACTACACCGACAACTTGCAGCGCCACGGGTTCACCAAGGACGACGTGTCCGGTGCCGGCAGTGACCGCCACATCGATGCTCTCGTTGCCCACGGCTCTCCGGAAGCGATCTACCGGCGCCTCGACGAACACTTGGCCGCCGGAGCGAATCACGTTGGCATCCAGGTCCTGACCGGTGAGCACGACGCCACTCCCATGCCCGCGTTCCGGGCCCTCGCCACACACCGACCTCCGGCACGGCCCAACACCGGTGCCGCATCGTAATCTCAGTCGGATCGCGACCCGTTCACCGAGATTGAGCGGCCGCCGTCTGCCCGACCTCGTCGAGCGACGTGTCCCGCGTCTCGCGCATCACCAGCAGCGCAATGCCGGTCAGCGCGGCTGCCGAGAGCAGGTACACCCCCACCCATGCGACCCCGTATGTGGTCGCGAGCCACGTCGCCACGAAGGGAGCGATTGCAGCGCCGAGAATGCTCGAGGCGTTGTAGGCGACGCCGGATCCGGTGTATCGGACGTTCGTCGGGAACAGTTCGGGCAGAACGGCACTCATCGGCCCGAAGGTCAGTCCCATCAACGTCATGCCGATGATCAGGAACACCAGGGTGGACGTCGTCGTCGCCGACCCAGGGCTCAGCAGCAGTCCGAAGGTCGTGCCGAAGACCATGATCCCGACCGTGATCACCAACAGTGTGACCCTGCGGCCGAACCGGTCGGCCAGCAGGCCGGTGACGGGCAGCATCGCGGCGAAGAACAGCACCGAGATCAATTGCAGCTGGAGGAATTCGAGGTACGGGATACCCAGCCCGCCGCCGTGTGCGGCCTTCTTGCCCGTGCCAAAACTCAACGCCCACGTGGTCACGACGTAGAACAACGTATAGGTGGCCAACATGACGAAGGTGCCGATGATCAACTGGCGCCAGTGCTTTCGGAAGACTTCGGCGACTGGTGCGCGGAGCCTCTCGCCACGTTCGACGGCACGGGAGAACACCGGGGTCTCCGCCAGCCGCAACCGGACGTACAGCCCAATGGCCACCATCACCGCCGACAGCAGGAAGGGAATTCGCCAGCCCCAGGTGAGGAACGCGCCGTCGAGATCGGGGTTGGCGGTGTCGAACCCGAGCAGGAGAACCAGGATGAGGAACACGCCGTTGGCGAGGAGGAAGCCGAACGGGGCGCCGAGCTGCGGCCACATCGCCGCCCACGCTCGCTTGCCGGGTTTCGCCGTCTCGGTCGCGAGCAGCGCCGCGCCGCTCCATTCCCCACCGAGCGCCAGCCCCTGGCTGAAGCGCATCACCGCGAGCAGTGCGGGAGCGAGCAGCCCGACCTGATGGTAGGTCGGCAGAACACCGATGAGAAACGTCGCGATGCCCATGACGAGTAGCGACGCCACCAGCGTGGTTTTGCGTCCGATCCGATCACCGAAGTGCCCAAACAGAATCGACCCGAGCGGACGGGCGACGAACGCCAAACCGAAGGTGGCCAGCGACGCCAGCAGTGCCGTCGTCGGATTGCCCTTGGGGAAGAAGAGGTGTGGGAAGACGGTGACGGCCGCGGTGGCGTAGGCGTAGAAGTCGTAGAACTCGATGGTGGTGCCGACCATCGACGCGACGACGATGCGCCCCCGGGGCACGCCTGCGACGAGGTTGGGTTCAGGAGTGTTCATCGCTGGACATCCTTGCACCGGCGCGGCCACGGTCGACACGCGGCGTTCGACCGCTAAGCCACTATCCCCTGCCGGGCGGTCCCGCACGGGCAATCAAGCAGGTGGCCAGCCATCGATTCGCCCTAGTTTCAGCAACGCCGTCGCCGCCTTGGCGTCGATGGGACGCGACAACAAGAAGCCCTGCGCCCGACGGCATCCGTACTCAAGCAGGAGGTCAACCGCCGTGGCGGTCTCCACGCCTTCTGCGACGACTTCGAGCTGAAAGGCTTCGGCCAACCCGATGGTGGACCGGACGATGGCGCGGTCGTCTTCGTCGTCTGCGAGGCGAAGTACGAATCCCTTGTCGATCTTGATGACGTCAACGGGAAGCGACTTCAAGTACGACAGGGAGCTGTACCCGGTGCCGAAGTCGTCGATCGCAAGCTTGACGCCCAGGTCCCGAACCGCGAGCAGGCCCTTTCGAGTCACCTCGACGTCCTGGAACACGCTTTCGGTGATCTCGAGACACAGCGCTGACGCCGGCATCTTGAACTCGTCGAGGATGTGCGCCACCTCGTCGGCGAAGTTCGCCGTCACCAGTTGCGCCGGTGACACGTTCACCCGGAGAGCGAGTTCCGGGTTGATGCCGTCCGCGCGCCACTGCGCCCACTGGGCGCACGCCGTCCGCAACACCCAGCGACCGAGTTCACCGGCGAGGTTGATGGATTCGGCGACGCCAATGAAGGCGTCTGGCGCCAACAGGCCCCGGGTGGGATGTAGCCATCGCACCAACGCTTCGACGGCCAAGATCTCGCCGGTCCGAAGGTCGACCTCGGGCAGATAGTGCAACGTAAGGGCGTCGTCTTCAATGCCTTGTTGCAGGTGAAGCTCGACGTCGGTGCGAAGGCTCTGGCTCTCGAACATCGCCTGCGAGAAGACGACTGTCCGGTCCCCGCCTGACTTCTTGGCGACCAATAGCGCCTCGTCGGCACGTTGGATGACCTCTGACGCCGAGTCGCTGCCTGGCGTCCCGAACGCGACGCCAATGCTCACGGTTCGCTTGATGATTTCGCCGCCGACGGTCACTCCGCGCTGGATCTCTTGCCGTAGGCGTTCGGCCAGCATCTCCACGTCGTCGCTGTCGACGGGTTCGGCGGGGATTACCACGAACTCGTCGCCACCGAGCCGACCGACGAAGGAGGTGTGGCCTTGGGAGTCACGCAGGCGTTCGGCGACCACACGGATGAACTGGTCGCCGGACACGTGTCCCAGGTAGTCGTTGAGGGTCTTGAGTCTGTCCAAGTCCAGGAGCAGAACCGACACCCGATCGGGTTCTCCATCCGCTAGCCGCCGGTCCAGGTGGGCCATCAACGCGCGGCGGTTGTACAGGTCGGTCAGATCGTCGTGATCAGCGAGGAAGCGGAGCCTGTCTTCGGCGATCAGTCGGCCGTGCAGTTGCGCGAACATCGACGCAATCGCCTGAACCGCGTTCAGTTCTTCGGTCGACCATTCGCGGTCGTCGAACTTGATGAAGCCAAGAGCGCCCGTGGTGACGCCTTGGGCCAGCAGCGGCGCGACCGCCATCGAGATGACCGGAATCCCCTTGGCGCGTTCGACGCGGTGCCCGTACTCGTCGGTGATCGGGTCCGGGCGAAGGACGATCGGTTCCTTCAGGTGCTCGAGCATCGCGAAAACCGGATCGGCGTTCTCGAAGGACACGTCGCCGAGCGGGTCGGGGTCGGGAACGTTGTCTCTGGTGGGCCACTCAGCTACCAGTTTGGTCACTCGCGTGCCGTGGTCGTTTCGGCGGAGGAAACTCGCGTCGACGTCGAAGACCGCGACGAGGTCACGCAGAATCGACTGGCTTAGTTCAGCCGCAGTCTTCGTGTCGGCGGCCATCAGTTGAGTCGCCACGGACGTAACCACCAGATCGAGGCTGGGGGCCATGGTTTCTCCTTTTGACAGGCGTTGAATTCACGTTAGGCCACCGACGGCCCAGATGGCGATTGGCGGCGCCGACTGATTTGTGACGGCGCGCCCGCATGGGCGAATCTCATCACCAGGACCTGGGCTTCGTCCGACCGGGTTCCGGCTACCGCTCGAAAGTCCGACTGCAGTCGACGCAGGTCGCCGGCAAACGCCGGTGACATCTCGTCCAATTCGCTGGGGTATGCGGCGTGCAAGAAGACGGGTGAGATGGGCTGCACGGCGAGACCTGCTCGCTGAGCGAGAATCCACACCGCCTCGACGGCCAACCCGCCGCGCGCGAAGTCGGTGAGCTCGTCGCCTGTCACCGTCAGCACGGCGATCCCCGAGGAGGACCGCACTCGTTTGCGCACGTCGTCGCCGAGGGCTTCGCCGGCGTCCCACGAGGCCAACTGGGCCATGACGTCGGGCCGTTTGACGATCTCCAGGACGGCGAGGTCACCTTCGTCGAGTTCGAGACTGCGAACGTCGATACCGCTGTCGGGAAAGTCGCCGCCCGGCCACCGCAGTTCGCCGACCAGCTCCCGGTGCAGCTGCGGCGTGAGGTACCGAATCCGGTCGCCGGCGCCGAAGATGGTCGCGGTCTGCTCGATGGCGTCACGATCGGTGAGCAGGGACAGCCGCGCTCCTTCGGCGGCAGCGGCGTCATGCAGCGCCGCGACGATGTCGTCGTCGATCGGCTGCGGCGCCCCGAGCCGGCGATTCGTTTCGCGTCGCAGCATGGGTTCATACAGTGCCGCGAGGGCGGGGTCCCCCTCGTTTCCGAGCGTCACCGTCGCCGACAAGGGCGACGGGCCACCGGTGTTCCACGTGACGGAGCCGAGGACACCATGGGCGGCGGCCGCCACGCGAGCGTTGAACACCGCCGCACCGACCGCCACTGCGCTCCCGCGGAAGCCGACGTCCATCATCGACGTGTATTGCGGTGCGATCTCGACGACGACAGCCTGGCCGTGCGTCTCGACGGTCCACGGTTGTGCGTTGCCGCCCGACGGTGCCCGGACCGCGGCCTGGGCGATGACGTCGAGCGGTTCGGTCGCGGGAGCCGTAGTCGTGGTGTCGTCTCGTGGCTCGACGGGCCGCACCGACGCTTGAGCGCCGGGAACCCCGCCGAGGTCGTCGAAGGCCGCCCCGACGTCGATGCGGACCTGCCCGGACTGCAGCGGCTCGCCAATGCCGATGCGGCGAACGGCTTCTGCGATCGCGGCGGCCCCCAAGATCACGTCGCCGGCGAGTTGCGGCCACGTCGAGAGGGTGTTGTCGAGTTCCACCAGCGAGGCGGTGAGCCGCTGCGACGAGCGGCTGGCGTCGAGATGGCGCAGCATGTAGGGAATCTTGTCGTGTCGAGAGAGACCGGCCAGCTCGGCGGAGCTGACGGTGCCGAGAAGGCCGTGCAAGATCGGCCGGTTCGGCTCGGCGTCGAAACGCTCGACGTCGACCAGTCCGCGATCACTGGTGGCCATGACCACTGGCAGACGCAGCGTGCGCGCGGACTCCCTGATCATGACCTTCATCTCGAGTGAGTCGCATTCCTCGACCACGAGGTCCAGTCCGGCGAGGAAGTCGTCGACGAGTTCGGGCGTCACACCAGCGGTCATGACCTCGACGCGCAGGTACGGATCGAGTTCGGCGATGCGGCGCGCCGTCACCACGGCCTTGTTGAGTCCCACGTCCAGCACGGAAGCCGGCACTCGGTTGAGGTTGGACAATTCGAGATGGTCGAAGTCCGCGAGGCGGATCATTCCGCACAACCCTTGCTGCGCAAGGGTGTAGGCGATGACGTGCCCCACGCTCAGCCCGGCGACCCCAATCTGAAGTGCGCCAAGAAGCCGTTGCTCTTCGGCGGTGATCAGATTGCGATTGCGGTCGAGTCGCAGTGCGCGATAGCCGACCGGTCCCAGGATTCCGACGAGCGCACGCCGCCACGGGTAGTACGCCCATCGCGTCGGTTCATCGGTGACGTCGGAAGGCGGTGCGGGACGGAGCTGTCGAAGGGAACCGAGCAACTCGGCGCGATGATCCAGGACCTGAATGTGGCTGTCCGCGCGGAGTTCTTCGAGTCGTCGACGTTCGCCGGGGTCGTCGTCACGAAGAATCTCGGCCTGAAAACTGAGTTCTTCATCGCTCATTGCTGCCGCCGAATGTCGTGGTGAATGGTTGCGCGGGGGTCGGACCGCCCAACTTCTGACGCATCTCGATCGCTAGCGACGCTGCTGGATCCGTGCACGAATTGGCCCTTTCGCGATCATAGTGAAGTGCAACGCCAGGGGGAATTCAGCGTCGAGGGAGTGGATTTCGGCCCGCCGGATCAAGGTGGCCAGTGCCAGGGTCACCTCCAGCATGGCGAAGTGATCGCCGATGCAGGACCGGGGACCACCACCGAACGGCACGTACTGCCAGCGATCGATGTCCTTGGCCCGGTCCGGAGCGAACCGGTCGGGGTCGAATCGCAGCGGGTCGTCCCATAGTGACGGGTCTCGTTGCACCGCCATCCTGCCCACCACCACCATCGTGCCCGCCGGCACGCGGTAGCCGCCGACGCTGAGGTCTTGGTACGCCATCCGGGTGCCGGTGGGGGCCGGCGGACAGAGCCGCAGCGACTCCCGCACGACCTGGGTGGTGTATTGCAAGGACGGCAAATCGTCTGGGGTGAGCGCTCGTTCCGGCAGGGCCGCGACTTCCCTCGCGACCTTCTCCTGCAGATCGGCGTGACGCCCCAAGGCCCAGGTGGCGTAACTCAACGTGGTTGCCGTCGTGTCATGTCCGGCAAAGATGAAGACGATCAGTTCGTCGCAGATCTCCTCGTCTGACAGTGCCAGCCCGGTCGACGGGTCGCGGGCGGCCAGCAGCGCACGGGCCAGTGGGGCCTCGAGCGTCGGATCCTCGCGACAGCCGCGCAGGATCGCGCGAGCCACTTCGTGAACTCGGGCGCTGGCGGCGCGAGCGCGCCGTCGGGCGGGGGTCGGCACCCAACGTGGAACCCGGACTGGTCGGGTGGCACGGGTGATCGCGTACTTCAACGCCACTCGTAGCGGCTCGTCGACGTCGTCGCCATGTTCTTGCAGATCGATCCCGAGCACAGAACGTCCAAGGGCGTGCAATGTCAACGTGCGAGCCTGGGCGTCCAAGTCGACGACGTCACCGTCGCACCAGGTTTCGGCGACCGCTTCGGCGGCCTCGGCCATGTGCCCGCCGAATTCCGCCACCGCCTTCTTGGTGAACACCGGCTGCAGCGTGCGGCGACGCGCCACCCACGGTGCGTGCGGAAGGTTGGCGAGGTTCGCCCCCAAGATCGCGCGCATCTCGTCGAACACCGGGGTCGTCTTGTCGGCGGAGTCGTCCTTGATGCTCAACACGTCTCGGATGCCGCGCGGTGACGTCACCAGAACCATCGGCGGCATCAGCCAACGCGGACCGAGCTTGAAGCGCGTCACCGGTCCGCCCGCGTCGCGCAACCGCTCTGGTCCCGTGTGAAATGTCCGCACGGCCTCTACCCGTTGCCGATACGGCAAGGGATTCCGTGGAGCCAATGGCAACGAGGACAACTCGCTAGGCGTCTGGTCGAGCATCCACGAACGTCCCTTCCAATACCCCAAATATTGACGCCTCCCCGTCGAAACCTATCCGATCCGTGGAGCGGATTCGATTCGTGGCCTACGCCAACGGGGTGCGTGGCCGACCCGACCGGCGAAGGCTAAGTTGTGACGATGTCGGGGCACGATGCCGTGACGGTCTCCGCACCGCGGGTTGGAGGTTAAAAGGTGGACGCTCCAAGGGGAATTCGCCCACTGTGGCGGATACCGGGAATCGTGTTGCGCGAGCGGGCCCACCCGCCGGGCCGCGTGCGCGTGCCGGAACCGATGGTGATGGACGACCCGGAATCGGTGGCGCACTTCCACGAGGGCGGCCTGCAGAACCCTGGGATGCAAGCCGTCTACGACTTCGGCGCCCGCGCCGTCGACGCGCTGCTACCACTCAACGGCCGCCTGCTCGATCTCGGTGTGGGGTCGGGTCGGGCGCTGAGCGCCATCGTGCGGCGCAGGCCTGATCTGAAGGTCACGGCCGTCGACCTCGCTCCCAACATGCTCGCCACTGCGGAGCGACTCTTCGAGGAAGAGGGCATCGACGGGCAGATCGAGCTGGTGAAGGCCGACATCACCGCATTGCCCGACGAGCTGGCCGACGGCGAATGGGACGGCGTGTCCTGCATGTGGACCCTTCACCAGTTGCCCGAGGTCGAGGTCCTCCGCGGCGCCCTGCGTCAGATCGCCTCGGTTCGTCGGAAAAACGATGCGGCGGTGTGGATTTCGGACTTCCAGCGGCTGCGGGATCCATCGGCGACCGAGGCGATGTTGCAGTGCGTCGACCCCTTGAGTCCGTTGATCCTGCGCAAGGACGCCATGGCGAGCGAGTCAGCCGCGTTCACCATCGACGAGCTGGCGGCGGAGCTGGCCGCAGCTGGGCTCGAAGGCATGTCCCGGGGACATGCGAGGCCACTGCCCTACCTTCAGGCCTTCTGGACTCCCGGTGCGCGGAGCCCGCGGTCCCCGATTGCCACCAGCAGCCCGCTGCGCGGCGCCGCCCGCCGGGAGGCGACGTTGCTGAGTCTGGGCTTCTCCGCCAAACCGTTCTGAGAGCGCGGGGACAGACGAGTCGGTCGACGATCGACACGCGCCCTTCGCGGGATGGCCGCGATGGTGCCGGTCAAGATCGAAACCCGTTGCAACGGGTTATGACTGGACGCTGGCATCAGGGCCGGACGCGGCGGCCGACGCCCCGATTGACCGATGACGGCCCCGCAGGCCTCTGAGCAGACCTTCTCTTGGTGGGCGCGGAGGGGATCGAACCCACGACCGCTGGTGTGTAAAACCAGAGCTCTACCACTGAGCTACACGCCCGTGCTCGGACAAGCTACACGGCCGAGCGCCACGACGGGAAATCCCGTCAGCCGCCTCGGACCGCCGCCAAGGCCTCCGCCCAGACGGATTGGTCGCGCGTCTCCCCCGGCCCCTTCATCGCGGCGTACCGGACGACGCCGGCCCGGTCGACGGCGAAGGTACCCCGGTTGGCGAATCCGGCGTCGTCGTTGAACACCCCGTAGGCCTGGGCGACCGCGCCGTGCGGCCAGAAGTCCGACAGCAACGGGAACGTGAAGCCGCTCTGCTTCGCCCACACCTTGTGGGTGGGCGGCGGCCCCACCGAGACCGCGAGGGCCTGGATGCCGTCGTGGCCGGCCAGGTGGGTCTGGATGTCGTCGAGCTCGCGCTGGCAGATGCCGGTGAAGGCAAGCGGAAAGAACACCAGCAGTACGTCCGTGACGTCGCGGTGCTGCCGCAACGTCACGGGTCGACCGTCCTGGTCCTTCAGCGTGAAGTCGGGCGCTGGGGCGCCCACGTCCAGCACGTTCGTCAGCGCCGCCCCGTGGGGCCCGACTTCGGCTGGACCAGCCTGCTGGCGATCCAGTCTCCGAGGTTGGCCGAGGAGGTCTGCATGAGACCTGCCGTCGGCGCGGATTCGGCGATGTCGGACGGCTTGACGTGTCCTGGGTGTCCGGTCTTGGGCGTCACCACCCACACCACGCCGTCTTCGGCGAGGGGCGTGATGGCGTCCATCAGTCGGTCGACGAGGTCGCCGTCGTCGTTGCGCCACCACAGCAGCACCACGTCGATGACGTCTTCGGCGTCCTCATCCAGCAGTTCGGCACCGCATGCGTCTTCGATGTCGAACCGGATGTCGTCGTCGGTGTCCTCGTCCCAACCAAGCTCTTGGACGAGCTGATTCTTCTCGATGCCCAGCTTTCGGGCGTAGTTCGGCGAGTCCGCCGCAACCACCTGTTCCTCCTTCAGCCAGCGTGTCATCTTTTCCTATCGTCGCACGCCGCGGCCGTTCGCTCGACGCCTGGCACACGGAAAGTCTCAATATGCGGCATCACAGGCGGACCCCGCCGCGGTCTTCGCATCGTTGAGTTGGCGGATACCGACGTTGAATTCGTCGGGTCCTGGATTGCCTGCCAGCACTCCTGCCATCTTCCGCGAGGAGTCCGCCCAGCCGTTCAGCGCGTCTGTCAGTTCTGGCGACAGCGGCCCGGACAGACTGCCCGTGACCTGGTCAGCGCTGCGGTTGAGCGCGTCAACGGCGGGTCCGGCCTTGCCCGGTGCGTCCGGCGCGTCGTTGTTGAAGGCGTCCACGTAGGCGTTGATGGCGTCGACGGCGGCCACGCTGCTCGAGCCGAACGCGTCGCAGGACGTGTGCACGGCAGCCTTGGTCACCGCGACCTGCCGTTCGGATTCCGAAACGGCGATCGAGGACGCGACGGACGCTCGGTACTCGGGGGCTTCGGCGGCGTCGTAGGTGGCGGTTCCCTGGGTGATCGACGTGCATCCGACGACGATCATCGCGAGCCCGGCCGAGACCCCGGCGACGAGGCCGACGGCACGCAGCCGCCTCGCTCGTCCCCATGTCGTCACGCCTTCAGACCGTACCGGTTGGCCCGATTGGTCGTCGGTTCCCAGTAGGCCCTACCCCGCCCGAGCATCTACGGCACGATAGGGGCACGATGGACACGTCGCTATAAAGAACGACGAAAATCACGTGTGACGGGGCCACGAGCCCCCGATCACGTCTACCGAGGAGTTGCAGTTGACCACCGAGTTCGCGCGCCAGGACCTGGCCCAAAACTCTGGCACCGCAAGCGAACCCGACCGGGTCCGCGTCATTCGCGAGGGCGTTGCCTCGTACCTGCCCGACATCGATCCGGAAGAGACCAGCGAGTGGCTGGAGTCCTTCGACGCTCTGGTCGAGCGGTCCGGACCGGCTCGCGCGCGGTACCTGATGTTGCGCCTGCTGGAGCGTTCTGGCGAACAGCGGGTCGCCATCCCGGCGCTCACGTCGACGGACTACGTCAACACGATCCCGACCGAGCTGGAGCCATGGTTCCCCGGTGACGAGGACGTCGAGCGGCGGTACCGCGCCTGGATCCGGTGGAACGCCGCGATCATGGTGCACCGCGCGCAACGCCCCGGAGTCGGTGTAGGCGGCCACATTTCGACCTACGCCTCGTCTGCCGCGCTGTACGAGGTTGGCTTCAACCACTTCTTCCGCGGCAAGTCCCACCCCGGTGGCGGCGACCAGGTGTTCATCCAGGGCCACGCGTCGCCCGGCATCTACGCGCGCGCGTTCCTCGAGGGCCGGCTAACCGCGGACAAGCTCGACGGGTTCCGCCAGGAGCACTCTCACCCCGGTGGCGGCATCCCGTCCTACCCCCACCCGCGGTTGATGCCCGACTTCTGGGAGTTCCCGACGGTGTCGATGGGCCTCGGCCCGATGAACGCCATCTACCAGGCGCGGTTCAACCACTACCTGAACGACCGCGGCATCAAGGACACCTCCGATCAGCACGTGTGGGCGTTCCTCGGCGACGGCGAGACCGACGAGCCGGAGAGCCGCGGATTGGCCCACGTCGCCGCCCTCGAGGGTCTCGACAACCTGACGTTCGTCATCAACTGCAACCTGCAGCGCCTCGACGGACCGGTGCGCGGCAACGGCAAGATCATCCAGGAGCTGGAGTCGTTCTTCCGCGGTGCGGGCTGGAACGTCATCAAGGTGGTGTGGGGCCGCGAGTGGGACGCCCTGCTGCACGCCGACAAGGACGGCGCCCTGGTCAATTTAATGAATACGACGCCTGATGGTGATTTCCAGACGTACAAGGCCAACGACGGCGCCTACGTCCGCGACCACTTCTTCGGCCGTGACCCGCGCACCAAGGCATTGGTCGAGCCCATGACCGACGCCGAGATCTGGAACCTCAAGCGCGGTGGCCACGACTACCGCAAGGTCTACGCCGCCTACCGGGCCGCGATGGAGCACAAGGGTCAGCCGACGGTGATCCTGGCCCACACCATCAAGGGCTACACGCTTGGCAAGCACTTCGAGGGCCGCAACGCGACCCACCAGATGAAGAAGCTGGCCCTGCAGGATCTCAAGGACTTCCGCGAGGCGCAGCGCATTCCGATCACGGACGCTCAGCTCGAGGAGAACCCGTACCTGCCGCCGTACTACCACCCCGGGCCCGACGCCCCCGAGATCCGCTACCTGCTGGATCGGCGCAGGACCCTCGGTGGCTTCGTGCCTGCGCGACGCAACAAGACCAAGGCGTTGCCGTTGCCGAGCCGCGACGTCTACAAGTCGCTCAAGAAGGGGTCGGGCACGCAGTCCGTCGCCACCACCATGGCGATCGTCCGGACGTTCAAGGAGTTGTTGCGGGACAAGGAAATTGGCAAGCGCATCGTGCCGATCATCCCGGACGAGGCCCGTACGTTCGGCATGGACTCGTGGTTCCCGAGCCTGAAGATCTACAACCGCAACGGCCAGCTGTACACCTCGGTCGACGCGGAGTTGATGCTCGCCTACAAGGAGAGCGACCTCGGTCAGATCCTGCACGAGGGCATCAACGAGGCGGGGTCGACGGCGTCGTTCACCGCGGTGGGTACGTCGTACTCGACGCACAACGAGCCGATGATTCCGCTGTACATCTTCTATTCGATGTTCGGCTTCCAGCGCACCGGTGACGGGCTGTGGGCGGCGACCGACCAGATGGCTCGGGGCTTCGTCCTCGGCGCCACCGCGGGACGCACGACGCTGACCGGCGAGGGCCTGCAGCACGCGGACGGCCATTCGATGCTGCTGGCGGCGACCAACCCCGCCGTGGTGGCCTACGACCCGGCGTTCGCCTACGAGATCGCCTACATCGTGGAGAGCGGTCTGGCCCGGATGTACGGCGAGGACGCCGAGAACGTCTTCTTCTACATCACCATCTACAACGAGCCGTACGTCCAGCCGGCCGAGCCCGAGAACTTCGATCCCGAGGGCCTGCTCAAGGGCATCTACCGCTACCGGGCGGCGAAGGAGAAGCGCAGTAACGTCGCGCAGATCCTGACCTCCGGAGTCGCCATGCCCGAGGCACTGCGCGCCGCGGATCTGCTCGCGGCGGATTGGGACGTCGCGGCCGACGTGTGGTCGGTGACCAGCTGGGGTGAGCTCAACCGGGACGGGATCGCCGTGGAGAAGGAACTGCTCCGCCACCCGGACAAGAAGGCCCCGGTCCCCTACGTCACCAAGGTGCTGGAGTCCACCGCGGGCCCCGTCGTCGCGGTGTCGGACTGGATGCGTGCGGTTCCCGAGCAGATTCGGCCGTGGGTGCCCAACACCTACGTCACGCTCGGCACCGACGGTTTCGGCTTCTCCGACACCCGTCCTGCCGCGCGCCGATACTTCAACACCGACGCCGAGTCGGTCGTGGTGGCGGTGCTGGAAGCCCTCGCGCGTGACGGCGAGATCGATCCGTCGGTGGCGATCGCCGCTGCGAAGCAGTACCAAATCGACGACGTGATGGCGGCTCCGGTGCAGACGTCGGACCCCGGGCCGGGCGCGTAGTCCGCTCCGGCCTCGTCGAGTGTGCGGTGAGATCGCGGGTGGACGCGAAATCGCGATCTCCCCGCACACTCGGCGTAGAAGTGACGTGACGATTTAGAGGTTTCCACCAGTAATCGGGCGTATGTTTTAGTAGTGGCTGACAAGAAGGTCGACGATCCCCGGGCGTCCTCACTCGAAGTACTGGAATCCGTACCCGAATCGCTCGTCCGCCGCGTGAAGCAGTACTCGGGGCGACTGGCCACCGAGGCCGTCCACGTGATGGGTGAGCGGCTGCCGTTCTTCGCCGACCTGGAGGCGTCCCAGCGCGCCAGCGTCCAGCTGGTCGTGCAGACGGCGTTGGTCAACTTCGCCGAGTGGATGCGCAACCCGCGCGGCGACGTCGGCTACACGGCGGAGGCGTTCGCGCTGGTCCCCCAGGAGCTGACCCGCCGGATCGCGCTGCGACAGACCGTCGACATGGTGCGGGTCACGATGGAGCACTTCGAGGAAGCCGTGCCCATGCTGGCGCGCAACGAGGACCAGACCACGGCGCTGACCATCGGGATCCTGCGCTACAGCCGCAACCTGGCGTTCGCCGCGGCGTCCGGTTACGCCGACGCCGCGGAGGCCAGGGGGGCGTGGGACACCCGGATGGAGGCCAACGTCGTCGACGCGGTGGTCCGCGGCGACATCGGCCCGCAGCTCCAGTCCCAGGCCGCTGCACTGAACTGGGACGCCACGGCACCGGCGACGGTGCTCGTCGGATTTCCCCAACCCGGCCGCGCCGAGTTCGCCAGCGAGGACGTCCACGAGATCGTCACCCGCAACGGGCGGGCGGCGCTGTCGGACGTCCACGGCACCTGGTTGGTGGCGATCGTCTCGGGCCACCTGACCCCGACCGACAAGTTCCTCGGCGAACTGCTCGGGGTGTTCGCCGACGAACCGGTGGTCATCGGCCCGTTTGCGGCGTCATTGGTGGCCGCGCACTACAGCGCGGCCGAGGCCATCGCGGGCATGAACGCCGTCGCCGGCTGGAGCGGGGCTCCTCGACCGGTGTCGGCCCGCGAACTGTTGCCAGAACGGGCCCTGCTCGGCGACCCGTCGGCGATTGCCGCACTCGATTCCGACGTGATGCGACCGCTCGCCGAAGCCGGTCCTGCGCTGACGGAGACTCTCGACGCCTACCTCGATTCCGGGGGTGCAATCGAAGCATGTGCGCGCAAATTGTTCGTTCATCCAAACACCGTCCGCTACCGTCTCAAACGCATCGCGGACTTCACCGGGCGCGATCCCACACTGCCTCGCGACGCCTACATTCTGCGGGTGGCGTCGACGGTCGGGAGGCTCGGTCGGCAGACGACGCACGCCAGCACGGCAAACGCTTCGGTGGCCCAGGTAACAGCCCGACGCGACCGTGATGTTGCTTCGTTTCTCGGTTGAATGGTCGCAATCCGATCTCGTTGCAGTCCCATCACATGCACTTTTGTAGGTTCCCCACAAAAACATAAGACCAGGTTCATAATCTCTTACACCGCGCAAAACCGGTTTCACAGTGTTTTCTTAATCCGTGCCCCAAACACCCGTGCTTGCGCTGCTCGCTCCCGGACAGGGATCGCAGACTCCCGGCATGCTCTCGCCGTGGCTGGAGCTGCCCGGCGCGGACGAACGGATCGCAGCGTGGTCCGATTCGATCAAGCTCGACCTGGCGCGGCTCGGCACGACGGCAACCGCCGAGGAGATCACCGACACGTCGGTCACCCAACCCCTCGTCGTCGCCGCCACCCTGCTCGCACACCTCGAGATGACGAAGCGCGGCCTGCTGGCCGGAGCCGACACCGTCGTCGCGGGCCACTCGGTCGGTGAGATCGCGGCATACGCCATCGCCGGAGTGCTCTCCGCCGATGACGCCGTCAGCCTGGCCGCCACCCGCGGATCCGAGATGGCGAAGGCCTGCGCGGTCGAGCCGACCGGGATGGCCGCGGTGCTCGGCGGTGACGAAGCCGAGGTGCTGGCTCGCCTCGACGCACTCGACCTGGTGCCCGCCAACCGCAACGCGGCCGGACAGATCGTCGCCGCAGGCGCCATCTCCGCCCTCGACAAGCTGGTCGAGGATCCGCCGGCCAAGGCACGGGTGCGCAAGCTCGCCACGGCGGGCGCCTTCCACACGCACTTCATGGCATCGGCACTCGACGGCTACTCCGCGGCGGCCGACGCCGTCACCGCGAGTGAGCCCACCACCAGCCTGCTGTCCAACGCCGACGGCCAGCCGGTCGGCTCGGCGGCGGACGCCATCGCCAAGCTGGTCGCCCAGCTCACGCAGCCGGTGCGCTGGGACCTGTGTACCGAGACCATGCGCCAGCGCGAGGTCGCCGCGATCATCGAGTTCCCGCCCGCGGGAACGCTGGTGGGCATCGCCAAACGAGAACTTCGGGGAGTACCGACGTACGCCGTCAAGACACCCGCGGACCTGGACGGGCTCTCCGAGCTCTAAGCCAGAAAACTCATGTCGGCACTCCAGCAGGGGGTGTCGACCCACCGAGAAACACAGAATAGAAGGAGCCATAGTGGGCGCCAGCCAGCAGGAAATCATCTCGGGTCTCGCGGAGATCATCGAAGAGGTCACCGGCATCGAGCCGTCTGAGGTCACCCCCGAGAAGTCCTTCGTCGATGACCTGGACATCGACTCGCTGTCGATGGTCGAGATCGCCGTTCAGACCGAAGACAAGTACGGCGTGAAGATCCCGGACGAGGACCTCGCCGGTCTGCGCACCGTCGGTGACGTCGTCGCCTACATCCAGAAGCTCGAGGAAGAGAACCCCGAGGCCGCCGCAGCACTCCGCGACAAGTTCACCTCGTGACCCGTCCTTCCACTGCTAATGGCGGTTTCCCCAGCGTGGTGGTGACTGCCGTCGAGGCGACTACTTCTATTGCTCCGGACATCGAGAGCACGTGGAAGGGCTTGCTGGCTGGAGAAAGCGGTATCCGCGTCCTCGACGACCCGTTCGTCGACAAGTGGGATCTGCAGGTCAAGATCGGTGGGCACCTCGCGGAGCCCCTCGATCCGCTCATGACGCGCCTCGAACTGCGCCGCATGTCCTACGTGCAGCGGATGTCGAAGTGGGTCGGAAACCGCCTGTGGGAGTCCGCAGGCCGGCCCGAGGTCGATCCCGACCGTTTCTCGGTCGTGATCGGCACCGGTCTCGGTGGCGGCGAGAAGATCGTCGAAATGTACGACGCGATGAACGAGGGTGGCCCCCGCAAGGTGTCCCCCCTCGCCGTCCAGATGGTCATGCCCAACGGCGCGGCCGCGGTGGTGGGCCTCGAACTTGGGGCCCGCGCCGGTGTCATCACGCCGGTCTCGGCATGCTCGTCCGGTTCGGAGGCCATCGCTCACGCATGGCGCCAGATCGTGATGGGTGACGCGGACTTCGCCGTCTGCGGTGGCGTCGAAGGCATGATCGAAGCGCTGCCGATCGCGGCGTTCTCGATGATGCGGGCGATGTCGACCAAGAACGACGACCCCGAGGGTGCGTCTCGACCGTTCGACAAGAATCGCGACGGCTTCGTCTTCGGCGAGGCGGGCGCGATGATGATCATCGAGACCGAGGAGCATGCCCTGGCACGCGGCGCCAAGCCGCTGGCTCGGCTGATGGGTGCCGGCATCTCGTCGGACGCCTTCCACATGGTGGCTCCTGCGCCGGACGGCCTCCGGGCCGGCCACGCGATGAAGCGGGCGATGGAGACGGCGGGCTTGTCCTCCAAGGACATCAACCACGTCAACGCGCACGCCACGTCCACCTCGATCGGCGACGTCGCCGAGGCGAACGCCATCCGGTCCGCCGGTGTGGAGCAAGCCGCGGTGTACGCCCCGAAGTCGGCACTGGGCCACTCCATCGGTGCCGTCGGCGCCCTGGAGTCGATCCTCACGGTGCTGGCGTTGCGCGACGGCGTCATCCCGCCGACGCTCAACTACGAGACGCCCGACCCCGAGATCGATCTCGATGTCGTCGCGGGTGAGCCTCGATACGGTGACTACCAGTACGCCATCAACAACTCGTTCGGGTTTGGTGGACACAATGTCGCCCTGGCCTTTGGGCGCTACTAAGCACCCTGGGCACGGAGAGGATTGGCAGAGTTGACCCGTCTAGCCACGGGGAGCGGTCTCCCCAATGTGGTCGTCACCGGATGTGCGATGACGACCGCATTGGCGACCGACGCCGAGGGCACGTGGAAGCGTCTGCAGGACGGCGAAAGTGGTATTCGCACACTCGACGACTACTTCGTCGACCTGTACGACCTTCCGGTTCGCATCGGTGGTCACTTGCTCGAGGACTTCGAGAGTGAGCTGAAGCCGGACGAACTCGGGCGACTCTCCTATCTCCAAAAGATGTCGACCGTCGTGGGACGGCGGGTCTGGGAGAACGCGGGCTCGCCGGACGTCGACACCAGGCGTCTGATGGTCTCGATCGGGACCGGCATGGGCAGCACCGAGGAGTTGCTCTACGCCTACGACGACATGCAGGAGAAGGGCATCTCTGCCGTCTCCCCCATGGCCGTACAGAAGTACGTGGTCAACTCCCCCGCCGCCGCGGTCGCCCTCGACCGGCACGCCAAGGCAGGCGTCATCACTCCGGTGTCGGCGTGTGCCTCCGGCAGCGAGGGAATCGCCAACGCGTGGCGCAGCATCGTCCTCGGTGAGGCCGACATCGCCATCTGCGGCGGTGTCGAAACCAGGATCGAAGCGGTTCCGATCGCTGGGTTCGCCCAGATGCGAATCGTGTTGTCCACCACCAACGACGACCCCGCCGGGGCCTGCAAGCCGTTCGACCAGAATCGCAACGGCTTCGTCTTCGGCGAGGGCGCCGGCTTGATGGTCATCGAGACCGAAGAGCACGCCAAGGCGCGCGGCGCCAACATCATCGCGCGGCTGATGGGCGCCGGGATCACCTCCGACGGCTACCACATCGTCGCCCCCGACCCGACCGGCGACCGGGCCGGACAGGCCATCACGCGGGCCATCCAGCTCGCCGGCCTCCAACCGGACGACATCGACCACGTCAACGCCCATGCGACCGGTACGCAGGTCGGCGACGTCGCCGAGGGCAAGGCCATCAACAACGCGCTGGGCAGCAACCGGCCTGCGGTCTACGCACCGAAGTCGGCGCTCGGCCACTCCGTCGGCGCCACCGGCGCGGTGGAGTCGATCCTCACGGTGCTGGCACTGCGGGACGGCGTCATCCCACCAACGCTCAACCTGGACAACCTCGATCCAGAGATCGATCTCGACGTGGTCGCCGGCGAACCACGCCGCGGCGATTACGAGTACGCAATCAACAACTCATTCGGATTCGGCGGACACAACGTCGCGATCGCCTTCGGGAAGTACTGAAATTTAGGAGCTCCAAATGACGATCACATCCCCCGGCACGGCGCCCGAGACGGTAGACGAGTCCCTCGACCCGCGTGATCCCCTGCTGCGCCTACGCACGTTCTTCGACGACGGCAGCGTGGAACTCCTCCACGAGCGTGACCGCTCGGGCGTGCTCGCGGCGTCCGGCACGGTCAACGGTGTGCGCACCATCGCGTTCTGCACCGACGGCACCGTGATGGGTGGCGCGATGGGCGTCGAGGGCTGCGCCCACATCGTCAACGCCTACGACGCCGCCATCGAGGAGCAGAGCCCGATCATCGGCATCTGGCACTCCGGTGGCGCGCGACTGGCCGAGGGTGTCAAGGCCCTGCACGCCGTTGGTCTGGTCTTCGAGGCCATGATTCGGGCGTCGGGTTACATTCCGCAGATCTCCATCGTCGTCGGATTCGCCGCTGGCGGAGCGGCTTACGGGCCTGCGCTCACCGACGTCGTCATCATGGCGCCCGAGGGCCGCGTCTTCGTCACGGGACCCGACATCGTGCGCAGCGTCACCGGTGAGGACGTCGACATGGCGTCCCTCGGTGGACCGGACACCCACCACAAGAAGTCGGGCGTCTGCCACATCGTCGCCGACGACGAGGCCGACTCCTACGAGCGTGGCCGCCGGTTGATCGGATTGTTCTGCCAGCAGGGACATTTCGACCGCACCAAGGCCGAGGCGGGCGACTCCGACCTGCGCGCGCTGCTGCCGGATTCGGCCCGTCGCGCCTACGACGTGCACCCGCTCATCTCGGCGCTGCTCGACGAGGACGCGCCGTTCGACGAGTTCCAGTCCAAGTGGGCGCCGTCGATGGTGGTCGGTCTCGGTCGGTTGGCCGGCCGCAGCGTCGGCGTGCTCGCGAACAACCCGCTGCGTCTCGGCGGCTGCCTGAACTCCGAAAGTGCCGAGAAGGCAGCCCGATTCGTTCGCCTGTGCGACGCGTTCGGCATCCCGATCGTCGTCATCGTCGACGTGCCCGGCTACCTGCCCGGCGTCGACCAGGAGTGGGGTGGCGTCGTCCGCCGCGGCGCGAAGCTGCTGCACGCGTTCGGTGAGGCCACCGTTCCGCGCGTCACGCTGGTGACGCGAAAGATCTACGGCGGCGCCTACATCGCGATGAACTCGCGTTCGCTGGGCGCGACGAAGGTCTTCGCGTGGCCGAACGCCGAGGTCGCCGTCATGGGCGCCAAGCCCGCCGTCGGCATCCTGCACAAGCGCACGCTGGCCGCCGCCGCGCCCGAGGACCGCGAGGCCCTGCACGAGCAGCTGGCGGCCGAGCACGAGCGGATCGCGGGCGGCGTGGACAGCGCCATCGAGATCGGTGTCGTCGACGCGAAGATCGACCCGCCGCACACCCGCAGCGTGCTCACCCAGGCGCTGGCCGAGGCTCCCGCACGTCGCGGTCGCCACAAGAACATCCCGCTGTAAGTCACTCCAGCGCAAACGAACCGATGGTGACGGCACCTGCCGGACGGTAGGTGCCGATCACCACACCGGTGGTCGAGACCGAGCTCGTCACCAGCTCGAGGCTTGCGGGCACGACACCGTCGGCGAACAGCCGTTTCCCGGTGCCGACGAGCACCGGGAAGATCCACAGCCGGTATTCGTCGACGAGGTCGTGTCGGATCAGCGTCTGAAGCAGGTTGGCGCTGCCGTGCACCTGCAATTCGGGTCCGTCGGTGCCCTTGAGCGCGGCGACCGCCGTCGGTACGTCGTCGTCGAGCAGCACCGAGTTCTGCCATTCCAAGGCGGGGCGCTGTCGCGAGGCGACGTACTTGGTCGCCTCGTTGAGGGGTTTGGCGCCGTCCTCATCGGTGGCGCGCGGCCAGTGCGCGGCGAAGATGTCGTAGGTGCGTCGGCCCAACACCAGGTCGAAGGGCACCCCCATGGTCTCGCCCATGGTGTCGCCCATGTGGTCGTCCCAGAAGTTCACCGACCAGCCGCCGAGGCCGAATCCCCCGTCGACGTCCTCATCGGGTCCGCCGGGGGCTTGCATCACGCCGTCGAGTGTCAGGAACGTGTTCGTGATCAGTCGTCTCATGGTCGTTGAGACAACCCGCGGCGGCGAAACTCATCGCGCGGCGAGGAACTCCTCGGCGGCGTCGACGGCCTTCGCCCGGTCCGCCGCCACCAGCCCGATGCGGGTGCGGCGGTCGAGGACGTCGTCGACCGACAGCGCGCCCTCGTGGGTGACGGCGTACTCGAATTCCGCTCGGATGACGTCGATTCCGTCGGCGACCGCCACGCCGGGGCGGTCGCAGGTGGCTTGGGCGACGACGTTGGGCGCCTCGGCGCCGTACCGCGCGACGAGGGACGACGGCAGCTCGAGCGACGACCGCAGCGTCGACACCGGATTGGCGGGCGCACCGACCAACGGCAGATTGCCGGTGCGGCACGGGCCCGCGGGCAGTCCGCGCAACGCCACCGCGCGGTCCAACACGTCTTGGGCCATGTAGCGATATTCGGTGAGCTTGCCGCCGATCACGCTGAGCACCCCGTTGGCCGACTCCACCACCGCGTGCTCGCGGGACACGTCGGCCGTGCGGCCGGCGCCGGTGTCGATCAGCGGCCTCAACCCCGCGTACGTGCCGACCACGTCGTCGGTCGTCAACGCGACGTCGAGTGCGGTGTTCACGGTGTCGAGGAGGAACGACACCTCGGCCGGCGTGGGCTCCGGCACGTCGGGGATGGGCCCCGGCGCGTCCTCGTCGGTCAGGCCGAGGTACACCCTTCCTAGCTGTTCTGGCATGGCGAACACGAAGCGGTTGGTCTCGCCGGGGATCGGAACCGTCAGTGCCGCAATCGGATTGCCGAACGCCGCGGCGTCGAACACCAGGTGCGTGCCGCGGCTGGGACGCAGCCTGATCGACGGGTCGACGTCGCCGGCCCACACCCCGGTGGCGTTGACCACCGCGCGGGCAGTCACGTCGACGGTCTCGCCGGTGAGCTGGTCGGTCAGGCGCACCGACGTGCCGGTGGCGTCCGACGCGGCGACGCGGGTGAGGATGCGTGCGCCGTGCTGGGCGGCGGTGCGGGCGACCGCGACGACCAGCCGGGCGTCGTCGATCAGCTGCCCGTCGTAGGCCAGGTAGGCGCCGTCGAGACCGTCGCGGCGCACGGTCGGCACCAGGTCGACGGCCCGCGCCGCGTCCACTCGCCGAGACCTCGGCAGGGTCGACGCGGGCGTACCCGCCAGCTTGCGCAGACCGTCGCCCGCGGCGAAGCCGAACCTGACCAGCGCCCGCGAGGCGCCGCTCATCGACGGCAGCAGCGGGACCAGCTGGGGCATCGCCGTGACGAGGTGAGGAGCGTTGCGCGTCATCAGGATTCCGCGTTCGGCGGCGCTGCGGCGAGCGATTCCCACGTTGCCGGTCGCGAGGTATCGCAGGCCGCCGTGCACCAGCTTCGAACTCCACCGACTGGTCCCGAACGCCAGGTCGTGCTTTTCGACCAACACGACCGACAGCCCACGGGAGGCCGCGTCCAGCGCGATGCCGGTTCCGGTGATGCCGCCACCGATGACGACGACGTCGACCTGGGCGGTGTCGCCGAGCGAGCTGAGCTCGGCGGTGCGGCGGGCGGCGTTGAGGGCAGGACTCGTCATGGTGCGAGGTATCCGTTCAGGGCCAGGGTCAGCTGGGTGACCAGGTCGTCGGCGGGCAGGATCGCCTCGACCATCTGCGCCGCGAGAATCGTCGACTGCGTGATCAGCAGGCACATCACGGCCAGTTGCCTGACGTCACCGGGCCGCACGCTGCCCTCGTCCTGTGCGGACTTGATCTCGCCGGCAACGGTGTCGAGGAGCATCTGCTGGCTGGTGCCGAGCCGCTCGGAGAGATAGGACATCGCGAGGTTGGGATCCTGCCGAAGGACGGACATCACGACGTCATCGCGTCGCACCAGCTGGGCGACGCCGACGACGCGGTCGACGAGCGGCGCACGTCCGACGCCCGCGCTGGGTACGGCGTCGAGGGCGTGGGTGATCCGCGCGGTGAGCAGGGCGGCGAGGATCGACCGGGTGTCGGGATGGCGGCGGTAGACCGTGGGCCTGCTGATCGCTGCGCGGCGGGCGATCTCGGCGAGGGTCACGCGGTCGACGCCGAAGGCCAGCACGCAGTCGGCAGCCGCGTCGAGGATCCGCTCCTCGACCGACATCGCTTGATCCTCGTTACTGATTGACATGATCTGTAATACTGTAACGCATGACCCGATCGCACGACCAGTCAACGCCTCCGATGAAGTGGAACGCCTGGGGCGACCCGGCAGCGGCCAAACCCCTCTCCGACGACATCCGCACACTTCTCGTCCAGGCCCTCGGGATCACGACCGACCCCGCCGCCGAGCCAACGGCCGACCAGGTGCACGTGCGCCCGTCGGCACTCTCGGACGCCGACCGCAACGCATTGTCGGCCGTCGTCGGCGAGGCGCACTGCGTCACCGACGACTACGCCAGACTGTTGCGCGCCGGCGGCAAGTCCACCCTGGACCTGTTGCGCCGCAACGGCACCGGAGTCCAGGACGCGCCAGACGCGGTGCTGTTGCCGGCCGACGAGGACGAGATCGCCAAGATCCTTCGGCACTGCGCCGGGAACAGCATCGCCGTCGTCCCCTTCGGGGGCGGGACGAGCGTCGTCGGCGGCCTCGATCCCGCCCGGGGTGACTTCAAGGCCGTGGTGTCACTGGACCTGCGTCGCCTCGACGCGTTGCACGGCGTCGACGAAGTGTCCGGTGAGGCCGAGCTCGGCGCCGGGGTCACCGGACCCGACGCCGAGAAACTGCTTGGCGCCCATGGCTTCTCCCTCGGTCACTACCCGCAGAGTTTCCAGTTCGCCACCATCGGCGGCTTCGCGGCGACCCGGTCGTCGGGACAGGACTCGGCGGGATACGGCCGCTTCGACGACATGGTCCGCGGCCTGCGCGTGGTGACCCCGGCGGGCGTGCTGGACCTGGGGCGAGCGCCGGCGTCCGCCGCTGGACCGGACCTGCGGCAGTTGATGGTCGGCTCCGAGGGCGTGTTCGGCGTCATCACCAGGGTGCGGGTCAGGGTGCACCCCGTCCCCGAGAGCACCCGCTACGAGGCGTGGTCCTTCCCCGACTTCGGCACCGGCGCAGCGGCATTGCGGGCGGTCGTACAGAACGGTACCGGCCCCACCGTCATCCGGTTGTCCGACGAAGCCGAGACCGGCGTCAACCTCGCCACCACCGAGACCATCGGCGAACAGAGCGTCACCGGTGGGTGTTTGGCGATCACCGCGTTCGAGGGCACGGCCGCCCACACCGAGAGCAGGCATGCCGAGACCCGGGCGGTGCTGGCCGCGCACGGCGGCACCAGCCTCGGCGAGGAGCCCGCGAAGGCGTGGGAACACGGCCGATTCGGCGCGCCGTACCTGCGAGATTCGCTGCTGGCGGCCGGGGCGCTGTGCGAGACGTTGGAGACGGCGACGAACTGGTCGAACCTGGCCACTCTGAAGGCCGCCGTCACCGAGGCCCTGACGACCTCACTCGCCGAAACCGGCACCCCGGCGTTGGTGCTGTGCCACATTTCCCACGTGTATCCGACCGGCGCCTCGCTGTACTTCACCGTCGTGGCGGGGCAGCGCGGCAACCCGATCGAGCAGTGGCGCAGGGCGAAGACCGCGGCGTCGGCGGCCATCGTCGACTCCGGCGGAACCATCACCCATCACCACGCCGTCGGCGCCGACCACCGGCCGTGGATGCGCGACGAGATCGGCGATCTCGGCGTCGAGGTGCTGCGCGCCGTGAAGGCGGTGCTCGACCCCGCCGGAATCCTCAACCCCGGCAAGCTGATCCCGTGAGCCAGGCGCCGCTCGGCCGCGTCACCGTGCTGACCAATCCGGCCTCCGGACACGGCGGCGCGACCCACGTGGCGGAACGGGCGATCGCCCAGTTCCACCGCCGCGGGGTCGACGTGGTGGCCATCGCGGGTACCGACGCCGACCATGCGCGGCGCCTCGTCGAGGGTGCGCTGGAGCGCGGCATGGACGCCCTCGTCGTGGTGGGCGGTGACGGCATCGTCTCGCTGGCGCTGCAGACGCTGGCGCAGAACGACATTCCGCTCGGCATCATCCCGGCTGGCACCGGCAACGACCACGCCCGCGAGTTCGGCATCCCCACCAAGAAACCCGAGGCCGCGGCGGACGTCGTCGTCGACGGGGTGGCCGAGACGGTCGACCTCGGGCGGATCACGGGCGCCGACGGCACCGTCCGCTGGTTCGGCACCGTGATGGCGGCGGGGTTCGACTCGCTGGTGACCGACCGCACCAACCGGATGACGTGGCCGCACGGCCGGATGCGCTACAACCTCGCGATGGTCGCCGAGATCTCGAAGTTGCGCCTGCTGCCGTTCCGACTGACCTTCGACGGCGAAGAGCTGGTGACGGACCTGACGCTGGCGGCGTTCGGCAACACCCGGAGCTACGGCGGCGGCATGCTGATCTGTCCGGACGCCGACCACTCCGACGGCCAACTCGACGTGACGATGGTGCAGTCCGCGTCGCGCGCCAAGCTGATCCGCTTGTTTCCGACCGTGTTCAAGGGCACCCACGTGGAGCTCGACCAGGTGCGGACGGCGCGGGCCAGGACGATCACCGTCGAGTGCGCGGGCATCAACGCCTACGCCGACGGCGAGTACGTCTGCCCGTTACCGGTGGAGGTGTCGGCGATTCCCGGCGCACTGACGATCCTGCGGCCAGCGGGGTGAGCCTCCCCGCGAGACATAAGCGGTGGCGACGACACGCCGTAACCCGCCGCCATCAGTTATGCCTCGTGCTGGACGCGAACGCGAGCGGCTAGCCGACCCCGCGGTTGAGCCAGGTGACTTCACCCGTGTCGCCGCCGCCGCGGAACTCTTCGAGCGCCTCGTCCCATGCGGTACCAAGTACGGTGTCCATCTCGGCGGCCATGGCGTCGGCGCCGGAGGCCATCAGCCCGCGCAGTCGCATCTCGCCGACCATGACGTCACCGTTGGCACTCATCACACCGTTCCACAGCCCGAGCTGCGGGGTGTGGCACCAGCGGTGGCCGTCGACTCCCTCGCTGGGGTCCTCGGTCACTTCGAAACGAAGTACCGACCATGACCGCAGCGCGTTGGCCAGGGCAGCTCCCGTACCTACGGGACCCACCCAGTTGGTGACGGCACGGAGCTGTCCAGGCATCGCGGGCTGCGGTGTCCACTTGAGGTTCGCCCTTGCCGACAGGGTCGACGAAAGAGCCCACTCCACGTGTGGACATACCGCCGCGGGCGAGGCGTGGACGTACACCACACCGGTGGCCGTGTCGGCGAACTGGTTCGACGCACGCATCATCTGCTCCTTCGGCTCAATAGGGACGTCTTCCCCGACGACCTGCTGAGCGCCAAAAAGATGCAGTTGTTTCGTGCGTGTCTATTGTGCCCTGTGAGGCGGGTGTTGCGCTAGTGTGTCCCGAATTCTCTCAGCACTCCATCAGAGAGTGCCGGCCACAGCGGGTGCGCCCACTCGCCGAAATCGCGGTCCGTGAGTGCGACCAAGGCCAGGTCGGCGACCGGGTCGACCCAGATGAAGGTGCCCGACTGGCCGAAGTGCCCGAACGTCGCCGTGCTGTTCAGCGAACCCGTCCAGTGCGGCGACTTGCCGTCGCGAATCTCGAAACCGAGCCCCCAGTCGTTCGGCCGCTGACTGCCGTAACCGGGCAACACCCCCGCGAGACCGGGAAACTGCACCGCGACGGCATCCGCGTGCATCTGCTCCGAGACCAGCGTCGGGCGCAGCAGGTCGACGGCGAACAGCGCGAGATCGGCGACCGACGACTCTCCCCCGAACCCGGCGGCCTCCGTGCCACCAACCAGCGCCGACGCGCCCATGCCGAGCGGCTCGAAGACGGCTTCGGCGAGGTAGCGGTCGAACGGGATCTCGGTGGCCTGCTCCAGCGCCTCGGCGAGAACGGCGAAGCCCGCGTTCGAGTAGATCCGGCGCTTGCCTGGTTCGGCGATGACGTCAGGCGACCGCATCGACAGGCCGGAGGTGTGGGCGAGCAGATGCCGCACGGTCGAGCCGGGCGGGCCGGCCGGGGTGTCGAGGTCGACCGCGCCCTCCTCCACCGCCACCTGGGCCGCTCGGGCGACGAGCAACTTCGTCACCGACGCCAGGGCGAACCCGTTGGCGACGTCTCCGTGGGACGCGAGAACACCGCGCGGCCCGACGACGGCGGCCGCGGCGTTGGTGACCGGCCATTCGCTGAGGACGTCCAGAGCTGACATGTCGAGGGAGCCTAGTGCGGGGCCAGTCGACGCCAGATCGCCGCCACGTGTCGGGTGTCCGTGCCGCAGCACCCACCGAACACCGTGGCCGCGGGCAGCCGTTCGCGCAGCGCCGCGAGTCCCGCGCCGAAGTCCTCGGGATCGCCCTCGTCGAGATCCTCGGCCTCGTCCAGCTCGGCATGGCTCCGGGTCGACGCGTTCAATCGCAGACCGACCACCCGGCGGACCCAGTCACCGTCGTCGAAGGTCGTCGCCAGATGGGTCGGGTGGGCGCAGTTGACCATGAAGTAGGCCGCGCGGGCTCCGGTGTCGGCGTCCACCTGCTCGACGGCCTCCCGCAGCGACTGTCCCGTGGCGAGCCGCCCGTCGGTCTCCACCGTGAACGAGACGGCGGCGGGGACGTCGACGGCCGCGGCCGCCCTGACGATGCCGACGGCCTCCGCGGCGTCGTTGATGGTGACCGCGGTGACCAGATCCGCGGTGGTCGCGGCGAAGGAAGCGATCTGCGGCGTGTGGTAGTCCTGCGCCTCGGCGGCGGTCATCGCCTCTTCGCGGGGTCCGACGCAGCCGCTGACCACCGCGGTGATCCCGTCGGCGGCCGCCGCCGCGCGCACCTCTTCGGCGAGTTCGATGGCCTGCCGGTTGAGCTGGTCGAGCCGATCGGGTGAAATACCAAGCCGGGCAGCCCAATCCGGGTTGGCACGCCACGTGGCCGACTCGACGACGAAACCTGTTCGGTGCGAACGCGCGATGTCGAGGTAGCTCGCGTAGTAGCGGCGGAGCACCTCGCGGGTGTCGTCGTGCTCGAGGAGCGGAAACGCCGCGAAGTACGGCAGGTCGACGCCGTAGTGCGACAGCAGGTCGGTCTCGAGACCCCCGTCGGTGACGAACATCTGGTCACCGGCGAGTTGTGGCAGCAGTTGAGTGTCGATGTCGCTCAACATACCGATCAGACGAGTTGGACCGACCTCTTCGCCAGACCCATCCAGAAGCCGTCGACGACCTGGGTCGGAATCTGTTCGGGATCCGCCGACGCCCCGAGCGCGACGAACAGCGGCGCGAAGTGCTCGATGGTCGGATGTGCGTACGGCATCCCCGGCGCCTTGGCGCGGAAGTCGAGCAGCGCGTCGAGATCACCCGCGGCGAACTGCTCGGCGGCCCAGGCGTCGAACTCCTGCGACCACGTCGGCGCCGCGGCGTTCGGGGTCGGATCCGTCAGGTACGGCAGGCCGTGCGTGGTGAACCCCGATCCGATGATCAGCACGCCTTCCTCGCGCAGGGGCCGCAGCCGCGCGCCGAGTTCCAGCAGTCGCCGCGGGTCGAGCGTCGGCATCGACATCTGGAGCACCGGGATGTCGGCTTGCGGGTACATCACCGTGAGCGGCACGTAGGCGCCGTGGTCGAGCCGACGGTTCGGGTCGTGGGCGACGGTCTCGCCGTCGGGCATCATCGCCTCGACGCGCCGGGCCAGTTCGGGCGCCCCCGGCGAGTCGTAGGTGACGACGTAGTAGCGCTGCGGGAAGCCCCAGAAGTCGTATGTCAGAGGGGTTTCGGTGGTGGTGGAGCCGATGGTCAGCGGGGCGGCCTCCCAGTGGGCGGACACCACCAGGATCGCCTCGGGTCGCGGCAGCTCGGCGGACCACCCGACCAGCTGTGACACCCACCTGTCGTCATCGACGAGTGGCGGTGCGCCGTGGGACAGAAAGAGAGCGGGGATCACCGACCAAGGATCGCACCTCGGCGGCTAGGTTGTAGGCCATGAGTCAGACGGTGCGCGGTGTCATTTCCCGGTCCAAGAAGCAGCCTGTCGAGTTGGTCGACATCGTGATCCCGGACCCCGGTCCCGGCGAAGTCGTGGTCGACGTCATCGCGTGCGGGGTCTGCCACACCGACCTGACCTACCGCGAAGGCGGCATCAACGACGAGTACCCCTTCCTGCTCGGCCACGAGGCCGCAGGCACGGTGGAGTCGATCGGCGATGGCGTGACCAACGTCGAGGTCGGCGACTTCGTCGTCCTCAACTGGCGCGCGGTGTGCGGGCAGTGCCGCGCCTGCAAGCGCGGTCGCCCCCAGTACTGCTTCAACACCCACAACGCCGCCCAGAAGATGACCCTGACCGACGGCACCGAGCTCACCCCCGCCCTGGGGATCGGCGCCTTCGCCGACAAGACCCTCGTCCACGAAGGGCAGTGCACCAAGGTCGACCCCGAGGCCGACCCCGCCGTCGCCGGCCTGATCGGCTGCGGCGTGATGGCCGGCATCGGCGCCGCGATCAACACTGGCAACGTGCAGCGTGACGACACCGTCGCGGTCATCGGGTGCGGCGGCGTCGGCGACGCCGCGATCGCCGGGGCCGCCCTTGTCGGGGCAAAGATGATCATCGCCGTCGACATGGACGAGCAGAAGCTGAACTGGGCGCGCGACTTTGGCGCCACCCACACGATCAACGCCCGCGAATTCGACGTCGTGGAGACCATTCAGGACCTCACCGGCGGCAACGGCGCCGACGTCGTCATCGACGCGGTGGGTCGCCCGGAGACCTGGAAGCAGGCGTTCTACGCCCGCGACCTGGCGGGCACCGTCGTCCTGGTCGGCGTTCCCACGCCCGACATGACGCTGGAGATGCCGCTGGTCGACTTCTTCTCCCGCGGCGGCTCGTTGAAGTCCTCCTGGTACGGCGACTGCCTGCCCGAGCGTGACTTCCCCACCCTGATCAGCCTCTACCGCCAGGGCCGCCTTCCCCTGGAGAAGTTCGTCTCCGAGCGCGTCGGCTTGGAAGACGTGGAGGCGGCATTCCATCGCATGCACACCGGTGAGGTCCTGCGTTCGGTCGTGATCTTGTGATGAGCGCTTGCGCGAAGAACGGAGAGCACTGATGGGCAACATCCAACGCCTGGTCACCAGCGGCACCTTCGAGCTCGACGGCGGCAGCTGGGACGTCGACAACAACATCTGGATCGTCGGTGACGACAAGGACGTGGTCGTCTTCGACGCCGCCCACAGCGCCGAGCCCATCGTCGAGGCCGTCGCAGGCCGCAACGTGGTCGCCGTCGTGTGCACCCACGGTCACAACGACCACGTGACCGTCGCCCCGGAGCTCGGCAAGGCCCTCGACGCTCCGGTCCTGCTGCACCCGGCCGACGACGTGCTGTGGCGAATGACGCACCCCGACGAGGACTTTCGCGGTGTCGAGGACGGCCTGGTGCTGCGGGCGGGCGACGTGGAACTGCGGGCGCTGCACACGCCGGGCCACTCGCCGGGATCAGTCTGCTGGTACGCCCCCGACCTCGGTGCGGTGTTCAGCGGCGACACCCTCTTCAGCGGTGGACCGGGTGCGACGGGCCGGTCCTACTCGGACTTCCCGACCATCCTGGCGTCGATCTCCGAACGCCTCGGCAAGCTGCCCGCCGACACCGTGGTCTACACCGGCCACGGTGACACCACGGTGATCGGCGACGAGCTCGTCAACTACGACGAGTGGGTCAAGAACGGGAGTTAGTCGGCGTCGCGTTCGGTCGCGTCGACGATGGTCCGCGCACACAGAGCGGGATCGTCGATCATCGGGACGTGGCCGACGCCGCGGAGCATGACGAAGTGCGCGTGCGGGATTCGCTCGCGCGCGGTCACACCGTTGACCTCGGGCGGGAAGATGCGGTCACCGTCGGCCCAGGCGATGGTGATCGGGCACGTGTGACCCAAGGGCTCCACCCGTTCGGTGGTGCCCAGCAGGTCGTCGGCGGCGTCGCACCCGAGTAGGTCGCGCGTCGACTCGACGGCCTGGCGACGGGTGAGGCGGTCGGCACGTTCGGCGACGTCGCGCATCGCCAATCGGCGAACCAGCGGCACTCCCAGCGCGGCCGGAGCGACGAATCTCGTTGCCGCGGCCAGCCTTCGGGTGCGACGAAGCATGTTGGTGGCGTGGGTTTCGTCGCTCTCGCCTGCGGTCCAGAAGCCCGCGGGAGAGAACGCGCACACCGATCGAGCCCGACCGCGACGGGCCAGTTCGACGGCGATCCACCCGCCCATGGAGTTGCCGGCCACGTGCACGGTGGCCAGCCCGCGCTCGTCGAGCAGCGCCTCGGCCGCGTCGACCAAGGCTCCGATCGTCGGCCGTCCCTGCAACGTGGGCCCACCGCGATGACCGGCGGCGGTGGGAACGATCAGGTCGAAGCGGTCGTCGAGCAGGGGCACGACGCCGTCCCACGCGGCGGCTGACATCGTCACGCCGTGCAGCAGCAGGAGCGGCGGCCTCTCGGTCACAGGGTCAGTTCCGCCGGTCGGCGAAGCCCGGCGGCAGGTCGGCCGGCGCCGCGGCGACGATGGTCTGGTCGTCTGCGCCCACGTATTCGAACAGGGTGATGTCGGCGAATTCCGGGACGACGTAGATCGGGTAGGTCGGGCCTGCGTCGCGGTAGGCCCGCATCTCGTCGAGGTGCTCGTTCTGGAACAGGACGGTCTTGGAACCGTCGAGGCGAATCCATTCGGGGAAGAAGATCGTGCCGTGCAGCCGTCGCAGGGCAGGCATGACGTTGACGACGACACTCGTTCCGGTGGGCTCGGTCCAGGAGATCTTGTAGACCTCGGGCGCGAGGGTGACGAGGTCGACCGTCTGATCGCGCACCCACCGGCCGCCGACGTGGCCGGTGTGGATCCGGTAGTCGATGGTGGTGGCGTTCTTGACGTACATCTCGTACTGCCACCCGTTGGCGTAGGTGTAGATGAAACGGTGTCCGACCAGCCCGTTTACGTCCGAGGCGCGGTCACTGTCGGTAGTGTCGTCGATGCTCACGATTTCAGTTTAGAACAAACTAGGTTTGTTAGGAACATAATTGTCGAATGCCGCAGCGCTCTCGCGCACGCTCGGCCCGCTGCGCCGCGCCGTGCTGCGCGCGACCCGGCTGGCCGAGGACCTCCCCGACCTCCCGGAGACCCACATCGAGGTGCTGCGCACCGTGGCCGACACCCCGGGGCTGGGGCCGCCGGCAATCGCCGAACAGCTCAGACTCGCCCGGCCGACGGTCAGCAACCTGATGAAGACGATGCAGCGGGCGCACCTGATCGAGCTGACCCGCGACGTCGACGACGCCCGCCGCGTCCACGTCACCGCAACCGCGACGGCGTTGGAGCTCCTGCGCCGTTATGACGCTGCGAGCGAAGCGATCCTGACCGCGGCGATGAACGAACTCGACCCCGACGAACGGGCGGCCGTGGCGGCCGCGGTTCCCGCCCTGGCGAAGCTACGGTCGATCCTCTCCGCACCAGGCGACTAGCGGCCGTCCAGCACCCGCTTCTTCTCGGCGTCGTACTCGTCCTGCGTCAACGCGCCCGAATCGCGCAGCCGGGCAAGCGATTCCAAGGTCTGCACCCGAATGGCATCCTCAGAGGACGCGTAGCTGGGGACCGCCCGAATCGGCGGCGGCGGCGGGTTGTCGTCCGCCGCCCACGCCGCCTGGGTCAGATCACGTCGCCGCATCCTGGCCGCCCACACCCGCACGACGATCAGGTCGACGACGGCGAAGCCGAAGATCGCCGCCAGAATCCACGGCAGGTGGCCGTAGTTGCTGCCATGGCCGAAGGCGAGCGACGGGTTGAGGTAGGCGCTGACGTTGCCGTCCAACTTGACGTCGTAGGTGCCCGCGGCCGGGACGTGGACGTACCCGATGCGAACGCGCGCGTCGTTGTTCACCGTCGTCATGCCGCCGTAGTCCTCGGCGAGCTGCAGGTCCGCGCCGTCGGGCCCCGTCATCCGGTAGTTCAGCGGAGGGACTGGCAACCCGTTGCCGCTGGCTCCGACGAGCACCGTGTGGAAGGTCACCGTCACCTCGCCTGCGGGCAGCTCCAGGCTGCTCGACCCGGGGATCGGGACCTCGCCGTACGCGTCGTACTCGTCGAAGACGAAGGCGTTGAGGATCAGCGTCACGACGAACCCGATCCCAGCGGCGATCATCGTCAACACGGCGACCACGGTGAGGATGCGCGGCGCGGTCGAGCTCTTCATGGCACGCAGTCTGTCACGCCGGAGCGGCAGAGGCGTTACCGTTCACGGTATGCCCGAATCGAGTGCGGTGGTGCGGCCCGAGCCGATGACCAGTGCCTCCTACACCGCCGCCTCACGACTGCAGGCGGCCGGGTTGCGCCGCGCGACAACTCTTTTCACCGACGCCGCCGCGAGCGTCCCCCTGCCGCGGTCGCCGCGGCCCGTCGTGATCGCCGACTACGGTGCGGCGACCGGGCACAATTCCCTCCTGCCAGTTAGCGCGGCGATCGCCGCGCTACGCAAGCGGACCCGGCCAGAGCACTCGGTCCTGGTGACCCACACCGACATCCCCGACAACGACTTCACCGAGCTCTTCCGCACCCTCAGCGACGATCCCGACAGCTACCTGAAGAAGGACACGTCGACGTTCGCCTCCGCGGTCGGTCGCTCGTTCTACTCCCAGATCCTGCCCTCCAACAGCGTGAACCTGGCCTGGTCGGCGTGGTCGATCCAGTGGTTGTCGCGCGCCCCGATGCCGGTCCCCGACCACCTGCTGGCGGCGCACAGCCACGACGGGGAGGTGCGCGCCGCCTACGAGCGGCAGGCCGCCCGCGACTGGCACGAGTTCGTCGCGTTCCGCGGTCGCGAGCTCAGCCCGGGCGGACGTCTGGTGGTCATGACCATGGCGGTCGACGAGGACGGTGACGTCGGCTACCGGCCACTGTTCGACGCCACCTCGGAAACGCTCGTCGACCTGGTCGACCGGAAGGTGCTCACCGACGACGAGTCGAGGGCGATGTCGATCCCGATCGCCGCGCGGCGCACCCGGGACTTCCTCTCACCCTTCGCGCCGTCTGGCACGTTCGAGAAGCTCACCGTCCAGCATCTCGAAGTGTTCGGTGGCGAGGACAGGTTTTGGGCGCAGTATCGAATCGACAAGAAGGCCAAGGAGTTCGGCGAGAGGTGGGCGGCGTTCCTCAGGATCATCGCGTTTCCGACCCTCGCCGCCGCCCTACCCGTCGACCGCCGCCGCGGCTTCGTCGACCAGTTGAGCGCCGGCGTCGCCGAACGGCTGACCGCCGCCCCCGCCGAGGTGCGCATTCCGCTGGCGGCGGTCGTCATCGAGAAGCAGCAGCGCGCCCACCACTGACGTTCGGTCAGGGCGTCATTTCGTAGGCGCCGTCGTAGGCCTTGACCCGCTCCCACACGCGGCCAAACCGCGCCGCGTCGGGCACCGGCTTGCGGACGGCCCCCAACGCCCAGTCCTGCTGCGCCTGGGTCGACGTCGGCTTTCCTTGTAGCGCAATGGCGTAGGAGTTGAAGTCGTCGACCTGGAACCCGAAGATCTGGTCGACGATGTCGTCGTCGAGGCCGGTGAGTGCCGCCTGCTCGAGGATCAGCTGCCCGTAGACGATCAACGAGAAGAGGTGTCCGACGTTCAGCATGAAGTCGAGGTCCTTGGCCTGGTCGGCGTCGGGTGCGGCCGTGAGCAACAGGTCCCGGAAGGCCTTGGCCTGCTCGTAGAACACGCCGACGTTGGGGACGTGCTGGTGCTGCTCGTATATCGGCGTCCAGTCGGCGAATTGGATGGCACCCGCGCCGCGGGTCGGCCCCTGGTTCCAGAAGAAGGTGTCGTCGGCAGCGTCGTTGCGCGTCGGAATCTCCGGGTAGGCACGGGGATTGAGCATGTAGTTGGGCATGAACTTCAGCACCAGGCCCACGTTGACGTGCACGGTGCCCTCCAGCCGCGGCAGGCACCCGATGAGCTGGGCGACCTCGCGGAACATGGTGTTCTTCTCGTATCCCTTGGCGGCGACGACGTCGTGGAGTGACCGCACGACGGTCTCCCCCTCCATCGTGACCTTGGCCTTCGTCATCGGGTTGAACAGCAGGTAGCGGCGGTCCTCCAGGCTGGCGCTGCGGAAGTAGTCGACCGCCCGCCGGCTGAAGGCCTTCATCGCGATCATCCGCGAGTAGGCGTCGACGAAGTTGGCCCGCACGTGGCCGAAGTCGGTGACGGGTTTGCCGTACAGAATCCTGTTCTGCGCGTGGGTGATCGCCTCGTAGAAGGCGTGTTCGCACATTCCGATCGACGAGGAGCACAGGTTGAACTTGCCGACGTTGACGGTGTTGAGCGCGGCGCTGAAGGCCTCCACCCCGGTGTGCAGGATGTCCTCGGCGCGCACCGGGTAGTTCTCGAGGCGGAACGTGCTGACGTAGATCTGCATGTGCACGACGTTGTCGACCAGGTGGTAGTTCTCGTGGCGGCTGTCGGCGGCGAAGAACACGTACCCGTCCTGGCCCTCCACGTCGCCTCGGCGGCCGAATACCGACACCAGGCTCGCGACGTTGCCGTTGCCGATGTAGTACTTCTCCCCCGACGCCCGGTAGAGGATCCCGTTGGCGAAGTCTTCCTCACTTGCCGGGGTCAGCACCATGTCGGTGCTGTAGACGTCGGCGCCGTGTTCGCGCTCGGACAAACCGAACGCCATCACCTCACCCGCGTCGAGGTCGTCGGCGGCGCGCAATTTCGCGTCCTTGTTCTCGCTCTGCCACACCGGACCCAAACCGAGGATGGTGACCTGCTCGGTGTACCAGTAGGTCAGCCCGTAGAAGCCGAGGATCTCGGCGAGGGCGGCGTTGCGCGCGCCGTCCCACCGCTTGTCGGGGTTCCCGTCGGCGAACTCCGACGGCGTCAGGAACGTCGCAAACAGCTTCTCCCGCTTGACGAACTCGACGAAGTCGGCGGGCCACTGCGCCCTGAGGTCGTCGTCGAGGATGCGTTTCTTGCCCTGGCCCTCGAAGAAGTCGATCGTGGCGCGCAATAGGCGGCGCGTCTCGGTGTCGAATTCGGACCCGTCGTAGTGGTGGGGGTTGAACAGCAAACCGTCGGTGCGCGGCGATGCAGCAGTCATGCCCTCGAGCCTAGGGCTGCTGTGGTTGGAACGGCGAAGGAACGAAGGGCAGACCGGGGATGGTCTCGTAGGGCAGCGTCGGGATGACCGGCGGCTGCGTGGTCGACGGCGGGGGTGGCTGAGTGGTCGTCGGCGGCGGCGCCTCGGTGGTGGCGGGCGGGGGCGGGACCTCGGTCGTCGACGGCGGCGGAGGTGGCGGTGGTGTCTCGGACGCGGGCGGCGCTTCCTGCGTCACCGTGACCGGTGGCGGCGGGGGCGCCTGCTGGACGACGGTCTGTTCCGGCGCGGGCGGCTCCGACGGCACTTCGGACGGCGGCGGGCTGACCTCGGGCGACGGCGACGGAGCTTGAGTGGTCGTCGTCGCCGGCGTGGACACCGGGGATTCGTCGTCTCGCAGCAGGAGGTAGCCGGCGGTACCGACGGCAAGCAGCACCGCGACCGCTGCGGCGGCGATGATCCCGGCGGGCGTGCGGTACCAGGGCGCGGGAGTCTCGGCCGTGTCGTCTTCGTCGTCGACGAATGCGATCGGTGGCCGGGGGTCGGAGTATTCGACGTCGGGTTCGTGGCGCGGCGGTTCGGGTTCGGGGATGTGTTCGGCGTCCGACCAGGCCAGGGCCCGGAACGTCGACGACGCGGGTGCGCTCTGGTCGACGGGCGGGAGCGGCGCGATGGGGGCGATGGGCGCCATCGCGGTCGCACCGTCGGGCACCAGACCGCGCGCCGCGGAGAGTCCGCCGCCGATCGCGGCGGCCAACTCGGGCCGAGCCGACGTGACGACCGGAACCCGGAGATGCTCGGAGAGCGACGTGACGAGGACGGGGATCAGCGCGCCGCCGCCGACGGTTGCCACCGCGACCAGGTCGCCCGGCCGTATTCCGCTGCGCTGCAACGTGTCCTGGACCGCGTCCAACAATCCGCCCAGCGGTTCGCGGACCGCTTCGTCGAGTTCGGCGCGGGTGATCCTGACCTCGGACTGCCGATCGGGCAGGTCGACCGTCACCGACGCGCTGGCCGACGTCGACAGGCGTTCCTTGGCCGCGCGGCATTGACCACGCAGCCTGTTGAGGTTCCCGATCGCCGAGGTCGACGACAGGTCGACCGATCCCGACGCCGCGAGGTCACCGACGATCCGCGTCAGCAGGGCCTGGTCGACGAGGTCACCGGAGAAGTCGGAGTGTCGGACGGTGGACCCGATCGGCTGGAACCCGTTGGCGGCGTCGGCCAGGGTGATGCTGGTGCCGGTTCCCCCGACGTCGCAGAGCGCGATGACGCCTCGGCTCGGCACGCCGGGGTCGTCCCGAAGGGCGGTGAGTGCCGCGACGGCGTCGGAGCCGAGCGTCATGCCGTCCAGCTCACGGCGCAGCGCCTCGACGGCAGCCGGCCCCCAGTGGGCCGGGTGGGTGACCCCGACCGGTTCGGCGAGCGGCCGGCCGCCCGTCAGCGCGGCCAGCAGCGACCGCAACGCCTCGGCGAGGAGGCTCTCGGCTCGGTGCGAGGAGCCGTCGGGCGCAACGATGGGCACCGGGTCGCCGACGCGGTCGACGAAGTCGGTGATGATCAGTCCGCGCTCGGTGAGGTTCGGGTTCTCGCTGGGTACGCCCACTTCCGCGGGCCGGTGGGGATAGCGCGTCAGGACCGGCGATCGGGTCACCGCGGACCGGCCTATTGCCACCGCCCGCAAAGCGGTGGCGCCGATCGAGAGCCCTATTCCGTCTGCCACGTCACCGAATTGTGCCTTGTCCAGCAATCAGGGGCAGATCCAGTGGGGTCACCCAGCCCGGCGGCAGGTCGTTGACGGCGGGCACCGCGTTGAGTGCGCGCAGGCCGGTGGCGAGGCAGCCCGCCGCCGCGGCGTCGCGTCCGGACCCGTCGGTGAACCGGAAGGCCGTCTCCTGGAAGATGCTCGGGGTGCCTTCGATGTCGACCCGGTAGACGTCGTTGTCGCTGCCCGACGGCCAGTCCGGGGCGGCGTCGAGTCCGATCCGGTTGACGTGCTCGAGTTGAATTCGCTTCTCGCCGTTGAAGATTCCGTTGATGGTGAAGCGGACGGCGGCGACGTTGCCCGGAGCGATGACGCCCTTGACGGTCTTGCGCTCGTCGGGAGTCACCCACTTGTCCCAGGTGGTGGTGATTTCGTCGAGCTGGATGCCCGCGGCGTGGGCGATCATCGGAACCGTTGCGCCCCAGGCGAAGACCAGGATGTCCGGCGTCTCGAGAAGCGGCCGGTGCTCGGGCGGCCGCCCGATGCCCATCTCGAACTCGTAGTCACCTTCGTAGTTGGTGTAGTCGAGCAGCTCCGACGCCCGGACCGTACGGATCTCCGAGCACAATCCCATCAACGTCATCGGGAAGAGGTCGTTGGCGAAACCCGGGTCGATGCCGGTGGTGAAGCACGACGACCTGCCCTCCTCGCAGGCGTCCGTGATCGGCTGAATCCAGTTCGGCGGGTTCAGGTGCATCTTGGGCCACACCCACGGTGTCATCGACGTCGAACAGACGTCGACCCCGGCCCGGAGGAACCGCGTGATGAGCGCGATGTTGTCGTCGGCGTGCGCGGCGGTCGGGCCGTAGTGGACCACCGCATCGGGCTTGAGCGCGATGAGCGCGTCGACGTCGTCGGTGGCGGTGAGGCCGATCGGCGCGCCGAGTCCGCAGATCTCGCCGACGTCGCGGCCCACCTTCTCGGGATTGCTGACACCGACGCCGACGAGGTCGAACGACGGGTGCTTCACGATCTCGGCGATCACCATCCTGCCGACGAAACCGGTGCCCCACACCACGATTCGCTTGCTCATGTCAGCGGCACCGCTTCAGGCCGCCCGGGTCGCAATACAGCGGATACCGGTCGACCGGGATGGGCAGCGGCCGCGCGAACGCCATGGTGAACGGCGACACGACGATCTTCGGGCCGACCTGACCGTTGCACGCCGCGCTGTTGGCCACCGAACGCGTACCGGTCATCGTGAGATCGTCGAACTTATAGGTCTCCACGACGGGCACCCAGCCCCCGTCCGGGCAGGGGAACCCCTCCTTGATGTTGGTGGAGAACGCCCACTGCCCGCCGGTCAGGCGGGCGTCGCCGCCGCTGACCCGCGGCGTGTTCGGCGAGACGTGCAGCCGGCACGCCACCGGAAGCTCCAGGTTGTCCCGCAGGTCACCGACGGTGGGAACGCAGCTGGGGTAGATCGTCCACTCCGCCTTCAGGTCGCCCTGGGTGTAGCTGTAGACGCCCTCCATCACCTGGTCTGCGCTCGCCGGACCGGCGAAGCCGAGTGTCGAGGTGAACAGAATTGCGGCAGCGGCGAACACCCGGGCGATCGTCATGACCCGAGTATCGCAGCGCAACGGGTCGTAGGTAACCGGTTTGCCCGATGCACACCGGCGCACGCGGTGAGGCGTGAGAGGGTCCAGGGATGACTGATCTGACTGGCAAGGTCGCGCTGATCACCGGGGCGTCGGCAGGTTTGGGGGCCGCGACGGCCCGCGTGTTCGCCGAGCGGGGCGCAACGGTCTTCGGGATCGCCCGCGACGCCGACCGGATGGGCGAGGTGTTCGCCGACGTCCCCGGCGGCAAGTTCTCGTCGGTGGACATCACCACGCCCGCCGCGTGTTCGCAGGCGGTCGCCGACTGCGTGGCGGCCTTCGGCAGGCTCGACGTCCTGGCCAACGTGGCGGGGTTCCACCAGATGCGCCACACGACGACCATGTCCGACGCGGACTGGGATCGTGACCTGGCGGTGAACCTGAACGGCCCGTTCTACTTGTCCCGCGCGGCCCTGCCGCACCTGCTGGAGGTGGGCGGCAACATCGTCAACGTGTCCTCCATCGCCGGGGTCGAGGGCGAGGTGTACTCCGCGGGGTACTGCGCAGCGAAGCACGCGTTGGTCGGTCTCACCCGGGCGTTGGCCGTCGAGTTCACCAAGGACAAGCTGCGCGTCAACGTGGTGTGTCCCGGCGGCATGCCGACGGCCCAGGCCACCGAATTCGAGGCGCCAGAAAACGCCGACTGGGACCTGATCATGCGCATCGCCTCGCCGCGGGGGTTCATGGACACCGCCGACGTTGCCAAGGTCATCGCGTTCCTGGCCAGCGACGACGCTGCTGCGGTCCACGGCGCGGTGTACCGCGTGGACAACGGCAAGGGCGCGGGTTGAGCACCGATCGTTCACCTGCGCGTCGGGTCCTGCGAGTGCGCCGTGCACGCGTAGCTGCCACAATCGCGCGGTGACCGACAGCGTGAGTACAGCAGCAGAAGAAGCCTCCCATCTCCGGTCCGGATTGGACGCCGCCGATCTGAGGGAGGCGATCACCGATCACCTTCGCTACACGATCGGGCGACCGGCCGCCGCTCTGCGGCCCGACCACTACTACCGCGCGCTCGCACTCGCGGTCCGCGACCGCATGCAGGACAACCGCGTGGCCTCGACCCAGCAGTCGCTCGACAGCGGCGCGAAGGTCACCTGCTACCTGTCGGCCGAGTTCCTGATGGGACCCCAGCTCGGAAACAACCTGCTGAACCTCGAGATCGAGGACGCCGCGCGCGCCGCGCTGGCGTCGCTGGGCCAGGACTACGACGAGGTGCTCGCCTGCGAGCCCGAGCCGGGTCTGGGCAACGGTGGTCTCGGCCGATTGGCCGCGTGCTACCTCGACTCGCTGGCCACCCTGGAGCGGCCGGCCATCGGGTACGGCATCCGCTACGAGTTCGGCATCTTCCGCCAGGAGTTCTCCGACGGGTGGCAGGTCGAGTTGACCGACAACTGGCTGGCGAACGGAAACCCTTGGGAGATCGCCAAACCCGACGTCAACTACCTCGTCAACTGGGGCGGTCACACCGAGCACTACATCGACGACTCGGGTTTCGACCGGATCCGCTGGGTGCCCAAGCAGGTCATCAAGGGTGTCGCGTACGACACGCCGATCCAGGGGTACGGCGTGCACACCTGCAACGTGCTGACGCTGTGGAGCGCGCGTGCCGTCGAGTCGTTTGCGTTGGACGCGTTCAACACCGGCGACTACTACAAGGCCGTCGAGTCGGAGGTCACCTCGGAAACGGTCACCAAGGTGCTCTATCCGAACGACGAGCCCGAGGCGGGCAAGCGGCTGCGGCTGCTGCAGCAGTACTTCTTCGTGTCGTGCTCGCTGCAGCACATCGTGCACATCATGGACGACTTGGCCGACGTATCGCTCCACGAGCTGCCAAAGCGATTCGCCATCCAGCTCAACGACACTCACCCGTCCATCGGCGTTGCCGAGCTGATGAGGATCCTGGTCGACGAACGTCGACTCGGCTGGGACGAGGCCTGGGCGATCACCGTCGCCACGTTCGGCTACACCAACCACACCCTGCTTCCCGAGGCCCTGGAGAAGTGGTCGCTGAGTCTGTTCGGCGAGTCCCTTCCGCGGCACCTCGAGATCATCTACGAGATCAACAGCCGCTTCCTCGACGAGGTGCGGTCAAAGTTCCCCGGCGACGTCGAGCGGGTGCGGCGCATGTCGCTGATCGGCGAGGACGGCGGCCAGACGGTCCGGATGGCCTACCTCGCCACCGTCGGCAGCCACGCGATCAACGGTGTGGCGGCCCTGCACTCGGACCTGCTGAAGGCCAGTGTCCTCAAGGACTTCTACGAGTTGTGGCCGGAGCGGTTCTCCAACAAGACAAACGGTGTGACGCCGCGGCGCTTCCTGGCCCTGTCGAACCCGGGTCTGCGTGGGTTGCTCGACAGCACAATCGGCGACGGCTGGTTGACCGATCTCGACCGGCTGCGTGGGCTGGAGGGCTTCGTCGACGACCCTGCGTTCCGTCAGCAGTGGCGAGAGGTCAAGCGGGCCAACAAGGCTCGGCTGTCCAACTTCCTACAGACCGCGACGGGCGTGCAGTTGGACCCCAGCTGGATGTTCGACATCCAGGTCAAGCGCATCCACGAGTACAAGCGCCAGCATCTGTCGGTCCTGCACATCATCAGGCAGTACTTCCGGCTGAAGATGGATCCGACGCTGGAGGTCGCGCCGCGCGCCTACGTGTTCGGCGGCAAGGCCGCCCCCGGCTACTTCATGGCCAAGCGAATCATCAAGCTGATCAACGCCGTCGGCGAGACCGTGAACAACGATCCCGACGTCAACAAGTTCATGAAGGTGGTGTTCGTCCCCAACTTCAACGTCCAGAACGCGCACCTCATCTACCCGGCGGCGAACCTCTCCGAGCAGATCTCGACGGCAGGCAAGGAGGCGTCGGGCACCGGCAACATGAAGTTCATGATGAACGGCGCCCTGACCATCGGAACGCTGGACGGTGCGAACGTCGAGATCCGCGAGGAGGCCGGGCCGGAGAACTTCTTCCTGTTCGGCCTGACCGAGGACGAGGTCGAGAAGGTCAAGCGCAACGGATATCGTCCGTCGACCTACGTCGACGAAAACGACGAGCTGAAGACCGTGCTCGGGCTGATCTCCTCGGGACAGTTCTCGCACGGCGACGTCGAGGTGTTCCGCCCGCTCGTCGACAACCTGCTGCACGACGACCCGTTCCTCGTGATGGCGGACTACGCGGCCTACGTCAGCTGTCAGGACGAGGTGGCCGCGGCGTGGCAGGACCGGGACACCTGGTCACGGATGTCGATCCTCAACACCGCGCGCAGTGGCAAGTTCTCGTCGGACCGCGCGATCGCGCAGTACTGCGACGACATTTGGAACGTGGGGCCGGTGACCGTCGAGATCTGACGGTCAGGAGCAGCTCGGCGTCAGCCCGGAGTAGTGGACTGCGGGCATGCCGTCCACCGTCACGAAGTCGGTGCCGGTGTCCCACGTGGTGCCGGGCTTGATCCAGGGCGGCGCGGCCTTGGGGTAGGCGATGGACATGTCGGCGAAGAACTGCACCCCAGGCGGGCAACCCGGCTTCGTCGGCGTCTTCGGGTTCCAGGCGTGCACCACGATCGGGTTGACGAGTCGGGTGCCCTGCGCGCAGTTGGGTTGGCATTCGACGGCGTTGTCGAAGCCTGTGCCGCGGGCTCCGTCGGTACCCCACGAGGCCCACGTCATGTCCTGCATGACGCCGGTCTCGTCGCAGTTGTAGGCGAATCGGGGAGGCTGCACCACCGGCACGTCACCGGCGGCGAAGCACTTGCCGATCGCGTACGCCGTCCCGTCGGCCGGAGCCGCGGCGACGTGGCCCGCCGTGACGAGGGTTACGGCGGCCCCGACCACGACAGAAACGAGTCCGGTACGCAGCAGGGCCGTCATAGCCGGATCCTAGCCGGGCGTGGCCGCTAGTTGCCCGGCGTGGCCTCGCCGGCGGCCTGGACGATCGGTGCCGCAGGAGCCGCCCCGCCGAGGCGAGCGGCGACGAAATCGGCTGCCTGGTCCGCCATTCCGTTGGACTTGTACGAGCTGTGGGCGGAGCGGTCCAGGCCTCCGGGGAAGCACACCGGGTCACCGGTGGCACACAGCTGGATGGTCTTCGCCGTGTACTGGTCACCGATGACGATCGGGGGTGCGTCGCGATCCGCCAGTCCGAGGAACCAGTCGTCGGGGGTGCCGAAGAGGGCGACGGCCGAGACGTGGGACGCGACCGAGGCAGGCATCGGACCGGAAAGCCCCGGGGGCAGGGTGAACCCGGCGGGCACGACGCTGGAGGTGGTGTACCCGGCAACCGCGGCACCTTGGGAGTAGCCGCCGAGCACGATCTTGGTGGCCGGGCACTGCGCGGCGATCGACTGAATTCTGTTGCTGGCGTCGGTGACTCCGTCGACGGCCTGTCCGAAGTTCAGCGACGCCGGGTAGTTGACGCCGTACACGTCGACTGCCTTGCCGGGGAGCCGGGCGGTGAGGGCGTCGACGAAGGCCTGCCCGGTGGCACCGACGCCGGGGGCCTCGAAGGTGCCGCGGGCGAAGACCACCTCGACGGCGGCACACGAGTCGTCGGTGGCGTTCGCGGTCGCGGTGGGCGCGACGATCGAGCCGACGGCAACGGCGCCCAAGGCGGCGATGCCGAACGTCACGGTCTTCGCCGCCTTCGCGACGACCCCCGCCGTGCGTGCCAGTTGTGGTGTGGTCATGAGCTCGTCCCCTGCCCTGCCGGCGCCATCGCATCTTCGTTGAGGTGGCTACTGGCTGCTACAAGTGCCGGACGGCGAGCTTCGATACCCGAGCCGTCAAGTGACGTCCGTCACGGGCCGTTGCGGCGGTGGTGTACCGAGAGTTGGGTGATGACGTAACGTGGTTATGCCTACTAAGTATTCGACCGCCGCGATCAGGAGCCCCGCCGATGACCTCAATGAAAACCACGCTGTCCGCCCTCGCGGTGACAGCCGGCCTGGCCTCGGCGGCGCTGGGCTTGGGCACGGCCGTCGCCATCGCCGACCCGCCTCCGCCGGTGCCGGCTCAGGGCGAGGTGCCGCCTCCCAATGCGCCGCGGAAGACGGCGGAATTCTGGAACGGTGAGCCCGTGGTGTGGACGTCCATGTGGGGCGGCCGTTGGGGCATCTGGAAGAACGGCCAGTTCATCACGTTGTCGTCGAACATCAACACCGGCGGCGGTTAAGCCGACTGGCGGCCGCCGCCGGCCGGGTAGGGCGTCGTCAGCCCTGCTCGGCGGGCAGCGGTGCACCCACGGGAGGGTTGGCGGCCTGCGGCTGTCCCGCCAGGCTGTCGACCACCGGACGCTGATCGGGGCAGTAGTAGTTGATCCCCGCCGACATGAACTGATAAATCGCCTGCTCCGAGGTCCCACGGGGAAGATTCGTCTTCAAGAACACCGCCGACTCGGCCGCATTGGCGTCCAATCCCGTGCGCAACCGCTTGCACTCGATCTTGCCGATCCAGGCGTTGTAGTCCTTGGGTCCGTAGATCCCGTACACGTGCAATTCGTTGGCGAAGTCGGTGTCCGGATCGGCACTCGCCGGCGCCACCGCAGCCAACGCCATCGAGCACGCGGCAATGGCGGAAACGAGTCCAGTACGCAGCAGGGTCTTCATAGCCGGATCCTATTCATAGAGCTCAAATACGTTGCAGCACAGCATGTTTCAAGTTAGCCAGATCACACGGGCGAGCCGTTGTGCGTCACTTCACGCGCGCGTGACGTTTTACCGCACGTCGCGATTCTCCACCATACAGTTATATAGGCTAATCTCTCATTTCAATCTCAGAAACGTTCGGGGCAGGGGTCATGACCAAGGTTTTACGTCGAGCGTGGATTCCGATCGTGATCGTGATCGTCATCGTGATCGCCGGATTCACCGTTCACCGCGTGCGCACCTTCTTCGGGATGAACCCAATCCTCGTCACCCCGAAGAACTTCGCTGACGACGCCGAACCGTTCAACCCCAAGGTCGTCAAGTACGAAATCTTCGGCACCGGCTCCTACGCCGACATCAACTACCTCGACCTGGACTCCAAGCCGGTTCGGATCGACGGCGCCGCTCTTCCGTGGTCACTGACCTTGAGCACCACCGCCCCCTCCGTCCTTCCGAACGTGGTGGCCCAGGGCGACGGTAGCTCCATCTCGTGCCGGATCACCGTGGACGACGAGGTCAAGGACGAGAGGACGACGAACGGCGTGAACGCCCAGACCTTCTGCCTGGCGAAGAACGCATGACCGAGCCGCACAACCGCTCGGCAGACAACGAGCCGACCACGGACGCCATCCCGACGTCGTCGGGCCCCGCGGTGAACCCCACCCGCCACCGGCTCCCGCGCTTCATCCGCACCTTCGCCCTCCCGGTGATCCTCGGCTGGATCGTCATCATCGCCCTCGGCAACGTGCTGGTCCCCCAGCTCGAAGAGGTCGGCAAGCTGCGGTCGGTGTCGATGAGCCCGGACGACGCGCCGTCGGTGATCGCCATGAAGCACGTCGGCGAAACGTTCAAGGAATTCAAGTCCAACAGCTCCGTCATGATCGTGCTGGAGGGCCAGGACAAGCTCGGCCAGTCCGCGCACGACTTCTACGACGGCATGGTCAAGGACCTCGAAGCCGACACCAAGCACGTCGAACACGTCAACGACATGTGGAGCGATCCACTGTCGGCGGCGGGCTCCCAAAGCAACGACGGCAAGGCCATGTACGTCCAGGTCTACCTGGCGGGCAACCAGGGTGAGGCGCTGGCCAACGACTCCGTCGAGGCCGTGCAGAAGATCGTCGACAACCTCAAGCCACCGGACGGCATCAAGGCCTACGTCACCGGACCCGCGGCGCTCTCGGCCGACCAGAACATCGCCAGCGACAAGAGCCTGCGGCTGATCGAGGCCGTGACGTTCACCGTCATCATCGTCATGCTGTTGCTCGTCTACCGATCCATCGTCACGGTACTGATCGTGCTGGTGATGGTGGTCCTCGAGCTGGCCGCCGCGCGAGGCATCGTCGCGTTCCTCGGCTTTCACAACATCATCGGGCTCTCGACCTTCGCGACCAACCTGCTGGTCACCCTCGCGATAGCCGCGGCGACGGACTATGCGATCTTCCTGCTCGGCCGATATCAGGAAGCGCGAAGTCTCGGCGAGGACAAGGAAGACGCCTACTACACGATGTTCAACGGCACGGCGCACGTCGTGCTCGGCTCGGGCCTGACCATCGCGGGTGCCACCTTCTGCCTCAGCTTCACCCGACTCCCCTACTTCCAGACCCTCGGCGTGCCCCTGGCGATCGGCATGATGATCGTGGTCGCCTGCGCGCTGACGCTTGGCCCCGCGGTGGTCACCGTCGCCAGCCGGTTCGGCCTTCTCGAACCCAAGCGTGCAATGCAGACCCGCGGCTGGCGCAAGATCGGCGCCATGGTCGTCCGTTGGCCCGGTCCCATCCTGGTCGCGACGATCGCACTGTCGCTGGTCGGCCTGCTCACGCTGCCGGGATACAAGACCAACTACAACGACCGCAACTACCTGCCCCCCGACCTGCCTGCCAACGAGGGCTACGCGGCCGCCGACCGGCACTTCTCCCAAGCGCGGCTGAACCCCGAGCTGTTGATGATCGAGAGCGATCACGACCTGCGGAACTCGGCGGACTTCCTGGTCGTCGACAAGATCGCAAAGGCGGTCTTCAAGACCCCCGGCATCGGGCGGGTCCAGGCGATCACCCGGCCGCTGGGAACGCCGATCGAGCACACCTCGATCCCGTTCCAGATCAGCATGCAGGGCACCACGCAGCAGATGAACCTGAAGTACCAACAGGATTCGTTCGCCAGCATGCTCAAGCAGGCCGACGAGATGCAGGGCATGATCGAGAACCTCGAGCACATGCTGGTCCTGATGAAGCAGCTCAACGACGTCACCCACGACTTGACGCTGAAGACCAAGGACATGGTCGCGACGACCAACGAGCTGCGCGACAACATCGCGAACTTCGACGACTTCTTCCGGCCGATCCGCTCCTACCTGTATTGGGAGCCGCACTGCTACGACATCCCGCTGTGCTGGGCGACGCGTTCGGTGTTCGACACCTTGGACGGCATCGACGCACTCAGTGACCAGCTGGGCGGCCTCGTCACCAACCTCGACGCGCTCGACAGGTTGATGCCTCAGCTGATGGCGTCACTGCCGCCGATGCTCGCGACCATGAAGTCGATGAAGACCATGATGCTGACGATGTACCAGACCCAAAAGGGCATGTCGGATCAGATGGCCGCGATGCAGGAGAACCAGTCCGCGATGGGCGAGGCGTTCGACGCGTCGAAGAACGACGACTCGTTCTATCTGCCACCGGAGATCTTCGACAACCCCGAGTTCAAGAAGGGCATGAAGAACTTCATCTCGCCCGACGGCCACTCGGTGCGGTTCATCATCAGCCACGAGGGCGACCCGATGAGCGAAGAGGGCATCTCGCACATCGAGGCGATCAAGCAGGCGGCCAAGGAAGCCATCAAGGGCACGCCGCTGGAGGGGTCGAGGATCTACCTCGCAGGCACCGCGGCGACGTTCAAGGACATGTCCGACGCCAACATCTACGACCTGTTGATCGCCGGTATCGCGTCGCTGGCCCTGATCTTCATCATCATGCTGCTCATCACAAGGGCGGTGATCGCGTCGGCCGTGATCGTCGGCACGGTGGTCCTGTCACTCGGCGCGTCCTTCGGCCTGTCGGTCCTCATCTGGCAGCACCTACTGGGCATCGAGCTGCACTGGATGGTGATGGCGATGTCCGTGATCATCCTGTTGGCGGTCGGCGCGGACTACAACCTGCTGCTGGTGTCTCGATTCAAGGAAGAGATACACGCCGGCCTGAATACCGGCATCATCAGATCGATGGGCGGTACCGGCTCCGTCGTCACCTCGGCCGGTCTGGTGTTCGCGTTCACCATGATGTCCATGGCGGTGAGCAGTTTGACCGTCATCGGCCAGGTCGGCACCACGATCGGTCTCGGCTTGCTGTTCGACACCCTGGTGGTCCGGTCGTTCATGACACCGGCCATCGCGGCGATGCTCGGCAAGTGGTTCTGGTGGCCGACGCACGTTCGACAGCGGCCCAAGCCGGAACCATGGCCCAGCCCGACCACCCGATCCGAACCCGCTCCAACAGTCTGAGGAGAGAAAACATGTTGAAGGGTCTGCGCAAGATCGCGCTCCGCACCACCCTCGCGGCCGCCTCGTGTGGCATCGCCGCGACGACGTTGGCGGGTCCGGCGTCCGCCGACGCCACCGACGACTTCCCGATCCCGCACCGGATGATCATCACCACCTGCAACACCGAGCAGTACCTGCAGGCCGCCCGCGACACCAGCCCGGTGTACTTCGAGCGGTACATGATCGACCGGAGCAACCGCCCGGCCGATGTCCAGCAGCAGGCCTTCGATCGCATCCACTGGTTCTTCTCGCTGGACCCGGTGGCCCGCCGCCAGTACTCCGAGGACACCGCCACCAACGTCTACTACGAGAACGTGGCGACGCACTGGGGCAACTGGGCCAAGGTGTTCTTCAACAACAAGGGCGTCGTCGCCAAGGCCACCGACGTCTGCATGAACTATCCGGCCGGCGACATGTCCGTCTGGGACTGGCCCGTCGCCCGCTAGACCCCGTCGACTCTGCGTCTACCGCGACCGGTACTCGTACTTCGTCGCAGTAGCCGCAGAGTCGAGAATGGCCGCCGAGTCGCAAGACTCGGCGGCCATTCTTCGTCTCGGGCCTAGTGCTGCGGGCGTCGCCTGCGGCCCATGAACACCGCGAGCGCGACCGCACCGATGCTCAGCGCGCCGCACGCCACGGCCACCGCGATCAGGTAGACGTCGCGCTTGTTCATCCCCGACGGCGACTCGTCCGAGGCAAGCGTCAGCTGGTAGTCCCCCGGCAACGGCCCCGGTCGCGGATCGTCCAGACCCGGGAACTGCTGGGTCTTGTGCACCTCGAAACTGCGCTCACCCGATGGGGTTTGTTTCCATTCACCCCACGCGGGGGTCACACCGTCGAGAAGAACCTTCTGCTCGCCGAACTGCCGGTCCGGCCCCACGTCGACGATCTTCGCGACCCGGAAGGGCTGATAGGTGGCGTCGGGATAACGCACCTGGACGGGCACGTTGGCGAAGTTCACCAATGCTGGAGGAGGCGGCGGCAGGGGCAGCCCGATTCCCGGGAAGAAGCCGCCACCGAAGAAGCTGCCCACCGCCACGTTGACGGCCTGGTTGATCGTGTTGGTGACCACGGCCGTGAAGCTGTACGCGGCGTACTGGGCCACCTCGAGGACGATCCGGCCCAGCGGCGGAATCCACGCCACGCGCGGCGCATTCTGATAGACGTAGACGATCCGCACCGGGTCGCGGTACGGGTTGCTCAGCACCGGGCGGTAGTACTCGTCGTACTCGACCCAGTCCGGCCGCCACTGCCGCACGTTGCGGTCCCAACCGCCGGCGAGCCGCACCTGGTCGTCGTCGAACCGGCCGTTCCTGTTGAACGGGTCGAAGTCGCGGTTCGGCAGGTCGATGATGCGGGCGACGTTCTGGATGTCGAGCGGAGCGGCCGCCGCGGGCTTCTCCTCGACCACCTTGGCGGTCTTGGCGATCTGGACGTCGGCTTCGGGAGCCTCGAGCGTCTGCGGTGCGACCTTTTCGATCACCTTCGGGAAGGCCTCGGCCGACGAGCTCGACGAGTTCGACGAGGATTCGCGATCACTGCTGGTGCCAGCCGACTCGGACTTCGGCGAGGACGAGCCGGACGTGGAGGACTCCGACGTGTCGTCGGACTGCTTCGGCTCGTCGGACGACGAGGACTCCGACGAGGACTCGGTCGAGGACTCGGCGGGGCTCGAGGTGGACGTCGACGCGGTCGTGGTGGATTCGCTCTTCGACGCGGGCGAACTGGTCGGGGTCTCCGACGGGCTCGACGAGGCCGGTGCCGGTGCGGCGCTGGTCGTGGCGGGAGTGGACGTCGTCGGGCTCTTGGTCGCCGACGTCACGGGCGCCTCACGCTGCGGTGTCGGCGCGGCGCTGGTGACCGCGGGCTCGGGCTCGGGTGCCGGCGCGACGGGCTCCGGGGCTCGCGTCTGCTTCGGTGCCTCGGCGGTCGGTTCGACGACCGGTGCCGGTGCTTCAACCGTCGGCACGACGGCCGGCGCAGGCTCGGGCGCAGGCGCGACGGGGGACGGAATGTCGGCGACCGTCGGCTTCTCCGCGGGCTTCTCGGCAGGCTTCTCCGCGGGGGCCTCGGATGCGGCGGCCGGCGGCTCCGGCGCGATCGTCGTGGTGGGAGCCGACGTCTCGTCGCCCGGTTTGGCGAAGGCGGGGGCGACCCCTCCGGTCAACGCCGTCAGGGAGATCACCACACCGGACGCCAGTACGGCGCAGACGGTCCGCTTGCGGCAAATCTTCAATGGCGTCTTCGCTGGTGCACCCATCGTGCATTGACTCCTTACGGTCTTCGCCCCCGACGCTGGTCACGGACCAGTGGCCGGTGCGTCATCACTCACCAAAGACATCGTCGAGCCGACGGATTCGTTACACCCGGGGTCGGGCCGGCGGCACCGCGTCCAGCAGCGCGCGGGTGTACTCGTCACGGGGTGCGGCGAACAGCTCCGCGGCGGGCCGGTACTCGACGGCGGACCCGGCGCGCATGACGAGTACGTCGTGACTCACCTGCTGGATGACGGCCAGGTCGTGCCCGATGAACAGGAACGTCAACGCGAGGCGTCGTTGCAGGTCGGCCAGCAGTTCGAGGACCTTCGCCTGCACGGAGACGTCGAGGGAGGCGGTGGATTCGTCGAGGATCAACAGGTCGGGCTCCAGTGCCAACGCCCGTGCGATGCTGACCCGCTGCCGTTGCCCACCGGACAGCTCGTGCGGATATCGCGTTGCGAAGGCGGTCGGCAGGCCGACCAGGTCGAGCAGCTCGTCGACGCGAGCGCGGCGGCCGGCCTTGCCGTCGGCCAGTCCGTGCACGACCAGGGGTTCGCCGACCGACGTTCCGACGGGCATCCGTGGGTTGAGCGAGGCGAACGGATCCTGGAGCACGAGTCCGATGCGTCGCCGCAGAGCCTTCTCGTCCCTTCGCCGCACGCCGAGCACGTCGGCGCCGTCGAGCGTCACCCGTCCGGCGTCGGGACGCACCAATCCGGTGAGCGCGGCGGCGACCGTGGACTTGCCGGAGCCGGACTCCCCCACCAGTCCCAACGTGGATCCGCGGCGGATCTGAAACGACAGGTCTTGGACCGCGTGGACGGTGGACCGTCCGACCGGGGTGGTCACCGGGAACCGGACGTCGAGACCCCACACGTCGAGCAGGACGGCGGCGTCGTCGGCGACCGGTGCCGGGCCGGTCGACCCGATCAACGGCCGGGCCTCCAGAAGGCGACGGGTGTAGTCCTGTTGAGGGCGGTCGAATACGTCGAGGACGGGCGCCTGCTCGACGGCCTCGCCGTCATGGAGCACGGTGACGTCGTCGGCGACCTGCCCGATCACGCCGAGGTCGTGGCTAATCCACACCACGGCCGTCCCGAAGTCGCGCTGCAAGTTCCGAACCAGGTCGACGATCTGGGCCTGGGTGGTGACGTCGAGCGAGGTGGTCGGTTCGTCGGCGACGAGCAGTTCGGGGGCGCAGGCCAGGGCGATCGCGATCATCACGCGCTGTCGCTGTCCGCCGGACAGCTGGTGCGGATAGGACCCCAACCGGTTTTCCGGGGTCGGCAGCCCGACTGCCTCCAGAAGTTCCAGAGCCCTGGAACGTGCCTCCCGACGCGTCGGGTGGCGATGCGCCTCCAATGATTCGGTGATCTGACGCTCGAGGGTCAGCAACGGGTTGAGCGACGTTCCGGGGTCTTGAAAGACGAACCCGATCCGGCCGCCGTGCACACTGCGAAGGGTCCGCGGGGTCGCCCCGACGAGCTCGATCGAATCGCCTTGACCGGCAAGGACACTGGAGCCCGACACCACGGCACCCGGCGCGTCGAGCAGCCCGGTCGCGGCGAGCACCGTCATCGACTTCCCCGACCCGGACTCACCGACGATGCCGAGGATCTGTTCGCGGCGCACCGCGAGTGACACTCCGCGCACGATCTCCCTGCGGCCCACGCGGACCCGCAGATCGGCGACCTCCAAGACAGGTGCGTTCACTGCTTCCTCCGCACTTCGGCCATCGTGCGTTGCTTGGGGTCGAGCACGTCGCGCAGCCCGTCGCCGACGAGGTTGAAGGCGAGCACGATGACGAAGATCGCCGCGCCGGGGAACACCGCCATCCACCACGCCAGGGTGACGAAACCCTGGGAGTCGAAGATCATCCGTCCCAGCGACGGCTCGGGCGGTTGGATGCCGAGCCCAAGGAACGACAGCGCCGCCTCGGAGAGGATCGCGAACGCCAGCGAGAGCGACGTCTGAACGATCAGCGGACCCGCGATGTTTGGCAGGACGTGCCGCACCAGGATGTACCGGTGGCCGGTGCCCATGGTCCGTGACACCTGGACGAAGGGTTCGACCCTGACGCCGAGGGTGCTGGCCCGGGCGACGCGGGCGAAGATCGGTGTGTAGACCACGCCGATCGCCAGCATGGTGGTGGTGACGCCCGGGCCGAGGACCGCCACGATGGCCAGCGCGAGCAGCAGCACCGGGAACGCGAACATGACGTCGACGATGCGCATGAACACCGTGTCCAGCCAGCCGCCGCGATAGCCAGCCACGACACCGACGGTGACGCCGACCAAGACGGCGAACAGCACGCTGACGACGGCGACCTGCATCGACGCCTGGATCGCGACGAGCACCCGCGACAACACGTCGCGGCCGAGTTCGTCGGTGCCGAACCAGTGCGCGCCGCTGGGGCCGCGCAACGCATTTGGCACGTCGACGTCGTTGATGCCGTACGGGGCGATCCACGTCGCACCGACGGCGACGACGAGCACCACGACCAGGACGGTCGCACTCACGGCCGTGACGGGGTTGCGCAGCAGAAGCCGCAGCGAGCCGACCCGCCCGGTCTGCGTCTCGTCGACGTCGGGTTCGGTCATGACAGCCTGATCCTCGGGTCGACCACCGCGTAGAGCATGTCCACCACCAGGTTGACGGCGAGGAACAGCACCGCGATCAGCAGCACCGCACCCTGAATCACCGGATAGTCACGTGAGGCAACGGAATTGAATACCAGCCGGCCGAGACCCGGCCACGCGAACACCACCTCGACGACGATGACGCCACCGAGGATCGTGGCAAGCTGGATGCCGGTGATGGTGAGGATCGGCACCAGCGCGTTGCGCACGGTGTGGCGGAACGTGACCACCTTGGGCGGCAATCCCTTCGAACGCGCCGTGCGCACGTAACCCATTGCGGCGACCTCGAGTACGGCCGAGCGCACGTAGCGCGTCAGGATGGCCGCCGCGACGAGGCCGACGGTCAACCCAGGCAGGACGAGGTGACGCAACCACCCGCCCGGGTCTTCCAGAAGTGGCCGGTACCCGGAGGTCGGCAGCCAGCCGAGCGTGCTGGAGAACAGGGCGATCAACAGGATGCCCATCCAGAAGTCGGGGATCGAGACGCCGAACTGGCTGGTGACGCGCACGATGACGTCGCCGATCCGGCCCTCGCGCAGTGCCGAGTAGATGCCGGCGGGCAGGGCGATCAGCAGCGCCACGACGATGCCGAACGCGGCGAGGGACGCTGTGGCGGGCAGCCGGTCGAGCAGAATCCCAGCAACCGGGTCGCCGTTGCGGAAGCTGACGCCGAGATTCCCGGTCAGCGCCGAGCCGACGTAACCGAAGAACTGTTGCAGCAACGGACGATCCAGCCCGCTCGCCGCCCGCAGGGCGTCGTACGCCTCGGGGGTGTAGCGCGTGCCCAACGCGATGCGCACGGGGTCGCCGGGCACGAGTTGGACGAGCGCGAACACGACGATCAGGACGCCGAACAACACCACCAGTGAGTAGACGAGGCGACGGACCAGGAACCGTACGATCGGGTGCGTCACTGATCCTCACCCCCGCTCAGGCTCGCCGTCCTGAACCGGATCGCGCCGTCGCGGCGGGCCTCGTACCCCGACAATCTCGTCGTCCACGCTTGGATGACCGACGGGTTGTAGAGGTAGAGGTAGCTCACCTGGTCGGCGATGATGGTGGCCGCCTTGGCGTAATCCTGTTGGCGCACAGCCCTGTCGGTCTCCGTGCGGCCGGCGTCCAGTAACCGGTCCACGTCGGGATTGGAGAACTTCTGGGCGTTGTTGGCGCCGTCGGTGTGATGCTGGGCGTAGTAGAAGTCGTCGGGGTCGATGTTGCCGAGCCAACCCATCATCAGCATGTCGAAGTTGCCCGAATTCTGTTCGTCGAGCCACGTGGCGAAGTCGACGGTGCGGATGTTCACCGTGATGCCAAGGGGCGCAAGGTTGTCGGCGATCACCTGTGCGGCGGTGACGGTCTCCGGATACTCGCTGGTGACCAGCAGGTCCATTCGGTCGGGGTGGACGCCGGCCTCGTCGAGAAGTCGCCGTGCCTCGTCGGTGTCGTAGCGATATTTGTCATACGGCGTGTACCAGGGGTTGCCCTCGGGGATCGCCAGCTGGTTCGCGGTGGCGCTGCCGTAGCTGGTGGCCTGCACGATGGACTTCCGGTCGACGCCGTAGGCGATGGCCTGGCGCACCCTCGGGTCGTTCCAGGGCGCCTTGGCCTCGTTGAGCGCGAGGTACCAGTAGTCGTTGCTCGGCGTCACCGCGAGGTGAATCGAGTCGTCGTCCTTCAGCTGCGAGATTCGTTGGGTGGGAACCGAATCGGTCCAGTCGATCTCGCCGGCCTGCAGGGCCGACAGGGCCGTCGACGGTTCGGTGATGAACTCGAACGTGACCCCGGGAATCCTGGGTGGGCCGCCCCAGTAGTTGGGGTTCGCCTTCAGTACGATCGAGTCCCCACTCTTCTGCGAGACGAACGAGAACGGCCCCGTCCCGATTGGGTGGGTGGCGATCTGACCGCTCTCGACGTTCTTGCGCGACACGATCGCCATGCCCTTGAAACCGCCGATGTTGGTGAGCAGGTTCGGCGTCGGCCTCGTAACCGTGATGACGACGGTGCCGTCGTCGGGCGCAGTGACGTCGGCGACGCTGCTGAACTTGTCGACGTTGGAGAGTTTCTCGTCGATGATCCGCCGGTAGGAGTACACGACGTCGGACGCGGTGAACGGACTGCCGTCGTGAAACGTCACGCCCTTGCGCAGCAGAAAGGTCCACGCGAGTTGGTCGGGTGAGACGGTCCACGACTCGGCGAGGGCGGGTTTCATCTCCAGGTCGGCGTCGGGTTCGACGAGGGTGTCGAATACGTTCTCCAACACCTCGAAGGAGAAGTACGCGCTGGTCTTCTGAGGATCTAGCTGGTCGGGCTCGCCCGCGATGGCGGCGATCAGGTTGCCAGGACCCTGGCCAAGGTCGACGCGCTGCGCCGGTGCGCACGACACCGCCACCAGAGCGGCCACGACGACGGAGACGACTGTCCGCAGGGGTCGCATCAGCCTCGACTACCCACTGCCGCGCGATCGCACACGTCGGCACCGAACGGGAGTCCCATCCCCTACTTCGTTCGCCTCACACCCGCGGAGGTGCCGCACTACCGTAGGCGGATGGGGGTGACCTGGCGCGTCGGCTGGCTCGACATCCCGGTCCACGGCGTGTTCGTCGGCCTCGGCGTCCTCGTCGCCAGCGTGGTGTTCGTCCTCGAGGCAAGGCGTCGTGGCGCGTTGGGCGAGGAGTCGCTGGTCGCGGTCACCGGCGCACTGGTGGGCGGGGCGCTGGGGATGCGGCTCTCCGGACTCGTCGAACACCTCGACCCGCGGCTGAACCCCAGCCTCGCCGAGGCATGGGCTTTCGGCTCCCGCAGCATTCTGGGTGGACTGCTCGGCGCTTACGTCGGGGTGCTCGTCGCCAAGCGGATCATCGGGTACCGCGGCAAGACCGGTGATCTGTTCGCGCCGGCCGTCGCACTTGGCATGGCCGTGGGCCGCATCGGGTGTCTGCTCACCGAGGCTCCCGGACGACCGACCAGCCTTCCGTGGGGCATTCACGCACCGGCCAGCACGCCGGAGTGCCCGGGCTGCCTGACCGGGCAGGCGATGCATCCGTCGTTCGTCTACGAAATCATCTTTCAACTGGCGGCATTCGGCGTGCTGCTGTGGTTGCGCTCGCGCATCACCCACCCTGGTGAGCTCTTCGTCCTCTACGTCGCGGCGTACGCGGTGTTCCGGTTTCTGGTCGAGTTCACCCGGGCCAACGAGACGGTGTGGCTGAATCTGACGCGGCCCCAATGGTTCCTGCTCGTCAGCATGGTCATCGTCGGGTTCCGGCTGCACCGCGGCTACCGTCACGGCTACTACGAGGCACTCGTCGAAAGGCAGAGGGTGGCGTCATGACCGTTCCTCCGTTCCAGCCACCTCCTCCACCACCGCCGCCAGGTTGGTATCCACCACCTCCTCCCCCGCCGAACAACACCGGGACGGTCGTCGGCCTCGCCGTCGTCGGCGTCGTGGCGTTCGGCGCGGTCAACCTGCTCATCGGTTTGGTCGTACTGGCCGTCGCCGCGGAGCACGGCGGCGCCGTCGTGGGAGTGGGCGCGGTGATCCTCGCCCTCATCGCCTTTGGCGGCGGCGCGTGCCTCATCGCACTTCGACGGCCGTGGACCAAGGGCCTCGGAATCGGGCTGATGATCGGCTGGGCGTTGCTCTCCATCACCAGCGTCGGCTTCTGCACGGGACTCAACCCCGAGATGTACACCGGAGGAATCTGATACATGGGCATGCCGCTGCGCGACGATCGAATACTGCGCTACGTCAACGCGTTCTGTCCGCACTGCCACGCCGAGCAACCGAACCGGCCCCTCGCCGACGTCGCCCGACTGTCGGGCTGGCTCGCCGCCCGCGACGGCAGGGTCTGGCTCGAACGGGCCTGCGCCACCCACGGTCTGGTGCGGACGATGTACGACGAGGACCCGGAGATCCTCGCCTATCTGGAGGAATGGACGGCCCCGACGAAGAGCCACACCCCCGACGTGGCAGGCAACTTCGATCCCGTGCCGTCGGCGTATCTGCGCGGCCTGCCCGAGATGCAGACCCAGCACACGTGCATCCTGTTGGCCGACGTCACCGAGGCGTGCAACCTGCGCTGCCCGACGTGTTTCACCGAGTCGGGCCCCGATCTGCACGGCATCGTTCCCGTCGCCGAGATTCTCGCCAACGTCGACCAGAGACTGGCGCGCGAGAACGGCAAGCTCGACGTCGTGATGCTCAGCGGTGGTGAGCCCACCGTCCACCCCGGCCTCGCCGAACTGCTCGACGAGTTGGTCCGTCGCCCCGTCACGCGAATCCTGGTCAACAGCAACGGACTTCTCATCGCCCGCGACGACGGGGTGCTCGACCTGCTGACCCGCCATCGCGAACGTGTCGAGGTCTACCTGCAGTTCGACGGCGTCTCCGCGGAAGCATCCCGCCACCACCGCGGGGGCGATCTGCGCGGGCTCAAGGCGGCCGCGGTGCGGCGCCTGTCCGAACGCGAGATCTTCACGACCCTGGTGATGACGGCGGCGCTCGGCGTCAACGACGGCGAGATCGGCGACGTCGTGAAACTCGCCCTCGAAACCCCCTATGTCAGTGGGGTTTCCCTGCAGCCGCAGTTTGGCTCGGGACGCTCGGGCGTGATCGATCCGATGGACCGGCTCACTCACACCGGCGTGCTCAAGCGCCTCGGCCCGCAGACCGACGGGCTGGTGAGCTGGCGGGACCTGACCGCCCTGCCGTGCTCGCACCCGCACTGCTGTTCGGTCGGGTACATGATCCGCGACGACTCGGACCAGTGGCGGTCCCTGACCGCCCTGATGGGGCACGATCGGCTGAAGGAGAATCTCGGGCTGGTGTCCAACCGGATCGCCGACACCGAGGTGCCACGCGAGATGCGTCTGGCCGTCCGCGAGTCGCTGCTCGGACTGCTCTCCGAGCAGTCGTCGCTGTCGCATCCTCAGATGGGCGAGGTGTGGCAAAGCATCTGCGAGAGCTGCGATCTGGGCGCGTCGACGCTTCTCACGCTGGCAGCCTCGGGACTGCCGGGCCGGCGTCGGCGGCTGCGGCGGATGTTGGGCGAGCGGGTCGTGCGGATCACCGTCAAGCCCTTCATGGACATGTCGACGATGATCGAGGAACGTCTCACCCAGTGCTGCGTGCACGTGGGCACCCGATCCGATCAGGACCAGTGCGCACCCTTCTGCGCGGTGCAGGCGTGGAATCCGCTTGGGCGCCAGCGCCTCTCGGCCGCCGTCCGGTCCGAGTCGCTTACCCCGCTCCCGCTGGTGGAGATCGGCTGACCGATCAGCCCGACAGCAGCCCCGCCCGTGCCGCGTTGAGCGCGACGTCGACGGCGTGGGTGATCAAGGCGTCGTCGATGGGGTCGCCCGTGGTGACCATGCGGTAGAACAGCGGTGCCCGGAACGTGGTGAGAAGCGCGTTGGCGTCGCATGTTTCGGGAAGCTCGCCGCGGTCGACGGCTTGGCGGACGGTGGGGACGGCGCGCAGGGCCTGGTGGTCGAAGTAGCGTCGGGTAGCCTCACTGAGCCGGGACGACCTCAGACCACTGGTCAGGACGAACGCCGCGATCTGGCGCCCAACACCGTCGTTGAGCGCGTCGGCCAGTTCGCGGCCGAGCGCCACCAGGTCGGTGTCGATACTGCCGGTGTCGGGAACCGGTAGCGCCTCCTGAGACCAGGTCGTCAGCGCGTCGAGCAGCAGGTCGTCGACCGTGGGCCAGCGCCGATAGACCGTCGTCTTGTGCACGCCTGCCCGCGACGCCACCGCCTCCATGCTCAGCGCGGCGTATCCGGTCGCGACGAGCTCGTCGAACGTGGCGGTGAGGATCGCCTCCCGCACCCGGGCGCTGCGTCCGCCGGTGCGGACCCCACGGTTCACCTGCTGATTCACGTTTAATCGCTCCCGGCGGTTGCTTTAATGACGAGGAGGTGGCACCGTGACTTTATCGCAACATGGAGTTGCGATAGAGGAGGTCGGCATGCACGTCGTATTCGAAACCGACGAATCCTTCTCGTTCGAGACCCTGCGCGCCCTCGGCTACGCCGTCTACGGCGGCGCCGACGTCGGCGAGATCCTCACCGCCGCGCAGCGCATCACGCCAGGCGACGGGGAGTCGTGGTACCGCGAATGGCGGGCGCTGGCCGATCGAGTGGCCGACACCGCCGACGCCTGCGCGGCGGCCGGGCACCCGGTCAGCGCCAACAGCGCCTACCTGCGCGCGTCCAACTACTACCGCACCGCAGAGTTCTTCCTGCGCGACGATCCCACACACGACCCCCGCGTCGCGGACACCTCGGCCCGCGCGATCGAGACCTTTCGCAGCGCACCCGACGTCCAGACGCAGTGGGCGCGGGTTCGGATCCCTTACGAGGGCGTCGATCTCGACGGCTATTACCTCCACGTCAGTGGCCACGAGCCAGGGCCTACCCTGCTCGCACACGGCGGGTTCGACTCGACCGTCGAGGAGATGTTCTTCGCCGTCGGGGAGGCCGCCCGGCGCTACGGGTGGAACTGCCTGATCTTCGAGGGGCCCGGCCAGGGCAGCGCGCTGCGACACCACGGTTTGACGTTCCGCTACGACTGGGAGGCCGTCGTCTCGCCGGTGGTGGACTTCGCCCTCACCCTGCCGGGGGTCGACCCCGATCGCCTGGCCCTGCTCGGCATGAGCATGGGCGGCTACCTCGCACCGCGCGCGGCCGCCTTCGAACACCGACTCGCGGCGTGCATCGCCTTCGACGGCGTGATGAGCATGGCCGATGCCATGCCGAAGACCGCTGCGCCCGAAAGTGATCCGGTACAGCGGGAGGCGGAGATGGACACCATGATCGCCCACCGGGCCCAGGCGCCGACGTCGTTGCGGTGGGTGCTGTCGAACGCGTTGTGGGTGTTCGGCGTGACCACGGGGAGGGAACTGCTCGCCGAGGCCGCCAAGTACGATCTCGCCGAGGTCGTCGGCCGGATTTCGTGTCCCACGCTGGTCTGCGAGGCGGAGAACGACCAGTTCTTCCAGGGGCAGCCCGCCAGACTCTACGAGGCCTTGGACTGCCCGAAGACGTTCCTGGCCTTCACGTCTGCCGAAGGCGCTGGCGAACACTGCCACGAAGGCGCATTGACGCTGTTCCATCAGCGGATGTTCGACTGGCTCGACGACACGGTGAGGTGACGACCATGACCACGATGAACGCGATCCGACTGCACGAGTTCGGCGGACCCGACGTGCTGCACTACGAGACGGTGCCGATGCCGGAGCCAGTACGGGGCGAGGTGCTCGTCCGCGTGCATGCGGTGGGCGTCAATCCCCCCGACTGGTACCTCCGCGACGGCTATCGGCACCAACGGCTTCCCGCGGACCTGATGCCGTCGATACCGCTGCCTGCCATTCCGGGGTCGGACGTGTCGGGGGTGGTGGCGGCCGTCGCGCCGGGCGTCGACGGTTTCGCCGTCGGCGACGACGTCTTCGGCATGCTTCGCTTTCCCAGCTTCGGCGACAGCGCCGCCTACGCCGAATACGTGACCGCGCCCGCGTCGGACGTGGCCCTCAAACCGCCCGGTGTCGACCACGTGCACGCCGCGGGCGCCCCGATGTCGGGGCTGACGGCGTGGCAGTTCCTGGTCGAGGTGGGCCACGACGTGGCGAATCCCCTTCAGCCGCAGCCACATCGACCGGTGCCACTCGACGGCAGGACGGTGTTGGTCAACGGCGCCGCGGGCGGCGTCGGACACCTCGTCGTGCAGCTGGCGAAGTGGCGGGGCGCGCGCGTGATCGCGGTCGCGTCGGGCGGCCACGAGACGTTCCTGCGCGAGCTCGGGGCCGACGACGTCGTCGACTACACCACGGTTCGTCCGGAGGACGTGGTTCGCGATCTCGATCTCGTCGTCGACACGCTCGGCGGTCCCACCACGGGTCGCTTCCTGTCGACGCTGAAGCGGGGCGGGGCGTTGTTCCCGGTGTTCCCCGGCTTCGCCGACCACGACGAGGCCGCCAAGCGCGGTGTCACCGTCTCGATGACCCAGGTGCGTTCGGACGGAGCACAACTCGCCGAATTCGGGCGGCTGCTCGCCGACGGCACCGTGCGCGTCGCGATCGACGGCACGTTCCCACTCGCGCAGGCTCGGTCCGCACACGAACGCGCCGCCGAGGGACACCTGAGGGGAAAGATCGTGCTCACCGTCAGCTAGCCGAGGCGGCCTCGCATCGCCTCGAAGGTCGGCAGCCGGTCGCGCTCGATGTGGGCGTACGCCACCGATTCGGCGACGCGCTCGTTGCCAGAGGCGATGGCGTCGCGCAGCTGCACGTGGTCGTGGAAGGCCTCGTCGGCGGGCAGCCCGCTGGTGAGGTAGAACAGCCAGGTGATGCGACCCGAGATGTTCTTCATCAACGTCGTCATGAGGTCGTTGCGCGAGGTCTCGATCACCGCTTCGTGAAAGGCGGTGCTAGTCCTGGCGATTGCGTAGGCGTCGCCGCCGGCGACCGTCCGCTGCGCATGCTCCAACGCCTCGTTCAGCGCGGCGAGGGGGCCGCCGTTGCCGACCTCCCGCGCCGCAAGGCGGGCGGCCCCGACTTCGAGGGACAGGCGTACGTCGAAGAGGTCGTCGACGGCCTTCGCGTCCCACTGGACCACCACGGCGCCCCGGCGCGGCCGCGACCTCACGAAGCCGTCGCGCTCGAGCCAGGGCACCGCTTCCCGCAGCGGCACGCGGGACACGTTCAGTTCCTCCCCGATGCGCTGCTCGGGAAGCCGGCTCCCCTGCGGGTATTGGCCGAGGATGATCCGTTCGCGGACGGTGGAGTAGACCAGCCGCGACAACGACTGCGCCGGTTCCTCGGGTTCGGCTGAGTCCATTCCCCCGGTCGCTTCGCTCCTGCCCGGCGAGACAATTCCCCCGGTCGCTTCGCTCCTGCCCGCCGTCACCCGCCGATGCCGAGCAACGAGAAGTTCAGCTCGTTCGCCCCGACGTTCTGGCTCTCCGCCACCCCGGTCAGCCACTTCTGCGCCACCACCCAATCCTTGTTGTAGGACAAGTTCAGGAAGCATCCGGTCTGCCCGTACAGGTCGCCGGCCTTGACGTAGGTGGCGGTGTCGCCGGTCCCCAACGCCTGGTTCAGCAAGTCGTTGACTTCCGTTGACTGGCAACCGAAGTAGTTTATCCCTCCAGAGGCATCCCAGAAGACGTGGCCCCACATGTACGGGTCACCGCCGTCGGGTCCGTTGTTGCCGTCGATGAAGGCGTCGGGTCCGCTGGGCGGGTCGTTGATCCAGCCGAACACCGTCGAGGTGTCGTATCCCTGCGCCGACGCGGTGATGCCGGCGGTCTGCAGGTTCGCGACCACCAGGTTGGCCATCGACTGCGCGTTGACGTTGCCGTTGGCATACCCGATCACCAGCGTCTTGGGCGCGTTGGGCGGCAGCGCGGCGACATAGGCCTTGAGCGCACCCGCGTCGTACGAGATCGCTTGCTTGTCAGCACCGTTCGGGATCATGCCCTTGGCGTACATCGTGGTGGCCACCTCGGAGCGCTTGCCGAGCACCTGGTTCACCAGGGTGGCCTGGTCGATCGACTTGAGGAAGGCCACCCGGGCGTCGGGGTTCTTGAAGAACTCGTGGCTGGAGTTCACCGTCACCAGCGCGCCCTGCAACGTCGGCAGGAAGTAGTTGGAGACCCCCTCCTTGGAGGCGTACTTGTCCAGGCTGGAGGACGGGAGCGCCGCCACGATGGTGTCGACTGTGCCGTTGTCGAACGCCAACTCGAGCGCGGATTCGTCTGTGTAGACCGGCAATTCGATCTTCTTGAACGGCGACTTCTGACCCCAGTATCCGTCGTACTGAGTCATCTCGTACTTGACGCCGGTCTGTGCGGTGGTCAACTGGTACGGGCCGGTGCCCAGGTCGTGGGAGGACAGGTAGGTCTGGGCGTCGTCGGAGCCCGCGTTGGCCTTCAGTCCTTCCGGTGACTCCATCTTCGGGCCGAACGGCGAGGCCAGGTAGCTGAGGAATGCGGTGTTCGGCTTGTTCAGCGTGATCACCGCGGTGTAGTCGTCCGGGGTCGTCACGCTCTTGACCGCTTCGACCATGTACGCCGCGCCGCCCTTGACCGCGATCCGACGCTTGAACGCGACGTCGACCGCGGCGGAGGTGAAGGGGGTCCCGTCGTGGAAGGTCACGCCCTTGCGCAGATGGAAGGTGTAGACGTCGTTGGTCGGGTTGACGTCCCACTTCTCGGCCAGTCGGGGCGCGATCTTCACGGTGTCGGTGTTGTTCGCGTACTGCACCAGGCCCTCGTAGGCGTTGATCATGATGGCGGTGCCGTTGTTGGCGTAGTAGATGTCTGGGTCGGGCGGCTGACCGATGTCGCCGAGCAGCCCGACCGTGAGGGTGCCGTCGGTGGGGGCGGCACCACCGCCGTCACCGCCACCACCGGTGGGGGTGCCGGAGCTACAGCCGGCGACGACGAGAGTGGTTGCGGCACAGGCGGCGAGAATCCCCTTTACGCCCCTGATGCCCATGCGGACGGGTACTCGATCGGACACGGCGGTGCTCCTTCTCATTCGGCGGCTATGCGGGGGTCGGCGATTGCTTGGAGCAGGTCGACGACGACGTTGGACAGGACGTAGATCGCTCCCAGCACCAAGGTGACTCCGGCGATCGCCGGGAAGTCGGCGACCGGGATGGACGCGGCGAGGTAGTTGCCGATGCCGGGCCAGGAGAAGATCTGTTCGACGACGACCACGCCGGCGAACATGAATCCGAGTTGCAATCCGGCCATGGACAGCGCCGGGCCGATCGCGTTGCGGACGACGTGGTGCACGACCACGCGAGTCTCGCTGAGCCCCTTCGAGCGCGCCGTTCGGACGTAGTCGACGCCGAGCACACCCTGCAGTGACGACCGGAACACCCGCCCGATGGCGACGGCCGGCGCGATGGCCAAGACGACCGCCGGGAGGATCAGGTGTTTCAGCGCGTCGAGGAAGGCGTCGGCCTGACCGTGCAAGAGAGTGTCGACGAGTTGCATGCCGAACGGGCCGGGGTCCTGGAAGTCGCCGACCCCTCGGGCAGGCAACCAGCCGAGTTGGCCGAAGAACACGATGATGCCAACCAGTGCGAGCAGGAACGGTGGCGCCGTTGCCAGCACCAGCAGGACACCGCGGCCCACCGACGCGCCCGGCCAGCGCAGCGCGCCCGAGAGCGCGTACAGCGCGGCCAATGCCAACGCGATGAGGAACGCGACCACGACGAGCTCGGCGGTGGCGGGTAGATAGGTGGCGATGTCGGCCGTCACGGGCTGCCGGGTGCGTAGCGAGCGACCGAGGTCACCGCTGAAGAGGCCGCCGATGAACCGCGTGAACTGTTCCAGCATGGGGTCGTTCAGCCCCAAGCGCTGCCGCTCGGCGGCGACCATCTCGGGTGACGCGTTGGCGCCGACGTAGGCGCGGGCGGGGTCGCCGGGCGACACCGACTGCAACAGGAAGATGACGAACGACAGGATCAGCAGGATCAGCACGGCGGTCGAGAACCTGCGGGCGAGGAAGGACGTCATCGCGGCTACCTCCGCACCGGGATGAGACTGCGGATGGCGTCCCCACCGAGGTTGGCGATCAGGGTCAGCAGCAGCACGGCCAGGCCGGGGATGCCGGGCACCCACCACTGGCTCAGCAGCTGCGACAACGTGCGAGCCGTGTCGGCGCCGAGTTCCGGTGCGGGCGCCTGCTGGCCGAGGCCGAGGAACGACAGAGCCGCCAGCAGCAGCACGACGTTTCCGATGTCGAGGCTGGCGGTGATCACCGCCGTCGGGACGACGCCTGGCAGCAGGTGCCGAGTGAGGATGCGGGTCCGGCCGGCCTTGGCCAGTCGGGCGGCCTCGACGTGTGGACGGGCGGCCAGTGCCTTCACCTCACCGCGCACGATGCGGGCGTAGTACGGCCACCACACCAGGGCAACGCCGACGAGGGTGTTGGTGAGCCCCGAGCCAAGGGCGGCGACGATGGCGATCGCCACCAGTGCCCCGGGTAGGGCCAGGAACAGGTCGGTGATCCGCATCAGCACCAGGGAGTCGACCCAGCCGCCGGTCGCGCCGGCGATCAGGCCGACCGTGCCGCCGATCAGCAGTCCGCTGGCCACCACGACCAGCGCACTGAGCCAGCTGACTTGGATGCCGATCAGCGTGCGGGACAACAGGTCTCGGCCGATGCCGTCGGTGCCCAGCAGATGACCAGGACTCAGCGGCGGCAAATTGAGCGCACCGACGGGTTGAATGGGGTCGTACGGCGCGAGCGTCTTGGCGAACAGCGCCACAAGCGTCACCACGACCAGCAGGCCGACGACGCCCCACGCCACCGGCCGGGCCAGGTGTGCTCCCCCGATCGCGACGGGCTTGAGTCGCCAGCGCGGGGTCAACGTGGTCATGACGCGATCTCCGGGACGGCGGCCAGCAGGGTGCGGGTGTAGGGGTCGCGGGGTTCGGAGACCACCTGCTCGGCGGGACCCAACTCCACGACGCGGCCCGACTGCATCACCGCGATGCGATCGCCCATCAGGCGCGCGACGGCAAGGTCGTGGGTGACGAAGAGGACGGTCATCCCGATCCTGGCCCGCAGGTCCCGGATGAGGGCAAGCACGCTCTTGGCCAGCGACGCGTCCAGCGCACTGGTGGGCTCGTCGCACAGCAGCACCGCGGGCGGGATCATCGTCGCGCGGGCCAACCCGACCCGTTGACGCTGACCGCCGGACAACTCGCCGGGCCGGACCTTGGCGACCTCGGCAGGCAGGTCGACCGCCGCCAACGCATCGGTGACCCGTTCCCGAACCTCGCCGCGGGACAGCTTGAGCGGACGCAACCGCTCCCCGAGCGTCTCGCCGATGCTGAGCCAGGGCGTCAGCGACGAGCCCGCGTCCTGGAACACCATCTGCGGCCCTCCGTCGCCGGCCAGTTCCACCACTCCCGAGGTCGGCTTCTCCAGGCCGGCGACCATCCGCAGCAGCGTCGACTTGCCAGAGCCGCTCTCTCCGACGATCGCAAGGGCCTCGCCGGCCCCGATCTCCAGGTCGACGCCGTCGACGGCGGTGATCTCGTGCCTGCGGCGGCCGCGTCCCACACCGAACGTCTTGGTCAGCGCGCGGATCGACACGGCGGATTCGATTGTGGTGGAACTTGATTCGGTGACGAACCGCTCGTCGCGCGGCGTCGTCAGCGTCAGCCGGGAGGCCAGCAGCGACCGCGTGTAGTCGTGCTGCGGTCGGCGCACGACGTCCGCGGCGGCGCCGATCTCCACCAGTTCGCCATGGTGCAGCACTGCGAGCCGGTCGGCGATCTGGTCGGCCACGCCGAGGTCGTGGGTGATCAGCAGCACCGAGCAGCCGAAGTCGTCGCGCAACTCGCGCAGCAGATCCAGCAGTTGCGCCTGCACGGTGACGTCCAGTGCCGTGGTCGGTTCGTCCGCCACGATCAGGCGGGGGCGGCCCGCGACGGCGATGGCCGCCATCACCCTTTGCCGCAGCCCGCCGGAGAGCTCGTGCGGGTAGACGCGCAGCCGCAGTTCGGCGTCGCGGACGCCGACGGTTTCCAGCAGCCGCACCGACTCGGCGTCGTCGCCGGTGGCCTCGCCGATCTGCCTGCCGATCCGCATCGTCGGGTTCAGCGACGTCATCGGGTCTTGGAAGATCGCGCCGAGCACCTCGCGACGGACGCGCCTGAGCTCGTCGCGTCCGGCGTGCAGGAGGTCGACCTCGTCGACGGTGATCCGGCCCTCGGTGACCGGGTGCGAACCCGGCGGAAGCAACCCGAGCAGTCCGAGCGCGAGAACGCTCTTCCCAGAACCGGATTCACCGACCAGGCCGAGGATCTCCCCCGGCCGGATCCGCAGGTCGACGTGGTGCAGCACCTGGCTGCGGACGCCGTTGCGCACCAGCGACAGCGAGAAGTCCTCAACCTCCGCCACGGGACTGGCCACGGGACCCGCCGCCGACTCACTCACCGAACAGCTCCGGACACTCGACGACGGCACGGTGGATCTGACGCGGCGTGGTCAGCCACACGCCCTCGGCCGCCGCGATGCGCTCCAGTGCGCGACCGACCGCCCGCAGCCGGAACGGCACCCCGCTGATGAACGAGTGCAGCACCACGCTCATCACCATCGGGGTGTGCGCCGCTGCGGCGTGCAGTTCGGCGAATTCGTCGTCGATCATGTCGGCGAAGTCGCGAGCGAGCACGCTGCGGCCGACCATCGTCGAGGAATCGTTCAGCTCCGCGGCGTACGGAATGGCAAGCAGTGGACCCGATTCGGTGCGCAGCCACACGGGCTGGTCGTCGAGCCGCAGGTCGAGGAGATAGTCGTATCCGCTGGCGGCCAACAGGTTCAGCGTGGCCGAGGTATGGCTCAGCCATGGACTGGACCAGCCGCCGGGCGCCTGCCCCTCCTCGGCGCGGATGCGGTCGGCGACGTCGGCCAGGTACGCCCGTTCCGCCTCCGGGGACATGCCGGGCAGCGAGTCGGAGTTGGACCTGCCGTGACCGACGATCTCGGCGGAGACCTTGCGGGCCGCCTCGAGCACGTCGGGTGCCTCGTCGTAGACGTCGGTGTTCAGCAACACCGTCGGCGGAATGCCAAGACGGCCAAGCAGATCGAACAGCCGGAACGCGCCAACCCGGTTTCCGTAGTCCCGCCAGGCGGTGTTCACCAGATCTGGCGCGGGCACGTCGGCCAGCACGTCCTCGGTGTGGCCGTCGCCGAACCGGTAGGACTCGACGCCCACGCAGACGACGACGGCCAGCTTCGCGCCGTTGGGCCACGTACCGCGCGGGCGGGCGGTCAGCGGCGTGTAGGAATAGCCGGCCGGGTTCATGGCACCAACCAGCGGCTGAAGCCGACGTCGGTGGCCGTCGCGCGGCGCACGATGTGCTGGTAGGCGGGCACCAGGTTTGCGGCCTCGCCCCTGGCCCGTTGAATGGCAGGCAGTTTCGCGGCGAATAGCTCGCGCGCCTCGTCGAGCAGCGCGGTCTCGTCCACGCTGGTGACGTGACCGCCCTCGGCGACGACGCGGCCCGCCACCATGGTCAGCACGACGCTTCGGCCGTCCTCGCAGTGCACCAGTTGCTCCCGTAGGTCGTTGAGTGGGGTGAACGCGATCGAGTGCAGGTCGACGAGCGCGAGGTCGGCCAGGCGGCCCGGGGCCACCACGCCGAGGTCGTCGGGCCGCCGCGTCGCGCGGGCGCCACCAACCCACAGGGCGGCGAGTACCTCGGTGGCCGTGGGCCAGTCGTCGTTGTCGAGGCCCGCGACGTTGTGGATCAGACCGGCGGTCTTCGCGACCGTCCACACGTTGACCGAGTCGTCGCAGATGGCCTCGTCGGTGCCCAGCGCGACGGGGATGCCGCGGGCGATCATCGCCCGCCATGGCAAGACCCCGCTGCCAAGCCTCAGGTTGCTGACCGGGTTGTGCACCACCGTCGACCCCGCGTCGGCGATCGTGTCGAGGTCGTCGTCGTCGACCCAGACGGCGTGAATCACGTTGGTGTGCGGCTTGAGTAGACCGGCGGCGGCGGTGTAGCCGACCAGGGACCGGCCGGCGAACCGCGACTGCTCGGTCATCAGGGTGCGCTGCACCTTGGTCTCCAGCATGTGGGCGTACAGCGGCAGGCCGTGGCGCTCGGCGAGGTCGTCGAGGGCGGCGAAGTAGTCCAGGCTGACCCGCTGGGGAGCGGAGATCGACACCGCGGCGCGGATCCGGTCGTCGGCCGCGCCGTGCCAGGTGCCGATCAGGTGGTCGTAGGCCTCGAGGAGCTGGGCGGCCGGTGCGGGCGCCGGTGCACCGAAGGCGCGTCGGGTGGCGGGGTCCAGCTCGTCGACGAAGGGAAGCTTCTCGGCCTCGGTCAGCTCCGGCTGGTCAAGGGCGAGGAACGCGCGAATCCCGCTGTCGCGGTACGCCGATGCCACCGCGTCCACGACGTCCGGATCGGGAAACGGCATCAGGAAGGCGTCGTCCTGCACGCAGGTGATGCCCCGCTGCAACATCTCGACGGCGCCGAGCATCGTCCGCAGGTAGGCCTCCCGCGGCGTCGGCGCGAGGGCGGGGTCCGACGGCGACTCGAACAGCATGAACAGCTCGAGCGGAAGACTGCGGACCGAGCCCTTGAGGTGGTTGGCCGGCGAGTGGAAGTGCGCGTTGATCAGCCCGGGCAGCAACAGGTGTCGACCACCGCCGTCGACGATCCTGGTTCCGGCTGGGGCCGACAGCTCCTCGCCGATCGCGCCGATCCGGTCACCGTCGACCAGCACGTCGACCGGTCCCGTCATCCCCGCCGGGGCGTCGGCGTCGTAGACGAGTACGCGACGGAACAGCACGCTCATGGCAGCTCCACGGCGGCAAAGGTGTTGGCGCGCGACGTGTTCAGACCCATCGCGACCAGACCGGTCGCGATGCCGACGGCGGCCGCGACCCCGTCGACCACCGGGACGCCGATGGCCCGCGACAGCGGACCGACGAGGTCCGCGAGACCGGCGCAACCGAGCACGACGGCTTCGGCGCCGTCCTCGGCCATGGCGGTGCGCGCGGCGTCGGTGAAGGCGTCGAGCAGATGGGTCGAGCCACCGACGAGTTCGGCGACCGGGACGTCGACTGCGACGACGCTGCAGCGGTGTTCGAGGCCCAGCGCCCGGACCACGCGATCGCTGTGGGCGACGGTGCGGGCGGGCAAGGTGATCACGACGAACCGGTGGGACACCAGGCAGGCGGTCTGCAGCGCCGCCTCGGTCATGCCGACCACCGGACACGTCGCGACCTCGCGGGCGGCCTGGACACCGGTGTCGCCGAAGCAGGCGACGACGTACGCGTCGGTGTCGGCTTGATGCTCTCGGACTTGGGCGAGCACGCCGACTGCGGCGATCGCCTCCTCTGCGTGGCTTTCCACGCTGGGCACCCCGTCGGCCGGGTGGACGCCGCGAACCGTCACACCCGCGCCCGAGACCTCCCGTGCCGCAAGGGCAATGGCGTCCGTCAGTTCGGCGGAGGTGTTGGGGTTGATCACGGTGATGCGGGTCATCGCGGCACTCCGCTGCTCGCGTCGACTGCGGCGAGCAGCGCGCTGACGCCGGGACCCCCAACTGCGATGCGCGCCGTCGCCGCGCCGATCCGGGCCGCGGCGTTGGCGTCACCGCTGCGGAGGTACTCGACGGCGAAGGCGCCGCAGAAGGCGTCACCGGCACCGGTGCTGTCCACCGGGGCGACGACGTCGGTGGGGACGACGACGGGGACGGGGTGTTCCCTGGTGGCCACCAGACAGCCCGCCTCGGCGCGCTTGACGACCACAACCCGGGGTCCGAGGTCCAGGAAGGCGGCGGCGGCCGCCTCCAGGTCCGCCGTGCCGGCCAGCGCGGTGGCCTCGATCTCGCTGGGCAGGAACACGTCGCATGCGCGGACGGCGTCGGTCAACGCGGCCTGGTGGCCGGCGACGTAGTCCTCCTGCGGGTCGAAGAAGATCGTGGCGGCGGTCCGGGTGCGCAACCACGCGGCGAGTTCCAACTGCGGGCGAAGGGCCATCGCGGACAGCAGCACTCCGGCCGCGGTCAGGGCCTCGGCCGGGACGTCGGCCGGCGACACCGAGAGGGCTTCGAAGTGCTCTTCGCCGCGAACCAGTTCCCACACCCGGCCGCCGACGTCGTCGTAGCGAATCACGTTGCGGATCAACGGAAGATCGCGCGACGGGAGCGACTCCGGATCGGTACCCGTCAAGCGGATCGCAGCCAGCAGCGCGGGAGGTGCGTCGGTGCCCAGTGGGGCGAGGAGTACGGGGTGTCCGCCGGCCACCCTGGCGGCCAGGGCGGCGAAGAGTGCGTCCCCGCCGACGGACTCGACCCGCTCCCCCGTCGGGGACACGGCCTCGTCGACGGTCAGGTTGCCGACGCAGACCAGGGTGGGCGACTCGGTCATCGCGCCGCCGCGGCGTAGCAGCTCAGCCCCAGGTGGTAGCCGACCAACTGGGCGACCACCAGGTAGAGCAGGGGCGAGAGGGGTTCCGGCACCGGCGGCATGGTGATGACCGTGGCGTCGAACTCGTCGAACGCCTGCTCGCCGTCGGTGGTGGCGACGTAGAGCCGCCCGCCCCACCGCAGCGCGTCTCGAGCGGTGTCGACCGCCCGCGGCACCGACGGCCCCGACGGCGCGAAGAGGAAGAGCGGCTCGCCCGCCTTCTGAGAGTTGTAGTGGTGGTACTCCTCGACCTGGATCTCCACCGCGTGCAGCGTGGTGCACTCCTTGACCTTGGCCGCACCGACGATCGCGGTGGCCAGGTTCGGTCCGGCACCGGAGAACAGCACGTTGCGCACGCCCGCCGCGACCTCGGACTCGGCGATGTCGGCGATCACCGAGTCGACCCGGGTCAGCAGGCTGGCCATGAGGTCGGGCAGCCCGTCGATGGCGTCCCGCAGCGTCGCGGCCCGTTCGGGAACCCGGCGTTCACCGATTCGGATGGCGAGCTCGAGCAGCAGAGCCAGGGCTGCCGTGGACGACTGAGTCGGCCACCCGACTCGGGTCGCCTCGATCTTCAACGAGGTGCTCGCCTCGGTCTGCAGCGTCGAACCGGCGGTGTTGGTGATGGCAACGGTATACGATCCGCGATGCTGGGCCATCAGGAGCGCCTCGACTGTCCGCGTCGTCTCCCCCGAGCTGGACAGCGCGATCACCGCCGTGCGCTCGTCGACCAGGTCGGCCTGGTAGTACGCGAACTCGAGGCTCTGGACCGGTTCGCACGGCACGCCGAGCATGGTCTCCAGCGCCTGCCGGGCGGCCACCATCACGGCGAGCGAGTCACCACAGCCCACCAGGACGACCCGGTTGACAGCGGTGACGAGATGTTCGGCGATGGAGTCGAGCGCGGAAGCGTTGAGGGACAACGTCTCTCGAATCGCTTGCGGCTGTCCGAACAGCTCCGGGCCGGTTGCCTCAACGCGAAAACGCAGCTTGGCATCCAGCGGGTCGTTGCTGGGCAGGGCCAGGATGTGGGCGCGTTCGGCGTCGGACACTCGCTGCACGACCGCACGCTGGCGCGGGTCGAGCGCACTTGAGCGGGCATCGAGCAGCGGACTCGCCGGGGTATTCATGAGAGGCGACGGCCCCCGTCCTTCGTTCACGGCGCGGGGCGACCATCACCCGGCGATGAACAAACGGTATACCGTTTATGTTTCTAGGGTGTGACGTTCGAGAACGTTCGTGTTACCTAGTTCCGGATCGGCCGATGCGCCTGGACGGCTCCGGCCTATGCGCCTGGACGGCGTCGGCGCCGAGCTCATCGCCCTCGGATCGCAGACCCGCGACCACGCCGTCGACGTCGGCCTCGGGCCGGTTCTGGCTGAGCTTGAACTTGGCCTCGACGCGGGTGATCGCCACCTCGACGCCGACGATCGCACGCAGCTGACCCTCGACGAACTTGGGAGGCGCGTCGTCGACCGACCACGGAATGGGTCGTCGCCCCTCGTGATGGTCGGTGAGCCGACGGACGAGATCGTCGAGCCAATCCACGTCGTCGTGGATGGTCACCGTGCCGTGGACGTGGGCGACGACGTAGTTCCAGGTCGGCACCACCCGGCCGTGTTCAGCCTTGGAGGCATACCAACTCGGTGTGACGTAGGAGTCGGGACCGCGGACGATGACCAGCGCCTCCCGGCCGTCGGCGTGCCGCCAGTGGTCGTTGTTGCGCGCGAAATGACCCTGCAGAGTGGCCCGTTCGCGGTCGTAGAGGAACGGCAGCATGGTGGCCTCGAGACCGTCTGGCCCCGCGGTGACCAGGTCCGCCGCCTGATTCTGCGACAGCAGATCGTGAACCGAGTCGTCGTCGGCCGAGAAGTGGGCGGGCACGTACATGGCTCAATCCTCCCAGAGGAATATGCTCGCGACGTTGGCTCGAAACGACTCGACACGGGATGGTGAGATGGCCGATCAGACGCAGACAGAACGGATGGCCGCCGGCCGGGGCTTCATCGCCGCGCTCGACCAGAGCGGCGGTTCGACGCCCAAGGCCCTGAAGCTCTACGGCGTCGACGAGGACGAATACTCCGGCGACGCCGAGATGTTCGACCTGATCCACCGCATGCGCGAGCGGATCATCACCTCACCCGCCTTCGGCAGCGACCGAATCCTCGCGGCCATCCTGTTCGAACAGACCATGGATCGCGACGTCGTGGGCACTCCGTCGGCGACCTACCTGTGGAACGACAAGGGCGTCGTCCCGTTCCTCAAGATCGACAAGGGGCTGTCCGACGCCGAGCACGGGGTCCAGTTGATGAAGCCGATACCCGATCTCGACGACCTGCTCGACCGTGCGACGGCCAAGGGCATCTTCGGCACCAAGGAACGCTCGGTGATCGGCGCCGCGGACGCCGCAGGCATCGAGGCGATCGTGGCCCAGCAGTTCGACGTCGCCGCCCAGGTGCTCTCGCACGGGTTGGTGCCCATCCTGGAGCCCGAGGTCACGGTGACGATCCCCGACAAGGCGGACGCCGAGGCCATCCTGCTGGATCGGATCGGGTCGCGGCTCGACGGCATCCCCGACGGCCAGCAGGTGATGCTGAAGATCTCGATACCGACCGTGCCCAACCTGTACCGGCCGCTGATCGAGCATCCGAAGGTGATGCGGGTGGTGGCCCTGTCCGGCGGCTACTCCCGCGACGAAGCCGACGAGCTGCTCGCGCAGAACACCGGTCTGATCGCGAGCTTCAGCCGGGCGTTGACCGAGGGCTTGTCGGCCAAGCAGTCCGACGACGAATTCAACGCCACCCTCGACGCGTCGATCCAGGCCATCTACGAGGCATCGACGGCGGGTGCCTAGGTCGACGAATCGGCCCTAGACCACCCCTACCAGTACGCTTCCTCGGTGACCGAGATAGACCCGGAGAAGCTGAGGACGTGCCTGGAGGTGCTGTCCGACGTCAGATCGCTACCTCCCGAACACCCCGACGCGGTGGCGGTTCGCCGCGCGACGGCGGGTGTCTTCAAGGCCGTCAAACAGGCCCGCCGCCACGCCAGGCGCGACGCCGTCGCCGAGGCCGACCGCGCGGTCATCGCCGCAACGGCCACGGGAGCTCCCGGCCGCATCGACGACGAAACGCAGGGCTTGCCGCTGGTCTCGACCGCGGCGGGCGCCACGGCGGGCACGCTCCTGCGGTCGCGGGCCTGCTACGCCTGCAAGAACCACTACACCCAGGTCGACGCGTTCTACCACCAGCTGTGTCCCCCGTGCGCGGCGTTCAACCGCGCCAAGCGCGAGGCCCGCACCGACCTCAGCGGACGACGGGCGCTGCTGACCGGCGGCCGCGCCAAGATCGGCATGTACATCGCGCTGCGACTGCTGCGCGACGGCGCCCACACGACCATCACCACCCGCTTCCCCAACGACGCCGTTCGCCGCTTCGCCGCGATGCCGGACAGCGCCGACTGGCTGCACCGCCTGCGGGTGGTCGGCATCGACCTGCGTGATCCCGCCCAGGTCGTCGCGCTCGCCGACGCGGTCGCCGAGCAGGGTCCGCTGGACATCCTGATCAACAACGCCGCGCAGACGGTGCGCCGCTCCCCCGGTTCCTACGCGGCGCTCGTCGAGGCGGAGCGCTCCGCCCCACCCGAGCTGGCATCGGGGGTAGACGTCATCACCTTCGACCATGTCAGCGACGCCCATCCGGCCGCCCTCGCGGGCAGCCTGGCCGAGCACCAAACACCGCACGCGGTAACGGAATTGGCGTTGGTCGCCCGCAGTGCCTCGCCCGAGCGGATCGCCGCCGGCACGGCCATCGACGCCGGCGGGCTGCTCCCCGACACCGCGTCGGTCAACAGCTGGACCCAGCGGGTGCACGAGGTCGACGCGATGGAGCTGCTCGAGGTGCAGCTCTGCAACCAGACCGCGCCGTTCATCCTGGTCAGTCGACTGCGTCCGGCGATGGCCGCGGCGCCCGCCCGCCGCAAGTACGTCGTGAACGTCTCGGCGATGGAGGGCCAGTTCAGCCGCGCCTACAAGGGACCGGGGCACCCGCATACGAACATGGCGAAGGCCGCGCTGAACATGCTCACTCGCACCAGCGCAGGCGAGATGCTGGAGCAGGACGGCATTCTGATGACCGCGGTCGACACGGGGTGGATCACCGACGAACGCCCGCACCCCACCAAGATGCGGCTCGCCGACGAGGGCTTCCACGCGCCGCTGGATCTCGTCGACGGTGCCGCCCGCGTCTACGACCCGATCGTGCGGGGTGAGGCCGGCGAGGACGTGCACGGCTGCTTCCTGAAGGACTATTCGCCGAGCAACTGGTAGCGCGACGCCGTGTCCGACGACGGTTCACCCGTGCCCGCCACCAGGCGGAGCCACGTCATCCGGCTCACCCTGTTCGCCGCGTTCCTCCTCGGGCTGTTCTACGTGGTCGGCGTCGCCAGGATCGTCGACGTCGACGACGTCCGGCGCGTGGTGATGGCGACCGGCCCGGCCGCACCGTTGGCCTACGTTGCGGTGTCGGCGCTGCTCGGCGCCATCTTCGTGCCGGGGCCCATCCTCGCGGCCGGCAGCGGCGTGCTGTTCGGCCCCGTTCTCGGCACGTTCGTCACGCTGTTCTCTGCCATCGGCACCGCGTGCATCGCCAGTCTCGTCGGTCGCCGTGCCGGACGCGACGGCGCACGCTCACTGATGGGAGCCGAGCGCGCCGACCGCTTGGACGCCCAGGTCCAGCGGCGCGGATTGTGGGCCGTCGTCGGCCAGCGGTTCGTACCTGGCATCTCCGACGCGCTCGCGTCATACGCCTTCGGCGCCTTCGGAGTTCCGTTGTGGCAGATGGCCGTTGGCGCGTTCATCGGCTCCGCACCGCGCGCCTTCGTCTACACCGCGCTCGGCGCGTCGATCGGTGACCTGTCGGCACCGCTGGCGTACACCGCGATCGGCGTGTGGTGCGTGACGGCGATCGCCGGCGCCTTCGTCGCGCGGAGCGGGTTCCGTGCATGGCGGGGCCGCAACAAGCTCTCGCCGTCAGCCGAGGCGGACGCTAAGGTCGAGGACGACAGCGCCTAGGGTTCCGGCGCGCCGGTGACGACGCGCGACTGGTCCGAGCGGCGCCACCGTGGCTCCCGACGGGCCGCGGTCATCTGAACGGACAAAAGCCTGGAGGATCGCCGTCGACGTGCCCCACGTCGACGAGAAGGTCCTGCTCGTGTCCGCTTTTCTGTTGGTATTCGTCGTTGCGTTGGGCGCCGGTGCGCTCGGCGGTCTCGTCGGCACCGGATCCTCACTCATCCTGTTGCCGTTGTTGGTGATGCTCTACGGGCCTCGCATGGCGGTGCCGATGATGGGGATCGCCGCCGTGCTGGCGAACGTCGCCAGGGTCGTGGCGTGGTGGCGCGAGATCCGATGGCGACCCGTCCTCGCCTACGCCGCCCCGGGTGCACCGGCCGCCGTCCTCGGCGCGAACACGTTGTTCGCGATCTCACCGAGGGTCGTCGACGGGGTACTCGGGGTGTTCTTCCTGGCGATGATTCCCGTCCGCAGACTGATGGCGGCGCGGGCTTGGCGTGTGCGGCTGTGGCAACTCGGCGTCGCGGGCGCCGTCGTCGGCTTCCTGACCGGGCTGGTCCTGTCGACCGGGCCCTTGAGCGTGCCGGTGTTCACCGGCTTTGGGTTGAGCGGGGGCGCGTTCCTCGGCACCGAAGCCACCAGCGCGCTGGTGCTCTACGCGGCCAAGCTCACCACCTTCGGTCAGCTTGGGGTTCTCTCGACCGAGCTCGTCGTCCGTGGTGTGACGATCGGCGTCGCCCTGATGATCGGACCGTTCGTCACCCGCCGATTGGTGCGGCGTCTTCGACCAGGCGCGTATGCCGTCCTCATCGACGCGGTCTTGGTCGTGGCGGCGGTGGGCATGATCGTCGCCACCTGGTCGGCGGGGTGACGCCGGTGAGAACTCAGGGGGCCTGCCGCGCCCCGGTCAGCTGTTGAATGGCCTTGACCTCGGCGTCGCGATAGGCACTTCCGTCCGGTCGCAGCAGATCACTGAACCAGACCTTGGGTTCTGACGGGTCGGGCTTGTCCCAGGTGTCCCACGGCAGGTACGTCTGGGTCTTGCCTGCCACCAGGCCCCAGTTGTAGGCGGCGACGTTGCGCCGCTTGGCAATTGGCAGGATGCCTTCGACTGTGCTGCCCTGAGGCCGCGCAAGGTATTCGGTGCACAGGATCGGGCGGCCAAGCGGGGTGAGTTCGTCGATCCTGGCCTCGAACTCCGTTGGCGACGCATACGAGTGAAAGCTGACGACGTCGGAGTTGTCGAGCTGGATGCCGGCGATTTTGCTGCGACTGCCCGAACCCCAACTGCCCTGCCACACACCGCTTGTCAGCGGCTGTCCTGGGTTCGCGGCCCTGGCCCACTGGAACACCTGCGGAAGCAGCCCCGCCACCAGTTCCAGCTTGTCGCCGCGTTCCACCTTGCGGTACACCTTGGCAGGGTTGTCGGGTTCGTTCCAGATGTCCCATGCCAAAACCCTTGGATCGCTGCGGAACTGGCTGACGACGCCCGTGACGTAGTCACGCAGCGTGGCGACGTACTGAGGGTCACCGAGGCGATCGGCACCCGGGCCCTGCACCCATCCCGAGTTGTGAACTCCGACGACGGGCGCGTGCTGCGGCCCCAGCTTGGGATGCGGGTCCCAGCACGAGTCGAAAAGGACGAACATCGGTTTGATGCCCCGGCTGGCCGCGATGGCGACGAACTGCGCGAGACGCCGTTGGAACCCTTGGCGGTCCTGCGCCCACAGCAGGTCGTGGAGGAAGACCCGCATCGTGTTGAACCCGAGCTGGCGGGCGATCGCAAACTCGGCGTCGATGCGCCGCGGATCGTAGGTGCCCTGCTGGAACATCTCGATTTGGTTGATCGCGGTTGCCGGCACGTAGTTGGCGCCGACCAGCCAGCCCTGCCCCTGATACCAGGCGTTGGCGCGGTCCGCGGCCCACCGCACCGGGTCGGCCGAGGCCAGGGGAACACGGGTAAGAGCGGCACCTGCTGCCATCATCAGCGGAAGCTTCAGGGCAGTTCTGCGGCGCACCAGGCCCACCGTAGGTTCCGCCGCGGTCGGGCCGGCCTTGCGGGACGAATCGCAATCGTTCGGGTTCGCAATCGTTATCCGACTGGTTTCCTACCGCCGAGTGTGGACTTTTGCGACGCCGCGCAGTGTGAACGCGTGACGAAAGTCCACGCTCGGCGGGAGGAGGGGCAGTGAGCGGCCGCCCGATGGCGACTCCCAGAATGTCGTCGGTAGCATAGGCAATCCTTGCAGGGGGCGGACGGAAAGGCCTTTTCGCGTGATGAAGACCCGCATCGCCGCAGTGACGTCGACCATGGGCGCACTGGCCCTCCTGCTGGCCCCCACTGCCGCCGCCGACTTCGACCGGGCGGGCTATCTGCGGTGCATGGTGTCCGACGCGATGTCCGTCGGCGGTCTGACCATCGACTCCAGTTCCGCGGCCAAGATCGGCGCCGAGGCGTACGACTCGATGGGTGGCGGGTCGAGCAAGGCCGCCCAGCAGGAGGCGGCCGCCGCCCTGGTCAAGAAGCACGGGTTGTCCGAGCCGCTGGCGGCGCTCGTCGTGCGGTGCGCGAGCAATCCCCACAGCTGACTACCGGCGATTCCGTCACCGCGAACCGCGGCTGACCGCCTCGTCGAGGAGGGTCTGGGCGGCCTTCCTCGCCTGCGCCCATGGCGAGGGGTCGTTGAGGGACGTGGACATCGCGGCCGCACCCTCGAAGAGGATGGCGAGTTGGTTGCCCAGCAGCTTCGGGTTGGCCGCGCCCGCGGCCTGCGCCAGCGCTACCACGCCGTCGACGTAGCTCCGTTTGTGCGCCTCGACGATGTCGTGAACCTCGGGCATGCCGCCGGCGGCCTCGACAGCCGCGTTGTGGAAGGGGCAACCACGCAACGGCCCCTCGCCGCCGGGCGGCACCTCGAAGAGCGCCAGGATGCGCGACCTGGGACTGCGCTTGCTCGCAGCCGAATCGGGTTGCACGGGATCGCCAATGCCCTCTCGGATGTGGCGTAGATACTCCTCGACCACGGCCTCCTTGCTCGGGAAGTGTTGGTAGAGGGTGCGTTTGGACACGGACGCCTCGGTGGCCAGTCGCTCGACGCCGGTGGCGTTGATGCCGTCGACATAGAACAGCTTGACCGCGGCGTCGAGGATCCGTTGGCGTGCGCCCCGGCCGCCGCGCTGCGGCTCGACATGCGTGTTCATGACCGAAGTATACCGCTTGGTTTACTTCGTGGGCAGTGCGGTGTAGCGTCGCCGATGTACACCAATCGGTTTACTTCGGCGGCACAACAGGAGAATGACATGACCACACTCAAGGACCAGATCGTGCTCGTCACCGGGGCCAACCGCGGCATGGGGCGGCACTACGTGACCCAGCTTCTCGACCGCGGGGTGGCCAAGGTCTACGCCGCGGCCCGAGACTCCTCGCAGGTCGACGCGTCCGATCCGCGCGTCGTCGCCCTGACCCTCGACGTGACCGACCCCCGGTCGGTGACCGCGGCGGCCGAGACGGCATCCGACGTCAGCGTGCTGATCAACAACGCCGGCATCGTGCGTGGTGCGTCGGTGCTCGAGCCCGACGCAAGCAATCTGCGAGACGAGTTGGAGACCAACCTCTTTGGTCCACTCGCCCTGGCATCGGCGTTCGCCGACCGGATCGCCGACCGCGGTGGCGCGATCGTGAACGTGGCATCGGTGCTGTCGTGGTTGCCCGTTGGCGCCAGCTACGGGGTGTCCAAGGCCGCGGTGTGGAGCGCCACCGACTCGATGCGTCTGGAGCTCGCACCGCGCGGCGTCCAGGTGGTGGGCGTCTACGTGGGCTACGTCGACACCGACATGGCGTCGTTCACCGACGCCCCCAAGTCCGACCCGGCCGAGGTGGTGCGCCAGGTCCTCGACGGCGTCGAGGCCGGCGACGACGAGGTGCTCGCCGACGAATTGACCCGCAACGTGCGCTCGCAACTGAGCGAGCCGATCGGGGCACGCGCGCTGGGCTGACCAATGCCGGGTGTGCCAGGCTGGACGTCATGATCGTCGCGTTCAGCCTCAGCCCATCTGCCGGTGACGAAACGGGAGGCGTCCACGAGGCGGTGGCCGAGGCCGTCCGCGTCGTGCGTGCGTCCGGGTTGCCCAACGAGACCAACGCGATGTTCACCAACATCGAAGGCGAATGGGACGAGGTGATGGCCGTCGTCAAGCAGGCCGTCGACGCCGTCGCCGCCGCCTCGCCCCGGGTGAGCCTGGTGCTGAAGGCCGACATCCGCCCCGGCTACACCGGGCAGCTCAGCGCGAAGGTGCAGCGGGTGGAGGAAGCGCTCCAAGACTGACTGCGGCGGCCGAGCCGTATCCCACCCGGTTGAACCGCTTGGCCCTGGCGATCATTCGCATGTCCCCGTCCTGGGCGGTCAGCTCGGCGAGCTCCCGATGCAGGGCCGCACCCACCCGCTCGCAGAACTGCTGCGCCTCCTCGGCCGCATCGGGGCGCTCGGGGATGATCAGGTCGACGATTCCGGCCCGCCGCAGATCCACCGACCGGATTCCCTGCCGGTCTGCCATCTCGGCGGCGTGGGCGACGTCGCGGTGAACGATGGCGCTGGCGCCCTCCGGCGGCAGCGGGGAGAGCCACGCGTGCTGGGCCGCCAGCACGCGGTCGGCGGGCACCAGCGCGAGTGCGCCTCCCCCGGTGCCCTGGCCGAGCAGAAGTGACACCGTCGGGGTGTCGAGGTCCACCATGTCGGCGATGCACCGCGCGATCTCGCCGGCGAGCCCGCCCTCCTCGGCGTCCTTGGACAGCGCCGCGCCCGCGGTGTCGATCACGGTGACCAGCGGCAGTTGCAGGTCCTGCGCGAGGCGCATCCCGCGGCGCGCCTCGCGCAGGGCGGCGGGTCCGAGTGGGGTGGTCGGCGTCTGGCCGCGCCGGTCCTGGCCTAGCAGCACGCACGGCATGTCCCCGAAGCGCACCAGCGCCAGGATCAGCCCTGGATCCGACTCCCCCTGCCCGGTTCCGTTGAGCGGCAACACGTCTGCGGCGGCGTTGAAGAGGAGCTCGCGGACGCCCGGTCGGTCGGTGCGGCGCGACGCCAGCACCGACGCCCATGCGGGCACGTCCTCGACGTCCCAGTCGGGCGGGTCGACCACCAGCCGACGGCACCGCGGCGTGTCGGTCATGATGCGCAGCGCGCGGTCGACGATCTCGCCGAGTTGCTCGGGCGGCCGTACCGCGTCGATGAGACCGTGGGCCTGCAGATTCTCCGACGTCTGCACGCCGCCGGGGAACGTGTCGTCGTAGAGCGCCTCGTACACGCGCGGTCCCAGGAACCCGATCAGCGCGCTGGGTTCGGCGACGGTCAGGTGTCCGAGTGACCCCCACGACGCGAACACCCCGCCGGTGGTCGGGTGGCGCAGATACACGAGATACGGCAGGTGAGCCGCCTTGTGCGCGGTGATCGCGGCGGTGATCTTGACCATTTGGAGGAAGGCGACGGTGCCCTCCTGCATCCGGGTTCCCCCGGAGGTGGGCAGCGCCAGCAGCGGCAGCCCTTCGGCGGTCGCCCGGTGGATGGCCGTGACCAGTCGGTCCCCAGCCGCCACGCCGATCGAGCCGGCCAGGAAGGCGAACTCGCTCAACAGGATTGCGACCCGCCGGCCGCGGATGCTCACCGCCCCGGTGAGGACAGATTCGTCGAGACCGGTCTTGGCTCTGGCAGCCGCCAGCTCGTCGGCGTAGGCCTGGTCGACGGGATACTCCACGGCTGGCGAGTCCCAGCATTCGAAGCTGTCGGCGTCGGCGACGACCTCGAGCAGCTCGGCCGCGCTCAGCCGGGTCGTCACACCGCCTCCTTGAGCCAGGCCCGTACCAGCTCGTCGTCGCCGCCCAGCACCGGCGGCGAAAGGTGCTGCGTCTCGGTGACTTCGGTGCCGTCGGCGTCGAAGAAGCGCAGCGGGGGGCCGGGCAGGGTGACCCGGCCCAGCGTCGGATGGTCGACGTCGACGAGCAGGCCTTGAGACTTGGTCTGCTCCCACTCGTACACCTCTTGGACGTTGCGCACCTTGCCCGCCGGGACGCCGATCTCGTCGAGCAGTTTCAGCAGCGGCTCAGTTTCCCAGGCGCCGAACAGCTCGGAGACCAAGTCGATCACCGCCAGACGATTGCCGACCCGCTGCGGGTTGGTGGCCATTCCGTCGCGGTCGGGGTCGACGCCGAAGCCCTCGCAGAAGCGGTGCCACAAACCTTCGCTGCCCACCGAGATCTGCACTGCCCCATCGGCGGTCGGGAACAATCCGTACGGGCAGATCGACGGATGGTGGTTGCCTTGGGCCTCACCGACCTCGCCGGCCACGGTCCACTTGGTGCCCTGAAAGGCGTGCACGCCGACGACGCTGGCCAGCAACGACGTTCGCACCACCCGGCCGCGCCCGGTGCGGTCGCGCTCGCGCAATGCGGCGAGGACGCCGAACGCGCCATACATGCCGGCGAGCAGGTCGGCGATCGGAACGCCCACGCGCTGAACGTCATCGGGCCCCGAACCGGTGAACGACATGAGGCCCGCCTCACCCTGGGCGATCTGGTCGTAGCCCGACCGGCCGCCTTCCGGGCCGTCGTGACCGAACCCGCTGATGGACAGGACGACCAATCCCGGGTTGAGTTCGGCGAGCCGTTCGGTCGAGAAGCCAAGGCGGTCCAGCACACCGGTCCGGAAGTTCTCGAGCAGGACGTCGGCCCGGCGCACCATCTCCTCGAGGGCCTCCCTGCCCTCGTCGGTCTTCAGGTCCAACGCGATCGACCGCTTGTTGCGATTCGCCGACAGGAAGTAGGTGGATTCGCGTTCGGCGTCCTTTGGCTGAACGAAGGGCGGCCCCCAGGACCGGGTGTCGTCCCCACCCTTGGGGCTCTCCACCTTGATGACGTCGGCGCCGAGGTCGCCCAGCATCATGGCCGCGTGCGGACCGGCGAGCGCCCGCGTCAGATCGACGACCACGGTGCCGCTCAGCGGACCCGTTCTCCCTGAGTTGAGTGGCATGACGCGATCCTCCCGTTGGATTGGTGACCTAGTGGCCTAGCCAATTATCAACGTAGCGGGAGCCGGTGTCAATGCCAAGATTCCCAGCTCAACGGCCATTTCGACGCACGAAACGGCGGCACGCGTCGCCGCGTGCCGCCGTCGTGATCAGGCGATCAGAGCCAGCCGGGGACCACCAGGATCGCCCATGCGATGGCCGGGCCGATGACGACCACCAGCGCGCTGTACTTGAGGATCTGCTTGTAGAACACGTCTCGGTCGACGCCCTGGGCGTTCGCCAACACCAGTGCGCCGTTGGTCGAGAACGGGCTGACGTCGACGATGGTCGAAGCAATGGACAGTGCCACGATGACGCCGATGGCACCGACGTCGCCGGCCAGCAGGAACGGGACCGCGAGCGGGATGGTGACGCCGAGGATCGCGGTCGACGAGGCGAAGGCCGAGACGATGGCGCCGATGTAGCACAGCAGCAAGGCCACCAGGAGCGGAACACCAAGGCCCGCAACGCCGTTGCCCACCCATTCCACGGTGCCCGCCTCTTGCAGAACCCCGACGAAGGTGAGGACGCCGCCGATGAGGAGAACCGTCGACCAGCTGATCTGGTTGATTGCTCCCTTCTGAGCCTTCGGCGACGCGAGCGCCAGGATCACCGCGACGGTCATGGAGACGAACCCGACGTCGAGATCGAGGATGAGCGAGAACACCGCCAGGGACACCAGTCCGACCAGGGTGAGGATCTGCTCGAACGTGATGGCCTTGACGGCCGTGGCCAGCGGCGGCGCCTTCTCGGCGGTGACCGCCTGCGATGGGGACTTGGTGGTGGTCGTGCCGAACCCGCGCATCACCGTCGTCGGCGTCTTGCCACCGCCCACCGAACCCGTGTCGTCGACGGGACGGGTGCCGTCCTCGTCGTGCACGCTGCGGCCGATCAGCGAGCGACCGCCGAGGAAGACGAACAGCAGGACACCGATGGCGGCGTTGAACAGCAGGCTGCCGAGGAAGAGGGTGAGCGGGCTGTTCTCCAGCCCGGCCTTGGAGGCGATGTTGTTGACGGTGACGCCGTAGATGCTGATCGGCGAGAAGCCGCCGGCCTGGGCGCCGTGGACGACCATCATGCCCATCAGCAGCGCGTTGATCTTGTATCGAGCCGCGAAGCCAAGGGCGATGGGGGCGACGATGGCGACCGCGGCCGGTCCGAGCGCTCCGATCGAGGTCAGGACGCCGGTGATGCCGAACATCACCCACGGGATGAGCGCGACCCGTCCTCCGACGAGGCGGACCGCCCCCCTCACCAGGAGGTCGACCGTGCCGTTGTTCTGCGCGATCGCGAAGAGGTAGGTGATGCCGACCAGGGTCAGGAAGAGGCTGCTTGGAAAGCCGCCGATGATCTGGTCGGCGTCCATTCCGACCGCGACGGTGCCGACGAAGAACGCCGCGACGAAGCCGAGCGCCCCCATGTTGACCGGCAACACGGTGGCCGCGATGAACATGACGGCCAGCGCCAAGATCGGTATCAGTTCGGTGGGCATCTCGATCTCCGCGTCGTCGGGTGGCTAATTGGCCTAGCCACTGGGTCACTTGCAGTGAATCAGTGAACCAGGTCACTGTCAACCCCAGGTGTGGCGGCCGTCATGCCGACCGTCAGGCTATCGTGTGGTCCAGAGGAATAGAGAGTGAGTGACACAGTGGCTGAGCAAATCCGTCCCGTGGCCCGGCCCCGGCTGTACGAAGTCATCGTCGAACAGCTCTGCGAGCACATGGCCAACCGCGACATGCAGGCCGGCGAACGCCTGCCCCCGGAGCGCGAACTCGCGGCTCAACTCGGGGTCAGCCGGGCGTCACTCAGTCAGGCCCTGGTGGCGCTCGAGGTGCAGGGCATCCTCTCGGTGCGACACGGCGACGGTGCGGTCCTGATCCGCCGCCCGGTCGGCGACTCGGCCATCCGCGCGCTGCGCGAACACGCCGACCGACTGCCGGAGGTGATCGAGGCCCGCGAGGCGCTCGAGGTGAAACTGGCCGAGTTGGCCGCCGAACGTCGCAGCGACGCCGAGATGGCCGCCATCGACGACGCCCTGGCGATCATGGACATGGAGATCACCGAGGGCGAACGCGGCGTGTCCGGTGACGAGCACTTCCACCGGGCGATCACCGCTGCCGCGCACTCGCCGCTGCTGGCCCGACTCATGGGCGAGATCGCCGAGCTCGTCCGCGAGACGCGCATCGAGTCGCTGTCGCAGTCGCAGCGTCCGCGCGCGTCACTCGAGGGCCACCGACGCATCGCCGAGGCGGTGCGCAGGCGCGATTCAATGGAAGCCGGTCGCGCCATGGCCGAACACATCCGCCTGGTCTCCGACGTCGCCTTGCTCCGCGACGGCGACGGCCGCGACGCCTGAGGATCACTCCCGAACGGGTTGCCGCGCTTGGCGTCTCGCGCGAATCGCGATCAGCCCTCCCCCGATCACCAAGGCCATCCCGCCATAGGTGACCAGCGTGGGCGGATGGTTCCAGAAGAGCCAGTCGGCGACCGCGGTGAACACGATGACCGAGTAGATGAACGGACCCAGCTTCTCGGCAGGGGCGTAGCGGTAGGCCAGCACGATGAGGGTCTGCGACGACAGCTGCGCCAACCCGAGCCCGATCAACCAGGCCCAGGCCGCGGGCGGGATGGGCCGCCAGTCGAGCGCCGCGATGGGCACCGACAGCAGCGTCGAGAGCAGGAAGAAGTAGAACAGCACCCGGAGGATGGGCTCGGTCGCGCCGAGCCACCGCACCGACATCATCGCGACGGCCAGCAGGAGCGCACCGGCGAACGCCGCCAATTCGCCGACGTCAACGCGGTGGCCTTGGGGTTGCAACACCAGCACCACCCCGGCGAAACCGACGACCGCGCCGACCCACGTCGCGGTCGCCACCCGTTGTCGCGTCACGGCCCAGGCGATCAACGGCATCCACAGCGGGGCGCTGTAGGTCAGCAGGGTGGCATTGGCCAGCGGAATCCGTGCGATCGCGAAGAACAGCGCGTACCAGCAGGCGGTGCCGGCGACCGCCCGCAGCACGTGCAGACCGATCTTGCCGGTGCGCATCGACGACCAGCCACCGCGCATCACCACCGGAATCACGAACAGCAGACAGATCGCGTTCTGAAAGAGCAGCAGCACGCCCGTCGAGGTGTACTGACCGGCCACCTTCGCCAGCGTGCCGACCATCGCCACGCAGAAGAAGGCCGCCGTCGTCAAAAGTGCGCCGAGAACCAGGTTTTCGGGTCGTCGACCCACGCTGGTCTCGGCGTCCGTCACCGGCGAGCCGCCTGCAGTGCAGCCTCGACGTCGGCCTGGGTCTCGGCAAGGAAGGTCTGGAACTCCTCGCCCACCATGAAGGTAGTGGTGAACTGGCTGCGCGCCGCGGTGTCCTTCCACGTCGCGGTGTCCACCATCTTGGCCAGCGCCTGCTGCCAGTACTCGACCGCGTACGCAGGCATGTCCGGCGGACCGTAGAGACCGCGCCAATTCGACAGCGTGACGTCGAGTCCCTGTTCCCTGGCGGTGGGCACGTCCAGTCCGGGCAGCCGGTCCTCGGCCAGGACGCCAAGTCCCTTGAGCTCCTTGGTGTTCACCTGACCGATGAACTCGCTGACCCCGCCGATGGCGATGCCGATCTCGCCGCTGGCCAGCGCGGCACTCTGGTCGCCGCCACCCTCGTGGGTGACGTAGTGGATGGACGACGGATCGCCGCCGGCCGCGGAGACCAGCAGGTCGAACGGAGCCTGGTCGTCGAGGGCGGCACCGACCGCGACGCGGGACGGATCGGACTTGACGGCCGACATGACGTCACCGAGGTTTTGGTATGGGGCGTCGGGTCGGGTGACGACCATGAAGTACTCGGTCATCAGCCGGGCGATCATCGTGACGTCGGCGTAGCCGTACTTGGACGTGCCGCTGAGCTGGTTGGTCATCATCGACAGCGAGGTCACCGAGATTTGGTCGTCGGCACCGCGGTACTGGTCGACCATGGTGGCCAGGAAGTCCGCCCCGCTGTTACCCGGTCGGTTCTGCACAGGAAGCGGCACGTCGACGATGCCCTCCTTCTGCACCGAATCGACGACCGCGCGAATGGTCAGGTCGAAGCCGCTTCCCGGCGAGGCGCCCGCCGTCATCGTCACCGGTCCCGCGGGATAGCCGTCAGCGGATGCGGAACCCTGGCAACCCGTCACGAGCAGACACGCGGCGAGCAGGGCGAAGAAGGCGGATCTTGGCGTCAACGGTGTTCTCCTGATGTGAGATTGGCAACCTCGGCCGGTTGGGCTCTGGCGTTCATGCGGTCGGTCTCGCGTTCCAGGACGGCATTGAGCATCCGGGGTGCGACGACGTCGAGGGCGCGCAGCGCGAGCGCCTTGCGGGGCGCGATGCGGATCGGCCGGGTCTTGGCGGCGGTCACCAGCCACTGCGCGGCCTCCTCTGCCGAGAGCGCGGCGATGCCGTCGTACACCCGGGTGGGGGCGATCATCGGGGTGGCCACCAGGGGGTAGTACACCGTCGTGGAATGCACGCCGGCGTGCCCCCACTCGGTGTCGACCACGCGGCTCACCGCGCTCAACGCGGCCTTGGAAGCGTTGTAGGCGGCGAACATTGGCGATGACTCCGGCAGCACGCGCCACGTCGCAACGTTGACGATGTGACCGTCACCGCGTTCCAACATCCCGGGGGCCACCCCGCGAATGAGCCTCAGCGGCGCGTAGTAGTTGAGCGCCATGACCCGTTCGACGTCATGCCACCTTTCCAGGGACTCGATCAGCGGCCTCCGAATGGACCTCGCCGCGTTGTTGATCAAGATGTCAACGGGCCCAGCGGCGTTCACGACGGCGTCGACCTGGTCCAGATCGGACAGGTCGGCCGCCATTGCGGTGGCGCTCCCGCCGGCGGCGGTGATCTTCTCGACGACGTCGGCCAACACGTCCGCCCGACGGGCGACCGCCACGACCGTGGCACCCTCGGCGGCGAACAGCTGCGCGGCCACCGCACCGATTCCCGACGACGCGCCGGTCAAGAGGACCCGTTTGCCGCGCAGATCGATCGACGTCCGCGAGGGCCAGCACGGCAACGGACGCATGCCGGCCAACCTCATGGCCCTCTTGAACTCGGGGATCACGGGGCGACGACTGCGAACACGTCGACGTGTGTCATCCAGCTGTCCGATCCCCCGCGGTGGCTACTGTTGGAAAACAGTAGATGACGCGCGGCGGCAATTTGCGGTTGCGTGGAATTTGCCGCGTCGGTCCTACCTGCTCATACCTCGGCTCGGCCCCGCGACCGCCGCAATTCCTCACCGCGTTCGACGTCCTGCTGCTCCTTGGCCTCGTTCTTGTCGATGAGGCGGGTGTCGCGCGCCGGCAACTGAAGATCCTCCGCGGCAGACATTCCGGCTTGCAGTTGGCGGCCGCGCTCCAGCTCGGAATCGAGTTCGGCGCCGAAGAGCAACGCCAGGTTGGTGATCCACAGCCACAGCAGGAAGACGATGACCCCGGCCAGCGTGCCGTAGGTCTTGTTGTAGCTGCTGAAGTTCGCCACGTAGAGACCGAAGCCCAACGACGCCACGACCCACACCAGGATGGCCGCGGCGGCACCGACGCTCACCCACTTGAATTTGGGCTGTTCCACGTTGGGGGTGGCGTAGTAGAGGATGGCGACGACGAGGACGACCAAGATCAACAACGCCGGCCACCTTGCGACGTTCCAGACCGTGACCGCCGCCGATCCGACGCCGATGGTGTCCCCGATGGCCCGGGCGACCGGCCCGGTGACCGCGAGGAGGAACGCCGCGGCGGCACCGACGACGAGGCCGACGAGGGTCAAGATCAATTGGAGCGGGCGGAGTTTCCACACCGGGCGCCCCTCCTCGATCTCGTAGATCCGGTTCATGGCCCTGCCGAACGCCCCGATGTAGGCCGACGCCGACCACAACGCGCCAACGATGCCGATGACCAGGGTGACTCCGGCAGTGGGCGATTGCACCAACTGCTCGATCGGCGCACGCAGGACGTCCACGGCCGACGACGGTCCTACCTCTCCCGCGATCTGCAGGATGGCGTCGGTCGTCGTCTTGCCCTGCCCGAAGACACCAAGTAGCGAGACCACCACGACCAGTGCGGGAAAGACGGACAGGACGGCGTAGTAGGTCAGTGCCGCCGCGAGGTCGGTGCATTGATCGGTCGAGAATTCCCGCACCGTCTTGCGGACCACGAACCACATCGACGGCTTCGTGAGATCGGTTGGCGAGTCGGGCTTCCGCGGATCGTCGGGGTCGGGACGCGGTGCCGCCTCATCGGATGGATGGGAAGGACCGCCCCCGTCGAACCCGTCACCCGGTTCGAGCTGTGCGACGGGCACCTCACGGTGAGGGAGTCGCTTGTCCGCGACGGCTCTCGCGACCAGGACACCGCCGACAACCACCGTCGACGCGTACATCGCCTTCGACAACGTGCCCATCACAGGTTCCCATTCATTCGGGTCGGATGCATTCCGCGGCGGGCACCAGGGTGGCCGCCATGTTCTGCTCCATCATCTTCAAGGCGGCCTTGACGAGCTCGGTGTCGATGTGCGCCACCGTATCTGGGGGAATCACCACGTCGAAGTGCCGCACGTAGGCGTCCAGGGCGGTGTAGAGGATGCACTGCTCGGTCACCTGCCCGGTGATGACCACTCGTTCAGTTCCGAGCCTGCCAAGCAGGTACCCCAGCGGCGTCGAGTAGAACGCGCTGTGACGCACCTTGGTCAGCATCCTGGTGTCCGGCGCCGGCACGATCGGCCCGACCAAGTCCGGCCGTCGTCCGGCCAGCGCCGCGTTGACGAGGTCGCGGTGGTCGGCGGTGAAGTCGCCGTAGTTGTCGTTGACGTAGACCACGTCGACGTCGTCGGTGTCGTGGGCGCGCTTCAGCAACTGCGACAACGGATCGATGATCGGCTCCACGTTGGGGATGAGAAGGTCGGCGTCGGGATGCTCGTAGGCGTTGAGCATGTCGACGACGAGAACGACTGTGCCACTCATGATCTAGCGCTTACCCCGACGCGTCGGGCACAAACGGCGACCCGGGCGGTCGGCGCTCAATCCTCCGTGGCGGTCGGGCTTTGCGCGGACTCCCACTTGGACTCCATCGACCGCTGCACGACGGCGTCGCCGGGAAGCTCCACGTCGAACGTCTGCCCGTCGTCGGTCTCGACGGTCATGGTGAACGTCGCACGCTCGGACGTGTCGGGAGCGTCGACGAAGACCACCTTGTACTGCCGCTACCCCGCACGCTCGTCACCGGGAACGTCGAGTGTGACGAGGTCGCCGGGTGCGACCGCGTCGATCCGCGCGTCGTCGGAGATGCCCGTCATGACAGCGACGTCCGCAGCGACGACTCGCCAGCCGTCCAGCGCGACATCATGTACGCGGCCAGTCGGTCTTCCACCACGTCGAAGGCACGCATGCCGAAGACCACGTCGGACTCCAGGTGCGGCTCGCGCCTCACCAGGTCGGCGACCACGTCGGTGCGGACGATCTGTTCGTGCACGGCGTCGGCCTCGACGTGCTCGCGGTAGAACCGGACGCAGGCCTCGGGTGCCTTCATCCGCCTCAGCGCGTCGACGAGTCGAGCCGACCCCGGTGACGAGGTGATCTCGGTGGCGGCGAAGTGGCCGACGGCGGCGCCGCGGAATTCCCGATGCAGTCCGAACAGGGACATCACGTTCACCACGGCCAGCGCCTCGGCGGGTACGGCAGCCAGGTAGTGCAGGTAACGCGAGTCGAGTCCCGCCGCCTCCAGCAGGTCGCCGAAGAGCTGCTGGTGCGCGTGATCGGCTCGGCCACCACCGAATTCGTCGAATTCCACCGCCACGAAGGCCGCCTTCGCCGCCCCCGACAATCGAGGAATCGCCCACGCGTGTGGGTCGCCCTCCTTCAGGTGGTAGATCGACCGATGCACGAAGTACTCCCGCATCTGCTCCCACGTACCCTCGTCGCGCAGGTGATAGGACAAGCCCGTGCCGTCGACCGGCGTGGTCGACAGCTCGGCCATCTCCTGCTCGGCAGTGGCGTCGACGACGCCGATTTCCTGCTGCAGCGCCGAAAGGAACGCGTCTTCGAGGCGGGCCCGCAGGTGCAGAACGCCTGGGTCCCACTCCCAGCGCGGTTCGACGTCGGCGAATCCGCGATAGTGGAGCTCGTAGCAGACGTAGAGGGCAAGTTGAAGGTCGCGACCCCACGGCGAGGAATCGCCGACCGGTGCGTCGACCGGGATGAAACTGCGTCGCGGCGCCCGGCACTTCAGGTGCGCGATGACGGCACCGGACAGTGGGCCGGCGGCGGTCGGAAGATCGGGCTCGAGATACGTGGCAGGTGTCGTCACTTTTGTCGGTTACCCGGTGGTGGAGCGCATAAACGGAGGTGTTGCGTAGAGTCGGCTCCATCCCCCGGCGCTCGCATCAGCGCGGCGTCCATGATCGGAAACGGACGGCGATGACGACAGCGGACGAAGTCGACGACGCTCAGATCAGTGAGATCGTGGAGCAGGAGTTGGCCACCGCGGTCGCCGATCCCGATCCCGTGTTCGTCGTCTACATCGAATACGACGGCGACGAATACACCTCGGCCCACACCTCTCAGGACGGCGCGGAGACCCGCGTGCAGGAGACGGCGGCGCAGTGGGGTTTCGCCGACGTCCTCGGCACCGACCAACTGACCTACCGCATCACGAAGGTCCCGCTCGAAACACCCTGACCCCTCCGGCGTGTCGTCGACGACTCGCCGTGAGCTTGGTTGTGATCGCCAGCGGACCCATTTGAATTTGCTGGCCGTATCCGAAGCGTGACGATTCCTTCATCGAATTGCTCATGCGCGCGCATATCCCGAATCGACATGGCACCCCTACGATCAATTGACAACCATGTAATTTAGAAAGTCGGGAGCCATGCGTCAGGTGTTTCGGTGTGTTCTGGCAATGATCGGAGCCAGCACACTCGTTGCTGCGGCGCCCGCGGGCACCAGCATGGCGGCGGCCGCTGCGCCGACCATTGCGTCGGTGCTCCCCGCCAGAGGCGAGGTGGTGGGCGTCGCGCATCCGGTGGTGATGACGTTCAGCACGCCGGTCGCCGACCGGCTCGCCACCGAGCGCTCGCTCGACGTGAAGTCGTCGCCGGCGATGACGGGCACGTACGAGTGGCTGAGTCCCACCTCCCTGCAATGGGTGCCCGACAGGTTCTGGCCGGCGCACAGCACCGTCGCGCTTTCGATGGGTCGCTTCAAGACCGAATTCGTCACGGGCGCCGAGGTAGTGGGCATCGCCGACCTCACGGCGCACACGTTCACCGTCCGCATCGACGGCGTCGACACGGGACCGCCGTCGGCGGTTCCCACCCCGCACCACCGACCGCACTGGGGCGAACCGGGCGTACTACCAGCCTCGATGGGTAGGGCCGAGTACCCGACACCGGTAGGCACGTACACCGTCCTCGGCAAGAACCGGACGGTGTTCATGGATTCGAGCAGTGTGGGCATCCCCGTCAGCGCCCCCGACGGATACCAAATGGACGTCGACTTCGCCGTGCGGATCACCAGCCGTGGGCTCTTCGTCCACTCCGCTCCGTGGGCGGTCAACTCAATGGGATACGAGAACGTCAGCCATGGCTGCATCAACCTCAGTCCCGAGGACGCGGAGTGGTACTACAACACCGTCAACGTCGGCGACCCGGTGATCATTCAGGAGAACAGCATCGAAGTTCCGCGAACGGTGACGCGATGACCGCGTTGCGCGGGTTCGCCGAATGGGCCGCCGCGGGACGTCACCGTTTGGATACGACACGGCGTGGTCGTGTCTTGAGTACGAATTTGCTGCTGATAATTGACAGAGTCGTCGGTCGGCAGCGGCAGGGCGATTCGCCGCTTTACATCAAATGGGGAATGAGAACGAACATGAAGGAGTCGACGTCGATGACGATCTTGGATCGATTCAACATCGGATTGGTAGGGGCCGTTGCTGGGTTGTGCGGGGTCGCCATGGCTGCGAGCCCCGTAGCGGCGGCTGCGCCGTTCGCAACGGGCGGCTATGAGTGCGTCGCACCGGCAGCCGGCGGCGCCGCTCCCGCAGCAGGCGGAGCGGTCTGTGCCCCGGAAACCGGCGCCATGGGCGGCGTTCCGATGGGCCTGCCGGGCCCGCCGCCGCCGATCGCGCCGCCACCCGTGGTGCCGCCGATCGCGCCGCCACCCATCGTGCCGCCCATCGTTCCGCCACCCGTCGTCCCGCCCATCGTTCCGGCCGCTGCACCTCTCGCGCCCGTAGTCGGCGGCATGGGTGGGGTCGAGGGCGGCTACGGCGGCAAGGGCGACCCGATCCTGCCGCCCGCCGCGGGTGCACCCGCCGCCGGCCAGCCGATCCTGCCGGGTCCGGCCGCCAGGGGCGCAAGCTAGCAGTTCGTCACCGACGGGTCGTGAACCGCGTGCGAAACAGCCGCGCCGTTCACGACCCGTCGTGCATTCTGGTGCGGTGAGCGCGGCTCACCTGTCGTCCGACCACCGGAAGACCGCGAGGCAGCCGATCAGGCCGCCGACGCTCCAGGCCGTCAGCACCAGGAAGATCCGCCAGTGCTCCCAGCTGCCCGCCGGCTCGAAGGCGACCATCTCCGGCGGCAGGAGCACTGAGCGAAATCCCTGAGCCAGCCACTTGATCGGAAAGATCGAGCCGATGGTCAGCATCCATGCCGGAAGGACGACGAGTGGCACGTAGGTTCCCGAGACGAACTGCAGGGCCACCGACGGCCCGTTGGTGATGACGGCGGCCGACACGGCGTTGCTGGCATAGTTGCTGATGAAAATGCCCAGCAGGGAACAACTTACGGTGCCGAGGACGAAGACCCACGTCAGCGTGAACCATCCGCCGGGGTCGCTCGGCAGGTGCAGGTCGAAGACGAGCACCCCCACCGCAAGGAGGATCACCGCCTCGGCGAGGCTGACCACCGCGACCAACGCGATCTTGCCGATGAAGTACGAGGTCGCGGTGGTCGGCGTTCCGCGGAGTCGCCTCAAGCCGCCCGTGTCGCGGTCGGCGGCGATGCTGATGCCCAAGTTGATGAACGACGTCGACAGAATCCCGTATGCCAGCATGCTGGCCGCGATCACCGAGCCGGTGCTGGTATTGCTGCCGGGCAACGTCGCGGTGAAGATCGAGCCCAGCAGTATGCAGATCACCGCAGGCATCGAGAACGTCAACGCCACCTGTTCGGGCCTGCGGTAGAACATCTTCAACTCGGGGACCACCCGCGACAGCCCGATTCGCAGCGCCGACGGTAACGGCGCCTCCGCCGTGGGGGCACGGTGACGCGGCGCGATCTGGTCTCGCTCGACCGCCATCAGCCCTGACCAATCAGGTGCAGGTAGGCGTCTTCCAGCGTCGGCCGGGTAATCGTCAGCTCCGACAGTTCGGTGCCATCCTGGCTGCGCGCCTTGACGAGATCGGTTGGCCGGTCGGTCTTCTCGACGTGAACGCCGTCGGCGTCGACCCAGCGCACCGTGGCCGCCGCGCTCACGTGACCCGTCAGTTTCGTCGGCGAATCCACGGCCACCACCCTGCCGCCGACGATCACCGCGACCCGGTCGGCCAACGCGGCGGCTTCCTCCAGGTAGTGGGTGGTCAGCACGATGGTGGTGCCGTCGGCGGCCAAGAGCCGAATGAGATCCCAGAACTGGCGCCTTGCCTCGGGGTCGAACCCCGTCGTCGGCTCGTCGAGGAACAGCAGGTGGGGCATCCCGACGATGCCAAGCGCGACGTCCAGCCGACGCCGCTGGCCTCCCGACAGCGTCCGCACCCTCTTACCGGCGACGGCGCCGAGCCCGACGAGTTCGAGCACCTCGTCCGGACGGCGCACGGTGCCATAGCAATTGGTGAACATCTGGACGGTCTCCGCCACGGTGAGCATTCCGGCGTCGCTGGCCTCCTGCAGGACGATGCCCACCTTGGCCCGCCAGCTCCGGCCCGCCGTCCCAGGGTCCTCCCCCAGTACCCGCACCTCGCCGGCGTCACGCTTGCGGTTGCCCTCGAGGATCTCGATCGTGGTCGACTTGCCCGCGCCGTTGGGACCGAGGATCGCGAAGATCTCGCCGTAGTCGACGTCGAGGTCCAGGTCGCGAACCGCCGATACTCGCCGATAGGACTTGGCCAGACCCCGCACCCGCACCGCAGATGACTTGTCCGCCTGCGTCATCAGCGACCCGGTTCCTGCTCGGCGGACTCTTCCTCGAGCTCGAGGAGCAGTCGCCGAAGGTCGTCCTCGGACAACGCGTCGATCAGCCCGTCGACGTCGTGGGCGTCGTCGTCGGCGGGTTCGGCCGGCGCTTCGGCGACCGCGGTGTCCGCGCCGTGGAGTGAGTCGACCTCGGCGAGTACGCGAACGGCCAGCGAGTCCACGCTCACGCCGCGGAGGATTTCGAGCACCGGGAGGTCGATGGCGAAGGTCGTGTTGATCCGGATCCGGAAGTCCATGGCCATCATCGAGTCCAGGCCGACGTCGTCGAGGATGTCGTCGGGCTCGATGTCGTCCACGGCGCAGTCGAACACGCCTGCGACGGTGCGCCGCAGCTGGTCGGTGACCACGCCGAGCCGCTCGGGTTCCGGCAGACCGGCGAGCAGCTCCAGCATCGACGAGTTCGAGTCACCTTCGAGCAGTGGCACTTCGGTTGCCTCGAGTTCGGCGAACATCTTCGGCAACCCGGCGCTGAACCCCACCTGGCGCGCTCGACCCCAGTCGGCGGTGATCGCGATGACCTGCGGCGTCTTCTGGTTGATCAGCCGGTCAAGGATGCGGGCGCCCGCCGACGGGGTGATCAGCTCGATGCCACGGTGCGCGTAGACCTTCTCCAATCGCAGTTCCTCGACCATTCCCACCGACCACGGGCCCCACCCGATGGTGAGCGCAGGCAGACCCTGCGCCTGGCGGCTGTGGGCGAACGCGTCGAGGAACGCGTTGGCGGCGGCGTAGTTGCCCTGCCCGGGCGACGCGATGGCCGACCCGGCCGAGCCGAACATGACGAAGAACTCCAGCTCGTGGTCTCTGAAGGTGTCGTGCAACGCCCGGGTGCCGATCATCTTGGGCGCCAACACCTTCGCGAAGTCGTCCTCGCTCATGTTCATCAGCAGTTGGTCGTGAACCGTGCCCGCGGCATGGATGATCCCGCGGACGGGCCTGCCACCCTCGCGGACGTGGTCGGCCAACCACGCCTCCACTTGGGCAGCGTCGGTCACGTCGACGCTCGCGGTGCTTACCCGCGCCCCAAGTCTTTCGACGGCCCGGATTGCGTCGACGGTGGCGTACTGGGCGTCGCCCTCGGCCAGCGTCGACCACGTGTTCCGCGGGGGAACCGCACTCCGGCTCAGCAGAACGATGTGCCGGGCCCCGCGCTCGGCGAGGTACGTCGCCACGGTGCGGCCAAGGGCACCGACGCCGCCGGTGACGACGTAGGTCGCGTCGGGGGTCAGCGTGGTCGGGAAGGCCTTCGTCAGGCTCTGGCTGACGCGGATTCTGGGCACGAAGACGTCGCGACCACGGATCGCGATCTGGTCCTCCGGATCCTGCGCGAGGACGTAGTCGACGACGCTCGAAGCGGTTTCGCCCACGTCGTCGGCATCGTCGACGTCGACCAAACCGCCCCACCGCTCGGCGAACTCGTGATGGCCGATGACTCTTCCGAGCCCCCAGACCGCGGCCTGGTCGGCGACGCACGAGGCGGTTCCCGGTGCCGCCTGCGCGTTGGCCGTGACGAGGTACAGCCGGGGTGCGACGGTGTCGTGCGCGGCGAGTGACTTGACCAGCCGCATCACCGTGAAGACGCCCAGGTGCAGATTCGCGTCGGCGGTCGCCGGGTCGGCGGGGTCGGCGACGACGTCGACTGGCCAGCAGTCGACGACGCCGGCGAGGTCGGCGTCGCGGTCGAGGTGCCTGGTGACGAGTTGCGACAGCTGTTCGGCGCGTTCGGGATTCACCACGTACCCGCCGTCGGTCTCGGTCAGCGCGGCGACGGGACCGTGGGCCACCGTGCGCACGCGGTGGCCACGATTGCGCAGCGTCTCGGCGACGGCGGTACCGATGCCGCCATCGTCGACGAGGACGAGCCAGGACTGATCCTCCACCGCGGCCTCGGCGAGGGTGTCGTCCTTCTCGACCCAGTGAATCTCGTAGAGACCCTTGTCGATTCGCTCGGGCGACATCCCGGCCGACGAGCTCAACGACTCCACCGTGAAGCCGTCGAAGACCGCGAGCGCTTCGCCGAGCTGGTTCCTGACGGTGATGTCGGCTTCGATGCGCTCCGTGGTCGCCGAGACGACCCGGACGTCCACCGTCATCTTCGCTTCGGGCGGCGCGTAGACGGCACTGTGCCGGATCCGAGTCGGCAGAAACGGGTCGGACGGCCCGTCTTGGCCAAGAAGCATCGTGCCGAAGAGAGTTTGGAACGCTCCGTCGACGAGCGCGGGATGGAAGCGGTAGTCGTCGAGTTCGTCGGCGATCGTTTCCGGTACGGCGAGCCGGGCCACCGACCAGTCGGCACCGCCGACGATCTCGGTGACGGGACGGAACGCCTCGCCGTAACCGAAGCCGAGGTCCTCGGTCCTGGCGTAGAACTCGTCACCGGAGGTGGGGATCACCTCGTCACCAGGGACGTCGTGGCGGCCTGGTGCCATGGGCAGCGCGCGCAGTGCGGCGGTGGCGGTGATCGTCCACTTGACCTCCCCGTCGGGCGTCGCGGTGAACGCGGCGAACTCCAGGGTGCCGTTGTCCTCGTTGAGCGTGGTCCGCATGATGGGATCGCACGTCTCGTCGAGGATCACCGCACGAAGGAACTCGAGATCGTCGACGGCGAGGTCGGTGCCGTAGTGCTCCCTCGCGGCGGCCAACGCCATCTCGACGTACACCGCCCCAGGCACGACGACGCTTCCCTGCACCTGATGATCGGCGAGGAACGGGAAGTGGGATGCGCTCAGCTCGGCTTCCCAGGACGGCCGCACTCCGCTGACCGGTTGTCCCAGCAGCGGATGGACCGGGTCGAAGTGCAGGTCCTCCGACGCCTCCGGTGTCTCGTTCCAGTAGCGCTTGTTCTGCCACGGATAGGACGGCAGCTTCACGCGTTGCGCAGCACCGCGGGGTTGCACCGCGTCCCATGCCACGTCGTGGCCGTTGCAATGCAGTGCGCCAAGGCAACTCAGCAACGTCCGGCCGTCGTCGTCGTTGCGCCGCTGGGTGGCGAGAACGAGCGCCTTCTCGGTTCCGGCGGTCTCGAAGATCGACGCCGCCAGCACGGGATGCGGTCCCAGCTCGACGAAGTGGGTGTAGCCGTCGTCAAGCAGTCGGCGCAGGGCGGGCTCGAAGAGCACCGTCGCGCGGGTGTTCTGCCACCAGTAGGCGGCGCCCGCGGTGTAGCCGTCGAGCCGTTCGCCGGTGACCGTCGAGTAGAGCGGAATCGTGGCCTGGTTCGAGGACAATCCATCGAAGGCGTCGAAGAGCTCGTCCTTCACCAGATCCATGTAGTGGGTGTGGTACGGAACCTTCACGGCGAGATGACGATTGAACACCTGAGCGTCGTCCAGCTGGCGCGCGACGTCGTCGAGCACCTCGGCGTCGCCGGCGATGGTCACCGCCGACGGACTGTTGATCGCGGCGATCGACACCCGCCGGGTGAACTCGTCGAGGGTCTTCTCGTCGACGGTCGCCATGAGCGCTTCGGCGTCGAGGCCGACGGCGAGCATGCGACCCATCCCGCTGGTGCGCTGTTGAAGTCGGCTGCGGTGGTAGATCACCCGCACGGCGTCGGAGAAGCTCAGCAGGCCGGCCAGATGATGAGCGGCCACCTCGCCGGCACTGTGCCCGACCACCGCGTCGGGGCGGATTCCGAAGTGCTCGAGCTGCGCGGCCAGCGCGACCTGGATGGCGAAGTTGGCGGGTTGCGCGAATTCCGTCTCCCCCATCCGCGTGCTGGCCTCGTCGCGCCGGAGTTCTTCCAGCAGTGACCAGTCCGCGTACCGGGACAACTCGCGGTCGGTGCGCTCCATGCTCTCGGTGAAGACGTCGAACACGCCGAGCAGCCCGCGGCACATCCCCCACCACTGGGGGCCCATTCCGGTGCAGACGAAGGCGAGCTTCGGCGGGGTGGGGTTGGTGCGTCCGGCGGAGATCTGGCCGCCGTCGGCGAGTGCCTGCAACTGGTCGAGAGCGTCGGTGATCCCGTCGGCGATCAGCGTGTGGCGATGGTTCAGGTGCGCCCGCCGTTGCCCGAGGGTGTAGGCGAGATCGGCCAGCGTTATCTCGGGATGGTCGCCCACGTGCTCGGCCAACTGGCGGGCCGTCGCCACCAGAGCCTCCTCGCTGCGCGCGGAGATCGGCAGCACCGTCAATGACGTTGTCGCAGAGGATGTCTCGGCGACGGCATTGCCCGCGATGGGCGGTTCGGCGAGTACGACGTGCGCGTTGGTGCCGCCGAATCCGAACGAGTTGACCCCGGCGATGCGCCGCTCGCACTCGGGGAAGGGACGGCCCGTCGTCGGAACGTCGATGCCCAGCTCGGCGAGGTCGAGATCACCACTGGGAGTGTGGAAGTGCAGGTTGGCGGGGACGAAGCCATGCTTGAGCACCAACGCCGTCTTGATCAGCCCAGCCACGCCCGCGCCTGCCTCGAGGTGTCCGATGTTGGTCTTCACCGAGCCGATCAGCAGGGGTTCGCCTGCGGGCCGCCCCGAGGCGAGCGCGCTCGCCAGGGCGCGCATCTCGATGGGATCCCCGACGGGCGTGCCGGTTCCATGCGCCTCGACGTAGCCGATCTCCGCGGGTTCGACGCCCGCCTTGCGGAGGGCGTCGACGATGGCGGCTTCCTGGGCCTCCTTGCGGGGCACGGTGATGCCGTCGGTGTGGCCGTCCTGCGACACCGCGGTGCCGAGAATCTGGGCGTAGACCTCGTCGCCGTCACGCAGCGCCTGCGAGAGGGGTTTTATGACGACGACCGCGCCGCCCTCACCCCGGGCGTAGCCGTTGGCGGATTCGTCGAAGGCCTTGCTGCGCCCGTCGGGGCTGAGAAACCCGCTCTTGGACTCCGCGATCGCGGTGTTGGGTCCCAGCATGACGTTCACGCCGCCTGCGAGGGCGACGTCGCATTCGCCGTTCCAGATGCTCTGCGCCGCCAGGTGAACCGCGACGAGCGAACTCGAACAGGCGGTGTCGATCGTCATGCTCGGCCCGCGGAAGTCGAAGGCGAACGAGATTCGATTCGCCAACATCGTCATCATCATTCCGGTCGACGAGTGGGTCTTGAATCGGTAGCGACTGGTGCGGCCCTGGTTCTGCAGGAGTTGGTAGTCGAGGGTGAAGCCGCCGATGAACACGCCGACCTGGGTGCCGGCCAGGGAGTCGGCGGGGATGCCCCCGTCCTCCAGCGCCTCCCAGGTGGCCTGCAGCAGGAGGCGCTGCTGCGGGTCGAGCAGGTGGGCTTCCCGTGGGGAGATGCCGAAGAACTGTGGGTCGAATTGGTCGACCTCGTCGAGGAATCCGCCGCGGCGGGTGACCATCTTGCCGACCTTGCCCGGATGGGGGTCGTGGAAGCGGGCGGCGTTCCAGCGCGATTCGGGCACGACGCGCGTGGCGTCGGTGCCGCTGCACAGCAAGTCCCAGTAGCTCTCCGGGGAGTCGACGTCACCGGGTAGGCGGCATCCGATTCCGACGATCGCCAAGGGTTCGTGACCGCTTCGTTCAGCCAGCATGTCGTGTCCTTTGCCCCCACCATCTGTGTTGAATCACGAAAGGTTGCCCTGCCGCTCGCGCGGTACAGGGCTCTTCATTACTTCGTATTGACGGCCGCGTCGGATGGGGTGAGGTTAGGTCAGTTCGAGAGAGCTCATGAGAATCCACTCGGAGCTGATCGGGTTGGTGGCCTGCTCGCTGCGGTAGACGGACCGAAGCTCGCGAAGCAGCGGGTCGCGCTGCCACGCCTGCACCTGCCGCATGACGTCGTCGTCGGCGAAGACCTTCGCCTTCTCCGCCAGCACGGTCTCGATCAACTGGCCCGCCACCTGGCGCAGCAGACGGGCGTTGGCGTCGAACCGTTCGGTGAACTTGGGTGCGGTCCCCATCATCGCCCGGTGCAGGGTTTCCATGAAGTTCAGCGGGACGTAGAGGTCGACGAACCGGGCCGAGGCCGCGTCGCCCTCCACCGCGGCCCACTCCCGGAAGAACCGCTGGACGCGGTTGCTGAGCTCGATCAATCCCTCGAGGTACGGCACGATCTCGGGGTCGTCGGCGACGGTGACGAATCGCCCGTTGGCGTAGAGGTAGCCGACGAAGCCCCAGTAGAACGCGATGTCCCAGACCACCTTGGCCGCCATGACGTTGGGCGCGCCCATCAACGTGTACTGGTCGCGGTAGATGGCCAGCCACATCTCGGTCAGCGAGCGGAACAGCGAGTCGTCGATGGCCGATCGGGCCACCACGTCCTCGCCGTCGAGCTCACGGGTGACCATGTCGGTGATGAGCCCGTTGCCGATGGCGACGAGGTCCAGCCCCGACGAGTACAGGGGGTCCAGGAAGATTCCGGCGTCGCCGGTGATGGCCCATCGTTCCCGGCCGTCGAAGATCTTGCTCACGCCGTGGCTGTACTTCTTCATGACCCGGAAGTCCATGATCAGGTCGTCGTGCGTGGCCAGCTCCGCCGCGCACTGCGGCTCGTGCTCGCGCAGCCACGCCTTGGCCTTGTCGAGGCTGTTGAAGCCGTTCATGTCGTGGAACGCGGGGTCTGCCACGATGCCGACGCTGGTCGCGCCCGAGGCCAGCCGAATCAGCCAGACCCAATACCCCGGTCCCATCAGGTGATTGGTCGACATCGACCGGTCACCCTCGGTGAGGCGGCCCTGCCACTGCGGGTCGTCGCTCCAATTCCCCAGGTCGATCTCGGCGGCGACCCGGAACCAGACGGCGTTGCAGTGGTGCTCGTTGGGGAGCCTGAGGTCGAGTTGGCGGGGCAGCTTGCGGGTGCGTCCGGACGCGTCGACCACCCAGCGCGCGGTGACGTCGGCGACGGCGTCGCCGTTCTGGGTGGTGATCACGTGGGGTCGGCCGCCGGCGCCGAACTCAACCGAGCGGACCCTCCCCCGGGAGAACTGCACGCCCGCGGCCACGGCCCGGTCGGTCAGTTCGTTCTCCAGCCGGCCGCGGTCGATCTGATAGGTCGGCTGCGGCACGAAGCTCGAACTGCCGACCTCCATCCGCTCGGTGATGTCGGTGTTGCCGTCGTGGGTGAAGAACATGCGCAGACCCATCTTGCGGATCTGCGCGCTCTTGAGGTGGTCGGCCAGGCCAAGACGCTCGCCGAGGTAGAGAGCGGACACCTCGACGGTCGACTCCCCCACGGTGTGGGTGATTTCGGGGACCGGACGCGACGTCGGTTCGATGATCACGATTCGCGTCGCCGGGCGGGCACGACGAATCTCCAGCGCCAGGGTCAGCGCGGCGACGCCACCCCCGATGACGGCGACGTCGTGGTCGGCGGCCACGGTGTCGGAGTCCGACAACTGTGTTCTGATCCGCCGCGCCAACGCGGCCCTGGTCTCGGGGCTCAGTTGTGACACGTCCATGCGTTCCCTTTCCTCGAGGTTGACCAGGGTTCCCGGTGCGGTCGCGGCGGTGGTCCGACAGCGGCGACCGTCAGCGTTTCGTCACAACGAGGCGTCGTCACGGAGCCACCGTCGCCGGCTCCGCCACGACGCGGTGCCGGCCGTAGACGTATTCGAAGATGGGCGACGCCATCAGGGTCGTGACGATGGCGACCAACACCAGAATGGTGAACAGCGTCGGGCTGATGATGCCGGCCTCCAACCCGATGTTGAGCAGGATCAGTCCGATCAGGCCGCGCGCATTCATCAACGCACCCAGCGCGACGGCCTCGCGCATCGGCACCTTCTTGATGCGGGCCGCCACCGTGCACGCGATCCCCTTTCCGGCGATCGCGACCAGCACCAGACCCAACGTCACCGCCCACAGCGTCGGCGTGTTCACCAGTCCGATCTGGGTGTTGAGGCCGGAGTAGACGAAGAACATGGGCAGCAGGAAGGTGGTGACGAGCGGTTCCAGGCGAGACGTCAGGTGTCGTTCGAAGAACCCGGACGGCATGGCGACACCCAGGATGAAGGCGCCGAAGATGGCGTAGATGCCGATGACGTCGGTGAACCACGCGCAGGCCATCAGCAGGATCAGCACGACGCTGAGCATGGGCGGGGTGACGGTGCCCTGGCGTTCGGCCATCGGACCGAGCACGCGCAGGGCCCGTCGTCCGATCGTCATGACCACCAGGGTGTAGAGCACGCCGCCGCCGATGGCCACCACGGCCATCGTCGGATCGTCCCTGTTCATGGCGAGCACCACGGCGAGGACGCACCAGGAGACGGCGTCGTCGGTGGCGCCGCAGGCCAGGGCCAGGGTTCCCAACGACGTTCCCGACAGCCCCTTTTCGAAGATGATGCGGGCCAGCATCGGGAAGGCGGTGATCGCGATCGCCGCGCCGAGGAACAACATGGCCATCACCGGGGTGACGCCGTCTTCGAAGTAGCCTCCGCTGCTCAGCAGCGGCACGGCGACGAGCGCGCCCAATGCCAGCGGCGCCAGGATGCCGGCTGCCGAGACCGCCACCGCGGTCCCCGCTCGGTGCTTGATCAGGTCGACGTCGAAGTTGAGCCCGATGAGGAACATGTAGAGAACCAGGCCGATTTGGGCGACGGTGTAGAGCACCACGTTGGCCGGGCCCGGTGGAAACAAAGCCTGCTGTACGCCGGGGGCGATCTCGCCGAGGAGCGACGGTCCGAGCACGACGCCGGCGATCATCTCGCCGACGACCTGCGGCTGACCGATCCGCTTGGCGATGAGCCCCACCACGCGGCACGTCGCGAGGATGACGGCCAGCTCCAGGAAGAAGTGGATCGCAGTGGCTGCGGGCATGCCTGCTATTCGACGACGGACGCCCTTCGGATGGGTGTCGACGTCAGCGCGGTCGGCATCACCCCCACGGCGCGCCGTCGAGCCGCGTCACGACGTCGCCCAAGGGGCGCCGTGGCGTCGCAGGCAACGGGTCGGCGTTGACCGGCGGCCAACCGACGCGCATCAGCATCTGGGGATATTCGGCACCGTCGAATGCATCGGCTCGGATCGCGTCGCGCGTCTCGCCGACCTCCAACACCTCGGAGACGGGGCAACTCGCCATGCCCAGCGAAGTTGCGGTGAGGATGGCCAGACTGGTGGCCTCGCCGGCCCGCAGTCGGGCCAGGTCGTCGTCGTCGACTGTGCCGAATGCCAGCAACTCGCCGTGGTCGTCGGCCGCGGCGGCGTCGGGGGGTTGGGCCAGTCCAGAGCCCGCGAAGAGACGGCCGGGCACGGGGGAATTCGGGTTCGACTCGGGAACGTTGCTCGCAGGCACCCCGGCGACGGAGCTGTAGCGGCCGCTCCACATCGTCAGTTCGCCGAGATATTCGGCGTCGGTGGCGTGGTGCCACACGGCGTTCGCGAGGGCGGCCCGCAGCTCCGTCGACGCACTCATCCGTCTCATCACGATGCCCGTTCGCGCCACCCTCATGCCGATCAACGCAACGTCGGCGTGGGCGACCGGCCACCCGCTGAAGTAGCGCCGGTCGGTGCGCCGCCTCGGGATGGCCGCCGCAAGAGCGATGTCCACGTCTCCGGCGACGTAGGGCTGCAACTCGATCGACGCCAAGTGCGTCGGCTCGGTGGGATTGGGAAACCGACGGACCTTGCCGTGCCAGCCGAGCGCGGCGAGCGCGACGATGCAGTGGTTGAGCGTTGCACCGCAGCTCACCATAGAGTCCCGCCCGTCGGGGTCGGTGTGAACCAGCTGCCTGTCGGCGTCCAGGTACAGGTGAAGGCTTGCCGGACCGACCTTCCACCGCCATGGCTGGACGTTGTGGACCGACGGCGCACGAATCGCCAACGAAAGGGCCGCATCAAGCGTTGCGCGATCCGGAAAGTGCGCGTTCATCCGATGATCACCCGACCTCTGACTCGAAGGGACACACGACCACGGGAACGGTGCAGTGGTGCAGCAGGTTGAGGCTCGTCGAGCCGACGATGCGCTGACCGTGGGAACCCCCGTGGCGTCGTCCCACGACCACGAGTTGGGCGAATTTGGCGTGGATGTGCAGGGCGTGGCTTGCCTTGGCGGACTCGCCGATGCGCGTGACGTTCACCCGTGCGTGACGTCTGTGCCACGGCTCGATGAGCTCGTTGAGCCGCCGCCACTGCCCCTTGGTGTTGGCGTCCCAGTCGACCACGCTCGGTCGGTGTTTGTCCGCAAATCCCTTGAGTGCCCAGGAGTGCACGACCCAGAGCGGAGCGTCGAGCCGATCGGCGAGCTCGAATGCCAGCCCCAAGGCACCGCCGTCGCGTCCCGACCCGTCGACGCCAACCAGGATCGGCCGCTGGGAAGGTTCGACGGACCCACCGCGCCACGCCACCACCGGGCACCGCGCGCGGTCCAGAGTTGCCAACGTGGTGGAACCGAGAAGCAGCGCGCCCAGCGCACTTACCTCGTCGCAGCCCAACACCAGGAGCTGCGCAGACCGAGTTGCCGTGGCAAGCGCATCTTCCGCCGACGCGGTGGAGGATTCGGTCGTCACCGTCAGATTGGGACGATCGGCATGGACGGCTGCCTGCGCGGCCCCGAGGTACCGGTCGGCCCACTCGTGATGGTCGGCCATGGCTGCCACCCGCGCCGCCATGGCGAGCTCGGAAGGGGAGTGTCCCAAATACGGTGTGGCAGTGACGATGTGCAGCGGTACGTGCAGCCGATCCGCGAGCGCCGCTGCCCAACGGGCCGCGCCGACCGCGCCGATGGAACCGTCCACTCCGACCACGACGGGTGCGGCGGTCTCACTCGTGACTGCCGCCTCCGTCAGCACGTCGGCGCCGCTGCCGGCTTCGTCGGGCGATCGGGTGGGATGTTCCATGTCGCTCCATTGCCGTTGGGCGACGGTTTCACCGGTGTGCCGTGCAGTGTCGTCGCGTGCCTGCCCCTGAATTGGACCAGCAGCGAGAAAGCGTCGACAGGGTCGAAGTGCCCTGAATCGAGGGCCGACGGCCCCAAGCCGTCGCGACGCGGTGCTCCCCTGCCGGCCGTGGCGAGAAGCACGCTAGGATCTGAGTTTCTCCCTAGAACTCGGCGGGTGAGTTGACCATGGGACACGACGACGATTTCGCGTTCTCCGAATTGAGCCGGCCTGGGTCGGCCGGCAGCATGCACGCCCAACTCGACGAGATCATGGCGTCCCGAGACCAGATGGCACGCCTGCTGCGGGTGATCGTCGGTCTGGCCTCCGATCTCGACCTCGACGCGACCCTGCACCGCATCGTGACCGCTGCGATGGAACTGACGGGAGCTCGCTACGGCGCCTTGGGCGTTCGCGCCGACGACGGCAGGCTGTTGTCGTTCGTGCACTCGGGCATCGAGCCGGCGACCGCCGAGCTGATCGGCCACCTGCCGGTCGGCAAGGGCGTCCTCGGTGTCCTGCTCGACCACCCCGAGCCCCTGCTCCTGGACGATCTCGGCGCGCACCCCGCGGCAGTGGGCTTCCCCGAGCACCATCCGCCGATGGGCGCGTTCCTCGGGGTGCCAATCACCATCCGCCAGAAGACCTTCGGCAGTCTGTACCTGACCGAACCGACTGCGGGACCGGTGTTCACCGAATCCGACGAAGCCGCCGCGCGGGCACTGGCTTCCGCTGCCGCAGTTGCCATCGACAATGCTCGACTGTTCGACCGGGTACGCATGACGGGCGAGTGGATGGAGGCCAGTAGATCGATCACGACGGCGCTGATCTCGGAGGCCGGCCCCGTTGACCGGCCCTTGACGATGATCGCCGAGCAAGTGTGCGCACTGACCGGATCCGAGCAGGCGATCGTGCTGGTGCCCAGCGATGCCGATCTCCCCGCCGACGAGGTCGACACCTTGGTGGTGTCCGCCGCGGTGGGATTGTCGGCCGACGAGGTGATGGGTCAGCGGGTGCCGGTGGAGGGCTCGACCACCGGGGGCGTCTTCCGATCGGGTACTCCGTTGCTCACCGAGTCGCTTCGACATCCGATCCAGGCGTTTACCGACGTCGGCCAACGGCCGGCGATCGTGATGCCGCTGCGCGCTCGCCGAAACCAGACGCTCGGCGTCCTCGTGGTGGCCCGCAACCAGCGCGACACCCCCTTCGACGGCAGTCTTCTCGACCTGGTGAGCGACTTCGCCGATCACGCTGCCGTCGCTCTGGTCCTGGCCGAGAGTCGGGAACAGGCGCGGCAGCTGTCGGTGATCTCCGACCGCGAGCGCATTGCCCACGACCTGCACGACCACGTCATCCAGCGGCTGTTCGCGGCCGGAATGGACCTGCAGGGCACGATCGCTCGTTCCCGGTCCCCGGAGATCACGCGGCGGTTGAGTCGGACGGTGGACGAGTTGCAAGGCACCATCGACGAGATTCGGAGCAGGATCTTCGCCCTGCAGTCGCCCGTGCCGGAGGCCGGCCTTCGCGAGAGAATCCAGGACGCAGTCGCGGCCCTCACCGAGAATCGCGACATCGAGACGACCGTCCGCATGTCGGGCCCGCTGAGCGTGGTGGACGGCGAGGTCGCCGAGCACGCGACGTCGGTCGTCAGCGAAGCCGTCAGCAACGCGGTCCGACATTCCGGCGCCGAGCACCTCGTGGTCGCCGTCGAAGTCGCCGACGAGCTCACCGTCGACGTCACAGACGACGGCTGCGGCATCGATGCGGCCAACCCCAGACGGAGCGGGCTGACGAACATGCGGCGCCGAGCCGAATTGCTGGGTGGCGGTTGCCACGTCGACGCCATGCCCGATGGTGGTACTCGCGTGCACTGGTTCGTGCCGCTGGACAGGACCTAGCCCGTCGCCGACTCTCCGCCGAAGCGGAAGGTGCGACCGGTGATGTCCGACGGTGTGATTCGGATGAACTGCCGCTTCGGAGTGGTGATCCACGGCAGCACCTGGGCGCGTTCGGCAGCGGCAAGCTCGTCGCTCGACGTCATGATCCGCGCGTGGCCCTTGACGACAACGCTCCATCCTTGGACCGCGTCGTGATCGTCCACTTCGAAGGCCACGCGTTGGTTGACCGCCGCGCCGGCCAGCTTGGTGCCTTCCGCCGTCCGAATGAGGATCGACCGGTTCTGCACGACGAAGTTCACCGGGAAGACGTCCGGTTGATCGTCGACGCTGATGGCGAGGCGCCCGAGTGTGCTGCCCGCCAACCGCGCCCAGCTCCGGGTTCGTCCATCGCCGCGACCGGTCCCGTCTCCGAGCTGGTCATGACTGCGCCTGCGAAACGGGTTGAGCCAGTTCGACGTCCGTCCATCCCGGCGGGCGGACGAGACCGCCGCCCGGTAACGCGACCACCGACACCAGCGCGTCCGGCCGTTCCGCACGAGCACGAATGCCTCGCATCATCTGCCGCTCCATCACGAAGTGCGGAACGTCGAACGTAATCCGACCAACGGCGCCGCCGCTTCCGCGAACGACGAGCCGCGTCCTGCTGCCGTTGCGGCGTAGGTAAAACGCCCACGTACCGGAGGCCTTCTCACCACGCCGAAGGCGGGCGAAGTCGCCCGGAGACGTCAGCACCAAGTGGGACAGGGGTTCTGCGGCCACCACCACCAGCCGGGCGAGGTCGCCATACCGCCGTGCCAGCCACACGGTGTCCCCGACGCGTACGTCCTGCCACTCTGGGTGGATGGCATCGGCATTGTGGATCCTGGCTCCCACTGCGCGTTCCAACAGCGAGTAGCTGTAGAAGCCGCCCCGGTCCTCGCCGATCTGCGCGAGCCAGGGCCACACTGCGCTCGGGCGGGCGTCGACGGTCATGGCTCGCGTCGTACGTGGGACACCTGCCTCGACGAGATCGTCACCGGGAAGCACCTCGGCCACTTCGTCGTCGGTGGCTCCCCAGCGGTACATCCACGGCCGAAGCCTCGCCCGGTAGAGCGCAACTGCGGCCACCGCCGCCATGACCGTCGAGAGCGAAACATTCTTCTTCGCAACGTGACTCACTCGAATCTCCAATACTTCTTCGAGAACGTGGTCAGCGGGGAGACGCGACGCTCTCGCGCCCAGGGGTCGACGCCGACCCGGAGTGCTCGCTCAGCGGGTCGGCCATGCGTGCGGGACACACCACGACGGGAACTGTGGCGTGGTGCAGCACGCCCAAGCTCGTCGAGCCAAGCAACACACTGGCAAGGCCACCACGGCCCCGCGATCCCACCACCACGAGCTGGGCATCGGCCGCCTGACTGAGGATCACCCGGTTGGCCCGGCCCATCTCGACCGCGCACGAGACGGTGACGTTCGGCCAGCGGTCGGAGGTGAGCGCCACGATGTCCAACAGTCGTTGCCGCGCTTCATCTTTGATCGCATTCCAGTCGATGAGGATCGGAATGTCCACCTCCCCCAGCGTCCGCCGCGCGGAAACGGCATGAACGGCCACGACGCCGACACCCAAGCAGTCGGCGAGTTCGAACGCCGTCGCCAGCGCGCCGCGCGAGCTGCGTTCGTCGTCGACGTCGACGCCCACGACCACTGGCCGGTCGTTCGGGGCCACGGCCTGTCCGCGCCAGGCAACCACGGGACACGCCGCGTGGGTGGCCACCGCAAGTGTGGTCGACCCGACCAGCAGCGCGCCCTGTGGTGACACGTCGGCACAGGCCGTCACGACCATCCGAGCGTGGCGACCGCATTCGACGAGCGCGTCCCGCGGACTGTCGTGGCTCAGGGTCCGAGTGATCCGCAACGTCGGAAAGTCGGCATGTACCGCCGCGCTGGCGCGGTCCAAGACTGCCTGGCCCAGCGCGCGCGGGTAGTCCCCGACGTCGTCGGCGTGATCGGCGTTGGTGGCGACCAGGAGCGCCTCGTCCACGCCCGTCATGGCGTGGACCAGATGTAGTGGCTCGCCATGCCAGACCGCGAGCCCCGCGGCCCACCGCGCCGCCGTGATCGCCTCGTCGGTGCCGTCGACTCCGACGACGACCGGCCGTTGCTGCTGTTCTCCCGACACGATTGCTCCTCGAATTGGCTGGGCCGCTGTAGCTGAGTCCCTGTGCAGGACAGGGTTCTCGCGCTCGCCACGGTCGACAAGTGCCAAAGGTCCCCTCGCCTCGACTCAGGGGGACCGTCTTGCGCAACCCAAACCGAGTCACGTCTCCAGTTCGGGGCCAAAGGCCCTACGCGAGCCGATGCCGGTCCCGCTACGTTCGAGACACGCCGGCGGTGGCCGGCCCGAGGAGGACACATGACCGAACATGTGCTGCCACAACGACTCAACGTCGTCGCGGTGGCTGTGACCATGCTCGCCGTCGCCGTCGTCTCCGCAACCGTCGGCGGTCTGACGGCGCTGGCGATCGGCCCCGTGTACCCGCACGTGCTCCGCTCCATCGGCCAGCCCCACGGCGCCACGGCACTGGGGCCCTCCGTGCAGAGGGTTGCCGTCCAGGTGTTGCCAAGCGTCGTCAAACTCGAAGTCACACTGGGGCCGTTGCTCTCGGCGGGGTCGGGGATCGTCTTGAGTGCCGACGGGCTGATCCTGACCAACGACCACGTGGTGACCAACCCCCTGCCGGTCAGAGCATCAAGTGGTGAACCGACGAAACTCGTCACCCTCGCCGACGGTCGCGTTGCACCGTTCACCGTCGTGGGCAGCGACCCGTTCAGCGACATCGCGGTCGTTCGGGCCGAGGACGTCTCGGGGCTGACGCCGATTCGGATCGGCTCGTCCTCCCACCTCGTCGTGGGCCAGGGCGTCGTCGCGATCGGCGCCCCGTTGGGCTTGGCGGGGACGGTGACCACGGGGATCATCAGCGCGCTGCATCGTCCGGTCTCGACCGCGAGCAACACGCCCGGCGAGGTCGACGCCGTGCTCGACGCCATTCAGACCGACGCAGCCATCAATCCCGGCAATTCCGGTGGAGCGCTGGTGGATTCGAGCGGCGCACTCATCGGAGTCAACTCCGCCTCGGCGACCACCGGCGGCGATTACGTCAACGGCCCCGGCGGTTCCATCGGTCTTGGCTTCGCGATCCCCGTCGAGCAGGCGCTCCGGGTTGCCGACCAACTCGTCGCGACCGGAAGGGCCACCCACGCCACGCTCGGCCTCGAGGTGGTGAGCGACACCCCACCCCGCGGCGCCAGGGTCGTCACCGTCGATCCTCGAGGACCGGCCGCGGCCGCCGGGCTTCCCGTCGGTGCGGTGATCACCGAGGTCGACGACCGCGTGGTCGCCGCAGCCGACGACCTTCTCGCCGCACTCCAGTCCAAGACCCCCGGCGATGCGCTAGTGCTCACCTTCGTCGACGCCTCGGGCCAGGTCCAGACGACGACGATCACGCTCGGGACCGCCTGAACTGCGCTCGCACGGCGCTCAGCGCACTGACACGTCTTCGCCGGTGACAGCCGTGATGTCGCCGGGGGCACCCACGTCCGGCTGGAGAGGACTTTCGCCTCTGACCGGAAGTCCTGCGCGTGAATATCGTGGGATGACCATCCCGCAACCGTTGGAGTGCAGATGCTCGAAACCTCTTCGCCGTCTGGCGATCGCGACTGCTCGACACCGGTACCTGCGGCCTCCGGCGCACCATGACCTACTCCAGGCACAATGGCCATCAGGTCGACGATTCCGCGGTCGGTGCGTTCACCACCCGCGACCGCGGCGGAAAGGGCACGGCGACGGTCACGGTGTTCCTCGTCGACGACCACGAGGTCGTGCGCCGCGGTCTGATCGACCTGCTCGGCGCCGACCCCGAACTCGACGTCATCGGTGAAGCGGGCACGGTCGCCGACGCCATGGCACGCATTCCCGCACTGCGCCCGGACGTCGCCGTCCTCGACGTACGCCTGCCCGACGGCAACGGCATCGAACTGTGCCGCGACCTCCTCTCCCGCCTCCCCGACCTGCGGTGCCTGATGCTGACGTCCTTCACCTCCGACGAGGCAATGCTCGACGCCATCCTCGCCGGAGCCAGCGGCTACGTCGTCAAGGACATCAAGGGAATGGAACTCGCCAAGGCCATCAAGGACGTCGGCGCAGGCCGATCGCTGCTCGACAACCGGGCCGCCGCCGCCTTGATGGCCAAATTGCGCGGCGCCACCGAACACGCCGACCCGCTGCAGGGACTAACCGCCCAGGAGCGGATTCTGCTGGACCTACTCGGCGAGGGCCTGACCAACCGACAGATTGCCGCCCGAATGTTCCTCGCCGAGAAGACGGTCAAGAACTACGTCTCACGCCTGCTGGCCAAGCTCGGCATGGAACGACGCACCCAGGCCGCCGTGTTCGCCTCCAAGCACGGTCGCCCCGACCGAACCGAGGACTGATTCCCGCCCTCAGTGACTGGTCCGTCCCCCGCCGCCCGCCAAGGCTTCCAAGGCCCGGTCCCATTCGAGGTAGCGGGCGCTAGTCAACCGGCGGCGAAGACCGTGAACGGCAAGGGCTGCCGTCGCCGCCACGGCCGACCACGACAACACTGCCCAACCGACGGCTTCGGTGGAGGCGCGACCACTCGGCGTCGGAGCGTCGACGCGGCGGCCGCGGGCGTCGACCCAGAGGCCGACGTGGTCGCCGGCACGAACGACGTCCGCGACGGGGACCACGTCGACGTGCACGCCGTCCTCGGCCACCCACCGTGCCAACACGTCGAAGCTCTGCCCGTTGGCACGTGAATGCAACCGAGAGTCCGCCACCGCCACCGCGGCGGTCTCGTGGCGGTCGATCGCCTGCAACTCATAGCTGGTGGCGCGCGCCTCCCTGATCTCCGTGGCGAAGGCGCCGGCACACGGGACCGCCATCAGCACGACCACTACCGCGAGAGCACGCGCCATCGCCTCGATGCGGTCGCTCGTACGTACCAGCGGGTTCCGGCCAACCAGCCGTCGCCACCACGAGAGCCCAAGATCGAGGCTGAACGTCTCCATGGGTTGAGCCTCCGCCGGGATGTCACGACGACCGAGGGCCGAAAGGCACCAAGATGAACGGACCGAAGTCAGCATCGCGACCTGGGACCCGACACCCCCGGCGGAGTCGCGCCGCGTTGAGCGACGGGCTGAAACGACTGTGCGCGAGATGATTACGGTCAACGCAGAGGCGCCCGACACTGCCACTTTGGCTAGCCTAGGTTCGCTGGCGGATGGACGGTTCGACCGCTAGCGTTGCTCCGTGTCGACGAATCCGCATCCCGCCGAGCCGCATACGGGCTCGTTGTCCTCGAAACTGAACTGGCTGCGCGCCGGCGTCTTGGGCGCCAACGACGGCATCGTCTCCACGGCGGGCATCGTGGTCGGGGTGGCCGCGTCGGCCACGTCGTCGGGTCCGATCCTGACCGCCGGTGTCGCGGGACTCGTCGCCGGGGCAGTCTCGATGGCGTTGGGAGAGTACGTTTCCGTCAGCACGCAGCGTGACACCGAGCGCGCGCTACTCGTCAAGGAACGCGATGAGTTGCGCGACGACCCGGCGACCGAATTGGACGAGCTCGCAGCCCTCTACGAGGCCAAGGGATTGTCGACGGCAACGGCGCGCACCGTGGCCGAGGAGCTCACCGATCACGATGCGTTCGCCGCTCACGTCGACGTAGAGCTGGGCATCGATCCGACCGATCTGACCAACCCCTGGCAGGCCGCGCTGTCCTCGGCGCTGTCGTTCACCATCGGTGCACTTCTCCCACTGATCGCCATTCTTCTGCCGCCGCATGCATTTCGAGTGCCCGTGACCGTTGCAGCCGTGCTGGCGGCCCTCGTCATCACCGGAGCTGCGTCGGCCGCCCTCGGCAACGCCCCCAAGCAGCGCGCGGTCGCACGCAACGTCGTCGGCGGCGGACTTGCCCTGGTGATCACCTACCTCGTCGGACACCTCGTCGGCGCCGCCATCGCGTGACCCGCGGGTTGGGACTTTGGTCCCCACGTGCACCGGTCGTTGTACCCTCGTCGGTGCGCCAGCCCATCCCTAGGTTTGCACCATGACCTATGTGATCGGGGCCGGTTGTGTCGACGTCATGGACAAGTCCTGTGTGCCGGAATGCCCCGTGGACTGCATCTACGAGGGTGACCGTTCGCTCTACATCAACCCCGACGAGTGCGTGGATTGCGGTGCCTGCAGCGTGATCTGCCGCGTCGACGCGATCTTCTACGAGACGGATCTTCCCGAAGACCAGCAACGGCACCTGGCCGACAACGAAGCGTTCTTCAGCCAGGTACTCCCCGGCCGCGACGCCCCGTTGGGCTCCCCGGACGGCGCCGTCAAGCTCGGGCGGGTCGGAGTCGACACCCCGCTCGTCGCGAGTCTTCCGCGACGCGACGGTCTCAAGAAGCCGTGACCGCGGGGAAACCCGAGCGCCTGTCGGCACTTGACGCCGGCTTCCTCCAGGCGGAGGACTCCGACCGACACACCAGTCTGGCGATAGGTGCCGTCGCCGTGTTGGAGGGCCCGGCGCCAGACGTCGAGTCGTTCGCGTCGACGATTGACGTTCGCGTGCGCCAACTTCCACGCTGTACGCAGGTGCTGCGTACGCACCCCTTCGACACCAGCGCGCCGGAGTGGGTTCACGACGACGCGTTCGAGGTCCGCCATCACGTACGACACACGGCCGCAGCAGCGCCCGGTGACGACGCGGCGCTGTACTGCGTCGTGGCCGAGGTGATGGAGCGGCGCCTGGACCGCGACCGACCGCTGTGGGAATGTTGGCTCGTCGACGGCCTCGCCGACGGACGTTGGGCACTCGTCGTGAAGGTCCATCACAGCGTCGCCGACGGGATCGCCGCGAGCACCATGTTCTCCGCGCTGTGCGACGGCGCATCGATCGTCGAGTATCCGCCGCACGAATCCGACCACCCCTCGGACGGTGCCCGTCATGACGGGCTGCCGACCATGAATCCGTTGTCGTGGTTGACCGGCGCATGGAATGTGTCGCTTGCCACCGCCCGCTCCGCGTGGCGAGTGTCGTCCGGCGCCGCGCAGATCGCGACGAGAATCCTGTCGCCGCAATCCCAGGCGATGGCCGGTCCGCTGACGGCGATGCGTCGCTACGGCGCGGCAAGCGTGTCGCTGGCAGACGTGAAGTCGATCTGCCACCGCTTCGACGTCACGGTGAACGACGTGGCATTGGCAGCGATCACCGACGCCTTCCGGGAGGCAATGGTGCGCCGGGACGAGCCAACCCGGTCCGATTCACTGCGTACGCTGGTTCCGGTGTCGGTCCGGCGGCCCGACGAACTCCACCTTCCCGACAACCGGGTCTCGGTGATGCTCCCGCTTCTGCCGGTTGACATCGCAGATCCCCTCGAGCGGCTGCGTGCCGTCCACAACCGGATGACGCAGTCCAAGGCGAGTGGGCAGTCGCGGGCTGGCAGCCTTGCGGTTGCCGCCTCCAACCTACTTCCGTTTGCGTTGACGGCGTGGACCGTTCGGCTTCTCACCCGACTGCCGCAACGTGGAGTGGCAACGGTGGCGACGAACGTGCCGGGGCCCCGCACGCGCGTCACGGTGATGGGCCGAGCGGTGCAGTCCTTGCTGCCCATTCCGCCCATTGCTCTTAACCTTCGGATCGGGATCGCGATCACCAGCTACGCCGACGAACTCACCTTCGGCGTGATCGGCGACTTCGACGCCACGGTGAGCCCGGAAGAACTCGCCAACGGCATCCGTGAGGGTGTCGAGCGGTTGGTCTCGGTGACGAAGGCCTGCAGGCGTTCCCGTCGAGCGGGAAACCAGCTGCTACTGCTGATCTCTTGATCAGGACCGTCGGTCAGTTTGCCAGACAGCATATTTGGTGCGCTTCGGCACTGGTGTCACCCAGCGGTCGGCTGGTGTCCACCAGGTGCGCGCCCTCCCACGAGGTCTTCTCACGCCCCATGGCCGACGCGATGTCCGGCGTGGCGTCCGACGACGAATTCCGGCGGCTGAGGATTCTCGCCGTCGCGACGTCGATGGGGACCGTGCAGGCAATCTCCACGGTCGGGCACTTCGCTCCGTCCGCCATGTCGCGCGCCTTCAGTCGGTGCCGCGACTCGCGCCACGTTGCATCCAGGATCACCGACTGTCCCTCGGCCAGCAGCAATCCGGCGCGATGCAACAGGGCGTCGTACACGGCGTCGACGTTGTCAGAGGTGTACAGACCTGCGCCGTAGACGCCGGCGACACCGTCGAGATCACCGTCTGCGTGCATCTCGCGACGGACGTCGTCGCTGGAGATCACCTCCGCGGCCGTGCGGTCAGCCAACGCGTGGGCGAGCGTGGTCTTGCCCGTGCCCGGGCCGCCGCCGACCAACACCAGTCGCACCGTGCCCGTCCGGAGGTGCTGCAACGCGAGGTCGAGATGCCGGCGTACGCCGACACGTGCGCCCGCGTCGCCTTGACTCACCCTGATGCAGTCGACCTTGGCGCGGACCACCGCTCGGTACGCAATGTAGAAGTGCGCCAGCGACATCGGGGCAGAATCGCCGGCAATGCGCCGGTATTCGCCGAGGAAGAACTCGGCGAGGGACGGGCTTCCGAGAAACTCCAGATCCATTGCCAGGAAGGCGGCGTCGTCGAGCCCGTCGACGAACCGAAGCCGATCGTCGAACTCCAGGCAGTCCAGCAGGACCGGACCCGTCGCCGGGCAGAAGACGTCGTCGGCGATCAGATCGCCATGACCGTCGACCACGCGCAGGTCGACGATGCGTCGGGCGAACAACCCGGCCCGGCCGTCGACGTACTGCCCTGCGAGGCGGTCGATCTCAGCCACCACCGCAGGGTCGACCAATTCCGTGGAGAAGTGGTCCAACTCGGCGACGTTCTGCCGCCAGCGGGTCTTAATCGCCGCGGCCGTTCCGCAGGCGTCGACGTTCGGGCCACGCGCAGCCATGGCATGGAACGAGGCCAGCTTCTCGGCGATGGCCGACAGGTGGTGCTCGACCGGCTCACCGCGCCGGACCATCGACGCCAGACGAATCGAATCGGGGTAGCGTCGCATCAACACCACTGGCTCTGGCTCGTCGCTCTCGGGGTGTGAGAGGTGGGCAACGCCAAGGTAGCTGTCGGCGGAGAGACGACCGTTGAGCCGGACCTCACGCTGGCACGCCTCCTCACGTCGTTCAACCGTGCTGAAGTCGAGAAACTCGGTGACGACCGACTTCTTCGCCTTATAGGCCCGGTCACCGACGAGCACGACCAGGCCCGTGTGGGTCTCGCGAATCTCCGGTGCCCGTAACCCTTCCGCGTCGCGTCCGATTCCGCTCGTGGCCAGTGCTGAGCTCATGGGGTCGATCATCGCGCTCGGCCCGAATCCGAGGACAGCGTCATGGGACCCCGCGTCGGCGCCACAGGTCCCGTTCCACGGGGCCCAAAGACCCTGGCGTCCACGCGCGGTCGAGGGTCATGGTTTCCCAAGACGACTGAAGGGATCATCGTGACGAAACCCATGGCGCCCAGCGGTGTCATCGCCGACGCCGTGCACCTTGCGTGCCGCGCTCCGTCATTTCACAACAGCCAGCCCTGGCGGTTCGTCGGGAAGGGAGCGGGTGTCCTGCACCTCTTCCTGGACCGCGACCGCCTGGTGGAGACCGATTCCTCGGGCCGGCAAGCCCTGATCAGTTGTGGGGCGGTGCTCGACCATCTCAGGGTGGCGATGGCGGCGGCCGGGTGGGTCGCCAACGTCGACTACTACCCGAACCCGAACGACAGCACCCATCTCGCGTCGGTCGACTTCACTCCGATCGAGTACGTCACCCGTGGTCACCGCCGCCGCGCCGACGCGATCCTGGCTAGGCGGACCGACCGCCTCCCCTTCGCCGCGCCGGAACGTTGGGACGACTTCGAGCCGCTGCTGCTGGCGGCCGTCGACGACGACCTGGCGCACCTGGCCGTCCTGTCGGAGGACTCCCGCGGCCGGCTCGCCGACGCCTCGGCGCTGACCGAGGCGCTGCGCCTCTACGACTCTCCCTACCACGCCGAGCTGGCCTGGTGGACTGGACCATTCGCCACGCACGACGGAATTCCCCACAGCTCGCTGGTGTCGGCGGCCGAAAGCGATCGCGTCGACGTCGGCCGCATCTTCCCGGTCACCCATCACGGTCAACGGCGGGCACAGGTGGCCGAAGACCACTCGAAGGTGCTCGTTCTGTCCGCGCTCGGCGACACCCGCCGCGACGTCCTCGCGTGCGGGGAAGCGCTGTCCGTGGCACTCCTGGAGGCCACGATGGCCGGTCTGTCGACGTGCCCCTTGACCCATCTGACCGAGGTCCCGGCCACCCGCGACATGGTCGGCGCACTTACCGGACACCCCCTGCCCCAGGTGCTGATTCGGGTCGGGTTGGTCCCCGCACTCGACGACGTGCCGCCGCCCACCCCCCGGCGCCCTCTGAGCAGCGTGCTGTCCTGGCAGCCGTCTGTCGCCGAGGTCGCGCGGTAATCAGGCGTGGGGCGTAATGACGGCGCGCCCCTGGATCTTCCCGTCGTGCAGCAACTGGTAGGCGTTGGCCGCCTCGTCGAGGGTGAAGTGTTCGACGAGCATCCGGATCTTGCCGGCCTTGGCGAGTTCGATGACGTCGATCAATTCGGGGATGGATCCCCAGAACGGTGATGCGACTGCGCATTCGTGCGGTGGGCTGGAGAAGTTGACGGGCAGCGCGGCGCTGCCGACGCCGACGACGGTGAGATGTCCAAGCACGCGAGCCACCTGTGCCGCCATTGCCAAGGTGGGGATGATGCCGACCAGGTCGAGGACCAGTTCGGCTCCCTGGCCCTTGGTCATGTCCTTGATGCGTGTGACGGCGCCGTCGCCGGAGATGAGCGCCTCGTCGGCACCCATGCTCTTGGCAATCTTCAGCTTGTCCTCCGAAGTGTCCACCGCGACAACCGTTGTCGCGCCGGACAACGCCTTGAGGACCTGAATGGCCATCTGCCCGAGACCCCCGGCCCCGATGACGACGGCCGTCGAGGCGGGTCCGAGCAGATGCACCGATCGTTTGACGGCGTGGTAACTGGTGAGCCCGGCGTCGCTGAGCGGTGCGGCTTCCCGGGGATCCAGCTCGCCGAGCGGAATGAGGTAGCGGGTCGACGGGACGAGGAGGTACTCGGCCATCCCGCCGTTGGTTCCGCCCAGACCGCCCGGGCTGGGCAGACCCGTTGTCTGGCAGTAGTTCTCCATGCCTTGACGACAATTCATGCAGAGGCCACAGCCCCACGGCCCGTACACGATGACGGCATCACCGGGCGCGAATCCCGTGGCGCCAGAGCCCAACTTCTCGACCCACCCCGCGTTCTCGTGACCCAGGGTGAAGGGGGGCGCGAACGACCTGGACCCTGCGGGAAGTTCGAGCAGGTGCAGGTCGGAGTGGCAGGCCCCCGCACCGCCGACCTTGACGAGCACCTCCCCCGCCCCGGGTTCGGGTACCGGCACGTCCCGAATTTCGCCGGGCCGTTGCCATTCGACGAACTGGAATGCCAACACGTCGGCTCTCAGTCCTGGATGCGGTCGAAGGCGACCTCGAGGTGACGCGGTCCGCGGAACACCTGGCTCTGCCGATACGGCGGCGGGTCGACGACCAGACGGGGGTTCTCGACCCGGCGTAGGAAGTTCTCCACCGCGAGGTTGACCTCCAGGCGTGCCAGCGGACCTCCCATGCAGGTGTGAATGCCACTGCCCCAACCGAAGTGCTGGTTGTTGCGGCGCAGCGGATCGAACCTGGCCGGATCGGGGAACATCTCCGGGTCGCGGTTGGCGGCACCGTACATCAGGTGAACGACCGACCCGGCCGGGATGACGGTCCCGCCGACCTCGATGTCGGCGGTGGCGCTGCGGCTCGGGAAGAACTGCACGGCCGACTGCAGCCGTTGCACCTCCTCGATGGCACGGGGAATCAGCTCGGGTCGGTTGCGCAGCAGGTCGATCGACTCGGGGTTGCGCAGCAGCATCAGAACGCAGTGGGCGATGGTGTTGACCGTCGAGTCGTGCCCGGCGATGAGGAGCAGCACCGCGTTGGACGCGGCCTCCGCGGGTGCCATCGGTCCGTCCGGACCGTCGTCGTTGACGAGCTTGGAGAGCAGCCCCTCGCCGGGTGCCGTCAGGTACCCCTGAATCAGGTCGGCCAGGTACTGCGACAATTCGGCGGTGCTCTGCTTGCCCTTGGCGGCGCGAGCCTGGCCTTCCTCGGTGGTCGCTTCCGGCCCGAGGTCGAGGCCGGCCATGAAGTCGAAGATCCAGGCGTGGAACATGGGCTCGTCCTCGAGCGGGATGCCCAGCAGCTGGCAGATCACGGCCACCGGCACGGGGTAGGCGTAGTCGTCGACGACGTCGAAGACGTTCGCGCCCACCGCTTTTATGGTCCGAGCTTTGATCCCGTCCAGCAGGTCGTTGCAGAGCCGCTGGATGTTTGGCTCCATGTTGGGGATGACGTCGGGTGCGTGAGGCGGCGCGAAGTGCCGCATCACCTGGCGCCTGGCCCGGTCGTGGTCGGGCGGATCGGACATGATGATGGTCTTGGCGCGGCCGTAGGCCTCGATGTCCTGGGCGCCCGGCTGTCCTGTCGCCGGCGCTGCCCCGAGCGGACTGCGGCTGATGTCGGAGCTGACCCGTGGATCGTGTGCGAGCGTCATCAGTTCGCGGTACCCGGTGACGACGTAGGTGCGGTCGGCCACCTGGACGACGGGGGTCTGCCGGAGTTCGTCGAAGAACTCGTACGGGTCGTGGCGATTCTCGAACTTCATCGCCTCCGCCCAGGCTGTCTCTGCGGTCGTCATGTCGTCGGTCCCCTTCCGGGCTAACGGGCCTTGGGGCGGTACTCCGCGCCCCGCGAGGTCGGATCATGGCCGGTGAGAACGACATCCGGGATTCCAGTCGGTGCACGCGGATCGCCAAAGCGGGCCGGCATGGGAGTTGAGTTCGTCGGCACGTCATAGCCGGGTGGCGGTGGCGGAAACGGGGCCGATCGTTCGATGAGGTCGGCGTAGTACTGCAGCCACTTGCCGTGGTTGAACGTGAGCGCGCCGACGATGCGGCCGTTCTTGCCGAACGCGGCGGCGAAGCGCAGATCCTCCACCGAGCCCTGGGTGAAGACGATTTCGTCGCCGAATGAGCACACGCCGACGCCCTTGATGTTGACGCCGAATTGACCCGACCAGAACTGCGGTAGCGGAAGGTGCGGGCGGCGTCCCATCTCGAGGTGAACCATGTTGTGCGCAGCGGTCTGAGCCCCGAGGACGGCCGCGTCGACGTGTTCGATGGCCATGAACTGGTACTCGTAGAGCACGTGCGGTGCGCGGGCCACGTCGCCTGCGACGAAGACGTTGTCGGTCACTACGCCGTTGACGTCGAAGGCGCGGCACCCCGCGTCGCAGGCCACGCCCCAGAATCCGGCGGCGAGGTCGGCGCCGTCCAACCATTCGATGTTGCGCACCGAGCCCAGGGAGGCGACCACGACGTCGACGTCGAGCACGGTGCCGTCGGACAGTCGTGCCTGCCGGACGTGACCGTCGGCGTCACCGGTGAGCGCCTCGACCGCCACGCCGGTGCGAAGGTCGACCCCGGCGTCACGCTGCATCTTGGCGGCGATGTCGCCGATGACCCCACCGAGCGGGCCAACCAACGGCGCGCTGGACCTTTCCGCCACGGTCACGTCAAGGCCGAGATCGCGGCATACCGAGGCCATCTCGGAGCCGATGAACCCGGCGCCGACGATGAGCACCCGCTTCGGCCTTGCCTTCAGGGCAGCCTGCAATTCGGCGGCGTCGTCACACGTGCGCAGCGTGTAGAGACCCTTGAGGGTGGCCTCCTCGGCGTTGAACCATGCCCGCGACCGCACGCCGGTGGCGATCAGCACCCTGTCGTAGGGCACCCGATCGCCGTTGGCCAGCACCACTTCCCGATTGGCGCGGTCCAGCGCGGTGGCCGCGACGCCGAGGCGCCAGTCCGCGTCGACCTCGCGCAACCGTGGCAGTTTGGTGTTGCCTGCCGGCACCCATCCCTTCAGCACCTGCTTGGACAGTGGCGGCCGGTCATACGGTTCGTGGACTTCGTCGCCGATGATGGTCAGCGACCCGGTGAATCCCTCGTCGCGTAGTGCTTCCGCGGCGCGCAGGCCCGTCAGTGACGCGCCGACGATGACGATCCTGCCGGTCGCCTTGAAGCTTTCGACGAGGTCGGAGATCAACGAGGCGGTGGTCATGTCGTCGACCTGTCCGCCGGCGGATCCATCTCGGCGATGATTGCCTGCACCGGGCAGGACGCCACGGCCCGTGCCACCCGCTGTCGTTGGGAGTCATCGGGATTCGGGTCGTAGGCGAGGGCTTCTTCGCCGTTGAGTTGGAGCACCTCCGGCGCCAGCGGCACGCATTGCGCGTACCCCAGACAACGGTTGAGGTCGACGACGATGCGCATTTCTGGGCCCCTCCCCACCAGTGCTGCTGACGGTACTCAGGACCCGGGTCCGTTATCCGGTTTTGGGCACTTGGTCGAGAAAGCCGCTTGATGACAATCATCGTCGACAAGAGGCGACCGGCGCGGTACCGTAGGCCGAATCGCTATTGACAATCATTTTCAACAAGGAGCGTCCATGCGTACTCCGGTGGTCCTGATATGCGGCCAGGCCGGTGCGAACACCGTCGCCGAGGCCTTGCTCACACATCCGGGCACGGCCGTCGTCGAGCACGAGTTCGACGGTCAGGTGGTGCGCCGCTGGGTGGCAATCATGCGTCAGGGCAGGGTTTCTCGTAGCGAGGTGGCCTTGGAGCTCACCAAGGGATGCGTGTCGTGCACCACGCGCGACGACCTGCTCGTTCTGCTTCGCCGGGTGCATCGCCGGGACGACGTGCACCGCATCGTCGTGCTCCTGGCGCCGTGGACCGAGCCGGAATCCATCTGTCACGCAATCAATCACGTCCCGGTGCGAGTCGGCGTGGGCTACCTCGACGGCCCCGCGGCCCGGGACGTCGAGATCAGCGCCGTGGTGGCCTGCCTCGACACCGAGTCGTGGCGCGGACAGGCGCTCGGCGACGACGAGCTCCCCGACGGCCGCCCGGTCGCCCAAGTCGTCGTCGGTCAAGCCGAATTCGCCGACGTCCTCGTCCTCACCGAGCCCGAACACGCGACCATCGCCATCCTCAAGCGGCTGGCGCCGTGTGCCCGCATCACCGTGGGCCACCGGCACCTGGAGATCGCACTTCGCCATCTGCACCCGCTGACGCGACGCGGCGCCGACGCCGACCCGCACGAGCCGCTCCTGGCGGGAGAACCGCCGCTGGGGCCGGACGGCGACGTGGCGTTGACGGAGTTCTCGGCTCAGCGGCCGTTTCACCCAGGACGACTACATGCCGCGGTCGACGTGCTCCTCGACGGCGTCATCCGGTCCCGCGGCCGCATCTGGTTGGCCCCGCAGCCCGACAACGTCGTGTGGGTCGAGTCGGCGGGCGGCGGTCTACGGGTGGCACACACCGGTCCGTGGCTGGCCGCGATGGACGCCGCCGAGTTGACGTACGTAGATCCCGAACGGAAGGCCGTCGCCGGGATGCGGTGGGACCCCGAACACGGAGACCGTCAGACGTCGATGACCATCCTTTGCTGCGGAGCCCGGCCGGCCGAGATCAGCGCCGCCCTGTACGACGCCCTCCTCACCGACGACGAGTTCCGTCGGCCATGGGAGTGGGACCAGTACGACGACCCGTTCGGCGACTGGCACGAGGACCCGTGTGACTCGACACCCGAGTTGCACGACGAGGTAGCCGCACGCGGCAGTCACGAAGGAGACGACAAGTGAAACCAGGCATCCACCCCGACTACCACCCGGTGGTGTTCCAGGACGGCAACACCGGCACGCGCTTTCTGACGAGGTCGACGATCACCAGTTCTCGCACGGTCGACTGGCAGACCCCCGATGGTGTCAAGACCTATCCCCTTGTCGTCGTCGATGTTTCGTCAGATTCGCATCCGTTCTGGACGGGGTCTCAACGTCACAACGACACTGCCGGCCAGATCGAGAAGTTCCGCCGTCGCTACGGAACGCGCGAACGGTAGTCGCGGACCGGCGTCGAGTCGCCGCCCTCTCAATGGGTGTGGGTGACACCCCACGCGGGCAGCGGATCGTGATAGGTCAGCCACTCCTGCTGGCCCGCCGCGACTTCGGCGTCGGTCAGCAGGGCGGACTCCAACAGGTTATGCACCTGGGCGCGGTCCAGCCTGACCCCGATGATCACGATCTCCTGCCCGGGGGAGAACTCCGCCGTGGCCCACAGCTGTGCCGGCTCGATCACCAGGTTGGGCCCGGCCTGGGACCAGATCGCGGCAATCAGAGGGCGGCTGGCGATCCAGCAAAATCCCTTGCTGCGCAACAATCCCGTGACGTTCTCCAACGCCTGCGCCAACCGGTCCGGGTGAAACGGACGATCGGCGCGGAACGTCATGCTGCTGATGCCGTACTCCTCCGTCTCGGGAGTGCGCCCTTCGGCGATCTCCTCGTCCCATCCGGGTGCGGATTCCGCGAGCACGGGATCGAACAGCCCGGTGTCCAGGACGGCCTCCAGCGGCACCACACCGTGATTCGTGCGGGTGATCCGAGCCGTCGGATTCAGTCGACGCAGTATCGTTTCGACTGTCCCGCAAGCACTTTCACTCAGCAGGTCGGTCTTGTTGAGCAGTATCACGTCGGCGAACTCCACTTGGTCGACCAGCAGATCGGAGATGCTGCGCCCGTCCTCGTCGGCCGCCGCCAAGCCCCGCTCGGTGAGCGCGTCCCCGCGGGCGAGTTCGAGCAGGAACGTGGAGGCGTCGACGACGGTGACCATGGTGTCGAGCCGAGCCACCCGCGACAGTGCGAATCCGTCGTCGAAGTCCCAGCCGAACGTCGCCGCCACCGGCATCGGTTCGGAGATTCCGGTCGACTCGATCACCAGGTGGTCGAACCTGTTCTGTAAGGCCAGGTCCCTGACCGCGTCGACCAAGTCCTCGCGCAGGGTGCAGCAGATGCATCCGTTGGTCAGTTCGACGAGCTTCTCCTGGGTGCGATCCAAATGGCCCTGCCCGGCGATCAGGGCGGCGTCGATGTTGACCTCGCTCATGTCGTTGACGATCACGGCGACCTTGCGTCCGTCACGGTTGGCCAGAACGTGGTTCAGCAGGGTGGTCTTGCCCGCGCCGAGGAATCCGGAGAGGACCGTTACTGGCAGGCGTCGAGACTCGGCCGAAGGCATCGGTTAATGATAATGGTTTTCATTAAGGCTGTCACGCCGGCGTGCGTGATCCACCCGAGTCGACCGACTTCGGTTGCAGTAGCGCGCCGGCGGGTTCGGCAGGCGCGACGCCGCCCGGGCGGGTCGGGTGGTCGAGTACGTCGGCGACGCGACGGCCACGATGGTCAATCAGCCACACCACCAACCAGATGCCGCAGGCAACGGTGACGACGAGGAAGCTCGGCGGCACGTTGAACATCGCCGACGCACCCAGCCCGAGCCACACCGAACACACGCTGATCGCGGCCGAGATCGCCATGGCAAGGGACGGACGCGGTGTCAGCATGATCCCGGTCGCCGCCGGAGTGACCAACAACGCGAACAGCAGCAGCGTGCCGACGGCCTGCACCGCCATCGTCACGGCCAGCGCGAGCAGCAGCATGAACACGATGGAAAGCGCGCGCACCGGAACACCCTTCGCCTCGGCGACGGGAGCGTTGATCGAGCTGTACAGCAGGGGCCGGTAGATCAATCCGACGCACAACATCAGCACCAGGAAGAGAACCGAGAAGCCGATCAGCTGCTCGTGCGAAATCGCCAGCAGGTTGCCGAACAACACGTTCGTCATCGTGCTGGAACTCTTGGTCGCCAGGGAGTTGAAGAACAATCCGAGCCCCGTCGCGAAGGCCAAGGTCGTCCCCGTCACGACGTCGCGGTCGGAGGCCCGTTTGCCCAACGCGCCGATGACCAGTGCCCCGCCTGCGCAGAACACTGCGAGACCGAGGACGGGCGGAATGCCGAGCAGCACCGCGCCCGTCGCACCGGGCAGGCCCATGTGGGCGAGGGCGTGCGCGGCAAAGGCGTTGCGGCGCACCACGATGAAGTAGCCCATCAACCCGGAGGCCAGCGCGACGACGGTTCCACCGATCAGCGCGTTGCGCATGAACGGCGAGCCGAGGATCGTCCACCAGTCCTGCTGATAGCCGATGGCCACCAACTGTGTCGTCACGGCGCGCTCCTCATGTACATCTCGCCCTGCGGGGTGTGTACCACCCGAATGGGGGTGCCGTACAGGTGGCTGAGCAGCGCGTCGTCGACGACGTCGGTCATCGTGGCGTAGTGCGGATGCCCGTCGAGTAGGTAGATCGCACTGTCGAGCATCGTCAGCAGGGGGTTCAGGTCGTGCGCGACGACCAGAATGGTCACGCCCAACTCGCGGTGCAGCCGTGCCAACAGCGCGACGATCTCGCCCTGACTGCGCAGATCGAGGGACGCCAACGGTTCGTCCAGGATCAACATCCGCGGCTTGGAGACCAACGCCTCGGCGATGGCGATGCGTTGGCGCTGCCCGCCCGACAGAAGTGCCAGCCGACGGTCGGCGAACTCGGTCGCGTCGACCGCGACGAGGGTCTCCCGAACCGTCTCGCGTTGCGCGGCAGTCGCCCGCCCGAACGCCCAGCGCCGGCCGGTCAACCCGAGCATCACCACGTCGCGGGCGCGGATCGCCTCCCCCGCGGTGGCGGCGTAGTCCTGAGGGACGTAACCGATGCCGTCGTTGTCCTCACCGGGCTTGCGACCGAAGACGCGCACCTCACCTGACGCGGGTGGGACGAGACCCAGGATCATGTGCAGGAGCGTGGTCTTGCCTGCCCCGTTGGCGCCGATCAGGGCGACGATGCCGCCTGCGGGCACCTCGAAAGTCGCCTCGGACCAGATCAACCGCCGTCCACGAACCGCGCTGACGTCGGTGAACGCCAGCGCAACGGAATCGTGCTCGGACTTAGGTCGAGACACCCAGCGCCTTTGCCAGGGCGGTGAGCTGGCCGTCCTGCCACGCCTCGAACGAGGTCTGTCCGGGCGGGACAGTCTCGGTGACGTCGACGACGGGCACGCCGGCCTGCTCGGCCGCGGTGCGAATCTGCTCCGGGATCGAGCCCTCGGTCTGGGTGTTGTACATCAGGACGTCGACCTTCTTCTCCGAGAGGGCCGTGGTGAACGCTGCGATGTCGGCCGGTGACGGATCGGACTCGTTGGCCGAGGCTCGCTGGTAGCCCTCGGGGGTCTTGTTGACGAGCCCCATCGCTTCGGCCTGATAGTCGAAGATTCCCTCGGTGGCAGCGTAGGACTTGCCCGACGCGCCTGCCTTGATCTTGGCGATCAGGTCGTCGTAGGGCTTCAACGTCGTGGTGAGCGCTTCCCGACGCTCGCCGAAGTAGCTCGCCGCCTGGGGGTCGAGCTTGCTCAGCTCCGCGGTCACCGCGTCGGCGACGGCCGTTACCGCGGTCGGGCTGTACCAAAGGTGCGGGTTGGCGCCATCGGCGGTCTTGGTGACTTCGGACGCGCTGACCACGGGGGCCGCACCCGCCGAGGACTCGGCCAGCTTCGAGGCCCAGGCGTCGTAGTCCGCTCCGTTCACGACCACCATCTTCGCGCCTGCGAAGGAGGCGGCGTCGGCGGGTGAGGGTTCGTAGTCGTGCGGGTCGACCGATGAGCCGGCCAGGATGGTCTTGACCTTGGCGCAGGCGCCGCCGAGTTCGGAGACGATGTCACCCCATTGGTCGACGCTCACCACGACGTCCAGCGGCGCGGTCGGGCACGGCTCGCTGCTCGTCGTACTGGCTCCGGCCGCAGCGGCGGTCGACGATGCGGATGGCGCGGTCTGATCGGAGCCGCAGGCGGCGAGCGCGACGCTCAGGGTCAGCGCGAGGGCTGCGGCAAGTGGAGCCGAACGGTACGGCGAACGAGTCATGGCGAGAACGATAATCGTTTCCAATAGTCCCGCGCCAGTCGGCATGGACATTCACAGCGACCTGTAAGCCGGCGCCGCCGTCCGGTTTGCATTTTCGGCGCCGGGCGCTACAGTCCCCACTATTGATAATCATTTTCATTAAGGGTCGGCGACGAAACACCGTCCCTGAGACATGAAGGAGATAAACCGTTGTCCAGCACTGACATCCGACCAGTCGTCAAGCTTCGCTCGACGGCCGGGACGGGCTACACCTACGTCACCCGCAAGAACCGCCGCAACGATCCGGATCGCCTGGTCATGCGGAAGTACGACCCGGTGATCCGTCGACACGTCGACTTTCGCGAGGAGCGCTGATGGCCAAGAAGTCCAAGATCGTGAAGAACGACCAACGCCGAGCCATCGTGGCGCAGCACGCCGAGCGACGAGCGGAGCTGAAGCGGATCATCCGATCCCCCGAAACCACCGTCGCACTGCGCATTCAGGCGCAGGCCGAGCTGGCCCGTCAACCCAGGGACGCCAGTCCCGTCCGAGTTCGCAACCGCGACGCCGTCGACGGCCGGCCGCGGGGACACCTACGCAAGTTTGGCCTGTCCCGAGTGCGGGTGCGGGAGCTCGCCCACGACGGCCAGCTGCCCGGGATACGAAAGGCGAGTTGGTAGATGACGCGCAAGAAGCTAGAGCGCGTCCGGTCGGGCCGCGCCGGGGAGAACAAGCCCGCCAAGCGCAATGCGCTGAAGGCCCTCGGCGTCGACGCCGTGGACTACAAGGACACCGCGAGGCTGCGTACGTTCATCTCCGACCGGGGCAAGATTCGGTCGCGCGCCGTCACGGGGTTGACGGTCCAGCAGCAGCGGCAGATCACCATTGCCGTCAAGAACGCCCGCGAGATGGCGCTGCTCCCCTACCCCGGTCAATCCCCACGGTGACGTGGCGCCCTACCCCGCCCACTGTGGGGGGTATGCACGTCCTCCGTCGATCTCGCGTACGTAGGGCCCACGCTCGGCGGACCCAGCCACAACTGCTCTAGGACCCCGACCCGAGCAGACTCAGCCAGTCGTCGCCGGGCAGGGTCGACATCATCGTTGGGCAGTAGATGGAAATGGCGAGACCGGTCAAGACCTTGGACATCCGCGGGGACGTGCCGTCTCGGGCAGCAAGTGCGGATGCGATCGACGCCATGGTCTCACCGGGTTGTTGGACCGCCGTGCAGATTGAGTTGCCCAAGGAAGAGCTGGGCGCCGCGGTCGTCGACGCACCGGCGGTACCTACGGTGTCGAGGACGGGACTCGTCCCGGTGTCGGCATGCGCCATCGTCGGCGCGGCAGCTGCTATCGCGACGGCGGCCAGTGGAATGAGCACACCCATCGTCAGATTGTGATAGCCGTTGAGACAAGACATTTCGCTCCTCGAAACGGATGTCAGGTGCCGGGTGTAGCGAGAATGCCGGGCAAAGTTCCGGCCACGCCCGCGGTGACGGACGACAGCGGGTTGGCGGTTGGCGTTGCCATTCCCATCATGCTCGCCGCGTTGCTCAGAACCGTGAAGTCACCGTTTGCCAAGGACGTCATGAAGTTTGGGCACTGAGTCTGGATCGCCAGACCCGCGACCCCGCCGGCAAGCTGCGATCCCAGCCCGCCGTGGCCGCTCGCGGTCGTCGCCGTGCTGACGACCTGGCTGCCCGGCTGCACCAGCATGGGGCACAGGGAGGTGGCGAACTGCGCGATGATCTGGCTGATCGCGCCGTTGTTGCCGATTCCGAAGTCGGTGAGCAGTGAAGCGTCTCCCGCATCGGCACCAGCCGAGGCGGGCATGGAGATGGCCACCCCCATCATGGCCGTCACTGATACGAGAAGACGTACCGCGGTGGCGGTAGGTCTTGCGTGATTTCGGTGGGTCTCGGTAGTCATTCGTGCGCCGTTTCCGTCGTCCAATGGGGTGCGCCGCGAATAAAGAACTGGTGGCACGCGGATAACGTTCTGTCACTGTGGTCACGTTTGAACCACGAATCGGTCACCGTCTGAAACCTATGGGTGTTGCATGAACCAGACGTCGGACTCGGGACTGTATGGCTCGGTTCCGCCGCGCCGGCATTCACAGCCAGTGCAAGTATTCGGCCCACAGGATTCACATGTGCACGTTGCATGATCATCCAGCACTTGGACTCCAACTGCCGCCAAAGCGGTGCGCGCGACCACGAAGGATGCGATGACCACCGCAGCACCCGCCACGGAGAACGACGACGATGCCGTCGGCACCTTGGTCGGCGACCCACCGCCTGCGCGCTGGACCCGGCTTGCGTTGACAGCACTGCTAGTCGGCACCGCGACGTTCTGGACGATCGGACTCAGTCAAAACGGCTGGGGCAATTCGTTCTACGCCGCCGCCGTCCAGGCGGGCACACAGAGCTGGAAGGCATTCCTGTTCGGATCGTCGGATGCGGCGAACACGATCACGGTGGACAAACCGCCCGCATCGCTGTGGGTGATGGAGGTCAGCACGCGACTGTTCGGCGTCAACTCTTGGGCGGTCCTGCTTCCCCAGGTACTGCTCGGTGTCGCGTCGGTGGCACTCGTATACGCATCGGTGCGTAGGACTTTCGGGCCGGGGGCCGGCTTGGTCGCCGGCGCGCTGCTCGCGCTGACACCGGTCGCCACGTTGATGTTCCGCTACGACAACCCCGATGCGCTCCTCGTATTTCTGATGGTGGCCGCGGTGTGGGCGCTGCTGCGTGGAATCGAGAGCGGTCGCACGCGGTGGGTCGTACTGTGCGGCGCCATGCTCGGCCTCGGATTTCTCACCAAACAGCTACAGGTCATGTTGATCGTGCCCGGTCTCGCCATCGCCTACGCGGTCGCCGCACCGCCGCGGTTGGGTACGCGGTTGCTTCAACTGTCGGCCGGCTTGGCGGTATCCGTGGTGGCCGCCGGTTGGTGGGTGGCGCTGGTGGAACTGTGGCCAAGGGCCGACCGGCCCTACATCGGCGGATCCTCCGACAACAGCTTCCTGCAGCTGACGCTGGGCTACAACGGTTTGGGCCGCATCCTCGGAGGCGGGGCCGGTGGCGGCGGCGGACTACCGATTCCCCCCGCCGGTGGCGGACCGGGCGGTCCCGAGGGCCCACCTATGTTCGGATCCTCGGGCATCACCCGGATGTTCAGCACGGCGTCAGGGACCCAGATCTCTTGGCTTCTGCCCGCCGCCCTGGTGCTCCTCGTCGCCGGATTGGTGTTGTGCGGCCGTGCTGCGCGCACTGATCTCACCCGGGCGTCCTACATCGCCTGGGGCGGCTGGCTCCTGGTCACCGGCCTGGTGTTCAGCTTCATGTCGGGAATCTTTCACGACTACTACACCGTCGCCCTTGCGCCCGCGGTCGCCGCGGTCGTGGGCATGGGGTCCGCACACCTGTGGCGGCACCGTGACAAGCGCTGGGTGACAACGCTGTTGGCCGTCATCGTGGCCGTGACGGCCGGCTGGGCATGGGTGTTGCTAGGTCGAGCACCGGACTTCGTACCCGCCCTGCGCTGGATCGTCGTGACACTCGGCGCGGTGTCGACGTTGGGCCTCCTCGTCGGCGCCGTTCGGCCGGGGGTGACCATTGCAGCCCGCGACCTGACGACATGGGCGGCAGGAGTGGCCGTGGCCGCCGCCCTTGCCGGTCCGATGGCATTCTGCATCCACACCGTCGGCACCGCGCACACCGGTCCCATCGTCGTGGCAGGTCCGTCGACGGGCGGAGGGTTACCCGAGCCCCCTGGCGGCGGTCACCTGCCCGGCCAGGGCAAGCCGTCCGAGCAGGTGACGGGGCTGCTTACCGCCGATGCCGAGAACTACACGTGGGTCGCCGCGGCGATTGGGTCGATGGAGGCGTCGGGATATCAGCTGGCGACCGGTGACTCGGTGATGCCCATCGGTGGTTTCGCCGGGGCGGACCCGGCACCGACGTTGCAACAATTCCAGGAGTACGTCGAAGCCGGACGCATTCATTCCTTCCTCGAGTCGCCTCACCCGGGGATGCCGGACTTCCGCACCGAGTCGGGTGCCCAGTCGGAGTCCAGTCAGATCGGAGACTGGGTCAAAGAGCACTACACCGCGACCACGGTGGACGGCGTCATGCTCTACGACCTGACCGTCATCGCGAACTGACGATGACGCGGTGGGTGGTCGGTCCACCCGTAATCGTCGAGCCACCGGCGGATCATCGGGTCGCCCGAGCCGTCGACGGGGTGGCGGTCGGCCGTGCACCGCGCATCGCAGGATCGTCGTTCGGATTGGCGAATCCGCGTGACGGCTTCAGGATGTATCCGGTCCGGCGCAGGGTGTGAATCATCGGATCCCTTCCGTCGTCGATTCGTCGACGCAGGTAGGACACGTAGAGCCTTACCTGGGAGGAATGCCCCGTGTAGTCGTAGTGCCACACCCGTCCGAGGATCTCCCGAATGCCAAGAGCCCGGCCGGGGTTGCGGACGAAGAAGCGCAACAGCGCGAATTCGGTTGGTGTAAGCCCGATCTGGTCATTGCCGCGCCACACGCGCAGATGCTCTTCGTCCAGGACGAGATCGCCCACCGATACCACGGCACAGAGAGACTCGTGGTCCATACCGTTGTCGCGCATCAATTTCCGGACCCGCGACATCGCATCCTCGATACTGAATGGCTTGACTAACCAGCCACCAGGTTCGGCGTCCACCACGGGGCGCGACCGGTCGGCGGACTTCTGGTGCAGCAGAATCGTCAGGAGCGTCGGATGTGACTCTAGTAGGCGATTGAGCAGCAGCTGACCATCCATGTCGGGCATCCGAAGGTCGACGATCGCCAGATCGGGTCTGAAGCACCGTGCCGCGGACAGGGCCGAGGCGCCGTCACATGCGGTTGTCGTGCGAATGCCGCTGGCGTTGAGTGCAATCGACAGCATCTCCGCCACGACGCGTTCGGCATCTATGACGAGCACCCTGGGTGATCGGCCGTCGAAGTGGTTTCGCGAGATGACCTGCTCCGCGTCGCTCGCCGGCTGGTGCCCCGCGCCTGCCCCCGAGGAGGTCACCGAAGCCTCGCCGCGTCGAGGCTTTCCATGCGTTGCGTGATCCACGCATCGGTGGTGGCAACCGCGGTCGAGAGCTGTTGCTCGTCAAGACCGTCGGTGATGGGAATGGTGGCCGCGATGTCGCCGAGCAGGGCCTTTGCGGTCCCGTCTGCGTACATCTGGTCATACAGCTCCCAGTACGCCGCGTGATAGTTCGGAGCCCACGCGGTCGACTCGAGGAAGCGGGTCTTGAGCTGGTTGCCGAAGTCGGGCATCCCGCCGGGGGCACCCGGCATCTCGGTGCCCGGTGGAGGCCCGATCTGAACCTCCTCATCCGGCTGGGTGGTGGCACCGCCGGTCATCGCCAGGTTGAGATCCCATGAGACAACGTCGATCTTCTTGTCTGACAGGTCGTACCAGAGGTAGTAGTTCTGCCCGGGTCCGCCCATGTCGTCGCCGTTGCCCAGCAGGTTCTGCGTGGCGAGATAGCGGGCAAGTGATTCGGTGTCGACCCAATCGGAGAGGTGTTCGTCGAACTCCTTCTGGTCGGCCCCGTCCAGCCATGCCAGAAAGTTGATGATCGGCTGCAGATTGCCGTCGTCGACGGAGTTGACCTGCTTGAACTGATCGGCATAGAGCGATTGGTCGGGTCCGCGGTACTGCAGGCGCGAACTGGCGTCTGCCTTGTAGAGGTAGCCGTCGTTGTCGGACAACGAGTTTGCGTACATCTCGTCGGGATGCTCGAGCAAGAGCCGCGTCGTCGTCTTCCCGTTGATCGTGTAGGTGGCGTACGCGTAGCGCTGACTGGGTTGCCCGGTGTGCGCCGTCAGGGACAGCGCGAGGGCCTCGTTGACCACCGGCGATCCCGGCCGTACCGACAACTCGGTGAGCCCCTGGTAGCCACGGCCTTCGGCGTTCTCGTCGAAGCTGATCAGCAACGGAAGGGACGTGGGGTCCTCTGCCGAGGCGACGGCCATCCCGGTCATGCCCCCGGGTGGACCGCCGACGCCGCCGGATGCGGGCGCACCCTGGGGACGGGCACGGTCGCCACCCAGGCCCATCAACGTCGAATTTCCCTTGAGCCTTACAGCAGCGTCACTGATCTGCGTGCCGTCGACGACGACGTCCGCGGTCACCCACTTCTTGTCTCCGTCCTTTTCGTACGCCGAGATCATCCTCTTGTATTGCGCATCGGAGATGTCCACGACGAGTGTGTGTTTCGCGTCGTCGTCGAACAGGTCGACGGTCCCGGCAATGTTGTCGGTGATTTCGGACTGCATGATCGTCACATCGCTGGTGATGTACGGCCGAATGCGGTACGGACCCACCACGGCCACCAATCCGGTCACGACGGCGGCGAGCAGCGCCAACACCTTCCAGTGCTGCCGCAGTCGCACGGGCACCCGGTGGACGAGTCGCGTCTTCGGCGGCTCGTGGCTCACGGGCGGGTCGGTCTCCTGCATCAGATGTCGGTCTGGTCGTATCCGGTCAGCACCGTCACTCGCTGGCCGGTGTTGACTGCGCTGAGCTCGGCGATCAGCGCGCTGCCCTTGCGCCCCTTCTTCAACTGCGTGGTGTAGTAGAGCTCGTTGAGGGCCCCGGAGCGTGCGGACTCCGTCGAGACCAGCTCGAACTCCGAGCAGAAGTCGACGAGCACGTCCTCGACGCGCGCGGTGTACTCGGGTTCCGGCGGCACCTGCACCTTGACCACCTGTCGTTGAACGTCGAGCTTGAACCAGTTGAATCGGTACATGATCATCAGCACCAGACAAATCACCACCGTGGCGGCGATGGCCAGTAGATAGAAGCGGGTGCCTGTCGTCATGCCGACCGCCATGGCCAGGAATATGAAGCCGACGTCGCGAGTCTCCTTGATGGCGTTGCGGAATCGGATGACCGACAGTGCGCCGACGAGCGCAAAGGCGCGGGCGATGTTCGATCCCACGACGAGCATGATCACCGAGATCACCATGCACACCATGACCAAGGTCTGAACGTAGGACTGGCTGTAGGACACGTTCTTGTGCGTGTATCGGTAGACCCATCCGATGATCGATGCCAGTACGAACGACAGCATCAACGACGCCGTTACGTCGAAAATGGTGAACGTTCCGCTGAGGTCTTGCAGGTCGATGGTCATTCCAGACCGTCCCTTCGATGTGGGTGTAGTCGTGTGATGGTCATGTATCAGGTTGCTGTCATTGAATTTCCGGCCGGTGCCGTGACGAGCTCTGGCGCTCCGTCGCGTGACCGAGGCGCCATGCCGAATGCCTGCACCGACTGGCAGTACTTGGAGACCCGGACCACCGACATGTCGATGAGGGCCGCGAGATCGGTTACCCAGTAAGGCACCCGTTCGTTGGCCTTGATCTCGACGACGGCCAGCTTCGGCGGGATGATGAACCGGTTCGTCGCGCCGGACGCGAAGTGGAAGTCCCGGTCACGACCGTGCACCTGGTGGTCGATCGTCACACGCAAGCCCAGGTCCGCGTCGCGGCCCACGAACGCCTCCCGCAGATAGCCCGTCGTCACGATGGGCCGCAGGTCGAGGTTGCCGACCAACGTCGTCACCTCGTCGACGAAGCCCTTCTGAGACCGATGGCACTCCAACGCTTCCCGCGCATCCAGCCACTGCAGGGCGTCGCCGTACGGCAGTTCGATTCGACGTTTTTGCGTCACGCGATTCACGCGTTGCTTGATTTCGACCTGGACTGGGGTCTGGTCGGTACAGTCTGCCGGCTGCCCGTAGAGGCGCATGCGCAACTTGCGACGAAACCGCAGGCCCTCGATCTTCTCCCAATAGAACCGGAGATCCGCCGTGTCGTAGTACAACGACGTCACAGGGTACCCACCCCGGGGCGAGAACGGATCCGATCCCATCCGAGCCTCGAGTTCGGACCGCAGTTCGGCCACCCTGAATTCGTCTAGCAGGTACTTGATTTCGTATCGGTTGAACGAGTGCAGGCGGCTCGCCGTCTGCTGGTAACCGGTCGGCTCCGTAGGCACGTCGTCGTGCGAGTGTCGCGGCGCTGCGGCCTTTCGGGCCAACCACGTCTTCAAATCCTTCAATGCTGCAACACCTTTCATAGACGTTCACGTGTCGTTCATCTACCAAAGCAGGTGCGGCTGTGGATGTCGTATGAGACGCGTAACCGATCGGTATCAGGGCACCGGGACGACGGGCGGTGTCTCGGCGACGGACCGATCCGTCGACGCCGTCAGCGGAGGCCACGAAAGCGTTGTGGGCGGCCATGATTCGATCGAACTGCTGCCGGGGCCGTCGTCATCGTCATCGTCGTCGTCATCGGCATGCGCAACCCATGCGACGCCGACTGCGACGGCCACGGCTGCCAGTAGAGCAGCGGCCGCTCTCAGTGCCGCGCTCACAACGGGAGCACCTCGCCGTAGACGTTGAGGGCGTCGTCGGAGGTATCCGAGCTGGTGATCGCGGACGCGAAGAGCCGCGCAGTGACCGCACCGCCACACTGGTCGACTTGCACGTGAGCGTCGAGGATCGAGATGGTGGCGACGGATCCCTTCAGTGCCTTCGCCCCGAACCCGACGGCCTTGATGCCCCCCGACTTGAGCGTCGTGCCGATGTCAGGACCCACGCCCACTTCGTTGTCGTCGGTGTCGAACAGGTCGGTGTCGACGCTGAACCCGAGGTCGAGTCCGTCGTCGAGGTTGACCTGGCAACCGAGCTGCGCGCCCACCACCAGTTGACCGGTGTTGATCGGGCGATCGCCGACGCCGTCGACGGTGAGGGTGACCCTGCCGCTGAGATAGCCCTCCTTTGAGAGGAGCGCATTGGCCATGTTCGGCACCGCGTCGTATCGCGCATCGGTCAGGGACAGCGTCACCTGCCAACCGTCGATCGTCATCACCTGGCGGACGACGTCGGGCACCTTCACGGCTTCTGCGTGCGCCACCGTGGCGGAGCTGCCGAGCATGGCAACGATCACCGCCACGACGCCAGATCCCTTGCGAAACACCAACTTGCTCAACACCCCACGCTCGACGAGTTCACGCGTCGGCTGTCGTAGCCACGCGTTCGGTCCCGCGCAGCATGCCCGGCCAACATGGGCCGTTGCTGTGCAAACCGTATCGAGGCGCTATCGCCCGCCGGTCGCGGCAACGGCCGCCGACGTCATGTGCGAGCCAGCTTCCAGGACGTCGGTGGCCGAACCCGACTCGGGCAGCGTCACGGTGAAGCAAGTGCCCCTCGCGCTGCTGTCTACTGCAATCGTGCCGTGGTGTGCGGTCACCACGGCACGAGTGATCGCGAGTCCGAGTCCCGTGCTGCCAGCGGCCCGGGATCTGGATCCGTCGCCCCGCGCAAAGCGCTCGAATACGTTGGGCAACAGATCCCGTGGAATCCCCGGTCCGTCGTCGACGACGGCGAGTGTGGCCGAGCGGTCGGGGTTCGACGCCACGGACGCGACGATCTTCGTCCCGGCAGGGGTGTGCACACGGGCGTTGGACAGAAGGTTGGCCACCGCCTGGAAGAGCCGCGAGCGATCCCCGATCACGCTGACCGTGTGAGGCGGAATGTCCAAGACCCAGCGGTGATTTGGTGCCGCGATGTGCGCGTCGTGGATGGCGTTGATCAGCAGGTCCGACAGGTCGACCGGCTCGCACTCGACGGGCCTTCCGGTGTCGAGTCGGGCCAGCAACAACATGTCCTCGACGAGCTCGTTCATCCGCCGCGACTCGTCGCGAACCCTGCAGAGCGCGTGCGCGAGGTCGGATCTGTTGCGAAGGTTGCCCTGCTCGTCGGTGTCGCCGACGAGGCGCTCGGCGAACTCGGTATACCCCTGGATCGACGCGAGCGGGGTGCGCAATTCGTGACTCGCGTCCGCGACGAATTGGCGGACTCGCGTCTCGCTCGTGTGCCGTGCCGTCAGACCCTCTGCCACCCGGTCGACCATCGTGTTGAAGGCCGTACCGAGCCGTCCTATTTCGGTGTGTGCCGTCGCCGGATCCACCGGCTCCAGTGGTGTCGGCAGGCGTACCTCCCCCCGATCCAACTGAAGACGGGCGACGCGCTGCGCGGCCAACGACATGCGCGACAAGGGATCCAGCTGGCGGCGGATGATCACCATGACCGCGGCGACGGTGGCCAGAAGCGCCACCAGAGAGGACACGGCGATGATCCAAGCCGCGGAGGCGAGGGTCGCCTCGACGTCGGCCATGGGGAGCCCGGAGACCACCACCACATCGGTGTCGTCGACCGGAATCGCCGTCACGCGATAGTCGCCTACTCCGGCGAGCGCGACGCTGACCATGCCCTTCGTTGGGACCCGCGCGAGTTGGTCGACTGCCGTCGGACTCAGCGCGATCCGGTTGCCGGTGGGAGTGATCACCGCGGCTTCGGTCACCGTGTCACCCGATCTCACGGCACCAACCGTGCCCGACGACTGGCCCGGCCCGTCAAGGAACAACGGGCCCGGTCCCGAGAAGCGAACGACCGGCAGCTTGCCCATCTCATAGAACATCGTCGACCGTGACTGCGCCTCGAGCACCTGTGCATCCAGTTGAGCCATGAGGTAGCTCCTCATCGCCAGCAGGGTCCCCGCGCCCACCGCGACACAGAGGCACACTCCGAGGCCCGTCACGACCGCAACCAAGCGGATGCGGAGCGGCCAGGTACGGGGTGTGAACAGGCGGATGACCCGAGGGCGGTCGGTCGCGCTACTGGGGTTTGATGACATATCCGACGCCCCGGACCGTATGGATCATCGGTGGCCGATCCGCGTCGACCTTCTTGCGCAGATACGAGATGTAGAGCTCGACGACGTTCGAGCGACCGTCGAAGTCGTATTCCCAGACATGGTGCAATATTTGGGCTTTCGTCAGGACGCGTCGCGGGTTGTGCATGAGCACCCGCAACACCGAGAACTCCGTGGCGGTGAGATAGATCTGCTCCCCGGCACGGGTCACCTCGTGGCTGTCCTCGTCCAAGACCAGATCGCCGACGACGAGCTGACTGGAACCGTCGACCACCCCGCGTCCAGACCGCTTCACCAATGCTCGGAGTCGAAGGATCATCTCCTCGACGCTGAAGGGCTTGGTGACGTAGTCGTCTCCTCCGGCGGCCAAGCCGGCAATGCGATCCTCCATCGAATCCTTCGCCGTGAGGAGCAGCACGGGTAGCTCCGGCCGGATGCGGTGGAGCTCGTGCAACACGTCGAGCCCACTCATGTCGGGCAACATGAGATCCAGGACCACCACGTCCGGACATCCGGCGGCTGCTTGGCGGATCGCCGCAGCGCCGTTGGCCGCCGTGGTCACGTTCCAACCTTCGTACCGCAAGACCATTGACACCAGATCGCTAAGCGCCGGCTCGTCGTCTACGACGAGCACTTGGATCGGGGAACCGTCGGGGTGGGTAATGCGGTCGGCTCCAGCCAACGCGGGCGATCGATGGACTACGTCACCGGTGTTGTGCACCTAGCAATTCTGTAGCAGCTCTATAGCGATGCCCTGTGCAGAGTCTATGCGCCAGCTATGCCTCTCCTCGGGACCCGCACTCGAAGGTGGGGCGTCCGGCGGGACGATTCCCCCGGCCGGGCGGTACATCACGGTGTCGTCATCTGCCCGAACACATTCCGTTATCAGCCCGAACGGCCGTCCGGCACAGCCCAGGCACAGAACCTTGCTACGACACCCATAACCCTCGATGGGGTGCCGCCACACCATGATCGGCAGATTCGTGGCACCGTCGAATGCGTTGACGCGCTAGTCGTCGACATCGACTACTACAGAAGGGAATTCATGAACTTGCCATTGCGCCGCCAAAGGCACCGTCGGGTGACCGCTGCGGTCCTGTGCGCCGGATCGGTCGCTCTGGGGCCACTCTTCGCGACGGGGATCGCCAACGCGACACCGCCACCGCCGCCGTGCGCCGCCCCGCCGGGGCAGCCGTGCCCCCCACCACCCAATCC
>VIFX01000109.1:0-512 GCA_006864685.1 Mycolicibacterium hodleri | reverse complement strand
CACGCCCATCAACCCCCAGCGCCCCGAGCGCCCCCAGCATGAGCGGCGGCGGAGGTTCGCCCTCGAGCCCGTCTGGCGGCGGATCGTCGGGCGGGTCGTCTTCTTCATCCTCGCCCGCGCAGTCGACGAGCAATGCGTCCGCGGGCGCCAAGTCCGGTCTACAGGACATGCAGGCCAAGTCCGACGCAGCATCCGATGCCAAGAACGCCCAGGGCAAGGCCGGCGCCACGGGCGGGTCCGGTGGATCAGGCGGCGAGAAGGCCCCCGCCGACCAGTTCGCCAAGGGCCTCAGTGCCGGCCAGGGCGCGGCGACCCAACAGCCCATGATGTCCCCCGCTGCGGCGACGGCTCCGCCCGTCGCGCCGGTGGCTCCCCCGACCGATTCCTCCGCGTCCGCTCCCGTCCAGCACTCCGCCGGCACGACCGGTGGCGGCGGAGTCGGCGGCAGTGCCGGTGGAATGTCCGGCGGCGGTGGGTCATTCGGCTCCCCTGGCGGCAGCACGCCCGCACCC
>VIFX01000108.1:0-541 GCA_006864685.1 Mycolicibacterium hodleri | reverse complement strand
GCTATGTACAGGCCGCAAGTGCACGGTCACACATAACGGACTGGAATGTCAATCATTAATTGGGTATCGTTCTCAGCAAATGATCACGATGATCACGACGAGGCCCACCATGGACGGCTGCACGCGGCACGTCCGCACCACACCGAGCAACGACATTCCCGCAGAGTGGGTGCCATCGGTTCTCGGATCTCCGCGCAATCGAGACTCAGACAGTCAGCGACGACGTGCCCCGGTTCCGATCACCTATACGAGGTCCGTTGACGGTGCCGCCTCCACCAAAGCACCAACAAGAAGCACCGGAAGGGCCACAGATGATCTGGATCGCGAGTCCATGACATCCCCCAACCAGCTGCTCGCCGAATTCGACGTCTTCCCCGACTACGGAACCGTCGTCATCGAGGACGCCGGCAAGACCGTGGTCCCCGACGATGCACCAACAGACGGGGTCAACCTAGTCACCGCCACTGATCACACACTGACGGTGCTGACGATGACCGCCGACATGGCCGACGAATTGGGCCGAGACGTCGCGGTACGGGTC
>VIFX01000107.1:0-562 GCA_006864685.1 Mycolicibacterium hodleri | reverse complement strand
TCCTTGCGATGGCAGTCGTGGTCGCCGTTGCGGGACGGCGCAGTCGAGTGGCACGCGCCAGCGCGATGGGGTTCGGCGTCGTAGGCGGGCTCTTCCATCTCGCCTACGCTCCGCCCTTCCTCTTGCTCGAGGGCACCGCGCTGACCACGCCGATGGCCATGTCGACACTCGTCGGCAGCTTGCTGTTGGTGGCCTGGGCCGTTGCCGTCGCGTGGTCGGCACCCGCGGATTGGTCATGGACCATGGCGGCGATCGTCGCGCTGTACGGGATGACCACGTTCTGCGTGACGGCAGGGGTGCTGCTCGGCGGTGAGGCGGATGGCTTCCTAGCGGGTCACGTGGCGGCCACGCTCTGTTGGATCGCATTGGCCGCAGCCGTCCTCCGGCACGCCACGAAGGTGCCGCGTGCCGAACGCTCCCTTCCGATCATCGGCGGGATGGCTGTGGTGGCCGCCGCCATGGCCAAGCTCTTCCTCTTCGACCTCGGGACGCTGGACGGGATCTTCCGCGTCGTGGTCTTCATTGCGGTGGGCCTTGCCCTGCTTGGCATGGGTACCGGCTA
>VIFX01000106.1:0-575 GCA_006864685.1 Mycolicibacterium hodleri | reverse complement strand
GGGCAACGGGAACCCCGTAGGACCACTGCTGGGAGCCGACGGCGATGTACCACGCCACCGGAAGCAGCAGGAGTTGGGCGAACACCGCGATGCCCCGGCCCCACCGTCTACCCGTCCACAGCGCCCACGCCGCGGTTAGCAGCGCTGCACCCATGACGACGTACCAACCGGCGGTGCCGTAGCCGCTGATCGACACCTCGTGGGCGCCCCCCAGCGCCCTGGCGACGAGCACCAGCGCCACGACGACCAGCGCGACGCCCTCCAGAGCCACGACGACGGCCGCCTGACGGACGGTTGATGGCGATGGCACGATCACAGGGTCGAGCGTAGAGCGCGGCGCGACGGCGTGCCGATAGGGTTGAGCCCCGTGCGTGCCGTCCTCATCGTGAACCCCAACGCCACGTCGACCACTCCGGCGGGTCGTGACCTGCTGGCGCACGCGCTGGAGAGCCGCGTCAAGCTGACGGTCGTCCATACCGATCACCGCGGCCACGCGATCGAAATCGCAAGGGACGCAACGCGTGACGGCACCGACGTGGTGATCGTCCATGGCGGCGACGGCACCGTGAATGAAG
>VIFX01000105.1:0-636 GCA_006864685.1 Mycolicibacterium hodleri | reverse complement strand
CCCTCGACCATCGACCGCGATACCGTGCGGCGAATCTTAAAGCAACGCAACGCCGGCTGCGGAACCAAGGCTATTGCGAAGGCTCTCACCGAGTCTGGAGTACCGGCCCCCAAGGGTGGAGCGTGGAGCTACAGCACCGTTCGCCGTGTCCTGGACCGCGAGGGGATGGCGTGATGCCGCGAGACGCCGAAGGTGTGGCACGCCCTGACAACCACCAGGGCCGCGACCAACTCAAGGCCACGTGTGAGGGCATGGCAGTCATACACTTGATGAGCGACCAGGACGACAAGGAAGAGGGCAACTGATGGCCGCGACCATTCGAAAGCGCACCACCGGCAAGGTGGACGCCAAGGGCAATCCCGTAGTCAGCTATCAGGTTCGATGGCGTGAGCCGGTGCGCGATGAGTTCGGTGCACCAACGGGAGCGTTCAAGTCCACCTCGGAGACGTTCGACACCGAGCGCAAGGCCAAGGCCCGTCTGCGCAAGGTGGAGGATGCGTTGGACGACGCACGGGGCATCGACCCCTCTTCCGCCAAGGCGAAAGCCAATCGGCCACTAGGGGAGTACGCCAAGCAGTACCTGGACAGCCTCGCGGGCACCGTAGACCCGTCCACCGTCGCGGGATACGCCAACAT
>VIFX01000104.1:0-983 GCA_006864685.1 Mycolicibacterium hodleri | reverse complement strand
CTGCACGGCTACCTCGACGACCTACCGCCCGCCGAGTTCGAGGACATCTTCTACGCTACGAAACGGACCGACCAAGCCCTGGTCGGAATCCAATAGCGAGAGTCTCCATCAGGACCAGGGCGATTCAATTCTCATATACCGAGACCTCCAAGTCTTCGAGGGAGTCTGCGAACACAGGACTCCGAGGTCCTTCGTCGAACTGCTCGCACAGTGGCGGGTGCTGTGCACTCAAACAATGCCAGTGAGCCCACAGCACTTCCTCGATCTCTGCGGCGTTGACCGGCCGATGGGCAAGTACCCAGCGCTAGCGCGATCACTGCTGATGAAGCGCCTCTAGCTCTCTCTCACCAACCGGGCGCCGGGCATCACAGCCCTAGCTGGGTGGCGGCGTTGTCGTCCCAGGCGGTGTGGATGCGGACGTAGCCGCTCAACGTGGCCAGGGAGCGGTGGCGGGTTTGGTGGGCGATGGCGCGGTCGGTGGCGCCGCGGAGGTGGGCGTGGGTGACGAAGCCGGCGCGCAGGCTGTGGGCGCTGTACCCGGTGGGGTCGGTGCCCGACCGCTGGATGGCGTTGCGTACCAAGGTGTTCACCGATTCAGGGTGTAGTCGGCGGCTGAGGGCGTGGTTGCCCTTGGAGACGGGCCGGAAGACGGGTCCGGTGGTGATGGCCGCCGCCTCGAGCCAGGTGGTCAGGGCGGTGACGGGGCAGCGCCGGGGATGACCGGCGTGGGGGACGACGACCAATTCGGGTTGGGCGCCGATCTGGTTGGTCTTGGACCGACCGATGGTCAGCACCAGGCCGCGGGGGTGCTCACTGAGGTGGTCGACGTCCAGGGCGGCGAGTTCGCTGCGGCGCAGGGCGGTGACGAACCCGGTCAGGAGCAGCGCGCGGTCGCGCAGGCCGGCGAGGTCGGGTTCGGGGTCGCGGCCGGGTGTGGTCCAGGTTCGGGTGACCGGGCACGCGTCGAGGACGTCGTGCAGTAG
>VIFX01000103.1:0-1347 GCA_006864685.1 Mycolicibacterium hodleri | reverse complement strand
TGAATCGCCCTGGAAATGCTGGAGGCTCCTGACCTTGGAAACGAGGATGGAGCCATGCCGAAGGAACAGTCGCCCGGGAAGCCGACGACGCGTCGATACAGTGCTGAGGAGAAGGCCGCCGCGGTGCGGATGGTGCGGGCCCTGCGCGCGGAACTGAGCACCGATCACGGGACGGTGCAGCGGGTCGCCCGCCAACTTGGGTACGGCATCGAGTCGGTGCGGTCCTGGGTACGTCAGGCCGACATCGACGACGGTCACGCTCCCGGGGTCAGCACCTCGGAGTCGGCGCGGGTCAAGGATCTCGAGCAAGAGATCCGAGAACTCAAGCGTGCCAACGAGATTTTGAAACGCGCAGCAAGTTTCTTCGGGGCGGAGCTCGACCGCCAACACAAGAAGTAGTCGCCTTCATCGACGCCCATCGCGGCGAGTTCGGGGTCGAGCCCATCTGCACCGTCCTGCGATCGGCAGGCGTGCAGGTGGCCCCGAGCACCTACTACGCGAACAAGGCCCGTACGCCGTCGGCGCGGGACTGCCGCGATGCGGTCGTCGGGCCGGCGCTGCAGACGCTCTGGGAGGACAACTACCGCGTTTACGGCGCCCGCAAGCTCTGGAAGGCCGCCCAGCGTGCAGGTCACGACGTCGGACGTGATCAGGTCGCCCGACACATGCGGGCTGCGGGCATCGTCGGGGTGCGGCGCGGCAAGCGGGTGCGCACCACCAAACCCGACCCCACCGCGGCGCGGCATCCCGATTTGGTCAAGAGGAACTTCACCGCGACCGCACCGAATCAGTTGTGGGTGACTGATCTGACGTTCGTGCCGACCTGGGCCGGGGTGGCCTACGTCTGCTTCATCACCGACGTGTTCAGCCGAATGATCGTGGGCTGGCGAGTCGCCGGGCACATGCGCACGACGATGGTGCTCGATGCGATCGAGATGGCCCGCTGGTCACGCGGAATGACATTGCCGCACTTGCGATGTCACTCCGATGCCGGGTCGCAGTTCACGTCTATTCGCTACGGTGAGCGGCTCGCTGAGATCGGTGCGGCGCCCTCGATCGGCAGCGTCGGGGACAGCTACGACAACGCCCTGGCCGAGACCGTCAACGGTTACTACAAGGCCGAACTGATCTACGGGCCAGCCCGCAGAGGTCCATGGAAGACCGTCGAGGACGTCGAACTGGCCACCCTCGGGTGGGTGCACTGGCACAACACCAGCCGCCTGCACGGCTACCTCGACGACCTACCGCCCGCCGAGTTCGAGGACATCTTCTACGCTACGAAACGGACCGACCAAGCCCTGGTCGGAATCCAATAGCGAGAGTCTCCATCAGGACCAGGGCGATTCA
>VIFX01000102.1:0-1455 GCA_006864685.1 Mycolicibacterium hodleri | reverse complement strand
TGTGCTTCGCCGGTGGGGTCGGTGGTGGTGTCGTCGCCGATGGCGCGGCCGAGGCCGGCGTAGAGCTGGGGTTTGTTGCGCTTGAGGTGCAGCGCGACGAGGCACCCGGCGACCAGGAAGGCCGCCAGCACGAGCAGCATCCACAGATTCTCACCCGGCTCGCCGCCGACGAGGAGGTCGAATCTGATCACCGCGAAGATGACCACGGCGGCCAGGGCGACGGCGGAGACGATGGGGGCCACGGTCACCTTCCATGTGTTCTCACCTGCGGGGACTCCGGTGCGGGCGAAGTAGCGGACCACCGCGATGCTGACGAAGGCCATCAGGATGAGGACACCGGCGGTGCCCAGTCCGCTTCCCGAGCCCACGATCAGCGTCGGATCGGAGTACGCGAAGGCGGCGATGACCAGCAGGACGGCCATGATGATCGACGATGCCAGGGAGGACCGGTAGGGCGACTTGTGACGGGGGTGGACCGCGGAGAGGAAGAAGGGCAGTGCGTGGTCGGCGGAGAGGTTCTGCAGGTAGCGGGCGACCACGTTGTGCACCGAAAGCACCGATGCCAGTGCCGAGGTCGCCACCAGAACGAGGGTCACGTTGGCCACGGTGGGGCTGACGTAGCGCGACATCGCGTCGGTGAACATCGTGGAGGGGTCATCGGTGGCGCGCTGCCCGGCGGCGGATCCGCCGTAGGCGATGACCAGGGAGTACGCCGAGACGGCGTAGAACACGCCGATCAGCAGGACTGAGAGATAGGTGGCCCTGGGGACGGTGGTGGCGGGGGTGCGCACCTCGTCGCGGTACAGGGCGGTCGCCTCGAAGCCGATGAAGTTGCCGAAGGCGAACAGCAGGGCCATGCCGGTGCCCGCGCCGATGAACAGCGACGGGTCCAGCGGCTCGACCGACAGCCCGCTGGCCCCTCCCTTGGCCAGGGTGAAGGCGTTGAAGATGGCGACCAGGATGACTTCCAGGACCATGACGGTGCCCAGGACCTTGGCGGAGAGTTCGACGTTGAAGTGCCCCAGTGCGGTGATCAGGATCCAGCCGGCTGCGCTGGCTGTCCACCACGGGATCGTCGGGCCGCCGTAATGGGCAATCGCTTGGGACAGAGTCAAACCGGCGAAGGCGTAGATGCCCACGCAGATCAGAATGTAGGAGATCGTGGCCAGAAACGCGCTGCCCACTCCGAACACTCGGCCCAGGCCTAGGGAGATGTAGGCGTAGAACGCGCCGGGGCGAGGGATGTGGCGTGTCATGGTCATGTAGCCGACCGAGAAGATCAGCAGCACTGCGGTGGCGACGACCCAGGCCAAGGTGGCGGCCTGGCCGGCGAAGCCGATCGCAAACGCGATGTATCCCGACACGGTGACGATCGGCGCGGAGAACGCCAACACGCTCAACACCAGCGACGTCGTACCCAACTTCCCCGCCAAACGAGTATCCGTCTGCACGGGT
>VIFX01000101.1:0-1504 GCA_006864685.1 Mycolicibacterium hodleri | reverse complement strand
GGGCACGGGCAACTTCCTCTACCCCGACCCCGAAGGCGAACAGACCGCCCTGGTCGACGCCGCCCACGCCGCCGAACACCGCGCCATCACCGCCCTCAAACAACGCCAAGGCACCAACGGCAACGGCTCGAATGGTCATGGCTCCAATGGACACAGCTCCAACGGAGATCACTGACGGTCTGCATCCCACCACATACGAACACCGCCCCCGACGAAAGTCGGGGGCGGTGTTCGTATGTGTGACAGCCACATCCCTCGTCGACTGTGTGGCTCGTCGACGCCGTCACCCGCACTTTGCATTCAGGACCCTCGCACTCGGGGGTCGACGGGCCCGACCGGAGCGGTGTTCGCACCACACCCGTCGCCGACCGTGTGGCTCGTGGACGTCGCACCCGCACTTCGCATCCAGGACCCACACACTCGGCGACCCGGCGCCCGACGGGGCCTCGATGGTCCGGGCCCACTCCCCTACCCCGGCCCAATCGGTGCCAGGCGGCGGTGGGGCTAGCTGGCCGACTCGAGGACGCCGTGCAACTGGCGAAGGAACGTCAGGGGCGCTGCGACCATGCCAAGGGTGATGACACCGGCGACGGCGTACACGATCCATGACGCGGTGTCGTGGCCGGAAGCCATCAGATAGGTGGCCACTCCGATTCCCGTTGCGGCAGCGCCGATTGCGGCCGCAATGCTGGCGGTGCACCGCAGCCAGATCTGTTCGACCGCCGCAGTCGGGAAACCGACTCGGTGGCCGGCAGGCGGCGTCGAGTAACGACGCAGCACCGGCGCACCGAACGGCTGCAGCCGCTGTGCCACCGACGGCGTGCCGCCCGACCTCGCACCGTCGTCCGGCGACGCCGAACGGGCCGGGGCACTCGCTACCGCGGACTGCCTCGCCTTCAACAGCAGCGGGATCGCCCCGATGATCACCAAGGCGGATACGCCGATGACCGTGTACAACAGCCACGGGGTGTCGGACTTCTCCGCACCGACCGTATGGGCGTTGGCGAGGTCGACGAGTGCGACGACGGCCGCCACCCCGGCTCCCAGCGCGGTCAGCCACAGGGCGACGGCGACGACGACCAGAATGCGATCGGTTCGATCGGGTGTCCCGGGGCGAGGCCGCGCAACCGCGGTCGCCCCACCTTCCACGTCAGCGGTCATCAGCAGCTCGTCTGCCAGTCGTTGTTCTGCTGTGAGGCGATGGTCTGCCCGTCGCTAGTAGTGATCTGACAGTTCAACTTGCTGAGTCGCAGCAGGCTCGACGCCTGCACCGAGCCGAACTCCGACATCGAGATCGGCGTGACGGTGAGCGACCACGGGATGTACACGTTCTGTTGGGTGCGCTGCCTGCCGGACGCGTCGGTGTATGTCACCGAGATGCGGTCCAGCGGCGCCTTGGTCCCCGTCACGGAGTACGTGATGAACCGCGGGCCTGCAGGAGCGGCTGACGTCGCCGGCGGCGGCCCCGTCTCCGCCGGTGGCGGTGGGGGCGGCGCCTCGACGG
>VIFX01000100.1:0-1534 GCA_006864685.1 Mycolicibacterium hodleri | reverse complement strand
AGCTGATAGGCCGTGAGTAGTCACTGGGCGGATCCTCGTAGGAGGTCCGGTTCGGAGGAGGCTACTTATGTCGGTGTTGGAAGTTGCGCTTGATCCGTCGACGGTGATCGTTGCCGTAGATCCAGGCAAGGCATTCAATCGGGTGTGGATCAGTAACGGCTCTGGAATGCTCGCTGCTCCGATGTCCTTGTCGGTCTCGCGAGAAGGCATCGCCCAACTCGAGCTCGCACTGAACAAACACGGTCCAGCTGCACCCGTGATCGCGATCGAGGCGACCGGCAGCCTGCATCGACCGTGGGTCACCGAACTGGAACGCCGTCATCCCGGCTCAGTGCGACTGTTCGCGCCTTCGGAGACGAAATCGGCTCGCACACAGCTGGGTTCAGGCAGATTCAAGACCGACGATCGCGACTGCGCAGCGTTGACGTACATGGCACGGCAAGGTGGCGGTCGACGCTACGGGCAGCAGTCCGCGGCGGAGGCGCTGCGGGCCGCGGTGCGGCATCGTCGCGGGTTGGTCGCCGACCGCAAGGTCGCTCAGCAGCGGCTGCACGACCAGCTCAACGCCCTCTGCCCTGGACTGTCGGCTCCTGCCGGTCACGGGCGTTCCTTGGCCCTGGAGACCCCGACCGGTCTGGCCGTGCTGGCCTGCGCCGCGGCGTTTGCAGGACGACCACCGCAACTGCGGTCGCTGATGTGCCGGGCCCCGGGCCGATTGACGACCAGCACCGCCCACTACTGGCTGCAGCGGTGGCGTGAATGTCTGCCTCCGCCGGCCGATGCCGACCAACGCGCTCATCGTTTGAATCGTGACCTGGACCGATACTGCCGCCTCCGAGGTGACATCGCGTCCATCGACCTTGAAGTCATGGCGTTGCTCGCCGACACCGACGGTCAGATCTTGACCACCCTTCCCGGCGTCGCCTCCATCCGTGCGGCAGCCTTCGCCGCACACAGCCTTCCCATCGAACGCTTCCCTGACGCTGAACATCTCTACTCGGCAACAGGTTTGGCGCCAGCGCTCTATCACTCGGCGACGTTGCACCGACGTGGCAGGATTTCTCGACAAGGGCTGGCCGAGCACCGTGACGCGTTGATGGGAATCGCTTGGGGGCTGTCCCAATGCTCGCCGGCGTTCATCGAACGCAATGCTGAATTGCGGGCGCGGGGGATGGCACCGATCCAGGCCCGCGTTGCGCTCGCACGTCACGCATGCCGCCTGGCATACCGACTGCTCCGAACCCAACAACCCTTCGATGAACGGCGCTATCGTCAAGGAAGGCTCAGCGGCGAACGGTGACGGCTTTTCTAGCTATGCCGCACGACGGCGCAACCTAGCTTGCCGCCCGCTCGCCCTGGGCCGCCATCACGGCGCACACGAAAGCCTGCCGCTCACGGCGACTAATCAGCCTGCCGGAACACGACGGCCCACCAACCAACACTGACGCACTGTTCATCGCGTGAGAAGCCGAGCAACCCGCCCGGCCCATCAACCACGCCCAACATCACCCTTGACTCACGGCGCGAAAGCTAG